>NZ_CP108131.1:4800000-6077952 GCF_036203305.1 Streptomyces sp. NBC_00190 | reverse complement strand
CGTCCAGCTCATCCTGAACAAGCAGGAGATGCGGCTGTTCGAAACGGACGAGCGCATGGCCGTGTGAGCACGCCTCCATGTGGGGCCGGGCCCGGTAGATGTGGGGCCGGGCCCGGGCGGCCCGGCCCCACATGGAGATCTCGCTTCACGCGGGACGGCTATTGCGGTTGCCGATCACGGTCTCGGCGCAGTTCCACCAGAGTCGCAGACACGACATGGCGACGCCCTCACTGGCGCAGCGGGTTCGCTGACCAGCGCTTTTCATGGATTCGGGGGGACCGTCTCGCAAGGGGACCGGTCTGCACCCGGTTCCGCCGCGCAAGCACCGGTACAGAGATCGCCGTCTGTGATGAGACACCGGCCGCCGTGCCGCGCCACACTGTCAGTGCCGCGCGATGAGGAGGTGAAGGGAATGAGCGTTGCCAGCATTGCCCAGCACCACGGGCCCTGGACCGTCGCCGACGTCCTGGCCCTGCCAGAGGACCGCACCCGTCGCTACGAGCTTCTGGGGGAATCACTCGTGATGTCCCCGGCTCCGGGCCTGCGCCACCAGCGGGCCGGCTTCCGCCTCCACGTGGCACTGGACGCGGCCGCCGAGGCCGCCGGCGCCGCGGTCGAGGTGCTGGAAGCGATCAACGTGACGCTCCCGTCGGGACTCGTCGTGCCTGACATCGTCGTCGCCGACGCCGGCGCCACCGCCGAGGACGGCGTCAGCATCGATGCCGAGGCCGTCCAGCTGGTCGTGGAGCTGGTCTCCCCCGGCAACAAGCCCATGGACCGCAAGGTCAAGCCCCTGCTGTACGCCGAGGCCGGGATCCCGCACTACTGGCGCCTGGAGTTCGACCCGGCGCCCCGGCTGATCTGCTGTGTCCTGGAAGACGGCCGCTACGTGGAGACCGCGACCGCCCTTCCGGGCGTCGTCACCCTGGTCGAGGAGCCGTTCCCGTTCGCGATCGACCCGGCCGGGCTGGCCCAGGCCCGCAAGACCGGTTGAGCCACAAACATCAGGGCGGTGATACGGCTGCCCTCGATGAAAGGACATGGGGGAGCCCCGGCGGCGACGCCGGGGCTCCCCCATGTCCACCGTGGCCTCAGGAGTGCGGGCCCGAGACCGCGGCACACCGATGTCCGACCCGATAATCACTGAGAGCAGGCACGACATGCGATGGACCGTTCACGGCGAGCGCACGCTCTACGACACCCCCTGGGTGCGGCTGCGTTCGCTGGACGTGGAGCAGCCGGACGGCGCCCGCACCGACTACCACGTCGTACGGCTGCGGGACCTCGCCGTCGCGGCGGCCGTCGACGAGCAGCAGCGCGTGCTGATGATGTGGCGCCACCGCTTCGTCACAGACACCTGGGCCTGGGAGCTGCCCATGGGTCTGGTCGAGGACGGTGAAAGCCCTGAGATTGCCGCGGCCCGGGAGCTGGAGGAGGAGACCGGGTGGCGTCCGCAGGCCGTAAGTGCGCTGATCCACGCACAGCCGGCGGCCGGGATCACCGACAGTCGGCACTTCGTGTTCCGCGCGGACGGGGTTCGTCGTATCGGCGAGCCCACCGAACGCAACGAGTCGGACCGGCTGGAATGGATCCCGCTGACCGACATCCCCGGCATGATCGCCCGACGGGAGATCGTCAGCAGCGCGACGCTGGTGGGCTTGATGGCCCTGCTGCTGGACCTCAGGGCCTGAGCCTGCCAGCCAACGCCGAGGCGCGGCCCTCTGCTACCGGGGCCGCACCCTTGGCTGCGCTCTCAGCTCTGAGGCGGGCTGTACCGGTCGATGCCGGCAAGGACCTTCCGGTCCAGCTCCAGCGCGGCGTCGATGTCCTTGCGCGTGAACCGTGACGGGTCCTTCGCGTACATCTCCCGTCCCCGCTCGGACGTGAAGCGGTCCTCCGGGATCCGGTCGGCGTCCTCCGGCAGGAACTTGGCGACCTCCTCGAGCGCGGCGGTCCCGTACGCGGCGGCCGGACGGATCTCGCGGTGTTCGGCCGCCGGGGTGTTCAGCAGCCTCAGCCCCGACTCGGTCGACATTCGGTCACTGACCCACAGGAACTCGCCGGGGTCGATGATCTGCGAAGGCTCGGGACCGCCAAACGCCGGGGGCGCCGGAGGCCGGTCGCCGGAGATCGTGAACGCGTAGGAGCGCGTACGACCGCATTGGGGGCAGACCCCCTCGTACACGCTGACCAGGACCCCCTCGCGGTCCTCCAGCCGGTGCTCCCGGGCGAACTGCGTCGCGCCGCATACACAGGCGTGAAGATCCATGTAGAGGTGCGCTTCCTGCGCCGAACGAGCGATCAACATGTCATGATCATACGGGAATCGGCACGTCAAACGGGGGAATGTCAGTGGACCTGCACATCGGCGAGGGACGGCTGCTCGCCGAAGCGGAGGCCGCGTTGCCGATGGTGCTTCGGCAGCTCTACTCCGACCGGCTGCGCGGCGGCTCCATGACCGAGCAGGACGGGCGGCGCTTCTTCCTCCTCAGCGACCCCGCCGGGCAGCGGATCGAGCTGCGCCTGGACACGGCGGCGCTGCCGCAGCCGCTGGTGGCGCGCACCTTCACCAACACGACCACCGACCGGTACGTCGTCCAGCTCGCCGACACGCTGCCGCCGGAGGAGGCCGGACAGCTGCTGTCCCGCGAAGTGGGCGAGCTGCTCGCCGTACGGCAGCGGTCTGCAGCCGAAGGACAGGCACCGCTGGAAGACCTTCTGGCAACCGGTGCCGCACTGCCCGCGCATCTGGAGTTGTCCGACGCGGACTTGGGCCGTGTGGGCGAATTCGACTACCTGGCGGGCCGGATGAACGAGGCGGGGCTTCCGGCCCCGGAACGGCAGGAGGCCCGCGACCGGTTCTCGATCCTCGTCGACGAGTCGGGGCTCAGGCCGGGGGCGCCGGCCGATGACGCGCAGAGCCACGCCGCCGAGGCGTACGCGGCTGACGTACGCCTGAAGATCGTGCGCTCGCGCCTGCGGGAGGAGGCGCGTGACGCGATGGCAGAACTCGCCCTGCCCGTCGAGCGACTGCACGCAGCCGACGCGGCGGCACTGGCCGGAGCGCGGGCGGCGCGCGCCGCCCGGGTGCAGGCTCCGCAGGCCCTGGGCGAGTTCCCCATGCCCGGACTGCGGCCGGACGGGACTCCTGTACCGCGTGAGGAACTGGTACAGACGGCCGCCGAGGCCGCCCGGCAGCGGACCGACCTCAGTAGCCGGACGCTCGCCGAACTGCGTGCGCGGCAGGCGGCCCTGCCCGCAGGCCGGCACCCGGAGTTCGAGATCATGATCGGCGGCGGCGCCGCGCTCGCCGGGCGCGACCCCGACGTCCTGCTCGTGGATGCGCGGGGACGCTGGCACGTCGACCCCATCGAGGCGATCGTCCAATCAGCCGACCAGGTACGCCACCTGCGCCAGAGCGGCATGGGCGACCCGTACCAGTTCGCGGGTCCGCAGGAGCGTGTGCCCCTTCCCGCGCTCCAGCTGTGGGAGGACACCGCTGCGGTGCGCGGCCCCCTCATCGACGGCAGGGCGGAGCTGAGCATCGGCGCCGAGGGCCGCCTGATCGCCGAGATCATCCCGGCCGACGGCTCTCCCCCGGTGAAGGTCGAGGTCCAGGGCTCCCCGCTGCTCGCCACCGGCATTCCGCCCGAGATCGTTCCGGGCGCCAACCGGCAGGTGCCGACCGTACGGGAGGCGGCCGACGTTCTCGCGGAGTCCCTCACCGCGGCGGGCACGCCGGACGCCGCCGCGGCCCGTGACCGGCTCCTTGCGCTGCCCGGGGGCGAGGGCCACGCCGCAGCGACCCTGGACGTGCTTGCCGACCGGCAGGTCTCCGAGGCCCTGAGGGCCTCCGAGGACACGCGCGTCGAGAGCGCGACCGAGACCCTGCGGGCGACCGCGGCGTGGGAGCAGGCCCGAGCCGTCGCGCCCGGCCGCGTCCTCATGGGTGACGAAGTCGGGGACGGCGACTACGACCCCTTCGTCGCCAAGGACTGGGTCATCGCCGGAGTCGGCGGCGCCGCCATCGCCAACGCGGAGATCATCCTCCAGGCCAACCCGGACGCCAGGGTCTTCATGGTCGGCAAGGACGCGCCGTTCGTGCTCCACAACGACGCCCAGTACACGGCGCTGCGCCGCGAACACGACGCCGAGTACGGCGGCGACGGCCGGCTCGTGACGTTCAACGGGCGCTACCTCGGGGCGATCGGCATGGTGACCGCCCCCGACGGTCGAGTCCGCCTGGAGGCCCTCGACAGCGCGGGAGAGTCCTTCGGAATCGAGGGCGACGCGTACCTGGCGTGCCTCGGCCGCGTTTCCCGCCTCCCTCATGCCCTGGACTCGATGGAGGCTTCGGTGCGCTCCGCGGGCGGCGAGGTCCGCGGGGAACTGGTCTTCGACGGTGACCGCCAGTACCTGGGCTACCGGCTGGAGTTCGAGGCGCAGGGGCGGCAGCACACGGTCGATGTGACAGGCGCCGCCTCCCGCATGCTGCCCGGCAACGTCTTCAGCCGCGACGTCATGGCGCAGCTTGCCGTCCTCGACGGGAAGGTGGCCCCGCCGGAGAGCGGAAACGTTTCCTCCGGCTTCATGGCCACAGCCCTTCAGGGCTCCCACCTCGCCAGACACCGAGCGGCCGAACGCCGCCAGGATGGCCCGGCCACAGCACCGGCCGTCACATCCTTCGATGGACGGCCACCCCGGCAGCAGGGATTGAGCGAAGGGCCGAGCGCCGATGGCGACGCCGCTCCGGCCACGCGGCTCGCAGGTACCTCCGCACCCCCCGCGTACACCACGCCCAAGGAGGCCGTGCACGCAGCCGAAGACGTCACCCGCTCCTTCCAGGCCTGGATCGGGACGGACATGGGCCGGCAGCTGGCCGACTCGGACCATCCACGGATCAGTGCCCTCCGCGAAGCCTGGCAGCAGCTGCCCCCGCACGACCTGCCCGAGGGGCCTGGCCCGGCCGCAGGGCCATACGGAGCCGTCGCCGAGCGGGCCGACGCTGCGGTGGCCGCCGCCGTCGCGGCGGGACGCTTCGCCCCCGAAGACGTCAAGGCCCTGCACAGCCTGGCGCAGGCGGCCGGGACCCACTCCGCACGGCTGTCGGCGACCACCCAGCCCGGGACCGCCCCCGGCCAGGGAACCCCGAGGCTCCCCCCGGCCACAGCGCCGACGCCGCGCGTGGCCACACCCCCGCCAACCGCTCCCCGCAGGCCGGGCCTGTCGGCCTGACCGCCCCCCGTCCCGGTTGGGTCTGTCCGAAGAGGCAGACTGCCGGAGGCGCGACGTTGCCGGCACCGCGCGCCCGGCCAGCGCCAAACCACCGATCCACCAGCCCTGCGAGCGCGGCCATGGACTGATCAGTGGCTCTCTGCGCGATGAGGGTCCTGACGCTGTGTCCGGGCCCGCGGTGGGGTACTCGCCGGACGATTCTCGCGGTCCGGACGTCGACCTGGCCTACGAGGGCGAGCGACCTCACCGGCTCATCCCCTGGCGACGGCTCCCGACATGACCCGTGCTACGGGCGTGCCCGCGCTGCGCGCGGCGGTAGCGGCACCGGCTGGCGTAAGCCAGGGCGACGGCGTCGCACTCCCAGTCGTAGGGGAAGGTCAGGATGGCGCTGCGGTGGGCGACAGTGCTCTGGATCGTGTTCAGGAGCTTGTGGTAGGGCTCGAAGCCTTTGAAGAAGGGGCTCCAGGCGGGGGTCTCGAGCAGTCGGCGGGCTCTGACTCGGCCGTGTTCACCGGCGAGTTCGTCGGGCGTGAGCCGGAGCGAGTCGAGCCCGGAGCGGGTGAGCCAGGCCGTCGCCGCCCGGGCCTCAGCCGCGGCCCGTCGGCGGTGTGCGGCTGCCCGCCCGGTAGGGCGGGGGCCAGGGGGCGGCCGGGCCCTCGTAGGACTGGTCGGCGGCCGCGTGCAGGGTCCAGTGGGGGTCGTACAGGTGGGGGCGGCCGATGGCGCAGAGGTCCGCGCGCCCGGCCAGCAGCAGCGAGTTCACGTCGTCCCAGGAGGAGATGGCCCCGACGGCGATGACGGGGACGCCGAGCGCGTTGCGGATCCGGTCGGCGTACGGGGTCTGGTACGAGCGCCCGTACTCTGGGGCCTCGTCCGCGACGACCTGCCCGGTCGAGACGTCGACGGCGTCCGCGCCGTGCGCGGCGAAGGCGGCCGCGATGTCCACCGCCTCCTGCGGGGAGGTGCCGCCCGGCGCCCAGTCGGTGGCCGAGAGGCGGACCGTCATCGGGCGGTCCTCGGGCCACACGGCGCGGACCGCGTCGAAGACCTCCAGCGGGAAGCGCAGCCGGTTCTCCAGGGAGCCGCCGTAGGCGTCGTCACGCCGGTTGGTCAGCGGCGAGAGGAACCCGGAGAGCAGGTAGCCGTGGGCACAGTGCAGTTCGAGCAGGTCGAAGCCGCAGTCGGCGGCGCGGACCGCGGCGTCCGCGAAGTCCGAGCGGACGGCTGCCAGGTCGTGCTCCGTGAGGGCGCGGGGGACGGCCGAGACACCCGGCCGGTAGGGCAGCGCCGAGGCGGCCGCCAGCGGCCAGCCGCCCTCGGGGAGGGGGTCGTCCATGCCCTCCCACATCACGCGCGTGGCTCCCTTGCGCCCCGAGTGCCCGAGCTGGACGCCGAGCGCGGTACCGGGCGCGGAGGTGTGCACGAAGTCGGTGATCCGCCGCCAGGCGGTTGCCTGTTCCTGCGTGTACAGGCCGGTGCAACCGGGGGTGATCCGGCCCTCGGCGCTGACGCAGACCATCTCCGTCATGACCAGCCCGGCCCCGCCGAGCGCCCGCGCGCCCAGGTGCACGAGGTGGAAGTCGCCGGGGACGCCCTCCTCGGCCGAGTACATGTCCATCGGTGAGACCACGACCCGGTTGCGCAGGGTCAGCCCGCGCAGGGTGAACGGGGTGAACATGGGCGGGGTCCGCTCGTCCGGGCAGCCGAAGTCCCGTTCCACGGCCCGGGTGAACCGGTCGTCGCGCATCCGCAGGTTGTCGTGGGTGACCCGGCGGCTGCGCGTGAGCAGGTTGAAGGCGAACTGCCGGGCGGGCTGGCCCACGTATCCGGCGGCCTCCTCGAACCAGCGCATGCTGGCGGCCGCCGCCCGCTGGGTGCTGGCCACGGCCGGCCGCCGCGCGGCCTCGTACGCCGCGAGCGCGGCGGGTACGCCGGGCTCGGCGCGGACGGCTTCGGCGAGCGCGAGGGCGTCCTCGACGGCCAGCTTGGTGCCGGACCCGATGGAGAAGTGGGCGGTGTGCGCGGCGTCGCCGAGCAGCGCCACGTTTCCGTGCGACCAGCGTTCGTTGACCACCGTACGGAACCGGGTCCAGGCCGAGCGGTTGCCGTGCAGGGGCCGGCCCCGCAGGGCCTCGCTGAAGATCTTGGCGCAGCGGGCCGCCGACTCGTTCTCGTCGCACAGGTCGAAGCCCGCCGCCCGCCACACCTCCTCCCGCATCTCCACGATCACCGTGGAGGCGTCCGCGGAGTAGGGGTAGGCGTGCAGCTGCATCACCCCGTGCTCGGTCTCCGCGATCTCGAAGCGGAAGGCCTCGAAGGCGAAGTCGGCGGCGAGCCAGATGTACCGGCACCGCCCGCCGGTCACGGTCGGCCCGAAGTGCGCGGCGCCGGCCTCGCGGGTCGCGCTGTGCACCCCGTCGGCCGCGACCACCAGGTCGTGGGAGGCCGCGAGCGCCGCGGCGTCCACCGCCCCGGTACGGAAGCGCAGCCGGACGCCCAGCCCGGCGCAGCGCTCGTGCAGGATCTCCAGCAGCCGGCTCCGCCCGAGGGCGGCGAAGCCGTGGCCGCCGGAGGTCAGCAGCCGGCCGCGGTGCACGATGTCCACGTCGTCCCAGCGCACGAACTCCGCGCTCAGGGCCTCGTAGACCACGGTGTCGGCCTGCTCGATGCCGCCGAGGGTCTCGTCGGAGAGGACCACGCCGAAGCCGAAGGTGTCGTCCGGCGCGCCCCTCTCCCAGACCTCGACGGTGTGGCCCTGCCGGGCCAGCAGCGCGGCGGCGTACAGCCCGCCCGGTCCCCCGCCGACGACGGCGACCCGCATGGCGCCCTTGGACATCCGGCTACCTGCCCTTCCAGGCGGGCGGCCGTTTCCCGGTGAAGGCCGCGTGGAACTCCGCGTAGTCCTGGCCGTTCATCAGCAGGGCCTGGGTGTTGGCGTCCAGCTCCACGGACGCGGCCAGGGGCATGTCGAGCTCGGCGGTGAGGAGCGCCTTGGTCTGCGCGTAGGCGAGGGCGGGGCCGGCGGCCAGGTGCGCGGCGAGCTCGGCGGCCCGTACGTGGGCCTTGCCCTCCTCGGTGAGCTCGCTGAGCAGGCCGATCCGTTCGGCCTCGGCGGCGCGTACGGGCTCTCCGAGCATCAGCAGCCGGGTGGCGTGGCCGAGGCCGACGACGCGGGGCAGCAGGTAGGCGGCGCCCATGTCGCCGCCGGAGAGGCCGACGCGGGTGAAGAGGAACGCGAAGCGGGCGCTGGGGTCGGCGATCCGGAAGTCGGCGGCGAGTGCGAGGACGGCCCCGGCTCCGGCGGCGACCCCGTGCACGGCGGCGATGACCGGGAAGGGGCATTCGCGGATGGCGCGGACGACCTGGCCGGTCATCCGGTTGAAGTCGAGGAGCTGGGCGGTGTCCATGGCGAGGGTGGCGCCGATGATCTCGTCCACGTCCCCGCCGGAGCAGAAGCCGCGTCCCTCGCCGCCGAGCACGAGGGCGCGTACGGACCGTTCACGGGACAGTTCGGCCAGCAGGTCGCGCAGGTCGGCGTAGGCGCCGAAGGTGAGCGCGTTCAGCTTGTCGGGGCGGTCGAAGGTGACGGTGGCCACGCCGTCCTGCCGGGTCACCCGGAGGTGGCGCCACCGTTCGGTCGCTTCTGTGGAACCGGTGAAGGGGCTCACACGATCGACGGTATCACCAGATCGTGACTGCCGTCACAGAAGCGCGACATGTTGGTGGCGAGAAGGCACCGCACCCGCCGCCTCCGCGCGGCTGTTCCCCTGCCCCGACCGGCCCGCGCATGACTATGCGAGGGGCTGCGCGAGGGGCCGCGCGCAGGGCTACACCCGGGGCTTTCCGAGCGTGGCGACCAGCACGGCCTTGATGGTGTGCAGCCGGTTCTCGGCCTCGTCGAACACGAGGGAGTGGGCGGACTCGAACACCTCGTCCGTCACCTCCAGGGAATCCAGCCCGTGGCGCTCGTGGATCTCCCGCGCCACCTCGGTACCGAGGTCGTGGAAGGCCGGAAGGCAGTGCATGAACTTCACGTCCGGGTTTCCGGTGGCGCGCAGCACGTCCATGGTCACCGCGTAGGGGGACAGGGCCGCGATCCGCTCGTCCCAGACCTCCTTGGGCTCCCCCATGGACACCCAGATGTCGGTCAGGACGAAGTCGGCCTGGGTCACACCCTCGGCGATCTCCTCGGTCAGCGTGATCCGGGCGCCGCTGCGCTCCGCGAGTTCGCGTGCCGCGGCCACCACGGGCTCGGCCGGCCAGTAGGCCTCCGGCGCGACGATCCGTACGTCCATGCCCAGCAGCGCGCCGGTCACGAGGTACGAGTTGCCCATGTTGAAGCGGGCGTCGCCGAGGTAGGCGAAGGAGATCCGCTCCAGCGGCTTGGCGGTGTGCTCGGTCATGGTGAGCACGTCGGCCAGCATCTGGGTGGGGTGCCAGTCGTCGGTGAGGCCGTTGAAGACGGGCACGCCCGCATGAGCGGCGAGCGCCTCGACGGTGTCCTGGCTGTCACCCCGGTACTCGATCCCGTCGAACATCCGGCCGAGCACCCGCGCCGTGTCCTTGACCGACTCCTTGTGGCCCATCTGGGAGCCCGCGGGGTCGAGGTAGGTGGTGCGGGCCCCCTGGTCCGCGGCGGCGACCTCGAAGGCGCAGCGGGTGCGCGTCGAGGTCTTCTCGAAGATCAGCGCGATGTTCCTGCCCTGGAGCGAGGGCTGCTCGGTCCCGGCCTTCTTGGCCGCCTTGAGGCCCGCGGCGAGCTCGACCAGACCGCGGAACTCGGCGGCGGTGAAGTCGAGCTCCTTGAGAAAACTGCGGCCGGCGAGGTCGGTGGCCATGGGGTCGCTCCAGCATCACGGTGACAGGGGATGTTGGAAGTCTATACGATCCACTGCATTGATATACAGACCTGTCTCCGCATGTGACGAAGCCTTCAGACCGCGTCCCGCTCGACCGGGCAGCTCATGCAGCGCGGTCCGCCGCGGCCCCGCCCCAGCTCGCTGCCCGGAATCTCGATCACCTCGATGCCCTCCTTGCGCAGATGGGTGTTGGTCGTCACGTTCCGCTCGTAGGCGACCACCACGCCCGGCTCCACGGCCAGCACGTTGCACCCGTCGTCCCACTGCTCGCGCTCCGCCGAGTGCACGTCCTGCGTCGCGGTCAGCACCCGGATCGAGTCCAGCCCGAGCGCCGCCGCGATGGCCCGGTGCATGTGCTCCGGCCGGTGGTCGGTCACCTTCAGCTCGCCCGGACCGTCACCCGGCTCGATCGTGTAGGAGCGGAGCATGCCGAGTCCGGCGTACTGGGTGAACGTATCTCCGTCGACCATCGTCATCACCGTGTCCAGGTGCATGAAGGCACGCCGCTTCGGCATGTCCAGGGCCACGATGGAGGTCGCCGACCCGGCGGCGAACAGACCCCGCGCGAGCATCTCCACCGCCTGCGGAGTGGTCCGCTCGCTCATCCCGATAAGCACCGCGCCGTTCCCGATGACCAGCACGTCACCGCCTTCGATGGTCGAGGGGTAGTCGGCCTGGCCCTGCGACCAGTAGTGGAAGGCGCCGGAGGCGGTGAAGAGCGGATGGTGCCTGTAGATCGCCTCGAAGTGGACGGTCTCGCGCTGCCGTGCGGGCCAGCGCATCGCGTTGATGGACACGCCGTCGTAGATCCAGGCGGAGGTGTCCCGGGTGAACAGGTGGTTGGGCATCGGGCCGAGCAGGAAGTCGTCCAGTTCCATGGCGTGGAAGCGCACCGACACCGGCTCGGTGTGCCGCTCCAGGAACTCCCGCTTGGTCATCCCGCCGACCAGCGCCTCGGCCAGGGCGGCTGAGCTCAGCCCGTCGAAGGCCGACCTGAGGTGGTCGGTGGCGAGCGGCCCGTACTCCTTCTCGTCGAAGACCCGGTCCAGTACGAGGTGTCTCGCCTCCGGGATGCCGAGGGCCTCGCACAGCAGGTCGCCGAAGAGGTGGACCTCCACGCCCCGGTCGCGCAGCACGTCCGCGAAGCCGTCGTGCTCCTGGCGGGCCCGGCGCACCCACAGCACGTCGTCGAAGAGGAGCGCGTCCTTGTTGCTGGGTGTGAGCCGCTTCAGCTCCAGGTCGGGCCGGTGGAGGATGACGCGGCGAAGCCGCCCGGTCTCGGAGTCGACATGGAATCCCATGCCGTACACGTTCGCAGACCGGGCGGCTCTTTGACGTGGCGTCTGCTCAGCGGGGGGTGCCGAGGCCGAGAAGCGCCGTCGGGGCGCCGATCAGTTCCGGGGTGGTCAGGCCCAGTTCGGGCAGGCCCACGTTCGGCACACCGGAGTTGGAGGCGTCCGGCATCGTCAGCAGACCGCCGGCGACCACGCCGGGGGTCCGGGCGAGCAGGTCGGTGGCCGGTGACTCCAGCGAGCCCTCGCCGTCCGTCTCCGGCTTGCCCAGCAGGTTCGGCACCGGTGAGGTGACGAGGGTGCTGCCGAGCTCGGTGCCGATCGGGACCGCCGGGAGCAGCGGGGTGGGGAGCATGTTCCCCCTGTGGAAGCGGGGCGCCTCGGGCGCTCCCACGGTCGGCACCGGCACCCCGGTCGCCACCTTCGGGGTCTCCACCCCCAGCGTGGTCTTCACGGCGTCGAGCGGGACACCGACCGGCACCGAGTCGGCCACGGCCGGGGTGGCCGCGCCGGCCGCGGCCATACAGGTCATGAGTGCCGCAATGCTTCCGCGCGCGGTCATCTTCATAGGTGACGTTCCGTCCTTCCAGGGTCGCGGACATTCCGCTGCCCTGGATGAACGATCCCGCGGGTGGGTTTCCCGGAGTTCTCCGGGAAAGTTCCCCCATACGACCTAATTCGAGGCCGTACGGGGGTCCTGGCTTTACGCCCCGGTCACGCCCGGGTGGATCTCACAGCCGGGGGTCGACCGGCTCCGACTCCAGGGCGAGCACCGCGAAGACGGCCTCGTGCACCCGCCACAGCGGCTCCCCCGCCGCCAGCCGGTCGAGCGCCTCCAGCCCGAGCGCGTACTCGCGCAGGGCGAGGGAGCGCTTGTGGCCGAGGAACCGCTCGCGCAGCCGCTCCAGGTGGTCGGGGCGCGTGTACTCCGGACCGTAGATGATCCGCAGGTACTCGCGCCCGCGCACCTTGATCCCGGGCTGGACCAGGCGGCCCTTCCCGTCGCGGGCGTACGCCTGGAGCGGCTTGACGACCATGCCCTCGCCGCCCGCGGCCGTCAGCTCCAGCCACCAGTCGGTGCCCGCCCGTACCGAGTCCTCGTCCGCGGTGTCCACCAGGATCCGGCCGGTGCGGCGCAGCAGCCCGGTGCCCGCCGCCTCGTCGGCGGCGACGAGCCGGTCCAGCCAGAACAGCTGCTCGTCGTGGGGCACCGCGGCCAGCGACCGCCCGGCCGCCGCCAGCAGCTGGAACGGCGCGAACCGTACGCCCTCCAGCCCGTCGGTGGTCCAGCAGTAGCGCCGGTAGGCGTCGGTGAACGCGGCCGCGTCGTCGGCCCGGCCGCGCTGGCGCGCCAGCAGCTCGCCGGTGTCGATGCCCCGGGCGGCGGCCGCCTCCAGGGCGGCGATCGCGCCCGGGAAGACGGCGCCCGAGGCCGCGCCCACGGCGGCGTACTGGTTGCGCAGCAGGCCGGCGGACTTCAGGGACCAGGGCAGCAGTTCCCCGTCGAGCAGCAGCCAGTCCGTACCGAGCTCCTCCCAGAGTCCGGCGTCGGTGACCGCCGAGCGGAGCCGGGTGAGGACCTCCTCGGTGACCTCGGGGTCCTTGAAGAAGGGCCGCCCGGTGCGGGTGTAGACGGACCCGGTCGGGCCCTCGACGCCGAAGCGCTCGCGCGCCGCATCGGCGTCCTTGCAGACCAGGACGGTGGCGCGGGAGCCCATGTGCTTCTCCTCGCACACCACCTGGGCGATGCCGTCCTTGCGGTACTGGGCGAAGGCCTCGGCCGGGTGCTCCAGGTAGCCCCCGTCAGCGGCTCCGTCGCGGGCCTCCTCGCGGGAGGTGGCGGTCGGCGCCATGGTCGGCGGCAGGTACGGCACCAGCCGCGGGTCGACCGCGAAGCGGCTCATGACCTCCAGGGCCGCGGCCGCGTTCTCCTCGCGCACGGTGACGTTGCCCAGGTGCCGGGTCTCGACGATCCGGCGCCCGTGCACGTCGGCCAGGTCCAGCGGGCGGCCGTCGTGCCCCCCGGGTGCCTCGGCGGCGAGCGGCTTGACCGGCTCGTACCAGACCTTCTCGGCCGGTACGTCGACCAGTTCGCGCTCGGGCCAGCGCAGGGCGGTCATCTTCCCGCCGAAGACGGCGCCGGTGTCGAGGCAGATGGTGTTGTTGATCCAGGTCGTGTCCGGGACCGGGGTGTGGCCGTAGACCACCACGGCCTTGCCGCGGTAGTCCTCGGCCCACGGGTAGCGCACGGGCAGGCCGAACTCGTCCGTCTCGCCGGTGGTCTCCCCGTACAGGGCGTGCGAGCGGACCCGGCCGGAGGTGCGGCCGTGGTACTTCTCGGGCAGGCCGGCGTGGCAGACCACGAGCTTGCCGCCGTCGAGGACGTAGTGGCTGACGAGGCCGCGGATGAAATCCCGCACCTCCTGGACGAACTCCTCCGGCTCGTGGGACAGCTGCTCGACGGTCTCTGCCAGTCCGTGGGTCTGCTGGACCTTGGAGCCCTTCAGATAACGGCCGAGCTTGTTCTCGTGGTTCCCGGGCACGCACAGGGCGTTGCCGGACTTGACCATGCCCATGACGCGCCGCAGCACGCCGGGGCTGTCCGGCCCGCGGTCGACGAGGTCGCCGACGAAGACGGCGGTGCGGCCCTCGGGGTGCGCCCCGTCCGCGTAGCCGAGCTCGGCGAGCAGGGTCTCCAGCTCGGAGGCGCAGCCGTGGATGTCGCCGATGATGTCGAAGGGGCCGGTGAGGTGGGTGAGGTCGTTGAACCGCTTCTCCAGGACGACCTCCGCCGTCTCGGCCTCCTCGACCGAGCGCAGCACGTGCACCTTGCGGAAGCCCTCGCGCTCCAGACCGCGCAGCGAGCGCCGCAGGTCCCGGCGGTGGCGCTGGATGACGGCGCGGGGCAGGCCGGCCCGGTCGGGGCGGGCGGCGTTGCGCTCGGCGCACACCTCCTCGGGCATGTCCAGGACGACGGCGATGGGCAGCACGTCGTGCTCGCGGGCGAGCTGGACCAGCTGACGGCGGGCGTCGGCCTGGACGCTGGTGGCGTCGACGACGGTGAGGCGTCCGGCGGCGAGGCGCTTGCCGGCGATGTAGTGCAGGACGTCGAAGGCGTCCCGGCTCGCGCTCTGGTCGTTCTCGTCGTCGCTGACCAGGCCCCGGCAGTAGTCGGAGGAGATGACCTCGGTGGGCTTGAAGTGCTTGCGGGCGAAGGTGGACTTGCCCGATCCGGTGGCTCCGATCAGGACGACGAGGGAGAGATCGGTGACGGGAAGTACGCGGTGGGTCTCGGTGCCGGTCATGCCGCCTCGCCCTCCTTCGGGGTGCGGTCGGTGCCGTCGGTACGGCCGGTGCTGGTGGTGTGATCGGTGTGGGTGGTGTGGTCGGCGGCGGTGAAGACGGCCATCTGGGTGGGCGGTCCGACCTCGGGGTCGTCGTCCCCGACGGGGACGAACTCGACCCCGTACCCGTGGCGCCGGGCGACCTCGCCGGCCCAGGCGCGGAACTCCGCGCGGGTCCACTCGAAGCGGTGGTCGCCGTGGCGGACGTGCCCGGCGGGCAGGGACTCCCAGCGGACGTTGTACTCGACGTTCGGGGTGGTGACGAGGACCGTGCGGGGGCGGGCCGAGCCGAACACCGCGTACTCCAGCGCGGGCAGCCGCTCCGGGTCCAGGTGCTCGATGACCTCGCTGAGCACGGCGGCGTCGTAGCCGGCGAGCCGCTTGTCGGTGTAGGCGAGGGAGCCCTGCAGCAGCCGGACGCGCGTGCTCTGCCGCTCCCCCATCCGCTCCAGCCGCAGCCGCTTGGCCGCCAGGTTCAGGGCCCGCACGGACACGTCCATGCCGACGATCTCGGTGTACGCCGGCTCCTTGAGCAGCGCCTGGACCAACTGCCCCTGTCCGCAGCCGAGGTCGAGGACGCGGGCGGCTCCGGCGGTGCGCAGCGCGGCGAGGATCGCGTCGCGCCGGTGCAAGGCGAGCGGCACGGGCCGCTCCTCCGTGTCGCGGTTCTCGTCCACGGCGTTGTCGAGCTCCTCGACCTCGCTGCCGTCGGCCTCGGCGAGGCGGACCAGCTCCAGCCGCTCCAGGGCGTCCTGGGTCAGCCGCTTGTGGCGGGCGAGGTAGCGCGAGCTGATCAGTCCGTTCTCGGGGTGGGCGGCGAGCCAGCCGTCTCCGGCGCGCAGCAGCTTGTCGACCTCGTCGGGAGCGACCCAGTAGTGCTTGGCGTCGTCGAGCACGGGCAGCAGGACGTACAGCTGGCGCAGGGCGTCGGCGAGCTTCAGCTCGCCCTCCAGCACGAGCCGCACGTAACGGGAGTCCCCCCACTCGGGGAACCGTTCGTCGAGCGGTACGGGTTCGGCCTGCACGAGGTCCCACCCGAGCGGGTCGAACAGCCGGTGCACCAGCTCCGGCCCGCCGCGCGCGGGCAGCACCGGGATCTCGACGCGTAGCGGCCGGGCCTGCTCGGCCAGTTCCGGCCGGGCGGTGCACCGGCCCCCCAGCGCACTGCGGAACACCCCGCTCAGCGCGACGGCGAGCAGCGAGGAGGCGGCGTACGGGCGGTCGTTGACGTACTGCGCGAGCGCGGCGTCGGGCGCTCCGCCCCGGCCCTTGCCCTGACCGCGCCGCACGAGCGCGACGGGATCCACCTCCAGCAGCAGGGCCGCCGTGCACAGCTGGGCCGTGGCCTCGGGGTAGAACACGTGGGCGGTGCCGTGGGAGGTGGAGAACGCCTGCGTCTTCCCGGGATGCTTGTGCAGAAGAAAGCCCAGGTCGGTGGCGGGTCGTTCGGGGGAGCCGGTGGTGGAGATCGTCAGGAACACACGACCGATTGTTGCTGCTCACCCGCCCTGGCTGCGCCCTATTTTCCGGCGGCCAGATCCGCGATCCGCTCGGGGCCGATGCGGCAGCAGCCGCCGATGAGGCGGGCGCCCGCGCGGTGCCAGGCGTCGGTGGGCCAGGGGACGGGGGTCCGGGGGGACTGCCAGGTGCGGGTACCGGCGTCCCAGACCGATCCGTCGTTGGGGTAGGCCAGGAGCGGCTTGCCGGTGGTGGCGGCCGCCGCTTCGAGGGCGGGCAGGACCTCGGCCGGGTCGCAGCAGTTGACGCCGACCGCGATGACCTGCGGCGCCGCGGCCGCGAGGGCGAAGGCCCCGGGGAGGGGGGCACCGGATCGGGTCCGGCCGCCGGCGACGGTGTAGCTCAGCCAGGCCGGGGCGCCCGTCTCCGCGAGGACGGTGAGCAGGGCCTCGGCCTCGGCCGGGTCGGGGAGGGTCTCCAGGGCCAGGACGTCGGGGCCCGCGGCGAGCAGGGCCTCGATGCGGGGGCGGTGGAAGTCGGCGAGCTCGCGCACGCTCAGGCCGTACCGGCCGCGGTACTCGGAGCCGTCCGCGAGGACCGCTCCGTACGGGCCGACGGAGGCGGCCACCCACACCTCGTGGTCGGCGGCCTCGGCGGCTCGGGCGGCGAGGTCCACGCTGCGGTGGAGCAGCTCGGCGGCCCCGGGGCGGCCGGAGCCGATCTGGTAGCTCGCGGTGATCAGCACCTCGGCGCCGGCCCGCGCGTACGCCGTGTGGGCGGCCTCGACCTGGTCGGGCCGCTCGGCGAGCACCCGGCCCGTCCACAGAACGCCGGACAGGTCGCAGCCCTGGGCGGCGAGCTGGTTGCTCAGCCCGCCGTCCAGGAGCACGGTCCTGTGGGCCAGGGCTTCGGCGAGCGGGCCGGACGCGCGGGGCATGTGGTACTCCCTCCTCGGGTCCTTGTATCAGCCGAGCTGGGGAAGCACCTGGGCGGAGATCAGCTCCAGGTGGTCCAGGTCGTCGAGGTCGAGGAGCTGGAGGTAGACGCGGGAGGAGCCGATGGCGCCGTAGGCCCCGATCTTCTCCACGACCTCGGCCGGGGAGCCCGCGAGGCCGTTGGCCTTGAGCTCGGCCACGTCGCGGCCGATGGCGGCGGCCCGGCGGGCCACTTCGGCGTCGTCCTTGCCGACGCAGACCACGAGCGCGTTGGAGTAGACGAGGCCGTCGGGCCCCCGCCCGGCCGCCTCCGCGGCCTCCCGGACCCGCCCGAACTGCCGCTCGCTGTCGGAGACCGATGCGAAGGGCATGTTGAACTCGTCCGCGTACCGCGCGGCGAGCCGCGGGGTACGCCGGGCACCGTGACCGCCGATGAGGACGGGCACCTTGGCCTGGGCGGGCTTGGGGAGCGCGGGCGACTTCTCCACCTGGTAGTGGGTGCCCGCGTAGTCGAAGGCGGCTCCCACCTCGGTGGCCCACAGACCGGTGACGATCTCCAGCTGCTCCTCCAGCCGGGACATCCGGTCCGCCGGGAAGGGGATCCCGTACGCCTTGTGCTCCTCCTCGAACCAGCCTGCGCCCAGGCCCAGTTCGACCCGGCCACCGGACATCTGGTCGACCTGGGCCACCTGGATGGCGAGCACACCGGGCAGCCGGAAGGTCCCGGCCGTCATCAGCGTGCCCAGGCGGATCCGCTTGGTCTCGCGGGCCAGGCCCGCGAGGGTGATCCACGCGTCGGTGGGTCCGGGCAGGCCGTCGGCCGAGCCCATCTTCAGATAGTGGTCGGAGCGGAAGAAGGCGTCGAAGCCGAGGTCCTCGGTGGCCTTGGCGACGGTCAGGAGGGTCTCGTAGCTCGCACCCTGCTGGGGCTCGGTGAAAATGCGGAGGTCCATGCCCTCCATCCTGCCCTCCGTCCCCGCCCGTACCGCCCCTCGCCGGGTAAATCGCGTCAACCGGACGTGTCCGCCCCTGCCCGGCCAGTGACCAGCCCTGAAGGAGATCGTTTGCTCGGACGGAGCCGGACCGCCCGGCCCGCGCGCCGGCGGCCCTTCGCCGGTGCGTCCACCGCCCCTTCCACTGCGGAAGGGCCAGGGCCGAGGAGGCCGCCATGTCCCACGAGGCCGTGCCGGAGACCCGCCGACAGACCGGACAGGCAGCACACGACGATGCGTGCCAGGACTCCGCCTCGGCCGCCCAAGGCGGCGCGCCGAAGGGACTGCTGCAGCAGATGGAAGAGCTGATGGCGGCACTGAACGCCGACCTCTCGCAGCTCGACGCCGACCTCCAGTCCTCCACGGACCGCACCCCCGGCAGCGGTGCCCCCGGGAGCGGGCGCCCCTCCGACCGGTCGTCCTGACCGTGGGGTCCCGTCGCGCGCGACGGGACCCCACTCGTGCCGCCGCGCTCAGGCAACTCCCGAGGCGGACCCCCGCTCACGGACCGCCATGCGGCGCAGGATCGCCCGTACCCGGTCGCTCGACTCGTCAGCCGCGTCGATCGACTCTATGCACTGCCAGTACAGGGTCTCGTCATCCGTCCCGCAGGCGACCCCGACCAGGGCTATGCCCACTTCACCCAGCAGCGCCTGGAGTCCGAGCAGCGCTTGGCGGACATCCGACACCTGCGTCAACTGCGCGGCCCGCGGCGGATAGTCGGGCGCGCTGCCCTCTCCGCCGCAGCCTCTGCTGCCCGCTTCCCCCAGTCCCCGTGCCTCCGCTCTCATCTCCGGCGGTCCGGTAACCGCCAGATAGCCTCCTACACCCTGCGCGAGCGCCTGGGCCTGCCAGGCCTCGCCCACGATGTCCCACGCAGCCCCACTCTGTGCCAGCGCGTGCCGGCCGGCCGCGATGAGCCGTACCGCATCCATATGCCGTCCCCCGTCCGCACGACATCCCACCGTTCCTCACCACTACCCAGAGTGAGGGCAATGGGCCAGTAAAGCCAGGGGTATTCGGAAAATAGTGGACACAAATGTGATTGTGATGGAGTCCATCACTCCGAAGAGTGACGATCTGCCGTCGGACCGCCCGGTACCGGGAAGCGGAGCTCGTTCCTCTCGATCTTCGCGGCGAGCGCATCCAGCACATCCACCCCGAGGACCTCACAGAATTGCAGCAGATACGCCAGCACGTCGGCCACCTCGTCGGCCACGCGGTGAGCCGTTTCCGGCTTCTCCATGACCTTCGCCGACTGTTCCGGCGTCAGCCACTGGAAGATCTCGACCAGTTCCGAGGCCTCCACGCTCAGCGCCACCGCCAGGTTCTTGGGCGTGTGGTACGGCTCCCAGCCGCGCGCCGCCGCGAAGTCGACGAGCCTGCGCCGGAGTCCGTCCAGCCTGTCGCCGGACGTCTCGGGGCTCTCGCCCGCGCCGTCCGTGTCATGCGTGTCGCTCATGGGGTCAGGTCTACCACCGTGACCCCGGGGAGGCGGCGGGCGGCCGCCGCGGTCTCCTCCCCCACCGCCGCCGCCAGCCGGATGTGGCCGCGTCCGCAGGCCAGCAGGGCCAGCCGGAGCAGTTCGGCGCTCTGGGCCCGGTCCAGGCCCCGGTCGAACCCGTCGGCCAGCACCGTCAGTGCCTGCCGCGCGGACAGCAGCTCGGCGGCCGGGTCCATGGCGAGCACCCCGGGCCCGGTCAGCAGGACCAGCGCCAGCGCGAGGAAACGCAGTTCGCCCGCGCCCAGGCGGGCCAGTTCGGTGGCGGGCCGGGCGGGGCCGCGGTCGAGCACCGCCGTGACGGGGCCGCCCGCGGGCGCCCGTACGTCCAGCCCGGCGACCGGTCCCGCGCAGCCGGTGCGGGCCGCTTCGGCGAGCAGCGCGTGCCGGGTGCCGCATTCGTGGCGGGTGCGGCGCAGCACGTCGGCCAGGTTGGCGCAGTCGCCCAGCAGCCTGCCCTCCCCCGGCGGGACGGGGGCGCGCATCCGCTCGGGGCGGGGGTCGCAGGGGAACACCGAGCGCAGTGCCACCACGACCTGCTCGGCGGCGGCCAGCACCTGGCGCTGGCCGGCCGTGGCGCCGGCCACGCGGAGCGGGAGCAGGGCGGTACCGAGCCGGTCGTCGGGCAGCGGGGCCCGGGTGACACCGATGGCGCCGCCGGTCAGCCACGCGGCCTGTACGGTGCGCCGACCGGGGTCGCGCAGGGCGGTGGCGAGCAGGATCCGCCCGTCCTGCGAGAGCCGTTCGCCGACGATGCGCACGGTGGGCTCCGCCTGGACGGCGAGGTCGAGCCGGACCGGACCGGCGGGCCCGTCGACCGTGCAGCCGACACGGAAGCCGCGCCGCCGCTCGGCGTCGGGGACGGCCAGGTCGGGGATCCGGGCACCGGGGTCGGGGAAGGCCTCCTCCAGGGTGGCCCCGGAACCCAGCGCGGCGAGGGCCTCGTAGGCGGCCAGCGCCTGGGACTTGCCGCTGCCGCTCGGTCCGGCGAAGACGGTGACGGGCCCGAGCCGGAAGGCCGCACCGCGGTGCGGCCCGAAGGCGGAGAGCCGCAACTCGGTGACCACGGGCCGCGGCTGGGCGCGGCCCGCCTGTGCGGGAACGGCGGGAGTGGCGGGAGAGGCGGGAACTCCGGCGACGGCGGGCTCGTCGGGAACGGCGGGCTCGTCGGGAACGGCGGCGTCGGCTAACGCGACCGCGGCGGGGGCGAGGCCCGCCGGCGCGTCCAGGGGGGCGTCCATGCGCGGGACGGTACGGGCCGCCGGACCCCCCGTGGACCCGGCGAACCGTTCCGTCGCGGCGACCTTCCTACGATCGGGGGACGGCGGCGGCCGCGATCCCCTCGACCTCGGTCCCGACGGGCGCCAGCAGGAAGACGTTCCGGTCGACCCGGTGCATTCCGCTGCCGAGCCCGAAGACGACACCACTGCTGAAGTCCAGGATCCGCTTGGCCACTTCGCTGTCCGCGCCGGTGAGGTCGAGCAGCACCGGGATCTGCGCGATCAGATACTCCGCCACCTCCCGCGCGTCCGCGAAGATCTGAACCCGGATCACCACGAAGCGCCGCTGCTCCGCCGCCGACGCGCCGGGCGCCGTGGGGATGGTGCGGTGGTCCACCCGGGAGGGCCATTCGTTGCGACTGCGCAGGGGGACCACCTGCGCGAGCCCCTCCCACTGTTCATCGGTGACGTCGTACCTGCTCACCGGGCCGCCTCGGCCGCGCGCTTCATGTGCATCCCCCTATCCTCTCGCGTTTCACCCGTTCAGCCCAACACCGACACGAACCAGACCGGCTGCTCCCCGCGAGCCGAATAGGTTAGGTTAGGCATACCTAACTCAGTCGCGATGATGGAGAAGATCCAGATGCGCATCTCCGGTGTCCCCGCCCACCCCGCCGCCCGTCCCACCGATGCCGCGCGGGTCCGGTCGATCCTGGCCGCCGCCCACTCCATGACCGTGGTCACCGACGGACTGCGCACCGAGGTCCGCCACCTCGACGGCACGGACCCGATGGGCCGGCTGCACCTGCACCCCGCCGAGCCGGGCGGCGACGCCGAGCTCCGGCCCGCGATCCGGCTGGAGTTCACCGACGTCACCCCCACGCCCGCGCGCGACCGGGTGCGGGCCCGGGTGACCGTCCTGGGCCGCCTGCTCACCCCTTACTCGGACTACCCGAACAGCCCGCGCGGATCGGACGAGAACACCGGCTCCACCTGCGTGGAGTTCGGCCAGGCCGTCCTGGAGACCGCGGACGGCTTCTCGTACGTCGGACTCCACGAGCTGGACGAGGCCCGCCCCGACCCGCTGGCCCCGTACGAGGCGGGCATGCTCACGCACCTGCTCGACGACCACGCCGACCTCGTCACCCTGCTGCTGCGCCTGGTCGATCCGCTGCCCACCGCCGCCCTGCTCCGCGCGCTGCCGGTCGCGATGGACCGGTACGGGATCACCCTGCGGCTGGAGGAGCGGCGCGGCCACCGCGACGTACGGCTGCCCTTCCCCTCGCCGCTGGACGACGTGGATCAGTCGGGCGCCCAGATCCAGGCCCTCTTCAGCGCTGCCAGGCGGCGTTCGCACCGCAACACCCTGCCCGCCTGAGTCCGGCCCGGCCGGGCCCGGGAATAGCGGGCCACTACACCCGGTTGGCGGCGATCATGAAGGCCATCGCCTCCGCGGCGGGCGGCACCGGCTCCTTCGGCGTGCAGATCGCCGTCGCCCTCGGCCTGCGGGTCATCGGCACGGCGGGCGCGCACAACCACGACTACCTGCGCTCGCTCGGCGCCGAGCCCGTGCTGTACGGGGACGGCATGGCCGACCGCATCCGCGAGCTGGCGCCCGAAGGCGTCGACGCGGCCCTCGACTTCTACGGGGACGACGTCATCGAAATCCTCCAGTCGCTCGTCAGGCAGCGCGACCGGGTGGTCTCCATCGCCGACTACGAGGCCGCGGCCAAGGGCGCCCACCAGCTGTGGGTACGGCCGGACACCGCCGACCTGACCTTCCTGGCGGAGCTGGCCGACAGCGGGCGCCTCACCGTCAACGTGGAGCACGCGGAACTGAGCGCCGCCGGCCGCACCCTCGGCAAGATCGTCCTGACGGTATGACGGCCTGACGGCCTGCCCCTCCGACGCGCGGAAGCTCTGACCGCACGAGAAGGGGGCGGCCCCTCGCGGACCGCCCCCTCCCCCGCTCCCGCCCCCGCGCTCACGCGGTGACGGGCTGCGTACCGGTGTAGCGGTTGGCCGGGCGCGGCAGGCCGTAGTTCTCGCGGAGGGTGCGGCCGGTGTACTCGGTGCGGAAGAGCCCGCGCCGCTGGAGGATCGGCACCACGTGGTCGACGAAGTCGGTCAGGCCGGTGGGCAGGACGGGCGCCATGATGTTGAAGCCGTCGGCGGCTCCGTGCGTGAACCACTCCTCCAGCTGGTCGGCGATCTGCTCGGGGGTGCCGGCGAAGACCCGGTGGCCACGGCCGGCGCCGAGGCGGGCGATCAGCTCGCGCAGGGTGAGGCCGTCGCGGCGCGCGAGTTCGGCGACGAGGGTGAATCGGCTCTTGTTTCCGTTGATGTCCCGCTCCTCCGGGAGCTCGGGCAGCGTGCCGTCGAGGGGGTGGCCGGTGAGGTCGACGCCGAGCATCTGGGAGAGCTGGGCGAGGCCGTACTCCGGCACCTGGAGGTCGGTGAGCTGCTGCTCCAGGGCTTTGGCCTCGGCCTCGGTGGAGCCGATGACGGGCGCGATGCCGGGCAGGACGAGCAGGTCGCTCTCGGTGCGGCCGTACTTCGCCAGGCGGGACTTGAGGTCCTTGTAGAAGGTCTGGCCGTCGGCGAGGGTCTGCTGGGCGGTGAAGACTGCCTCGGCGTACTGGGCGGCGAACTCCTTGCCGTCCTCGGAGGAGCCCGCCTGCACCAGGAGCGGGTGGCCCTGCGGGGAGCGGGGCACGTTGAGCGGGCCGGCCACGCCGAAGTACTCGCCGCGGTGAGCGGCCGGGTGGAGCTTGCCGGTGTCGGCGTAGATGCCGCGCTCCTTGTCGAGGACGATCGCGTCGTCCTCCCAGCTGTCCCAGAGCTTGGTGGCGACGTCGAGGAACTCGCGGGCCCGGTCGTAGCGGAGGCTGTGCTCCAGGTGCTCGTCGCGGTTGAAGTTGCGGGCCTCGTCGACGCTTCCGGAGGTGACGATGTTCCAGCCGGCGCGGCCGCCGCTGATGTGGTCGAGGGAGGCGAACTTCCGGGCCGTGTGGAAGGGTTCGTTGAAGGTGGTGGAGACGGTGGCGATCAGCCCGATGTGCTCGGTGACGGCGGCGATCGCGGAGAGCAGGGTGAGCGGCTCGAACCCGCCGACGGCGTTGTAGCGGGCCTTGCCCCAGAGGGCGACCCCGTCGGCGAAGAAGATCGAGTCGAGCCGTCCGCGCTCGGCGGTGCGGGCCAGTTCCTGGAAGTACCGCAGGTCGGTGACGCGTTCGGGGGTGCTGTCCGGATGGCGCCAGGCGGCGTCGTGGTGTCCGGCGTTCATGAGGAAGGCGTTGAGGTGCAGGGTCCGGGTCGCGGTCATGGCTGTTCCTTGTGTTCGGTGTCGGGGGGCGGCGTCGGGGCCTGAGCCGGGGCGGGGGCCGGGGGCCTGAGCCGGAGCGGTCAGGCGGGGACGCGCCAGACGCTGAGGCGGCGTTCGACCGCGACCAGCAGCTGGTTGAAGGCCACGCCGATGGCGGAGATGGTGACGATGCCCGCGTACATCTGCGGGATCGCGAAGTTGAACTGCGAGGCGTTGATCAGGTAGCCGAGGCCCGCCTTCGCGCCGATCATCTCGGCGGCCACGAGGACGAGGATGGAGACGGCTCCGGCGAGGCGGATCCCGGTGAAGACGGCCGGGACCGAGGCCGGCAGGATCACCTTCTGGAAGAGCCTGGGCGTGGACAGGTCCATCGAGCGGGCCAGTCTGACGAGGGTGGGGTCGGCGTTCCCGACCGCGCTGATGGTGTTCAGCAGGATCGGCCACACGCAGGCGTAGACGACGATCGAGACCTTCGACGTCTCCCCGATGCCGAGCAGGAGTACGAAGACCGGCAGCAGGGCGAGCGCGGCGGTGTTGCGGAACACCTCCAGCAGCGGGCCGAGCAGCGTGGCGACCGGCCGGTACCAGCCGATGAGCAGGCCGAGCGGGACGGCGACGGCGACGGCGATCCCGAAGCCGCCGAAGGAACGGACGAGGCTGGCCGAGACGTGCGTGCCGAGCTGGCCGTTGCCCAGGAGTTCCCACCAGGCCACGGCGACCTGGCTGACCGGTGGCAGGAAGGTGGCGTCGACCAGGCCGAACCGGGGTGCCGTCTCCCAGACGGCGAGCAGGGCCAGGACGGCCGCGGACCGCAGGGCGAGGGCGCGCAGCCACCGCGCCAGTGCCCTGGAGGTCTGCCGGACGGGGGCCGAAGCTTTGGCCGGCGCTCCCGCCGGGGCCGGGGCTTTCGCCGTGGCTCGGCCGGCGCTCCGCCCGGCGCCGGGGAGCGCGGGTGACGCGGGATCCCGTACCGCATCGGCGGTGGCCGGGGGCCGGGTGGTCTGGGGCACCGGACGGGCGTCCGGCCCGGTGGCGGGAGCCTCCGGCGCAGCCGGGCCGCGGGCGTCCTCCTCCTGCCCGGCCAGGGCGGTGGCGGCGGGGCTGGCGTTCGTGGTCATACGGTGGCCTCCTCCTTCTCCAGTTGCTGAGCACGGGCCACCTCGTCGTGGAGCAGGGTCCAGATCTCGTGGCGGTAGCGGGCGAACTCCGGGCTGGAGCGCAGGTCCTCGCCCTGCAGGCCGGGCCCGCGCTCGCCGAAGGTGACGGGGACGACCTCCTTGACCCGTCCCGGGCGGGAGGTCATGACGGCCACCTTCTGGCCGAGGTAGACGGCCTCCTCGATGCCGTGGGTGATGAAGACGACGGTCTTGCCGGTGCGCTGCCAGATGCGGCGCAGCTCGTCCTGGAGGGACTCGCGGGTCTGCGCGTCGAGCGCGGCGAACGGCTCGTCCATCAGCAGCACGTCCGGGTCGTAGGCCAGCGAGCGGGCGATCGCCACGCGCTGGCGCATGCCGCCGGACAGCTCGTGCGGGTGCCGGTCCTCGAAGCCGGCGAGTCCGACGAGGTCCAGGAACTCCCGGGCGCGGTCCGCTCGTTGACGCCTCGGTACGCCGGTGGCCTCCAGGCCGAATGCGACGTTGCCCAGTGCCGTGCGCCACGGGAGCAGCGCGTACTGCTGGAAGACGATGCCCCGGTCCAGGCCGGGACCGGTGACGGGCTCGCCGTCGAGCAGGATCCGCCCGGCCGTCGGCCGGGACAGGCCGCCGAGCAGGTCCAGGAGGGTCGATTTGCCGCAGCCGCTGGGGCCCACGACGACCACGAACTCCCCCGCCCCTATCTCCAGGTCGATGCCGTCGAGGGCGGTGAACCCCTCCTTGCCCCGGCCCTTGTTCCTGGCCGGGAAGGTCTTGCCCACTCCCTCGAAAACGATCTTCGCCATGTCCGGTCAGCCCTTTCCGTAGCCGTTGAACTCGTTGGTGTAGAGGTCGGACGGCTTGAACTGGCCCTTCTTGATGTCGCCGCGCTCGCCGAGCCAGTCGATCCAGAGCTGGAAGGACTGGTCGGGTATCCGGCCGCCCGTCTCGGCGATCCCGAACGAGCGCCAGTACTGCAGTGCGGCGGTGTCCTCGTTGCGCCCGCGCTTCTTGACGATCTCCGTCATGCGCGCGACGGCCTCCTCGCGCGGGGTGGTGCGGGACCATTCGATGGCCTTGGCCACGCCGGTCGTGAAGGTCCGTACGGTGTCCGGGTTCTGCTTGATGAAGCGCTCGGTCATGATGTAGGTGCCGGCGCTGAAGGGTCCGAGCAGCTCGACATCGGTGAACAGCGGGCGGATGCCGCCGTTCGCGAGGGCCTTGTCGCGGAGGATCCCGGTGAGCACTCCGACCTCGATCTGCTTCTGGCGCAGCGACTGTTCGGTGTTGACGGGCGGCACCACCAGGGCCTCGACCTTGGCCGCGTCCGCCTTGGACAGGCCGTTGCGGCTCAGGTAGAGGTCGAGCAGGGCCTGGTAGTGGGCGCCCAGGGTGTTCATCCCGACCTTTTTGCCGATCAGGTCGCGGGCGGAGCGGATCGGGCTGTCCTCCAGGACGAAGTAGCCGCCGTAGGAGTACTGGTCGGAGCCGTAGGAGGAGATGACGGCCTTGATCGGGGCGTTGCCGGCGGCGAGCTTGATGACCGCGCCGTTGAAGGCGCTGCCGAAGTGGGTCTGGCCGGTGGCGGCGGACTGGATGTCCTGCGGGCCGCTGATGGTGTTGCCGACCCATTCGAGTGTGACGTCCTCGAAATAGCCGAGGTCCGCGGCGAGTTCGGGGAGAGTGACCGCGCCGACGGCGCCCTGGTACTTCAGGGTCTTGATCTGCGAGCCGGAGCCGGAGCCGCCGGCGGTGGCCGTGCCGCAGCTCACCGCGGCCGCCGAGATGCCGAGCAGGGTCAGGAACTGGCGCCGGGAGGTGGAGGTCGAGGTGAAGGCTGCGGGCATGGCGGATCCTTGTCGGTGCGGGGGCCGGGTCGTTACGGGGTGGCGGTGAGCGCGCTGGGGTGCGCGGCGCGCAGGGCGTCGGCGAACTCGTCGACGGCCTGGAAGAGGTCCAGCTCCGCCTCGGGACGCAGCCGGTCGGGGCCGTGGCCCCGCTCGACGGAGGAGTCGAGGACGAACCGGCCGGCGGTGACGTGCCGGGCGCCGAGGGCGGCGAGCACGGGGCGCAGGGCGTAGTCGATGGTCAGGACGTGGGCGAGGCTGCCGCCGGTGGCCAGCGGCAGAAGCGTCTTCCCGGCCAGGCCGTCCTGCGGCAGCAGGTCGAGGAAGGCCTTGAGTAGACCGGTGTACGAGGCCTTGTAGACCGGGGTCGCGATGACGATGCCGTCCGCCTCGGCGACGGCTTCGAGTGCCCGGCGGATCTCCGGCTCGCCGCGCCGGGCGGAGAGCAGGTCGGCGGCGGGGAGGTCGCGGACGGCGAGGTGCGCGGTCTCGAACCCGGAGTGGGAGAGGCGGCGCAGCACGTGCTCGGCGACGACCTCGGTACGGGAGTGGAGGGACGGGCTGCCGGTGAGGGCGAGCAGCTGGGGCACGGGGGCTCCTTGGGTGTCGTACGGGGAGCGGGACGGTCAGGTGGCCGAAGCGCCGGAGGCGATGCCGAAGGCGGGGTCCGGGACGGCCTCGGGGCTGATCAGCCGGGAGGGCTCGCCGTCGGGTCCGACCGGGACGTCCCCGTCGACGGTGACGCGGCGCAGGGTGCGCTCGTGGTCGTCGGAGTCGTCCACGCCGTAGTGCTGGGTGGCGCGGTTGTCCCAGATGGCGACGTCCCCGGCCCGCCACTGCCAGCGGACGGTGTTCTCGGGGCTCTCGATGTGGGCCTGGAAGAGGTCCTGGAGGATGCGGGAGTCGCGGCCGGTGAGGCCGTTGATGCGCTGGACGAAGTTGCCGAGCAGCAGGGTGCGTTCGCCGGTCTCGGGGTGGACCCGGACCACCGGGTGCTCGGTGAGGAACTTGGTGGAGGTGAACACCTCGCGGTACTGGGCCAGCGCCTCGGGCAGGGCGTCCGGCTTGAGGGCGGCGTAGTCGTACTCGTTGGAGTGGACGGCGCGCAGGCTGTCGGCGAGCGCCCGGAGCGGCTCGGGAAGGTTGCTGTAGGCGGTGGCGGTGTTGGCCCACAGGGTGTTGCCGCCGTACGGGGGGATGGTGACGGCCCGGAGGATGGAGAAGGCCGGGTAGGCGGGGACGAAGGTGACGTCGGTGTGCCACTGGTTGGCGCGGGCGCCGTGGTGGGAGTCGATGCCGAGGGCGTAACGGCCGTCGGCCGAGGGGACGGTGGGGTGCGCGACGGGCGCGCCGAGCAGCTGGGCGAAGGCCTCGTGGCCGGCTTCGTCGAGGTGGCCTTGGCCGCGGAAGAAGACGGCCTTGTGGGCGAGGAGCGCGGCGCGGATCTCGGCGACGGTGGCGGCGGGCAGGTCGCCGCCGAGCCGTACGCCGCCGATCTCGGCGCCGATGCGGCCGCCGATCTTCGTGACGGTGACGGAGGTGATTGCAGTGGCCATGGGAACTCCCTGGTTTATTTCCGCAGCGGAAGAAATAGGGGTACGGGGCAGCCCGGCGGGCAGGAGGTGGCGCGGGAACGCAGGCGCGACACGACGTGCCGGGGCGGGGCGGGGCGGGCGAGCGGGCTGCCACGGACGCATCGGGCGGCGGGGCCGCCAGGCGTGACGCCGGGCCCTTCGGAGCAGCCGGGCTCAGGCGCGGCGCGGGGCCGGACAGCGGCCCGGACACTCACCCGGCGCGGTACACGGGCCGGTGGTGTGGAGCCGCGGGACGAGGAGTTCGTTCGCGGACATGGCTCGGAGCGTGTCAGCGCCCCCGCCACCGGTCAACCCCCGGGACGGGCCACCCCCAGACCCCTCGCACTGCCCCCGTACACCCGCTGCGACCTGGCCTTTCCCCACACCGAGAGGGGTACGCCACCCCGCTCCCGGCGGCCGAAAACCGTGGCCGGATTTCACGGCCCCGCAACGCGGCCGCCACGCGCTCGCCCAGATCCTCAATCGCCAGTGGGACTGGCCGAACCCCACGATGCCAACGGGGTCGACCCGACGGGTTGGTCGGGGGCGGGGACGGGGTGGGGTGTGGGCCGGGACGTAACGTGATGTGTGGCGTGGCCAGGCCCGTAAGGGCCGAAGCCAGGGCCAGGGCGCCATAAATCATGCAGTCCCGGCCGACACACCACCCCGGCACCGACCCCGACCCCGCCAAGCCCCCACACGGGCCTCCGTCATGATCGCAGGACGCACCCCGCCCCCGAGGAGACCGTGTGACGCGTATGACCGGTGACGGCCGGGCGGCCGCCAATGCCGCCACCGTGCTGCGGACAGTCCTGGAGCACGGGCCCGTGGCCCGCAGCGGCATCGTCCGCCTCTGCGGGCTCAGCCCCGCCGCGGTCTCCCGGCAGACCACCGGTCTGCTCCGCAGCGGCCTGCTGCGCGAGCTGCCCGGCCCCGCCGACGGAGTGGGCCGCCCGCGGATCCCGCTGGACCTGCACACCGGGGCCGTCGGCGGACCCGTCGCCGCCGGGCTGCACATCGGCGTACCCGCCTCGACCTTCAGCCTCGTCGACCTGCGCGGCCGGCTCCTGGCCCGGCGGGCCTTCTCCCACGAGGGCCGCTCCCCGGCCGGCCTCGCCGCCGACATCGCCGCCGAACTGGCCCGGTTCCTGGCCGAGTCCGACACCGGACGCCCGCGACTGGGCGTCGGCGCAGCCCTCGGCGGGTGGATCCGCCCCGACGAGGGCGTCGTCGTGCACCACCCCGTGCTGCGCTGGCGGCAGAAGCCCCTCGGTGCCGAGCTGTCCGCCGCCGTCGGACTCCCGGTGCGGGTCGACAACCACGCCCGGGCCGTCGCACGGGCCGAGATCCTGTTCGGCCGCCCGGAGGCCCGCCGCAGCCTGGTGCACCTGTTCATCGGCAACGTCGTCGACGCCGCCTTCGGCATCGAGGGGACCGTGCACCAGGGCCCGGGCTCGGCCGCGGGCGACGTGGCCCACCTGCCGGTGCCCGGGTCGCGGACGCGCTGCGCGTGCGGACGTACCGGCTGCCTGGAGGCGACCGCCTCCGACACCGTGCTGGGCGCCGAGGCGGTCCGCCGGGGCATCGTGCCGGACCCGTCCGTCGGCATGCTGGTGGACGCGGCCGCCACCGGCGACCCGCGGGCCGACCGGCTGCTGCGCGAGCGCGCCCGCGCCGTGGGCCGCGCGGCGGCTCTTCTGTTGGATGTCTTCAATCCCGCGATCATGGTCGTGACCGAGCTGTCGAGCGTCCTGCACGAGGGGTATCTGGAGGAGATCCGGGGCGCCGCGACGGAGTTCTCGCACGTCGGCGACGACCCCGCGCGGATCGTCGTACCGCACGCGGGCCCGGCCGTGCTCCCGGAGGCGGCGGCAACGGTGCTGCTCAGCCGGGTTTTCCAGGATCCGTTCGGCACGCTGTGAGAGGGCGAGATCACACCCGCCGGTATGGTGCCACCTGAGCGCCCTCCCCTACATTCGAGCCATGACGGTCCTGCCTGACGACGGGCTCTCCCTGGCCGCCGAGTTCCCTGACGCGACGCATGAGCAGTGGCAGCGCCTTGTAGAGGGCGTACTGCGCAAGTCGGGCAAGGAAGCCTCCGGCGAGGCCGCTGAAGAAGCGTTGTCCACCCCACTCGAGGACGGGCTCACCACCCGCCCGCTGTACACCGCGCCGCCCGACGGGACGGCTCCCGACACCGGTTTCCCCGGCTTCGCCCCCTTCGTACGGGGCGGCAGGCCGGAAGGCACCACCGCGAACGGCTGGGACGTGCGCCAGCGCCTCGCGGGCACCGATCCGGCACGCCTGAACGAGGCGGTCCTCGCCGACCTGGAGAACGGGGTCACCTCGCTCTGGCTGACCGTCGGCCCCGGCGGCATCCCCGTCGACGGCCTCGCCCGGGCCCTGGACGGGGTCTACCTGGACCTCGCCCCGGTCTCCCTGGACTCCGGAGCCGAATACGCGCAGGCCGCGCGAGCGTTCCTCGCCCTGTGCGCCGAGCGCGGGACGCAGCCGGCGGCGGTACGGGCGAGCCTCGGCGCCGACCCCCTGGGCCACGAGGCCCGTACGGGCGAAGCGCTCGACATGGCCGACGCCGTGTCCCTGGCCCGGGAAGCCGCCTCCGGCTATCCCGGGGTGCGCGCCCTGACCGTGGACGCCCTGCCGTACCACGAGGCCGGCGGCAGCGTCGCCGAGGAGCTGGGCCTCTCCCTGGCCACCGGTGTCGCCTACCTGCGTGCCCTCACCGGGGCCGGCCTGAGCACCGCGACGGCCCTCGGCCAGCTGGAGTTCCGCTACGCGGCCACGGCCGACCAGTTCCTCACGATCGCCAAGCTGCGCGCAGCGCGCCGCCTGTGGGCCCGTGTCGCCGAGGCCTCGGGGGCCCCGGAGGCGGGCGCCCAGCTCCAGCACGCGGTGACCTCGCCGGTGATGATGACCCGCCGCGACCCGTGGGTGAACATGCTGCGCACCACCGTGGCCTGCATGGCCGCGGGCGTGGGCGGCGCGGACTCGGTCACCGTGCTCCCCTTCGACAACGAGCTCGGCCTGCCGGACGCCTTCGCGCGCCGGATCGCCCGCAACACCTCCACGATCCTGCTGGAGGAGTCGCACCTGGCCCGCGTGATCGACCCGGCCGGCGGCTCGTACTACGTCGAGCGGCTCACCGACGAACTCGCCCACGCCGCCTGGGAGTTCTTCCAGACCTTGGAGAAGGCGGGCGGCCAGGCCGCCGCCCTGCGCTCCGGGCTGGTCGCCGAACGGCTCGCCGCCACCTGGGCCGAGCGCTCGAAGAAGCTGGCCAAGCGCCGCGAACCGATTACGGGTGTCAGCGAGTTCCCGCTGCTCTCGGAGAAGCCGGTCGTACGCGAGCCCGCGCCCGCCGGACCCACCGGCGGACTGCCGCGCGTACGGCGCGACGAGGCGTACGAGGCCCTGCGCGCCCGCAGCGACGCGCACCTCGCGGCGACCGGCGCCCGGCCCAGGATCTTCCTGGCCGCGCTGGGTCCGGCGGCCGCGCACACCGCGCGCGGCACTTTCGCCTCGAACCTCTTCCAGGCGGGCGGCATCGAGCCCGTGCACGATCCGGTCTCCGTGGACCCGGCGACGGCCGCCGCGGCCTATGCCGCGAGCGGCGCCGACGGCATGGCCGTGCTGTGCTCCAGCGACGCGCTGTACGAGGAGCAGGCCGCGGCGGTGTCCGAGGCGCTGCGCGCGGCGGGCGCCACGACCGTGTTCCTCGCGGGCAAGCCGGGTACCGCAGAGGCTTCCGTGGACGAGTACGTGTTCGCCGGCTGTGACGCCGTCGCCGTGCTGTCCTCCGTACTCGACCGGATGGGAGTGCCGTCTTGAGCATCCCCGATTTCTCCGAGCTGGCGCTCGACCCGACCGCCGCCGCCGGGGTGTCCGAGGACAACTGGCGCTCCGCGGTGAAGGAGTCCACCGGCACCGCCGCCTCCGACCTGCTGTGGGAGACCCCCGAGGGCATCGGCGTCAAGCCGCTGTACACGGGCCGGGACCTGGAGGGTCTGGACTTCCTCCAGACGTACCCGGGCGTGGCCCCGTACCTGCGCGGCCCGTACCCGACGATGTACGTCAACCAGCCCTGGACGATCCGGCAGTACGCCGGCTTCTCCACGGCCGAGGAGTCGAACGCCTTCTACCGGCGCAACCTGGCGTCCGGCCAGAAGGGCCTGTCGGTGGCCTTCGACCTGCCGACGCACCGCGGCTACGACAGCGACCACCCGCGCGTGACGGGCGACGTCGGCATGGCGGGCGTGGCCATCGACTCGATCTATGACATGCGGCAGCTCTTCGACGGGATCCCGCTGGACAAGATGTCGGTGTCGATGACGATGAACGGCGCGGTGCTGCCCGTTCTCGCCCTGTACATCGTGGCGGCGGAGGAGCAGGGCGTCTCCGCCGACAAGCTCGCCGGGACCATCCAGAACGACATCCTCAAGGAGTTCATGGTCCGCAACACCTACATCTATCCTCCCAAGCCCTCGATGCGGATCATCTCCGACATCTTCGCGTTCACCTCGCAGAAGATGCCGCGGTACAACTCGATCTCCATCTCCGGCTACCACATCCAGGAGGCCGGGGCCACGGCCGACCTGGAGCTGGCGTACACCCTCGCCGACGGTGTGGAGTACCTGCGCGCCGGTCAGGCCGTCGGGCTGGACGTGGACGCGTTCGCGCCGCGCCTGTCGTTCTTCTGGGCGATCGGCATGAACTTCTTCATGGAGGTCGCGAAGCTGCGCGCCGCCCGCCTGCTGTGGGCGCGCCTGGTCAAGCAGTTCGACCCGAAGAACGCCAAGTCGCTGTCGCTGCGCACGCATTCGCAGACCTCGGGCTGGTCGCTGACCGCGCAGGACGTCTTCAACAACGTGACGCGTACGTGCATCGAGGCGATGGCGGCGACCCAGGGCCACACCCAGTCGCTGCACACCAACGCCCTCGACGAGGCGCTCGCGCTGCCGACGGACTTCTCGGCGCGCATCGCCCGCAACACCCAGCTGCTGCTCCAGCAGGAGTCGGGGACGTGCCGGTCGATCGACCCGTGGGGCGGCAGCGCGTACGTCGAGAAGCTGACGTACGACCTCGCCCGGCGTGCCTGGCAGCACATCGAGGAGGTCGAGGCGGCCGGCGGCATGGCGCAGGCCATCGACGCGGGCATCCCGAAGCTGCGCGTCGAGGAGGCCGCGGCGCGTACGCAGGCGCGGATCGACTCGGGTCGGCAGCCGGTGATCGGCGTGAACAAGTACCGCGTCGAGAACGACGAGGCGATCGACGTACTGAAGGTCGACAACTCGTCGGTGCGCTCGCAGCAGATCGCCAAGCTGCGGCGGCTGCGCGAGGAGCGCGACGAGGCCGTCACGCAGGACACCCTGCGGGCGCTGACGAACGCGGCCGAGCGCGGCGACGGCAACCTGCTCGCCCTGGCGGTGGACGCGGCGCGCGCCAAGGCGACGGTGGGTGAGATCTCGGACGCACTGGAGAAGGTGTACGGGCGGCACGCGAGCCAGATCCGTACGATCTCGGGTGTGTACCGCACCGAAGCAGGCGAGTCCCCCTCCGTGGAGCGCACCCGCGCCCTGGTCGACCGGTTCGAGGAGGCCGAGGGCCGCCGTCCGCGCATCCTCGTCGCCAAGATGGGCCAGGACGGCCACGACCGCGGCCAGAAGGTGATCGCGACCGCCTTCGCCGACCTGGGCTTCGACGTGGACGTCGGCCCGCTGTTCCAGACCCCGGCGGAGGTGGCCCGCCAGGCCGTCGAGGCGGACGTCCACGTGGTGGGCGTCTCGTCGCTGGCGGCCGGCCACCTGACCCTCGTACCGGCGCTGCGCGAGCAGTTGGCGGAGGAGGGCCGCGAGGACATCATGATCGTCGTGGGCGGGGTCATCCCGCCGGCCGATGTCCCCACGCTGCTGGAGATGGGCGCCACGGCGGTGTTCCCGCCCGGAACGGTGATCCCGGACGCCGCCCACGACCTGGTGACGCGGCTGGCCGCGGATCTGGGCCACGAGCTGTAGGCGGCGGCCGGTGCCGAAGATCGACATCGAGGCATACGCGAAGGGGGTGCTCGACGGGAAGCGCGCGTTCATCGCGCGCGCGATCACGCTCGTCGAGTCCACTCTGCCCGCTCACCGGGTGCTGGCGCAGGGGCTGTTGACGGAACTGCTGCCGCACGCGGGCCGGGCCCGGCGGATCGGCATCAGCGGGGTGCCGGGGGTGGGCAAGTCCACCTTCATCGACGCGTTCGGCACGATGCTGACGGGGCTCGGCCACAAGGTCGCGGTCCTCGCGGTCGACCCGTCGTCGAAGCGCACGGGCGGCTCCATCCTCGGCGACAAGACGCGGATGGAGCGGCTGTCGGTCGACCCGGCGGCCTTCGTCCGACCGTCGCCCTCGGCGGGGACGCTGGGCGGGGTCGCGAAGGCCACCCGCGAGTCGATGATCGTGATGGAGGCGGCGGGCTACGACGTGGTCCTCGTCGAGACGGTCGGCGTGGGCCAGTCGGAGACCACGGTGGCGGGGATGGTCGACTCCTTCCTGCTGCTCTCCCTGGCCCGTACGGGCGACCAGCTGCAGGGCATCAAGAAGGGCGTCCTGGAGCTGGCGGACGTCCTGGCGGTCAACAAGGCGGACGGCCCGCACGAGCGGGACGCGAAGGCGGCCGCCCGTGAACTGTCGGGCGCGCTGCGCCTGATGCACCCGGCCGACGCGGCGTGGACCCCGCCGGTCCTGACGTGCAGCGCCCGCGAGTCGGCGGGCCTGGACGAGGTGTGGAACCGTCTCGAACAGCACCGCACCCTGCTGGAGGCGGGCGGCCGGCTGACGGCGAAGCGGGCGTCCCAGCAGGTGGAGTGGACCTGGTCGATGGTCCGCGAGGAGCTGCTGGAACGGCTGCGTTCGGACCCGGCGGTACGGGAGCTCGCACCGGGCCTGGAGGAATCGGTCCGCGCGGGCTCGGTCACCCCGACCTCGGCGGCGGACCGGATCCTGGCGGCGTTCGGGAACTGACGGCGGGACGGGCGGCACCCCCGGGTGCCGCCCGGTCACTCGATGTGCAGATCCACCGACGGCGGGAGCAGGTCGGCGCCGCGGATCGGGACTCCGCCCGATGCGATGTAGACCTGCTGAAGCCGGGCCAGTCCGGCCAATGGTGCGACGTCAATGCCGGTGTCGCCCTCCGTCGCGACGTCCGCGATGAGCCGGCAGTCTTCCAGTCCGGTGAAGGCCGCGGGCAGTCGGTGGACGGCCGCTTGCAGAACTCGTTCCCCGCCGCCCCCGACGAGGATCAGAGTGCTGACGTCCGGCAGCACCGCTCCCGCCGGAAGGGCATCGAACGACGTGGCGGAGACGGTCAGGTACTCGAGGGAGCCGAGGGCGCGGATCTCATGCCAGTCGGCTTCCGAGCCGGGACCGGACTCGGCGTTGAGCACCAGGCGCCGGAGACCGCAGAGCACTCCGATCCCCTTGAGCCCGTTCACGGGACTCACTTCACCGTCCACGGTCAGCCACTCAAGAGGTGCGCCCGTGGGCAGAGCCTCGGCGGACCAGCTCATGCCGGAAGGACCGCGGACGTTCAGGGATTCCAACTGGGAGAGCTGAGAGACCTTGCGCAGGTCGAGATCGGGTCGGGCGCCGGTGATGTCCAGATACCGGATCGGCAGGCCCTCGATCCCGTCCAGGTCCGTCAGGCCCGGGCAGTGGCCGATGCCGAGGAATTCCAGGGCGGACTGCCCCGCCAGGAAGCCCAGGTCGGGCGCGGTGTCGTTCGAGTACGTGATCTCGGTGAGGCTGTACCGGCCGATGTACGTCGCCAGGTGGTCCGGTGACACGTCGTTCCTGATGTCCAGGCGGGTCGGCCGGAGTCCGAGGCGGTCCAGATGACTGAGCTGTTCGTCGGACTGCACCGTGTAGAGGAGATCGGCCGGGTCCAGCTGTGCGATGACCTCCTCAGCGTATCGGGCACTTTCGAACCGTGACCACGCCCACACGAGCTGGGAACGGACCGGCAGGGAGGGGTGCTTGGCGAACTGCGCGAGGAAGGAGATGGCAGCGTCCGACGTCACGTGGGAGGCCGCGATCACCACGTAGTAGGCGTCGACCTGATCAAGGTTCTCCGGGCCGGGGAGCAGGCCCAGGATGAGCGGACCGGCTTCGGACAAGGCGCGTGCCTCTTGCTCGTTCCCCGGCGGGATGAGAGTGCCGGTGCGCGACTCGACGGCCGCGCGTACCTCCGGGTCGAGCGTGGTGGCGTGTTCGAGGCAGGCGGCCGCGAGCAAGTACACGCGGGCCTCGGTGCGCTTGTCGGGGGAACGGTCTCCCAGAGCGAGCAGGTCACGGATGATCGTGACGCGCTCGCCGGGCCGGGCGAGGGCGACAGCCATCCGGATGACGTCTTCCCACTGGTCGTCGGCGGCGTGGCCGGCGAGTAGGCCGAAGTCGCCCTCCTCCACGGCGGCCCGCGCACCGAGGAAGTCCTGGAAGGTGCGGTGGACGAAGTCCACGGTGCCGGGCGTCGGTTCCCGCAGGAGCCCGCTGCGCTGGAGGAAGTGCGCGAAGACGACGCGCGCTTCACCCAGAGCTGCCGCTTCCGGGACCGAGGGCAGAGCGCGGGCGATGATGTCCTCCGCGCGGGAACGGTCCATCTCCGTACGGCCGTTCTTGATCAGCCAGTACGCGAGCCGTTGGAGCAGGTCGAGCTGAGGCTCCTCCCGGAGGTCCGGGCCCGCCATGTCGCGCTCGCGGTCCCGGCGGCTCAGCAGCATCGAGAGGGCGGCCTCGTAGAGGTCCTTGCGGCCGTGCGGGAGGTAGCCCCGCCGGTCCCGGTGGAGAGCGCAGATCAGCCCGCACATCAGGGGGTTGGTCGCGAGCCGGCCGAGATCGGGTTTGGTGCGCACGGCCGCCAGGAGCTGGGCCTGGTACTCCTGGAGGACGGCATCGTCGTCCGTTCCGACGTGGGCCGCCTTGTGCCACCGCTCGATGAACGTAGCGATGTCGGCGGGGCCCATCGCGGACAGCGTCAGCTCGGTGAAGTCGTCCCCGGCGAGCCAGTCCGCCCCCACGGCGGAGGGGCGCGAGGTGACGAGCCAGCGGTTGTCACCGTCGTAGGTGTCCATGAGGTCCCGCAGCCAGCCGCGGGTCCGCTCGCGCTCACGGTCGGGGATCTCGTCGATGCCGTCGACGAGGACCAGGCCCCGCCCGGTGGCGAGGACCCGGTGCACCCAGCCGTCCGGCTGGGCACCTCCGAGCGGACAGCCCGCCGCGGCCAGGAAGTCCTGGGGCAGCGGGAGCCGCTCGCCGTGGCGCGTCAGGGTCCGCAGCGGCAGGACGAACGGGATGCGGTCGTACAGGTACTCCATCTGCGCAGGGAGGTCCTGGCGGGCGGCGGTGACGGCCAGCCACTGGACCAGCGTGCTCTTGCCGGAGCCGGCCTCGCCCCGGAGCAGGACACGGTGGCTGCTGGCCAGGGCCTGGTCCGCGGGCTGCGGACCCGAGGCGTCGCGGTACGCCTGGCGGAACACGCGGCGCGCCGTCCGCGCCGCCTGCGGATCGGTGGAGGCGGTGAGATCGAGCCCCGCGCCGGCCAGTTCCGGAACCTCGACGACGTGGTCGAGGGACACGCGCCACTGCGACGTCGCTTCCAGGCTCAGGTACGCCGCGTCCAGCGGCCACCGCGTCGGGGAGTTGCTGAGGTCGATCCCGTAGATCGTCAGCTTGCCGTGCCTCTTGGCCACGTACGGCAGGTACACCTGCTCGAAGGCGGCGTCCTCGGCGCCCGGCAGGGGCGCGCGGCGGATCAGTTCGTCGACCTTGGCCGTCAGCTCGGCGATCCCGCGCGTCTGCTGTACGAGGGCGTGGGCGACGAACGTCGAGCGCTGCGTGAAGAAGTGGAGGATGTGGAGGCAGGCGGCTTCGAGCAGCCGCTCGTAGAAGTACGTGGCGTCGGCGCTCAGTTGGGCTTCGGGCCGGCCGCTGACCCGGCGCAGCTCCCGCGCGAGGGCTTCGGAGCCGAGCCGGACCGCGTCCAGATCGGTCAGTGTGATGTCGCCCAGCGCGTGCAGGGTGGTGGCCAGGGCCTCGGCCACCGCCTGCTGTTCGTCGGCGGGGATGGGGCGCTCGCCCGTACGGAGGGCCTGTTTGACCAACTTGGCCGCCAGGTCGTGGAGATCGGATTGCGTGAGCGAGCGCTTCTCGCCCCTGAAGGACACGTGACCCGAGATCCGGACCGGTTTGTCGACGAGACCGGCGCCAGGGCCTTCGGTGACGAAGAGCTTCCTGACGAGCGGGGCGATGGCCGCCGAGGCGAGTCGGATGCCGATGGTCCCGGGTTCCATGCGTCCCCCCGTGGCGCGATGACCGATGCACCGGATCCTATGGCGCCCCGGTCATACCGCGCTGAGGAACGCTGCGGGACAGCCCTCAGGCGCCGATCAGGACCGGGCCCTCGGAGGAGAGGGTGTCGCGCAGGATGCGGTTCTGCTCCGCGCCGTCGGTGGAGGCGAGCAGTGCGGAGAGCACCGCGATGCGGGCCTGGCCCGCGCGCAGGGTGCCCGTCGGTACGGCTCCGGCCGCGACCAGGTCCACGGCGCCGCCGTGGGTGTAGATCTCGGTGACCGGCCCGGCCATCACGCGCGTGGTGAGCGCGACCAGTACGCCGCGCCCGATGGCGGCCCTGACGGCGTCCACGATCTCGGGGGTGGCGTTGCCCGCGCCCGTCCCGACGAGGACGATGCCCCGCGCGCCCGCCGCGACGGCGGCGTTCAGCAGCACCGCGTCGCCGTCGGCGTGGTGCACCACCACGTCGACGCGCGGCTGGAGTTCGGGCATCGCGGGCAGCGGGAGCGGGGCGGGGCGCTGCGGTGTGCGCAGGATCGCGACCTTGCCGAAGCCGACCTTGCCGAGGAGTTCCTTCGAGGGGTCGGCGAACGCGTCCAGCGCCACGGCCTGGCTCTTCACCGTGCCGCGGGCGGCGTGCACCCGGCCGGCGAAGGCGATCAGCACGCCCAGCCCGCGCGTGGTGTCGGCGGTGAGCAGCGCGTCGTAGAGGTTCTCCGGCCCGTCGCCGTCGGCGGTGCCCATGGGCCGCTGCGAGCCCGTGAACACCACGGAGCGCGGGTCGTGGTGGTGCAGGTCGACGAGGAACGCGGACTCTTCGAGGGTGTCGGTGCCGTGCGTGACGACGATGCCGTCCACGCCGGGATCGGCGAGCACCTCGTGCACGGTACGCAGCAGGGTGAGCTGGTGGGCGGTGGTGAGCCGCGGGCTGTTCACGCTGAACAGGTCCACGAGCTCGACGGTGATGCCCTCGGGCAGCGGCGCGGTGGCGACGACCTCACTGCCGTCGGCGTCCGCCGCGAAACCCGAGCCCTGCCAGCGGCTGGCTATCGTCCCGCCGGTGCTGATGACGACGATCCGTCCCATGGCCGTGGCCGCCCTTTCCTCGTATTCCTCGTCACCCGTACAGGTGAACTCGCACACGCGCGCGAGACAGCAATCATAGAGAGATCTACGCGCAATGTGATTGCTTCTTTGGCCCCTCCTGTCACACTGGCTGGGTGATAATTGCGCAATGGATGCCATCGACCGGGATATCTTGCGTGAGCTCCAGGCGGACGGCCGCCTCAGCAACCAGGAGCTCGCCCAACGCGTGGGCCTGACCCCCTCCCCCTGCATGCGCCGGGTGCGGCAGCTGGAACAGGACGGGGTGATCCAGGGCTACCGCGCCGTGATCTCCCCCGAGGCGGTGGGCCGCGGTTTCGAGGTGCTCGTCTCCGTGGAGGTGCGCCGCGACCGCGAGGCGGTCGAGGCCTTCGAGGCGGCCCTGCAGGACATCCCCGACGTCGTCGAGGCGTACCGCCTCTTCGGCAGTCCCGGCTGCCTGCTACGGATCGCCGTCGCGGACCTGCGCGCGTACGAACGCCTGTGGATCGAGAAGCTGACGGCGCTCGAAGGGGTCACCGAGGTCAACTCTCAGATCATCATGAAGCGCATCAAGGAGCCGACCGGCCTGCCCGTGGAACGCTGAGCGCGGACAGCGCGGACGGGGATGCGCAACGGGGCGGCAGCGACCCCCCGGCCGCTGCCGCCCCTGTCCTCACGGCCTGCGGCCGCCGCCTGGCTACCTGCCCAGGCGGCGGCGGTACGCGCGCATCGACAGCGGGAAGAAGACCACGACGAAGCCGGCCATCCAGGCCAGACCGCCCAGCAGCGGCCCCGTCAGCGAGCCCTCGCCCAGCAGCAGCGAGCGGTTGACGTCGGTCATCAGGGTGACCGGGTTGATGTTCACCCAGACCTGCAGCCAGCCCGGCATGGTTTCGGCCGGGGCGAAGACGTTGCTGCCGAAGCTGAGCGGCATGACGGCGCCGATCAGGACACCGGGGACGGCCGCCGGAGTACGGACCAGGATGCCCGCCAGGATCGCCATCCAGCACACGGACAGGCCGAAGGCGATCATGAGGACGACCGCCAACAGCACGGCGAGCGGATTGGTCTGGATCCGGAAGCCCATCAGCGTGCCCACGCCGAGGACCACGGCGACCGACAGGAAGTAGCGGGCCACGTCCCCGATCACGATGCCCGCCAGCGGCGCGGAGCGGGCGATGGGGAGGCTGCGCAGGCGGTCGAAGAACCCCTTGGAGATGTCCGTGCACAGCGCGACACCGGTACCGATGGTGACGAACAGCGGGCTGAACACCAGCAGACCCGGGACGAGTTGCTGGAGGTAGCCGTCGCGGTCGCCCCCGGCGATGGCGCCGCTGAACAGGAACGTGAACATGAACAGCATCAGCAGCGGCTGGAGCGTCACGTCGACCAGGGCGTCAGGGTTCTTCCTGAGCTTGGTGACGTTCCGGGAGGCCAGGGACAGCGCGTTGCCGACGGCTTCCAGCGGGCCGATGCGGCGGCGCGCCGCACGGGTGGGGGTCGTCATCGAAGCTTCTCTTCCGTGAGGGGGGCCCGTACGCCGCCCGGGCTGGTGATCGCGAGGAACGTCTCGTCCATGGTGGGCAGGCGCAGCCCGAGCTCGTCGAAGGCCACGTCGGCCGCTTCGAGCTTGTGGACCAGGGCGGACAGGATCACCGGGTCCTGGACGGGCACGGTGAGACGGCCGGTGTCCTCGTCGCGGGCGGGCAGCTGACCGGTGAGGCCGAGCATGATCTCGGCGACGGTGTCCACCTGGTCGCGCCGGGTGGCCCTGACCTCCAGGGTCTGGCCGCCCGCCATCCGCTTGAGTTCGTCCGGGCGGCCCTCGGCGACGACCGTGCCGTGGTTGAAGACGGTGATGCGGTCGGCGAGCTGGTCGGCCTCTTCGAGGTACTGCGTGGTGAGCAGGACGGTGACCCCGCCCGCGACGAGGCCCCGGACGGTGTCCCAGACCTCGTTGCGGCTGTGCGGGTCGAGCCCGGTGGTCGGCTCGTCCAGGTAGAGCACCGAAGGCCGGCCGACCAGGCTGGCCGCGAGGTCGGCGCGGCGGCGCATGCCGCCCGAGTACGTCTTCACCGGGCGGCCCTCCGCCTCGGTGAGGCCGAAGTCGGCGAGGAGCTCACGGGCCCGGGACCGGGCGTCGGCGGCGGGCAGCCGCAGCAGCCGGCCGATGAGCGTGAGGTTCTCGACGGCGCTGAGCTCCTCGTCGAGCGCCGCGTACTGGCCCGTCAGGCCGATCACGCCGCGCACCCCGACCGGGTCGCGGATCAGGTCGTACCCGCCGACCGTGGCCCGGCCGGCGTCCGGGGTGAGCAGGGTCGCGAGGATGCGTACGGCGGTCGTCTTCCCGGCCCCGTTGGGGCCGAGGACACCGTGGACGGTGCCGGCCGGCACCGCGAGGTCGACGTCCCGCAGGGCCGTCGTCTCCCGGTACCGTTTGACCAGTCCCTCGGCCTCGATCGCGAGCGGCATGGGAGTTTCCCTTTCGTAGGCTGGCGTGCGAGATGTTTCCACCCGCCTGATCGGCGTCACAAGGTCATTAAGGCCTCGCCTAATCGCCCCGCTCAGACGGAATGCTGCGAGCGCAGCAAGTCGCCCACGCGGAAGGCGAGTTCGAGGGACTGCACGGCATTGAGCCGCGGGTCGCAGGCCGTCTCGTAACGCGTGCCGAGCTGCCCGTCGAGAATCTCCTCCAGATCACCGCCGAGGCATTCGGTGACGTCGTCACCGGTGAGTTCGAGGTGAATTCCCCCGGGATGGGTGCCCTCTTCACGGTGTACCGCGAAGAATTCGGCCACTTCGGCGGTGACATCGGACAGCCGGCGGGTCTTGTAGCCGCTGTCGGAGACGAAGGTGTTGCCGTGCATCGGGTCACATGCCCATACCGGGACGTGTCCGGCGGAGCGTACGGCGTGCAGCAGCGGTGGCAGCAGGTCCGCGGACCTGCCCGCGCCGAGGCGGGTGATCAGGACCAGTCGGCCGGGTTCCCGGTCCGGGTCCAGCCGTTCGCACAGTGCGCGCAGGCCCTGCGGAGTGGTGCCGGGGCCGACCTTGACGCCGACCGGGTTGCCGAGCCCGGACAGCAGTTCCACGTGGGCGCCGTCGGGGTCGCGGGTGCGGTCGCCGATCCAGAGCATGTGGGCGCTGGTGCCGAACCAGGTGCGGCGGCGCTCGTCGTACCGGGTCAGGGCCTCCTCGTAGGGCGGCAGCAACGCCTCGTGGGAGGTGTAGAGCTGGATCCGCTGCAGGGCGGAGAGGGCGCGGGCGTCCACCCCGCAGGCGGTCATGAACCGCAGGGCCCGGCTGATGTCGTCGGCGGCCGATTCGTAGCGCCGCCCGGCGGCGCTGCGCCGGACGAACTCCTGGTTCCACGCGTGCGCCTGGCCGAGGTCGGCGTATCCGCCGAGGGTGAGCGCGCGCAGCACGTTGAGGGCCGCCGAGGAGTGCTGGTACGCGCGCAGCAGCCGGTCCGCGTCGGGACGGCGGGCCTCGGCGGTGAACTCGGGCGCGTTGACGATGTCGCCCCGGTAGACGGGCAGCTCCTCGCCGCCGATGGTCTCGGTGGGACGGCTGCGCGGCTTGCCGAACTGGCCGGCGATGCGGCCGACCTTCACCACCGGCAGGCCGGATCCGTACGTGAGCACGACGGCCACCTGGAGGATCACGCGCAGCTTGCTCCGGATCCCGTCCTCGGTGCAGGAGGCGAACCGCTCGGCGCAGTCCCCGGCCTGGAGCAGGAAGCCCTCGCCCGCCGCGACGCCCGCGAGCGCGCCGCGCAGGCCCATGATCTCGTCGGGCAGGACCAGCGGGGGCTGGAAGGCGAGGGTGCTCTCCACCCGATGCAGGGCTTCGGGGTCGGGCCAGTCGGGCTGCTGGGCGGCGGTCCGCGTGCGCCAGGAGCCGGGGCTCCAGGAGCCGGTGTCGGCAGGCGCGTCCGCGGAGACGGCCGACGGGCTGCTCACGGTGGCGGTGGCGGTGGCGGTGGCGGTGGCGGTCATCCGATCAGCTCCTTGATCACGGCACCGGGGTGCGCGGCTCGCATGAGGAGTTCACCGACGAGGACGGCGTCCACCCCGGCCCGTTCCAGTGCGCGGGCGTCCTCGGCGCCACGCACTCCGCTCTCGCCGACCATGACCCGACCGGGGCCGACCCGGTCGCGCAGCCGGGCACAGAGCGTGCGGTCGATGGCGAAGTCCCGCAGGTCGCGGTGGTTGACCCCGATGACGGTGGCGTCCGCGGCGAGCGCGGCGTCCACCTCGGTCTCGTCGCGCACCTCGACGAGCGGCTGCATGCCGAGCTGCCGGGTGGCGGCGACGAGTTCGGCCAGGCGCGGCGCGCTCAGGGCGGCGGCGATGAGCAGCAGGGCGTCCGCGCCCAGTGCCCGGGCCTCCAGGACCTGGTACTCGTCGACGACGAAGTCCTTGCGCAGGAGGGGGACGTCCACCTCGGCGCGGACCGCGGCCAGGTCCTCCGGGCTGCCGCCGAAGCCGGCCTCGTGAGTGAGGACGGACAGTGCGGCGGCCCCGCCCGCGGCGTAGGCGCGGGCCAGTTCGACGGGCCGGTAGTCGTCGGTGAGGGGCCCCTTGGAGGGGCTGCGGGGTTTGAGTTCCGCGATGACGCCGAGGCCCGGGGCCCGCAGGGCGGCCGCGAAGTCGCGGGGGGCGGGCGCGGCGGCGGCCCGTACGGCCAGTTCCGCCACGGGGCAGGCGGCGCGGCGGCGTTCGGTCTGCTGCCGGGCCTGGTCCACCAGGGTGCCCAGGACCCCGGTCAGGACCCCGGCCTGCTGTGCGGCGCTCACGCGGACACCTCCAGCTCGGCTCCGGCGAGCTGCCGGGAGACCGCGACCCACCGGTTCAGCAAGGTTGCGGCGGCTCCGGTGTCGAGGGCCGCGCGGGCCGCGGCGAGGGCCTCGTGCCAGGTACCGGCCGCGTCCGCGACGCGCAGCGCGGCGGCCGCGTTGAGCAGGACGGCCTCGCGGGCGGGTCCGCGCTCCCCGGCCAGGACCCGGCGGATGACGGCCGCGTTGACGGTACGGTCGCCGCCGGCCAGGTCGGCGGGGGTGTACGGGCGCAGGCCGAGCCCTGCCGGGTCGAAGCGGTACGCCGTACGGGTGCCGTCGGGCAGCAGCTCGACGACGCGGGCGGCGGCTCCGGTGCTGAGTTCGTCCATGCCGTCCTCGCTGTGGAAGACCATCGCGCGCCGGGCGCCGAGCCGGGCCAGCACCTTGGCCATCGGCTCGACCAGGTCGGCGCTGGGCACCCCGAGGGTGCGCAGCCGCGCCCCGGAGGGGTGGCAGAGCGGGCCTAGCAGGTTGAAGACGGTTCGGGCGCCCAGCTCGCGGCGCGGCGCGGCGGTGTGCCGGAACGCCGGGTGGAACCGGGGGGCGTACAGGAAGGTGATGCCGGTCGCGGCCAGGCAGTCGGCGGCCTCGCGGGGGCCCAGGTCGATGCGGACCCCGAGCTCCTCCAGCACGTCGGCGCTGCCGCAGGCCGAGGAGGCGCTGCGGTTGCCGTGCTTGGCGACGCGGACTCCGCAGGCGGCGGCGACGATCGCGGAGGCGGTGGACACGTTGAAGGTGTTCAGGCCGTCGCCCCCGGTGCCGCAGGTGTCCAGCACGTCCCCGCCGAGCGGTACGGGCGTCGCGAACTCCTGGGCGGCGCGGGCCATTCCGGCGAGGTCGTCGACGGAGGCGCCGCGCACGGTGACGGCGAGGGCGAAACCCGCGATCTGGGCGGTCGTGGCCTCGCCGCGCATGATCGTGCGCATCGCGGAGGCGGCCTCCGCCTCGGTGAGGGACCGCCGGGCGACGGTCTTCAACAGGTCAATCAAGGCTGCACTCCAGGAAGTTGGCGATCAGCTGTTTGCCGTCGGGGGTGAGCACCGACTCGGGGTGGAACTGCACGCCGAAGGTGGGGTGGTCGCGGTGGCGCAGGCCCATGAGGGTGCCGTCGGCGGTGTGGGCGTTGCCGGCGAGTTCGGCCGGCAGGCTGTCCGGGTCGACGACCAGCGAGTGGTAGCGGGTGGCGGTGAACGGGTCGGGCAGTCCGGCCAGGACGCCGGTGCCGTCGTGGTGGACCGGGGAGGTCTTCCCGTGGACCGGGGCGCCGCGGACCACGCTCGCCCCGAAGGCCTCGGCGACGGCCTGGTGGCCGAGGCAGACGCCGAGGATGGGCAGTCGGCCGCTGAGCGCGCGCACGGCCTCGACGCAGATCCCGGCGCCCGCCGGACTGCCCGGGCCGGGCGACAGCAGGAGCAGGTCGTAGGCGGCGAGTTCGGCGACGGTGGTGGCGTCGTTGCGGAAGACCTCGGGCGCTCCGCCCATCTCGCCGATGTAGTGCACCAGGTTGTAGGTGAAGGAGTCGTAGTTGTCGAGGACCGCGACGCGGGGTACGGGGGGCGGGGTGCTCACGCGTGGGCCTCCGCCCGTCGTACGGCGGTGATCATGGCGCCCGCCTTGTGCAGGGTCTCCTGGTACTCGGCGCCAGGGTCGGAGTCGGCGACGATGCCCGCTCCGGCCTGTACGTGGACCTGGCCGTCGGCGACGACCATGGTGCGCAGCGCGATGGCGAAGTCGGCCTGGCCGTCGTGGCCGGCGAAGCCGAGCGCGCCGCCGTAGACGCCGCGGCGCTGCGGCTCCAGCTCGGCGATGATCTCCATCGCCCTGATCTTGGGCGCGCCGGAGAGGGTTCCGGCGGGGAACGCGGCGCGCAGGGCGTCCAGCGGGGTGCGGCCGGGCGCCAGCCGGCCGGAGACGGTGGACGACAGGTGCATCACGTGGGAGAACCGCTCGACGCGCATGACCTCGTCGACGGTGACGCTGCCGATCTCGGTGACCCGGCCGAGGTCGTTGCGGCCGAGGTCGACGAGCATGACGTGCTCGGCGCGTTCCTTCTCGTCGGCGAGGAGTTCGCGCTCCAGCGCGAGGTCGATCACCGGGTCGGGGTGGCGGGGCCGGGTGCCGGCCAGCGGGCGGGTGCGTACCCGGCGGCCCTCGCTCTTGACGAGCAGTTCGGGCGAGGCCCCGATGACGTGCCGGCCCCCGCCCAGGCTCAGGTGGTACATGTACGGCGAGGGGTTGGTGGACCGCAGGTGCCGGTAGAGGTCGAGGGGTTCGGCCTCCAGCGGCTTGCTCAGGCGCTGCGAGAGCACGATCTGGAAGGCGTCCCCGGCCGCGATGTGGGCCTGGGCCCGCCGCACCCGGTCGCGGAACTCGCCCTCGGTGAGGTTGGCGGTCCAGCCCGCCGTGGGGTCGGCGACCGGGACGGAGGGCAGCAGCGGGCGGCCGGAGATCCGGCCGGCGGGGACGGCCGTGCGCAGCCGCCGGGCCATGGCGTCGATCCGGGCGACCGCCTCCTCGTACCTCTCGGCGGCCGGGCGGTGCAGGGTGATGAGCAGGACGCGCTGGGTGGCGTGGTCGAAGACGACCAGGTCGTCGGCGATCAGGAAGGCGGATTCCGGCAGCCCGGGTCCCGGGCCCGCGGCGAGCGGCAGTTCCTCGAAGTGGCGTACGGATTCGTACCCGAGGTAGCCGACGACCCCGCCGTGGAAGGGCGGGAGTCCGGGCACGGGCGCCTCGGACGCCGCGAGCCGGCCCTGGAGGGCGGCCAGCGGGTCGCCGTCGGGCAGCGCGAGCGGTACGGGGCGGTGGCCGACGTACGAGTAGCGGGCGACGCCGCCGGAGACGGGCACGCTCTCCAGCAGGAAGCCGGGCTCGTCGGACCCGCAGAGCAGCGCGAAGGCGGCGACCGGCGTGAGGGTGTCGGTCAGGAACTCCTGCCGGACGGGGACCACGTCGTGGGTGCGGGCCAGGGCGGCGGTGGCGGCCCGGTCGGGCACGGTCGCGGGGTCGTCCGCGAGGGCCGTCCCGGTGGCGGCTTCGGTGGGAGCCGGCACAGGTGTCCTCCAAGTGTTTTCCGGTCGATTTCGGTGCTGCGTCGGGGAGGGTGTCCGGCCGGACCGTAACCCCGGCCATCCGCCCGCACCATGACTTTCAATTTCCGCTGAAGTGACCCCCAAGCACCCCTCAAGGCCTCACCACACCCACTCTGACCTGCGGAAACAGCATCCCGCCCGACATGTTTCCAGCCAGTAACTGTGAATAATTCACATTCAACACGAAGAAGAATTCATACCCCGGCATGCGAACTACTCACGTTGCCAAGAAACAAGCCGATGTCTAAAGTGGATGGCGCTGCATGGGGGAGGAGGTGCATGCATTTGTACACGATGCACATCGCGGCAAGGGGGAACTATGGAAAATCCGGTTCACAGGCATCTGGCGGACTGGATCATGGGCGAGGATTTCTCGTGCCTGGCGGCCAAAGCGGCCGTACGCAGAGGAACCCTGACGCCCGTTCAACTCGGCAGCATGGGCAGTGCGGACGCGACGTCCGACCTGCACACCGCAATTTTCGAATTCACGAAAATGGAATTGTCGCCGACCGAGAACTTCGCGACACTCGTCGCGGTATTCGAGGAGCCGTCGGCTCTCACCGAGCCGGAATTCGACGCGCTGATGTGGCAGCAGCTCACCGATCTGCACGCCGTGGACGTGGAGCAGGGGTTCTCCTGGGCGCCGGACGTCTCCCCGGACCCGGCATCGCCGGACTTCGCGTTCAGCCTGGCCGGCCACCCGTTCTTCGTGGTGGGCATGCACGCGAACGCGTCCCGGATCTCCCGGCGGTACCCGCGCCCCGCCCTCGCCTTCAACTCCAACCACCAGTTCCGGCGGCTGAAGCAGTCCGGCGTCTACTACGGCCTCCAGCGCCGTATCCGGCAGCGCGAGGAACGCCTGCAGCGGTCGATCAACCCCAACCTCGCCGAGTTCGGTGAGGCTTCGGATGCCCGCCAGTACTCCGGAGCCGCCACCGGCGAACAGTGGCGCTGCCCCTTCCATCCCCAGGACGGCACGGCCTCCGGCTCCTGAGCCGCCGGCCGGCCCGGCCCCCCTTCTTCGATCACGGAGTGTGCATTCCGTCATGCAACGCGTGCATTTTTCCGGCCAGGACCTGGCGCGCACGGTCGTCAAGGTCGCCGAGCGGCCGCTCGTCGAAACGCTGTTCGCCCTGGACCTGCTGGCCCGTCAGGGGGGCGGCGACGGCTACGCCTCCTGGCGTCAGCGGACCACGAGCCGGCTGGGCCGGCGCTCCTGGTCCCTGATGACGCTGGCCCGCACCCTGCGGCCGATCCCCGACCTGCTGCACATGGCCGAGGACTCCGCGAACCAGGAGCCCGGGACCGAGCGGCAGAACCTGGCCGGGATGCTGGAGGAGTTCCACAAGGCGGCCCTCGCGCCGTACTGGGACCGGGTCTCGGCCACCCTGGAGGCCGACTGCGCCGCCCGCGGCCGCACGGTCCTGGCGGGCGGCATCGAGCAGTTGCTGTCGACGCTGCACCCCACGGTGCGGTGGAACGGCGGCGTCCTGGAGATCCCCAGCCACCGCTCCCAGGACGTGGTCCCGGGCGGCGCCGGTCTGCTGCTGGCGCCGTCCATGTTCCTGTACGACCGGCCGGTGCTGATACCCGCGGCAGGCCGGGGCCGTCCGCCGGTGCTCGCGTACCCCGTCGCCGCCGGTTCGGCCGAGACCGTGCTGGCCGCGCCGTCGGCCGAGCAGAGCTGCGCCGACGCCCTCGGCCCCCTCGTCGGACGGACCCGGGCGGCCATCATGAAGACCCTGACCGACAGCTGCACCACCACCGAACTCGGCCGCCGCATGGGCATCTCGGCGGCATCCGCCAGCCAGCACACCTCCGTGCTGCGCAGTGCCGGGCTGATCACCACCCAGCGGCGGCTCAACACCGCGCGCCACTCGCTCACCCCGCTCGGCGCCGCCCTGCTGGACGGCTACCACCACCGGGACCTGGCGCGCGTGAAGCCCTGACCGTTCAGGGGCACGACGCGGTCAGCTGCGCCAGGCGCGCGTCGATCTGTGCGGCCGTGACGTCGCACATGACGTCGGCGAGCCGACCCTCCACCAGGAACAGCACGACATCGGCGGCGGCCGCCACGGCCGCCGCCGATGTCGTGACGAGCACCGTACGGGCCTCGTCCTCGAGGCCCATCACCGTATACAGGCTCCCGGCGTCCGCCAGGTCGTCGGCGACGAGCAGCTCGGGCCGGGCCGGGTCAGCGGCCGGCAGTCGCTCCCAGCAGGACGGGGCGGGGGTGACGATCCGGTCGTGCCGGCCCACCCACCCCGAAGTCGGTGCCCGGCGGCCGGTCACACACGCCAGCAGGGTGCTCTTGCCCGCCCCCGGGGGGCCGATGACGGCGGTCACCCCGCCGCGCACGAGGCCGACCGTCACCTCGCTCAGGGCCCGCACCTCACCGTAGTTCTTCGAGACGGCGTCCATTTCCAAGGCATACGGCGAAATTTCCAGGGAGTCACAACCCCCGGCTGCTTCCTTGGTGTTCATTTGCGTGGACCTCCAGTGCATCGAGCGATATGAAGAAGCTACCGACCGGGCGCGGACCGGGTAAGCACGTGAGGTGCACTTCCGACAGTGGAGCAGGCTCCACCAATGAACGGGGGGCAGAGGGTAATGCCCCCCGTCGATTCCCTGCCTAGTCTTCTCTTCGAGAACAAAAAGGGCTCCCCGGCCCGCAGCGCGCTCAATCCCCCGCGAGCGCCTGCGGGCCGGGGTTTTTTCATGACCTCGGCGTGACGCTGCCGGCGAGGTCGCGGAGCAGGTCGCCGAGCCGGGCCGTGAACCGCTCGATGTCGGCGCGTTCGTGGACGGCCGTCGCGTACGAGACCCCGACCGTCAACCGGTCGCCCTGGACCCCGCACACCACGTCCAGGAGGTGGGCGCGCACCCCGGCTCCGCCCTGCGCGGCGGAGGTGTCCTCCAGCAGGCTCCCGTAGAAGCCGGGGTCGAAGCCGTCGGACCTGCCGACGTAGTTGAAGCTCACGTCGGGCAGCGGGCGGCCCAGCGGTGCGTCCGCGCGCAGGTGGCGCAGGACTCCGTAGCCCAGGCCCTTGTGCGGGACCGCCCGTAGCCCGCGCTTGACCGCGGCGACGTACGGCCGCCAGTCCTCGCCGCCCGGCACGTCCCAGGCGAAGGGGAACAGCGTCGTGAACCAGCCGACCGTGCGCGACAGGTCGGCGCCCTCGACGACCTCCTCCTCACGGCCGTGGCCCTCCAGGGCGACCGCCACCCGGTCCTGGCCGCTCCACCCGGCCAGGGCCCGGCCGAGCGCGGCGAGCAGCACCTCGTTGACCCGCGCCCGGTGGGCGCCGGGGACGGTCTGCAGCAGCGCCCGGGTGGTCCCGGCGTCCAGCCGCAGCGAGACGGTGTCCTCGAAGTCCGCGGTGTTGGCCGGGGAGCCGGAACCCGGCAGGCGCGGTACGCGCTCGGCCTCCCGCCAGTAGGGGATCTCCTCGTCGAAGCGGCCGGCGGCGGCGAGTCCGGTGAGCTTCCCGGACCACTCCTGGAAGGAGGTGGTCCGCTCGCCCGGTTCCGGCCGCTCCCCCGCGGCGATCAGCCCGTAGCAGCGGGCCAGGTCGGCGAGCAGGACGCCCCAGGAGACCACGTCGGTGACCAGGTGGTGGGCGACGAGGGCCAGGCGTACCGGCAGGCCCGCCCCCTGGTCGAAGACCAGGGCCTTGAGCAGCGGTCCGGCGGCGATGTCCAGGCCTTCGTGGGCGGCGGCGAGGTGCCGGGCCATCTCGGCCTCCCGCTCGGCGGGGTCCTCCTGGAAGAGGTCGTACCAGGTGAACCAGTTGCCTTCCTCCCGCTCGACGACGGTCTGCTCCCAGCTGCCGTCGCCGCCGCGGGTGTACCGCGAGCGCAGGCCGTCGTGGTGGTCGTACAGCGCGGCGACGGCCGCCCGCAGGGTCGCGCGGTCGGGCCGCTCGGCGAGTTCGGCGTACGCGGACATCGTGAAGCGGTCGTGGGAGCCGCGTTCGCCGTCCAGGAACCAGCGCTGGACGGGCGTCAGCGGTACGGATCCGGTGACGGGTCCGGTGACGGCGGGCCCGCCCGCCGCGCCGGGCGAGCCCGCCAGTTCGGCCAGGCCCGCCACGGTCGGCGCGGCGAAGAGCTGCCTGGTGGAGATCGCCAGCCCGGCGGCCCGGGTCCGTGCGACGACCTGGATGCTCAGGATGGAGTCGCCGCCGAGCTCGAAGAAGTTGTCGTGGACGCCGACCTCTTCGAGGCCGAGCACGGCCTTCCACACCTCCGCCAGGGTGATCTCGCGCTCCGTGCGCGGGGCGGTGTACGAGGCCGCGCGCGCCGGGAGTCCGGGCGCGGGCAGCGCCCGCCGGTCCACCTTGCCGTTGGGGTTAAGCGGGAGCGCGTCGAGCGTCACCCAGGCCGCCGGGACCATGTACGGCGGCAGGGAACGGGCGGCGTGCTCGCGCAGCGTGTCGGGGTCGGGGAGGGAGGCGGGGTCGTCCCCGACGACGTAGGCGACGAGCCGCTTCACGCCCGGCTGGTCCTCGCGGATCTGGACCAGGGCCCGGCGCACGCCCGGGTGGGCCGCGAGCACGCTCTCGATCTCGCCGGGCTCGATGCGGAACCCGCGCAGTTTGACCTGGTCGTCGGCGCGGCCGGTGAACTCCAGCTGCCCGTCGGGCAGCCAGCGCACCAGGTCTCCGGTGCGGTACAGCCGCTCCCCCGGTGCGAACGGCGAGGCCAGGAAGCGGCTCGCGGTGAGCGCGGGCCGGCCCAGGTAGCCCCGGGCGACGCCCGCGCCGGCGACGTACAGCTCGCCGGGGACGCCGGCCGGTACGGGGCGCAGCCGGGCGTCGAGGACGTAGACGCGCGCGTCCTGGTTGGGGCGGCCGATGGGCACGGCGCTGCCGGGCACGAGGCGGTCGCTAATGGTGGCGGAGATGGTGATCTCGGTGGGCCCGTAGGCGTTGAACATGGCGCGGCCGGGCGCCCAGGCGGCGACCAGCTCGGGCGGGCAGGCCTCGCCGCCCACCACCAGGGTCCGCAGGTCCGGCAGGGGGGCCGGGCCGGCCCCGGCCAGCGCGGCCGGCGGGATCATGGCGTGCGTGACCCGCTGGCGGCCGAGGACCTCGACGAGGTCCTCGCCGAGGACCCGGCCGGGGGCGGGCAGCACGAGGGCGGCGCCCGCGGACCAGGCCATCAGGATCTCCATGACCGAGGCGTCGAAGTTGGCGGACGCGGCCTGGAGCACCCGGGAATCGGCGGTGATCGCGAAGCGGTCCGCCTGGGTGGCGGCGAAGGCGGCCACGCCTCGGTGGGTGACCAGGACTCCCTTGGGCACTCCGGTGGAGCCGGAGGTGTAGATAAGGTAGGCGCCCGCGTCCGGCAGGGGCGGGCCGGCCGGGTCCGGCGCGGCGTCGTCACCGGTGGCGGGGGCGTCGACCAGGAGCGCGGGCACCGCCGAGGTGTCGAGCAGGGCGGCGTTGTCCGCGTCCGTGACCACCAGGGCGGCGCCGGAGTCGGTGAGCATGAACGCCCTGCGGTCGGCCGGGTAGTCGGGGTCCAGCGGCAGGTAGACCGCACCCGCCTTCAGCACGCCGAGGACGGCGGTGATCCAGTCGGCGCCGCGCGGCAGGCAGACCCCGACGACGGTCTCGGCGGTCACGCCCGCGGACCGCAGCCGCCGGGCCAGGGACGCGGCGCGGCCGTCGATCTGGGCGTAGGTCCACCGCGCGGTGTCGGTGACGACGGCCGTCGCCTCGGGCCGCAGCGCCGCCTGCCGCTCGAACAGCGCGTGCAGGGCGGCCGGTTCGATGCCCGAGTCGGTGGCGTTGCGCTCCTCGGTCAGGGTGCGCCGTTCGGCGGCGGACAGCAGGTCCAGGTCGGACAGGGCGCGTGCCGGGTCGTCGGCGAGGGCGGTCAGGACGGTGAGCAGGTGGCCCGCCATCCGGCGGATGGTCGCCGCGTCGAACAGGTCGGTGTTGTAGACGAGGTGGGCGTGCAGGGCCCCGTCGGCCTCGCCGAAGTCGAAGGTGAGGTCGAAGGGGGAGGTCCAGGACCGCAGCGGGTGCTCGGTCCAGCTGACCGACCCGCCGCTGTCGCCGTCGGCCGCCGCCGGGCTCTCGTAGCTGATCACCGCCTGGACGAGGGGGCTGCGGCTGGGGTCGCGTTCGGTGACGACGGCGTCGACGACCCGGTCGAAGGGCGTCTCGGCGTGCGCGAAGGCGTCCAGGACCGTGCGGCGTACGGAGGCCAGCAGCTCGGCGCCGGTCGCGTGCTCGTCGATCCGGGTGCGCAGGGGGAGGGTGTTGACGAAGAAGCCGACGACGTCTTCCAGTTCGGCCCGGTCGCGGCCGGAGGTGACGGTGCCGAGGACCACGTCGGGCCGGCCGCTGTAGCGGGCCAGCAGCAGCTGGGTCGCCGCGGTCAGGCCCATGAACAGGGTGGCGCCCTGCGCGTGGCAGAGGTCGGTGAAGCGGGCCAGGAGCTCCACCGGCACGGCCACCTGCTCGCTCGCGCCGCGCGTGGTGCGCTCGGCCGGGCGGGGCCGGTCGGTGGGCAGCTCCAGCACCGGCGCGTCGGCGAGCTGCTCACGCCAGTAGCCGAGGCCCGCCTCCAAGGCCGGCGGTGTCAGCCGTTCGCGCTGCCAGCGCGCGAAGTCGGCGTACTGCACCGGCGGGGCCGCCGGGGTGCGGCCCGCGTACAGTTCGGCCAGCTCCCGGGTGATCACGTTCAGGGACCAGCCGTCGGTGACGATGTGGTGCATGGACAGGACCAGGATGTGGTCCTCGTCGGTGATCCGGACGAGGGTGGGCCGCAGCAGCGGTCCGCGGCGCAGGTCGAAGACCTCGCCGAACAGGGAGCGGACGAGGGCGTCGACGCCGTCGGGGGCGCACTCGGCCACCGGCAGCGGGACGGGGGCGGGCGGGTGGACCACCTGGACGCCGTGGCCGGCGGCCGCGGCGAAGGTGGTGCGCAGCGACTCGTGCCGGGCGACGAGGGCATCGAGCGCCCGGCGCAGCGCGGCCGGGTCCAGCGGGCCGGTCAGCCGCAGGGCGGTGCCGGAGTTGTATTCGGTGCTGTCCGGGTCGAGGTCGGCCGCGAACCACATGCGGGCCTGCGCGTACGACAGCGGCAGGGCGCCGTCGCGGGCGGTGGGCACGACCGGGTCGGCGGGCGCGGCCGCGGCCCCGGCGAGTGCGGCGAGCCCGGCGACGGTGGGCGCGTTGAACAGCTCGCGCACGCTGGTGTCGTAGCCTGCGGCGCGCATCCGGGAGACGGCGCGGGTGCTGAGGATGGAGTCGCCGCCGAGTTCGAAGAAGTTGTCGTGCACCCCGACGCGTTCGGCGCCCAGTACCTCGGCCCAGACGGCGGCGATGGCCGTCTCGGCCTCCGTACGGGGGGCGGTGTAGGCGTCGGTGAGCGCGGCCGGGTCGGGCGCGGGCAGGGCGCGCCGGTCCACCTTGCCGCTCTGGTTGAGCGGGAAGGCGTCGAGGAGCATCCAGGCCGTCGGGACCATGTAGTCGGGCAGGGCGTCGGCGGCGTAGGCGCGCAGCCGCGCCGTGTCGAGTCCGGCGCCGCCGACGACGTACGCGACGAGCCGCTTGACGCCGGGGCGGTCCTCGCGGGCGACCACGACGGCCTGGGTGACCTCGGGGTGGCGGGCCAGGACGGTCTCGATCTCACCGAGTTCGATGCGGAAGCCGCGGACCTTGACCTGGTCGTCGCGCCGGCCGAGGAACTCCACCGTCCCTTCGCGGGTCCAGCGGACCAGGTCGCCGGTGCGGTACATGCGTGTCCCGGTGAACGGGCAGGCCACGAAGCGGCCGGCGGTCAGGCCGGGCTTGCCGACGTAGCCGCGGGCGAGGCCCGCGCCCTCGATGTACAGCTCGCCGACGACTCCGGCGGGGACCGGGCGCAGGGCCGTGTCGAGGACGAAGGCGCGCGCGTTGCCGACCGGGCGGCCGATCAGCGGCCGCTCACTGCCCTGCGCCGTCCAGGTCAGCGAGTCGCAGGTGCATTCGGTGGGCCCGTAGAAGTTGTACGCGGCGATCTCGGGGTGGGCGCGCAGGGTGTCCCAGATCTGTCCGTCGACGGCCTCGCCGCCGAAGACGATCACGCTGGGCACGTGGACCGGGTCCTCCAGCAGGCCGTCGGCGATCAGCTCGCGCAGGTACGTGGGCGCCTCGTCGATGACGTCGACGCGCCGCTCGCGCAGGTAGTCGCGGAAGGCCCGCAGGTCGATGTGGGTGTCGTGGTCGACGGTGTGCAGCTGGTGGCCGCCGACCAGCCAGAGCAGGGCGACGCAGGAGGCGTCGAAGGAGATCGACGCGGTCTGCGCCATCCGCAGCTGGCGGCCCCGGGAGGCGGGTTCGAACATGCGCCGGCGGTGGTGCGCGAAGAGGTTGCGGAAGGCGCCGTGCCGGATGAGCGTGCCCTTGGGCAGGCCGGTGGAGCCGGAGGTGTAGATGACGTAGGCGAGGTGGTCGGCGGTCAGCGGCGGTACGGGACCGGGCGCCTGCGGGGCGAGGTCCTCGTCCGCACCGCGGTCCAGGGTCAGCAGGGTGCCGGCGTAGTCGGCGAACCGCTGCGCGAGGTGTTCCTGGACGAGCACGGTCGCCGTACCGGAGTCGGCCAGCATGTGCCGTACCCGCTCGGCCGGGTAGGCGGGGTCGATGGGCAGGCAGGCGGCCCCGGCCTTCAGGATGCCGAGCAGGGCGACGACCACGTCCGCCCCGCGTTCGGCGCAGACGCCGACGACCGTGTCGGGTCCGGCGCCCTGGGCGCGCAGACGGTGGGCGAGGCGTCCGGCGGCTCGGTCGAGTGCGGCGAAGGTGAGCCGCTCCTCTCCGTCGACGAGGGCGACCGCGTCGGGGGTGCGGGCGGCCTGGGCGGCGAACAGCTCGGGCAGCAGCGGTTCCGGGACCGGGGCGGCGGTGTCGTTCCAGCCGTGCGTGAGGGTGTGCTCCTCCTCGGCGCCCAGCATCCGGACGGCGGACAGGGGCTTGTCCGCGTCGGCCATCTCGCCGAGTACGCGGACCAGGTGGGCGCCGAGCCGGTGGACGGTGGCGGCGTCGAAGAGGCCCGTGTTGTAGTTGATCACCATGGCCAGGGAGCCGTCGCGGTCGGCGAAGTCGACGGCCAGTTCGAACTGTGCGGTGTCCACCTCGAAGGGCTGGTCCCGCCAGGTCAGGCCGGCGCCGGTGGCGGGCCGCGGGGCGGTCTCCATGCTGACCAGTGCCTGGACGAGGGGGCTGCGGCTGGGGTCGCGCTCGGTCACGACGGCGTCCACGACCCGGTCGAAGGGGATCTCGTCGTGGGCGAAGGCGTCCAGGACGATCTCGCGGACGTCGTCCAGCAGCGCGGCGACGCTGCGCCGCTCGTCGATGCGGGTGCGCAGGGCGACGGTGTTGACGAAGAAGCCGATCAGGCCCTCCAGTTCGGCGCGGGAGCGGCCGGAGGTGACGGTGCCGACGACGACGTCCTGCTGGCCGCTGTAGCGGGACAGCACCAGCTGCACCGCCGCGACCAGCCCCATGAACAGGGTCACGCCGCGTGCCTTGCACACCTCGGCGAAGCGGTCCACGGCCTCGGCCGGGACGTCGATGTCCGCGAGCGCCCCGGCCCAGGTCCGCTCGGCGGGGCGCGGCCGGTCCGTCGGCAGTTCCAGCACGGGTACGCCGGCCAGCCGCTCGCGCCAGTGCGCGACTCCCGCCGCGAGGGCGTCCGGGGTCAGGTTCGCACGCTGCCAGGCGACGAAGTCGGCGTACTGGACGGCCGGTTCGGGCAGTTCGACGCCCTGGTAGAGCTGGTCGAGCTCGCGGACGGCCACGCCCATCGACCAGCCGTCGGTGATCATGTGGTGCATCGCGAGGACGAGGACGTGCTCCTCCTCCTCGACCCGCAGCAGGGTGGCCCGCAGCAGCGGTCCCGTGCGCAGGTCGAAGACCCGGCCCAGGGCGGCGCGGATGCGGCCGGGCAGCTCGGCGGCCGTGCAGGCGGCCACCGGCAGGTCGACGGGGGCGGGCGGGTGGATGACCTGGACGGCTTCGCCGTCGGCTTCCGCGAAGGTGGTGCGCAGCGACTCGTGGCGGGCGACGAGGGCGTCGAGCGCCCGGCGCAGCGCGGCCAGGTCCAGCGGACCGGTCAGCCGCAGGGCGCCGCCCGAGTTGTACTCGGTGCTCTCCGGGTCGAGTTCGGCCGCGAACCACAGGCGGGCCTGGGCGGAGGACACGGGCAGTGCGCCGTCACGGGCGACCGGCACGACCGGGCCGCGGGTGTCGGGGAGATCGGTGGCGGTCTCGATCCGGGTGGCCAGGGCGGAGACGGTGGGGTGGTCGAAGAGGGTGCGGACGCTGGCCGCGTAGCCGGCCCGGCGCAGCCGGGAAACGGCCTGGATGCTGAGCAGCGAATCGCCGCCGAGGTCGAAGAAGTCGTCGTCGGCGCCGATCCGGCCGGCGCCGAGCAGCTCGGCGAAGACGGCGGCCACGGCACGCTCGGCCTCGGTGGCGGGCGCCACGTACTCCCGTACGAGGGCGGACAGGTCGGGGGCGGGCAGGGCTGCCCGGTCGACCTTGCCGTTGGCGTTGAGCGGGAAGGCGTCGAGGACCACGCAGACGGCGGGAACCATGTACTCGGGCAGCGAGCGGCCCGCGAACTCCCGCAGCTCGGCGGGGTGGACGCCGTCGGCGACGACGTAGCCGACGAGCCGCCGGCTACCGGGCCGGTCCTCGCGGACCATGGCCACGGCCTGGGACACGCCCGGGTGGCGGGTCAGCGCGGCTTCGACCTCACCGGGCTCGATGCGGTGGCCGCGCACCTTGACCTGGTGGTCGGTGCGGCCGAGGAAGGCCAGCTGCCCGTCGGCTCCCCGGCGGACCAGGTCGCCGGTGCGGTACATGCGCCCGCCGGTGAACGGGTTCGCCACGAAGGCGGCGGCGGTCAGGCCGGGCCGGCCCGTGTAGCCGCGCGCCACTCCGGGCCCGGCGAGGTACAGCTCGCCGGCGGTGCCGTCGGGCACCGGCCGCAGCCAGGTGTCCAGGACGAACGTGCGGGCGCCGTCGACGGCGCGGCCGATGGGCGGGGTGACGGTGGCCGGGTCGAGGGGGTCGCTGAGGGTGGCGGCGACCGTGGTCTCGGTGGGCCCGTAGGCGTTGACCAGGATCCGGCCGGGCGCCCAGCGGGCCGGGATCTCGGCCGGCATCGCCTCGCCGCCGGAGACGAGGGCGCGCAGGTGCGGCAGCGGTACGTCGGGCAGGGTGGAGATCGCGGCCAGCGGCAGCATGGCGTGGGTGATCCGCTGCTCGTCGAGGAGCCGGGCGAGGGGCTCGCCGACGGTGTGTTCGGGTCCGGCGAGGACGAGGGCGGCACCCGCCGTCCAGGCGTTGACGAGGTCGCCCATGGCGACGTCGAAGCCGGGGGAGACGCTCTGCAGGATGCGCGAGTCGCCGTCGAGGTCCAGGGCGCGGACGTGGGACGTACCGAGGTCGCGCAGGCCGCGGTGGGACACGGCGACACCCTTGGGGGTGCCGGTGGAGCCCGAGGTGTAGATGACGTAGGCGGCCGCGTCCGGGTGGTCGGGGCGGGCCGGGGGCACTGGGCTGACGGGCGCGCCGAGCGCCAGGAGGTCCGCGGCGTTCAAGGCGGGCGCGGTGTCGGCGTTGCCCAGGATCAGGCCTGCGCCCGCGTCGGCGGCCATGAAGGCGAGCCGCTCGGCGGGGTGGGCCGGGTCGAGGGGCAGGTACACGGCGCCCGTCTTGGCGACGGCCAGGAGACAGACCAGCCAGTCCACTCCGCGCGGCAGGCTGACGCCGACCACCGTCTCGGGGCCCGCGCCCACGTCGGCGAGCCAGTGGGCCAGGCCGTTGGCGCGGGCGTCCAGCTCCCCGTACGACAGTTCGGTGCCGTCGCAGACGACGGCGAGCGACTCGGGGCGCCGGGCGGCCTGGGCCTCGAACAGGCCCGGCAGGGTCACGGTCTCCCGCGGCCCGGCGGCGGTGGCCGCCGCCGCGGCGAACCGGTCGCGCTCGGCCTCGGTGAGCAGCGGGACGCGGGCCAGCAGCTCCTCCTCCAGCAGGGCGCGGACCAGCGCGGCGAGACGCCCGGCCAGCCCCCGCGCGGTGGTGTCGCCGAAGACCCGTGGGTCGTAGGACAGGCGCAGGGAGACGCCCGGGGCGTCGCCACCGACGAGTTGACGGCCGGTGAAGGCGGTCAGGGAGAGCGGGTAGTCGCCGCCCTGGACGGCGGCCTCCGCCTCGGTGACGGCGAGGCCGTGGCGGGCGGCGAGGTCGTCGTCGACGGGGTAGTTCTCGAAGACGAGGACGCTTTCGAAGAGCCGGGTACCGGGCGGCAGGTCGGCGAGCGAGGTCAGCTCGGGCAGGGAGAGGTACTCGTGCGCCCGGGACTGCCACTGCTCTGCCTGGAGCTGCTGGAGCCAGTCGGCCACCGGCGTGGCCGGGTCGAGGACCGTACGGACCGGCACGGTGTTGATGAACAGGCCCAGCGTGCCGTCCGCGTCGGGCAGTTCGGCGGGGCGGCCGGAGGTGGTGGCGCCGAAGACGATGTCGCGCCGGCCGGTGCAGGCGGACAGGAGCAGCGCCCAGGCACCCTGGATCACCGCGTTCACGGTGAGCCGGTGGCGGCGCGCGAACGTACCGACGTCCGTGGCGAGCGTGCCCGGCAGATCGACGTCGAGGTGGCGGATGCCGTGCGCCGGTCCGGTGCCGGGTACGGCGTCGGGTGCGGCCGGGAGGGTGAGCGCGGTGTCGTACCCGCGCAGGACGGAGCGCCAGTGCGCGCGGTCGGCGGCGGTGTCGCGGGAGGCGAGCCAGGCCAGGTAGTCCCGGTAGGGGGCACGGTCCTGGGGGCGGCCGCCCGCGTAGCGGGTGAAGACGTCGTCGAGCAGCTGGGGGGTGCTCCAGCCGTCGAGGAGGAGGTGGTGGAAGGTCCACACGAGCTGGACGCGGCCGCCGCCGAGATCGGCGAGGGACAGGCGCGTCAGGGGCGCCTCGTCGAGGCTGATGCCGTGGAAGTCGGTGGTCCGGCGGTCCTGGAGGCGTTCGGCGCGTGCGGCGGCTCCGAGCGCCGTCCAGTCCTCGGTGTGGACGGGGATCTCGACGCGCTCGTGGACCAGCGCGGCCGGTTCGTCGGCCTGTTCCCAGACGACGGAGACGCGCAGGGCGTCGGAGGCGTTGACGGCCTCCTGCCAGGCGGCGGCGAGCCGGTCGATGTCGAGGACGCCTTCGAGGACGAAGGACATCTGCTCGACGTAGGCCGTCCCGGAGGGGTCTTCCAGGGAGTGGAAGAGCAGGCCCTGCTGCATCGGGGAGAGCGGGTGCACGTCGGCGATGCCGCGCCCGTCGCCGATCACCCGGTCGACGGTGGCCTGGTCCCAGGCGACGAGCGGGAAGTCCGACGGCGTCCGGCCGCCCACGCCCTCGCTCAGGCAGTACGCGACCGCCTCGCGCAGGGTGTCGCGGTAGTGCGCGGCGAACTCCCGGGCTCGGGCCGGGCCGTGGCCGTGGTCGTGCTCGGAGGCCGGGTGGTAGAGGTCGATGCGCAGGCGGCCGTCCTCGACCCGGCCGACGACGTCCCAGACGTGGGGGCGCTCTTCGGCGGGGGCGTGGTCGTTCTCGGCCGGGAGCATGCCGGCGAAGACGTCGGGGTGGCCGCCCGCATCGAAACGGCCGAGGTAGTTGAAGCTGACCTGGGCCGGATCGGCGAGATCCGCACCGTGCAGGTGGCGCAGGGCGCCGAAACCGATGCCCCGGTCGGGAATGGCACGGAGTATCTCCTTCGTCGACCGGATCTGCTCACTCCAGTCACCGCTCGCACCGAGCGCGACCGGATAGATCGACGTGAACCAGCCGACCGTACGCGAAACGTCCGCCCCGATCACCGACTCCTCACGGCCATGGCCCTCCACGTCCACGACGACGCGGCCACGGCCGGTCCAGGAGCCCAGGGCGCGGCCCAGGGCGGCCAGGAGGATGTCGTTGACCTGGGTCCGGAAGACGGCGGGGACCTTGTGGAGGAGGGCCTCGGTCTCTTCCGGGGACAGGGTGACGGTTTCGATGGCGGATGCGGCCACGGTGTTGGCGCCGGCCGGCACGTCGAACAGCGGCCCGGCGCCGTCGACGACCGAAGCCCAGTAGTCCAGCTGACCCGAGAAGTCGTGCGCGGCGAGCTTCGCGGTCCACGCCGGGAACGACAACGACACCGCATCCAGCTCCACCTCACGCCCGGCCACCAGCTCCCGATAGGCCAGCGCGACGTCCTCCAGAAGGATCCGCCACGAGACACCGTCCACCACCATGTGATGCACCGCGACCAACAGCCGGTCCCCGCTCAGAACGGCCCGCACCAGCGGCCCGCCCTCAAGCCGGAACGACTCCTGAACCACCCCCTCCACATCCCGCTCGACGACCACCACACCCGGCTCACCCGCCGACTGCCGCCAGCCCTCCGCCGTGTCCGCGAAACGGACCCACAGCCCCTCGTGATGCGACAGCACCACCGACACGGCCTCCGACAGCACACCCACATCGACACCCTCGGCGACCTTCACATGCATCGACATACCGAAGTGATCCGGCGCCACCGGATGCGTCTCCAGGAACCACTCCTGCACCGGAGACAGCACCACCGGACCGGACACAACCTCCACCGCACCCACAGCAGACGCCTCACCCACCACAGCAGCCACACCCGCCACGGTCTGCCGCACCAGCACATCCTGCGGAGAAACCACCAGCCCCGCCCGCCGCAACCGCGACACCACCTGAATACTCAGGATCGAATCGCCACCCAGCTCGAAGAAGTTGTCCCGCACACCCACCCGCTCGACGCCCAGCACCTGCGCCCACACCTCAGCCACCACCCGCTCCACCTCGGAACGCGGAGCGACATACCCCTTCGAAACAGCCGCACCCAGATCAGGCTCCGGCAACGCCCGCCGGTCCACCTTCCCGTTCGCCGTCAACGGGAACGTACCCACCACCACGAACGCCGTCGGAACCATGTAATCCGGCAGCGACTTGGCAACGAACTCACGCAGACCCACCTGGTCCAGACCGTCCCCGACGACGTACCCGACCAGCCGCTTCACTCCCGGCCGGGCTTCGCGCACCGTCACCACGGCCTGCTGCACGTCCGGATGCGCGGCCAGCGCCGACTCGATCTCACCGATCTCGATCCGGAAACCACGCACCTTGACCTGATGGTCGGCCCGCCCCACGAACTCCAGCTGTCCGTCGGCCAGCCACCGCACCACGTCACCGGTCCGGTACATCCGCTCCCCGGCTCCGAAGGGCGAGGCGACGAAGCGGCCCGCGCTCAGCCCGGGATGCCCCACGTAGCCGCGGGTCAGTCCCTCACCCGCGATGTAGAGCTCCCCCGCGACGCCGGCCGGCACCGGCCGCAGCCAGGAGTCGAGCACGTAGGCGCCGGTGCGCCCGATGGGCGAGCCGATCGGCACGGACGCGCCCACGGAGGCGGCGTCGACGGGGTGGACCGCCGCGAAGACGGTGGTCTCGGTGGGCCCGTACCCGTTCACCAGCCGTACGTGCGGCAGTCGTTCGAGCACGGTCCGGCAGTGCTGCGGGGCCAGCGCGTCGCCGCCCGCCATCAGCAGCCGGAGCCCGGCCAGCATGGTCACGTCCGTGTCGACCACCTCGTGGAACAGGCCGGCGGTCAGCCAGGCGACCGTCACCCCGTGGTGGCGCAGCAGCGCGCCGAGTTCCTCGACCGACAGCACGCGGGCGGCGGACACCACGAGCGCGGCGCCGTTGGCGAAGGCGCTCCAGATCTCCAGGGCGCTCGCGTCGAAGGACAGCGTCGCGAACTGGCCGACGACGTCCGCCGCCGTGGTGGCGAGCCGAGGGTCGCGGGCCACGCGCAGCACTCCGGCGTGCGGCAGCACGATGCCCTTGGGCCGGCCGGTGGAGCCGGAGGTGTAGAAGACGTAGGCGCCGTTCTGCGGGGTGAGTGCGACCTGCGGCGGTCCCTGCACGTGGATGGAGCAGACGGCGGCGCGCTCCTCCAGTTCGTCGAAGAGCAGCACCGGCGCCTCGGCGCCGGGGATCGTATCGCGGGTCGAGTCGTCGGCCAGCAGCAGTTCGACCCCGGCGTCCCGCGCCATGTACGCGAGGCGCTCGGCCGGATAGCCGGTGTCGAGCGGTACGAAGATCCCGCCCGCCTTCAGTACGGCGAGCAGCGCCACGATCGGCTCGGCGCCGCGCGGCAGGCAGACCCCGACCCGGGTCTCCGGACCCACCCCGTGCTCGCGCAGCGCGTGGGCCAGGCGGCTCGTGCGCACGTCCAGTTCGCCGTACGTGAACTGCTCCTCACCGCAGACCAGCGCGACGGCGTGCGGGGCGCGGGCCACCTGCTCGGCGAAGACGTCCGTGAGGACGGCGCCGGCCGGTCCGTCGGCGCCCTCGGCCCAGTCGCCGAGGATCACGGCGCGCTCGGGCGCGGAGAGCCGGGGGATGCGGGAGAGCGGCTGCTCCGGCTGGTCCGCGAGGGCGCCGAGGACGGCGGCCAGGTGGTCGGCCATGCGGTGGATGGTGTCGGCGTCGAACAGGTCGGTGTTGTAGTTGAGGGACAGCCGCATGCCGTCGGCCTGCTCCCAGAACTCCAGGGTCAGCTCGAACTGCGCGTCCTGGCGCGGAAGGTCGGCCGCCTCGAAGCCCAGCCCGCGGACTCCGTCCGCCTGCCAGGGGCGCTTCTGGAGCACCATCATGGCCTGGACGAGGGGGGTGCGGGAGGGGTCCCGCTCGGTGACGACGGCGTCGACGACGCGGTCGAAGGGGACGGCCGCGTGCGCGAAGGCGTCGAGGACGGTCTCGCGTACGGACGCCAGCAGCTGCGTGCCGGTCGCGGCCTCGTCGATCCGGGTGCGCAGGGCGAGGGTGTTGACGAAGAACCCGAGCAGGTCCTCCAGTTCGGGCCGGTCGCGGCCGATGGTGGCCGTACCGAGGACCACGTCCCGCTGGCCGCTGGTGCGCGCCAGCATCAGCTGGACGGCGGCGGTCAGGCCCATGAAGAGGGTGGCGCCGCGCGTCCGGCAGGCCTCGGCCAGCCGGTCGAGCAGGGCGGCGGGCAGGTCGAGGGCGTAGGTGCTGCCGGCGCGGGTGCGGACGGCGGGGCGGGGGCGGTCGGTGGGCAGATCCAGTACGGGCGCGTCGGCGAGCTGCTCGCGCCAGTAGGCCAGGCCGCCCTCGTCCAGGGCCCGGGGGGTCAGCGTGGCGCGCTGCCAGACGGCGTAGTCGGCGTACTGGACGGGCAGTTCGGGCAGGGATTCACCGGCGTAGAGGGCGGCGAGTTCCCGGGCCAGGACGTTCACCGACCAGCCGTCGGTGACGATGTGGTGCATCGAGAGGATCAGGAGGTGCTCGTCGGGGGCGGTGCGCAGCAGGGTGGGACGCAGCAGCGGTCCGGTGCCGAGGTCGAACGGGGTCCGCAGTTCGGCGTCCATCACGGCGGCGGCCTCGGCGGCGGTGGCCTCACGGACGGGCAGGGCGACGGGGGCGGCGGGGTGGATGATCTGCACGCCCTGGCCGTCGACGGTGGCGAAGGTGGTACGGAGCGACTCGTGGCGGGCGACCAGCTCGCCGAGGGCGGCTTCGAGCGCGGCGACGTCGAGGTCACCGCGCAGGCGGACGGCGCCGCCGGTGTTGTACTCGGTGCCCTCGGGGTCGATCTCGGCGGCGAACCACATCCGGGCCTGCGCGAACGACAGCGGCAGGGCGCCGCCGCGGGCGGCCGGCGACGGTCCGCCCGCGGCGCGCCCGGTGTCGGCCTGCGCGGCGGCGGCGAGCGCGGCGGTGGTGGGGCGGTCGAACAGATCGCGGACGCTGATGTCCACTCCGGTGCGGCGCAGTCGTGAGGCGGCCTGGACGGCGCGGATGGAGTCACCACCGAGCCGGAAGAAGTGATCGTGGACACCAACCCGGTCGAGCCCCAGCACCTCCGCGAAGACCCCGGCAACCACCGCCTCACGCTCATCACGCGGAGCGACGTAAACCTCCGCCAGATGCGACAGATCCGGCTCCGGCAGCGCCTTGCGGTCCACCTTCCCGTTCGCCGTCAGCGGCAGCACATCCAGCACCACACACACCGCCGGAACCATGAACTCCGGCAGAGACTTGGCAGCGAACTCACGCAACGCCTCAGCACTCACACCCTCACCGACCGCGTACGCGACCAGCTGCTTCGTACCCCGCGCATCCGCCCGCACCACCGCAACGGCCTGCGACACCGAAGGATGCGCCGCCAAAGCCTCCTCGACCTCACCCAGCTCCACCCGGAACCCGCGCACCTTGACCTGGTCGTCCGCCCGGCCCACGAACTCCAGCACACCCTGCGACACCCACCGCACCACATCACCCGTGCGGTACATCCGCTCGCCCGAACCACCCGGCACCGCCACGAACCGGCCCGCCGTCAGACCCGCCCGACCCCCGTACCCATGCGCCAGACCAATACCCGACACATACAACTCACCCTCGACACCCACACCCACCGGCCGCAGCCCACCGTCCAGCACGCGAAGCCGCGTATCCGGAGTCGGGCCACCCAGCAGGACGGGGCCTTCGACCACATGCGAGGACGCCGTGATCGACGATTCCGTCGGACCGTACACATTCACGAGCCGTACATCGGGCACCTCGTCCAGGACCTTCCGGCAATGCCGCGGCGACAGCGCGTCACCACCCGACATCACCAGACGCACACCCGAGAACACCGACACATCCGCATCCACCACCTCGTGGAACAACCCCGCCGTCAGCCACAGCACACTCACCCCGTGCGCCCGCACAAACGCACCCAGCTCATCCACCGACAGCATCCGCTCAACGGAAACAGCCAACGCCGCACCATTCAGCAGCGCATTCCACATCTCCAACGCACCCGCATCAAAAGACAACGTACTCAACTGCGAAACCACATCATCCGGACCCAGCCCGAAATTCGGATCACGCACCACCCGCACAAAACCCTCATGCGGCAGCACCACACCCTTCGGACGCCCCGTCGAACCCGACGTGTAGAACACATACGCCGCACTCTGCGGAAACACCCCCACCACCGGCGCCGACCCCGGCCGGCCGGAGACATCGGTGACCGCGAGGAGTGCGGGCGCGCCCGCCCGGCGCATCACGTCCGTCGTGGAGGCGTCGACCAGCACGGCCGACAGTCCGGCGTCCGTGACCATGAACTCCAGCCGGTCGACGGGGTATTCGGGGTCCAGCGGGACGGCGGCGGCGCCGGCCTTCAGGACGGCGAGGAGCGCCACGACCGGCTCCACACCGCGCGGCAGGCAGACACCCACCCGCGATCCGGGCACGATCCCCTGCGCGAGCAGCTCGTGGGCGAGCCGGTTCGCCCGTACGTCCAGCTCCGTGTAGGACACCCGCTCGCCAGCACACACCACGGCGGGCGCCTCAGGCGTCCGCGCCACCCATTCCGCGAAGATCTCGGTAATCACCACTCCACCGAAACCGGACACCCGGACCACTCCCCCACGCATAGAAAACCCAATCGATCAGCAATCGAGCACACCATCAACAAGGCGCCCGGCACAACGAACTAAAGGCACAGCCAAATTCATTCTTCAGCGGAGGCTGAAATGCCCGCGGAAACGCGCGCGGGAGGGGATGGGCAATGCCCTTCCCCTCCCGCGCGGCCGGCCGGAATCAGCCGGAACCGGCTCCGGAACCAACAGGGGTCATCCGGCGCCGACGATCTCCTCCAGCCCGGCGACGAAGTGCTCCGCGAGCGCGGTCACCGTCTCGGGGCGGTAGGTGTCCGTCGCGTACATCACCTGGACCTCCAGCCGGCCCTCGGAGACGATCGCCACGACGTCCAGCAGGTGGTGGCGTTCCTCCGTGGCCGGTGCCGTCGGCGCCTCGTACGGGACGGGTGCCCCGTAGAAGCCGTCTCCGGCGTCGGCGGTGTCGTACTGGCCGAGGTAGTTGAAGCTGACCTCGGGCGCGGGCCCCTCGGCGAGGGTGCCGCGGAGGTGGCGCAGCAGCCCGTACCCGATGCCGCGCTGCGGTACGGCCCTCAGCAGGCGCTTGACCTGGTTGATCTGCGGGCGCCAGGCCGGCCCGGCCGGGGCGGGCAGGCGGACCGGGAACTGCGTCGTGAACCAGCCGACCGTGCGCGAGAGGTCCACCCCGTCGAGGATCTCCTCGCGGCCGTGGCCCTCCAGGGTGACCAGCACGCTGTCGGCTCCGGACCACCCGGTGAGCGTCCGGCCGAGGGCCGACAGCAGCACGTCGTTGATCTGCGTGCGGTAGCGGCCGGGAACCTCCTGCAGGAGCCGCCTGGTGGTCTCGGCGTCGAGCGTGGCGCGGGCGACGGCACGGTGCCGGTCCAGGTTCCCGCCGTCCAGGTCGACCGGCAGCCGGCCGGTCCCGCCCTCGGCGAGCTCGTTCCAGTACGGGACCTCGTCGTCCACCGTGCCCGCCTCGGTGTGCGCGACCAGCGCCCGCGTCCAGTCCCGGAACGAAGTGGTCTTCGCCCCGAGGTCGACGGGACGTCCGGCGCGCGCCTGCTCGTACGCGGTGGCCAGGTCCGACAGCAGGATGCGCCAGGACACGCCGTCGACGACCAGGTGGTGGACGGTGACGAAGAGCCGGGGGCGCCGGTCCCCGCCGTATTCGAAGAGGACGGCCTTCACTAGCGGGCCGTCTTCCGGGCTCAGGCTGCCCTGCGCGGCGGCGACGGCCCGTACGGTCTCCGCCTCCGGATCGGCCGCGTCCGACAGGTCGTGCCAGGTCAGTACGGAGCCGTGGGCGGAGGCCGGGTTGTACTGGCGCCAGCCGGCCGCGCCGGCCGCACCCGTGCCCGCATCCGCCCCCGTGCCCGTGCCCGTGCCCCCATCCTTCCGGATGTACCGCATCCGCAGGGCGTCGTGGTGGTGGAGCAGTCCGGCGAGGGCCGCCTCCAGGGCGCGGCGGTCCACGCCGGTGAAGCCGAGCTCGACGAAGGTCGCCATGGTCAGGTGCTCGGGCGCGGTGAAGCTGTCGAAGAACCAGCGCTGGATGGGACTCAGCGGCACCTCGCCGCTGACCGGCGGCGCTGCGGCCGCGGCGGGCTCGTCCGGCTGTCCGGCCTCGGTGACCAGCTCGGCGAGGCCGGCCACGGTCGGCGCCTTGAACAGCTGCTTCGGGGAGATGGCCAGTCCCGCTTCGCGGGCCCGCGACACCACCTGGATGGTGAGGATGGAGTCGCCGCCGAGCTCGAAGAAGTTGTCGTGGACGCCGACCCGCGGCAGGCCCAGTACGGCCGCCCACACGTCGGCGAGGATCCGCTCCCGCTCCGTGCGCGGGGCGGTGTACTCCGTGCTCGCCGCCGCCTCCGGGTCGGGTGCGGGCAGCGCCTTGCGGTCCACCTTGCCGTTGGCGTTGAGCGGCAGCGCGTCCATGACGACGAAGGCCGTCGGCATCATGTAGTCCGGCAGCGACTCGGCCGCGAAGGACCGCAGGCCCGCCTGGTCCAGGCCGGTGCCGGCCGCGTAGGCGACGAGCCGCTTGGTGCCGGGCCGGATCTCGCGGACGGCCACCACCGCCTGGGCGACGTCCGGGTGGGAGGCCAGCGCGATCTCGACCTCGCCGAGCTCGATCCGGAAGCCGCGGATCTTGACCTGGTTGTCGGCCCGTCCCACGAAGTCCAGCTGCCCGTCGGGCAGCCAGCGGACCACGTCACCGGTGCGGTACATCCGGCCCGCGGAATACGGGCTGGCCACGTAGCGGCCGGCGGTGAGCGCGGGATGCCCGGCGTAGCCGCGGGTCACGCACTCGCCCGCGAGGTACAGCTCGCCCGCGACGCCGACGGGGACCGGCCGCAGCCAGGCGTCCAGGACGTACGCCCGGGTCTGGCCGAGCGGGGTGCCGATGGGCACCGACGGCTTCTGGGTCTCCCAGTCGACCAGGTGGACCGTGGCGAAGATGGTGGTCTCGGTGGGTCCGTAGGCGGCCACCAGCTGCACGCCGGGGGCCCGGTCGACGACCGTCTGGAAGTGCCGCGGCGAGAGCACGTCGCCGCCGGTCATCACCATGCGCAGGTCGCGCAGCATCTCCACGTCGGCGTCGACGACCTCGTGGAAGAGGCCGGTCGTCACCCACAGGACGCTCACGCCGTGCGTCCGTACCAGCGCGCCGAGTTCCTCGACGGACAGCACCCGTGCCGTGGAGACGGCGAGGGCGGCGCCGTTGGCGAAGGCGCTCCAGATCTCCAGTGCGCTCGCGTCGAAGGACAGGGTCGCGGTCTGGCTGACCACGTCGTCGGCGGTGAAGGCCAGCCGGGGGTCTTGGGCCACGCGCAGGACGCCGGCGTGCGGGACCACGATGCCCTTGGGCCGGCCGGTGGAGCCGGAGGTGTAGAACACGTACGCGGCGTTCTGCGGAGTCAGGGCCGTCGCGGGCGGTCCCGCGGGGGCCGTGACGGCCGTGCGCTCCAGCTCCTCCAGGAGGAGTACGGGAACCTCGGCGTCCGCGACGGCCTCACGGGTGCCTGCAGTGGCCAGCAGCAGCCGCAGCCCCGAGTCGCCCATCATGAACGCGAGCCGGTCCGCCGGGTATTCGGGGTCGAGCGGTACGAAGACCCCGCCCGCCTTGAACACGGCGAGCAGCGTCACGATCGGGGCGGTGCCGCGCGGCAGGAAGACCCCGACCCGGACCTCGGGGCCGACCCCGTGCGCCCGCAGGACGTGGGCGAGGCCGTCGGCCCGCGCGTCGAGTTCCCCGTACGTGAGCCGCTCGCCCTCGCACACCACCGCGACGGCGTCCGGTGTGCGGGCCACCTGGTCGGCGAAGACCTCGCTCAGCACCGCACCCGCGGGGCCTTCGGCGCCGTCGGACCAGCGGCCGATGATCTCGGCGTGCTCGGCGCCGGTCAGCCGGGGCGTGGTGCGCAGGGGGCGGTCGGGGCCGTCGGCCATGGCGGTGATGAGGTCGAGCAGGTGCGCGGAGAGACGGCGCACGGTGCTCTCGTCGAACAGGTCGGTGTTGTAGACGATGTTGCTGAGCAGGGCTCCGTCGACCTCGCCGAAGTCGAGGGTGAGGTCGAACTGGGAGGTGCCGGCCTTCAGCGCGTAGTCCTGCCAGCTCAGCTCTCCCGCGCCCGGCCGGGCGGGGGCGCCGGACAGCTTCTCGTAACTGATCGCCGCCTGGACGAGGGGGCTGCGGCTGGGGTCGCGTTCGGTGACGACGGCGTCGACCACCCGGTCGAAGGGCACCTCGGCGTGCGCGAAGGCGTCCAGGACCGTGCCGCGTACGGAGGCCAGCAGCTCGGCGGTGGTGGCGCGTTCGTCGATCCGGCTGCGCAGGGCGAGGGTGTTGATGAAGAAGCCGACGGCGTCGTCGAGCCGGCCGTGGTCGCGGCCCGAGGTCACGGTGCCGACGACCACGTCCTGCTGCCCGCTGTAGCGGGACAGCAGGACCTGGCCTGCGGCTGTCAGGCCCATGAACAGGGTGGCGCCCTGGGTCTGGCAGACCTCCGTGAAGCGGTGGAGCAGTGCGGACGGGATCACCGTCTGGAAGCTCGCGCCGCGGGTGGTGCGCTCGGCGGGGCGCGGCCGGTCGGTGGGCAGCTCCAGCACCGGGGCGTCGGCGAGTTGTGCCCGCCAGTAGCCCAGTCCCTCTTCCAGCCGCTGCGGGGTCAGCCGCGCGCGCTGCCAGAGGGTGTAGTCGGCGTACTGCACCGGCGGTTCGGCCGGGGTACGGCCCGCGTAGAGCTCGCCGAGCTCACGCTGGATCACTCCGAGGGACCAGCCGTCCATGACGATGTGGTGCATCGACAGGACGAGTACGTGTTCCTCGTCGGTGACCCGGATCAGGGTGGGCCGCAGGAGCGGCCCGGTGCGCAGGTCGAAGGGCTCCGCGAGCAGGGCGTGCACGAGCGCGTCGAGGCCGCCGTCGCCCTCGGCGGGGCAGTCGAGCACGGGCAGCCGGACGGGGGCGGGCGGGTGGATCACCTGGACGCCTTGGCCGTCGACCGTATCGAAGGTGGTGCGCAGGGACTCGTGCCGCGCGACCAGCGTCTGGAGCGCCGCGCGCAGCGCTTCGGCGTCGAGGCGGCCGCCGAGCCGTACGGCGCGGCCCGAGTTGTACTCGTCGCTGGCGGTGTCGTGTTCGGCGGCGAACCACATGCGCGCCTGTGCGGAGGACAGGGGCTGGGCGCCGTCGCGGGGGGCCCGCGGGATGACGTCCCGCCGTGCGCCCGCGGCGGGCAGGCGGGGGGCGAGGGAAGCGGCCGACGGGTGGTCGAACAGCTCCCTGACGGAGACGTCCGCCCCGGCCCGGCGCAGCCGCGACACCACCTGGATGCTCATGATGGAGTCGCCGCCGAGCTGGAAGAAGTCGTCCAGGGCGCCGACCCGGTCCAGGCCGAGCACCGCGCCGAACACCTCGGCGACCAGCTGCTCACCCGGCGTGCGCGGGGCCACGTACCCCTCGCCGAGGGCCGACAGGTCCGGTGCGGGCAGCGCCCGGCGGTCCAGCTTCCCGTTGGCGTTCAGCGGCAGCGCGTCCAGCACGGTCAGGGTCGCGGGGACCATGTACTCGGGCAGTACGGCGGCCAGCGCCGCCCGCAGCGCGGCCGGGTCCGGGGCGCCGACGCCGGAGCGGGCGGCGGGGACGGCGTAGGCGGCCAGCCGCTTGACGCCGGGCGTGTCCTCGCGGGCCACGACCGCGGCCCGGTCGACCTCGGGCAGGTCCGTCAACGCCGCCTCGATCTCGGAGAGTTCGATGCGGAAGCCGCGGATCTTGACCTGGTCGTCGCTGCGGCCGGCGTACTCCAGCACGCCGTCGGACCGCCAGCGCACCACGTCGCCGGTGCGGTAGAGCCGCGCGCCGGGGCCGGCCGGGTCGGCGACGAACCGTTCGGCGGTCAGCGCGGAGCGGCCCAGGTAGCCTCGGGCCACGCCCTGGCCGCCGATGTACAGCTCGCCCCACACGCCGGCCGGGACGGGGCGCAGCCAGGGGTCGAGGACCCTCAGGACCTTGCCCGCGACCGGGCGGCCGATGGGCACCGAGCCGGTGTCGGGGGCCCGTTCGGCGTCGGAGAACCACCCGGTCGCGTACACCGTGGCTTCGGTGGGTCCGTAGATGTTCCCGATGACCGCGCCCGGCGCGACCTCGCGGATCCGCTCGTACAGCGCGGCGGGGAACGCCTCGCCGGCGAGCACCACGTGCCCGGCGGAGATGCCGGCGCCGTCCTCGGCCAGTACGGCGCCGAGCGCGGACGGGACCGCGGAGATCAGGCTGCCCGACCAGCCCCGCGGCCGCTCGGCGAGCTCCAGGACGTCGCGCATCACGTGGACGGCGCCGCCCGCGGCGAGGGTGCCGAAGAGCTCGAAGACCGAGACGTCGAAGTTGAGCGAGGTGGAGAAGCAGGTCGTGGCGAAGACTTCCTCGCCGAGGGACACCGCCCACTGGACGAGGGAGGACATGGCCTCGTGGGAGACCACGACGCCCTTCGGCCGGCCGGTGGAGCCGGAGGTGTAGATCACGTAGGCGGAGGCGGCGAGCGGCGCCCGGGGCAGCACGGCGGGAGCCGCGGCCGGCTCCAGCGGGCCGTCCACCGCGAGGAGTTCGGCCTCCCCGGCGAACGGGAGCTGCTCGGCGAGGGCGCGCTCGGTCAGCACCAGCCCGATGCCGGAGTCGGCGGCCATGTAGCGCAGCCGGTCGGCGGGGTAGTGCGGGTCCAGCGGTACGTACGCGCTGCCGGCCCGGAGCACGGCCAGGACGGCCACGACCAGGTCTGCGGAGCGTGACATCGAGACCCCGATCGGGGTCTCGGGGCCTGCGCCGCGCGCGATCAGCACGGCCGCCAGCCGGTCCGCGCGCTCGGCCAGGGCCGCGTACGTGAGCACCTGCCCGCCGTGTACGACGGCGGGGGCGTCGGGCCGGGCGGCGACCCGAGCATCGAAGAGGTCCTGGAAGGTGAGGTCCGGGGCCGTGGGCAGAGCCCCGGACCAGGCCGCGAGCCGGGTCCGCTCGACCGGCGTCAGCCGGGGCAGAGCGGACAGCGGGCGGTCGGGGGACTCGGTGAGGGCGGCCAGGGTGGCAGCCAGGTGGGTGCCCAGGACCTGGACGGTCACCTCGTCGAACAGCTCGGGCCGGTAGGTGATGCGCAGGGCGACCTCGGCGGCGGTGCCGCCCATGGCGACCAGGTGCCGGCCGGTGTACGCGCTCAGGGTCAGCGGGTAGTTGGTGGCCAGGCCGCCCTGGGTGTCGGTGACGGTGAGCCCGTGCCGCGCGGCGAGGCTGTCGTCGACGGGGTAGTTCTCGAAGACGAGGAGGGTGTCGAACAGGCTGGTCCCGGCGGGTACTTCGGTGACGGTGTTGATCTGGCTGAGGGACAGGTACTCGTGGGCGCGGGACTCCCACTGCTCGGCCTGGAGCCGCTGGAGCCACTCGACGACGGGCGTGGCCGGGTCGAGGACCGTACGGACCGGCACGGTGTTGATGAACAGGCCGAGCATGCCCTCGGCGTCGGCGAGGTCAGCCGGGCGGCCCGAGGTCGTGGCACCGAAGACGATGTCCCGCTGGCCGGAGTAGGCGGACAGGAGCAGCGCCCAGGCGCCCTGGATCACCGCGTTCACGGTGAGCCGGTGACGGCGCGCGAAGTCGCCCACACGGGCGCCCACTTCGGGGTCGATGACGACGTCGTGGCCGCGCGCGTCCCACTTCTGCGCCGTGACCGACCGGTCGACGGGCAAGGGTACGGGGGTGTCGAAGCCGGCGAGCACGGAGCGCCAGTGGTCAAGGCCGGCCGCGGTGTCGCGGGAGCCGAGCCATTCCAGGTAGTCCCGGTAGGGGCGCCGAACCTCCGGGTCCCCGCCCGCGTACCGGGTGAAGACGTCCTCCAGCAGGCGCGGAGTGCTCCAGCCGTCCAGGAGCAGGTGGTGGAAGGTCCACACGACCTGGATCCGGGAGCCGCCGAGGGCGGCGAGGGAAACCCGCAGCAGGGGGGCCTCGTCGAGGCTGATGTCGGCCCGGTCGGCGGTCCGGCGCTCGTCCAGGGCCGCCGCGCGCTGCGTCGCGTCCAGGGCGGTCCAGTCGGCGGTGTGCACGGGAACGTCGACGCGGTGGTGCACGAGCGCGACGGGTTCGTCGACCGCCTCCCAGACGACGGACACGCGCAGGGCGTCGGACGCGTTGACGGTCTCGCGCCAGGCGGCGGCGAGCCGGTCGATGTCGGCGGCGCCTTCGAGGACGAAGGACATCTGCTCGACGTAGGCAGCGTCGTCCGTTGCCTCCAGGGAGTGGAAGAGCATGCCCTGCTGCATCGGCGAGAGCGGGTGGACATCGGCAATGCCCTGCCCGTCGCCGATCACCCGGTCGACGGTGGCCTGGTCCCAGGCGACGAGCGGGAAGTCCGATGGCGTCCGGCCGCCCACGCCCTCGCTCAGGCAGTACGCGACCGCCTCCGCCAGGGCGTCCCGGTAGCGCTCGGCCAGCACCCGGATGGCCTCGGGGGTGTGCAGAGCCGTCGAGAACTGCAGCTGGATCTCCAGCGCGCCGTCCACGACCCGGCTGACGACGTCGAGGACGTGCGGCCGCTCTTCGCGGAGGCTGCGGTCGTCGTCGGCGGGCAGCAGGCCGGCGAAGACGTCGGGGTGGCCGCCCGCATCGAAACGGCCGAGGTAGTTGAAGCTGACCTGGGCCGGATCGGTCAGGTCGGCGCCGTGCAGGTGGCGCAGGGCGCCGAAACCGATGCCCCGGTCGGGAATGGCACGGAGCATCTCCTTCGTCGACCGGATCTGCTCACTCCAGTCACCGCTCGCACCGAGCGCGACCGGATAGATCGACGTGAACCAGCCGACCGTACGCGAAACGTCCGCCCCGATCACCGACTCCTCCCGGCCATGGCCCTCCACGTCCACCAGGACCCGCTCACGCCCGGACCACTCACCCAGCACCCGGCCCAGCACCGCCAGCAGCACATCGTTGACCTGCGTACGGAAGACAGCCGGAACCTTCTGGAGGAGGGCCTCGGTCTCCGCCACCGGCAGAGCCACCGACACGATCTCCGCCGACCCGACGGTATTCACCCCACCGGCAACCTCCACCAACGGCTCGGCGCCGTCGACGACCGAAGCCCAGTAGTCCAGCTGACCCGAGAAGTCATGCGCGGCGAGCTTCGCGGTCCACGCCGGGAACGACAACGACACCGCATCCAGCTCCACCTCACGGCCGGCCACCAGATCCCGATAGGCCAGCGCGACGTCCTCCAGGAGGATCCGCCACGAGACACCGTCCACCACCATGTGATGCACCGCGACCAACAGCCGGTCCCCGCTCAGAACGGCCCGCACCAGCGGCCCGCCCTCAAGCCGGAACGACTCCTGAACCACCCCCTCCACATCCCGCTCGACGACCACCACACCCGGCTCACCCGCCGACTGCCGCCAGCCCTCCGCCGTGTCCGCGAAACGGACCCACAGCCCCTCGTGATGCGACAGCACCACCGACACGGCCTCCGACAGCACACCCACATCGACACCCTCGGCAAGTCGGATGTTCATCGACATGCCGAAGTGATCCGGCGCCACCGGATGCGTCTCCAGGAACCACTCCTGCACCGGAGACAGCACCACCGGACCGGACACAACCTCCACCGCACCCACGGCAGACGCCTCACCCACCACAGCAGCCACACCCGCCACGGTCTGCCGCACCAGCACATCCTGCGGAGAAACCACCAGCCCCGCCCGCCGCAACCGCGACACCACCTGAATACTCAGGATCGAATCGCCACCCAGCTCGAAGAAGTTGTCCCGCACACCCACCCGCTCGACGCCCAGCACCTGCGCCCACACCTCAGCCACCACCCGCTCCACCTCGGAACGCGGAGCCGTGTACTCCCGGAGCAGGACGCTCAGGTCGGGCTCGGGCAGGGCCCGCCGGTCCACCTTGCCGTTCGCCGTGACCGGCAGGCTGTCGAGGACCACGCAGATCGCCGGGACCATGTACTCGGGGAGGGATTCCCCGACGAACTCCCGCAGTCCGGCCGAGGCCACGTTCGCGGCCACCACGTACCCGACCAGCCGCTTCACGCCGGGCTGGTCCTCGCGTACGACGACCACCGCCTGCTCGACCTCGGGGTGGTTCGCGAGTGCGGCCTCGACCTCGCCGAGCTCGATCCGGAAGCCGCGCACCTTGACCTGGTCGTCAGCTCGGCCGGCGAAATCGATCACACCGCCCGGCAGCCACCGCACCACGTCACCGGTCCGGTACATCCGCTCCCCGGTGCCGCTGAACGGCGAGGCCACGAACCGGCCGGCCGTGAGCCCGGACCGCCCCGCGTAGCCGCGGGCCAGCTGGACACCGGTGACGTACAGCTCACCGGCGACGCCCTGCGGGACCGGGCGCAGCCACGGGTCCAGGACGTACAGGCCGGTGTTCCACACGGGCCGGCCGATGGGCACGGTCGCGGTGTCCGGTTCGGCCGGGTGCGAGGTCACGTCGACGGCCGCCTCCGCGGGCCCGTACAGGTTGTAGAGCGTCGCCTGCGGCAGTACCTCGCGGATCTGGTCGCGCAGTGCGCCTTGCAGCATCTCGCCGCCGCTGAAGACGGTACGCAGACCCGTGCAGGCCCGGGTGGCGGGCTCGGCGACGAGGGCGCGCAGCATGGACGGGACGAAGTGGACGGTGGTCACGTCGAAGTCGCGGATCATGCGCGCCAGGTACTGCGGGTCACGGTGACCGTCCGGGCGGGGCAGCACCAGGCCGGCGCCCGCGATCAGCGGGCCGAAGAACTCCCACACTGCCACGTCGAAGCTCGACGAGGTCTTCTGGAGGACGCGGTCCGCGCCGGTCAGGGGGTATTCCGACTGCATCCACAGCAGGCGGTTGGAAATGGCCGCGTGGGAGACGAGCACACCCTTGGGGCGGCCGGTCGAGCCGGAGGTGTAGATCATGTACGCCGCGTGCTGGACCAGCGTGTCGATGCCCGGGGAGGTCGCGGGCTGCCGGGCGATGTCCGCCGTGCCCGGCGCCACCACCTCGATTTCCCCGGACGCGGACGCGTTCGCCCGGTCCGAGATCAGCAGCCGGGCCCCGGAGTCTCCGAGCATGTAGGCGATCCGGTCCGCCGGATAGGCCGGGTCGACGGCGACGTACGCGCCGCCGGCCTTCACGACGGCGAGCAGGCTCACGACGAGGTCGATCCCGCGGGGCAGGCTGACCGCCACGACGGTGTCCGGCCGTACGCCGTGCTGCTGCAGCAGGTGCGCGAACCGGTTGGCCCGCTCGTCGAGTTCCCGGTAGGTGAGGGAGGTGTCCTCGGTGACGACGGCAAGGGCCTCGGGGGTACGGGCGGCCTGTTCGGCGAAGAGCTCGGGCAGCAGGCGCGGCGGGCAGTGCCGACTCGTGTCGTTCCAGTCGCCCGTGATGGTCGCCGACTCCGCTTCCGTGAGCAGCGGGATCCGCCCGGTCACCTCCTCGTCGAGCAGGGCGCGCAGCAGCCCGCCGAGTCTGCCCGCGATGTCTTGGGCCGTGGTGTCCTCGAACAGGGCGGGGTCGTACGACATGCGCAGCGTCACGCCGGGGTCGGCTCCGCCGACCAGGCGGCCGCCGGTGTAGGCGGTCAGGGAGAGCGGGTAGCTGCTGCCGCCTTCGCCGTAGCTGTCGCGTACGCGCAGACCGCTCCCGGCGCCCATGTCCTCGTCGACGGGGTAGTTCTCGAAGACGAGGAGGCTGTCGAACAGGCTGGTCCCGGCGGGTACTTCGGTGACGGTGTTGATCTGGCTGAGGGACAGGTACTCGTGGGCGCGGGACTCCCACTGCTCGGCCTGGAGCCGCTGGAGCCACTCGACGACGGGCGTGGCCGGGTCGAGGACCGTACGGACCGGAACCGTGTTGATGAACAGGCCGAGCATGCCCTCGGCGTCGGCGAGGTCAGCCGGGCGGCCCGAGGTCGTGGCGCCGAAGACGATGTCCCGCTGGCCGGAGTAGGCGGACAGGAGCAGCGCCCAGGCGCCCTGGATCACCGCGTTCACGGTGAGCCGGTGACGGCGCGCGAACGTACCGACATCGGTGGCGAGGGTGCCAGGCAGGTCCACCTCCAGGTGGCGGCCGGCCCAGGAGCGGTGGTCGGGAGCGGGCAGGCGGTCGGCGGGCAGGGGTACGGGGGTGTCGAAGCCGGCGAGCACGGAGCGCCAGTGGTCGAGGCCGGCCGCGGTGTCGCGGGAGCCGAGCCATTCCAGGTAGTCCCGGTAGGGGCGCCGAACCTCCGGGTCCCCGCCCGCGTACCGGGTGAAGACGTCCTGGAGCAGCAGCGGGGTGCTCCAGCCGTCGAGCAGGACGTGGTGGAAGGTCATCACGACCTGTGCGCTTCCGTTGCCGAGGTCGGCGAGGGATATCCGCAGGAGGGGGGCCTCGTCGAGGCTGATGTCGGCCCGGTCGGCGGTCCGGCGCTCGTCCAGGGCCGCCGCGCGCTGCGTCGCGTCCAGGGCGGTCCAGCCGGCGGTGTGCACGGGAACGTCGACGCGGTGGTGCACGAGCGCGACGGGTTCGTCGACCGCCTCCCAGACGACGGACACGCGCAGGGCGTCGGACGCGTTGACGGTCTCGCGCCAGGCGGCGGCAAGGCGGTCGGTGTCGTGCACGCCGTCCAGGACGAAGGACATCTGCTCGACGTACGCGGCGCCTTCGGCGTCCTCCAGGGAGTGGAAGAGCATGCCCTGCTGCATCGGCGAGAGCGGGTGGACATCGGCAATGCCCTGCCCGTCGCCGATCACCCGGTCGACGGTGGCCTGGTCCCAGGCGACGAGCGGGAAGTCCGATGGCGTCCGGCCGCCCACGCCCTCGCTCAGGCAGTACGCGACCGCCTCCGCCAGGGCGTCCCGGTAGCGCTCGGCCAGCGCCTGCATGTGGACGCGGCCGTGAACGGCGGTGGAGTAGTACAGGTCCACGTGGAGGGACCCGTCCTGGACACGGGAGACCACGTCGAGGAGGTACGGGCGTTCCTCGCCTGCGGCGTGGTCGTTCTCGACCGGGAGCATGCCGGCGAAGACGTCGGGGTGGCCGTCGGCGTCGTAGCGGCCGAGGTAGTTGAAGCTGACCTGGGCCGGATCGGCGAGATCCGCACCGTGCAGGTGGCGCAGGGCGCCGAAACCGATGCCCCGGTCGGGAATGGCACGGAGCATCTCCTTCGTCGACCGGATCTGCTCACTCCAGTCACCGCTCGCACCGAGCGCGACCGGATAGATCGACGTGAACCAGCCGACCGTACGCGAAACGTCCGCCCCGATCACCGACTCCTCCCGGCCATGGCCCTCCACGTCCACCAGGACCCGCTCACGCCCGGACCACTCACCCAGCACCCGGCCCAGCACCGCCAGCAGCACATCGTTGACCTGCGTACGGAAGACAGCCGGAACCTTCTGGAGGAGGGCCTCGGTCTCCGCCACCGGCAGAGCCACCGACACGATCTCCGCCGACCCGACGGTATTCACCCCACCGGCAACCTCCACCAACGGCTCGGCGCCGTCGACGACCGAAGCCCAGTAGCCCTGTTGGGCGGAGAAGTCGTGCGCGGCGAGCTTCGCGGTCCACGCCGGGAACGACAACGACACCGCATCCAGCTCCACCTCACGGCGGGCCACCAGATCCCGGTACGCCAGCGCGATGTCCTCCAGGAGGATCCGCCACGAGACACCGTCCACCACCATGTGATGCACCGCGACCAACAGCCGGTCCCCGCTCAGAACGGCCCGCACCAGCGGCCCGCCCTCAAGCCGGAACGACTCCTGAACCACCCCCTCCACATCCCGCTCGACGACCACCACACCCGGCTCACCCGCCGACTGCCGCCAGCCCTCCGCCGTGTCCGCGAAACGGACCCACAGCCCCTCGTGATGCGACAGCACCACCGACACGGCCTCCGACAGCACACCCACATCGACACCCTCGGCAAGTCGGATGTTCATCGACATGCCGAAGTGATCCGGCGCCACCGGATGCGTCTCCAGGAACCACTCCTGCACCGGAGACAGCACCACCGGACCGGACACAACCTCCACCGCACCCACGGCAGACGCCTCACCCACCACAGCAGCCACACCCGCCACGGTCTGCCGCACCAGCACATCCTGCGGAGAAACCACCAGCCCCGCCCGCCGCAACCGCGACACCACCTGAATACTCAGGATCGAATCGCCACCCAGCTCGAAGAAGTTGTCCCGCACACCCACCCGCTCGACGCCCAGCACCTGCGCCCACACCTCAGCCACCACCCGCTCCACCTCGGAACGCGGAGCGACATACCCCTTCGAAACAGCCGCACCCAGATCAGGCTCCGGCAACGCCCGCCGGTCCACCTTCCCGTTCGCCGTCAACGGGAACGTACCCACCACCACGAACGCCGTCGGAACCATGTAATCCGGCAGCGACTTGGCAACGAACTCACGCAGACCCACCTGGTCCAGACCGTCCCCGACGACGTACCCGACCAGCCGCTTGGCCCCGTTCCGCGTCTCGCGCACCGTCACCACGGCCTGCTGCACGTCCGGATGCGCGGCCAGCGCCGACTCGATCTCACCGATCTCGATCCGGAAACCACGCACCTTGACCTGATGGTCGGTGCGGCCCACGAACTCCAGCTGTCCGTCGGCCAGCCACCGCACCACGTCACCGGTCCGGTACATCCGCTCCCCGGAGCCGCTGAACGGCGATGCGACGAATCGTTCCGCCGTCAGTCCGAAGCGTCGTACGTAGCCGCGTGCCACCCCGGGCCCGGCGATGTAGAGCTCACCCGCGACCCCGGCCGGCACCGGCCGCAGCCGCGCGTCCAGCACGTACAGTCGGGCGCCCGCGACCGGTCGGCCAATGGGGACGCCGTCGGCGCCGTACTCGTCCACCGGGTCGCCCGCGGTGACCGTGACCGTGGTCTCGGTCGGGCCGTAGACATTGCGCAGCACCCGGCCCGGCGCCCAGCGGGAGATGAACTCCGCCGACATGGCCTCGCCGCCGACCAGCAGGCCGCGCAGCTCGGGCAGGTCCATGTCCGGCACGCTCTGCAGAGCCGCGGGCGGGATCTCCAGATGGGTGATCCGCTGATCGCGCAGCACCTGACCGAGCGCCTCGCCCGCCAGCGGGCCGGGCTCGGGCAGGACCAGGGTGGCGCCCGCGTGCCAGGCGGCCAGCACATCGGCCATCGCGACGTCGAAGTTGGGCGAGACGGCCTGGAGCAGCCGGGATCCGATGGTCAGGCCCAGCGCCCGCTGGTGCGCGGCGGCCATGCCGGCCACGTTGCGGTGCGGGACCAGTACGCCCTTGGGGCGGCCGGTGGAGCCGGAGGTGTAGATCATGTAGGCGCCGGCGTCGAGCGAAGCCGCGGCGGGCAGCTCCGCGACCTCCACCGGCTGGGTGGCGAGCGCACCGTCCCCGTCCCCGTCAAGGTCCGCGTCCACGCGCAGGACCGGTACCGCGACGTCCGGTACGAGGTCCAGCGTCTCCGTGTCGCTGAGCACCAGCACCATCCCCGCGTCGGCGGTCATGAAGGCGAGCCGGTCGGCCGGGTACTGCGGGTCCAGCGGCACGTAGACGCCGCCCGCCTTGGCGACGGCGAGCAACGCGGTCAGCCAGCGCACTCCGCGCGGCAGGCAGACGCCGACCGCCACGTCGGTGTGCACCCCTTGGGCGCGCAGGGCGTGGGCGAGCCGGTCGGCGCGGGCGCCCAGCTCGGCGTAGGTGAGGGTGAGTTCGCCGTCGACGACCGCGGTCCGCTGCGGGTCGCGGGCCGCTCGCGCCTCGAACAGACCCGCCATCGTGAGCGCGGGTGCCCGCTCGTCACCGGCGTTCCACTCGTCCAGGATGCGCGTGCGCTCGTCGGCGGTCAGCGTCGGCACGACCGCCGCGAGGGGCAGCTGCGCGGCGGCGGGCTCGCCGAGCTCGGTGAGTGCCGTGACCACGTGGGCGGCGATGCGGTCGACGGTGGTCCCGTCGAAGAGGTCGGTGTTGTAGTTGATCAGGCCGCCGAACGCGCCGCCGTTGTCCTCGAAGGCGACCAGCAGGTCGAACTGCGCGGACTCGATGTCCAGGGGGTGTTCGCTCCACCGCAGGCCACCGGAGTCGCCGAGTCCACCGGGCATGCTCTGGAGCAGCACCATGGCCTGGACGAGGGGGGTGCGGGAGGGGTCCCGCTCGGTGACGACGGCGTCGACGACGCGGTCGAAGGGGACGGCCGCGTGCGCGAAGGCGTCGAGGACCGTCTCCCGTACGGACGCCAGCAGGGCGGCGCCGGTGGCGTCCTCGTCCACGCGGGTGCGCAGGGCGAGGGTGTTGACGAAGAACCCGACCTGGTCCTCCAGTTCCCAGTGCCCGCGCCCGGAGTCGGCGGTACCGACGACGATGTCGCGCTGGCCGCTGTAGCGGGACAGCACCAGCTGGACCGCCGCGACCAGGCCCATGAACAGGGTGACGCCCTGCTCCTCGCACATGCGGTTGAAGCGGGCCAGCCGGTCGGCCGGTATGCCGAAGCGGCGCGTGGCACCGGCCGATGTGCGGACGGCGGGGCGGGGGCGGTCGGTGGGCAGGTCCAGTACGGGCGCGTCGGCGAGCTGCTCGCGCCAGTAGGCCAGACCCTCGTCGAGGACCGGGCGGGTGAGCGTCCTGCGCTGCCAGACGGCGTAGTCGGCGTACTGGAGCGGGAGTTCGGCCGGCGGGCGGCCGGCATAGAGCTCGCCGAGTTCGCGCAGCAGGACGCCCATGGACCAGCCGTCGGTGACGATGTGGTGCATCGACAGCACCAGGAGGTGGTCGGCGGCGGCCACCCGGAGGAGCAGCGGACGCAGCAGCGGTCCGGTGCTCAGGTCGAAGGGGACTGCGTGGTGGGCGCGGACGACGCGGTCGATGTCCGCGGGCGGGCAGTCTGCGGCGGTCAGCCGGACGGGGGCGGCGGGGTGGATGATCTGCACGCCCTGGCCGTCGACGGTGGCGAAGGTGGTACGGAGCGACTCGTGGCGGGCGACGAGCTCGCCGAGGGCGGCTTCGAGCGCGGCGACGTCGAGGTCACCGCGCAGGCGGACGGCGCCGCCGGTGTTGTACTCGGTGCCCTCGGGGTCGATCTCGGCGGCAAGCCATACGCGAGCCTGCGCGAACGACAGCGGGAAGGACACCGGCAGGGCGGTGCCGCGCACGGCGGGGGTCAGCGGCGGGGCGGCCACGGTGGTGATGCCGGCGGCGAGCATGGCCGGGGTGGGACGGTCGAACAGGTCCCGGACCGGCGCCTCCAGGCCCGCGCGGCGCAGTCGTGAGGCGGCCTGGACGGCGCGGATGGAGTCACCACCGAGCCGGAAGAAGTGATCGTGGACACCGACCCGGTCGAGCCCCAGCACCTCCGCGAAGACCCCGGCAACCACCGCCTCACGCTCATCACGCGGAGCGACATAAACCTCCGCCAGATGCGACAGATCAGGCTCCGGCAGCGCCTTGCGGTCCACCTTCCCGTTCGCCGTCAGCGGCAGCACATCCAGCACCACACACACCGCCGGAACCATGAACTCCGGCAACGAGGACGCCAGGAACTCACGCAACGCCTCAGCACTCACACCCTCACCGACCGCGTACGCGACCAGCTGCTTCGTACCCCGCGCATCCGCCCGCACCACCGCAACGGCCCGCGACACCGAAGGATGCGCCGCGAGCGCCTCCTCGACCTCACCCAGCTCCACCCGGAACCCGCGCACCTTGACCTGGTCGTCCGCCCGGCCCACGAACTCCAGCACACCCTGCGACACCCACCGCACCACATCACCCGTGCGGTACATCCGCTCGCCCGAACCACCCGGCACCGCCACGAACCGGCCCGCCGTCAGACCCGCCCGACCCCCGTACCCATGCGCCAGACCAATACCCGACACATACAACTCACCCTCGACACCCACACCCACCGGCCGCAACCCACCGTCCAGCACCCGCAACTCGGTGTCCGGCGCCGGACCACCCAGCAGCACCGGACCCTCCACCACATGCGAAGACGCCGTGATCGACACCTCGGTGGGCCCGTACGCGTTCACCAGCCGCACACCCGGAACCTCGTCCAGGACCTTCCGGCAATGCCGCGGCGACAGCGCGTCACCACCCGACATCACCAGCCGCACACCCGAGAACACCGACACATCCGCATCCACCACCTCGTGGAACAACCCCGCCGTCAGCCACAGCACACTCACCCCGTGCGCCCGCACAAACGCACCCAGCTCATCCACCGACAGCATCCGCTCAACGGAAACAGCCAACGCCGCACCATTCAGCAGCGCATTCCACATCTCCAACGCACCCGCATCAAAAGACAACGTACTCAACTGCGAAACCACATCATCCGGACCCAGCCCGAAATTCGGATCACGCACCACCCGCACAAAACCCTCATGCGGCAGCACCACACCCTTCGGACGCCCCGTCGAACCCGACGTGTAGAACACATACGCCGCACTCTGCGGAAACACCCCCACCACCGGCGCCGACCCCGGCCGGGTGTCCAGGTCCAGGTCCTCCCAGAGCACCACCCGGTCGCCCGCGGCGGCGGCCGCCACCGGGCCCGTGCCGGCCGCGGCCAGCACCACGGACGCATCCGAGTCGTCCACCATGAACTGCAGCCGTTCCACCGGGTATTCGGGGTCCAGCGGCACTGCGGCGGCGCCGGCCTTCAGGACGGCGAGGAGCGCCACGACCGGCTCCACACCACGCGGCAGGCAGACACCCACCCGCGATCCGGGCACGATCCCCTGCGCGAGCAGCTCGTGGGCGAGCCGGTTCGCCCGTACGTCCAGCTCCGCGTAGGACACCCGCTCGCCGGCACACACCACGGCGAGCGCGTCAGGCGTCCGCGCCACCCACTCGCCGAACACCTCGGGAAGCACCGCATTCCCGAAGCCGCCACCCTGCGAAGCCCACGACCCCAGCACCCGAACCACTCCCCCACGCATCGAAACAACAACCATCCAGACGAACGAAAGACAACCCGCGCACGCGAAACGACATACGTGCCGGAAACCGGAAACCGGAAGCGAGAAATCAGCCGATCAGGCCGATTCCCTCGCGCACCTGGAGCCGTCCACCGCTCATGTACATGCCGCCGACCTGCCCGGTGCGGGAATCCCGCACGAATCGGTACAGGTCCTTTGATTCGTCACTGCCGTGCCCGCCGTCGGCGGTACCGCTTTTCAAACAGAATTCCAGTCCCTGGTAGATTTCCAACCGGACCGGCACGAGCCCGCTCCGTTCCAGGAGCAGCTCCCCGTTTCCGGAGCGGCGCACGGTATGAAGGTCCGCGCCCGCCCGGTAATCCCCGCACACTTCGTCGGCGACCGCGGTCAGTGCGTCGCCGGAAAGCGGGCTCCCGATTTCGGGCCGGCGGTAGCGCCCGATGTCCCAGCCCTTTGCCGCCAGCGCGTCGAAGAAGGCATGTCCCATCTGCCGGCCGGAAGTGGCGTTCGCCATCAGGGCGACGGCGATCCGCCGCTCGGGGTCGAAGCGCAGCGCGCAGCTCGCCCCTCCGGTGTTGCCGTCGTGGCCCAGCCAGCGCCGCCCTTCGCCGTCGGTGTGGACGGCGAGTCCCAGGCCCCAGGCGTCGGCCAGTCCGAAGGCCGCCGAGCCGGGCACCGGGGTGCGCAGTTCCGCGAGCATGTCCGGTTCCAGTACCGCGGTGCCGTCCGCCGCGAGGTGCACCTCGGCGTAGCGCAGCAGGCCGGCGGCGCTGGAGGTCAGCGCCCCGGCCGGTACGAGCGCCTTGGGCAGTCCCGGTTCGTCGACCACGTGCACCGACCCGGTCGGCAGGTGCACCGCGTGCTGGCCCGCGACGGGCCCCGGGGCGGTGGCGCCGAGGAAGCCGGCCGCCACGCCGAGCGGGCTCAGCGCGAAGTCCCGTACCGCCTCCCACCAGGTCACTCCTGTGACGGATTCGAGGATCCGGCCGGCCAGGACGTAGCCGAGATTGGAGTACGAGAACAGCCGCCCGGGCTCGCACAGCGCGGCCGCTCCGGCCGACGCGGCCACGCAGTCGCGCAGGGACAGGTCGTCCTCGACGGGCGGCATGTCCGGCAGGCCGGCGGTGTGGCTGAGCAGCCCGCGCAGCGTGGCCGTGTAGAGAGGGCCGTCGGGTGTCCGCGCGAGTTCCGGGAGCAGCGGCCCCACCGGCGCGTCCAGCTCCACGTCGCCGTCGCTGACGAGCTGTGCCAGCAGCAGCGCGGTCGCGGACTTCGTCACCGATCCCCACGGGAAGACGGTGTCGGCCGTCACCGGCCGACCCGACCCGTGGGTCTCTTCTCCGTACGTGAAGGTCGTGATCTCACCGCGGTCGTAGACGGCGAATTGCACACCGGGTACGAGGTATTCACGGGCGAGTGTTTCCAGCAGGCCGGCCACTTCGCCGTGCGCGGGCAGCCCCATGGAAAGGTCAGCGGATTCCGTCATCAAGTCCACCCAGGTCAATGAATAACGGCCAGCGTAGTGATGCCCCTAGTCCATGACCAAAGAGCTAAAGTCTGGGGTTAAACGGCCAGGTGGAAAGGGGGGCCCGCGCAGTGGACCGAACGGAACCGGCCATGGTGTAGCTGGCTCCACCTTCAATACGGGATTCTGGGGGTTCGTCGCCCATCATCTCTTCCCATAGTCTGATGCGGCTGACGAACGGGAGGGCGAGAAATATGACATCGGTTTGGCGCCGGTCGACGACCGCCAAGGAACAGATCCAGGGAACGGCTGCCGCCATGCGGCTGGACTCGGTGAGCAAGACCTACGGCGAGGGGACGGGCGCCGTCACCGCTCTGGACGACGTCTCGTTCGATGTGCCCCGCGGGTCCTTCACCGCCGTCATGGGCCCTTCCGGCTCGGGCAAGAGCACGTTCCTGCACTGCCTGGCCGGACTCGACCGTCCGTCGTCCGGTCATGTCTACCTCGGTGACACCGAGTTGGGCGGCCTCAAGGAGTCCGCGCTGACGGCCGTGCGCCGCGAGCGGATCGGCTACGTGTTCCAGGCGTACAACCTGATGTCGGCGCTGACGGTGAAGCAGAACGTGACGCTGGTACCGCGACTGTCGAACACGGCGGTCGACGAGTCCTGGCTGCGCGAGATCCTGGAGCGCGTCGGCATGCTCCAGTACGCCGACCGGCGGCCCAACCAGCTCTCCGGCGGCCAGCAGCAGCGGGTGGCCATCGCCCGCGCGCTGGTGACCCGGCCCGACGCGGTGCTCGCCGACGAGCCGACGGGGGCCCTGGACACCCGGAGCAGCCAGGAGGTCCTGCGCCTGTTCCGGCAGATCGTCGACGAGACGGGGCAGACCGTGGTGATGGTGACCCACGACCCGGTGGCGGCGTCGTTCGCCGACTCGGTGGTCTTCCTCGCGGACGGCCGGCTGGCGGGGCAGTTGCTGCGGCCGACCCCCGACCAGGTCGCCGACCGCATGACGCATCTCGGCAACTGGTAGGGCGGCCGTACATGTTCGACATCGCGTGGAGCACCATCAAGAACCGCAAGGGCGGTTTCATCGCGGCGTTCATCGCCGTCTTCTGCGGATCGGCGGTCGTGACCGCCTGTGGCGTGCTGCTCATGTCCGGGCTGCTGTCCGGGGTTTCGCCGGAACGCTACGCGGGCGCCGCCGTGATGGTCGGCGGCAACCAGACCAAGGCCGTCAAGGAGAACTTCGACCCGCACTTCGCCGAGCGCGTCACGCTGCCCGCCGGCCTGGCCGGCGAGGTGGCCAAGGTCCCCGGGGTCCGCTCGGTGGTCGGCGACCGCACCGTGGAGATGAGCGTCACCGGTCCGCAGGGCGGCACGGTGGCCCTCGACGACCCGCTGTTCGGGCACGGCTGGGCCTCGGCGGCCCTCGGGCCGTTCCCGCTGGCCGAGGGGCACGAGCCGCGTTCCGCCGAGGAGGTCGTCCTGGACTCCGCCGTGGCCCGGCGGGCCGGGGTCAAGGCCGGCGACACCGTGCGGCTGTCGGTGGGCACCACGCCCGCCTCGTACCGGGTGTCCGGCCTCGTCGCGCCGCCCCCCGGCGGCCTGGACCGGCAGTCGGCGGCCTTCTTCACCGACGACCGGGCCGCGCAGCTGTCGCAGCGCCCGGACCGGCTCACGGCGATCGGCGTGCTCGCCGAGCCGGGCACGGACGCGGACGCGCTGGCCGCCCGGATCGGGAAGGCGCTCGCCGGCCGGCCCGAGGCGGTCGCCGTGTACACGGGCAAGCAGGTCGGCGACCTGGAGTTCCTGGACGTGGGGCAGTCGCGCGGCTTCCTGGTGGCGCTCTCCGCCTCCTTCGGCGGTACCGCGCTCGCCGTCGTCATCTTCGTGGTCTCCTCCACCCTCGGCCTGACCGTCCACCAGCGCCGCCGCGAACTGGCCATGCTGCGCGCGATCGCCGCCTCGCCCCGCCAGATCCACTCCCTGATCGGCAGCGAGATCCTGATGGTCGCCGCCGCCGGCGCGCTGCTGGGCGCCGCGCCCGGCTTCCTGATCGCCGGGGCGCTGCGTGACGCGTTCGCCGCGGTCGGGGTGCTGCCGGGTGACTTCGAGCTGTCCTACAACCCGGCGCCGGCGGGCGCGGCCGTGGTGCTGTGCGTACTGGGTGCGCGGCTGGCGGGCTACGTGGCGGCCTTCCGCACCGCACGGATCCAGCCGGTGGAGGCGCTGCGCGAATCGCAGGCGGAGCCCCCTCGGCTGGGCCGGCCGCGGCTGATCGCCGGCCGGGTGCTGATCGTGCTCGGTCTCGCGGCGGCGGTCGTCCTGCCGATGGTCATCCCCGGGCAGCTGGCCATCGCGGGCGCCGCGGGTTCGCTGCTGATCCTCATGTTCGGCTGCGCGCTGATCGGCCCGCAGCTGGTGAAGATCACCACGCGGGTGATGGCTCCGCTGCTGCGCCGCTTCCGGGTCAGCGGCTACCTGGCCGCCGCCAACAGCAGCGCGAACTCGCGCCGGCTCAGCAGCGCCGTCGTCCCGCTCGCACTCGGCGCCGCCCTGGCCCTGATGCAGCTGTCGACCCTCTCGACCGTCGAGGCCACGGCCAAGCAGCAGGCGGCGACGGGAGTCGTCGCGGACTACGTCCTGACCAGCGACGCCACCGGGCTGTCCCAGGACCTGACCGGGACCGTCCGCGCCGTGCCCGGCGTCGCGGCCGCCACCCCGGTGGCCCGCTCGCAGGTGATGCTCACGTACGTGGAGATCGACAAGGAGGCCTCCCGGCCCTTCAGCGCCCAGGGCGTCGACCCGCGCGGGCTCGGCCGTACGCTCGACCTGGACGTGCGCGAGGGCAGCCTGGACGAACTGACCGGGGACACCGTGGCGCTCAGCTGGATGGCCGCGGGCACGGCGGGACTCGGCGTGGGCGACACGGCCGACGTCAGCCTCGGCGACGGGACCGGACAGAAGCTCAAGGTCGTGGCCGTCTACGGCAACGGCCTCGGCTTCGGCGATGTCACGCTCCCCCACGACATGCTGGTGGCGCACACCACCCAAGGCCTCGACTCGGCCCTGCTGGTGACGGCATCGGGCCCCGAGGTCCGCGACCGGGTGGGGACGGCGCTGGCCGAGCTCGCCCAGCGCACCCCCACGCTCAAGGTGCAGGCGGCGGACCGGTTCGCGGCGGTGCAGCAGGGGCAGTTCGCCCAGCAGTCCTGGACCAACCTGATCGCCAACTCGCTGCTCCTGCTCTACGTGCTGATCGCCGTGGTGAACACCCTGGTGATGGCGACCATGGCGCGCAGCCGCGAGTTCGCCATGCTGCGCCTGATCGGCACCAGCCGGCGCCAGACCCGCCGGATGATGTTCATGGAGTCCTGGGTCGTGGTGGTCACGGCGATCGCCGTCGGCGTCTTCATCGCCATCCCGCCCACCGTGGGCAGCAGTCTGGCGATGACCGGCCAGGCCGTTCCGCACCTGGAGCCGGCCGTCTGGCTCGGCATCGCGGGGTTCATCGCGGTGCTGGGCTGGCTGTCCATCGCCCTGTCCACGCGCTCGGCGCTGCGCACCAGGCCGATCGACGCGGTGTACACGGGCGAGTAGCCGCCTCCCGGCGGCCGCGCCCGGCGGCCGCCGCAACCGGCAGCGGCCGGTCCCGGCGCGGCCGGACAACACATCAGGGCGGGTGCCCCGGATCTCTCCGGTGCACCCGCCCTGACGCTGTGGGGGGTTGGGGGTTCCTTGACGGTCAGGCAGCTGCCGGGACCGTCTGCTCCATCGCCTTGATGAGGCTGGCGGGCCGCATGTCGGTCCAGTTCTTCTCCACGTAGTCCAGGCAGGCCTGGCGGCTTTCCTGGCCGAACACGACGGTCCAGCCGTCCGGGACCTCGGCGAACACGGGCCACAGCGAATGCTGGTTCTCGTCGTTCACCAGAACGTAGAAAGTGCCGTTGTCGTCGTCGAACGGATTGTCCATGAGTCTCCCCTTCGGTCGTGCCGATCGTGGCCCGTCCCCACGGCCCGGCGCAACGATTTAAGGCAGGGCCAAAACTGCTGGTCCGTCGGTATCCGGCCGACTAATTTCCGACCCGGAACCAGCCGGTTCCACGGTGCAGAGGAGGGCAGGGCCGTGCCGGTCAGCACAATCAACGGAATCAGCCTCGGCTATGACGTCACCGGCCGCGGGGAACCCGTGGTGATGGTCATGGGGACCGGGGCGAGCGGCCGTGCCTGGCACCTGCACCAGGTGCCGGCACTCGTCGCGGCGGGGTACCAGGTCGTCACCTTCAACAACCGGGGGATCCCGCCGACCGACGCCTGCGCGGACGGATTCACCATCGACGACCTGGTCGCGGACACCGCCGCCCTGGTCGACCACCTGGGTCTGGGTCCGTGCCGCTTCGTCGGCACCTCGCTCGGCGCGCACATCACCCAGGAGCTGTGCCTGGCCCGCCCGGACCTGGTGACCGAGGCGGCGCTGCTCGCGACCCGCGGCCGCAAGGACGCGATGCGGCGGTTCCGCGACCTCGCGGAGCGGGAACTGCACGACAGCGGGATCAGCCTGCCGCCGCGCTACGCCGCGACCGTCCGGGCGATGGAGTTCCTTTCCCCGGCCACGCTGAACGAGGACAAGGAGATACAGGACTGGCTGGACCTGTTCGAGGTGTCCCCGGCGAGCGCGGCACCGGGATACCGGGCGCAGCTCGGAGTCGAAATGGCGGCGGACCGGCTCACCGCCTACCGGGGCATCCGGGCGCGTTGTCTGGTCATCGGTTTCGCCGACGACCTCGTCCTTCCGCCGCATTTGAGCCGGGAAATAGCCGATGTCATTCCGGACTCCCGTTACGTGGAGATCGAGAATGCCGGGCACTACGGCTACATGGAACGCCCGGACCGTGTGAATGCCGAACTCCTGAGTTTCTTCGGGCAGAACTGACTGCGGAGGATCCGTGATTGTCCGAACGACCGGTGAGGCCCGCTCTCTCGGCCTGCGCCACCCTCACGTCTGGCGGCTCACCGCCGGCCGGCCGCTGTTGTCGGCCGAGGGGCTGACGGCTGAGGAGGCGCACTCCCGGTACGCCGCGCACCAACCGATTCCGGACGGATACCGAAAACTTCTGGCCGAATTGGGATACCCGTCGGTGATCCCGGCGGGCGAACGTCTGCGTGAACTCGTGGCCACGCGTAGCTGGAAGTCGCATGGCGCGGTCGTGGACGCCGTGACCGTCGCGACACTGCTGCACGGTGCGGGAATAGGCCTCCACCAGGCCCCACCGTCCGGTGACGGCCGGGACCTGGTCGTCACCCGGGCCGTCGGCGGCGAGCGGATCGTCCCGGCCTTCTCCAGCAAGTCCCGGCCGATTCCCGTCGGCGACCTGATATACGGTCTCGCGCGAGCGGGCGAGACCCTCGACCCCCTCGCCTGGCTGGGAAAACGCGACTGCGACGCGGCCGGCCACCAGCTCGCCCCGGACAGCCGCGAGGCCCTGCTCGTGGTCCTCGGCTGCCCCGGCGAGGACGCCCGGCACAGTGAGGAGATCGGGGCGACGGTCGCCCGGATACTGGCGGAAGCGCGTTTCGAAGTGGCCATGACACCTGTTCCACTCGCACCAGCATCGTGAATCACGCTGCCCGGTTCATGAGAAGTTCACGTCTTCACGGTGATTGCGGCACTGCCTGTAGGGTGCATGCGCCGTGCAGAATTACCAGAGAAACAATCGAGTTCAATCCTTGGGGGAATGAAGCACCATGACGAACACCGTTGCCTCGCACAGCCGATTCGGTGAGCAGTCCGCCGCGGACACGATGCGTTCCGCCGCCCGCGCCCTCGTGATCGAGGACCTCGACGCGTCCGGCGACGGCGGCGCCGCGCTGCTGTCCGTGTGCGTCGTCGCCGTTCCCGCGGGCACCGCCGTCGCGGCGGCTCCCATACGGTTCGAGTAGGAAACGGGACGGGGGGAACGCATGTCCATGGGGGACTCAGACCACAGATCGCCGTCCGCCGGCGAGGACGAGGCGCGGATCGGTTTCAAGAGCCACCTGCGCGCCACGCTCGTCCCCGGGGAAGCCGCCTACCTCGTCTCGCACCGCGGCGTCACGGCCCTGCACGGCCCGCCCGCCGACGTACTGGTCCCGCTCCTGGACGGCAGCCGCACTCCGGCCGCCGTCGTACGGGACGCGGCCCCGTCGCTGACCCCGGCGGAGGTCGACGCCTCCCTGCGCGCCCTCGACGCCTCGGGCCTGCTCCGGCTGCGTGCGCCCGGGGCGTCCGGGGCGTCCGGGGCGTCCGGCGGTCCGCGCCCCGACCCGGCGGCCGAGGCCTACTGGGACCTGGCCGGCCTCGACGGCGGCCAGGTCCCGGACGCACTGGCGCAGCGCACCCTGCGGGTGGTCACCCCGGCCGGCGTGGACGAGGCCGAGGTCCGCGCCGCCTGCCGGGCCTCGGGCCTCGTCCTCGCCGCCCCGGGTGCGGATGGCGACCTCACCCTCGTCCTGTGCGAGGACTACCTCTCCCCGCTGCTGCGGGAGATCGACGCCGAGCACCGCGAGTCCAAGCGGCCCTGGCTGCTCGCCGGTCTCGGCTCCACCGCCTCCTGGATCGGGCCGGTCTTCCAGCCGCACGAGGGCCCGTGCTGGCACTGCCTGGCGACCCGGCTGCGCGGTCACCGGCACTCGGAGGAGCCGCTGCGGCGGGCGCTCGGCCTGGCCGGTCCGCCGCCGCGGCCGCAGGCCACCCTTCACGCGGGCCGTTCACTGACCGTGCAGCTGGCCGTACTGGAGGCCGCCAAGTGGCTGGCCGGCGTACGCAATGACGCACAGCACGCCGTACACGTACTGGACACCCTCGGGTGGCAGAGCGCCGCGCATCCGGTGGCGCGGCTGCCGCAGTGCGCGGCGTGCGGGGATCCCGGCCTGGTGGCCCGGCGGGTCGCCGAGCCCTTCGTACCGCGCTCGCGCCCCAAGGCCGTACTGGACCTGGGCGGGCACCGGGCGCTCACCCCCGCCGAGATGCTGCGGCGGTACGCCCCGCTGGTCGACCCCGTCACCGGGATCGTCCGCGAGATCCGGCGGGCCCCGGGCAGTCCCGGCTTCGTCGAGGCGTTCGTCGCGGGCGAGAACCTCGCCATGCGCAGCCCCACCCTGGCGGGGCTGCGCGCCGGTCTGCGCTCGCTCAGCGGCGGCAAGGGCCTCAGCGAGGAAGAGGCCAGGACCAGCGCCCTCGGCGAAGCGGTGGAACGGTACAGCGCGACCCGGCAGGGCGACGAGCCGGTGGTCCGCGGCAGTTACCGCGCACTGGGGCCCGCCGCGCTGCACCCCAACGCCGTCCAGCTGTACGCCGACCGGCAGTTCGCCGACCGCGAGCGGATCAACGCGCGCGGGGACCGGCTGCAGTACGTACCGCCGCGCTTCGACGAGGACCGGCCCACCGACTGGACACCGGTCTGGTCGCTCACCGAAGGCGTCCAGCGGCTCGTGCCCACCGCCCTGCTGTACTTCAGCGAAGAGCCGTCCCCGGACGGCCTGTTCGCGGACTCCAACGGCAACGCGGCCGGCAGCAGCCCTGAAGACGCCCTGGTGCAAGGCTTCCTGGAGCTGGTCGAGCGGGACGCGGTGGCCCTGTGGTGGTACAACCGCACCCGTCGGCCCGCCGTCGACCTCGACGCCTTCGCCGAGCCGTACATCGGCCGGCTTCGCGATGGCTACCTTTCGGTGGGGCGCGAAGTGTGGGCGCTGGACCTCACCTCGGACTTCGGGATCCCGGTCGTCGCGGCCCTGTCGCGGCGCACGGACAAGCCTGCCGAGGACATCGTCTTCGGCTTCGGCGCGCACTTCGACCCGCGCCTGGCGCTGCGCCGCGCGCTGACCGAAATGGGCCAGTTGCTGCCCCTGGTGGCCGGGGCCACCCCGCAGGGCACCGGCTACCGGGTGACCGATCCCGAACCGCTCGACTGGTGGCTGCGCGCCACCGCCGCCAACCAGCCCCACCTACGGCCGGACGCCGAACGACCGCGCGTGCCCCGGGACTGGGCGTACACCCCGACCGCCGACCTGCTCGACGACGTGGCCCTGATCACCGAGACCGTCCGGTCGCGCGGCATGGAGCTGCTGGTGCTGGACCAGACCCGGCCCGACCTGAAACTGCCGGTGGTCAAGGTGCTGGTGCCGGGGCTGCGGCACTTCTGGCCGCGGTTCGCGCCGGGCCGCCTCTTCGACGTTCCTGTGGCTTCGGGGCACTGCCTCGCCCCGACTCCGTACGAACACCTGAACCCCGTCCCTCTGTTCGTCTAACCCGTATGATCTTTACGAACGCACCGGGGTTCGAAGGACGAGACAGACAAGGCTGCAGACCCAGACGACCATGCCACGCCATGACGAGAACGATCCCTTGCATTCAGCGGCCGAGGCGGGCGGTGGCAACAGCCAGCCGCACGACGTGCCGGACCTGCCCGCACCCCGGCTGGCCCGCATCATCCTCACGGTCGCGCTGATCAGCTACCTGGGCATCACGGTCCTCAACCTGCTGGGCACGAAGCTGCCCACGCCGTCATTGCTGACCTCGCTCGTCTGCCTGGGCCTCATCTTCGTCCTGCAGCTGCGGCATTCGGGAGTCGCCGCACGCCGGGCCCCGGTGTGGCAGCGCAGTGCGACGCTCGGCGCGCAGGCACTGCTGACGTACCTGCCGATCGCCGTCTTCCATTCGCAGTGGGGCGCGATGGCCGGATTCCTGGCCGGGTCGCTGCTGCTCCTGCTGCCGGGCCGATGGGCCTGGCCGGCGTACGGCCTGGTGGGCCTGAGCATGCTGATCCCGCCGACCCTGGACAACCTCTCCATCCAGGAGACCGTCTATCTGTGCCAGTCGACGCTGCTGACCGGCCTGGTGGTCTACGGACTGTCGCGGCTGGCCTCGCTCGTACAGGCCCTGCACGACACCCGCAGCCAGCTCGCGGGCCTGGCCGTCACCAGGGAGCGGCTGCGCTTCGCGCGGGACCTCCACGACCTGCTGGGCTACAGCCTGTCGGCGATCACCCTCAAGGGCGAGCTGATCCACCGGCTCATCCCGTCCCATCCGGGACGCGCCCTGGAGGAGGTCAGCGAAGTCCTCGCCATATCCCGGCAGTCGCTCGCCGACGTCCGCGTGGTCTCCAGCGGTCTGCGCAGCATGTCCCTGGAACAGGAGATGCGCTCGGCCCAGTCCCTGCTGGAGGCCGCGGACGTCGAGGTGCGGGTGGAGATCCGGTTGGACGGGAGCGTCGACCGGCAGGTCGACTCCGTACTGGCCGCCGTCCTGCGCGAGGCGGTCACCAACCTGCTGCGGCATTCCCGCGCCACCACCTGCACCATGACGGCGACCCGGGACGACGACTGGGTGCGGCTGTCCGTTTCCAACGACGGTGTGGACCCCTCCTACCGTGATGTGTCGCCCCACAGCGGCAGCGGCCTGGGCAACCTGCGGGAACGGCTGCTGTCGGCCTCCGGCGTACTCACCGTCACCCGCGGCTCCGGCGACACGTTCGAGCTCGTCGCCCAGGCCCCGGCACGGCCGCTGCGCAGACTCGCCGATCCCGACGACACCGAACTCGGTGTCCGGGACCCCGCCGCCTGAACCGGGAGGACCCTTCCGCATGACGATCCGCATCCTGCTGGCCGAAGACATGAACATGGTGCGCGGCGCCCTGGTGGCCCTGCTCAACCTGGAGGACGACCTGGAGGTCGTCTGCGAGGTGGAGCGCGGCGACCAGATCCTCGACGCCGCCGTCCTGCACGAGCCGGACGTCGCCATCATCGACATCGACCTGCCCGGCATCGACGGGCTGACCGCCGCCGAACGGCTGCGCAAGCGGCTTCCGGAGTGCCGTGCGCTCATCCTCACCAGCCTCGGGCGTCCCGGCGCCCTGCGCCGCGCCCTGGCCGCGCAGGTCTCCGGCTTCCTGCTCAAGGACGCCCCTCCCCGCGAACTCGCCGCCGCCGTCAGGAACGTGGCCGCCGGAAAGCGGGTGATCGACTCCCAGCTCGCCCTCTCCGCGTGGAACAGTACGGAGAGCCCGCTGACCAGCCGCGAGACCGAAGTGCTGCGGCTGGCGGCGGACGGACTGGAGCCGGTCGAGATAGCCAGACACCTCCAGCTCTCCCTCGGCACCGTTCGCAATTACCTGACCACCACGGTGACCAAGCTGCAGGCCCGGAACCGGGTGGACGCCATCAAGATCGCGCGAGACGCCGACTGGCTGCTGTAACCACTGTGGCTGTACCGCGCAATCATCAAGAACGAGTATGGGGGCGGGACTTCAGCGGGCGGTAGCGCCAGACTCATGTTTCCGGCATGAATATTTCACGTACGGAATCTCTTGTTCAGGTAGGCGAGGACCGCCAGGACCCGGCGGTGGCCGCTGTCGCTCGGCGGGAGCCCGAGCTTCAGGAACACGTTCCCGATGTGCTTGCTCACCGCCCGCTCGGTGACCACCAGGTGCGCGGCGATCGTGGCGTTGTCCCGCCCCTCCGCCATCAGCTGCAGGACCTCGCGCTCGCGCGGGGTCAGGGAGTCGATCGGATCGTCCTGGCGCTTCGCGAGGAGTTCCGCCACCACCTCCGGGTCCAGCGCGGTACCGCCCGCGGAGACCCGGTCCAGGGCGTCGAGGAACTCGTCGACCCGGCCGATCCGGTCCTTGAGGAGATAGCCGACGCCGCTCGCGCCGCCGCCCAGCAGTTCGGCCGCGTAGGTCTCCTCCACGTACTGCGACAGCACGAGGACCGGGAGCCCCGGGATATCCGCCCGCGCCGCGAGCGCCGCGCGCAGCCCCTCGTCCCGGAAGCCGGGCGGCATCCGCACGTCCAGCACGGCGACGTCCGGCCGGTGTTCGAGCAGGGCCGGGAGCACCTCGGGGCCGCTGGCCGCGACGGCGACCACCTCGTGGCCCGCGGAGGTGAGCAGCAGGACGAGTCCTTCCCGCAGCAGGGCGTTGTCCTCGGCGATCACCACACGCACGGAAGCTCCACTTCGATCACGGTCGGCCCCCCGACGGGGCTCGACACCTGGACGATGCCGTCGAGGGCCGCGATCCGCCGCCGCATGCCGAGCAGCCCGCTGCCGCCCGTCTCGTCGGCGCCCCCGTGTCCCTCGTCGCGCACCAGGATCTTCAACGCGCGGGGTGCCCGGGACAGTTCCACCCGGGCCCGCCGGGATCCGCTGTGCTTGGCGGCGTTGGTCAGCGCCTCCGCGACCGCGAAGTACGCCGCCGCCTCGACCGCGGCCGGCGGACGCGAGCCGCCCTCCAGGCCCTCCTCGGCCACCTCGACCTCCAGCGCGCTGCCCGCGGCCAGCGCCCGTACGGCGCCGGTGAGGCCGCGGTCGGTGAGGATCGGCGGGTGGATGCCGCGCACGACGTGGCGCAGTTCGGTCAGCGCTTCCTGGACCTGGTCCTGCGCGTCGTCGAGGAGCTTGCGGGCGGCGTCCGGGTTGTTGTCGTACGCCCTCCTGGCCAGCCCCACCCGCATCGACAGCGCCACCAGGCGGGCCTGGGTCCCGTCGTGCAGGTCACGCTCGATGCGCCGCAGTTCGGCGCCGTGCGCGGCGACCGCCCCGGCCCGGGTGGCCGTCAGCTCCTCGACGCGCTCGGCGAGTTCCGCACTGCGCCGGGCGTCCGGGGAGGGTTCCAGCAGGGAGCGGGACCAGGCCGCGTCGAGGGCGGCCAGCCGCCCGATGGCGGGCAGCACCACGGCCCGGTGGCCCAGCACCCCGCACCAGATGCCGTCGACCATCAGGCCGAAGATCCAGACGAGCAGGGCGGCGTAGGCCAGCAGCCAGCCGTAGAGGAAGTGCGCGGCCAGCCACCGCAGGTCCCGGTACGTCCCCGGATCGGCGACCGCCGTCCGTACGCGTACGGAGAGCCCGCCGACGATCGGTACGTACGCCTCCGGGACCGGCTCACCGGTCCAGTTCTCCACCTCGCCGCGCTTGATCCCGGCGATCCTGCGGAGCAGCAGGACCGTTTCGGGCAGGACGCCGGCGCCGATCACCAGCAGGGTGGCGACCGCGGTGAATCCCGCGACGGGCAGGAACAGGAGCGAGGCCAGGGCGAGGCCGGCCGATCGCAGCAGTTGCCTCGTCGCCCGCCATTCGACCCACAGCCTCTCTTTCATGGGCCTCAGATTAGGCGAACGCCCAGGCCGGCGAAGGCGTGCGCACCACCCGGCCCTTGGTGTAGCGGGCTACACCAAGGGTCCGGTAGACCGCCCCCTCGCTCCGCCGCTCCGCGAACGGGCATCGTGGTGTCCACAAGGGGCCGCACCGGCCCCGCCCCCCTCGACGAAAGGAACGGCCATGAAGGCCCTGCTCTGGATCCTCCTCGTGGCGGCCGTCGCCGTGAACGTCTCCACCAGCTTCGCCTTCGACGGCGGCAAGCAGATCGCCATCAGCGTCAGCACGGGCACGGTGGCCCTCGCTTCTGCCCTGACCCTCTTCCTCCTGCGCACCAAGCGCCGGACGAACGCCTGACCGAAGCGGCAGGTCAGGCCGCCCACCCGTGGTTCATGCGGCATCCGCGCGGCTGACCGCCAATGCCGCGCGCACCAGGTCCGCCACGGACCGGTGGGACGCCCGGGACGGAGGATGTGACCGCCGGGCCTGCATCGGGAGCTCCGTGCCTCCTTGGAGTACCTGGAGGAGCAAGCGGTTCTTGTCCACGTCCGGGAGCCGGTGGATCCACTGGCTCAGCTTCTGTTGATGCGCCTGGGAATGAGACTGGGCATCGGGGCTCGCGCTGCCGGCGACCTGCAGCAGCCGGGGGTCCACACAGAGGATCTCCGCGAGCGCGCAGAGCCCGGGTCCCAAGGTGGTCAGCCCGGCCGGAACCGGCGGCTCCTCCTCGGCTTCCAGCTCCTGCACCTCCGACGCACCGTATTGGTCCGGGTTGCCCAGTGAGGCCAGCCACGCGAGGTACAGGGCGCGGCGGCCTCCGGTCGCGAGCTCGGCCCGTACACTCGCCAGCCGGCTGAGCGAGTCTTCGACCGGCGTGTACGCCGCGCCGCCGGCGAAGTCGGTGCGGAGTACGACCAGCGTGTGCTCGTCGACGGACCAGGCCTCCACTCCGTAGCGCCTGGCCAGCGGGACGGAGAGGCACTCCTGCGGCAGCCTGAAGATGACCTCGCGGGTCCCCCACGGGGAGACTGCGAGATGAACGTCGAAGTACCGTTCCATCAGTGCCCGCGGGTCCGTGTGGAACGGCCTGACCACCGAGCTGGCCACGAGAGTCTTCGGACTGTCGCACGACCAGTTGGACAGCATCTGCACGTCAGCCATCTGCAGCTCGTCGAGCGGCGCATCGACGGCCATGAATTCGTATGTATGGGTTTCGATCACGTGTTCACGCCCAGAGTTGGACTGGTGGGGGCTCCATGGCGGCCCGCCGGTTCAGGAACCGGCCACCGCATTGATGAGTTGTTCCTGCTCGGCAAGGGTGTTGTAGTAGTGGACCGACGCTCGGACGACGACCGCTGGCTTGTCGGCGCGGATGTCGAACCGGGCGCGGGACGGCAAGGAGAAGTCGGTGGTCACGCCTTCCTCCCGCAGCCTGGCGACGAGGTCCTCCGGGCTCCAGCCGTCCTTGACGAACGTCACGATGCCGCTCCGGACCGCGCCGCGGTCGCAGACCGCCACCCCCGGCAGGCGGGAGAGACCGAACCGCAGGCTGTCCGACAGCAGCGCGATCCGCTCCCGGACCGCCTCGATGCCGAGGTCGAGGAGGTCGTCCACGGCCGCTCCCAGTCCGAGGAGCCCGGCCACGTTGCGCTCCCAGGTCTCGAAGCGCTTCGCATCCGCCTTCAACTCGAAGGACTCAGGACCGGTCCAGGTGGCCGCCCGCAGATCGAGCAGCGGCGGGTCCAGCTGGTCCACCACTTCCTCGGACACGTACAGGAAGCCGGTGCCGCGGGGTCCCCGCAGATACTTGCGCCCGGTCGCCGAGAGCAGGTGGCAGCCGATGCGCCTGACGTCCACCGGCAGTTGGCCGACCGACTGGCAGGCGTCCAGCAGGTAGAGGGCGCCCGCACGGGCGGCCAGCTCCCCGATTTCGGCCGCCGGGTTCACCAGGCCGTCGTAGGTCGGCGCATGATTGACGGCCACGAGCCGGACCCCGCCCTGCCCGAGCCTTTCGGCCAGGGCGTCGAGACAGACCTGCCCGTTCCCGTCATCGGGGACGGCCTCGACCTCGACCCCGAAGCGCTCGCGTGCCTGGAGGAAGGCGAGGGCGTTGCTCGGATACTCGCTGCGTGACGTGAGGATGCGGTCACCCGGCTTGAACGGGATGGCGTAGAACGCCATGTCCCATGCGCGAGTGGCGTTCTCCACCAGGGCGATCTCGTGCGGCTTCGCGTTGATCAGGCGGGCCACCGAGGTGTACACCGCGTCCAGCCGGCCCGCGGCGATGTCGGCGGCGACGTAGCCGCCGACCCGTTGCTCCAGGAGCAGATGGTCGATGACGGTCCGGGTGACCCGTTCCGCGGGGAGTGCGGAACCCGCGTTGTCGAAGTAGGCGGATTCCGCACAGCCCGGTGTCTGCACGCGCAGCTGCGCGACGTCCATCGTCTATTCGCCCGCCGCGGAGAGCAGGTCCGTGACGATGTCCGCCGCGCGGGTCGCCATGGTGCTGAGCAGAGAGTCCGCGATCCCGTGGGTGGATTCGTTGACGCCCTGCAGGTACAGGCGAGCGCCGTCGGTGGGGCCGCCGTCCCCCTTGGCCGTCCTGACCCGGTAGTTGCGCGTGATCTCGAGCTCCGTCAGGCCCAGCTCGTCCCCGAGGCGCCGGACGCCGGCGGGCATGGACGGCTCGTAGCCGGTGCCCAGGAGGACGCGGTCGCAGCGCAGCTCCGATTCCAGTCCCGTACGGCGGTCGCGCAGGGTCAGTACGACGCAGTCCTCTTCCTCGACGGCCGTGACGACGTCGGTGGCGGTGAGGACGCGCAGTCCTTCCTTCCCGTCCAGCCGGTCGCGGTACATCTGGTGGTAGAGGCTGTCGAGCAGTTCGGGCGTGACGCCCGAGTAGTTGCTGCGCGCCATCTCGGCGAGGACGAGTTCACGTCCCTCCGGGCCCAGCTCGAAGAACTCCTCGGAGGCGGCCGCGGAGTAGAAGCGGCTGGTGAACTTGGAGGACACGTAAGGAGTCAGCCCGATGCCGCGGACCACGAGGACCGGGGAGCAGTTCGGCACGTCCTGCCGGACCGCCTGCACCATTTCGACGGCGCTCTGGGCGCCGCCGATGACGACGACCCGCTGCGGGACGTCCCTGGGCAGCTCCGCGATCCGTACGGAGTATTCGCTGCTGTGGACGACCCGTTCGGCCGGGAGCCCCTGGAAGACCTCCGGTATCCGCGGGTCCCGGCCGCCCGCCACCACGAGATGGCGGGCACTGACCTGTGAACCGTCGGAGAAGAGGACGTCCCAGCGGGAGAGCGCGCCCGATGCGTCGCGTACGGGGTCGATGCGCACCGCTCGGCGGTTGTACTGGACCCGTACCCGTTCCAGGGAGGCGACCACCCACTGCAGGTAGTCCGAGATTTCACTGCGGTACGGGGTGAAGGTCCCCAGGCTCATGAAATCGTCGAGCCGGCCCGTCTCGTGCAGGTAGTTGACGAAGGTGAAGCGCGAGCGGGGGTTGCGCAGCGTGGCGAGGTCCTTGAGGAAGGAGACCTGGCTCTGCGCCCAGGGGATCAGCAGGCCCCGCTGCCACACCGTGCTCTCGCTCTGTTCCACGAGGAGGGTCTCGCCGGCCAGTTCGGGGGCCAGCTCCTCCAGAGCGACCGCCAACGCGAGGTTGGCGGGGCCCGCACCGATGCCGAGTACTGCTACTTCGCTGCCTGCCACGTTCAGCCTTCCTCGGTGTGTACGTCGATCTTGTAGTGCGTGCCGACCGCGGCGATGCGCTGCTGGACCTGTTCCTCGGAGTCGGCCCGCACCAGTACGAGGCCCGCGAAGGTCGCCGAGTGGACCACGCCCGTCTCGCTGTCCCCTGTCGTGGCCCGGACGTCCGCGTAGACGACACCGGGCACCTGGAGCAGGTCCTCGGCGGTGCTGATGTGAGTGATGGTGCCGGGCGGCCGCGGCAGCATGTACTGGATGAGGTGGTCCTCGGGCTCCAGCTGGACGCCCGCGACCGGGTCGTCGAGGGAGGTGGCGAGGAACTCCATCCAGATGTCGACGCCGTACTGGTGCAGGAGCTGTTCGGCGATGCCACCACCGCCCGGGCGGCAAGCCACCTCACCGATCAGGTATCCCCGGGAGCACTTGAGGACCTCCAGGTGCGTCACTCCGTCGCTGAGGCCGAGGGCCTTGACCGCGGCCGCGTGCTGCTCGGCAACGGCGACGGCATCCGGGTGGCCGGCGGGCAGGGTGTACGAGCCGACGAGCTCGCCGACACTCTTGAGGACGGGGCTGAAGTACCGTGAGACGGCGGCGAAGTGGACTTCACCACCCACGACAACGGCGTCGCAGTGGAATTCCGCCTCGATGTCGACGAACTCCTCGGCCACCATGGGGTACGGAGACTCACGGAGTTGGGCAGTGAGCTCCGCAGTGGCCAGGTCCCGGACCTGCGCTTCGTCCCGAAGCACGAAGACGTCCTCGGAACCGCCACCGATGGCGGGCTTGACGACGACCGGCCAGCCGAGCGTCCGCGCCGCCTCAGAGGCATCGGTGAACTGGCTCAACTGCTGGAAGCGGGCCACTGGCAGCCCCGCCGCGGCGAGCCGCTGCTTCATGACGTGCTTGTTGGAGAAGGCGTTGGCGACCTCGTAGCCCGCGCCGGGCAGGCCGAAGTACGAACGGATGTATCCGCCCGCCTGGAGGCTCAGCTCCGAGGGCGAAACCACGTACGCGAACGGATTGCGCCTGCGGATCTCCAGGGCCGCGTGGCGGACCTGGGTGAGGTCCTCGACGCTTTCGACGACCACGACGTCCGCGTCATCCGCGTAGAAGCGCCGATAGCTCGGTGTGGTGATCACCGACAGCTGGATGCCGGCGCGCTCCTGCATCAAGCGGGCGGCGGGCTCCGAACTGGTGTTGATCAGCAAGACGCTCTTCATGCCTCAGCCCTCGTGTCGGTTGCGGAAACCAGGTCGGGTGCGGGCTTCTGCCCCGCCCCGCCTCGTGCGAACGCCCAGACACAGACGGCCAGGAGGGCGGTGATGGTCACCGGGAAGAACACCTGCAGCGACCCGGAGAGGTTCGCGGTGAGACCCAGCAGCAAGGCCGAGACCGGCACTGCGCCGGTGATGAACGTACGGATCACGGCGTTGACCCGGCCGGACAGTTCGTCAGGAATCTCCTGCTGCCGGTAGGCCATGGTCGCCGCGTTGACGCCTCCCTCACCCAGGCACAGGATGCAGAAGCCGACGACCACGGCGAGCGGGGCGCTCACGAGCAGACCCAGCGAACCGACCGCCGCGACGCCCAGCCACAGGGTGACCTGCCGTCGGCGGTTGTCACCGACCAGGGCACGCGGACTGAGCCAGGCACCGAGCGCGGCGGCCACCGCTCCGCACGAGACCGCGACACCGAGCGCGGTGGGGGACCAGTTCCAGTGGTCCCCGCCGACGGTGAGCAGGGTGGGTTCCAGCGCGCCCGCGCCCAAGTTGTACAGCGCGACCGCCATGGTCAGTCTGCGCAGGTCCGGCCTGGCGCGGAAGTACGCGATCCCCTCCTTGAGCATCGTGGAGAGGGACGCGGCGGCCGCTTGGGGCTCGGCCTTGGGCATGAAGACCACGACGAAGGCCGTGAGGAGGAAGGTCACGGCGTCGATCTCGAGCGCCCAAGTGGTTCCCACGGCCGCGATGGTGAAACCGGCCAGGGCCGGACCCACGAAGCGGGCGACCAGGAGAATCGAGGTGAACTGGCTCGACGCCTTGTCCAGCCGGTCCCGTGGGACGAGGGCGGGGATGAGGCCGTAGTCACCGGCGACGTCCGAGATCACGTTGGCCAGGCCGAGGACGAAGAGCGATACGAACACCGCCGCGACCTGGTGATAGGCGAGGAGGAGCGGGATGATCGCGACCGACGCACCCTGGACCAGCTCGCCGCCGGCGAACAGGAATCGACGGTCGTAGCGGTCGATGAACGTGCCGAGGAACGGCGCCGCGAGATACGGCGCGGTCTGGGCGGCAACGCTGAGGACCGCGAGCAGGCTCGAGTCGGTCGACTCCAGGAGAGCCCACGGTATTGCTATGTAGAGAAATGTGTTGCCCACCGTGGAGACCGCGGAGGCTCCCGTAAGCAGCCAGAAGGCTCTCATGAAATGATTCCTCGAGTCTGGAGCCGGATCCGGTCCCGCACTCTGTGGATGCGGGACCGGGCCCGGTTTGACTGGTGATCAGACTGCAGTGACCTGGCCCAGCAGGCGCGCGGCCTCGTCAGCACGCTCGTTGATCGTGGCCGTGAGAGCGTCCACACGGTCCGACATGAAGCCGTCGGCACCGATGAGCGCCGCTTCGGCCGTGCCCAGACCGCTGAACAGGCGTGACGCGAAACGGTGGTTGGCCGTGTGGCGGTGGCCGGAGGCGTCGAGGATCTTGTCGATCGAGACGGCGTGGTCCCGCGGGTGCCAGATGTACCGCTTGAGGCGGAACCGCAGCTCGACCGGACCGAGTTCCCACCAGGCGGACCTGATGCCCAGTTCGTTCTCGGTGATATCCGAGTAGTCCTGGGTGTTCCGCAGGTGAAGGCGCTCGTACAGGGCGAGGAGCTCGTGCAGGCTCTCGTGGCTTCCCAGCGGCTCGCCGTGCTCGGCGACGGTGTCGGTGGCCGGCACGACCTCCGGCGACAGGCCCGCGCGGCCGCGGTCCAGCGCGTGCAGGATCTGCGGCCGGTACGCCCACCACTCGGCCATGATCACGTGCGCGAGGTTCTCGCGGATCGACCGCTCGGAGCGCAGCGGAGTCTTGTCCAGAAGTGAGTCAGGCACTCCGACGAAGAGGGACTGGAACTCGCGGTACGCGAAGCGGTGCTGGCCCAGCAGGCGGTGCGTGTCGTTGAACTCCGGTCCGTGCTTGGCGCGTTCGCGCTCGGCGACGACGGCGAAGTCGCACAGCTCCTGGTAACCCTGGAGCACGACCTCACGGAGGCAGTCGGAATACCACTGCCAGTCTCCCGGACCCGGCTTGCCGATCCAGTCCTTCATGAGGACGCTGTCCGGCAGGGCGGCCACGGTCTGCGCGAAACGCTCCACCGCGGCGGCGAGCGGCGACGTCGTGACCTGCTGCCGCATGTCCCACGAGGTCTCGATCGTGCCGCTCTCGCGGGCGACCTTGCGCCAGCGCTCGGCCTCCTCGACGGTGACCCGGTCGTGGGGGTGACGCGCGATCGCTTCGTCGAAGAGGCGGATCGCCTCCCCGTACTTCTTCTTGCGGAGGGACGCCTTGCCGCGTCCGACCAGCAGCTGCGCCCGGAACGACTCGGGGGTCAGGTGACCGGCGGTGTCGTGGAAGACGGACTGGTAGCCGACGGAGAGTCGGGTACGCCGTGGGGCGCCGTTCCACTCGTGGTAGCGGGTCTGGTCGGGTGCGACCAGCTGCACGGTCGGCGACCAGATGAAGATGTGGTTGTTGATGATCTCGGTGCTGGCGCGGTCCGGGTTGGTCGTGACCACACGTACCGGGAGCGTGTATTCCATGACGTCCCGAGCGATCTCGGGGTCGGAATAGATACTCCGGTCATGGCCGGTACAGCCTGAACACTCCGGCGAATGAAGGTCCAGCAGTACGGGCTTGTCTTCGATCTCAGAGCGCTTCAGAAGAGCCTGAAAATCATGCTGGTCGGCCCACTTGATTGCCAAGGTATGTCCTTCCCTGCGGCTTTCTCCGATACCGGCGGGGAAGGACAGAGCGGCCCTCTCCCCCCACCGCGATCACGAACCTACAGGTCCGGGATCATGAACTGTCAAGCGATATCTTCATGGTTGCTCATGAAAAATGTCCACCACGTGGACACGATCGACGATCATGAAAAGTCGGACATCTCACCGAATAGCAGGCGGTAGGGTTCACTCCACTTGTTTTATGTCTGGAGCATTAACGCATCCAAAGAGCCAGGTCAAGTCTTGATCGACGTCATTACCGTCAGGTAGAGATAGGGTCGATCGCGCCAGGGGCGGCCGCTGCGGTTCATTTGCCATATGTTCACGCTAGCGAAGTCGCTCCCTGTTGAGACTGTCACTGAGCGTCGCAGGACTGACTCCTGGGCTGCCTTGAGCGTTGGGTCTGCATAGCATGAAGATTCAGATCAATTCGGACCATCTTCCGCATTCTTCAATAGATTCACAGAATGCGGTGCGAGCACCCCAGCCGTACGAGTACACATTTCGGCCACTGACCGAACCGGACTGGTCGAGGTTTCCGGGGTGGGCCGGCGTAACTGCCGACGAATGGGCTTCGGCTCAATGGCAGCGGTCCAACTGCATAAAGAACATCCGCCAGCTTGAGGCTGTTTTCGGCCACCGACTCGACCGGTCATTCGTGGCCGACCTGACACGGGACCAGAGCGACCGGGCTACCATGTCCATGCTGATCACACCTCAGATGGTGAACACCATGGTGGCGGACCTGGCCCCGGGCGACCCGGGCTACACCGACCGGCTGTACGCGGATCCGGTGCGCCGCTACATGCTGCCGGTCTACAGCGACCGGCACACCGAGTGGCCCTCGCACCCGTTCGCGAGCCGCGACTCACTGCACGAGGCCGAGATGTGGGCCGTCGAAGGACTGACCCACCGTTACCCGACCAAGGTCCTGGCCGAGTTGGTCTCCACCTGCCCCCAGTACTGCGGGCACTGCACCCGCATGGACCTGGTCGGCAACTCGACCCCCCAGATCACCAAGCTCCGCCTGGAGCTCAAGCCGAACGACCGGCTCGAGCGGATGCTGGAATTCCTGAGGGCCAGCCAGAGCATCCGCGACGTCGTGGTGTCCGGCGGGGACGTGGCCAACGTGCCGTGGCCCCGGCTGGAGGCCTTCCTCTACGCGCTACTGGACATCCCGAGCATCCGCGACATCAGGCTCGCGACCAAGGGACTTGTCGGACTCCCACAGCACTGGCTGCAGAAGGACCTCCTCGACGGACTGGCGTCGGTGTGCGCGAAGGCCCGCCAGCGCGGCGTCCAGATCTCGGTGCACACGCACGCCAACTCGGCGCAGTCCGTCACTCCGGCCGTGGCCCGCGCCACCACCGCACTGTTCGAGGCGGGCGTCCGCGACGTGCGCAACCAGGGCGTCCTCATGCGCGGAGTCAACGACTCCGTCGAAGCCCTCCTCGACCTGAGCTTCGCCCTGCTCGACGGAGCGGGCATCATGCCCTACTACTTCTACCTCTGCGACATGATCCCGAACAGCGAGCACTGGCGGGTGGCCGTGTGGGAGGCGCAGGCGCTGCAGCGCGGAATGATGGGCTACCTGCCCGGTTTCGCCACCCCGCGCATCGTCTGCGACGTCCCGTTCGTCGGGAAGCGCTGGATCGACCAAGTGGACTCGTACGACCGCGAACGCGGGATCTCGTACTGGACGAAGAACTACCGGACTCCTCTTGAGCTCAGTGACCCCTCGGCCGCCCAACAGGCCTACCCGTTCTATGATCCGATCCCGACCCTCCCCCAGAGCGGCCAGGACTGGTGGAGGAAGAACGATGCTTCCGTCACGTCCGGAAGCGAGGCGCAGACATCCGAGGACACAGCATGAAGATGATCGATGAGCATGGACTCTCCGTTGCCCTGATCGAAGCCACGGATCTGACCGCGGAGCCCTGGCTGTCGTCGGACCAGCACATCGACGTGGTCAGGATGCTCAAGCCGCCGGCCGACGTCTGGGACGACCTCACCGCCCGCGGGTTCATACGCAAGCCGGAGATGCTGACCTGGCTCGCCCGGCTCGAACCCGACGAGGACCAGTTCCTCGCACGCCTGGACAACAAGTCGCGCCAGGACATACGGCGAGCTCAGCGCAGGGCCGCCGGGTCGTTGCGGGAGGTCGTGCAAGACCAGGTCGACGCGGAGGCACTGGACCGGTTCCTCACGCTCTATGAAGAGCGGGTGGCCGGCATGCAGTTCGGCGTCCCGTACGCCCGGCGGCACCGGGAAGCCGTGCTGCACGGACCCCAGAAGTACTTCGCGCACTTCGCCTTCGACGGTGACGAGATGGTGGGCGGCTGCCTGGTGCTGGAGTGCCCGGAAGAGGATGCGATCCGCATCCGCTTCTCGGCTGTGAGCGAGTCCTGGCGGAAGTCGAGCTTGGCCCGCACCCTCTACTTCGCAGCCATGCAGACCGCGCGGCGCAAGGGGTACACGTGGGCAACACTCGGGGACGAGCCGAATCTGTACGGCCACCTGACCCAGGCGGGGCTCTTCTCGTTCAAGGTCAACATGGGTTTCACAGCGGTCCCCTCACAGGATTTCGCCGACCCGACCGGCTGCGACGAAGCGGATCTCGTACTGAGCCTCACAGCCTTGAACGACCCCTGCCTGATCCTCGGCTATGCACATCCTTCGGAAGGCGCGGACAGGGCGCTCGACGGAATTCTGATAACCGAGTCCGACATCGACGCCAATAAATTCTCCGCGCCGTTCCTCGCCACAATGGAAACGCGTTCCCCAGGGGCTCCCCGGGGAACGCGACACTGACGTTACGATGCGTTCGGATTCCCGGATTCGACCGGGAATCCGTCACGCTTCCAGTATTCGAATCCGCCGATCATTTCCTTGACCCGGAAACCCAGGACGGCGAGCTTCGCAGCACCCTTGGTGCCCGCGTTGCAGTCGGGCCCGAAGCCGTAGGTGACGTAGGTGACGTCGCGGTCCAAGCCCACGACGTGCTCCGACGACAGGTCGCGGTGCGGCAGGTTGAGAGCACCGGGTATGTGGGCTTCCCGGTAGGACTCCGCGCTGCGCGTATCGATGACGGCCACTCCCGGAATCTTGTGGGAGATGTCGTGTTCGACGTCCGACGGGTCGCATTCGGCGGCGAGCTTCGCCAGGAAATACGTAGCCGACAGCTCTGCCGTGGTGGGCACCCCGGCTATCTTGCTCTCGGCTTTGAGGAACTCGAAGAGCTCGTGACTCTCGGACACTGTTACTCCTTGACGAATCATTTCAGTTCGGTCCGTCACAGGCTATGAGCATGATCAGTATTTTCGCAAGCAGCTGCAGAAAATGGATGCGGCTGAACCGAGAAGGAGTTAGTGAACACCCGGAGACGGGCCGCGATGTGACAAGCGCCGGGCTCATACGCGAGGCTTGACGCCATGCGGATCAGAGCAGGTTCACGGGGCGACATGGAGCAGATCGCGGCTCTTCACGCCGACAGCTGGCGCACGGCTTATGCGGGAATCATGCCGCACAGCTTCCTGAGCCGCTCTTTGCTCGGGGACAAACTGGCGCTCTGGCAAGGGCGGTTGACCGAGCCGGACCCGGCCGCGGGGCTGTTCGTGGCCGTGGAAGAGCGCGAGATCGCCGGGTTCGTGTACATCACCCCTTGCTCCGACGGCCGGCTCCTCCTGGACAACCTGCATGCCCGGCCGGACCGTACGGGTTCCGGAATCGGCGGCCGGCTGCTGCGGCACGCTCTCGCATGGGCCGTCGCGGAGCATCCCGGGCGGGACGTCTACCTTGAGGTGCTGCGTGCCAACACCCGTGCCATCGCCTTCTACGTGCGTCACGGTGCCGTTCGTACGGATGAACGCGTCTGCCGGTTCGAGCAGGGCTTTGCCCTGCCCGAAGTCGAGTACACCTGGGCGGCGGAATCGCTGGTGCCTTCGGGCCCGTCGTTCACACCGATCGAGCAGGGCCCCGACCTCGACGCGTGAGACGACGTCGAGGTGTGCGGCGCGAGCGACGGCCCGACCGGGATTCCGGGAATCGGGCCGTCGCTCCCGTTCGTTCAGCGCAGGGACACGAACTTGGCGGTGCTCGGTACCCCGTTCTCGTCCAGCAGGAAGAGCATGTAGTGGCCGGGAGGGGCGTCATTGGCGGAGGGCGGGGCCTGGAGCCCGATCGTGTTGCCCTCACGCTGGACGATCCGCAGCTCCAGATGACGCTGGCTGGTGTTGACCGCGTGGGTCGCCGTGGTCGGCGCCAGCAGGACGGCCTTCTTGACCTGACCCGGGGTCGAAGTCGTCACCTTGAAGCGGGAGTCGTAGCGGATGGGGCCGCCCGGCACCTGGTCGAGCTTGGGCCGGGCACCCTGGTGGAGGTAGGCCGGCTCGAAGATCTCGATGCTGCCGTTCATGTCGTCGTCGATCTTCGGGTCGTTGGCGAGCTGCTGGAGTTCGTCACCCGTGACCATGATCCGGCCGTCGGGCAGCACGACGGCGTTGGAGTGGTAGCCGCGCGGCAGCCGCTGCACGGGACCGAGCCGCCACTCCCCGAGGGCGTCGCGGGTCTCGATCTGGCGGTACTTGAGATCGGACTTGGGGTTGTAGTCGCCGTTTCCGTAGTCCCGGATGCCGTAGGCGCCGTTGACCGTCAGCAGGCTCGCGTCCGGGAGGAGGAGGGTGTCGTCCTGGGTCCGGCCGAAGGCGCGCGGCTGCTTCTTCTCCCACGCCCCGTTCGCGAGCTGGTAGGTGTTGGGGTCGTCGCGGTCACCGCCGAGGATCAGTACGGAGTCCGGACCGCGGAATCCGGCGGGCAGCGGTACCGCGGAGCCGTAGCCGCGGTGGACGCCGTCCGGGCGGGCCGGAAGGTCCGCGCGCGTCTCCGCGACCGGGTCGAAGGCCCACTGCCGGGTGGCGTGGCGGCCCAGGCCGTACACCTTGCCGTCGCGCAGGGTGAACAGGTGCGGGTAGTCGCTGTCCTCGCCGAACGGGGCGTCGACGCGAAGGGTGTCGGTGGGAACGTCCCGCGGGACCACGGTCTTCTCGAACGGGACCGGGTGGCTCTTGGCCGGGAACCGCTCGACGACCGAGGTGGAGGTACCCCATCCCTTGTCGGTGTGGCCGGACATGATGAGCAGCCGCCCGTCGGGGGCGGTGGCGACGGTCGGGTACCAGCGGCCGACCGCCATGTCCTTGTTGACCGACCACTTCTCGGTCCACGGGTCGAAGACGAGGGACAGCTTCGCTCCGGCGCCTCCGCCGTAGCCGAGGTTGCCGCCGAACACCCCGAGCATGCCGTTGGGCAGGAAGGCGTGCCCGGCGCAGAAGAAGGGGGCCGGGCGCTTCACGTCCGTGCCGTCCGGCACGACCAGCTCGGGCGGGGTGACCTTTTTGAACGCGGCGGGGCCGGTCCCCTTCGCCGGATCCCACAGGAAGGCACGGCCGGCGTTCTCCGGCCCGAGCGTGTTGGTCGGTGCCGGCTCCTCCGTGGGATCGGTCTCCACGCGCTCGAAGGAGAACATCAGCACCTTGCCGGTGGGCAGCATGGCGATGTGGGCGGCGAAATCGGGCGACTGGAAGTACTCCGCGAACTGCCCGTACTCCTTGGGGTGGAACTTCGAGTTCGCCAGCTCCTGGGACCTGGTCAGATCGCTCAGGCTCTCGATCCGCGCCAGCTGGGAGTACCCGCCCAGAGCCTGGGCCGCCGCGCGGATCTTGGCATGCTCCTGAGCATGCTCGGCCCCCAGTGCCGCCGCCTCGGCGGCCTCGTCGGGATGACTGGCCCCGTCATGGGCGGAGGCCGGGACGGCGGCGACGAAGAGGGCGGTGGCCGCGAGCGCGGAGAGCGACGCCGCGAATCTCTTGGAGCGGTGCCTGCGTGACATGTGACTCCTCACCTGTGAGCACGTGCGGACAGGCGGGGAGCCTGCCTCGGGTGATGGTTACCCACAGCGACAGATGTATGACGATATACACGCAGCGCGCTTGCCGGAACCGGGCGCTCGGGGCGCAGCCATCGGTGGCACTGACCAGCACCAACCTGCCGACACGCCGACCCCCCGGCCCCGGCACGGTCCCCCGCACGGCCGTCACTCTTCGTAGACGAACACGCCGCCCGCGCCGAACGGCAGGACCGCCCCTGCCGAAGCGTCAGCCGTCGCCGGCCCCCGGTGTCCGGCGTACGGCAGCTGTCGCCGACCGAGGCCGTTCCCCGGCGCACACGGCGGCGGGCACGCCCCTGCCCACGGCCCTGTTCCTGCCCCTGGACCAACCTGATCGTTTCCTGCTGATCTCGCGAACACGCTGCGCAGGCCGGCCCTCAAGCCGTGATCGCTGCCGTTCGGACGCGGCTCCTCAAAACCCCCGACCGCTCCGGACCCTGTACCAGCGGACGTACTCCTGGACGGACAAGCAGCTGAGCCAGCTGTGGAACGACGTCCTCGAGATGGGAAGCGACTTTCGGGTCCCGGGAGCGTCAAACGGGCGTAAACAACCGGCGACACCATCCTCGGTCGACCACCCAAGGGTTCGCACGTGCACCCGCGGCCGGCCTCGACAAGGGCCGGTTCGAGTCGCGAACCCGAACGTGTCGCGACCGTTTCACCCCGCGAGGTCCGTCAGCAGCACACCCAGAACTGCCTCCTCCTCGACACGCAGGGCGTGCTCGGTCAGAGCGAGCGCCAGGTCCGGGTCCCATGGCGACAGCGCCGGTTTCCCGTCCAGCGGGCGCAGATCAGGTCCAGCAGCTTCGACCGCCTCACGGTAGTCGTCGGCCGTGTAGCGCCAGGGCCGCCAGGGCACGTGCCCCAACAACGTCGTGGCGATGCGTAGACCGCCCCAGTCGAAGTCGCCGTGGTAGCGGAAAGCAGTACCGAGCTCGTACAGACGGGCGAAGAGGGTCAAGGCGGCGGCCGACGGCTGGCCCTGGACACAGACCAGCGGTCGGGCATCCGGTCCGTGGTTGTCCGCCGCGGCCGAAAGGACCGCAGGATTCTCACAGATGTGGACCACGGGCGGTGCCGTCCGCGGCGGACGGTGGGCGATCTGACGGAGGGTGAGGACGCACGGCTCACCCACGTCGGCCATCCAGTCCAGGGCCGCAGTCCCGCGGAGGTTGAGAGTGAGCACCGTCGAGGAGACGTCGTCCCGGAGCAGGCCCGCGGCAGCCCATGCGGCCCGCCGCCAGGCCGCTCCCGCTCCCTCGGGATGGCCGGTTAGAGCGCGGGCACCGGAGAGGGCCAGGGTGGCCACCGGCGTGCCGTCGTCGAGTGCGTGGGCACTCCCCAGAATGTCCGCGGCGAACACCGACAGCGACCGCGCTGGTTCGACAGGCAGCTCCCGCAGTACGCGGACGGTCTGCTCCAACAGCAGACGGGCAGCGGTGGGAGTACGGGCGAGACGGCGCACGAGGCCGTCGTCACGAACACGAACGGCCCAAGCGGCGTGCACCGGAAGGTCTTCGGCCAGCAGGGTGAGAGGCGCATACGCCTCCCTCCAGGCCTGTTCCTCGCTCCGGCGGACCTCGCCGAGAAGGAAGACCCGCCCAGTGAGCACCGTCACGGCAGCCTCCAGGCCTCCCGGGCTGATACCCGATCTGACCAGTACGGCGTCCACGGCGTCGAGCCGGACCGTCAGCGCTCTCCCGGCACCTGGTGCCCGGCCCAGCAGTCTTTCGGCCGCTGCCCGCTCGGCCGGGGTCGGCGTTGCCAGCGAGACGGCTCCGGTGAGTGGCTGTCCGCGCTCCAGCCGTCGGCGTGCCCGCTCCACCAGCCAGGCCAGGTCGGCGCCGCCGAGGAGCCGGCGCAGGCGCGCTTCGTCCACCGGCGGACCGCTCACGCCCACAGGGGCTCCGGGTCGGCCGGACGCACCGGGTCCTCGCGGCGCGTGCGGGCCGTGCCGTCCCACTCCCAACGGGTGACCAGGACAGCGGCCACCTCGTCGACTCGGGCGAGCTGGGCGATGGCGATGCCCGGCACCTGCGGATAACAGGCCCACTCCCGCTCGCTGGTCATGACCACATCCAGGTCGAAGGCGTGCAGGAGCCCGAGGCACTTGGCACGCGAGTCGTCGTCCACACCCGCGAACGCCTCGTCCAGGGTCACCAGGCGTGGCGCGTACGGGCTGCCCGCGCTCGCGTAGTGCGAGGAGGCGGCGGCGAACAAGGGAACGGACACGGCCAGGACGCGTTCGCCTCCGGAGGCGGGTCCCGTGGCGGGTACCCAGCGGCCGTGCTGCTGGCGCTCAACGGCGAACTCGTGCCAGGAGCGGTAGTCGAGGGCGGCGGTGAGGTGCTCCAGCCAGCTGCCCGCCGCGTCCTCGGTCTGCTGGCGGGCGATCTGAGCCTGCAGGAACTCACCGACCGCGGCCCGGTCCTCGGCCGTCCAGGCATCAGCGGTCTGGAGCAGGCGGCCACGGGCCTGGGCAAGGCCGACCGGGGCCTTGCGGGAGGGCCGCCACACCAGGCGCAGCCTCATACCGGTGGAAGTGGGCCGTTCCTCCAGCTCGGCGTTCATGGCCAGCACCTGCCGCTCGGCGGCTGCGATCAGCTCTTGGAGGGTGCCGGCCACCTCGGTGATGAGGTGGGTTTCGAGGATCTCACGCTCATGTGCGGAGAGGATGCGGGTGAGTTCGCCGACCTCGACCGCCAGTGCCTCGGCGAGTTCGGGTACGGCTCGCTCACGGCCCTGGTAGACGATGTCGACGATCATCCCGTCCTCGACCATGCGGGCCGAGGCGGTGTTGCCGTGCCGCGACAGTGCGTCCTGGAGGGTTTTGAACTCCTCGCTCAGACGCCGCTGCACACGTTCCCAGGCGCCGTCCGAGTCGTCCGTCGTCGACAGCTCCGATTCGAGGGCACGGGCCAGGGCGATGGCCGGGGTGGGCGCCCACGGGCCGTCGTCCGCGGCCGGTACGGCGAGATCGGGAAGTGCGACGGCGATCAGTCCTGTGGCAGTGAAGCGCTGGAGCGCGGCGATGGCCTCGGAGCGCGCAGCGGCGGCTTCGGTGACGGCCTTCTCCAGCTGTTCGATGCGGCCCTCGGCCCGGCTGGCCCGTCGGTCCGCCTCCGTGTGCTGGTCCTGGGCGCGCTGCTGGTCGGCCGCGCAGCCGCGCAGGGCTCCTGCGGTCTCCGCGAGCAGCCGCTCCAGCTCTGCGACGGCGGCGCCGACGGTCGAACGCAGCGTGGCCAGCCGCTCGTCCGCGGCCGCAGCCTCACGGGCGGCATCCTCCGCGCGAACGGCGAGTTCGGCGGTCCGCTCCCCTGCCCGGACCGCCTCTTCGCGTTCGTCGTCCGTCTGCCGGGACGCCTCGCTCCGCTCGCGGAGTGCGGGCCAGAGTCCGGCCAGGACGACCTCGAGTTCGGCGAGGGCCTGCCGGACGGCGGCCAGCGCCGGCCGGTCCGGGGGCAGCCCCAGATCAGCTGCGGTCTCACGGAGTTCGGCGGTGGCCGACTCGGTCCGCTCGGTTGCGGCCGTCACCTCGGCGGCCCGCTCGTCGCGCCGGGTCCGGATCCGGCGCTCAGTGTCGGCGGCAGCCGCGGCGTCGGCGTGCGCCCGGATCAGGGGCGCGTCGTCGGGCACGGCCGCCAACTCGGTGTCGAGCGTACGACGACGGGTCGCCAGAGCCCGCGCCTGCGCGTCGGCGTCCGCCGACTCCTGCCGGAGGAGGGAGAGTTCAGCCCGCAGGGCAGCGATCAGGGTCCGCCTCGCGGCTTCCCGGGCGCCCTCTCCGATGTACTCGGCGGCGGGTTTGGCCCACCGGCCGGTGAGGACGCCGACGCGGTGGCGTCCGTCCAGCGCGACCCAGGTGCCGTCCGTGGCCCCGGTGCCCGCCGGGCCGGCGCCCAGTACATCGCCAGCCGGTGCCGTATCCCCGGAAGCCCCGCCGAGGCCGATCGCCTCCAGCAGCCGGCCCACCGCCTCCACTCCGACCTGTGCGGCCTGCGCGTCGCCGTGGTCCACGGCCGGGCGCAGTACGTCGGCGAGCGATGGCCCCTCGACCGGTCCGGTGTTCGGGGCGAGGAGCACGTCACAACCGTCTGCGGCGAGGCCCGCTCCGTCGGGGCGCACCCACGCGTCCAGCAGGCCGGACGCCTCCAACGCCGCTTCCAACCCGGCGCGGTCGTGGTCCGTGACCTCTTCCCGGAAGTCGATCAGCCGCCACAGGGGGGCACCGGGCGCCTGGTCCCGCAGGCCGGGAGTCCGGGTGTACGGGTCCTGCGGCCCGCGCCGACCGCCGGACTCCAGCCCGGCGAGTTCCTGTTCGGCATCGCGGGTCCGGGTGGCCAGGCTGGCCCGGTGTTGCGCTGATTGCGCCGCTTGGTCGGCGAGTACCGATGCGGTGGCGCTGTGTGCTTCCGAGGCACGGCGGCGCGCCGGGTAGGGGCCGTCCTGGTGCCGGGTCCACTCCTGGAGCTCGTCCAGAAGTCCGGCCGGGTCGGCGTACGCCAGCTCCCCGCACCGGCCCGCGTGCTCGCGTACGGCATCGACCAGAGCCCGTCCGGCGGCCTGCGCCGTGTCCTCGGCCGTGTCCAGGGCCTCGGCGGCGTGCGCCAGCTCGGTCTCCGTCTCGTCGAGCCGGAGTACGGCGGCCCGGCGCCCGGCCGCCGCCGCCTCGGCCTGGTCGGCGAGCGCCTCGACGTGCGTGAGGGTGCGGTGCCTGCGGTCGGTCGCTTCGGCCACCGCGGCCCGTAGGTCGGCAACCGCCTGTCCCTCGTCTTCGGGAAGGTTCAGCCGGGCTGCCGCAGCCGTCTCCCGGGCCCGGAGCAGCGTGTCCCCGGACAGCTCCCGGGCGACCCTGAGCCGGTTCTCCGCGGCACCGAGGCGGCCGAGCGCCTTGGTGTGCTGAATTGAGGCCTTCTCCCGGTCGTCGCGGGCGCGGGCGCAGTCGTTCTCCGCCTGGTCCAACGCCTGTGCGGCCCGCTCCAGTTCGTGGGCACTGCGCATCTCCGGGCCCTCGCGCAGGGCTGCGTCGGCTGCCTCCAGCCTCGCCCGGGTCTCGGTGAGTGCGGCGCCGCGCTCCTCCGCGGCCGCCCGGTCCTCCTCCGCCGCGGTCTTCCCGGCCTGCGCTTCGGCGAGGTCGCGCAGCAGCTGCTCGTACTTCGAGTGTTCGCTGCGCGGGAGGCGGGCGCGACGGCGGGAGGCCGTGCGGGCGTAGCGCCGGTAGTGGTCGAGGAACACGGAGGCCGCTCGTTCGGCGGCCCCGGCTGCCCGTAGCTCCTCCTTCTCCTCGTCCAGGGAGCGGAAGGCCTCGGCCACATCCGCGATGACGGCCTGGTCCATCGGCGGGAGGGCCTCGGTGAGGGCGCGGGAGAGGGCGGCCTCGTTGGGACGCTTGGACAGCTGGGGCTGACGCAGCTGGACGAGCAGGTCCACGAGGGCTGCGTAGCGCTGCTCCCCTAGGCCGAACAGCGCCTCGTCGACGGCCCGGCGGTAGGCCTTGGCCTGGTCGTAGACCATCCCCTGCCCGGCGACCGCCTCGATGAGCCGGTCCCGCGACAGGACGGTGCCGGTGGCGTCGAGCAGGCTCAGTGCCCCGGCCGCGCGTACGTCGGCCGGGCCGTGGTCGATCCGCTGCCCGGTCACCGCCCACCAGTGCCGGGCGATGCCGCGCCCGCTGACGGCCTTGAGCCCGCACAGGAGCGTACGGAACTGTTCCTCGCCGCTCACCGCATCGCGGCGACCGAACTCGACCCAGGTGTAGCCGAGGCGTTCGGAGTGCGGGTGCTCACCGCCGAGCAGGAGGTTCCACTCCATCCGCTTGCCGGCGTCCCCGTCCGGTTCCACTCGACGGGCGCTGAGGTCCCCGTCGAGGAGGAAGGGCAGGGTCAGGGCCAGCACCTTGGACTTGCCGGTGCCGTTGTTCCCGCGGAGCAGCAGCCGACCGTCGCGGAAGTGGAACTCCTCCACGTCGTAGTGGAAGAGGTCGACGAGACCGATCCGCAGGGGCTGCCAGCGGGGGCGCGCAGGGGCGGGGGGTGCGGGACGGGGGGTCAAGGCAGGTACGCCTTTCGCTGCGCGGGCACCTGCGCGGCGCCGACTGTACGGGGTTCGAGTACGACGGTCTCGCCGACCGCGTAGCGGGCGAGCGCCGGGCGCGGCACGACCCCGTCACCGGTGCGGGCGACCAGGCCGAGAGCGGCCAGCCGGGCGACGGCCTGCTCGGCCAGGTCGCCCTCGGCCCCCGGCTCACGGGCCGATTTGGACCAGAATCCGCTGTGCTCGGCGGCCAGTTCGACAACGCGGCGCTCAAGGTCGGCCATGGGTACGATCAGGCCTCCGGCCGCCGCGAGGTACTCGGCGAGCAGGAGGGTGACGTGGCCGCGGGTCCCTGATTCCGGCATGCGGACGTCGGTGAGGTCGTCCTCGGGGTCGACCATGGCGATGCCTTCGGCCCGCACTTCGGCGACCAGCCCGGTCAGTTCGTTGATGCGGGCGGTGAGGAAGCCGCGCTGACGCGTGAGGTAGCCGAGTTCGGTGTCGGTCAGCTCGTCGTAGTAGAGGACGGGGTCGTCGAGCAGCCGCCGGGTCAGCGAGCGGCGCATGGCGCGGAAGCGCAGTTCGTCGCTGTCGAGGGCTGTTTCCGCGGCGAGCTCGGCGAGCCGGGCATCCAGCGTTTCGGCGCGGACGGTGGAGGGTCCCCGGCGGGTGGCGAGCAGACCTGCGAGGACCCGCCGTTCGACGTCGTACAGGACGTCGCCGGCTCCACTGACGTACGCGTCCTCGTCTCCGGCGACGCGCCGCAGGACTCCGAGGTGGAGCAGGAGCCGCACGACGGCGGCCAGGTCGAGCCGCTCGTCACGGCGGTCCAGGGTGAACTGGATGCCCGCCGCGGCCAGCTGGGGGTCCTTGGCGTCCAGCATGATCTGGTCTGCGAGGCGGCCCAGCGCGATCTGCGCCTCACCGCGTTCGAGGGCGGCGAGGGCGAGGCAGAGCAGGACGTACCGACGGCGGCTGAAGGGAGCGCCGCTACGGGTGACCTCGCGCGCCGGGTGCGTGGCGTCGTCCGGCACACCGGGGATCTTGCCCAGCCGGGCGGTCTCGGCGTCCACCTGGAGGGACCAGCCGGTGTTGCGGTCGAACCACTCGCGCAGCTCGGAGGCGTGCCGCCGGACGAGGCGGAACTCGTCGGCGTACGCACCGTGCGCGAGCAGCAGGGGCTGCTTCAGCAGGGCACGGGCGGCCTTGCGCCGCTCGGCGGCGTGCTGCCCGTCGAGTACTTCGGCGAGCGGGGTCGTCATCACGCTCCGCCCCTTCCTTGTGCTTCGGTGAGGTCGACGATCTCGATGGCGTGGTCCGGGCCGCGGAAGTTCCCGTCCGGTGTGCGGACCTCGGCCGTGGACCCGTCGGTCGGCGCGGTGAGCCGGATCTCCATGGAGCCGTCGCCGCTGGTGGCCGCGGTGTGCGTCATACCGGGCCGCCAGGTGGCCAGCGCGTCGCCGAGGAGCTGGAGGAAGAGCCGGAAGCTGAGGGGGTCGAGCTCGCCGAGTCCGGACAGCCTGGTGATGCCGTGGGTGACGAGCCGGGCCCGGGCGGCGGCCGTCTCGGCGGCCTGCTTGGCGGCCGTCTCGGCGAGCAGTCGGCGCGCTTCCTGCCGGTCCTTGACCCTGCGGGGTTTGCCGCGCCGCTCGTAGCTTCCCGTGCGGCGCAGCTGCGGGCTGATCCGCAGCGGCGCGGCATCGGCCCATCCGGTTCCCGCGGGCTCGGGACGGGCCTGGCGGGCGGCCAGCGTCTCGGCGTCCACGGTCAGGTGCCGGGCCGGGTACAGCCCGAAGGCGGTGCGCCACAGCCGGTGCCGGGCGTCGTCGTCGGGCGCTTCGGCGAACCAGCGCGCAAGGGTACGGAAGTCGGCGGAGCGGTCCGAACGGCCGGCCCTCCGCTCGTTCAGCGACCGTACGACGGCCAGCAGCTGCGGGATCGCGCCCAGTGCCCGGCCGCGCAGCAGCCGGGCCTGCGACTCCCGGCCGTCCCGGCTGAGGAACCAGGCCGCCAGACCTGCCCACCGGCCGGCCCACCGCTCGTACGCGGCCTGCCCCGCGTATGCCGCCTCCTGCGGGGTGGCGTCCGCCGCCTCACGGGCGGCCGCGGCACGCAACAGCCGCTCGATGCTCCCGCCCTCCTCCAACTCCAGGATCAGCCGGGCGATGCGCCCGCCGAGGGTGATCAGGTCCTGGATGAACCGCTCCAGGTACTGGATGAGCTGGTCCTTGTAGGCGAGGAAGACCTCCTCCCCCACGTCGTGGAGGTCGATGGTCCGCTGGAGCGAGCCCATGAAGGCCCGCGCATTGTCGGCGAGCGCACCGAAACGACTCGCGAGCCCGTCCAGCGCCAGATGCGTCTTGGCCGGATCGGGCTCCTCCTCGGCCGCCAGCACGAGCAGGGCGCGCAGCTGCGTCACGATGTCGTGCAGCGCGACGGCCTGCAGCGCGCCCCGCCGCCCGAGCGCCTCGTCGTACGCGGACAGAGCCTCCTCCGCCGCCTCGCCCTCCCGCGTGAGCTGGTAGATGAACCGCTTGCGGTAGAAGTCCTCGACGGCGGTGACCCGTCCGGTGTCCGGGTCGGCCCGCAGGTTCCCCCACCCCACGAGGCTGTCGAGCGCCTTGACCACGGCGTCGAGTTCCGTCGGCCGGGCCCCGGAGGCGAGTCCCGCGTGCACGTCCTCGGGCCGCAGATGCACGGCGAACCGCTCCTTGGCTACGAGGAAGGCCCGCATCACCGCCCGGTAGAGCAGCACGTTCGGAGCGGTGAGATGCGCGAAGGGTCCGTACCCGTCGGGCGGGCCCTCCGCCTGCGGAGAAGTCATGTCCATTGCCCGCCATCCTCCTGGAGCGACGTCCATGATCGGCAGGGACTTAAGTACTTGGCCGATTCGCATCGGTCCTGTTCGGGTTCCGCGGCCCGCGCCGGCGCGGAGCCTCCTCTGATGAGCGTTCCGGCCTCGGCAGCAGGTGGTCGAGAACCAGCTGTCCTTGGCACTCGACGATGGCTTCGCCGACCGATGCGGGTCAGTCGCCCTTCGGCAGGCTCTCATACGAGAAGGTGCAGCGGACCCGGCCGTCCGCGGCCGGGACGAGGCGTACCTGCTCGGCCGGCATCTGCAGCGCCTTGCCGGCCGGCTCGTCCCACAGCGACACCGTTCCTCCGGCCTCCCCGAACGAGATGTAGGGCCGCTCGGGACGGAGGACGCCACCCCGGCTGCTGAGTTTCGCCGCGAGGACCGTGGGCTCTACGCACGTCCACTCCGGCTCCACCCCGAAGTAGGAAGGCAGCTCCTCCTTCCGTACCGCGGCTGCACGGAAGTCCTTCACCCATCCCCCGCCGACTCCAGGGCCCCAACTGCGCACAGCAGCACCACCGTCACTTGGGTGACTACGTAGAGCGGGATGCCGAGCCTCTCGACGGGGCTGACGAACGGTGCATGCACGTGCTTCGCGATGCCCCACAGAGCCGGGACGAACAGGGCGAAGCTCAACAGGCTCAACAGCTTCACCGCCGAAGTGGCTTGCCAGAGCGCGGGCACGTCGAGGTCCTCAGGCTTCAGCTCGAGGCTGTCCGCGTACAGCGCGTGCAGCACCGACCCTGAGCTCACCACGAAGGACACGACAACCGCAAAAGCCAAAGGTGTCGCGCAGGCGATCCACTCGCCCCACGTCCACCGCCGCACCAGGAGCCAGATGCCTCCGGTCGTCGCCAGAACGGCGAACAGCGTCAACAGCTGTTTCGGGGTCCAGCCTCGTCCGCCCTCCGTGCCCGCGCCAAAGGCGACAGCAAGGAGCCAAGCGGCCACCGCAGCATACTCCGGGCACGGCCCCCGAAAGCGAACATGAGGCTCGCCAGCCGGGCTCCCATGAAAAGGCACAGCACCGCCGCGCCGGCCCATACCCACGTCCGCGCACCGCTCTGCTGTCGGGCGACCACCGAGCAAAAGGTCATGGCAAACAGCCAGGCCACGAGACGGTTCGTCCTGCGGTGGAAGTCCCCCTCACGGCGGGGCACGATGTGGCTGCGCTCCCGGCCGGAGAGTGGCCGTACGTCGAGGGCGGGCCCGGCGTCGGATCCGCCGTGCATGTCCATGCGAGAGAGCCGTCGGGCTTCCGACGCGGTACCCGTCACCACCAAGCCGGTGTCGTGGTATCCACGCTTCTCCGCGAAACGCGCACGCGCCACCTCGGTTGCGCGGCCCAGCCTCGCCGCCGATGTCCGCGGCCTCGGAACGGGCACACGAGGGGGCCGATGGGCAACGGCATGCCCCCACCAGACAGTCAGCTGCTCCCTGTCCCGGTCCATCGGCTCGCAGCGCCGGGCGTACATCTCCAGACCTGTCGCCCGTGCCAGCCGCTCCACGCGCCAGGCGGCTGCCCGCGCGGTGCGCCTGTTGCGGGCTCCGAAAAACCGCACCTCGACGGAGTACAGACGTGCCGAGGCATCTGCCCGGAGCACGCCTGTGGATGCTCCGTCGCCACGGACGAAGGACGTGACGACCGGCCAGTCCTGCCCCTCGAACTCCCGCTCCGCCTGTTCCCAGTCACACTGTCCACGCCGTACCTCGACCAGAACGAGCACCCGTTGGTCGTAACGCCTCCGCGGCATCAGCCCCCTCCTCTCCCCAGCGTCCGAAGGTACAGCGGCCTACGATGCGACGGTCACGCCGGAAGGAATTCACTCCTGCGAGGGAACGGACGCGAATACAGGTCACCGGAGGACAACAGCAGTAACCGCGCGCCCCACTCGAAAGGCAAGCTTCCTGATGGAGATCGGGGCAGGAGGCCGCAGTTCCGACATCGAGCTGGGGCAAGCCGACGAGGATGCGCCGGCAGCCCGCAACGGCTGCACGAGTTCCCACTCGGCATCGGACAGTTCATGGCGGCTTGTCACACCCCCGTGATCCACAATCCAAGTGTCGCCGTGGCCGGGGTGATGGACGGTACGGCTACACGGGCGCCGAGCCCGTGCCCGTTCACCGACTCGGGAAACGGGCATCTTACGTTCGACACGTGTAGGGCCCAGAACCGGGGGCCCACGCACCTGAGGCGACCGTCAGAGGGTGTCCGGATCAGGCGAGTGTGCGCTTCCGCCACGAGATGCAACGCGCCCGGTCCCTGCCGTTCGTGGCGGCCAAAAGGGCCCGGGACAGTGTTGATATCGCTGGCACGGCGCGCCCAGTCCGTTCCTGGGGTGCCCGCTAGCGGCGGAAGGGGAGAAGGACAGCCTCAGCTGACTCGCACTGGGCCCAGGCGCCCCTGGGGAGCCACGAGGGTGCTCGTGAGATTCGAGGGATCACCTCCAACAGCACCGCGGCCGCCTGGACGTCCCGGGCCTCACTATGGAGAAGACCACACCTGTCCACGCTGCTCACGGGCGGTCTGCAGAGGGCCTGCTGTCAGCGACACAGGGATCCCATGGGACCACAGCCAGGAGGAAGTCAGCATCGTCACCCACGGGACGAGTCTGGTCATCGAAAAGATGTCGTGTGAAAAGCAGGCCGCCGTAACCGCAGGTCAGCAAGGGTACGCAGTCGCTCCGAGCGCCTTTTCGAACGCCGCGCGCGTCAAATGAGCGTCATGGCGATGAACCGCCGCGCTTCCCCCGGAAACGTCGCTTCTCTCATCCCCCCTTTGCCCGAGCACTCGCACGCCCGCCCATCCAAGCCCAGGGCAGGTACCTGGTACTTGATCACTGCGTAGCAGCGCCACACCCATGTGCCATTCCCTCTGCGGATCTCGTTCTCCGCCCCTCTGCAAGGTCCACAGCCGGGCGGAGCCGCGAAGGCACATGACGTGTTCGTACTCCGGCAGCTTCCTGGCGAGGTGAGCGTCCCGCATCGTCAGCATGACCTCGCGGGGCCAGCTCTGAGAACATTGAGACTGAGAGGTTGTCCTGCGGCGTGCAGCCGCGAATGGGGGCGAGCATGCTTTTTGAAGAGCTGACGGCACTGGCGACAGAAGGCGGACGGGCAGTGGTCCGGGCCGTTGGTACCGCGTTCTGGCCCGTGACGCAGCGTCGTGCCTCGGAGTTGGTCGGCCGCGGTGACGCCGGGCGCGTGAGGGCAGAGCTCGTGCGACTCGATCGCACCGCGCAAGCCCTGACGCCCCCGCCATCAGGCGATGCCGGCGCGGAGCGGGCGCGGCAGGAAGGGCTGTGGGCCGGACGGTTCGAGGCCCTGCTGGACCGCCTCGAGGGGATCGAACAGTCCAATGCGGCAGCAGAGTTGCGCGTGCTCCTTGAGTCCCTCACCGACTCCGTCGGCGACACGGCCATCGACACCGGCAACGCGACGGCCCGCGACGGCAGCAGCGCGATCACCGGAATCCGGAACGCTGGCGGTAGCCGTCCCGGCCCGTCGAAGGTCGCGCACACCGGAGACGCGGAGGCCGCCGGACCCGGCTCCAGCGCCGTCACCGGAATCGTCAACGAATAGGCCAGTCCCGGGACAGCGAGGCGCCTCGTGCAGTGCGTTGCACGCACCGCAGACGCCGACGATCGACATCACACTCCGGAACTCATCACCGAGCCCCCCGAACTGGCAATCAGCAATTTGAGAAACGTGCTGCCTCGCGCACCCCGTACCTCTGCAACGTGGCCTGCGTAGCGAGATCTTCTGCCTCACATAGGCGCATTGGCTGACCACACCGAGGGCGGCACCGAAGCCGGTGTCGCCGGAATTCCATCCGGTCATAGCGGGCGGTTACATCAACCCCCGCCCGCCGACACCGCCCTCCCCTCACGCCCACTGCAGCAGTGCTTGAACTTCCGCCCCTGCCGCATCATGCATGGACACGGCGCATTCCTGCGTGGCCGCACCACCGCGAGCGGCACGGCTGCGCCAACAGCCTGCCCGAGCAGGATGGCGCGCTCAAGGTACGTGGGGTCGTCCGCCACCATGCCCGGAAGGTTCCGACCGGCTATGACGATCAGCGAGCCGTGGTGGGCGCGCTCGTACCAGCGAGGTAAGAAGCTGAGCGGCAGTCCCGGCAGAAGGTCGCCGTGGGGGCCGCTGATGGTGATTTTGTTGTCGACCAGGCTGGCCTGAAGGTCCCGACCGGGGACGGGCGGCAAGTCGCGAAGATCGAGGGGCTTGCCACCGCTATTGGTGTACAGGGTACGCAAATTGGTGAAGCCCGACTCCAGGAAGAGCCGGAGGATGACGTCCTCGATGCGTCGGCTGCCGTTGATCGCTCCCCAGCCGCCGTGGCAGTCGAGGACGATTCCGGCGCGGTCGCCGCCGAAGAGGATGCATTCGGCGTCAAAGCGATCCGGGGAGCGATCGGGGGCCGGGCCGGCGAGTTCGATCACGTCGGAGAGGTGGCAGTGCGAGTGCGCAAGCCGGAGCATCAAGTGGTGGACGTCCGGGTGGCGGAGGTAGAGGAGTTCGGCCTTGCCGGACTCGTCGATGATCAGATTGCACATAGTGCAGTACTGCCTGGAGGTGGCGAACCGAAGCGTGAGTGACTCCAGGTCGAAGGCGGCCAGCGCCTGCTGCACGGTGTCGGAGATCCGCACGGTGCGCAGCCGGGGCAGGGCAGGGGACGGCACGACGGCGTCGTCGCGACCGTCCCCGAGGGCACGAGCTCGGAGTGATTCGAGGACGCACAGGTCGACCGGGCCGCCGCCCACGAGCTCCACGAGGCTGGGCACGGCGCCGTCCGGGTCCGTCTCATGGTGGAGTGCACCCAGGAAGACCAGGGTCTCGCCCGCCTCCGGCCAGTTGCCGAGCGCCTGGTGGAGCGCGAAGGCCTGCCGGGCGAGGGAACGCGCGGCCTCCGACGCTTGGAGGGCCTTCTCGGCGCGGGCCAGGTTGGACAGGCAGGTGGCGCGCAAGGGGCTGTCGTCGAGACGTTCGCTGATCTGCAGGGCCGTGCGGAAGGATGCGGCCGCGGCGGGGTGGTCGCCGGCCTTGGCGTGGCAGGTGCCGAGGTTGGTGTGCAGGGATATCAGCACGGTGTCCATGCCGAGCTTGTCGGCAAGCGGAATGTTCTTGGTCATCAGGGCGACGGCTTCGTCCCGGTTGCCGGTATGAAGCATGCAGGTCGCCGCCTGCGCGCGGGCGGAGAGGAGGACATGGAGATCTTTGTGCTCGGCAGCGGCTCGCTGGATCTGTTCGTACTGGTCGGCTGCTTCGGCCCACCGCTCGGCCCGAGCGTGGATGTTGCCCAGTGCCATCCGGCATTGCAGGACGCCGTCGACGTCATCGTGCCGCTCGCAGTCGTCGAGTGCCCTCGTGATCGCGGACAGGGCTTCGGTGTGCAGGCCACGTCGCGAGTGGAGGACGGCCAAGGCGCGCGTCGCCCGGGCCCGGGTACCGGGGGAGGCGGCGGCGTCGCTGAAGCCGGAGACCACGGACCGCAGCATGCGGGCGCCGTCCTGCCACTGCCCCGCGACGACCAAGGCTTCGCCCAGGGCCGCCCGCACCTGGGCGAGGGCCCGACTCTCGTCAGTGGCGGCGAGAGACTGCTCCGCTTCGGTCAGCAGGCGAACTGCGTCGCCAATCCTCCCCCGGTGCCACAGCAACTGGGCCCGCTTCTGCAGGACCTCTGCCTGAAGAACTGGGCTGCCGGACTCTTGGGCCATGTCCGACGCGACCTTGAACTGCGACTCCGCCGTGTCATGGTGCCCGATGCCGCCGCTGTACGAGGCGAGGTAGGTCAGGGAGCGCGCCGCATGCTGGTTGTCGCCGATTCCGATGGCGAGCTCGGCACACTGCGCGAGGTAGGTAGCAGCCCGGTCGAGATCAGCGCGGTGCGCGGCATCCTCACCGAGCCGGAACAACGCCCGGACCTGGCCCTGCACGTCACCCGTCTCCTGATGGATGGCCAGGGCGGCCTTGAGCGGCTCAGCCGGTGCCGACTCCGGCCGGGCGCTCGCCGGGACCGCCGCGAGGTCCATCAGCGCCTGCGCCTCCCACTCCCGGCTGCCGATGACACGTGCCCGTTCGATGTCCCGGACGGACTCCTCCGCCGCCTCCGCCACTCGGCCCGTGCTGCGCAGCAGGGTGGCGATCGACCGAGTGGGGAGCATCTCGCCGAAGCCGCTGCTCCGGCTCAGGTCCCGGCTGTTGCGCAGGTAATTCTCGGCCCGGCGGGTCTGTCCGACCGCCAGGTACGCCCGGCCCAGGTTCGCCAGGGCGAGTGCGAGTGCCTGATGATGCCCGACGGTCCGCCAGTAGTGCAGTCCGCTTCGCAGGTACTCGATGGCATCGCGGGGCCTGCCCAGGTTGATCAGCAGCGTCCCCAGGCCGAGCTGCGCCATGAACAGATGCTCGGCATCGTTGGCCGCGCGCGCCGTTTCGGCGCAACGGTTGTACAGATCCACAGCATCCTGGCTCTCGCCGAGGTGCCCGGCAACCACAGCCCGGTTGTGCAGCGCGGTGGCCGTCCAGTTGGCGTGTCCGGCCAGCTCCCCAGCCTCCTGTACGCACTGGTAAACGCGGTCCAGCTCCTTCCAGTGGCTGGCAACCCGCAGGTGCTCGGTAAGCGCGAAGGCGAGAAGCACTAGGTGGTCCCAGGCCTCGTACTGCCGGGCCGTCTCGACGAGAGCGACCGCGCCGGGACGGTCCGCGTCCAGCGACCGCAGCGCTTCGGTACTGCTCTCGGCGGGGAGAGTCGCCTCCTCGTCCAGGAAACCGATCGCATCGGTCGACGACTGCACGCGGACGGCTGTAACGAGACAGGCGTGACGAACGACATCGGCCCGTTGCGTCCCCGACCACGGCGCGGACATCAGCCGGGCGAAGCGGTGCTGAATTTCGTGCATCACGAATCGGTCGTCGTCGATCTGCTCGATGAGGCTGAGCTCGACCAGCGAGTCGAGGAGCGCTGCCGTGTCCGTAAGGTTGTCGTCGTCGACCTCGTCCAGCGGAGGCTGTGCGATGCCCGCTGCGACGACATCGATGGTGAACGACATGTGCGGCAGGACGCCGAGCGCGGAGAAGACCTGTGCCTGGTCGCGTTCGAGCGCGTCGAAGCTCTGCTGGAACACAGGCTGCAGCGCGGTCTGGCCGGCGACGAGGGCCTTGACGCTGCGGTCGGGGTTGGTGATCTCGGACAGGTAGCGGTCGGCGTTCACGCGGGGCCGGCGGGCCAGGTGCGCCGCGGCGATGTGCAGGGCGAGCGGGTGACCGGCGCACGCCGCGGACAGCGCGGCCGTCTGCTCGCCGGTCAGTCGGCCGGGGCCGGCGACCGACCGTACGAGTTCCTCGCTGGGCCCGGTCGGCAGTGGACCGAGGTCGATGAGGCGGACCAGGCCGCTGAGCCCGCTGAGCTTGACGCGGCTGGTCCCCACCAGCGCGAACGGGCCGTCGACGGAGAGGATCTCAAGGAGCGCCTCCTCCGAGACGGTGTCGTCGACGAGCAGCAGGACGCGCTTGTCGGCGAGCGTCGTCCGTAGCAGCGCCAGCTGCTGGTCACGGCGGTCCGGCAGGGGAGGGTCGGGCGGAAAGAGCGCGTGGAGTATCGACGACACGAGGTCCGTGGTGCCGGTCGACAGCGCGAGATTGATGTGGAACTGGCCGTCCGGGTACCACTCCGCAGCCAGCCGGGATATGCGCAGGGCGACGTCGCTCTTCCCGATGCCAGGAGCCCCGGTCACCACAACCGCCGCCCGGCCGCCGCCGTCCGCGCGCCGCAGCACGTCGAGGCCGGCGGAGACCTCCTCCTCGCGCCCGAACAGGCGCGGTCGCCGTTCGCCGGGCAGGACGGATTCCTGCACCGAGCGGGACTGTAGGGACGGCAGCGTCACACGAACGTCGCCCGCCACGTACCCAGTGATTGCCACCCCACCGTGCGAGGCGTACGCCGCCCCCGTCGCCCTGATCGAGACGGAGCCGGGCGCGCCGGCCGCCGTCGCCGCGCTGACCCCGGTGATCGCGGTGCCGCCGTCCGTCGCGCGGGCGTCGCCGCTGTCCCGCACCTCGGCGCCCGGCCGTGCGTCGGCGGACCCGCTCTCGTCCTCCATCAACCCGCTCCCCGCGACTAGCTGTAGTCGATCCCGCTACCCGCACTGCTGCCGGACCCATCAGCCGTCGCATCACCAGTCCGATCCACCCGCGCCGATCCCGTGCCCGCTCCACCGGGCCTGCGGATGCCGGTATGCGCCGACCCACTACCGGACGCCTTCGCCTGGCCGGTATCCGTGGCCGAGTCCCCCTGGCGGGGCTGCAACCACGCCCACACCAGCGCTGCGGCCCCGGTGCCGACCTGCAACGACGCCCCGACCAGCTCCCCGGTCCCCGGGCCGTTCAGCAACCACACCACTGGAGTCGCCGCGATGCAGGCAACACCGACCACGATGAGCACGATCTTCCACGGCCGTGTCACGCCGTCCCGCCTTCCCCCTGGCCAGCCTTTCCGCAGGTATAGCAGGGACGCTCATACCGTTGCCACTGGTTCCGGCGGTCCGGATTGTCCGTGGTCGTACCTCTCCCATGCGTCGAGCCACCTTGCTTCACCGAGCCCTGCAGCTTGCCGAGCTGGGCACAGAAGGCAATGTCGAAGGCGAGGCGGGGCATGGCGGTAGTTCTCCTCGTTGAGGTGCGAGAGGTGTTCTGTTGCACGCGTGGGGCACGGTGTGTCGGCAAGGCTGGCGGGGACGCGTGTCTCAGGAGCCGGTCCCGTCGAGGTCGAGGCGGATCAGCGCGAGCGCCTCGGCGATCTCGGCGGTCATCTCGTCGTCCGGCCCGTAGACCACGCACAGGTCCTCGTGAAGGGGGTCGAGGATCTGGCGGGCCTCTGCCGCCCGCCCCTGCGCGAGCAGCAGCATTCCGATGTCACGGCGCAGTTCGACGGCTTCCTCGCTGACGTCTCCGTCGACGGACCGTACGACGCCGAGGATGCCCTGAAGCGCGGCGAGCGCCTCGGTGACCTGCCCGAGTTCGGCGCGGCAGCGCGCGGCCTGGGCCCGGCAGGCGCGGGCCGGTTCGCTCGTGGGGCCGTTGATCCGGGCGTACGCGTCGGCGAGTTCGTCGAACTCGGGCAGCGCGGCCCGGTAGTCGCCGCCGAGCAGGCGGATGGCGGCGCGCTGGGTGCGCAGCTCCAGCACCTGTCGGCTCTCCGAGCCCAGCGCGCGGGCGGCGGGCCCAATGATCTCGCTCAGCACCTCGGCTGCCTGCGCGAACCTCTCCTCCTCGATCAGGGCATCGGAACGCGCGTACGCCTCCTTGATCTCCTCACGGAGCGCGGCGGGGGCGGGATGTGCGGGCAGCAGGGGCTGTGCGCCCGAGGCGGATCCCCGCGGCCCGGCCTGGGCACGCGCTCGGGGCGCGTACGGGTCGCGGAAGAGCCCCGTCGGGTCGGGCACACCGGCCGGTCCCGTCTCGCCAGGCGCGGGTTCCGCCCCCGGCGGCGGCAGGAAGGGCCGCAGCCGCTCGTACACCTCCTGAATGTCCGCAGGCCGCGCCTCCGGCGCCTTGCGCAGCAGGTGCAGGACCAGGTCCTCCAGCGCGGTCGGGACGTCCGCGCGCAGCGCCCGGAGGGGCGTCGGCGCGGCATTGACGTGCTGGAACATCAACATGTACTCGCTGGGCGCGTCGAACAGCAGCCGCCCGCTGAGCAATTCGTGCAGAACACAGCCGAGCGCGTACAGATCGGTCTGCGGGGTGATCCGGCCCCCGCGGACCTGCTCCGGCGACATGTACTGGTACGTACCGATGGGCGTCCCGGTCGCGGTCAGCTTGGTCACGTCCGTGCGCAGAATGGCCGCGATGCCGAAGTCGAGGACCTTCACCGTCCCGTCGCGTGCGACGAGGATGTTGCTCGGCTTGAGGTCTCGGTGGATGGCCGGCACCTCGTGGGCGTACGACAGGACGGTCGCCACCTGCGCAGCGACGGATGCCGCCCAGGGCACAGGGAGGGGGCTGCCGGGGCGGACGTAGGCGGACAGCGGCAGCCCGTCGACCAGTTCCATGACGAGGAACAGCTTCTCGTGCGTCTCGTCGAGCACCGCGTCGTACACCTGCGGCACGCCCGGATGCTGAATCCGCGCGGTGATCCGCGCCTCACGACGGAACCTCTTGGCGAACTCCTCCGCGAGCTGGGGTGACTTGCCGACAGCTTCCTGCCGAATCAGCTTCACGGCGACCGGCCGGTCGAGCACGGCGTCGTAGCCGCGCCATACATCCCCCATGCCGCCGTGGTTGAGCTCCTCCAGGAGTTCGTAACGTCCGGCGATCACCTGCTGCGGCACCTTGCCCCCGTCGTGTCCGTTCGCCGGCATCACGTCCACGCGGGGGTGTCGGCCGGCCCGACATGTCGGGAACAAGTCTCGCGGGCGTGCCGATCTTCCGCCAGCAAGGCGGCCAAGTCGGACAGCTATGGCCGAGAAGCGCCCTGCCTCTCGGTCCGCGGCCCGGTGTACACCGCCCACACGGTCTTGCCGGGCCCGCCGCAGGTCCGCGGGAACCAGCCCCAGCCATCGGCGAGGCACTCCACCAGCAGCAGGCCACGCCCTACGGTGCAGTCAACTCCCGGGGGCTCGGTGGCGGTCACCGGGAACCGTTCGCCGCGCGTGTCGGTGACCTCGATGCGTACGGCCGTGCCGTGAGTGGTGAGCCGTACGTGAAAATCTCGGCCGGGTACGCGCCCGTGACGGATGGCGTTCGCGCTCATTTCGGCCACGAGCAGCGTGAGCGTGTCGTGTGCGTCCGTACCGTAGGGGATGCCCCACGCGTCGAGCCGCTCGCCGCACAGCCGCCGGGAGAGGCGGGCGCCGCGCGGGGTGGAGCTGAACCGCATCTCGAAGTGGTGGGTGGGGTGGCCGAGTTGGGTGGGCCCGGCAGTGCCTGCGAGGTGACTGGTCATGACCCCACGATGCTGCGCGGTGGCGTAGCGTGACCAGGTGTGACGCGCAGTCGCGTACTGCTTGTACGCGGCGGTCGGCGCGGTGTACGTGCGTGGGAGAGGCGAGGCCGATGCAGAGCGACGACGGGGCCGGGGCCGAGCGGGAGCCGGAGCAGGTGGACCAACGCCTGGAGGACGAGCCGAACGCCGGCGTGGTGACCGCGTTCGGGCGGCAGCTGAAGCTGTTACGGCTACGGGCCGGGCTCGACCGGACGGAGTTCGGGAAGCTGGTGGGGTACGCGGCGCAGTCGGTGGCGTCATTCGAGCAGGGACGCCGGATTACCCCGCCGCAGGTCATCGATCGGGCGGACGAGGTGTTGGACGCCGGAGGTTTGCTGAAGGCGCTGAAGGAGGAGGTGGCGCGAGCGCAGTATCCGGCTTTCTTCCGGGATGCTGCACGGCTGGAGTCAGAGGCTCTGGAGCTGTTCCTGTACGCGGTGCAGGCTGTACCCGGGCTTCTGCAGACCGAGGAGTACACGCGAGCGCTCCTCGCGATGCGACGCCCGTTGCTGGACACAGACACCATCGAGCAACGCGTGACAGCACGCATCGCCCGGCAGGACATCTTCAACAGGTGGCCTGCACCGCTGATGAGCTTCGTCATCGAGGAGGCGGTTCTCCGGCGGCCGTTCGGCGGTAGGACGGTCATGCGTGGGGTACTCGAACGGATCCTGTTGATCGGCCACAAGCGCAATGTCGAGATCCAGGTGATGCCAACCGATCGTGAGGACAATGCAGGAGTGGACGGACCCTTCACCCTGATCACGCACAAGGGCGGGGACCAGGTCGCGTACCTGGAGGTTCAGGGGCGCAGCATCCTGCTCAGCGACCGCAACGAAGTGCGCTCTGTCGCGGCACGCTATGGAATCATCCGATCGCAGGCTCTCACCCCGCGAGAGACCACTGAATTCATCGAGAAGTTGCTGGGAGAGCTATGAACACGGCACGGACGTCGACGGCTGCATCGGAACTCACCTGGCGTAAGAGCACTTACAGCGGGGCGGAAGGCGGCGAGTGCCTGGAGGTCGCCACAACACTCGCAGCCATGCACGTCCGGGACTCCAAGCGGCTCGACGGACCTGTGCTGACTGTTGGACGCGAGGCCTGGGCCGGGTTCGTCCGACTGGCGGCCGAGCCGCAGGCGTACTGAGCGTCAGCGGGTCCCGTCCGCCGGACGGGACCCGCCGCCCCACGCTCAGCCCTCGTCGTAGCCCGCCTCGCGGCGGATCATCCGCCACGCAGCACGGCGGGCACTGCGGTCCAGGTTCGACTTGAAGTTCCGGTCGGCGCCGAAGTACTGGCGGCCCATACCGGCGATGGTGTCGATGTGATCGGCCATCTTGTCGGCGAAGACCTTGTCGAAGACCTTGCCGAAGTTGTCCTCATCGTTGACGAGGGCCGCGGCCTTGACCTTATCATCAGCCCTTGCCTCGTTGAAGGGCCGGGCGAGGTCTTCCTCGGTGAACTCCGTACCGAACTTCGCGTTGAACTTGTCGATCAGCTCCGACAGGAGTGACTTCTCGTCCTCCTTGGCACCGCCCGCGCCCTCACCGAAGCCCGGCATCATCGCCGCTCCTTCGGCCGTGAGGGAGACGTCGTGCTCGCCGGTCTTCTCGACGCGCAGGTGACTGAGGTCCACGTCGCCGATGTCCACGCCACCGTCGGCCCGGCCCCGCAACCGGGTCAGCAAGTAGCGGCCGTAGAGGTGCAACCGCTCTAGGTCGGCGTCCCGGTAGGGCACGATCTGGGCGAGGAAGCCGTACTTGCGCACGTAGTCGTTCAAGTCGGCGCGGAAGTCCTCCGCCGTCTGGACGTCGTCTTCTTCCCCGTCGTTGTCCCGCAGCGCCTCGTACCGCGTCACGGCCGGCGACAGGAAGCGGTACAGCTCGGCGTGCAGCTTCTCCCACTTCGCCTGCGATCCGGCGGCGTTCTCCTTCGCCGCAAAGAAGGCTGCGGCGAACTCATCCATCTCCGCTTCCGAGATGATCGGTGCGGACATGACCCGGCTCTGCGCCGTGTAGAGCAGGTTGGGGTCGGAGGGGAGTGTCATCGCCTCCTCGAAGTACGTGCGGAAGGACTCCTTGATGTCCTCGGCATCGTTGACGAAGTCGAGGACGGCAAGGTCGGCCTGCGTCTTACGGTCGGCGGTGCGGTTCAGCCGGGAGAGGGTCTGAACAGCAGAGATGCCGGTCAGCGTCTTGTTGACATACATCGTCGTCAACAGAGGCTGGTCGAAACCGGTCTGGTACTTCTCGGCTACCACCAGGATCTTGTACTCCTGCTGGCCCTTGCCCCCGGCCTTGACCGCCTTGTCGTCGGCCCGGACGTACCCGAACGCCTTCGGCAGAGCGCTCTCCGCAATCCCGCCGTTCTCCTTCGGCTCGGTGGTCTCCTCACCGTCGACGGTGAGCGACCCCGAGAAGGCGACCAGCACACCGAGATCCGGGTACTTGGTGTCGTACTCCAGGTCCTTGATATAGCTCTTGATGGCCCGCGCCATCTGCACGGCGGACTGACGGGAGGCGGTCACGACCATCGACTTCGCACGTCCACCGAGCCGGCCGCGGCTGTGCGTGACGAAGTGTTCGACGATCACCTGGGCATGCTGGGAAACGGTCGAGTCATGCGTCAGCGCGTACCGGGCGAGCAGGGGGTTCGCCTTCGAGGGGTCGACTTCCAGCTCGTCAGGGTTCTGGTTGACCAGCTTCCAGTACGTGTTGTACGTGACGTAGTTGCGCAGGGGGTCGAGGATGAAACCTTCCTCGATGGCCTGGCGCATGGAGTACGTGTGGAAGGGGCGATACGTCGTCTTCCCGTCCACCGGCTGGGGTGTGCCGAAGAGTTCGAGGGTCTTCGACTTCGGGGTGGCGGTGAATGCGAAGTAGGACAGGTTCGCGGCCCGTGAGCGCTCCTCCGCCTTCTTCTTGAGCTGGTCGGTGAGCGTGACCGCGGTCGCGCCGGCGTCGTCAGAGTCGGAGTCCAGGCCGAGGTCGCGCAGGGCTGCACGTACGGCCGTGGCGGCGTCGCCGGACTGCGAGGAGTGGGCCTCGTCGACGATGATCGCGAAGGTGGTGCCCTTGATCTCGGTCGGGTTGCGCTTGATGTAGTCGAGCAGCGCGGGGAACGAGTGCAGGGTGACGGTGACAATCTTGCCGGTGTCGCGGGAGAGGGCACGGGCCAGCTGCTCGCTCTTGGCGCCGTTCTTCTCGTCGACCTTCACCACCAGGCCATCGGTCTGGCTGAAGCTGCCGACGGTCTCACGGAGCTGCGCATCGAGGTTCCGACGGTCCGTGATGACGATGACCTTGTCGAAGACGGGCTCGCCGGGCTTGATGTGGCCCGCGGCCAGCGACTCGGTGCTCAGGGTGCGCGGGTCGGTGTCGGCGTGCAGGTCGGAGAGGCGGTGGGCGAGCCACCCGATGGTGTTCGACTTGCCGGACCCGGCGGAGGCCATGATCAGGTAGTTCTGTCCGGCGCCGTGGGTGGCGGCGTGCGCGGTCAGCTTCTTCACGACGTCCCACTGGTGATAGCGCGGGAAAATCGTGGAACGGGTGGTGCCGCCGCCAGGCGTCTTGTGCTTCTGCTGGTGGACGAAGCGCTGGAGCAGGTCAAGCCAGTTGTCCCGCGCCCAGACCTGCTCCCAGAGGTACGAGGTGGAGTACGCGCCGAAGGCGGTGGGGGCGGGGTTGCCGGCACCGCCGGGCTGGCCAGGGCCTTCGGAGCCGGTGTTGAAGGGGAGGAAGCGGGTGTTCTTCCCCTTGAGCTGGGTCGCGATGAAGACGAGGTCCGGGTCGACGGCGAAGTTCGCGATCACCCGACGGGTGAAGATCAGCTCGGTCGGGTCGCGATCGGTGCGGTACTGCTCCTTGGCGTGCTCAACGCCCTGCCCGGTGAGCGGGTTCTTCAACTCGGCGGTGGCGACGGGGATCCCATTGAGGAACAGGGTCAGGTCGAGGGCATTCCCCCAGTCGGCCTGCTTGGTCGCGTAGCGGAGCTCACGAACGACGGTCAGCCGGTTGGCGCGGTATCCGTCGAGGACGGAGTCGTCACCGACAAGGTTCGGCTTGAAGTAGGCGACGCGGAGCAGGACGCCGCGGTCCTTGACCCCGTTCCGGAGGACGGTGAGCAGGCCCTCGTCACTGATCGCCTTGTCGAGCCGCCGCGCGAACCCACGCATGGCCTCATCCTGGTCGCCGCCATAGACGGAAACCAGCTCGTACCACTCATCGGGCTGGGACTTCCCGATGAAGGTAAACAGCTCGTTGGTGTCCAGCCCGAGGTCGGCCTGATAGTCCTCAGCCTGCGCCTCGCGCCACCCACGCTCGATCATGGCGGCGACTACCGCCGCCCCAAAGGCGGACTCATTGTGGATGGGGCTCACAGCTAAACTCCGTCCGTCACGTGGCGGCCGCTGGCAGTAGGTAGGTCGAACTGACCGGTTACGGCAGCGGTGATGAGCGCCTGGCGACGCTCGGCGAGCAGGCTCAACTGCGATCGCATCGCCGCGATCACTCGGCTGCTCCATTCATGTGCAGTGTCCAGCCGCTCGACTACTCGGTCCTGATCTCGAACGTCCAACTTCGGAACACGCAGCGAAAGCAGGCTACCTTCGTTGAGGCTCGGCATCGTGGCGGCAAGAGATCGAGCTAGTAGCTGCGTTCGCACGAATTGGGAGCGCAACACGTACGCAAGAAATCTGGGCCGGAGCTGCTCCGATGGATGAAGAGCGATACTGTCGCTGCCGCAGACCCAACCATCCTGATGCTGACGAACAAGGGCAGAGCGACCGAGATCACCCTTTCTTCCTACGACCAAGTCGCCAACCCGAAGCCGGTGCCTGGAAAGCCGTGCCGCGGTCGCCGACGACACAGAGTGATACCGGTCCGGAACAATCCCCCCGTCCTTAATGTGCAGAGGATTGATCATCGGGATCCCACCTTCTTCGTACTCCGAGGCACTGAAGATGGTTCCGAAGGGCCCCGTGGTAACAGCAACACCTAGCCTGCGAAGCTCTACCGGGTCCGCACCATCACGAGTGAGCTCTTGATAGATGGTCGATTCCCAGCGCTCCTCCACAAGATGGACGTGCCGCCGCCGCGCCTCAACCAACTGGTCGATGCAAGTGGTCTCGGCGTCGAGGAATTTAGCGATGCGGCGCTGCTCCCCCAGTGGGGGCAGCGGCACTCGAAGCTGCTCAATGTCGGGCATGTAGATCGTCTTGTGAGTCGAGCCCACTGCAATACGCTTGAGGTCTGGCCCCATCCCCCGAAGCGCGTGGAGCAAAAATCGAGGATCAAGTCGCGGTCCGCAACTCCACGTCACAAAGTCTTGGCTCGTAGCCATGTCACTTCCCATGATGGCCGAGAAGCCGACAGACGCCGTTCGTGACAGAATTACGGTACCTGCCGAATGCAGCACAGCGGCAGAGTTGGCAATACCCAGCCTGCTAACCTTTTCTTTAGTCTCGTCAATAATGCTGGCGGTACCGTTCCGAAGTTGCCACACATCAGCCAATGTGATCCACGGAATGGTGCAATTGTCCCAATACTCCGGCCGACTCCGACTGGGAGTATGTCCTGAGCCAAGCCGAGCCACGAGACGGATAGGAACTGTCGGCCACTTGGACTTAGTCAACCATGGAGCGATTTCCGTTTCACTCATTGCGTAACCTCTCCCAGCAGCGCCTGAATCTCAACCTCAAGCGCCTTCAGTTCCCCGTCGATCTCCGCTAGCGGCCGCGGCGGCGCATACACGTAGAAGTGCCGCGTGAACGGGATCTCGTAGCCGATCTTCGTCTTAGTGTGATCGACCCATGCGTCAGGCACATGCGGGTGCACGTCGTGCTTCAGGTACTCCTCGACGTCCTCGCCCAGCGGCACGTTCTCGTAGTCTCGAAGCTCCCCGTCCGGCTCAGGCGCCCCCTTGCTCTTCTGGACCTCAGCCTCCGGGTCCCGGACCCCCACCGTGTCTCGAACCGCCTTCGCAAACGGCGCGCCAGTCGGCCACATCAGGCCGGCCCCGACAACAGCGTCCTTCAGCGCGACAAGCGCCTCTGACTTGGTAGCCCACGACAAACCCAGCAGCGTCCCAATCGCCGCCACGAACTCACCGCTCTGTTCCAGCTTCTGCACCGGCTTGGCGGCCGCCAGCGCCGCCAGCGTCTCCTCCGTCACCTCGAAGCGCAGCTTCAGCGGGCGCTCCACCGTGATGCGCTGGTAGCCGAAGGCCGAGTTATCGAAGACCTTGACCTTGGCGTGGAGCGGGTGCTCTGAATCGGCGGCGGCGTTCAGCGCGTCCGCGTACAGACGGGTGATGTCCGCGATGTGGTTGGGCTTGCCGCCCGTGCCATCGCCCAGTTCCTTCCGCTTGTCGCCCAGCGACTTGCGCATTTTCACCCACTGGTCGCGCGCGTCCAGCAGCACGACCTTGCCCTTGTGGTCCGGCGCCTTGCGGTTGGTCAGGATCCAGAAGTACGTGGAGATGCCCGTGTTGTAGAAGAGCTGGTCAGGCAGCGCGACGATGCCCTCCAACCAGTCGTTCTCCAGGATCCAGCGCCGGATCTCGGATTCGCCCGAGCCCGCCGCGCCCGTGAACAGCGGGGAACCATTGAAGACGATCGCGATGCGGGAACCTCCACTCCCGTTCACGTCAATCGGCTTCATCTTCGAGATCATGTGCTGCAGGAAGAGCAACGAGCCATCGTTGATGCGCGGCAGACCCGCGCCGAAGCGGCCGGCCTCGCCGAGGTGCTGGTGTTCGTACTCGACCTCGTCCTTGACCTTCTTCCAGTCCACGCCGAACGGCGGGTTGGCGAGGAGGTAGTCGAACTTCTCATCCCTCTTCTGACCCGGGTCGGAGAAGGAGTTGCCGAACGCGATGTTCTCGGGGTCCTGGCCCTTGATCATCAGGTCGGACCGGCAGATCGCCCAGGACTCGGGGTTCAGCTCCTGCCCGTACACCTCCACTGTCGCGTCCGGGTTCAAGGACAGGATGTGCTCCTCGGCCGCACTGAGCATGCCGCCCGTGCCGCACGCCGGGTCCAGAACCGTGCGCACCACACCCGGCACGCTGAGCGCGTCACCGTCGGGCGCGATCAGCAGGTTGACCATCAGCTTGATGACCTCACGCGGGGTGAAGTGCTCGCCCGCGGTCTCGTTCGACTGCTCCGCGAAACGGCGGATCAGCTCCTCGAAGATGTAGCCCATGTTGTGGTTGGGCACGTTCTCCGGATGCAGGTCCAGGTCCGTGAACTTGCCGATGACCTGGTACAGCAGGTTCGCGCCGTCCAGCTTCTTGATCTGCTGGTTGAACTCGTACTTGTCGAGGACCTCACGGGCGTTCTCCGAGAAGGCACCCACGTAGATCTGAAGGTTCTTCGCCGCGGTGTGCGGGTCGGCGGCGATCTTCTTCAGCGTCAGATCGCTCTTGTTGTAGAAGGAGTGCCCCGAGGCACGGCGCAGGAAGTGGTCCGTGTCGATCTCCTGGTCCTTGAACCGCGCGACGGTCTCCTCGACCTTCCCCCGGGTCGGCTCCAGGACACACTCCAGGCGACGCAGCACCGTGAACGGCAGGATGACCTTGCCGTAGTCGGACTGCTTGTAGTCGCCGCGCAGGAGGTCGGCGACGGACCAGGCGTGGTTCGCCAGCTCCGTGTGCTTACTGCTGTTCAAGGGATTCCCCGGATTCCTTCCGAACCGTCCCACCCAACAGGGGCGGGTGCGGACAAGTGTGGTCTATGGGTGTGAGTTCAGGGGCGGATCAGGACGAATCCGCAGCCGACGGCGACAGCGACGGGACCAGCGCTCCGCCGGTGAGCCCGCCAGACAGCAGCCGCGCCGCCGCCTCCGCGAGCCGCGCGGCCCGCCGCGCCTCGGCCCGCAGCTCGTGCACGCGCCGGAACGCCTCTCCGTAAGCCCGCTGCTCATCGAGCGGCAGAAGCGGCACGCGCAGCCGCCCCGGCGACACGTGCAGGATCGTGCTGCCGGTGGACGCCCCCGCGATGTTCTCCTCGGAGCCCAGGAAGCCGGCCAGGAACCACGGATCCAGGCGCGCAGGATCAGGCCGGAAGAGGTGGACCTGGGAACCCAGCAGCGCCCCGGCATCCGTCTCTTCCGCAACGCGGGCCATCGGCCCGCTGCCGCCCGCGATCGCCCGTACGAGTACGTCACCCACGGCGATGACCGGGGCCGCATAGGAACGCAGTTCCGCCGGATCGCCCGAGGGGCCGGTGCCGCGCGCGATGTCGGCGCCCGTGAGGACAAGTGAGGCGGCGGCAACCGACTCACTGGTGGCTTCGGCTCTGGCGCCCTTCGCCTCCGGGACCGTGCGCAGCAGTGTCAGTGCGCCGCCGCGCGAGAGGTCCGATGCGGTAGCCGTCCGCCACTCCCGGGGCGAGGTGCCCGCCGGGCTCCAGGCGGCCCGACGTGCGGTTCGTACAAGGGAGTTGGCGGACTCCAGCAGTTCTCGTCGCTCGACATCCACCCGCTGGGCCAGTTCCCCAGGGTCGACTTCCGGCCGGGAGATGCGCACCTGGCGGGCGGGCGTGAGGTCCACGAGGTCGTCGAGGAGGTCGACCACAGGAACCGCGCGTGCGGCCCCGGGTTCGCCGGTGAACGTGTCCGGGTCGGCCGCGAAGGCTGCCCAGGGGGTGAGCGTGCGCGCGGTCAGCTCGGTCCAGTTGAGGGCGGTACGAGAGGACCCCGTACGGGACGCGCCTCCCGCTCGGGAGGTGTCCACGCCCGCCCCCGCCGTATCGATGAACAGCACCGACTTTCGCTCCGCGCCACCAGTCTCGGGCCGTTGCAGGACCCACAGCTGAAGGCCCACGTGCAGGGGCGCCGCAGCCCCGGCCGGCAGCGCCACCACTGCACGCACGGCACCGCTGCGCACCAACTCGGCCCGGACCCGGCGCCCGGACGGGCGAGACGCCACCGCAGGAGGGAGGACCAGTACGGCGTAGCCGCCGGGTGTGAGGTGTGCGAGGGCGTGCTGCACCCACGCCAGCTCCGAGTCTGCGCGCCCGGGTACTCCGTACGCCCAGCGCGGGTCGTACGCAAGGTCGTCTTGGCCCCAGTCGCGATCGCCGTAGGGCGGATTGCACAGCACAGCGTCGGCGGCGAGCCTGGCGAAGGCATCCGCGCGCAGGCTGTCACCGACGCGGACGGCGATCTCGGCCTTCGGGGTGGACAGGAGCAGGCTCACTGCACTGCGCTGCGCCTGCACAGGAAGGACATCCTGCCCCTGGAGCGCACTCGCACCGAGCCGACCGGCCGCGGCCAGCAAGGTGCCGCTGCCGCAGGCCGGATCGAGGACCACCGCGGTATCGCGGGGAAGTAGCCGTGCGGCCAGGTCCGCCAGTGGGGTCGGCGTTTGGTAGGTGCCGCTCGCGGCACTCTCCTCCAGTTCTCGTTCCGCGAGCACCCCTAGGGCCGCCTCGCCCCCCTCGTCCCGTACGCAGAGGAGCAGGGCGCGTAGCGCCGCGCCGTCCGCAGTGGTGAACCGGGTGGAATGCGCGCCCGGGACCGCGTCCCCGAGTGCTGCCACGGCTTCCTCGGCTCGTGCAGCGAGATCGACGTCGGGCATTTCCGCGAGCGAGGTGAGTTCGTCGGAGGTGCGCCGGGCGGCGGCGAGGACCAGCGGAAGCAGCACGGCGCCACCGCTACCGCCCTGCCCGTGTAGACGCAGGGCTGTGCGCAGTTCCTCCAGCGGGTTCGCAGCAGCCCCTCGGCCCCGGGAGCCGAGCCAGGCCTGGACGGCCTCCAGGTCGTACAGCGGGCTGCTCTCCGTGCCACCGGCCGGGCCCGGGAAGTCGTCGTGCCGACGCCGCCAGTTACTGACGGTGGCACGGGTGACCCCTGCGATGCGCGAGATCTCTGCGGCCGTCACATGGGCGGATGACTGGGGCATGGGGCACAGGGCCTCTCGGTAGCGAACAGTTAACACCTTACAGCGAACGTCAAATCAAGCAAGTTGTTTGACGATGCTTTCACGTTCATGCTTATCTGGTGACGCTTCCACTCGCAGCGACTCGTCCACACCCGAGGGGACCCACCCATGCGCCTCACCATGCCCACGGCCGTCGTCGAAGGCACCCAGCTCACCGTGATGCCGTTCCGCCCCGACGCCGTGATCGGAACGATGGGGCTGCCCACGCTGCTCCAGCTCGTCCCGTCCCCGCGCGCCGAGGAGGACCAGCGCGCCCTGAAGTACGCGTCCGGAACCCTGCGCCGGCACGCCGAAGTGCGCGCCCTGGTGCAGCGCATGCTGAAGTCGACCCAAAAGGGCCGCAACGTCACCTCGTACGCCGCGTACATCGCCTCCGGCGTCAACGGCGAGCACGGATCCGGCTGGTCCACTCCCCCGATCACCCTGTGGCTGGACGGGCAGCCGGGAGCGGTGGGCGATGAACTGATCGCCGGCAGCGGCATCCGCACCGTCACCGTGCTGCCTGGTTCTCCGGTCGTGGCCATCGACGGCGAAACCCAGGTCACGGCCTGGCACGAGCTCTACGACAACCCGGAGCGGTACGGCGTCACGTACGAGAAGCTCAGCACCGTACGGCTGCCCTACGAGCTGTACTTCGGGCTCACGGTCGAGGCCGCGCGGCAGATCTTCTACGACCGCAACGTCGAGGGAGTGCCCGTCGCCAAGAACCTGGCCATGTCGATGGACCAGCGCGACCTCGGCACCCAGCTGGCCCACCGGATCGGCGAGACGGTGAAGGTCGAGCATGATGGGAAGGTCATCCCCTTCGGCAAGCTGGTGCAGGCGCGCAAGCGCCAGCTGACGAAGACCGACCCGGAGCTGGTCACCCTGTCCGCGCTGCGCGTTCTGGTGATCTGCGCCCTGCACGGACGGGCGGGGCTGGGGCTGACCTCCGCCACCCTCCACGAAGACGCCCTGCCCCAGGGAGTGTCCAACGAAGAGGCGGAGAGGCATCTGGTGCCGCTGCTGGCGGGCCTGGTCAAGCAGCTCTATCCGTACCTCGCCGCACGCACGGCCGTCTCCGCACCCGCAGTGCTCGCCGGTATCGGCATCGCCGCGCACCAGGCCACCGGCTGGGCCACCTCCGGCCTGCCGCTGACCGAGGAGGAGCTGTTCGCCCTGCTGGAGCCGGTGCGATGGGAGCGGGAGGCGGCGTACTGGGACGGGGTTGCCGCCAGCGCCAACTCGTCCGGCGTCCTCAACTTCGGTGGCGGCGCGAAGGATTCCGGCGGTCGGGTCGCAGATGCCCTGCTCCACCCGGACACGGAGTACGGGCGCAAGATCCGCGGCTGGTAACGACGCCAACTGCCCATGTCGGCCCGGGGCCTCGTTTCGGTCCCGGCGTTGGCCCCGCAATCGGCCCGGTCACGTCCGTGGACGCGGCCGGGCCGACGTGATGGAGCTTCGGAACGTGCGTCATTTGAGCGTCAGCAGCTCGCAGAGCGTCCCGCTACCCCCAGCGACGATCGCGGCGCTCTCTACTGAAACTGCAGGTCAGGCAGCCTCTACCGGTTCCGGCAGCGCTCCACGCGTTGCGTGCGCGGAAACAGGTCGAGCAGCTGACGAATTCCGAGAAACAGCAGGTCAGGCACCCTTGGCGATCGGCTCCAGGATCGCGACGCACTCCACGTGGTGCGTCATCGGGAACAGGTCGAAGACGCGCAGCGTGCGGACCTTGTAGCCGTTCTCCTTGAAGTAGCCCAGGTCGCGGGCCAGGGCCGCCGGGTCGCACGCCACGTAGGCGACGCGGCGGGCCGAGAGGCCCGCGATGTGGCGGACCGTCTGCTTGCCGGCGCCCGCGCGGGGCGGGTCCAGGACGACCAGGTCGCACTCCGTGATGCCGGTCTTCGGGAGGACCGTCTCGACCTTGCCCTGCTCGATGCGGACCCGGGGGAAGTCCTCCAGGTTGTGCCGGGCGTCCTCGACCGCGCGCTTCGTGGACTCGATGCCGAGCACCGCGCCCGTGTCGCCCAGGCGTTCCGCCAGTGCGCCCGCGAAGATGCCGACGCCGCAGTAGAGGTCGAGGGCCATCTCGCCCTTGCGCGGCATCAGGCCCTGCATGACGGCCTTGATCAGGGTGTCGGCGGCCTGCGGGTGGACCTGCCAGAAGCCGCCCATGCCCACGCGGTACGTACGGCCGTCCGCGCGCTCCCGTACGAACGGGCGGCCGTGGACGCGGTGGACCCCGCCGTCCTTCTCCTCGACCCGCAGGACCGAGACCGGCTTGTCCAGCTCGACGAGGGGAAGACGGCCGCCGGGACGCGGGGTGAGGACGACCTGGCGGTCGTTCGAGCCGGAGGCCGCGATGGCCTCGACGGTGGCCATCTGGGGCCAGTCCTGCTTCTCGATGCCCAGCTCGCTGACGCCCGGCGCCGCGATCATGCAGTGGTCGATCAGCTCGATGTCGTGCGAGCGGTGCTTGCGCAGACCGGCGTTGCCGTCCTCGTCGATGGCGAACTGCACACGGGTGCGCCACTGCGGGACCTGCCCGGCCGGCAGCTTGTCGCCCTCGGCCGGCATGACGGTGCCGTCCCAGCCGGCCTCCTCGGGGGTGAGCCCCGCGAGCCGCTTCAGCTGCTCGGCGACGACCTCGCCCTTGAGCCGGCGCTGGGCACCGGGCTTGGCGTGCTGCCAGTCGCAGCCGCCGCACTTGCCGGGGCCGGCGTAGGGGCAGGGCGCCTCGACGCGGTCCTTGGAGGCCTCCAGCACGGTGATCGCGTCGGCGCGCAGGAAGCGGGAGTCCACGTCGCCCTCGGTGACCTTCGCGACGACCTTCTCGCCCGGCAGGGTGTGGCGGACGAACAGGACGCGGCCCTCGGCGGTCCGGGCGATGCAGTGACCGCCGTGCGCGACGGGGCCGACCTCGACCTCGTACTCCTCCCCGACCAGTGACTGCTTCTCGTTCTGCTCGGCGCTCGTCATGGTGGGGAGACTCCAAAAAACTGAAACGGGGAACGGCCGGACGACCGACCCACCAGTTTACGTGGATCTCGTCCGGCCGTTCGCCAACCCTGTCCGGCGGCCGACTTCGCCGCCGGTGCTTCGCCGCCGGTGCTCCGCCGCCGCTACTTCCCCGCCGGGGTCTTCGGGCGCGGGGCGTCCACCGGGCCGCGGCGCACCGCGCCGGGGGCGTTCCACTCCGCCCGCTTCTTCGCCCGCTTCTTCGCGAGCTCCGAGGACCGCAGCTGGTAGGGCACCGAGGTGACCATGACGCCGGGGGTGAACAGGAGCCTGCCCTTGAGCCGCAGCGCGCTCTGGTTGTGCAGCAGGTGCTCGTACCAGCGGCCGACGACGTACTCGGGGATGTACACGCTGACCGCGTCGCGCGGGTTCTCGGTGCGCAGCCCCTTCACGTACTCGACCACGGGGCGGGTGATCTCCCGGTACGGCGAGTCGAGGATCTTCAGCGGGACGTTGATCCCGCGCCGCTCCCACTCCTCCTTGAGGGCCTTGGTCTCGGCCTCGTCGACGTTGACGCTGAGCGCCTCCAGCCGGTTGGCGTGCAGCAGCTTGGCGTAGGCGAGGGCCCGCAGGGTGGGCTTGTGGAGCTTGGAGACCAGGACGACGGAGTGCACCCGCGAGGGGCGCACGTACTCGTCGGGGCGCTCCTCGGCGGCGGCGATCTCGGTGGCGACCCGGTCGTAGTGCTTACGGATCGCCGTCATCGTGCCGTAGAAGATCACCATGCCGAGCAGGGCGACCCAGGCTCCGTGGGTGAACTTGGTGGCGAGGACGACGACCAGGACCAGGCCGGTGAAGAAGGCGCCGAAGGCGTTGATCGCGCGGGAGCGGATCATGTGGCGGCGCTTGGCGGGGTCCTTCTCGGCCTTCAGGTGACGGTTCCAGTGCCGGACCATGCCGGTCTGGCTGAGCGTGAAGGACACGAAGACGCCGACGATGTAGAGCTGGATGAGCTTCGTCGAGTCGGCCCCGTAGAGCCAGGTGAGCAGCGCGGCGGCGCCCGCGAGGAGGACGATGCCGTTGGAGAAGGCGAGCCGGTCGCCGCGGGTGTGCAGCTGGCGCGGCAGGTAGCGGTCCTGGGCGAGGATCGAGCCGAGCAGCGGGAAGCCGTTGTACGCCGTGTTCGCGGCGAGGAACAGCACGAGCGCGGTGGCGGCGGCCAGCAGGATGAAGAGGAACGAGCCGTCGCCGAAGACGGCCTCGGCCACCTGGGAGATCACCGGGTTCTGGACGTACGAGGGGCCGACCGGGGTGCCGTTCACCAGCAGGTCGGTGGCCGGGTTCTCGGCCATCCTGACGTCGGTGGCCATGGCCAGGCCGATGATGCCGCAGAACATGGTCACGGCCAGGGCGCCCATCAGGGCCAGCGTCGTCGCCGCGTTCTTGCTCTTGGGCTTGCGGAAGGCGGGTACGCCGTTGCTGATCGCCTCGACGCCGGTCAGGGCGGCACAACCGGAGGAGAAGGCACGCAGGAGCAGGAAGACCAGCGCGAACCCGGCCAGCCCCTCGTGTTCCGCCTTGATCTCGAAATCGGCGGTCGGCGCCTTCATCGTGTCGCCGAGGACGAGGCCTTGCCAGGCACCCCACGCGATCATGATGAATACGCCCGCGACGAAGACATAGGTCGGAATCGCGAAGAGCTTGCCGGATTCCTTCATGCCGCGCAGATTCATCAGCGTGAGCAGCACGATCATTCCGACGGCGCAGAGCACCTTGTGCTCGACCACGAAGGGAACGGCCGAGCCCAGGTTCTCGACGCCCGAGGCGATCGACACGGCGACGGTCAGCACGTAGTCGACGAGCAGCGCGCTCGCGACCGTGAGACCGGCCTTGGGTCCCAGGTTGGTGTTGGCGACCTCGTAGTCGCCGCCGCCGCTGGGGTAGGCGTGGACGTTCTGGCGGTACGAGGCGACCACGGTGAACATCAGCACCACGACCGCGACGGCGATCCACGGGCTGAATCGGTACGCCGACACGCCCGCGATCGACAGGACCAGCAGAACCTCGCCCGGGGCGTATGCCACGGAGGAGAGCGGGTCGGACGCGAAGACAGGGAGGGCGATCCGCTTGGGAAGGAGAGTTTCCCCGAGGCGGTCGCTGCGTAGCGCCCGGCCGATCAGGATCCGTTTGGGCAGGTCGGTCAGTTTGGACACGCAGAGGATCGTAAGCGTTCGAAATCCGGCTGACGAACCCCCCACCCCTTCCCGCCGCAATTCACCACCGACTGCACACCAAGAGGTCACACTGGTGACCACCCGTGTGTAGCTTGGGCCATGGTCTGAGACCCTGTGAAGCCAGAGCATGCAATAAGGCTGGAAACCAGCGAGCGCTGACAGCCGGAAGGACGGCCGTGCACATCGTCATCATGGGCTGCGGAAGAGTGGGCTCCGCCCTCGCGCAGACCCTGGAGCAGCAGGGGCATACGGTCGCTGTCGTCGACCAGGACCCCACCGCATTCCGCCGGCTGGGCGCCGGATTCGGCGGCCGCCGCGTCACCGGGGTCGGCTTCGACCAGGACACCCTGCGCGAGGCGGGAATCGAGGAGGCGGGAGCCTTCGCGGCCGTCAGCAGTGGTGACAATTCCAACATCATTGCCGCGCGTGTCGCCCGTGAGATGTTCGGCGTCGAGAACGTCGCGGCCCGCATCTACGACCCCAAGCGCGCCGAGGTCTACCAGCGCCTCGGCATCCCGACGGTCGCCACGGTGCGCTGGACCGCCGACCAGATGCTGCGCCGCCTGCTGCCCTCGGGTGCCGAGCCGCTGTGGCGCGACCCGAGTGGCGGTGTGCAGCTCGCCGAGGTGCACACCTCGGCCGCCTGGATAGGCCACAAGGTCAGCCGGCTGCAGGACGAGACCGGCGTTCGTGTCGCCTTCCTCACCCGACTGGGCGAAGCCATGCTGCCCACGTCGGCGACGGTCCTTCAGGAGGGCGACCTCGTCCACGTGATGATGCGCACGGACGAGATCGACAAGGTCGAGGCGGCCTTCGCCGAGGGGCCTGAGGAGGCACACGCATGAGGGTCGCGATCGCCGGAGCGGGCGCGGTGGGCCGCTCCATCGCGGGTGAGCTGCTCGAGAACGGCCACGAGGTGCTCCTGGTCGACAAGGCCCCGACCGCCATCTCGGTGGAACGGGTACCGCAGGCCGAGTGGCTGCTGGCCGACGCCTGCGAGATCACCTCGCTGGACGAGGCGGCGCTGCAGCGCTGCAACGTGGTCATCGCGGCGACCGGTGACGACAAGGTCAACCTCGTCGTTTCGCTGCTCGCCAAGACCGAGTACGGGGTCCCGCGCGTGGTGGCCCGCGTCAACAACCCGAAGAACGAGTGGCTCTTCAACGAGTCCTGGGGCGTCGACGTCGCGGTCTCCACGCCGCGCCTGATGTCGGCCCTGGTCGAGGAGGCCGTCAGCGTCGGCGACCTGGTCCGGTTGCTGCGCTTCAGCCACGGCGACGCCAACCTCGTCGAGCTGACCCTGCCGGCCGACTCCTCGGTCGCGGGCACCCAGATCAGCGAGATCACCTGGCCCGAGGACACCTCGCTGGTCACCATCATCCGCGGCAACCGGGTCCTGACCCCGCACGCGGAGGAGACCCTGGAGCCCGGCGACGAGCTCCTCTTCGTGGCCGCCCAGGCCCGCGAGGAACAGCTGGAGGACCTCCTCCAGGCCCGTCGCTGAGGAAGCGAAGAGACACCTGAAGTGACGCGAAGGGGGCGGGGTGACCGGATGGTCACCCCGCCCCCTTCGCGTCACCGTCGGATACCGCCCCTCAGCGGCAGCGGCAGAGGCGGCGGCAGCAGGTCTCAGGCCCCCGGCTTCCCGGCGGCGGCTTCGGCGGCCTCCTTGGCCTCCCACTCCGCGATCACATCGATCGGCGGCGGGGCCTTCGCCAGGAACACCCACGTGAAGTACACCGCGAGCACCATCGGCGGCAGCTTCAGCGCGATCAGCACCCAGCCCAGCTGCGTCGCGTCGCCCCACCAGTACAGCGGGAAGAGGATCGCGTACTTGGCGAGGAAGATCAGGCCCCAGGCCAGGCTGGCCTTGACGTAGGCCTTCTTGCGTCCGGGGTTGCGGGTGCGCCAGGACAGGTTCTCCTTGAAGACCGGGCCCAGGATCACCCCCAGCAGCGGGAAGCCCACCAGCGCCGAGACCGTGAAGGCCACGCCCAGGCCGACACCGTAGATCATGCCCGGCAGGTAGAAGCCCTTCGCGCTGCCCGTGAACAGGGCGAAGGCCACGCCCACGCCCACGCCGAAGACGCCGCTGAAGGCGTGCTTGACCGTGTCCTTGCGCAGCAGCCGCACGATCACCAGAAGGACCGCGACCGCGCCCGCCGCGATGGCGGACAGCTTCACGTCCTTGTTGATCGTGTAGATCATGACGAAGAGGAGCCCGGGGAGCATCGTCTCCACGGTGCCCCGGATGCCGCCGAAGGCGTCGAAGAGCGCCGCCTGCGTCACCGCCTTCTGGTCCTCGGCGGAACCGGCGGCGGGGTCTGGGGTGGTCGGTTTGTCGAATGACGTCACCGGTCAGTGCTCCTGTCCGAGCGGTCGGAGTTCGTACTTCGGGTTGAAGAGCACCCGACGGCCGTGGGTCATGGAGATCCGCCCTGAGGCGATCATGCGCCGGCCGGGCTCGATTCCCACGATCGAGCGACGCCCGAGCCAGACCACGTCCAGTGCGGCCGAGCCGTCGAAGAGCTCCGCCTCCAGGGCGGGGACGCCCGCGCGCGGGCGCAGGGTGACCGTGCGCAGCGTTCCGGTCACCTTGACTATCTGGCGGTCGTGGCAGTCGCAGATCCGCGTGCACCCCGCGGCTTCTGCGTCCTCCTGCAGCTCCGCCGAATGCAGCTCCTCCTGCGAGGAGGACAGCCGCTCTATCATCCGGCGGAACCGGCCCGCCGGCCTGGCAGGCTTCACGGGCATCTCGGGACGCGGTTCAGCACTCATACAGGAAGCGTACCGGCGCCCGCACTACCTCTCGAAGCGGTATCCCATGCCCGGTTCGGTGATGAAGTGCCGCGGGTGCGAGGGGTCCGCCTCCAGTTTGCGCCGCAGCTGCGCCATGTAGACCCGCAGGTAGTTCGTCTCCGTGCCGTACGAGGGCCCCCAGACCTCCTGGAGGAGCTGTTTCTGGCTGACCAGCTTGCCGCCGTTGCGCACCAGGACCTCCAGCAGGTGCCACTCGGTGGGCGTGAGCCGTACGTCGCGCCCCTCGCGCACGGCCTTCTTGGCGGCCAGGTCCACGGTGAAGCCGTCGGTCTCCACCACCACCTCGTCCTCGCCGGAGCCGGCGGCCGGCTCGGCCCGCCGGACGGCGGCGCGCAGCCGGGCCAGCAGCTCGTCCATGCCGAAGGGCTTGGTGACGTAGTCGTCGGCGCCCGCGTCCAGCGCCTCGACCTTCTCGTCGGAGGTGTGGCGGGCGGAGAGGACCAGGATCGGCACCCGGGTCCAGCCGCGCAGGCCCTTGATCACCTCGATGCCGTCCATGTCGGGCAGGCCGAGGTCGAGGAGGACCACGTCGGGGTGGCGGGCCGCCGCGAGTTCCAGGGCGCTCGCCCCGTCGGCCGCCGCGTCGACCTCGTACGTGCGTGCCTTCAGATTGATCACGAGGGCTCGGACGATCTGCGGCTCGTCTTCCACCACGAGCACCCGGGTCATTGAGGTCCTGCCTTCTGTCGTACCTGTCGGTTCCGATCACGTTCGTGATCACGTTCCACTATCTCCGCACCGGATGCGGTGCCGGCACCGGTGTTCCGGCCTTCCCGGGCGGCCGCGCACAGGGTGAGCACCATGGTCAGCCCGCCGCCGGGGGTGTCCTCGGCCGTCAGGGTGCCGTCCATGGCCTCGGCGAAGCCCCGGGCGACCGCGAGTCCGAGGCCCACCCCGGAGCCGCGCGGCGCGTCCCCGTACCGCTGGAAGGGCGCGAAGATCCGGTCCTTGGCCTCCTCGGGCACGCCGGGCCCGCGGTCGACGACCCGCACCTCGACCCGGTCGCCGAGGAAGCTGGCCGCCACCAGCACCCGCTCCCCCGCCGGGCTGTACTTCACGGCGTTCTCCACCACGTTGGCCACGGCCCGCTCCAGGAGTCCCGGGTCCACCGCCACCATCGGCAGCGTCTCCGGCACGTCCAGCACGACGCTGTCCTCCGGTACGCCGCCCAGCGCCATCGGGACCACCTCGTCGAGGTCGATCTCCCGGATCAGCGGGGTGACGGTGCCGGTCTGCAGCCGGGACATGTCGAGCAGGTTGCCCACCAGGTGGTCGAGCCGGTCGGCGCCGTCCTCGATGCCTTCGAGGAGCTCGGCCCGGTCCTCGTCGGACCATTCCACGTCGTCGGAGCGCAAGGACGTCACCGAGGCCTTGATGGAGGCCAGCGGGGTACGCAGGTCGTGGCTGACGGCGGCCAGCAGCGCGGTCCGGATCCGGTTGCCCTCGGCCAGCCGACGGGCCTCCTCCGCCTCCCCGACCAGCCGCTGCCGGTCCAGTACCACGGCGGCCTGGGCGGCAAAGGCGCCGAGCACCCGGCGGTCCTCGGCGGGCAGCACCCGCCCGGTCAGGGCCAGCGCCATGTGGTCCCCGATGGGCATGTCCACATCGCCGTCCTCGGGCCGGGCGGCGGGGTTCGGGCCGACGCTGCCGGCCTGCTTCCACGGCTCGGTGTCGCCGGACCGCTCCAGCAGGGCCACGGACTCCATGGCGAAGGTCTCGCGCACCCGCTCCAGCAGCGCGTTCAGGGTGGTCTCGCCGCGCAGCACGCTCCCGGCGAGGAAGGACAGGATCTCGGACTCGGCGCGCAGCCGCGCGGCCTGGTGGGTGCGCCGGGCGGCCACGCCGACCACGGAGGCCACCGAGACGGCCACCCCGAAGAAGACGGCGACGGCGACGATGTTCTTCGGGTCGGCGATGGTCCACAGGTGCAGCGGCGGTGCGAAGTAGTAGTTCAGCAGCAGCGAGCCCAGGGCGGCCGAGGCGAGGGCCGGCCAGAGCCCGCCCAGCAGCGCGGACGCCACCGTCAGCGCCAGGAAGATCAGCATGTCGTTCGCGAGCCCGAGGTCCGCGTCGACGTGCGTGAGCAGCAGGCACAGCAGCACCGGGAAGGCCACGCCCACCACCCAGCCGGCCACGGTCCGGGGCCGCCCCAGCCGGGCCGCCGAGCGGACCACGGGCAGCCCGCGCCCCTTGGCCGCGTGCTCGTGCGTGACGATGTGGACGTCGAGGTCGGGCCCCGAGTCGCGGGCCACGGTGGCGCCGACCCCGGGGCCGAAGAGGTACTGCCAGGCCTTGCGGCGGCTGGAGCCGAGCACGATCTGGGTGGCGTTGACCCCCCGGGCGAAGGCGAGCAGCGCCTCGGGGACGTTGTCGCCGATCACATGGTGAAACGTTCCGCCCAGGTCCTCGACCAGGGTCCGCTGAACCGCGAGCTCCTTCGGCGAGGCGGCGGTCAAGCCGTCGCTGCGGGCGATGTAGACGGCCAGGATCTCGCTGCCCGAGCCCTTGGCCGCCATCCGGGCGGCGCGCCGGATGAGCGTGCGCCCCTCCGGGCCTCCGGTGAGCCCGACGACGATCCGCTCCCGCGCCTGCCACGTGGAGTGGATGCCGTGCTCGCCCCGGTACTGCTGGAGGTACTCGTCGGCCCGGTCGGCCACCCACAGCAGGGCGAGCTCGCGCAGCGCGGTCAGGTTGCCGGGGCGGAAGTAGTTGGACAGGGCCGCGTCGACCTTGTCGGGCCGGTAGACGTTTCCGTGCGCCATCCGCCGCCGCAGCGCCTGCGGAGACATGTCGACGAGCTCGATCTGGTCGGCCCGCCGGACCACCTCGTCCGGCACGGTCTCCCGCTGCCGCACCCCGGTGATCGACTCGACGACGTCCCCGAGCGACTCCAGGTGCTGGATGTTGACGGTCGACACGACGTCGATGCCGGCCCGCAGCAGCTCCTCGACGTCCTGCCAGCGCTTGGCGTTGCGCGAGCCCGGCACGTTGGTGTGCGCGAGCTCGTCCACGAGCGCGACGGCGGGTCTGCGGGCGAGGAGCGCGTCCATGTCCATCTCGGTGAAGGCCGCTCCGCGGTACGTGAGCTCCCTGCGCCGCACCTGTTCCAGGCCGTGCAGCATGACCTCGGTGCGCTGCCGCCCGTGGTGCTCGACGAATCCGACGACGCAGTCGGTGCCCCGCTCCACCCGGCGGTGGCCCTCGGAGAGCATCGCGTAGGTCTTGCCCACACCGGGTGCCGCGCCGAGATAGATCCGTAGCTTGCCGCGTCCCATGCGCCCATTCTCGGGGACGCCGGCCCGCTCCACGCACCGATGAGGGGCCGGACGCCCATCCCTGACGGAACCCTGACGCGGGTCCTGCCGTGGGCGCGAAAGCCGGTGGGCCCCACCCCGAAGGAGTAGGGCCCACCGGCCGAAAACGCACGTCTGCCCCCGCGCGCGGGGGTGACACCTCGGTCAGCGGACCTCGGTGATCTCCGGGCCGCGCTCCAGCTGGCCCATGCCGCCGCCGAAACGGGAGCCTTCCTGGTCCTCCGTCTGCACGCCGTCCGGCACCATCTGGGCGTCGTTCGGCAGCTTCAGGACGATCGGGTCGCGGGGGGCCATCGGGCCGTCGCCGCGGACCACGACGGTGTCGCGGAGGATCTGCTCGAGGACACCCGCCGACTCGGGGCGCACCGCGCCCTGGCCGGAGATGACACCGCGCAGGAACCAGCGCGGACCGTCGACGCCGACGAAGCGGACCAGCTGAGCGCCGGTCTGCCCGTCCGGGAGCGGTACGGGCACCTGCGCACGCAGCTCCCAGCCCAGCGGGCCCTCGGCCTCGTCGATGATGCCGCCCTGCTGGGTGATGCCCGCGGCGATCTCCTCGCGGACCTCGCCCCAGATGCCTTCCTTGCGGGGCGCGGCGAAGGCCTGCAGCTGTACGGCACTGTCGCCCAGGACGACGGTCGCGGCGACGATCGCGTCACCGGCGACCTCGACCCGCAGCTCCATGCCCTCGACACCGGGTACGAGGATGCCGCCCAGGTCGACCCGGCCGTCGGCCGGGTCGCCGAGCACCTCGGAGATGTCCCAGGGGCCGTCGGGCCGCGGGGCCGGAGGCAGGTTCACCCGGCGCGGCTCGGCGTCGGGTTCCCCGGCGCCGTCCTGCTCGCCGGCATCCAGGCCGGACTCGCGGCCATCGACCTGCTCGGCCGCGCCGCCGTCCTTGGCGGAGTCGTTCTTCTTGCGACGTCCGAACACGTCACTGTCCTTCCCGGTCGGTTACGACCGAAGCGTAGCCATTCCCACCCTGCTGACCAGCGCCGGATCCGGCCACGGCCGCATGACCGCCGGTGGAGCCGAAACCCCCCTCGGCCCGGGCCGAGCCGGGAAGTTCCGCCACCTCGTGGAAGCGCACCTTCTCGACCCGCTGGACAACCAGCTGGGCAATGCGGTCGAAACGCTCGAACCTGACGCTCTCGCGAGGGTCGAGATTGACCACGATCACCTTGATCTCCCCACGGTACCCGGCATCCACCGTCCCCGGGGCATTCACGAGCGCGAGCCCGCAGCGGGCGGCCAGCCCGGACCGCGGGTGCACGAAGGCCGCGTACCCGTCGGGCAGGGCGATGGACACCCCGGTGGGCAGCACGGCCCGCTCGCCGGGTGCCAGCTCGGCGGCCTGGGTGGTCACGAGATCGCAGCCGGCGTCGCCGGGGTGACCGTAGGCGGGGAGGGGCACCTCGGGGTCGACGCGGCGGATCAGCACGTCGACCGGGGCGTTCTCGTTCAGGGACATCAGGGGTTCACCTCGAAAGCGCGTGCGCGCCTGACCTGGTCCGGGTCGGCCATCGCCGCCCGGATCTCCTCGGGCCGTCCGTTGTCGATGAAGTGGTCGACCTTCACCTCTATGAAGAGGGCGTCGGCGCGCACGGCGACCGGGCCCAGCGGGCCGCCGGTCCGGCCGACCGCGGTGCAGTAGATCTTCCGCCCGGCCACGGCGGTGACCTCGGCCTCCAGGTAGAGCACGGTGTCCACCGGCACGGGCTGCACGAAGTCGGTCTCCAGCCGCCCGGTCACGGCGATGACGCGCAGCAGCCAGTTCAGCGAGCCGAGCGTCTCGTCGAGCGCGGTGGCCAGCACGCCGCCGTGCGCGAGGCCGGGGGCTCCCTGGTGCGCCGGCTTGACGGTGAACTCGGCGGTGACGCGCACGCCCTCACCGGCACGGGCCTCCAGGTGGAGTCCGTGCGGCTGGCCCTCGCCACAGCCGAAGCAGTGCTCGTAGTGCGCACCGAGGAGCTCTCCGGGCGCCGGGGCATCGGGGTGCCTGACCGGCGCGGTCGCGTCGGCCGGAGGCGTCAACGCTGTGTTTCGTCCACTCACAGCCGCAGACCTTACCCGCGCGGCTACCCACCGGTCGCCCCGTGGCAGGCTTGACCACATGCAGCTCTCCCCCGCGCACCACGACGAACGCCTGACCGCCCCCCGCTCCTGGTGGGCCATCGCCGTACTGGCCGGGCTCGCGTGCGCGCTGATGCTGCTGCCGCTGGGCACGCTGCCTCTGCTGGCCGGACTGGTCGGGGGCACCGCGCTGGCCGGGCTGCTGGTGAGTTCGTACGGCTCCGCGCGCGTGCGCGTGGTGAACGGCGCGCTGGCGGTCGGGGACGCGCGGATCCCGGTGACGGCCCTGGGGGAACCGGAGGTCCTGGACGCCGAGGAGTCGCGCGCCTGGCGCACGTACAAGGCCGACACCCGCGCCTTCATGCTGATGCGCAGCTACGTGCCGACCGCGGTCCGCGTCGAGGTCACCGACCCGGCCGACCCGACCCCGTACGTCTACGTCTCCACCCGCGAGCCGCAGGCCCTGGTCGCCGCCCTCCGGGCCGCGCGCGGGCAGACGGTCTGACCCTCAGCCCTCACCGCGGGGGTCCAGGCCCTCGAGTGCGGCCCTGGTGGCCTCGGGAAGGGGCTGGACGGGCTGCTCCAGGGGCGGGAGGTACGGAAGGGCATTCCATGCCACGGCACGGGCCCGCAGGTCGCTACGGACCTTCTCGGCGACTTTCCGGGTGTCGCGGCGGTTCATCACCGCGCCGACGGCCGCGCCCACCATGAAGGGCATGAGGTTGGGGAGGCTGCGGAACATCCGCTTCATGATCTGCTGGCGCAGTTCGCGCTTCATCTGACCGCCGAGCGCCACGTTCAGCGTCGTCGGCTTGGTCAGGTCGATGCCGCGCTCCTCGGTCCACGCGGTCAGGTAGGCGAAGCTGCGCTCCCGGAGGGTGCCGGGCGGGCGCTGGCCGTAGACCTCGTGGAGCTCGGCGACGAGCTTCAGTTCGATCGCCGCCACGGCGGTGATCTCCGCGGCCAGCTCGGCCGGCATGGCGGGCGGTACGGGCAGCATGGCCGCCGCCCCGATGCCTGCGCCGACGGTGGAGGTGGCGTTGGCGGCACCGAAGATCAGCTTGTCCGCGAGCTGATCGGGGTCGAGGCCCGGGAACTGCGCGCGCAGGGTCGCGAGGTCCCGAACCGGAACGCGCGGTGCGTTCTCGATGATCATGTCGGCGATGTGCAGGGCGGCGGCCCTGACACCTTCGCCGCCCTTGCGTACACCGTGGCGCACACCGGTCTTGAAGGCTTCCAGCCGACGAGCCCGGGACCGCTGCTCGGCCTCCTCGTCGGCCTGAGTGGCCGACGGCACCGCCGGGGCGGTGTCGGAGGGCACGACGGCGGTCCCTGTGGCGGAGCCGCCGGGGGCTCCAGGACCCGCCTCCGGGTCCGTGGTTCCCACCTGCGTCTCCGCCGGATCACCAGATTTCCGGAAGCGGCGCTTCCGAAATGGTGTCGAGCCAGCCACGGCCGACGCCTCTCAGTCGCAGTCGCGACAGATCGGCTGACCGTTCTTCTCGCGTGCCAGCTGGCTGCGGTGGTGCACCAGGAAGCAGCTCATGCAGGTGAACTCGTCGGCCTGCTTGGGCAGGACCCGGACGGCCAGCTCCTCATTGGAGAGGTCCGCACCGGGAAGCTCCAGGCTCTCGGCCGAGTCGAACTCGTCCATGTCGACGGACGAGGACGACTTCTCGTTACGCCGAGCCTTCAGCTCTTCGATGCTGTCGTTGTCGACGTCGTCGTCTGTCTTGCGTGGGGTGTCGTAGTCCGTTGCCATTTGTTCGCTCTCCCCCTCTGGGTGTTAGCGGTGTCTCAGCGCACGTAACGCGCGAGAGGCCGGACTTGTGCCCGACCTGAGGCGGAGATTTTGCCTCACATCAAGGTCTGTTACTCAATCGACACCCAGCCGCGCGCCTTGAGAGCGATTGGCTGGGATGACGACCGGGACCGTACACGGTCCGGGGGCCGTCTTGCACAAACGCCACCCCGTGTATTTCCCGCCATCCGGGGGGCCGGAAACCCGGACTTCCCGGGCGTTCCGGCCGCCAAGGGGTCACAGAACGCACATGGGCCGACACCGGGCCATGTGATCGATCACACAGACTCGATTTCTTTCACATGGCAGGCATTCAGCCAAAAGCGAACACAGGGAGGAAGAACTCACATGGGAAGAGTGACACGCATCACGAGGCCACCGCCTTCCCTGGGGGTCGCCTGGATCCTTCCGCCGTGTGCGCGGGCCACTGAGCGCGCGATGGAGAGGCCGAGCCCGACACCCTTGTCGCTGCCCGTTCGCTCCGTACGCAGCCGCCTGAACGGCTCGAACAGATTGTCCACCTCGTACGCGGGAACCACGGGACCCGTGTTCGACACCACGAGGACCGCCTCGCCGTGCTGGGCCTCGGTGGTGACCTCCACCCAGCCGCCCTCCGGCACGTTGTACCGGACGGCGTTCTGCACCAGGTTCAGCGCGATCCGCTCCAGCAGCACGCCATTGCCCTGGACGACGGCCAGGGCGCGCTCGCCGCGGATCTCCACGCCCTTCGCGTCGGCCTCCCCGCGCACCTGGTCGAGGGCGCGCGAGGCCACCTCCGCCAGGTCCACGGGCTTGCGCTCGACGATCTGGTTCTCGCTGCGGGCCAGCAGCAGCAAGCCCTCGACCAGCTGCTCGCTGCGCTCGTTGGTGGCGAGCAGGGTCTTCCCGAGCTGCTGGAGCTCGACGGGAGCCCCCGGATCGGAGAGATGGACCTCCAGCAGGGTCCGGTTGATCGCGAGCGGGGTCCGCAGCTCGTGCGAGGCGTTCGCGACGAACCTCTGCTGGGCCGTGAAGGCCCGCTCCAGCCGGTCCAGCATCTCGTCGAACGTGTCGGCGAGCTCCTTGAGCTCGTCGTCCGGCCCGTCCAGCTCGATCCGCCGGGTCAGGTCGGAGCCGACCACGCGGCGGGCGGTCCGGGTGATCTTGCCCAGCGGCGAGAGCACCCGGCCGGCCATCGCGTAGCCGAAGGCGAAGGCGATGATGCTCAGGCCGAGCAGGGCCATCAGCGAGCGGCTCAGCAGGTCGTCCAGCGCGTGGCGGCGCTGCTCCAGCGCGCACGCCTTCATGGCCGAGTTGAACTGGTCGTACGACTGGTTGATGCTCACCACGGGGCAGGTGGGGCTGGTGACCTTGACGTTCTGGCCGCCGACGATCTCGTACATGAGCGCGTTGCCCTCACGCAGGGCCTGCGCCGCCAGCAGGTAGATGATCGACAGCAGCAGGATGCCGGCGATCAGGAACATCCCGCCGTAGAGCAGCGTGAGGCGTATCCGGATCGTCGGCCGCAGCCAAGGGAAGGGACCCTCGGGCTGGCCGGGGTCCCAGGTCGGTTTCGGAGGCGCCGAAGGTGGCGCCGGACTCGTTGCCACCCGCGTCAGATCCGGTACCCGGAGCCAGGCACGGTCACGATGACCGGCGGCTCCCCCAGCTTGCGCCGCAAGGTCATGACCGTCACCCGCACCACGTTGGTGAAGGGGTCGGTGTTCTCGTCCCATGCCTTCTCCAGCAGCTGCTCGGCGGAAACCACGGTCCCCTCGCTGCGCATGAGCACCTCCAGCACCGCGAACTCCTTCGGCGCCAGCTGCACCTCCTTGCCCTCGCGGAACACCTCACGCCGGTTCGGGTCCAGCTTGATGCCGGCCCGCTCCAGCACGGGCGGCAGCGCGACGGTGGTGCGCCGCCCGAGCGCCCGCACCCGGGCCGTCAGCTCGGTGAAGGCGAAGGGCTTGGGCAGGTAGTCGTCCGCCCCGAGTTCCAGCCCTTCCACGCGGTCGCTGACGTCGCCGGAGGCGGTCAGCATCAGCACGCGGGTGGGCATGCCGAGCTCGACGATCTTCCGGCAGACGTCGTCGCCGTGCACGAGCGGGAGGTCCCGGTCGAGCACGACCACGTCGTAGTCGTTGACTCCGACGCGCTCCAGGGCGGCGGCGCCGTCGTACACGACGTCCACTGCCATGGCCTCCCGGCGCAGCCCGGTGGCCACCGCATCGGCGAGCAGCTGCTCGTCCTCGACGACGAGTACGCGCACGTCGTTTCCTTCCTCAGGGCCCATCAGGGCACACGTGTGTTGCGTCGTCCATCCTGCCCGTTTCGGCCGTAAACCGGCTGTAAGGCGACGCTCACAGGGAGGCGGACGGGACGGAAGTGAGGATTCCCTCGCCTCAAGAGGTTTCTGGGCCCAGGGTGCCGGGGAGGACGTCACCACACCCCATCCACTCCCTGACGGCGGACTGCCACGTGCCGCCGCCGACCCACGAAGAGGGGGCGAACCCACCATGGACGCATTCACCGCGGGTCTCCTGCAGCGCATCAGGGCCACGCAGTCGGACCTCAGGATGGCCCGCGAGTCGGGCGACGACTTCCTCGCGGAAGTGGAACAGGCGGAGCTGGAAGACCTCCAGCGCCTCGCCGCCGAACACGGGGTCCCCGTGTCCGTCAGCGCCGCCTGACCCCAGACCTCGAACCCCGGCCGCCGTCTCCCGGCGGCCGGGGTTCCCTCATTCCACGACGGCGACGGCGCGGGGTCAGTCGTGCCAGGCCCCGACCTCGTCCAGCAGCGGCTGGAGGGAGGCGAAGACCGCCGGGGTGGCCGCCAGGGCCAGCTCCCCCGAGGCCCGCTCGCCAGTGCGGCCCCCGGTCACGGCCCCGGCCTCCCGGGCGATCAGTTCACCCGCCGCCAGGTCCCACGGGTTCAGCCCACGCTCGTAGTACCCGTCCAGCCGTCCGGCGGCCACGTCACACAGGTCCAGCGCCGCCGACCCGCCCCGCCGGATGTCCCGTACCACCGGGATGATCCGCGCCACGACACCGGCCTGGTGGGCCCGCCTGGCCTGGACGTACGCGAAGCCGGTCCCGAGCAGCGCCTGGTCCAGCGGCGCCGCCGCCCGGCAGGCGAGCCGCGCCGTACCGAGCCACGCCCCGCCGCCGAGCACCGCGTGGTACGTCTCCCCGCGCATCGGCGCCGCCACGACGCCCACCACGGTCTCGCCCCGGTACTCGGCCGCGATGGACACGCCCCAGCTCGGGAGCCCGTAGAGGTAGTTCACGGTCCCGTCCAGCGGGTCGACGACCCAGCGCACCCCGCTCGTCCCGGGGGTGTCCGCGCCCTCCTCGCCCAGCAGCCCGTCCGCGGGCCGCCGCTCGGCGAGGATGCTGGTGATCAGCTTCTCCGCCGCGATGTCCATCTCGGTCACCACGTCGATCGGACTGCTCTTCGTCGCGGCCACCGCCAGATCGGCCGGCCGGCCGTCGCGCAGCAGCGCCCCGGCCTGCCGGGCGGCCTCCAGGCCCACGTCCAGCAGTTCGGCCTTCAGCTCTTCGGAAATCACGGTCCACTCCTCAGCGGGGGTACGGCCTCAGCGGGGGTACGGGCTGTCGCCTCAGCGGGGGTACGGGCTGTCGGCGCCCGCGGCCGCCGGCCGGGGTGCCCGCGCCGGGCAGCAGCCCACGGCGCACAGGTCATGGCTCGCGCCCAGCAGTCCCAGCGCGCACCGCTCGACGGGCTCGCCCCGTTCGGCCGCGGCCCGTTCCAGCACGAGTTCGCGTACGGCCGCGGCGAACCGCGGGTCGGCCCCGACCGTGGCCGACCGGGCGACGGGCAGCCCCAGCTCCGCCGCCTTCGCCGTCGCCTCCGTGTCGAGGTCGTACAGGACCTCCATGTGGTCCGAGACGAAGCCGATCGGCACCATCACCGCCGCGGGCGCACCCGCCGCGTGGAGGGCCTCCAGGTGGTCGCAGATGTCCGGCTCCAGCCACGGGATGTGCGGGGCGCCGCTGCGCGACTGGTAGACGAGCTCCCAGGGCAGTTCCGTGCCCGTCTCGGCGCGCACGGCGTCCGCGACGACCCGTGCGACGTCCAGGTGCTGCTTGACGTAGGCGCCGCCCTCGCCGTGCCCGGTGTGCTCCCCTGCCGGTCCCGAGGTGTCGGCGGCCGCGGTCGGGATGGAGTGCGTGGTGAAGACCAGGTGCGCCCCGGCGCGTACCTCCGGCGCCAGCCCGGCCAGCGAGGCGAGCACCCCGTCGATCATCGGCTGCACGAAGCCGGGGTGGTTGAAGTAGTGCCGCAGCTTGTCCACCTGCGGCAGCTGGGCCACGCCTTCCTCCTCGAGCGCGGCCAGCGCGTCGGCGAGGTTCTCGCGGTACTGCCGGCAGCCCGAGTACGAGGCGTACGCGCTGGTCGCGAGCACCGCGATGCGGCGGCGCCCGTCGGCGGCCATCTCGCGCAGCACGTCGGTCAGGTACGGGGCCCAGTTCCGGTTGCCCCAGTAGACCGGCAGGTCCAGCCCGTGCTCGGCGAAGTCCTTGCGCAGCGCGTCCAGCAGTTCGCGGTTCTGCGCGTTGATCGGGCTGACCCCGCCGAAACCGAAGTAGTGCTGCCCGACCTCCTTGAGCCGCTCGCGCGGGATGCCGCGCCCGCGCGTGACGTTCTCCAGGAACGGCACGACGTCGTCGGGTCCCTCGGGACCTCCGAAGGAGAGCAGCAGGAGGGCGTCGTACGGGGTGGCGGGCCCGCCGACGGGCGGGCGGAGCTGGTCTGACATGGATCGAATCCTGCCACCCGGCCTCCGCGCGCGGGAACCGCCCTGGCCGGGACCTGGCCCGCGTCACAGGTAAGGTGACCCTAAGTTCCTTGGTTCGGAACCTTTCCCGTGCGGGTGCCCGGCCGGCAGTCGTAACCTGTACGAGCCGATGACGTCCCTTACGGAGACCCCTTGCCCAGTCCCTACCGCGCGATCTTCGCGGCCCCCGGAACCAAGGCGTTCAGCGCGGCCGGCCTCATAGGCCGGCTCCCGATCTCCATGGTCGGGGTCGGCATCCTCACGATGATCTCCGAGATCACCGGCCGCTACGCGATGGCCAGCGCGCTCACCGGCACCCTCGCCCTCGCCGCCGCGGTCATCGGCCCGCAGGTCTCCCGCCTGGTGGACCAGTACGGCCAGCGGCGGGTCCTGCGCCCCGCCACGGCGGTCTCGGTGGCCTCGGTGGCCGTGCTGCTGGTGGCCGCCGCGAACGGGTGGCCCGACTGGACGCTCTTCGTGTGCGCCGCGATCGCGGGCTGCGTACCGAGCGTGGGCTCGATGGTCCGCGCCCGCTGGACCGTGATCTACCGCGAGTCCCCGCGCGAGCTCCACACCGCGTACTCCTTCGAGTCCGTGATCGACGAGGTCTGCTTCATCTTCGGCCCGATCATCGCCATCATGCTGTCCACCGTCTGGTTCCCCGAGGCCGGACCGCTGATCGCCGCCGTCTGCCTGTTCGCCGGCGTCTGGCTGCTCACCGCGCAGCGCGCCACCGAGCCCTCGCCGCACCCGCGCGACGAGCACGCGGACCGCACCTCGGCCCTGCGTTCCCCCGGCCTCCAGGTGCTGACGGCCACCTTCGTGGCGACCGGCGCGATCTTCGGCTCCATCGACGTGTCCACCCTGGCCTTCGCCGAGGAACAGGGCCACAAGTCCTACGCCAGCTACATCCTGGCCGTCTGGGCCCTCGGGTCCTGTATCGCCGGAATCGTCTTCGGCCTGCTCCATCTCAAGGGCCGGACCGAACGCAGGTGGGTACTGGGCATCTGTGCGATGGCCGTGAGTATGATCCCCCTCCTACTGGCCGGGAACCTTCCGTTTCTGGCCGTGGCGCTCTTCGTCTCGGGCCTCGCCATCGCTCCCACGATGATCACCACGATGGCCCTGATCGAGGCGCACGTACCACGCGCGAAGCTGACCGAGGGCATGACCTGGATCAGCACCGGCCTCGCGGTCGGCGTCGCGATCGGCTCCTCCGTGACCGGACTGGTCATCGACGCGGCCGGCGCGCAGCGCGGGTACGTCGTCTCCATCGCGTCGGGGGCGGCCGCGGCAGCGGTGGCGTTCGCGGGTTATCGCCGGCTGACGAGGCCGGCGCAAGGGGAGGAGCCAGCTAGCGATGGGGACGGCGACAGCAGGGAAGAACAGCCAGACCGCGTGGCGTAACTGGGCGGGCAACGTGTCCGCCCGGCCCGCGCGCGTGGTGACCCCGGCCTCGGTCGGGGAGCTCCAGGAGACGGTCCGCCGGGCCGCCGAACAGGGACTGCGGGTGAAGGCGGTCGGCACCGGCCACTCCTTCACCGCGGCCGCCGCGACCGACGGGGTGCTCGTACGCCCTCAGGCGCTGGCCGGGATCACCTCGATCGACCGCGAGGCGGGCACCGTCACGGTGGCGGCGGGCACGGTCCTGAAGGACCTGAACGCGGCCCTGGCCCGGGAAGGCCTGTCGCTCACGAACATGGGCGACATCATGGAGCAGACGGTCTCCGGCGCCACCAGCACGGGCACCCACGGCACCGGCCGCGACTCGGCCTCCATCGCCGCCCAGATCCGCGGCCTGGAACTGGTCACCGCCGACGGCCGGCTGCTCACGTGCTCCGAGAAGGAGAACCCCGAGGTGTTCGCGGCGGCCCGGGTGGGCATCGGCGCGCTGGGCATCGTCACTTCGATCACCTTCGCGGTGGAGCCGCTCTTCTTCCTGACCGCCCGTGAGGAGCCCATGGGGTTCGACCGGGTGACGGCCGAGTTCGACGAGCACTTCGCGGAGAACGAGCACTTCGAGTTCTACTGGTTCCCGCACACCGGCAACTGCAACACCAAGCGGAACAACCGCAGCCAGGGCCCCGCCGCCCCGCCCGGACCGGTGAGCGCGTGGATCGAGGACGAGCTGCTGTCCAACGGCATCTTCCAGGCGGTGAACTCGCTGGGCCGCGCGGTCCCGGCCACCATCCCCTCCATCGCCCGCGTGGCCAGCCGCGCCCTGTCGGCGCGCACCTACACGGACATCCCGTACAAGGTGTTCACCAGTCCGCGCCGGGTGCGGTTCGTGGAGATGGAGTACGCACTGCCGCGCGAGCGGGTGGTCGAGGCGCTGCGGGAGCTGCGGGCCATGGTCGACGGCTCCGGGATGCGGATCAGCTTCCCGGTCGAGGTGCGGACGGCTCCCGCGGACGACATCACCCTGTCGACGGCCTCGGGCCGCGAGACGGCGTACATCGCGGTGCACATGTACCGGGGCACCCCGTACCAGGCCTACTTCACGGCGGCCGAGCGCATCTTCACCGCGCACGGCGGCCGGCCGCACTGGGGCAAGGTGCACACGCGGGACGCGGAGTACTTCGCGCGGCTCTACCCGCGGTTCGCCGAGTTCACCGCGCTCCGCGACCGGCTGGACCCGGACCGGGTGTTCGGCAACGACTACTTGCGGCGCGTGCTGGGCGAGTGAGTTCAGGGGGCGCCCCCGTCTGGCCCGGCGGATGTCGGGGTGTCCGTACCCGGAGTCCGGCTCGGGGTGGGCGTCGGTGTGGGCGTCGGCGTCGGGCCGTGCTGCGACGGGGAGGGGGACGGGCCGGGCGAGGAGTCGGCCGGGTCCGGGGTGCCCGCACCGGGGCTCGGGCTCCGGCCGCCGCCGCTGAGCGGGGCCGAGGGGTCCGGGGAGGTCCCGGACCTTGGTGTCTTCCCGTCCTTCCCGTCGGCGCCCTTCTCCTCCCGGGGCCGCGAGGGCTCGTGGTCGGGCGCCTTGCGCGTGCCTCCGGAGAGGATGGTGCCGCCGCCCGCGCTGACCGCGGTGCCGGCCATCGCCTCGTAGCTCCCGAGGACTCCCAGGGAGAGGGCGAAGACGGCACCGGCCGCGACGGCCGTGCGCTTCCAGCCCCGTACCCGTGTGCCGTGCACGGTGGCCTCGCCGAACTCCCCGCTGGGCGCGGCGTCACCGGGGAGCGGCACCCGGTGGGCCTCGGGGCGGGCGGTCTCGCGCAGCTGGTCGCCGGTGCGCCGGAAGAAGTGCTGGATGACGGGTCCGCCGGCGGTGGCGACGACGCTGACCACACCGGCGCCCAGGATGGTCCCGTAGACGCCCATCTTCGAGGCGAGGAGGGCGGCCGCGACGGTGGCGAGGGAGCTGCCGGCCACCTGGGCCGCGCTCAGGTCGAGCTTCCTCTTCTCCGGTTCGCCGTCGTGCGCCGTCTTCTGACCCATCGCCATCCCCTGTGTGTCCCGCCTCTCCCGCACCGGAAGCCTTCAGCAGTTACTGACACCCGAGCGAAACAAATAGTTCCATTTCTGGGGATTCTGTGAAGCAAGACACCCGGAAACGAACACGGGTGCAGGTGGGACCCGTCAGAGGGCAGGCCAACTCCCACCGTCCGGGAGAAGTTCGGCGGCGCGGCGGTCCACCCAGGTGGCCCGAATGGAGTACTGTGACGAGCCCTGGGTTCGTCCTTCCTTACGGATGTCCGGATTCGGGAGAGGGGGCCGAATTGATGGAAAACGGCACTCAAGACCGGTGATGCCGCGGTATCGCATGGATTCCTGCTGCGCACAGTAACCACTCGGTCACTGTGCGTGCCCAACAGGTAACCGTGCCATAACGGCGATCAAGGGCACATGCCCGACACGCCGGTTTAACTCGGCAAGGTTGTGGCAGGCTGCACCCGGGCAGGCCACACTCGACTAGCGGAAGCAGCGACGCACGTGACGTCGGCAGGCACCACCCGGGAGGTCCCCATGCCCGAACTGCGTGTCGTGGCCGTCTCAAATGACGGCACACGACTGGTGCTCAAGGCTGGGGACAGCACGGAGTACACGCTTCCGATCGACGAGCGACTGCGGGCTGCCGTGCGCAACGACCGCGCGCGCCTGAACCAGATCGAGATCGAGGTGGAGAGCCACCTCCGCCCCCGCGACATCCAGGCCCGCATACGGGCCGGTGCCTCCGCGGAGGAGGTCGCTCAGCTCGCCGGCATCCCCGTCGACCGCGTACGCCGCTTCGAGGGCCCGGTGCTCGCCGAGCGCGCGTTCATGGCCGAGCGCGCCCGCAAGACCCCCGTACGCCGCCCCGGCGAGAACACCGGACCCCAGCTCGGCGAGGCCGTGCAGGAGCGGCTGACCCTGCGCGGGGCCGAGAAGGAGTCCGTCCAGTGGGACTCCTGGCGCCGCGACGACGGCACCTGGGAGGTCCTGCTCGTCTACCGGGTCGCCGGTGAGCCGCACTCCGCCATCTGGACGTACGACCCGCCGCGCCGGCTGGTCGTGGCCGTGGACGATGAGGCCCGCTCGCTGATCGGCGAGTCGGACGACCTGCCGGCCACGCCGGAGCCGAGCTTCCCCTTCGTGCCGAGGATCGCGCGGCTGCCGCGCGACCGGCCGCTGGACCGCGCCCTCGACCGCCAGCTGGAGCGGCCGACGGCCCCCCAGCCGGATCCGGAAGAGGAACGGGACACCCTGACCAGCCTGCTGGAGGCGGTCCCGAGCTTCCGCGGCGACATGGTGGTCCCGGACCGGACCGAACCCCCGGCCGAGGAGGCCGAGGCGGAGGAACCTCCGGCCCCGGCCGCCTCAGCGGGCGCGGGTTCCGCGTACGCCGACGTCCTGATGCCCCGCACGGTGGCCGGCCACCGCGACCGGCTGACGGGCACCACCGACCGGCAGGCCGAGGCCGACGGGGTCCGCCCCGGGCGCCGGGCGGCGGTGCCCAGCTGGGACGAGATCGTCTTCGGCACCCGCCGCAAGAAGCAGGAGTAGCGCCAGCGCCGCCGCCCGGGCATCCCCGGCGGCGGCGCCTTCGGGGCTACTCGGGGTGCGGACCCGTGGCCACCGGGCGGGCCGGGTCCGCGGACCACTCCGACCAGCTGCCCGCGTAGAGGTCGGAGGCGATTCCCGCCACCTCCAGCGCGAGCACCTCGTGCGCGCCGGAGACCCCCGACCCGCAGTACACCCCCACCGGGGTGCCGTCCGCGGCGCCGAGGGCGGCGAAGCGCGCCCGCAGGGCGGCCGCCGACAGGAGCCGGCCGTCCGGATCCACGTTCTCCGTGGTCGGGGCCGACAGGGCGCCCGGGATGTGGCCGCCGACCGGGTCGATCGGCTCGACCTCCCCGCGGTACCGCTCCCCCGCACGCGCGTCCAGGAGGACCCCCGCACGCGCCCGCGCGGCCGCCCCGTCCGCGTCCAGCAGCCCGACCGCTCCCGGACTTGGCTTGAAATCACCCTCCGTGGGAGTCACCCGGTCGGCCGTCACGTCACCCCCCGCTGACGTCCACTGCGCCAGGCCTCCGTCCAGTACCCGTACGTCCGTGTGACCCGTCCAGCGCAACAGCCACCATGCGCGGGCGGCCGCCCAGCCCTGACCGCCGTCGTACACGACCACCGGTACGTCCGCCGAGACGCCGGCCCTGCGCATCACCGCTCCGAAGGCCTCCGGGTCCGGAAGTGGGTGCCGCCCGCCCGACCCCGGCGGACCTGCCAGTTCACTGTCGAGGTCGACGTACACCGCGCCGGGCAGGTGCCCGGCCTCGTAGGCGGGGCGCTGGTCGGGGCCGCCCAGCTGCCAGCGGACGTCCAGCAGCACCGGCGGCCGGGAAGCGGCCAGCTCGCTCGCCAGTTCGGCGGCGGAGAGGATCGCAGATTTCGAAGTCATGGGGCCCATCTTCCTCCCCGCCCGGCGCCCCCGTAACAAGCCCGACACCGGAGGTGCGAACCGATCCGGTCATCTCTCTCCCGGGCGCCCGCGACGCGGCCGGTCGGGGCGCGTCGGGCCCCCCGGAGTGGAAGCATCAGCACCGGTAAGCGGCACGACGGAGGAGACGGCTGACATGACCGAGGCAGCGGAAGCAACCCGGCGCACGCCCGGCACCCCGTGCTGGGTGAGCCTCATGGTGCACGGCCTGGGGACCACCGAGGACTTCTACGCCGACCTGTTCGGCTGGGAGTACGTACCGGGCCCGGAGCAGCTCGGCCCGTACGTACGGGCCCTGCTGGACGGCCGCGAGGTGGCCGGCATCGGCGAGATGCCGCCGGACCGGCATCTTCCGGTCGCCTGGACCACGTACCTCGCCACGGACGACGCCGACGCCACGGCGGAGACGATCCGTGCGTGCGGCGGGACGGTCGCGGTGGGCCCGCTGGACGCCGGCGTCGCGGGGCGGGTGGCGATCTGCTCCGACCCGCTGGGCGCGATCTTCGGGCTGTGGCAGGCGCAGTCCCCCATGGGCACCCGGCTGCACGGCGCCCCGGGCACCCCGGTCTGGAACGAGCTGGTCACCCAGGACACCTCGGCGGTCGGCAAGTTCTACGAGCACGTCTTCGGCCACGAGGCCCAGACGCACGCCACCGCCTCCGACGACTTCGACTACCTGACCCTGCACCTGGAGGGCCGCCCGGTGGCCGCCGTGCACGGCGTCGGCCGCTCGCTGCCGCACGACCGGGGCCCGCACTGGATGACGTACTTCGAGGTCGAGGACACCGACGCGGCCGCCGCCCGGGTCAGCGATCTGGGCGGGCGGATCCTGGAACCGCCCCGCGACGGCATCGGCGGCCGGGTGGCCACGGTCGCGGACCCGGAGGGCGCGGCCTTCACCCTCATCCACTCCCGGCCCCGCGACTGACCGGGGTGCGGACGGTCGGGCGTGGTTGACCGGGAGGACCTCCGGGGAGTGTCCGCAGGCAGCCTGCAGACCAGTCGTGTCTTCCCCCGGGTGTGTCCGAACGGGCATGTCACCAGGGCGATTTCGCGGGTAGGCAGGTGTACGTCCCGCCGCATCCCCGAGAGGAACGCCCATGCGTATCCCCGCCCGCGACAAGGCAGCAGCCGATGCCTCCAAGGACAGCTCCGCCCCGTCCCGGCAGAGGCGTCCGGGTGAGGACCGGGCTCCCGCCGCTCCGGCGGCGGCGCTGTCGGCACTGCCGGCGCTCCAGCGGTCCGTCGGCAACGCGGCGGTGACGCGCATGCTCGCGGCGGGCCACGGCGCCGGCCCCGGGCGCGGGGACGCACCGGTCCAGCGGGCGACCGCGCACCAGGTGCTCCGGTCGCCCGGGCGGCCGCTCGACGCACCCCTGCGCGAGGAGATGGAGAACCGGCTCGGCGCCGACTTCTCCGACGTACGGGTCCACTCCGATCCCCTCGCGCAGCGGTCCGCGGCCGAGATCGGGGCCCGGGCGTACACCTCGGGCAGCCATGTGGTCGTCACGGACGGCGGGAAGGACAAGCACACCCTCGCCCACGAGCTCACCCATGTCATCCAGCAGCGGCAGGGGCCGGTCGCGGGGACGGACACGGGCCACGGGCTGCGGGTCAGCGACCCCGGCGACCGCTTCGAGCGGGAGGCCGAGGCCAACGCGAGCCGGGTCATGGCGGCTCCCGCGCCCGTACAGCGTGCCGCCCGCGAGGAGCACGGCACGCACGCGCCGGTGTCCGGCGAGCGGGCCGTCGTCCAGCGCAAGGGGCCCGAGGAGCTCGGCCCCTCGCTGCCGGTCGACCCGCCGCGTCCCGGAGGGCTGCTGGGCCGGCTCATGTCGCGCAACCCGGCTCCGGCGGACCCGTTGGTGGCGCAGGTGCGGGCGGGCATCGCCGCGTACGACAGCGATCCCGTCCGCGACCCGATGCACTGCATGATCGAGCTGTCGCGCCTCACCCAGGAGATCGCCCCGGCCGAGGACGACGCACCCCCGGCCGTCAAGCCCTGGCTGGCTGCCGCGCTCGACATCGTCAAGGCCGAACTGGTGCTGGTGAACGACCAGCTCGTCCGCGACGCCGAGTTCCCCGTCGAGGCGGGGGCACCGTTCAGCGCGATGACCACGAACGGCATGCTGTGGCAGCAGGCGCAGTGGGCCGACAGCGCGGCCGCGTTCCACATGCACGGACCCAGTTACTTCCGCGAGCTGTCGGAGCTCAACCGGGCCGGGATGGCCAAGGAGATCGGCCGGGGCCAGGGGGACCGGAACTGGGTTCCCGACGTCAGGACCAAGCTGACGTCAGCGCTCCAGCGGAGCGTGCTGTGCCACTACACGGGCAGGTCGCGGGCCGAGACGATGCTCGCCCAGGGGCGGATGAAGTCCAAGACCGAGCTGCTCCGGGCGGATCCGGACGCGCCGAACAACTCGGAGGCGTACGACAAGCACGTCCTGGCCAACGAGGGCTTCGTCTTCTTCTTCCTGGAGGTGCCAGGCAGCCCGTTCCGATCGACGCGCTTCAGCGGCGATGACGAACCGGCCAGGATCCAGATCCCGCTCACCGAGTCCCCCCTGATGAGCCAGGGCTGGCTGATGCTCAGCGACTTCGCGCAGCGCGAGTACCCCACCGTGCGCGCGCGGCCCGAGGATCCGGCGCAGACGGAGAGCAAGTTGAACACCCGCGAGGACGCCTTCTCGGCTGAGTTCACGCTGCCGGTGCGGAAGTTCGACGTCGGCGCGGGGGCGGCGGCCGATTCGCTGGACATGGAGGCCGTCATGGAGGTGATGGGCAACGAGTCGAACCAGGAGCGCAGGGGGCAGATCATGTTCTCCACGACCCAGGCCCTGTCGGACGAGCACAGCACCATGACCTACGGATCCGGTGCGCAGGAGCAGGTCCATTCGGAGCGGCTGCGGTCCAACACCCTGATGGGCCGGGACATCGTGCCGGGGCTGGTGGAGCGGGCCGTCGTGGAGATCCAGCGTCTCGAAGCGGTGAACCCGCAGCTCGCGGACAGGCTCAAGGCGATGTCCGGCGCCGATCTGATGCGTTTCCTGCTCAAGGACCTGGTGCGGCCGCAGGCGATGCTGCCGAACACGGTCGACCTCGGCGCGGCGACCGTGGTCCTGGAATCGGGCCAGCGGGTGGGAGTCCCCACGCACTGACCGGACCGAAACAGAGAGACCAATTCAAGCCAAGTTTGGCGTTTCGCCAACTGGTGACGTGCGTACCCGGGTTAACCGGTCCTGGCACTGTCGAATCGAAAGCGTGCGGTTGCGAGGGGAACGCCCGATCGATCCTCTGGAGTGCCGATTTCCGGACGCCAGGGCAAAGGCCCTCTTTGCCCCGGCGTACAACCTGACCGACTATGGCCGTGCCGCTCGGGTCACCGGAGGTCGCTCAGTACACCACTTACGTTGAGCACCTCGTGGCACTCCTGCGCCTGACGCCCGGTGGCAGGGGTGCCCGGCTTCGCACAGGTCACCTGGACGGTCACAGTCTGGCTCTCGGCGATGCTGATGGGGGTGACCCAGTGATAGTCCTGGTTGCGGAACGTCTCCAGCGCGATCGTCGTGATCTTGCGGTCGCCGAAGCTGATGGTCACCACGCCTTCGTCGCCCTGGAAGTTGGCGACGACGATGTCCGTGATCCCGAACGCCTTGCCCGCGGGCACCGTGTAGGCGCCGGCCTTGGTCTGACCGCCGTCGGTCTGCAGGTCGATGGTGGCCGAACTCTGCTGTCCTGCGGCGCCCCCGCCGCCGCCTCCGGACCCCGATCCGGGCCCGGCCCCCGTACCGCCTGTGCCCGCCCCGGGCTGGGGGTTCTTGCCTCCGCCGCCCGGCTGCTTGGTGGCGCCGCCGGCCCCCGGGGACTGTCCGTCCACGTCCGCACCGGGCGTCGGCCTCTTCTGGACCACCTCGTCGGCGGCCTCCTTGGCCGTGCTGCGCACAGCCGGGCGCACCAGCATGAACCAGGCGAGCAGCAGCGCCAGCAGCGCGGCCAGTACCGCGAGCAGCCACGTCGGGAAGATCGGGATCTGGACGAACTCCGCCTCCAGCGGGGCCCGCACGGCGTCCGGCTCCGGCTGCTCCTTGCCGTCCTCACCGTCCCCGTCGCCGGTTTCGGCTACTTCGACCGTGAACGGCCAGGTCACCGGGGACCCGAACCACACCGGCTTGCCGGTGCGGACGCGCAGCGCCACCTCCGCCGACTCCCCCGGCTCCAGCTTCAACGTGGCGGGGCGGAAGTCGAACTTCAGCTCCTCACCCGGCTGCGCGGGCGTGAAACCGAGCCGTACCGGGGAGTTGCCCTCGTTGCGCACGGCGAGTCGATAGCGCCCGCGCAGCCAGCCGCGGCGGCGTTTGGGAGCGCTCTCTGCGCGCAGTTCCCGGAACTCCTCGATGTGCACGGTGGTCTCGGGGACCCGCACGGACTCGGGATGCTCGGTGGGCAGCACGCGCACGGCGAGCGGCACATCGCCCGCCCGCACCTGCGGCGAGCGCGGTGGGGCCAGGCGGATCGTCACCGTTTCCGAGGTGCCGGGGTAGAGGGAGACGCGCTCGGGTTCCACCGTGGTCCACGCAGCGCAGTCGCCGACGACCTCCAGGCGGTACGCCTCGACGATGTCGCCGTCGTTGCGGACCGTCAGGGTGGTGGATGCGGTACCGCCCGGCGTCACCGACACCCGCGGGATGTCGAGGCCGGGAGCGCCAGGGCTGGAAGAGGCTGCTGGGGATGTCACACCACGACGCTAATGGCGGCGCCCCGGCCACTTCCACGGGCGCGAGGGCAACGCCCCGGGCAGCCCCGATGCCCCCGCAGGCTGTCCCCAACTCCTCTTACTGAACCACCTGTTGACCATCTCCCTCACATCCGTATCCCACATACGCATCACGGAACAGGTACGCACATGCCCCAGCCTCAGCACAACGGAACCGTTTCCTCACCCGGCGGCGGCCAGCGGGTCACCGTGGCCGTGTACGCGTCGGACCCGATCCTGCGCGTCGGGGTCGTCCACCAACTGCGCCAGCGACCGGAGATCGAGCTCGTCGACGACACCGACGCCGACGACGCGCAGGTGTCGCTCGTGACCGTGGACAGCGTGGACGACGAGACGGCCGCCCTGCTGGACCGGCTGCGGCTCAGCTCCGACACGCGCACCGGGCTCGTGGTCGGCACGTTCGAATCCGGGGACGCCTTGCAGCGCGCCATCGAATCCGGGGTCACCGCGGTGCTGCGGCGCTCCGAGGCCGACCAGGACCGGCTCCTTCGTCTGGTCCTGGCGATAGCGAACGGCGAGGGCGTGCTGCCCGGCGACCTGCTCGCGAAGCTCCTCGACCACGTCGGCAGCCTGCAGCGTTCGGCGCTCGACCCGCGCGCCGTGTCCCTGTCCACCCTGACCCCGCGCGAGGCGGACATGCTGCGCCTGGTGTCGGAGGGCCTGGACACCGCGGAGATCGCCCGCAAGACCTCGTACTCCGAACGGACCGTCAAGAACGTGCTGCACGAGGTCATCACGCGGCTGCAACTGCGCAATCGCACGCATGCGGTCGGCTACGCCCTGCGCAACGGGCTGATCTGACCGTACGGCGGGGACCGGTACCCCGCGGCCCGCACGTGCGGGCCGCGGACGCCACTGCCCGAAAGCGCACCCGGCGCTTCCCCCGGATCCGGCCCCGCGGCCCTGCCGGTCCGCCGCCGCGGGGCCGCAGGGTGGCGGGGTCATACGTAGATGCTGCACCGGACGGTGAGGTGGACCCTGATGGGCACGGGTGGATCCGGCGGTCGGCGACCCCGCTGGGGGAGAGTCGGCGCGTCACTGCTGCTGCTGATCCCCTTGCTCGCGGTGACGGCGGCCTCCGGCCCCGGCGACGCCGAGGCACGAACCCTCGCGGCGGACGCCGGGGACAGCCGGGTCGCGTACGCCGGTACGCGCCACCGCAGTCTGGGCCGGGTGGCGAGCGACACGTCCAGCACCCCGCTGTTCGGCGAGGGCCCGGTGCACCAGGACCTCCAGCCCGCCGCGCAGGGCGACCAGTTGGTCTTCGCCAGCCGCCGCGACGAGCGGGCCCCGCAGGTCTACCTGCGGTCCGCGGACGGCTCGGTGCGCCGTCTGACCAGCGGCCTGGACGTGGCGAACCCCCGGCTGACCCCGGACGGCCGTTCGGTCGTCTTCGACTCGGTCCAGCCCGCCGCGTCCGGTGGCGTCCAGCGCGACCTGTGGCTGGTGCGCACCGACGGCACCGGCCTCACCCGGCTGACCGACACCCCCGCGAACGAGGAGCACCCGACGGTCTCGCCGGACGGCGGACGCCTGGCGTACTCCTCCGACAGCGACCGGGCCGTCGGCCGACAGGTCTACGTACGCCCCCTGCGGGGCGGCGGCGCCACCCGCGTCACCGACCCCGCCAACGGCACGGCCACCGAACCGGTGTGGAACCCGGTGGACGACAAGGCCAACCGGGACGTGATCGCCTACACCGCCACCGGACCGTCCGGGCCCCGCCTGCGCTGGACCGACGGGCGCGGCGACGGCCCGCTGCTGGCCGGCGCCCAGGCGGGCTGGCGTACCCACGGGGCAGCGTGGCTGCCCGACGGGAACGGCTTGCTCTTCCTCAGCCCCGACCGCACCTGTGACTGCAAGGGCGACTGGGAGCACGTCTTCCGGGTGCCCGCGCACTCGGCGGACCCGCCCAAGGTGGAGCTCAGCGAGAACCGCGAGGTCGGCCCGGCCACCTGGCTCGGTCCGCTGACCGGCGGCGGCATCGTGGTCGAGCGGATCTCGGCGGCCGGGCCGCACGCGGTGACCCTGCAGGACGCCCGGATGGACGGCTCCGACCCCCGCGACCTCAACCTGACCATCCTCGACGAGGACCCGGCGGCCGACACCAACACCGACCCGGCCAAGGACCCGCTGTTCCAGCCCGCCGCCGGGTACGACCCGTGGACCGAGCGGCAGAACTACACTCCCGACGGGCGCAGGATCGTGGTGACGCGCTTCGAGGGCAAGCCCGACGCCCGGATCGAACGGATCTGGATCGCGGACGCCGACGGTACCCACGAGGCGCCCCTGCCGCTCGCGGGCCGCGGCCCCAAGGACTGGGACACCGACCCGACGTTCTCCCCCGACGGCAGGTTCCTGGCCTTCACCCGGACCTCGCCCGGCGGCGTCGGCGATGCCGCGGGCCCCGCGCGCATCCTGATCGCGGACGCCGCCACCGGTGCGATCCGTGGCGAGATCACCCCGCCCGCGGGCCAGGCCCGGGGCGGCGACGCCCAGCCCACGTGGTCCTCCGACGGCACGACGCTGGCCTTCACCCGCAACCTCGTGATCAACGGCCGCGGAGGCAACAAGCACATCTGGACCGTGCCCGTGGACCGCCTGGACCAGCAGCGCGACCTGAGCGCGACCAACTGTCCCGGTGCCTGCGACGTCATCGACGACAGCCCGGCGTTCTCGCCGGACGGCGCCACCATCGCCTTCAACCGCAAGAACGGCGGAGGCCGCGTCGACGAGCGCAGCGGCATCCTGCTCGTCTCTCCGGCGGGCGGCACCTGCCGGGTCCTGCTGCCCGACTCCGCCCGCGACCTGTCGGGGGCCTGCGGCCGGGAACTGCCCGAACCCACCGCCAAGGGACCGTTCCAGCCCCGCGACGCGGCCTGGACCGCCGACGGCAAGAGCCTGGTGCTCAGTGCCCGCGGCGACCGGGCCGCCAACAGCCCGGAGAAGCTGAAGCTGGTGGACGTGGCGACCGGCGCCCACAACCTGCTCGTCACCGGCCTGCCGGGCCGGCAGAAGGAACCGAGCGTGCAGCAGTCGGTGGACCTCGCGGTGCGCGCACCCGAGAAGGCCGCGCCGCTGACCGTCGGCGGCTCGGCCACCGTCCGGGTGGACGTCGTCAACCACGGCCCGGCGGCCTCACCCGGCACCCGGCTGACCGTCGCGCCCCCGCTCGGCGTGAACGTCACCGCGCTCACCGCACCCCGCGCCACCTGCGACGCCGCGGCCCTGACCTGCGCCCTGGGCGTGGTGCCCCCCGGCACCACCGTCCCGGTGACCGTCACCCTCACCGGCGTCACCCCGGGCGACCAGCCGGTGGACTGGTCGGTCACCGGCAGCGTCCTCGACCCCCGGCCCAGCGACAACACCGGACGGACCGTGGTGCCGGTGCACGAGGCACCCGTACCCCCGAAGCCGACGCCCACCCCGCCGACGCCGACCCCGGCCCCGCCGACCACCCCGCCCACGACGCCCACGCCGCAGCCGGAACCGCCCGCACCCCCGGCCGGCCCCGGGGTGAGCGTCACGGCGCAGCCGAACCCCGGCTACGTCGGCGGCCGCGTCGTGGTCACGTACACCGTCCGCAACGGCCGCAACGCCCTGGCCACCGGCCTGCGTCTGCGCATCGGCCTCCCGCAGGGCGTGCCCCACGCCGGGCCGCCGCCGGGCTGCGACCAGAACTGGGAGTGCGCACTGCCGGACCTGGCTCCGGGCGCCCGGACCGTCCTGCGGGTCGTCCTCAACCCCGACAAGGCGCTCACCGGCCTCGTGACCGGCAGCCTGACCACGACCGGCACGGACGCCGACCCCGGCGACAACAGCGCCCAGCAGCAGCTGCGCATCCTCCAGCCGCGCATCGTCGCCGTGCCGCCGATCGGCAGGCCCGGCTTCGTCACCTCGGTACGCGGCGAGGACTTCCCGCCCGGCGTGCCCGTGCGGTTCACCTGGAAGCCGGGCATCACGGCCGCGGCGGCACCGACCTTCCCCCGGTCCGACGGCACGTTCATCGGGCAGCTGCTGATCCTCGCCAAGGACCAGACCGGCCCCCGTGTCATCACCGCGAGCGGCCCCGGCTTCTCCCCGGTGCAGACCGACTTCCTCGTGGTCAACGGCACGGTGCAGCCGCCCGACGAGGTGACGCGCCGATGATCCACGAGGTCGACGAGGGGCTGCGGCGGCTGCTGGCGGAATCCGGCCTGGAGGCGTCGGGCGTCGAGGTCGTGTTCGACGCGCCGACCAGTGACTGGGCGGCACGCCGCAGCGCGCCCACGGTCTGCGTGTTCCTGTACGACATCAGGGAGGACCCGACCCGGCGCGGCAGCGGTGCGGGCGAGGTGTACGACGCGGACGGGTTCGTCGTCGCGCGCCGCACCCCGCCACGCTGGTTCGAGCTGACGTACCTGGTCACCGCCTGGGCGAGCAGACCGCAGGACGAGCACCGGCTGCTCTCCCAGGTGCTCTCCTGCCTCGTGTCCACCGACACGCTGCCCCCGCGCCTGCTGACCGGCACGCTCGCCGAGCTCGGCCTGATCGTGGACGTGGACGCGGGCGGCACCGGAATGGACGCGCCGGCCGCCTCCGACGTGTGGTCGGCGCTGGGCGGCGAGCTGAAGCCGTCCCTCGGGCTGCGCGTGAAGGCGCCGCTGGCAGGCATCAGCAAGGTCACGGCCCCGCCCGTCACCGAGGGCCTCGTGGTGAACTCCGTACCGCAGGCCGGACCGGGCGAGGACGGGAGCCCGCGCCGGCTGCGCTACGTCGAGCTGGGCGCACCGGGGCCGGAAGGCTTCGGCGGCTCACGGGAACGGCCCAAGGCTCCCGCCCGCCGCCGACGAGGAGAACGGCAGCCGTGACGCACACCCTCCAGCCCCCGGCACCGGACACCGCACCGGACCCGGCCGGCGCCGACGAGGTCCCGTACCTGTGGACGCGGCTCCGGCTCGTCGAGGAGCGGGTACGGCTGGCCGTGGCGCTCCGGCGCGCCGTCGACCCCGACCTGGACGACCCCTACCGGGGCCAGTACTTCACTCCCGAGGGGGTCGCCCGGATCCTGGACGAGGAGCACGGGCCGGGCCTGCCCGCGCTCGCACCGGGCGGCCCTCCGCCCGGCTCGCCGCTCGACGTCCTCGCGACGCGCTTCGGGCTGGATCCGCTGGACGTGGACCTGCTCCTGGTCGCCCTGGCGCCGGACCTGGACGCCCGCTTCGAACGGCTCTACGGCTACCTCAACGACGACCTGACACGGCGTCGGCCGACCGTCGGACTCGCCCTCGAACTGTGCGGACGCAGCCGGGTCGCGGCCGCCCGGTTCCGGCTCTCCCCCGGCGCACCGCTCGTCGCGGGCGGTCTGCTGGAGGTCACGGAGGCCGAACGGCCGCCCCTGTCCCGGGTGCTGGCCGTCCCGGACCGGGTCACCGCCCACCTGCTCGGCGACGCCGCGCCCGATCCGCGTCTGGCCGAGGTGCTCGGCGAGGCCGCCGACGACCCGGCCGTCGACCCCGACGAACTGAACCGGGCCGCCGCCGCGGCCACGAGCGGCACCGGCCACGTCCACCTGCGGACCCGCGGCGGCGACCCCGAGGGCCTGGCCGCCGCCGCACTGCACGCCTGCGGACTGCGCCCCCTGGTCCTCGACCCGGCGGCACTGACCCACCACACCCGCGCCCTGCCCGCACTCGCCCGCGCCGCCGCCCGCGAGGCCCGCCTGCTGGGCGCCGGTGTGCTGCTCGGGCCGCTGGAGGAACTGCCCGACAAACCCGATGAGCGGGCCCACGTCCTGCGCAGTCTGTGCACGGCGCTGCGCGGCATCCCCCTGTTCACGCACGGTACGAGCGGCTGGGAACCCGCCTGGGCGGCCGCCACCCCCGTCACCGTGACGGTGGCGGCCCCCTCCCCCGACCGGCAGGCCGTGCGCTGGCGCCACGCGCTGGAGCGGGCCGCCGGCGAACGCGGGGACACCGGCGAGGCCGACGCGCTCGCCCGGTCCGTGGCCGCGCACCGCCTCGACGCCGGGCAGCTTCGGCGGGCCGCCGACGCCGCGTCGCGCACCGCCGCGCTCGACGGCCGCCCGGTCGACCCCGACGACCTGCGTACCGCGGTACGGGCCCAGAACGGCGCGGGCCTGGCCCGCCTCGCCCGCCGGGTGGAGCCCGCGGTGGGCTGGGACGACCTGGTGCTGCCCGCCCCCACCCACCGTCGGCTGCGTGAACTCGCGGTGCGCGCGCGCCACCGCGACCAGGTCCTCGGGCAGTGGGGCATGCGGCCCGGCGGCGGGCGCGGGCGCGGGGTGATCGCGCTGTTCGCGGGTTCCTCCGGCACCGGCAAGACCATGTCCGCCGAGGTCGTGGCGGCCGACCTGGGCATGGACCTGTACGTGGTGGACCTGTCCACGGTCGTCGACAAGTACGTCGGCGAGACCGAGAAGAACCTGGAGCGGATCTTCACCGAGGCGTCGGCCGTCAACGCGGTGCTGCTCTTCGACGAGGCCGACGCGATCTTCGGCAAGCGCTCGGAGGTGAAGGACTCCCACGACAAGCACGCCAACATGGAGTCGGCGTACCTGCTCCAGCGGATGGAGTCCTTCGACGGCATCGCCATCCTGACCACCAACCTGCGGGCCAACCTCGACGAGGCGTTCACCCGCCGCCTGGACGTGGTCGCGGACTTCCCCGTGCCCGACGGCGCCCAGCGCCTGGCCCTGTGGGAGCGGTGCCTGGGCGACCGGCTGCCCCGGACCGACGACCTCGATCTCGGCTTCTGTGCGGACCGGTTCGAACTCGCCGGAGGCTCGATCCGGGCCTGCGCGGTGACCGCCGCCTACTCCGCGGCCGCATCGGGTGAGCCGCTGACCATGCCCCAGGTGGTGACGGCCGTCGCCCAGGAGTACCGCAAGCTCGGCCGCCTGCTCCTGGAGAGCGAGTTCGGGCCGTACCTGGGCCGGATCACGGACGTGTGACCTGGGCCGCGGCGTGCCGGGCGGGCTGCCTGGCCGGTCCGGCGGGGGCGACCGCAAGGGCAGCGCACTTGCCCCTGGCCAGGTCCGAACGCCCCTGCCGCCGGCGGCGGCAGCCGGAAAGGCTGTGACCAGACCTGATTGCCAAGCCGTGACGAAGGAGCGAGCATGCCGACGTACCTCACCCCGGGCGTGTACGTGGAGGAGGTGCAGTCCGGTGCTCGCCCGATCGAAGGGGTCGGCACCGCCGTCGCCGCGTTCGTCGGGTTCGCCCAGAGCGGACCCTTCCACGAGCCGACGCTGGTCACCAGCTGGGACCAGTACAGCCAGCACTTCGGGGGCTTCACCGAGGGCACCTACCTGCCCCACGCGGTCTACGGGTACTTCGCCAACGGCGGCGGCGCCGCGTACGTCGTCCGCGTCGGCGGATCCGACCGTGACGACGCCTCCGCCGCACCGGCCACCGCGGGAGCGGTCCCCCAGCCCCGCGCGGCGCAGCCCGTCGAGCTCGGCGGCTTCCTGATCACGGCGCGGCCGGGCGTCACCGGCGTGTCCGTGGAGATCGCCGACGCGGACGGGGAGAACCCGCCCGAGGACCGCTTCAAGCTCCTGGTCCGCCAGGGCGAGCAGGTCGCCGAGACCTTCGAGGTCTCCGCCCGCAAGAACGTCAAGGGCTACCTCGTCACCCAGGCGCGCGCCTCGAAGCTGATCGAGGTCACGGAGCAGCGCTCCGCCGCCCAGACCCGGCCCGCCGGCCAGACCCTGGCCCTGCCCGACGCCCCGGCCGCCGTGCCCGCCGCGACCGGCAACGGCACCGTGTCCCGGCTCGACCCGGCCGAGTACGTCGGCGACGCGGCCGCCCGCACCGGATTCGCCGGCCTCGAGACCATCGACGAGATCACGATGGTCGCCGTGCCGGACCTGATGAGCGCCTACCAGCGCGGCGACATCGACGCCGAGGGCGTGCGCACCGTGCAGCTCGCGGTGATCTCGCACTGCGAGCAGATGGGCGACCGGGTGGCCGTGCTGGACACCCCGCCCGGGCTCTCCGCGCAGCAGGTGCGCACCTGGCGCAACGACGAGGCGGGCTACGACTCCCGCTATGCCACCCTCTACTACCCGTGGGTGCGGGTCTTCGACCCGGCCGCCGGGCACAACACGACCGTCCCGCCGAGCGGTCACATCGCCGGTGTGTGGGCGCGCAGCGATGCCGAGCGCGGTGTGCACAAGGCCCCCGCCAACGAGGTGATCCGCGGCGCGGTGGACCTGGAACTGCGCCTGAGCAAGGGCGAGCAGGACCTGCTCAACCCGATCGGCGTGAACTGCGTACGGGCCTTCCCCGGCCGGGGCATCCGGATCTGGGGCGCGCGCACCCTCTCCTCCGACCCGGCCTGGCGCTACCTGAACGTGCGCCGCCTTTTCAACTACCTGGAGGAGTCCATCCTCCTGGGCACCCAGTGGGTGGTCTTCGAACCCAACGACGACCGGCTCTGGTCGAGCATCCGGCGCAACGTCACCGCGTTCCTGACCGAGGAGTGGCGCCGCGGCGCCCTGTTCGGCCGCACGGCGGCGGAGGCGTTCTACGTCAAGTGCGACCGGGACAACAACCCGCAGGAGTCGATCGACCAGGGCCGCGTGGTCTGCGAGATCGGTGTGTCGCCCGTCAAGCCCGCCGAGTTCGTGGTGTTCCGGCTGGCCCAGTTCTCCGACAGCACCAGCCTCATCGACGAGTGACCCTCCGGGGCAGCAGCAGCAAGGAAAGGTGAAGGACAGTCATGGCAGAGGGCGATGCTCTTTCCACCCACGTCTTCGGCGTACAGCTCGGTGGCTACCTGGTCGAGTCGATCCAGGAGATCAGCGGTCTGACCGTCGAGGAAGAGGTCGTCGAGGTCCGCCAGGTCAGCGCGGAGGGCAAGCAGATCATCCGCAAGCAGCCCGGCGCACGCCAGGCGGGCGAGGTGACGATCACCCGGGGACTCGACAAGAGCAGCGAGTTCACCAAGTGGATCAAGGAGACGCTGAACAACGGCGCCGTCGACACCGCGCGGCAGAACCTCACCATCGAGATCAAGGACTCCACCGGATCGACCGTCCGCCGCATCCAGCTGATGCAGGGCTGGGCCTCCAAGTGGGAGGGCCCCTCCCTCAAGGCCGGCGAGTCCGCGGCGGCCACCGAGTCCGTGACCATCGTGTTCGAGGAGATCATCGTCGAATGAGGCGCCGCACGGTGACCGCGGGCAGCCTGGAGGAGATCCTCCAGGTCACGGCGCCCGCCCAGACCCCGGAGCAGGCGGCGGCACCCCCGGCCGCCGCCGCTCCGGCCCCTCGCGAGGACCACGGGCTGCGCACGGAGTTCGAGTTCGAGCTGCCGCGCGGGTACGTGGACGAGGCGGGCACCGTGCACCGGCACGGTGCGATGCGCCTGGCCACCGCGCGCGACGAGCTCCGCCCGCAGATCGACCTGCGGGTCAAGGAGAACCCGGCGTACCTGAGCGTGGTGCTGCTGAGCCAGGTGATCACCCGGCTCGGCACCATCACCGACGTGCACGCCGGGGTCGTCGAGCGGATGTACGCGACCGACGTCGCGTTCCTCCAGGACTTCTACCGGCGCGTCAACAGCGAGGGCCACACCCGCGCGGCGGTCACCTGCCCGCACTGCGACGGCGGCTTCGAGGTCGACCTCTCCGGTGGGCGCCTGGGGGAATCGTGACGTACGCCCTCCCCCGGCTCCGGGAGGAGATCGCGTACATCGCCTACCACTTCCACTGGCAGCGCGACGAGATCCTCGACCTGACCCACGGCGAGCGCCAGAACTGGGTCACCGAGATAGCTCGTATCAACACCCGTGTGAACGAAGGCGGTTGAACAGATGGCATGGCGGGACAGGCTGCGTCGGCGTGCCGCCGTGCCGGACACCGCGGCCGCGCTGGCGCCGCCGGCGGCGGCGGACCAGAACACGGCTGCCGCGCGGGACGTCGCCGTGCCCGGCGACTGGGACGGCGGCTGGCGCATGACCTCGCCGCCCGAACTGACCGTGTCGCGCGCGCCGATGGGCGTCAGTGACGGGCTCGCCTTCCGCTCCGGCCTGGCCGCGTGGCGCGACCCGTCCTTCGACACGGGGCTCGCCCACGCCCTGCTGCCGTCCGCCCCGGCCGGTCTCGTACGCGGGGTCGCCCGCTCCGCCACCGCCCGCCCCACCCACAGCGGCGGCGGCCCCCTGCTCCTGCGGGCGCTGCGCACCGAGCCCGGCGCGGAGGAGCCGGCCGGGCAGACGCAGCCGGTGCGGCCGTCGGCTCCGGGAGCGCCGTCGCGGCGGCGCGACACCCCGCAGATCTCGCGCCGTACGCGACCCGGCGCCCCGTCGTCAGGCATGACGGCGCCCGGCCCGAACCAGTCGGGCACGGACCGGTCCGCACCGGACGCCGTACCCCCGACCCGCGGCGCGGAGCCCGGCGCACCGGGTCCGGTGGTCGCGCGTACCACCGCCCGTGGCCGCGCGGGCGCCCCGTCCTCGGGCGCCCCGTCCTCGGGCGCCCCGTCCTCGGGCGCCCCGTCCTCGGGCACGACGCCGCCCGGCCCGAAGCACTCGGGCACGGACCGGTCCGCACCGGGTCCGGTCGTCGCGCGTACCACCGCCCGTGGCGACGCGGGCGCTCCGTCCTCGGGCTCGCGCGGCCCGGCCGCGGATCCGGAGGCGTCCGCATCGGGCGGGAACCCGACCGCGGCGGACGCCGTGGCGCCGTCCCGCGGCAGCGACCGCGCGCGGGCCCGGGCCAAGGACGCCGGTGCCGGCGCGCCCGGCCCCGTCGTCGCGCGTGCCCTCGCACGTGGCGCTGCGGGCACGGTCCGGCCGGATGCCGGGACGTCGGGGGAGGCTGGGGCCGCCACCCGAGGCCTCACGTCCACGCACTCCGCGGCCGTGCTCGGGGCGCCCGCTCCCGCCGTGCAGCGGGCCGCAGTGTCCCCTGCCAACCGTACGGCGACGCCTGCGCGGTTCCCGCTGGTCCGCCGCATCGCGGTGGTCCCCGGGGCGTCCGCCGAAGGTGCCCCGGCGGCCCGGACGACGTCCCCGTCCGGTCCTCCCGTCCAGCGCGCCGCGGCGCGCGCATCCGGGTCCGGCGCACCTGCCCGCGCCACCGGGTCCACGCCCGTACGGGCGGCCTCGGATGCCCATCCCGGTCGCACGGGTGAGGAGTCGCCCGCCCCGGAGGCTCGCGGCACCACCCGTACCACCGTGGTCCGGCCGCGCGCCGTCGGCCGTACGCTGACCGTCGCCCGGGTCCCGGCCACGCCCCGGCGACGCGTGTCCGCCGTACGTCCCCCCGAGGCGCCGGACACCGCCCCCGTCCTGCCCGGGGCCGGCTCGGAAACGCCCGTACAGCGTGCGCAGACCCGCGCCCCGCTCGGCACACCGCTGACCGAACTGCCGCCCACCGCCACCGCGACCCCCGTCCCCGCGCCCGCATCGGCCCCCGCCATGCCCACGGTGCAGCGCCAGGCAGAACCCACGCCCCCGCAGACCCGCGCCCCGCTCGGTGCGCCGCTGAACGAACTGCCGCCCCAGACCACGGCAACCCAGGCATCGGCGCCCGCTCCCGCCATGCCCACGGTGCAGCGCCAAACGGAACCCACGCCCCCGCAGACGCCGGTGCAGCGGGCACGCACACGCGCACCGCTCGGCGCGCCGCTGACCGAACTGCCGCCCACCGCCACAACGACCCCCGTCACCGCCGCCGCACCCGCCGCCTCCCCTGCCATGCCCACGGTGCAGCGCCAGGCCGAACCCGCACCCCCGCAGACGCGCCCACCTCTCGGCGCGCCCCTCACCGAACTACCACCCACGGCCACAGCGGCCCCAGGACCCACACCGGCATCGGCGCCCGCACCGGCAACCGCACCCGCCATGCCCACGGTGCAGCGCCAGGCAGAACCGGCCGACCGACCGAACCCCGCCCCGGAACGGCCGGAACGCTCTGCGCCGCGCGTACGCACCGGCCTGGGGGCGCCCCTGCCCTCGCTGCCACCGAGCGCCGCCGTGCCCACGTCCGTCTCCTCCCGGTCCCGCGCCGCGCGGCCCCAGGCGCCGTCCGTCCACGCGCCTGTGCTGGGCGCCGGCGACGTGCAGCGCCGTACCGCCGTACCCTCCGCGGCCGCCGGCGGCCCGGCCGGTACTCCCCCGCTCGTCCAGCGGGCCACCGCCACCCCGCAGGGCAAGGGCATCGGCCCGGTCCCGCTCGTCGTGGCACGTGCCGTCGCCGACCGGAGCGGAACCCCGCACCACGAGCGCGCCGACACCGCGACGGCCGCGCCGTACGCGCCCCGCACCCTCCAGCTCCTGGCGGCACGGCCGCTGACCCTCGGCACCGGTGACATGGGAGGCCCCGGAGGCACGGCCGCCCCCGCCCCCCGCCCGGCAGGCCGCCCTGTGGTCCCGGCCCGCTGGTCCGCGCCGTCCACCCCGTCCAGCCCGTCCACCGCACCGCCGCAGATCCAGCGAGCCGCGGACGGGCCACGGGCAGCGGCCTCGCCGACACCCGCGCCGCACGCCCCCGCCCCCGTACCCCCTGGCCACGGCCCGCGTCCCGTGCGCGCCGTGCGCCCGGCATCCGCGTCGTCCGGGGCGGCCTCCGCCGCGGCCGCTCCCCTGCCCGTGACCGGCCCGTACGCACCACCGCTCGTGGTCCAGCCGTCCCCGGCCGCGTCGGCGGCCGGGACCGTACCCGTCGTACGCCCCAGGACACCGGCCCCCGTCGTCGCCCCGGTGGCGACCGGCCCCGCGCCACCGGCGAGCGGCCCGCCTGCGGTACAGCGGGACACGGGCGGGACCACGACCAACAGCGGTCGGACCAACCCCGGTCAGAGCAACCCCGGTCGGACCGACCCCGCTCCGATCGGCGCAGGCAAGACCGCCGCGGCCGGCCGGCCCGAGGGTGCACGCGACGCGGTGCCGCACGGCGGCGACCTCGACCTGGACGACCTGGCACGGCGTCTGCTCGATCCGGTCGCCCGCCTCCTGCGCACCGAGCTGCGGCGCGGCCGGGAACGCGCGGGCAGGCCCTTCGACGGGCGCCGCTGAGAACACGTACGAACGAGAAACGGACGACGGACCGATGACCGACAACATCTTCGCGACAAGCGTGTTCTTCCGGCTGGCGATCGGCGGCAACGACCTGGGCGCCTTCCACACCTGCTCCGGCATGGGCGCCGAGGTCGAGATGGAGAGCTACGCCGAGGGCGGCAACAACGGCTTCACCTGGCAGCTGCCCGGGCGCGTGACCTGGTCGAACATCACCCTCACCCGGCCCGTCACGGCCGACACGGCGAAGATCGGCCGTTGGCTGGACGAGACGCTGCGGCGGGTCGAACCGAAGGACGGCGAGATCGTGGCACTGCGGCCCGACCTGAGCCGGATCATCAGCTGGCAGGTGTTCGGGATCGTCCCGGTGCGCTGGCAGGGGCCGTCCTTCGACCCCGCCAACTCCGCGGCGGCGGTGGAGACCCTGGAGATCGCCCACGCGGGCCTGCTGCCCTCCTGACCCACCGTCACCACCTGCTCCTCGTCCTCGTCCTCGCCGCTCCGGAAGGAAGTCCACGGCATGGCCTCTTCGGCACGCGCCAGCCGCGCCAGGGCCCAGCTCACCCTCAAAGAGCCCCCGGCCTCGGTCGGGGCCAAGCCCGGCGGGACGATCGCCCGGCTCGACCTCCAGTTCAACCCCTCGAAGCTGCAGCTGGGCAAGACCACCGAGTGGCGGCGGTCCCCGTCCCGGATGGCGGGTCAGTCGGCGCTGCCCGAGTTCGTGGGCAGCGGCCCGCGCACCCTGAGCCTCGAAGTGTTCCTGGACGCCACCGCCAAACACGACAACTCGGTGGAGCAGGCGGTGGAGAAGCTGATGAAGGCGTGCGTGCCGACCCCGGCCAGCCTCGGCCGCAAGAAGCCGGCGAGCCCCTGGGTGCGCTTCGAGTGGGGCAGCGCGCGGACGACGTCGTTCGACGGGGTCCTGTCGAACCTGTCGGTGTCGTACACGCTCTTCGACGTGGACGGCAAGCCGCTGCGGGCCACCTGCTCGCTGTCCATCGAGGAGGCGAGCGTCGACCCGCCCGGCCAGAACCCGACCTCCGGCTCACGCACCGCCCGCAGCACCCACACCGTGGTGGCGGGCGACAGTCTGGCCATGCTGGCCTGGCGCGAATACGGCGACGCGACGGCCTGGCGGGCCATCGCCGAGGCCAACGGCATAGACGACCCGATGGCACTCGTCCCCGGCACCGAGCTCGTGGTGCCGGGCACGCGGGACCAGCACGGCGAGGAGGAGCAGCGGTGAGCGGGTCCGAACCCGGAGGCCGGTCGTTCGCGGCCGACCCGATCGTAGAGGCCCCCGGCGAACTGCCGCAGACCTGGGCGGCGCAACTGGTGAGCTGCGTGGTGGACGAGAACGTGGGCCTGCCCGACACCGCGGTGCTCACCTACCGCGACCCCGACCACGAGTTCCTGCGCGCCACCGGCATCACCATCGGCACCCCGCTGCGGGTGTCGGTGGCTACCGCGAAGGGGCAGACGCGGGAACGGCTGTTCAACGGCGAGGTCACGGCCCTGGAGATCGACCGGGACCGCACCGGCTCGTTCACCGTCGTACGCGCCTATTCCAAGGCGCACCGGCTCCAGCGCGGCCGCAAGGTCGTGGCGTACCGGAACATGACGACCGCCGCCATCGTCCGCAAGGTGGCGGCCGGAGCCGGACTCGCCGTCGGGAAGGTGGAGGCCGCTCCGGTCACGTACAAGCAGCTGTCCCAGGCGAACGTCTCCGACTGGGACTTCCTCCAGTACCTCGCCGGCGAGAGCGGCGCGCAGGTGCGCGTCGACGACAAGGGGCTGCTCCAGTTCACCCGGCCCGTGAAGGCGTCGGGGGCGCCCGCCCCGTCGACGTCGGCGGTGCGCGACCCGATGGTCCTGGAGTACGGGCGGAACCTCCTCGCCCTGCGGGCCGCGCTGTCGGCAGCCGACGGCGCCTCGAAGGTGCAGGTACGCGGCTGGGACGTGACCACGAAGCGGCCGCTCGTCGCCGAACACCCGTCCGTGGTCAGCGACACGGTGGTTCCGGGCCTCGGCCCGCAGACCGCCGCCCGGTTCGGGGCGGCGGCCGTGTCCGTCACCGACACCCCCTACCGCACGCAGGCCGAGACGACGGCGGTCGCGAAGGCGGCGGCGGCCCAGATCAGCGCCGGTTTCGGCGAGTTGGAGGCGGTGGCCGAGGGGAACCCGCTGCTGCGGGCCGGCAAGCCGGTGGCCCTCGGCAACGTCGGGCAGGCGTTCTCCGGCCGGTACACGGCCACGGCCGTGCAGCACGTCCTGGAGCCGCACGGCGGCTTCCGCACGACCGTGTGGGTCAGCGCCAGCCCGGACCGCTCCCTGACCGGCCTCGTGACCGGCGCCAACGCGCCGGGTCGCGGGCCGCGCATCCCCGGCCTGGCGATCGGCGTCGTGACGGACGTGCGCGAGCCGAACGGCTCCGAACGCGGCGCGGTGCGGCTGAAGTTGCCCTGGCTGGACGACACCTACGTCACGGACTGGGTGCGCACCGTCCAGTGGGGCGGCAAGGGCGGCGGCGGGGTGGTGAGCCCCGAGGTCAACGACGAGGTGCTGGTCGGGTTCGAGCAGGGCCTGCTCGACAGCCCGTACGTCATCGGCGGGCTCTACAACGGCGTGGACAAGCCCTCACCGCACGACGTGCCGCTGATCGACAAGACCAGCGGCAAGGTCAACCGCCGCTCGATCGTGTCGCGTTCGGGCCACCGCGTGGAACTGCTGGACGCGGCGGCGCCCGGCCCCTCCGGGCTGCGGCTGGTGACCGGGGACGAACGGCTCGAAGTACGCATGGACGACCGGCGGGACCGGATCGAGCTCACCGTGTACGCGGGCCGGGGCCGTCCCCTGACCTCGGTCCTGCTGGACAAGAGCGGCATCACGCTGGACGCCCGGAAGGGCACCGTGAAGGTGTCCGGCCGCCAGGTGGACATCGACGGCACCGCCGGGGTCAGCATCGGCGGCCGGTCGGTCAAGGTAAACGGCACCACGGACGTCACCGTCAACGGCGGCCTGCTCGCCGTCCTCAAGGCCCGGCTCATCCGGATCAACTGAGCCCCGTACCCGCATGCCCATGCCCCTTGCACCACGACCGCCTTCCCCGAGGAGCACCCGATGCCAGCCGCAGCCCGTACCGGCGACCCCACCAACCACGGTGGTCGGCTCGCCACACCGCCGCCCGGGGCCGCCGCGGCGGTGGCGACGGTGCTGATCGGCGGCCGTCCCGCCGCCGTCGTGGGCAGCCTGCACGTCTGCGTGGTCCCGCCGCACGCGGCCATGGGCCCGGCCAACGTGATCATGCCCAACCCGGCCGCCCTCACCGCGGGCGCGGTGCTCATCGGCGGGCTGCCCGCCGCGCGGGCGCGCGACCAGACCGCGTGCGGCGCGATGGTCCTGACCGGCGCCCCGAACGTCCTGATCGGGGGCGTGTGATGAGCGAACGGTTCATCGGGCGCGGCTGGGCCTTCCCCCTGCGGGTCGGACCGACCGGCGGGATAGCCATGGTCGAGCGGGAGCGCGAGCTGGAGGAGGCCATCCGCCTGGTGCTGGGCACCGCGCCCGGCGAACGGCCGATGCGGCCCGAATTCGGCTGCGGCATCCACGAGTACGTCTTCGCCCCCGGCGACGGCGACACCGCCGGCCGGGTCGCCCAGCAGGTGCGCGAGGCACTGGAACGGTGGGAGCCCAGGATCGCGGTCGACGAGGTCGTCGTGGCCTTCGACGCCGTCGAGGCGGGCACCCTCTACATCGATGTGCACTACACGGTGCGCACCACCAACGACCGGCGCAACCTGGTCTTCCCCTTCTACACGATCCCCTCCGAGGAGGGGGCCGAGGAAATGGTCGCGGACTGATGGCCCTGCCCTCCCCCAACCTGGACGACCGACGGTTCCAGCAGCTCGTCGACGAGGCGAAGCGGTACGTGCAGCAGCGCGCCCCGGAGTGGACCGACCACAACGTCTCCGACCCGGGCGTCACCCTCATCGAGACGTTCGCCTACCTCGTGGACCAGCTGCTGTACCGGCTGAACCGGGTCCCGGACAAGAACTACCTGGCGTTCCTCGACCTGTTGGGCATCCAGCTGTACCCGCCCTCGGCCGCCACCGCCGACGTCGACTTCTGGCTGTCCGCCCCGCAGCCCGACACGGTGACGCTGCCCGCGGGCACCGAGGTGACGACCGCGGCCGGCGAGACCGAGGAGGCCGTGGTCTTCGCCACCACCGACGATCTGCGGATCGTGCCCAGCGAGTTGACGCGGCTGGTCGCCGCGCCCCGCACCGGTGAGCCGGCCGACCGGACCGGCGCGCTCGCCGAGGGCCGCGACATACCGTGCTTCCAGGCGACGCCCGAGCCCGGCGACGCCCTGCTCTTCGGCCTGCCGACGGCGGTGCCGCGCTGCGTGGTCGCGGTGCGCCTGGACAGCCGCGTCGAGGGCGTCGGTGTCGACCCGCGCCAGCCCCCGCTGGTGTGGGAGGCGTGGGACGGCGGCCGGTGGCAGCGCTGCGCGACGGACTCCGACAGCACCGGCGGCCTGAACCGGCCCGGCGAGATCATCGTGTACGTACCGGCCGGGCACACCGCGTCGGTGATCAGCGGTACCCGCGCGGGCTGGCTGCGCTGCCGGGTCACCGAGCCCGAGCCCGGCCAGCCGTTCTACTCGGAGTCACCGACCGTGCGCGAGGCCGCCGTCTTCACCGTCGGCGGCACCATGACCGTGGAGCACGCCGAGCGGGTGGCCTACGTACCGCTCGGCGCGTCGGAGGGCGTGGCGGGGCAGAGCTTCCGCCTCGGCCGCCCGCCCGTGCTGCTCGACGGGGAGCCCCCGGTGGTGGAGGTGTCCTCCCCCGAGGGCTGGCAGCGCTGGGACGTGGTGGAGCACTTCGGCCGCTCGGGGCCCGACGACCGGCACGTCCGTGTGGACGCCACCACCGGCGAGTTCTCCTTCCCGCCGGTGCTGCGCGAGGCCGACGGCACCCTGCGCCCCTGCGGCGCCGTACCGCCCAAGGGCTCCCAGGTCCGCGTGGCCCGCTACCGCACGGGCGGCGGCCCGGCGGGCAACGTCTCGCGCGGCGCGATCTCCGTACTGCGCAGCTCCGTCCCGTACGTCGCCCGGGTCACCAATCGGGAGGCGGCGCGCGGCGGTGTCGCCGGGGAGACGATCGACAACGCCAAGCTGCGGGCCCCGGAGGCGCTGCGCATGCAGGAGCGCGCGGTGACCGCCGAGGACTACGAGATCATCGCCCGCCGGGCGGCGCCCTCGGTGCGCCGGGTCCGCTGCATGCCCGCCACGGACGGCGGCGGCGCGGGCGCGGTACGGGTCCTGGTGGTGCCGGACGCGGTCGCCGACGAGGGCGACCGGCTCCGCTTCGAGCAGCTGATCCCTTCCGACCAGGTCCTCACCGCGATCACCACGAGCCTCGACGAACGGCGCCTGATCGGCACCAGCCTCGTCGTGGAACCGCCCGTCTACCAGGGCGTCACCGTGGTCGCCCGGCTGTCGGCGCCCGCCGGGGACGCCGACCGGGTGCGCGACGCGGCGCTCGCCGCGCTGTTCCGGCACCTCAACCCGCTGCACGGCGGGCCCGACGGAACCGGCTGGCCGTTCGGGCGGCCCGTCCAGTACGGCGAGGTGTTCGGCGTACTGCAACGCGCCATCGGGGACGTCCTGGTGGAGGAGATCCGCATGTTCGCCGCCGACCCGATCACCGGGCGGCGCGGCGCCCCGGTCGACCGCATCGACATCGGCGCGGGCACGCTGGTCTTCTCCTACCAGCACCAGGTGGTCGTGACGGCGCCGGAGCCGGGGGCGCGCGGATGAGCCGGGCCGCCGTCCCCGGCCTGCCCAGCAGGCACCCGATCGGCGAGCAGCTGCCCGCGCTGTACGCCGACGACGACTTCGCCCAGCGGTTCACGGCCGGGCTGGACACGGTCCTGGCCCCGGTGTTCACGACCCTCGACAACCTGCCCTCGTACTTCGACCCGCGGCTGGCCCCGGCCGACTTCCTGTCCTGGCTGGCCTCCTGGGTCGGCGGCGCGGACGACCCCGACTGGCCGACCGCACTGCGGCGCGAGGCGGTGGCACGCGCGGTGGAACTGCACCGGTGGCGCGGCACCCGGCGCGGCCTGACCGAGGCCCTGCGCCTGGTGCTGGGCGTGTCCGCCGAGGTCAGCGGGGACGGCACAGCCACCTGGTCCCGTACGGCCGGTGCCGAGCCGCTGCCTCCCCCGGCCGGCGAGGTCCTGGTACGGGTGTGGCCGCGCGGCACGGGAGAGGCGTACGAGGTGGACCGGGTCCGCTCGCTCGTCCGCACCCTGTGCCCGGTTCATACGGTCTGCCGGGTGGAGGTCCTGCCCGGGCCGCCCGCAGGTGAAGGGAGCTGACGGCATTGCGTGCGTGTCCCGTGTGCGGTGCGTCCAACGGCGTGACGGACGACTTCTGCGGCAACTGCGGCGCCTACCTGGGCTGGTCGGACTCCACCCCCGCGCGGGGTGCGGCAGGGACGACCCCGAACACCGCCCCGGCTGCCCCTCCTGCGGGTGCGGGAGACGCGGCTCCCGAACGGGTGGACTCCCGGCCGCCCGGTGCCGCGGAGGGCGGCCCGCCCGCCCCCTCGGCAGCGGAGCCGGCCCCGCCCGCGCCCGTCGGCGCACAGTCCGCGCCGTCCGCGCCCTCCGCCCCGTCCACGCCGTCCGCCCCGCCCGCGCCCTCGGGGGCAGCCCCCTCCCCGTCGGAGCCTGATCCGCCGCGGACACCGCTCCCGACGGCCCGTGCGGCGGGCGGGGAGGACCGGACCCGACCCGGAACGGCGCCCGCCGCTCGGCCACCCGCCGTCCCCCAGGCCGCCGTCCCCGAGGCCGTCGCCCCCGAGGCCGTCGCGCCGCAGGCATCGGCGTCCCCGCAGCCCGTGCGGCCCGCGAAGGCCGTCGCGCCGCGCCCGGTCGTGCGTGCCCCTGTGGTGAGCGACGACGTGGCCGGGGTGCCGTGTCCCTCCTGCGGCACGCCCAACCCGTCGGACCGCCGCTTCTGCCGCCGCTGCGCGGCGCCGCTGACAAGCGGCGCCGCACCGGCTCCCCTGCCGTGGTGGCGGACGATCTGGCCGCTGCGCCGCCGCACGCGGGCGGGGTCGGGCCGGATGGTGCGCTTCCTGGTGATCCTGGCCGTGGTGCTGGCCCTGTGCGCGGCCGGCTTCCTGATGCTGCCGGCCGGACGCCACCTGATCGAGGACACCCGGGACAAGCTCGGCAAGGCCAAGGCGGTGACCCCGACCCGCGTCGAGGCGAGCGCCGAGCTGCCCGGGCACCCGGTGAGCCACAGCACGGACGGGCTCAGCAACCGCTACTGGGGCGTGCCCGGCCCCGGTGCCTCGGCGACGTACACCTTCGCCAAGCCGTTCCGCCTGGTCGACGTGATCATCACCAACGGCGCCTCGTCCTCACCCGAGGAGTACGCGAACCAGGGGCGGGCGCTCCAGATCGACATGGAAGTGACGGCACAGGACGGCCAGAAGGTCCGCAAGCAGCTCACCCTGAGCGACAAACCCGGTCCACAGACGTTCCCCACCGGCATCAGCGACGTCACGGCGATCCGCCTGACCCTCGACGCACCCGCCGGGTCGGCCCCGGACCGCCATGTCGCCCTGGCGGAGGTGGAGTTCTTCCAGCGCAGCTGACCGCCCGGCCGGTCAGGCGTGGTTGACCGGGAGGACGTCCGGGGAGAGGGCGCCCGCCTGGGCCGCGTCGCCTGGTACCGCAGACGACCTAGGTCTGGGCCAGTTCGCGCACCGTGGCCATATCGCTGAAGGGCAGCAGCTCCTCGCCGACGATCTGGTGTGGTTCGCTGCCCTTGCCGGCGATCAGGACCGTGTCGTCGGGGCCCGCCGCGGACAGGGCGAAGGCGATCGCCTGGCGGCGGTCGGTGTAGCGCCGGAAGGGGGTGCCGGTCGCCGTGAGGCCGGGGGAGACCTGGTCCAGGATGGCCTCGGGGTCCTCGTTGCGGGGGTTGTCCGAGGTCAGGACGCAAAGGTCGGAATGGGTCCCGGCGATCTGGCCCATCTCGGCCCGTTTGGTGGTGTCGCGGTCCCCGCCGCAGCCGAAGACCGTGATCACCCGGCCGCGGGCGAAGCCCCGGATGGTGGTCAGGACCTTGTCCAGGGAGTCCGGCGAGTGGGCGTAGTCCACGATCACCGACGTGCCCAGCGGGGTCCGGAAGCGTTCCAGTCGGCCCGGGACCGGCGGCATCCGGTCGAGCGCGTCGACCAGGGGGCCCAGCTCGTGCCCCAGCACATGGCAGGCCGCCACCGTGGCCAGCGCGTTGGCCACCGAGAACCGGCCGGGGACCGGGATCGAGGCCGGGTAGGCACGTCCGTCGTGGTGGAGCGTGAACCGCGTACCCGAGGCACTCACCACGAGGTCGGTGGCCCGGTAGTGAGCCGGGCGGTCCAGGGCGTACGTGGTCACCGCACCCGGCATCATCGACACGATGGACGCGCCCACCGGATCGTCGGCGTTGACCACCGCACGCCGGCACAGTCCCTGGAAGAGCCGCAGCTTGGCGTCCCGGTAGTCCGCCATCGTCCCGTGGTCGTCCAGATGGTCCTGCGTGAGGTTGGTGAAGACCCCGACGTCGATGAACGTACGGTCCACCCGGTGCGTCAGCAGCGCCATCGAGGTGGCCTCCAGCACCACGCCGGCGGCCCCGCGGTCGCGCATGTACCCCAGTAGGTACTGCAGGTCGGGAGATTCCGGCGTGGTCAGCACCGATGGCGGCATGGGGATCGGCTCGTCGCCGATCCTGCTTCCGGCGGTTCCGATCACCCCCACCCTGGAGCCCTCGGCGATCCGCAGGACGGACTCGACCATGTACGAGACGGAGGTCTTCCCGTTGGTGCCAGTGATCGCCATCATGTCCATCTGCCGCCCGGGCTCTCCGAAGTAGCGGGAGGTCACCACCGCGGCGGCCGTCCGCGTGTCGGGTACCCGGACGGCGCAGGTGCCGGGGGGCCATCCCGCGGCCGGCAGGGCGGGTTCACTGCCGTCGACGAGTACGGCGGCGGCACCCCGGGCCAGGGCGGGCGAGACGGAGCCGGGGCCGCCCTCCCGGTGTCCGGGTACGGCGATGAAGAGCGAGCCCGGCATCACCCGGTCGGCGTCGAAGGTGGTCCCCGCGGTGATCAGCGTCGTGTCCGGATCACCCTGGAGGACGTGGTGCTCCTGCCCGGCCAGCAATTCGCTCAGCTTCACAATGATCCCTTCGAGGGGGCTCGGGCCCGGGCGTGCGGCCGTAGCCAGGCGGCAGCGCCGGCGGCATGCCGGGAAGCTGCTGTGGTGATGTGGAGCAGAGGGGCCGGAGGCGCGAAGCGCTAGCCGTGGCCGTGCAGGGCCGTACGGCGCGTCTTGGACGGTACGGCGAGGGCCGCGCCGGCCGGGTCGACGACGGTCGGAACCCCGGCGGCCGGGCGCATACCGGAGGCGGCCTGCTGCAGGCACTGCCTCGAGGAACGTGTGCGACCCATGGGCCGAGTGTACGGCCCACCCAGCGGCCCGGGGTTCACCACTGCTGGCGCGCGAAGGCCACCGGTCCGTCTACGACGGCGACCAGCCGTCCCCGTACGTGGATGCATGGCGGGAGGCGATGGCTCAGGTGGGGGCGGCGCTCGTCCTGGCGCGCACGGACCAGAGCGCCTGATTCGAACCAGCCACAGGATCACTGGACGTCCACGGCGGATACCGACCCGCACCACAGTGCGCGCCGAGCCCAACTGGGCACTACGGCAGGCTGGGTGACCTACTGGTGGTGTTCTACGTATACGGAGCGGCCCTGCACCTACACATCGGCGATCATCAAATTGAAGTAGGGGGCAGCCCAGAGGCACGACACGAACGCCCTGTCGGAACGCAGCTGATCCCGCCCCGTCGCCCTCCTGGAGCGACCGGCTCCAGGAGGGCGGATCCGAAGCCCGGTACCTGCGGTGTCCACGACCTCACCGTTCCGCAGGCGCGGCATCCGGGACCCGTCAGGCGTGGTTGACCGGGAGGACGTCCGGGGAGAGGGCGCCCGCCTGGGCCGCGGCCGAGGTCATGCGGCGGCGGTGGTGGCGGCGGCACAGGACCTCGTAGCCGATCTCCTCCGCCGGGCGGTTCACGTCGCCGACCACGACCTGCGCGCCCTCGACGACCATCTCCCCGCCCACCGTACGGGCGTTGTGCGTGGCGCGGGCGCCGCACCAGCACAGGGCCTCGACCTGGAGCTGCTCGAGGCGGTCCGCCAGCTCGATCAGCCGCTGCGAGCCGGGGAAGAGCTTGGTGCGGAAGTCCGTGGTGATGCCGAAGGCGAAGACGTCCATGTCGAGGTCGTCGACGATCCGGGCGAGCTGGTCGATCTGCTCGGGCGCCAGGAACTGCGCCTCGTCCACGATCACGTAGTCCGCCTTGCCGCCCTTGGAGAGCTGGGCGACCAGGTACGCGTACAGGTCCATTCCCTCCGGCGCCTCGACCGCCTCCGTCACCAGGCCGAGCCGCGAGGACAGCTTGCCCTCGCCCGCCCGGTCGTCACGGGTGAAGATCACGCCCTGGAGCCCCCGCGCGTCACGGTTGTGGGCGATCTGGAGCGCCAGAGTGCTCTTTCCGCAGTCCATCGTTCCGGAGAAGAACACCAGCTCGGGCATGGGAAGTACGGGACCTTTCCGGTCGTGGGCAGGAGGGGGAGGCAGGGAGGAGCGTCGGTCAGGTGCGGATTTCGAGCAGCGGGACGAGCTGCTCGGCCGCGGTCATGGAGCCGTGCATTCCGACGAGGGCGGACTCGTTGGGCTCGTTGCGCGAGGCGGTGATCGCGACATCCGCCTGGGCGGCGGCCACGACGTCGCCGATCCGGCCGAGCACGCGCTCGTCGCACTCCCCCGGCGGCCCGAACCAGCCCAGTTCCAGGGCCTCTTCACGGCTCGCGACCCAGAACCGGTCGCCGAGCACCTCGCGCCACACGGTCAGCACGTCGGCCCCGGCCCCCGGCACGGCGTACACGTGCCGGGCCCGGCCCTCGCCGCCGAGCAGGGCCACGCCCGCGCCCAGCTCCCAGTCCTCGTCGAAGTCGATCCGGGAGTCCTCGTCGAAGGGGACGTCGACCATGCCGTGGTCCGCGGTCACGTACAGGGCGGTACGCGGCGGCAGTTGCTCGGCGAGGCGCTGCACGAGCCGGTCGACCAGCATCAGCTGGCCGCGCCAGGCGTCGGAGTCCACGCCGTGGCGGTGGCCGGCCCCGTCGAGCTCGCTGAAGTACGTGTACACGAGCGAGCGGTCGCCGGCCGCGAGCTGGATCGCCGCGAGGTCCATCCGGTCCTCGCCGGTCATCCGGCCGTGGAAGGTGCCGCCGGACAGCGCGATCTTGGTGAGCGGGGTGGTCTGGAACGCGGGCGAGGACACCTGGGCGGTGTGCACCCCGGCCTTGTCGGCCAGCTGGAAGACGGTCGGGTACGGCTGCCAGGGCTTGGGCGCGGTCCACGGCTGCCAGCGGAGCTGGTTCATCAGCTCGCCGGTGGCCGGGTTGCGCACGGCGTAGCCGGGCAGGCCGTGGCGGGCGGGCGGCAGGCCGGTGCCCACCGAGGCCAGCGAGGTGGCGGTGGTCGCCGGGAAGCCCGCGGTGATCGGGCGGCCGGTGCCGCCGCGCGAGCCCGCGAGCAGGGAGGTGAGGTACGGAGCCTCGTCCGGGTGGGCCTTGATCTGCTCCCAGCCCATGCCGTCGACCAGGAAGACGCAGTTCCGGTCGGCCGGGGTCAGCTCCGCGATGGAGGCGGTGAAACCGGGGACGCCCTGGCCGGCCACGAGGGTGGGCAGCAGGTCGGCGAGCGAGCCGGCGCCGTACTCGGGGACGGGGGCGGCCGCGAGATCCAGCAGCTCCGGCTCGTCCGCCCAGTTCTGCGCGGCGGGGTACGCCATCAGCGGGCGGAGGTGGACGTGGAGGTGGCCGCCGTTGCCTCGCTGAGCGCCTGCGCGAAGACCAGGGTCTGGCGCACCGCCTCCGGGCCGTCGCCCGCCTCGCTGACCCGCAGGCTGAGGTCGTCGGCGGTGGAGTTGCCGGTGTAGCCGTGGTCGGAGTCGCAGTTCGGGTCGCCGCAGGCGGCCGGCTCCAGGTCGATCCGGGAGACCGCGCCCCAGCCGATGGTCAGGACGACCTCGCGGGGCAGGGTGCCGGGGGTGTAGGACTCCGGGTTCGCGACGACGCGGCTGAGGACCACGGAGGAGATGCTGGAGAGCTTGACCGACTCGGTGGAGGTGGTCGCGTACGGGGACGGGGACCCGGCGTCGGCGGCCTGCTCGTCGGTGTGGCTGACGATGAAGCGGTTTCCGGTCAGGACCAGCACGGTGACGTGGCGGCGCACCTCGTTGGAGTCGAAGGTCGTCTCCTGGTGGACCAGGTACGACGAAATCGGCTCGCCGCCCACCGCGGCCTCCACGGCCTCGGCCACGAGGGCCGGGTAGTAGCCGCTGCGCTCGATCGCCGTGCGCAGCCCCTGGGTCGTCGTACCGGATTTCGCCATGAGGTCCATCCTAAGGCCCGCACGGGGCGCCCCGGCCTCTCCGTACGCGCTCAGTAACTGGGGAGGGTCCGCGGTCCGAGGTCGCCGCGGGCGGGCGGGTGCGCGACGCGGACGGTGGCGCTGAGTACGGACAGTCCCTCGGTGGCGACGACCACGGGCTCCAGGGAGACGTCGATCACCTCGGGGTGGTCGTCCACGAGGCGGGACAGGCGCAGGAGCAGCTCCTCCAGGGCGGGGGTGTCGACGGCGGCGCTGCCCCGCCAGCCGAACAGGAGGGGTGCGGTCCGGATGGACCGGATCAGCCCGGCGGCGTCCCGGTCGGTGGCCGGGACCAGGCGGTGGGCGGTGTCCCCGAGCAGCTCGGAGGCGACGCCGGCGAGCCCGAAGGAGAGGACGGCGCCCGCGGCCGGGTCGATGACGGAACGGACGACCGTGTCGACCCCGCGGGGCACCATCGCCTGGACCACCGGCTGGAGCTCCGAGGGCTTGCCCAGCAGGCCGGTGAGGTCCTCGTACGAGAGCCTCAGCTCGGCCTCGTTCCTGAGGTCGAGCCGTACGCCGCCCAGGTCGGCGCGGTGGCGCAGGTGCGGGGCGGTGGTCTTGAGGGCGACCGGGTATCCGAGTACCCCGGCGGCCCGGACGGCCGCGTCGGGGCTGGGCGCCGGCAGGGCGTGGATGACGCGGATCCCGTACCGCCCGAGGAGCTCGCGGGCGTCCCACTCGGCCAGGGTGAGCACGGCTCCGCCGTCGACGTCGGCCAGCAGCCGGGCCAGCTGGGCGGCGGCGCCGGGCTCGTCGATGTCCTCGTACTCGGGGACGTGGCCGGCCTCGGCGCTGGCCCGCCGCCACTGTCCGTACCGGACGGCTTCGGCGATGGCGCGTACGGCCCGCTCGGCGGCGGGATAGCTGGGGATCCGGTCCCCCGCGGTGCCGGCCCCGCCGACGGCCCCGGCGCTGGGCCCGGCGCCGGGCCGGGGGCGGAGCCCCGGTTCGGGCAGGGGCGCGGCGGGTGCGGGGCCCCGCGTGGCGGACAGCGCGTCCACCAGTTCGCCGAGCTCCACGTGCACCACGGCCACGGGCTTGCCCGGCACCTCGGCCACGGCCTCGCGCAGGGAATCGGCCAGGTCGTCGGCGAGCGCGTGCTCGCTCACCCAGGGGATGGCGGTGACCACCACCGCGTCGCAGTCGTCGGAGGCCAGCGCCGAGACCAGCGCCGCGCGGAAGTCCTCGGGCGAGGCAGCCGTCGTCAGGTCGAGCGGCGGCAGCGGCCGCAGCCCCTGGGCCAGGCAGGCGTCGTACGTGAGGACCCCGAGGGACTCGGAGTTGCCGAGGATCGCGATCCGGGGCCCGGCGGGCAGCGGCTGCGCGGCCAGCAGGAGGCCGACGTCCACCAGCTCCGTCACCGTGTCGACCCGGATCACGCCCGCCTGCCGCAGCAGGTCGGAGACGGTGGCGTCGGGCAGCCGGGTGCCCGGGACCACGTGCCCCGCCGGGGTGTGGCGGCCGCCCCTGGCGACGACCACCGGCTTCTCGGCTGCGGTCCGGCGGGCGAGGCGGGTGAACTTCCGCGGGTTGCCGAGGGTTTCCAGGTACATCAGGGCGACGTCGGTCGCCTCGTCGTCGTACCAGTACTGAAGGATGTCGTTGCCGGAAACGTCCGCCCGGTTCCCCGCGGAGACGAAGGAGGACAGGCCCTCGCCGCGCCGGAGCAGGGCGGAGAGCAGTGCGATCCCGATCGCCCCCGACTGCGTGAACAGGCCGATCCGGCCCCGCATCGGCATCGGCGCGGGCGTCAGCGAGGCGTTGAGCTCCACCTCGGGCGCGGTGTTGATCACCCCGTAGGCGTTCGGACCGATGAGCCGCATCCCGTACGAGCGCACCTGGCGCACCAGTTCGCGCTGGCGGGCGAGTCCGGCCGGGCCGCTCTCCCCGTATCCGGCGGACAGCACCACGAGCCCCTGTACCCCGTGTTCGCCGCAGGCCGCCACGGCCTCGGGCACCCGGTCCGCCGGAACCGCGATCACCGCGAGGTCGACGGGGGCGCCGATGGCGTCGATCGTGCGGTAGGCCCGCACGCCGTCGAGCAGGTCGAGGGCGACCTCCTCGTTGACGGCGTAGAGGTGGCCGTGGAAGCCGCTGTCGCGCAGGTTGCGCAGCGCGGCGGCGCCCACGCCCGCGCCGGAGCGGCTGACTCCGATCACCGCGACCGAGCCGGGGGCCAGCAGCCGCTGCACCGAGCGGGCCTCGGCGCGCTGTTCGCGGGCGCGCTGCACGGCGAGGGACTCGGCGGTGGGTTCGAGGTCGAGGGTGAGGTGGACGGAACCGTCCTCGAAGCTGCGCTTCTGCTGGTAGCCGACGTCCGTGAACACCTTGATCATCTTGCTGTTGGCGGGCAGCACCTCGGCGGCGAACCGGCGGATGCCGCGCTCGCGGGCCACCGCGCCGATGTGTTCGAGCAGCGCGGAGGCCACTCCGCGGCCCTGGTGGGCGTCCTGGACGAGGAAGGCGACCTCGGCCTCGTCGGCGGGGGCGGTGGCGGGCCGGCCGTCGGAGCCGATGCGGTCGTAGCGGACGGTGCCGATGAACTCCCCGCCGATGGTCGCCGCGAGGCCGACCCGGTCCACGTAGTCGTGATGCGTGAACCGGTGCACGTCGCGGTCGGAGAGGCGGGGGTAGGGAGCGAAGAAGCGGTAGTACTTCGACTCGTCGGAGACCTGCTCGTAGAAGCTGACCAGCCGGCCCGCGTCCGCGGTGGTGATGGGCCTGATCCGGGCGGTGCCGCCGTCACGCAGGACGACGTCCGCTTCCCAGTGGGCCGGGTACGAGGGGTCCGACTCGGTGGTCATGGGCCTACCTTACGGCCGGGAACGGCCCGGCAGCGCTCGCGCGGCGCATTAGGCAGGCTGGGGCAAAACGGTGCAAGCTGGGGGAGGCCGAACGGCGGGAGATCCGAGCCGAAGGCCGGTCGGAGCATTCCGGGCGTCGTGAGAGACTGGTCTAGACAACCGTAAGAACCTGAAGGGCATCACCATGGCAGAGCGCCGCGTCAACGTCGGCTGGGCCGAGGGCCTGCACGCTCGTCCCGCCTCGATCTTCGTCCGCGCGACGACCGCTTCCGGCGTCCCGGTGACCATCGCCAAGGCCGGCGGCGACCCCGTCAACGCCGCTTCCATGCTGGCGGTTCTGGGCCTGGGCGCCCAGGGCGGCGAGGAGATCGTCCTCGCCTCCGAGGCCGACGGCGCGGAGGTCGCACTGGACCGCCTCGCGAAGCTGGTCGCCGAGGGTCTCGAGGAGCTCCCCGAGACCGTCTGACCCTTCGGGTTCGACCCACGCGGTACACCCGCCGGAGCCGCGGCCCCCACCACCCCGGGGCCGCGGCTCCGGCGTTCGCGGGTCCACCCAGCTCCGCCCAGCTCCATCCGGCTTCACCCGGTTCCCCCCGGCTTCACGGAATACGGCACGCGAAAACACGGCAGCGCTGCGGGCACGGCGAATTCGGCGCCACGAAAATGCGGCAGCCCGGAAATGCGGCAGCCCGGAAATGCGCCGGCGCGGGAATCCGACTCCACGGGAATTCGGCGCGCAACAAATTCACGCACCCCGGAAATCCCGGCAGCGGCGCCCGGATACGTCCCTTTGTATACGGGCCCTGTTAATGCCGGCCGCTCGCCATGTTTACGGAAGGTTGCGAAGTGCTCACCGTCGGCCGGAGCCGCGGCCGGTGCGCGGCCGTCGCCCGGTCGGCGTGGACCGCCGTCAGCGCCCGGGCCCGCTCCGCGTCCCCGCGCGCCACCGCGTCCACGATCGCCCCGTGCTCCGCCCATGACTCCACCGGCCGGGCCGGCGCCTCCACCACGTACATCCACGCCACCTTGTGCCGCATCTGCGTGAGCAGGGCGACCAGCCCGGGACTCCCGGAGGCCTGCGCGAGCGTCTCGTGGAACCAGCCGCCCAGGGACCGCAGATCCTCGCCCTGGCCCCGCCTGGCCCGCTCCTGGCCCAGCCTGACCAGCCCGCGCAGCACCTTGAGGTGGGCCTCGGTGCGCCGCCGGGCCGCCCTGGCGGCCGCCAGGGGCTCCAGCAGCATCCGCACCTCCAGGAGGTCGGCGGCCTCCTGCTCGGTCGGCTCGGCCACACAGGCGCCCGCGTGGCGCCGCGTGGTCACGAACCCCTCGGACTCCAGGGTCCGCAGCGCCTCGCGGACCGGGACGCGCGAGACTCCGTACCGGCGGGCCAGCACTTCCTCGGTCAGCCTGCCGCCAGGTTCGAAGACCCCGGAGACGATGTCGTCGCGGATTGCCGTGCATACCGCGTGCGCAGGAATACGCAAGACCGAACCTCCGCTATTTCTGACTGCCACGCTCATTGGACGCGCATGTGCGCAACTCGACTCTATTGCAACACACGATAATTTCCGAGAGCGCTCGGAAATGCGAAACATTTGCCCGCCGGAGCAGCGCGAAGGCCCCGGCTCGGGGAGCCGGGGCCTTCGGTGAAGCGGTGCGGTGCGCGTCAGAGGCTGACGTCGTGCGAGCGCAGGTACGCGATCGGGTCGATGTCCGAGCCGTACTGCGAGCCGGTGCGGGCCTCGAAGTGCAGGTGCGGGCCGCTGGAGTTGCCGGTGGAGCCCGACAGGCCGATCTGCTGGCCGGGGGTGACCTGCTCGCCGACGGAAACGCTCAGCGAGGACATGTGCCCGTACTGGGTGTACGTACCGTCGTTGTGCTTGATGACGACGTTGTTGCCGTACGCGCCGCCCCAGCCGGCCTCGACCACGACGCCCGCGCCGACCGCGTGGACGGTGGTGCCGGAGGCGGCGTGGAAGTCGATGCCGGTGTGGCTGCCGGAGGACCACATGCCGCCGCCCGCCTTGTACTGCGTGCTGACGTACGAGCCGTCGACCGGTGCGACGAAGGTGTTGAGGCGCTTGCGCTCCTCCTCGCGGGCCGCGCGCTCGGCGGCTTCGCGCTCGGCCTTCGCCTTGGCCTCGGCGAAGCGCTTGGCCTCGGCGGCCCGCTGCTTGGCGTCGGCCTCGGCCTGAGCCTGGGCGGCCGCGTGCTCGGCAGCGCGGTGCTGGGACGCGGCCTGGTCCTGGATGTCGTCCTGGAGGTCCTCGGCGACGACCACGGCGCCGAGAGCGTTGTCCTGGGGCGACTGGTGGTCGCTGTTGTCCGCGGCGAAGGCCGGAGCGGCGAGGGAGCCGACGACACCAGTGGTGGCGAGGGCGGCTATGCCGGCGTAGCCGGCGGTCTTGCGGCTCAGACGGCTGGAACCACGGTGCTTACCGGAGCCGGCGGGACGACTGCCAAACGCCATGAAGGGGTTGATCCTTTCCTTCCTTCTCGCCTACCGGGTTAGCTGACGGGTTCGGAGCAGGAAGGTCTCCTACGGGCCCCCTCTGGCGAGGCGGTCCGATTCACCCCAGGGACACATGTGGGTCCCCGGCTCCCCAGGCTCGCGCCTGACGGGGACTCGGCGATCGCTGCCCGGTGCCGCGGATGCGACGGGTACGACTGACGGACAGCACGAGTGACGCTAGGCGGATCATCAGTCAATCGCCAAACAGACACGCCTTTTTGTTGCGTACGCCACACCACATAAAAGCAACCTCACCACCAAACGGACAAAAGGGCCCTGGCGGACAAGCCCGCCAGGGCCCTGCGTGAATCGGCCAGTCGACCGACTGCCGCCGTCAGTTGGTGACGACGCTCACCTCGCCGATCCCGAGGGCGCGCACCGGCGCCTCGATCTGCGCGGCGTCGCCGACCAGGATGGTGACCAGCCGGTCCGCCGGGAAGGCCTTCACGACCGCCGAAGTCGCCTCCACCGTCCCGGTTTCGGCCAGCTGCGCGTACAACTGCGCCTGGTAGTCGTCCGGCAGCTCCTGCTCGACCTGGTCCGCGAGGGTTCCGGCGACCGAGGCCGCCGTCTCGAACTTCAGCGGGGCCACGCCCACCAAGTTCTGCACCGCCACGTCCCGTTCGGCATCGGTCAGGCCGCCCTCCGCGAGGGTGCGCAGCACCTCCCAGAGGTCCTCCAGCGCCGGGCCGGTGTTCGGGGTGTCCACGGAGCCGCTGATGGCGAGCATCGAGGCGCCCTTGCCGTCGGCGGTCGAGCGCAGCACCTGGCCGAAGGAGCGCACGCCGTAGGTGTACCCCTTCTCCTCGCGCAGCACCTTGTCCAGGCGGGAGGTCAGCGTGCCGCCCAGGCAGTAGGTGCCGAGCACCTGGGCCGCCCAGACCCGCTCGTGCCGGTCCGGCCCGATCCGGCCGATCAGCAGCTGCGTCTGGACCGCGCCGGGCCGGTCCACGATGACCACGCGGCCGGTGTCGTCGGCGGTCACCGGCGGCACCGGGAGGGGCTCGGCGGTACCGCCCGTCCAGGCGCCCAGGGTGTCCGCGACAACGGCGTCCAGGTCGATGCCGGTCAGGTCGCCGACGACCACCGCGGTGGCCGTGGCGGGGCGTACGTGGGCCTCGTAGAAGGCGCGTACGGCCGCGGAGTCGATCCGCGCGACCGTCTCCTCGGTGCCCTGGCGCGGGCGGGACATCCGCAGGGAGGCCGGGAACAGCTCCTTGGAGAGCTGCTTGGCGGCGCGGCGCTGCGGATTGGCCAGCTCGTGCGGGATCTCGTCGAGCCGGTTGCGCACCAGGCGGTCGACCTCGGCATCGGCGAAGGCCGGCGCGCGCAGGGCCTCGGCGAGCAGGCCGAGCGCCTTGGGCAGCCGGGAGGCCGGGACCTCCAGGGAGACCCGCAGGCCCGGGTGGTCGGCGTGCGCGTCGAGGGTGGCGCCGCAGCGCTCCAGCTCGGCCGCGAACTCCTCGGCGGAGTGCTTGTCGGTGCCCTCGGACAGGGCGCGGGCCATGATGGTGGCCACGCCGTCCAGGCCCTCGGGCTCGGCGTCCAGCGGGGCGGCGAGGTTGACCTCGACCGCGATCACCTGCTGGCCCGGGCGGTGGCAGCGCAGCAGGGTCAGGCCGTTGGCCAGGACCGAGCGGTCGGGGGCCGGGAAGGCCCACGGCTGCGGTTCACCGGCCTGCGGGCGCGGGTGGAAGGTCATCGTGACGGCTGCGGTGTCGCTCACTGCTCCGCCCCTTCGTTCTCGTTCGCGTCGTTCTCGTCGGACTCGTCGGCGTCGGCGTCCGCGCCGATCGGCTCGTAGACCAACACGGCACGGTTGTCCGGGCGCAGCCGGGCCGCGGCCACGGCCTGCACTTCCTCGGCGGTGACGGCGAGGACGCGCTGGACGGCGGTCAGGGCCAGCTGCGGGTCGCCGAAGAGCACCGCGAAGCGGCACAGTTCGTCGGCGCGGCCCGCGACCGTGCTCAGCCGGTCCAGCCACTCCCGCTCCAGCTGCGCCTGGGCGCGCTCCATCTCCTCGGCCGTCGGGCCCTCGGCGGCGAACCGCGCGAGCTCCTCGTCCACGGCCGCTTCGATGTCGGGCACCTCGACGCCGCCGGAGGTCTTGACGTCCAGCCAGCCCAGGGAGGGCGCGCCGGCCAGGCGCAGCATGCCGAAGCCGGCCGCGACGGCCGTCTGGTCGCGGCGTACCAGGCGGTTGTGGAGCCTCGAGGACTCGCCGCCGCCGAGGACGGTCAGCGCCACGTCGGCGGCGTCGCACTCGCGGGTGCCGTCGTGCGGGAGCCGGTAGGCGGCCATCAGGGCACGCGCCGGGACCTCCTCGACGATCTCCTCGCGCAGCTCCCGGCCGATGACGTCGGGCAGCGAGCCGTCACGGGGCGGCTGCTTGCCGTCGTGCGCGGGGATGGTGCCGAAGTACTTCTCGATCCAGTCGAGCGTGCGCGCCGGGTCGATGTCGCCGACCACCGACAGCACCGCGTTGTTGGGCGCGTAGTACGTACGGAAGAAGGCGCGCGCGTCCTCCAGGGACGCGGCGTCCAGATCGGCCATGGAGCCGATCGGCGTGTGGTGGTACGGGTGGCCCTCGGGGTACGCGAGGGCGGTCAGCTTCTCGAAGGCCGTGCCGTACGGGACGTTGTCGTACCGCTGGCGGCGCTCGTTCTTGACGACGTCGCGCTGGTTCTCCATGGACTCGTCGTCCAGGGCGGCCAGCAGCGAGCCCATGCGGTCCGCCTCCAGCCACAGCGCGAGCTCCAGCTGGTGGGTCGGCATCGTCTCGAAGTAGTTGGTGCGCTCGAAGCTGGTGGTGCCGTTCAGGGAGCCGCCGGCGCCCTGGACCAGCTCGAAGTGCCCGTTGCCCGGTACGCTCGCCGAGCCCTGGAACATCAGGTGCTCGAAGAGGTGAGCCAGGCCGGTTCGCCCCTTGACTTCGTGGCGCGAGCCGACGTCGTACCAGAGGCAGACCGCGGCGACCGGGGTCAGGTGGTCCTCGGAAAGCACCACGCGCAAGCCGTTGGCCAGCCGGTGTTCGGTTGCTGTCAGGCCGCCGGAGCCGGCCTGGGCTGTGGCCGTGTGACCCATGGGCATGTGGTCCCTTCGATCGCGATGCAGAGATTTCTGTCAGACCTGCCACTGTATGCAAGCGCGTCGGCCGCCGGATAAGTTCCCGGGTCACACCCTGGGTCGGAGTCGGCGTTGTCGGTGCCTCGGGCCACAATGGTCCGCGTCAGACCCCCAGCACACTCATTCTTGGTTAAGGAGCCGCGCAGCGATGGCCCGCCGCAGCACGAAGACCCCGCCGCCGGAGGATTTCGAGGAGAGGATCCTCGACATCGACGTCGTCGACGAAATGCAGGGCTCCTTCCTCGAGTACGCGTACTCGGTGATCTACTCCCGTGCCCTGCCCGACGCCCGGGACGGCATGAAGCCGGTGCACCGCCGCATCGTGTACCAGATGAACGAGATGGGTCTGCGCCCCGACCGCGGGTACGTGAAGTGCGCCCGCGTCGTCGGCGAGGTCATGGGCAAGCTCCACCCGCACGGTGACGCGTCGATCTACGACGCCCTCGTGCGCATGGCCCAGCCCTTCTCGATGCGGCTGCCGCTGGTCGACGGCCACGGCAACTTCGGTTCGCTCGGCAACGACGACCCGCCGGCCGCGATGCGTTACACCGAGTGCAAGATGGCCGACGCCACGTCGCTGATGACGGAGTCGATCGACGAGGACACCGTCGACTTCACCGCCAACTACGACGGCCAGGAGCGGGAGCCGGTCGCGCTGCCCGCCGCGTACCCGAACCTGCTGGTCAACGGCGCGTCCGGGATCGCGGTCGGCATGGCCACCAACATGCCTCCGCACAACCTCGGCGAGGTCATCGCGGCCGCCCGCCACCTGATCCGCTACCCGCACGCGGACCTGGAGGCGCTGATGCGCTTCGTGCCGGGTCCCGACCTGCCCACGGGCGGCCGGATCGTCGGGCTCGCGGGCATCAAGGACGCCTACGCGAACGGCCGCGGCACCTTCAAGATCCGCGCGACGGTGGCGGTGGAGAACGTGACGGCGCGCCGCAAGGGCCTCGTCGTCACGGAACTGCCCTTCACGGTCGGCCCCGAGAAGGTCATCGCGAAGATCAAGGACCTGGTCGGTTCGAAGAAGCTCCAGGGCATCGCGGACGTCAAGGACCTCACCGACCGCTCGCACGGCCTGCGCCTGGTCATCGAGATCAAGAACGGCTTCCACCCGGAGGCCGTCCTGGAGCAGCTGTACAAGCTGACGCCGATGGAGGAGTCCTTCGGCATCAACAACGTGGCCCTCGTGGACGGGCAGCCGCTGACGCTCGGCCTCAAGGAGCTGCTGGAGGTCTACCTGGACCACCGCTTCGAGGTCGTCCGGCGGCGCAGCGAGTTCCGCCGCACCAAGCGCCGCGACCGCCTGCACCTGGTCGAGGGCCTCCTGGTGGCGCTCATCGACATCGACGAGGTCATCCGGCTCATCCGGGACAGCGAGAACTCCGCGCAGGCCAAGGCCCGGCTGATGGAGCGGTTCTCGCTGAGCGAGATCCAGACCCAGTACATCCTGGACACCCCGCTGCGCCGGCTCACCAAGTTCGACCGGATCGAGCTGGAGTCCGAGCGCGACCGGCTGACCGGCGAGATCGACGAGCTGACCGGGATCCTGGAGTCCGACGCCGAGCTGCGCAAGCTCGTCTCGGCGGAACTGGCGGCGGTCGCGAAGAAGTTCGGCACCGAGCGGCGTACGGTCCTGCTGGAGTCGGCGGGCACGGCGGTCGCGGCGGTTCCGCTGGAGGTCGCGGACGACCCCTGCCGCGTGCTGCTGTCCTCGACGGGCCTGCTGGCCCGCACCGTGACCGGTGAGCCGCTGGCGGAGGCCGACGGCAAGCGCGCCAAGCACGACCTCATCGCCTCGCAGGTACTGGCGACGGCGCGGGCCGAGGTGGGCGTGGTGACCTCAGCGGGGCGCCTGCTCCGGCTGTCCGTGATCGACCTGCCGCAGCTGCCGGACACCGCGACCGCACCGGCCCTGGCGGGCGGAGCCCCGATCACGGAGTTCCTGACCGGCCTGGAGGCGGACGAGAAGGTGATCTGCCTGACCTCGCTGGACGAGTCATCGCAGGGCCTGGCGCTCGGCACCGAGCAGGGCGTCGTCAAGCGCGTCGTGCCGGACTACCCGGCCAACAAGGACGAGCTGGAGGTCATCACCCTCAAGGACGGCGACCGGATCGTCGGCGCGGTCGAGCTGCGCACGGGTGAGGAGGACCTGGTCTTCCTCACCGACGACGCCCAGCTGCTGCGCTACCCGGCGGGCCAGGTGCGCCCGCAGGGCCGCCCGGCGGGCGGTATGGCGGGCATCAAGCTCTCCGAGAACGCCAAGGTGATCCACTTCTCGGCCGTCGACCCGGCCCGGGACGCGATGGTGTTCACGGTCGCGGGCTCGCACGGGACGCTGGACGACTCGGTGCTGTCCGCGAAGCTGACCCCCTTCGACCAGTACCCGCGCAAGGGCCGGGCCACCGGTGGCGTGCGCTGCCAGCGGTTCCTGAAGGGCGAGGACGTACTGGTACTGGCCTGGGCGGGCAATTCCCCGATCCGGGCCGCGTCGGCGAACGGCACTCCGGCCGAGCTGCCGGCCGTGGACCCGCGCCGGGACGGCTCGGGGGCCGCGCTGCCCGCGGCCGTCGCGGCGCTGGCGGGAGCCGCCCTGTAGGACGTACGACGCCATTCAGGTGGTACGCCCAACGGGGGACGTACCACCTGAATGGCGACTAGTGTTTTCCCTCTTGGCACTGGCGGGTGGGGCGGGAGAACAGAGCTGATGAGTCGTCGCTCGGGCGGAGTGATCGGGGACTGGGCGGAGGCTCAGCGCCGGATACAGCAGACGCAGTTGATCCAGCAGCGCGAGGCGGAGCGCCGGCGGCGCCAACAGCAGGCCGCCGACCGGCAGTACCGCGAGGCCGAGGCCCGACGGCGTACGGAACACATCGAGGCGGAAGTCGCCGCCCTGCAGAGCCTGCTGGCCACGGGGTGCCGGGCGCCGGCGTTCCGGATGGCCGAGCTGGTCCGGTCCGAGCGGCTCGAACCTTTCGACCCGGGCACCCTGGCGCACCCCGTGCCGATGCCGCAGCTGATCCAGTTCCAGCAGAGCTCAGGCTGGACACTCGGCTCGAACCGGCGGGTGCAGGCCGAGCGCGAAGCGCACGCCCGGTACACGCAGGCCTGGCAGGCCGCGAACGCGGCGGAGGCCCAGCGGCAGCGCCAGTTGGCGGCGTACCGGCAGCAGTACGACGTCTGGGCCGCGGAGCAGCTGGCCGGGATCCGCGCGCACAACAGCGGGCTGAGCGAGCTCGGCGGGAGGCTGCGCGCGGGCGACGCCGAGGCCGTGGTGGAGTACTTCTCGGCCGCCCTGTACGCCTCGACGGCCTGGCCCGAGGCGCTGCCGAGGCAGGTGACGGCAGCGTACGACCCTGGTGCTCGCCAGTTGGTGCTGGACTGGGAGCTGCCGCCGTACGCGGTGGTGCCGGAGAACAAGTCGGTGCGGTACATGCCGAGTACGGGCCAGGACAAGGAAACGGCCCGCCCGGCCACGCAGCGGCGGGCGCTGTACCGGGACCTGCTGGCGCAGTGCGTGCTGCTGGTGGTGCGTGAACTCTACGCCGCGGACGAGTTCGGGGCGCTGGACTCGGTGGTCGTCAACGGTTTCGTGGACGACCACGATCCGGTGACGGGTCGCGAGGCACAGATCGTCCTCGCCACGGTGCCGGTGGCCCGGCCCGCCTTCGAGGGCCTGCGGCTGGAGCAGGTCAGCGCGGTGGACTGCCTGGTGGAGGGCTTGCGCGGGCAGCTGTCGGCGCGGCCCGACCAGCTGACCGCGGTACGCCCCGGGCGCAGGCCCGACGAGGTCGGCGGCGGCGTCGTCAGCCACGGCGGGCACGCGGGCGGCGACGAGGACGAGCCCGATCTCTTCTCGATGGACCCGATCGCCTTCGAGAACCTGGTCGCCGAGCTCTTCCGGGCGATGGGCATGGAAGCGGTGACCACCCAGCGGTCGGGCGACGGCGGGGTGGACGTCGAGGCGCTGGACCCGGCCCCGATCCGGGGCGGACGGATCGTGGTGCAGGTCAAGCGCTACCGCAACACCGTGCCGCCGACGGCGGTACGGGACCTGTACGGGACGGTCCAGGACAAGGGGGCGAACAAGGGGGTGCTGGTCACCACCGCGTCCTTCGGGCCGGGGTCGTACACCTTTGCCAACGGCAAGCCCCTGGAGTTGGTTCCCGGCGACAAGCTCGTGGAGCTGCTTCACCAGTACGGGTTGCGGGGGCGTCTGGGAGACGGTGCCACCGCGGGCGTCCCGACGCGGCGAACGCCCGAGCCCGCCCCTTCGGCGGACCACAACGTGCTGGGCATGTCCTGGACGGGCTCGGTCGCGCTCGACGTGTGCGCGCTGGTCTGCACGGGCAACCGGGTGCTGAGCGAGGACCACTTCGTCTTCTTCAACAATCCGCGGACACCCGACGGTTCGGTACGGACCCGCGCCCACGCGGCGCCCGACAAGGCGGCGCTGGAGGTCGCCTTCGAGGCGCTTCCGCAGGCGGCCGACCGCCTGGTCCTGGTGGCCGCGATCGACCCGGAGGCCGATCCGCACGCCGACCTGGCCGGTTTCACCGAGGCCCGGATCCGGCTCCTGGACGCGGCCGGTGCGGAGGCCGGGCAGCTGGAGGTCTCCGACGGCCGGGCCGGCGAGACCGCGCTGGTGCTCGGGTCCTTCCGGCGCCGGGCGAACGGTGACTGGGACTTCGTGATCGGCGGCAAGGGCTACCGGGGCGGGCTGGAGGACCTGCTGCGGGAGTACGGCGTGGAGGTCGCCTAGAAGGCTGATGAAAATGTTGGGTTCTGGCCCCGCCGCGGGAGCGGCGGGGCAGACTCGTTTTCGTGGTTCAAGGGGAGTGGGTCGGGGAGACGGTCGGGCCGGATGTGTGGGCTACGTGCCGGGAGTTAATCCCGGTCGGGAGCGTGTTCGCGTTCCTGGCCGAGCACCGTGGGCAGCTATCTCCCGCGGTGATGTTCGAGGACATGTATCCGTCGGCGAACGGCCGTCCGTCAATGCCTCCGCAGGTTCTGGCCGCGGCGATCACTTTGCAGGCCCTGCATGGGATGTCGGACTTCGAGACGGTCCAGGAATTACGCTGTGACCTGCGGTGGAAGGCCGCGTGTGGGCTCGGCTTGCACGATATGGCGTTCGATCCTTCGCTGCTGGCCTACTTCCGCCGCCGCCTGGCCCGCTCGGCCCGCCCGAACCGGGTCTTCGAGGCGGTGCGCGAGGTCGTGAAGGCCACCGGCGTGCTGAAGGGAAAGCACCGGCGGGCACTGGACTCCACCGTCCTCGACGATGCGGTGGCCACCCAGGACACCGTCACCCAGCTGATTTCCGCCGTGCGGGCAGTGATCCGTGAGGTCCCCGGCGCCGGACCTGTCGCGGCCGTGCAGTGCACCGCCCACGACTACGGCGACCCGGGCAAACCGAGGATCGCCTGGAACGACCAGCAGGCCAGGGCGGATCTGGTGGACGCCCTCGTCGGTGACGCGCTGCGGCTGCTGGGCCACCTGCCCGAACAAGAACTCGGCGAGAAGGCCGCGAACGCGGCCGGCCTGCTGGCCCTGGTCGCAGGCCAGGACGTCGAACCGGCCCAGGAGTCCGACGGCCGTGACGGACGCTGGCGCATCACCCGGGGGACCGCACCCGACCGCGTGGTGTCCACGATTGATCCCGAGGCCCGGCACATCCACAAGAACCGAACCCGCCATCAGGAGGGCTTCCGTGCGCATGCCGTGTTCGAGCCCGAGGCGGGACTGTTCACCGAGGTCGCTCTCACCGCCGGCAGCGGAGCCGACAACCACGAGGCCGCCGTCGCCCCAGACCTCCTCGCCGACGAGGACCAGGAACTGACCGTCCTCGGCGACACGGCCTACGGCACCGGCGACCTCCGCCAGAGCCTCGAAGCCGACGGCCACACCCTGGTGATCAAGCCGCCGCCACTGCGGCAGGCAGTCCCCGGCGGATTCAGCACGGACGATTTCCAGGCCGATACCCAGGCCGGGACCGTCACCTGCCCGGCCGGCCACACCAAGCCCCTCGGCCGCCCCCTCGCAGGAGGCAACCGCCAGGCCCAGTTCAAGAAGCTCTGCCTCGATTGCCCTTTGCGCGACCGCTGCACCAGGTCCAAGACCGGACGCGTCTTCAGTGTCCATCCCCAGCACGACCTCCTCAAAGCCGCCCGGGACCAGGCCGCCACCAGCCAGGAATGGCAGGACGAATACCGCCGCTGGCGACCACCCGTCGAACGCGCCATCGCCTGGCTCGTCGCCAGAGGCAACCGCCGCGTCCCCTACCGCGGCGTCCTCAAGAACAACACCTGGCTCCACAATCGGGCAGCCGCCCTAAACCTCCGCCGCCTCATCAACCTCGGACTCACCCACACCGGCACCACCTGGGCCCTCACCCCCGCCACCACATAGACCCAGGGGCCACCCGGCCTACGGCCGGACAGCCCCACAACAAGATCTTCATCAGCCTTCTAGAGAACGGCTTCGGGGGCCTCGGCCTCCGGGTCCGCGGGCCTGGCCACGTACCGCAGTACGCCCCACATGCTCTCGGGGCGCGCCTCGTGCGGGGCCGGTTCGCGGCAGGCCTCCAGTTCGCTCAGCAGGCCCGGCCCGTCGGTGCCGGAGCCGATCAGGACCAGCTGCGTCAGGCGTGCCTCGCCCCGCCCCCAGGGCTGCGGGGCGAAGCGGAGGAAGCGGCCGACCGCGTGGACCTCGTACCGCTCCTGGTGCCCGGGCACGCCGAAGTAGACGAAGCCCTTGATCCGGTAGAGCCCGGCGGGGCGGCGGTCGAGGAAGTCGATGAACCGGCGCGGTGACAGAGCCTGCTCGGAGACGAACTCGACGCTTTCGTACGCCGCGTGCGCGTGGCCGCTGTGGCCCTGACCGACTTCGTGGCCGACTTCGTGGTCGTCACCGTGGTCCTCGGCTTCCGCGAGCAGGTCCTCGAAGGAGAGCTGCCCGCGGGTCTCGGTCCAGGGCCGCCGGTCGAAGAGCAGTTCCGGGTCGATCCGCCCGTGGTCGGCGCCCACGACCGGAATGCCGGGGGCGCAGAGCGCGGCGAGCTCCTTCTCGATCCGGGCCCGCTCGGCGGCGTCCACCCGGTCGGTCTTGTTGAGCACGACCAGGTCCGCGACGGCGAGGTGGCGGTCGGTCTCCGGGTGCCGGGTCCGGGTCGCGTCGAACTCCGCCGCGTCCACGACCTCGACCATGCCTCCGTAGCGGACGCCCGGATTCTCGTTGGCCACGAGCATCCGGACCATCTCCTGGGGCTCGGCCAGCCCGCTCGCCTCGATGACGATCACGTCGATGCGGTGGACGGGCGCGGCGAGCTTCTCCAGGTACGCGTCGAGCTCGCTGCCGTCGACGGCGCAGCACAGGCAGCCGCCGCCGAGGGAGACCATCGAGTCGCCGAGCTGGCCGGCCACCGACATGGCGTCGACCTCGATCGAACCGAAGTCGTTGACGACGACTCCGATCCGGGTGCCCCCGCGGTGGGCGAGGAGGTGGTTGAGGACGGTGGTCTTGCCGGATCCGAGGAATCCGGCGAGGACGACGACGGGGATGGGCTGCCTGCTGTTCACCCGGCCGATCGTAGCCAGACTCCGTCAGCCGAGCGGCGGCACCGGCTGCGGCGCGGGCGGTCCGGCGTACCGGGCTGCCGGGCGGATGATCTTCGAGTCGGCGGCCTGTTCCAGGATGTTGGCACTCCAGCCGACCACTCGGGCCGCGCAGAAGGTCGGGGTGAACATCTCGCGCGGGAGCCCGCACAGTTCCATGACCACGCCCGCGTAGAACTCCACGTTGGTGTGCAGTTCGCGGCCCGGCTTGAGCTCGGCGAGAATCTCCTCGACCTGCCGCTCGACCTCGACGGCGAGGTCCACGAGAGGGCCGCCGAACCCGCGGGCGATGTCGCGCAGCATGCGCGAGCGGGGATCCTCGGTGCGGTAGACGGGGTGGCCGAAGCCCATGATCCGGTCACCCGCCAGGACCCGCTCGCGGATCCACGGTCCGATCCGGTCCGCCGTGCCGATGGCGTCGAGGGTGTCCAGGGCCCGGCTCGGGGCGCCGCCGTGCAGCGGGCCGGAGAGCGCGCCGATCGCCCCGGTCAGGCAGGCCGCGACGTCCGCGCCCGTGGAGGCGATGACGCGGGCGGTGAAGGTCGAGGCGTTGAAGCCGTGGTCGATGGTGGAGATCAGATACCGCTCGACCGCGCGGGCCTTGACCGGGTCGGGCTCCTGCCCGGTCAGCATGTAGAGGTAGTTGGCGGCGTACGGAAGGTCATCGCGCGGCTCGACGGGCTCCAGGCCCTGGCCCAGCCTGTGCAGCGCGGTGAGCAGGGTCGGTACGGCGGCGCAGGCGGCCAGCGCGTCGGCGGCCCGGCGGACGGGGTCGAGGTCGTAGACCGGGCGGAATCCCGCGGAGGCGCCGAGCAGCGAGAGCGCGGTGCGCAGTCCGGCGAGGGGTCCGGAGAGCGCGGTGGCCCGGGCGAGGGCGGGCAGGGCGTCCCTCACCTCGTCGGGGAGCCGGCGCAGCGGCGCGGTCTCGGCGGCGAAGGCGGCGCGCTCGGCGGTGTCCACGGGCAGGGCGCCGCGGAACATCAGGTGCCACACGTCCTCGAAGCTTCGGCTCCCGGCGAGCTCGACGGCCGAGTACTGGCGGTAGTGGTAGAAGCCCTCGCGTCCCCGGACGTCACCGAGCTCGGTCTCGGTGACCACGACTCCCGCGAGACCGCGGGGTGCTTCGACGGTGGTGTCGGTGGTGTTCATGCATCGACCATCGATGATTGATGGAATCATTGTCAATATTGATTGAATCAACATATGTAGGGTGGCGTGCATGAACGAAGAGCGACGGCTCACCACCCGGCAAGCCGCCGAGCTGCTCGGGGTGAAGCCCGCGACCGTGTACGCCTACGTCAGCCGGGGCCAGCTCACGAGCCGACGGGACCCGGTCGGGCGCGGCAGCAGCTTCGACGCGCGCGAGGTGGAGGAGCTGGCCCGGCGCAGTCGGCGGGAGGCGGCGGCCCCGGCCGGGGAGCTCGCCGTACGGACGGCCCTCACGCTGATCGAGCCGGACCGCTACTACTTCCGGGGCGTGGACGCCGTGGAACTGGCCTCGCGGTACGCCTTCGAAGAGGTCGCGGAGTGGCTCTGGACCGGAACGCTCCCGCGCGGGGCCCGGTTCACCGCTCCCCCGGAGCCGCTCGCCGCGGCGCGGCGGGCGGTGGCCGCCCTGCCGGCACACAGCGGTCCCGTGGACCGGCTGCGGGTGGCGGTCGCCGCCGCCGCGGTGGCCGATCCCCTGCGCTTCGACCTTTCGGAGGAAGCCGTACTCGGCTCCGCGCGCTGCCTCATCCCCACGCTGGTCGGCGCCCTGCCCGTGGTCGGGCCCGCCCCGTGGGCCGGCGACGGCCGGACGGCCCGGCAACTGTGGGCGCGGCTGACCGAGCGGGAGCCGGACCCGGACGCACTGGCCGTCCTGGACCTGGCGCTGGGGCTCCTCGCCGACCATGATCTGGCCGCCTCCACGCTGGCGGTACGGGTGGCCGCGTCGGCGCGGGCCCATCCGTACGCGGCGGTATCGGCCGGACTCGGCGCGCTGGAGGGACCGCTGCACGGCGCGGCCGGGCGGCTGGCGCACCGGATGCTGGTGGAGGTCCTGGAGCGGGGCGGAGCCGCCCCGGTGGTGGCGGAGTACCTGCGGGCGGGGCGCCGGGTGCCGGGGCTCGGCCACCGGCTGTACCGGGGCGAGGACCCCCGCGCGGCGGCGCTGTTCGGGCGGCTGGAAGGCCTGGCGCATGCGGGCCCCGCACTGGCCGCGGCGCGCGAGGTGTCCGCGGTGATGGCGCGGCAGGGCGGGCTGCACGCCAACGTGGACCTCGCGCTGGCGGTGCTGACGGTGTCGTGCGGGATGGAGGCGGAGGCCGGCGAAACGGTCTTCGCGGTGGCGCGCACGGCGGGCTGGATCGCGCACGCGCTGGAGGAGTACCAGGAGCGGCCCCTGCGGATGCGGCCGAGCGGCGAATACCAGGGGCCGCGCCCGCCGCAGCCGATGCCGTGACGGGCCGGCCCGGATCCACCGGGGGCATGGCGCAGCGAGTGCCCTGACCGCACGTCCATGCCACTGTCACTCACTTACGCAAGCCGACACAAATAACGCAAGCGTTTCGCGTGCACGATACAGATTCCGCTTTTGCCGGAGCCGACTTACCGTTGCTGCTCATGCGGTTCCTCCTCATGAGCGCTCGGCGCCTCGGGCTGCCCAGACGGGCCGTCTCGCAGATCCTGCTGACCCAGCTGGCCATCGCAGGCGGGGTCGTCACGCTGGCCACCGGGCTGTTCCTGGCTCCGCTGAGCGCGCAGCTCGACGACCAGGCCATGCGGCGCGCCCTGGCCATCGCGCAGAGCGCCGCGGCCGACCCCTCGCTGGCCGCAGACCTCCTGGATTCCCGCGCTTCCGCCGACAGCCCCGTACAGTCCTCGGCCGAGCGGATCCGCCGGGCCACGGGCGCCGAGTACGTGGTCGTCATCGATCTGAACGGCATCCGGCGGTCGCATCCCAGCCCCGGACGGATCGGGCTGCCCGTCTCCACCGACCCCAGCGACGCCCTGGCCGGCCGCGAGGTCATGGAGATCGACGAGGGCACCCTGGGCCGCTCGGCCCGCGGCAAGGTCCCGCTCCTGGCCGCCGACGGCGAGATCGTCGGCGCGGTATCGGTCGGCATCGCCTACGACAGTGTCCGCGACCGGCTGCTCGGCGCCATCCCGGGCCTGCTCGCCTACGCGGGCGGTGCGCTGGCCGCGGGCGCCCTCGCCGCCTACCTGCTGTCCCGCAGGATCCATCGGCAGACCCGCGACCTGGCCTTCTCCGACATCGCCGGGCTGCTCGCCGAACGCGAGGCGATGCTGCACTCCATCCGCGAAGGCGTGATCGCTCTCGACCGGGAGGGCCGGGTCCGGCTCGTCAACGACGAGGCCCACCGGCTGCTCGGCCTCACGGCGGACTGTGCCGGCTCCCTCGCCGGACGCCCGCTGGACGACGTACTCGGCGCCGGGCGCACCGCCGACGTCCTGTCGGGCCGCGTCACCGGCCGGGACCTGGTCACCGTCCAGGGCCCGCGGGTCCTGGTCGCGAACCGGATGCCCACCGAGGACGGCGGCGCCGTCGCCACCCTGCGCGACCGCACCGAACTGGAGCACCTGGGACGCGAGCTCGACTCCACCCGGGGCCTGATCGACGCCCTTCGCGCCCAGGACCACGAACACGCCAACCGCCTCCACACCCTCCTCGGCCTGCTGGAGCTGGGCCTGCACGAGGAGGCGGTGGAGTTCGTGACCGAGGTCGTCGGGGTGCACCGCACCACCGCCGAACAGGTCACCGAGAAGGTCCACGACCCGCTGCTGGCGGCCCTCCTCGTAGGCAAGGCGACGGTGGCCGCGGAGCGAGGCGTCCCCCTGCGGCTGGCCTCGGCCACGCTCCTGCCCGACCGGGTCGTGGACCCGGGCGGCCTCGTCACGATCCTCGGCAACCTGGTGGACAACGCCCTGGACGCCGCGGCCGGTTCGACGGCGCCCCTGGTCGAGGTGGAGCTGCGCGCCGAAGGACGCACGGCCGTGCTCCTCGTACGCGACAGCGGCCCCGGGGTCCCTGCCGCGCGCCGCGAGGAGATCTTCACGGAAGGCTGGTCGACCAAGCAGCCCAAGGCCCACCGCGAGCGCGGGCTGGGCCTCGCCCTCGTACGCCGCCTCGCGGAGCGGCAGGGCGGCAGCGCCCGGGCCGGCGAGACAGCGGACGGAGGGGCGGAGTTCTCCGTCGTACTCCCGGAGGCCCTGCGATGAACGAGACCCCGATCCACGTATTGGTCGTCGACGACGACATGCGTGTTGCCCGGATCAACGCGGAGTACGTGGCGAAGGTTCCCGGATTCCAGGTGACGGCGCAGGCCCATTCGGCGGCCGAGGCCCTCGACTTCCTCACCTCCCGCCCGGTGGACCTGATCCTCCTCGACCACTACCTCCCGGACGAGAACGGCCTCGATCTGGTGCGCCGCCTGCGCCAGCTCGGCCACCGCACCGACGTGATCATGGTCACGGCCGCGCGCGACCTGGCCACCGTCCAGGCCGCCATGCGCCTCGGCGCCCTCCAGTACCTGGTCAAGCCCTTCACCTTCGCCGGCCTGCGCACGAAGCTGGAGGCGTACGGAACGCTGCGCCGCACCCTGGAGACGGGCGGCGAGGCCGAACAGGCCGAGGTGGACCGGATCTTCGGCGCCCTCGCCGCCGCCGGATCCCCGAACGACCTGCCCAAAGGCCACTCGCCCACCACCGCGGAACTGGTCCGCCAGGTCCTGCGCTCCGCCGACGGCCCGCTGTCCACCCAGCAGATCGCCGACCGCGCGGGCATCAGCCGCCAGACCGCCCAGCGCTACCTCAAGCTCCTCGAACGCTCCGGCCGCGTCAGCCTGGCCCTGCGCTACGGCGAGACCGGCCGCCCCGAGCACCGCTACACCTGGCTCCCGTCGGACGGGTCCTGAACGGGCTCACACCGCTCCGGCGCCGGTCAGCGAGCGCACCTCGGTCTCCGCGTGCTTGCGCTCGTCGGCCTCCTCGACGGAGGTGACGGTGCCCAGCCAGCCCGCCAGGAAGCCCACCGGAATGGAGACGATGCCCGGGTTCTGCAGCGGGAAGTACTGGAAGTCCACGCCCGGGAAGAGCGATTCGGGGCTCCCCGACACCACCGGCGAGAGGACGACCAGCAGCACCGCCGGGATCAGGCCGCCGTACACCGACCAGACGGCTCCCCGCGTGGTGAAGCCGCGCCAGAAGAGCGAGTACAGCAGCACCGGCAGGTTGGCCGAGGCGGCCACCGCGAAGGCCAGGCCCACCAGGAACGCCACATTGAGGTCCTGGGCGAGCAGCCCCAGGGCGATCGCCACCGCCCCGATGCCGACGGCCGCGGCCCGGGCCACGGAGACCTCGCTGCGCTGCCTGGCGTGGCGCCTCTTGAGGGAGGCGTAGAGGTCGTGGGCGACGGAGGCCGACGAGGCCAGGGTGATCCCGGCGACGACCGCGAGGATCGTGGCGAAGGCGATGGCGGCCACGAACGCGAACAGCACCGCGCCCCCCGCCGAGTCGGCGCCGCCGCCGAGGAAGGCGGCGAGCAGCGGAACGGCCGTGTTCCCGGAGGCGTTGGAAGCCCGCACCTCGTCGGGGCCCAGGAGCGCCGCCGCCCCGAAGCCGAGCACGATGGTCATCAGGTAGAAGCCGCCGATCAGCGCGATCGCCCACACCACCGAGCGGCGCGCCGCCCGCGCGGTGGGCACGGTGTAGAAGCGCGACAGGATGTGCGGCAGTCCGGCGGTGCCCAGGACCAGTGCGAGACCGAGGCTCATGAAGTCCACGCGGGCGGTCCAGCCCCCGCCGTACTTGAGGCCGGGACTCAGGAACCGCAGGCCGTGCCCGCTCCGGCCGGCGGCGGTCGTGAGCAGCTGGTCGAAGTTCCCGTGGAAGCGCAGGAGGACGAGCACGGTCAGCGTGATCGCCCCGCCCATCAGCAGCACGGCCTTCACGATCTGGATCCAGGTCGTGGCCCGCATCCCCCCGAAGGACACGTAGACCACCATCAGGGCGCCGACGCCGACCACGGTGAGCGTCCGGGCCGCGGCGCTCGAATTGCCGAGGAGCAGGGCGACCAGACTGCCCGCGCCGACCATCTGCGCGACGAGGTAGAGCACGGAGACGACCACCGACGAGGTGCCCGCCGCGATGCGCACCGGCCGCTCGCTCATCCGGGCGGCGACCACGTCGGCGAGGGTGAAGCGCCCGCAGTTGCGGACCAGTTCGGCGACCAGGAACAGCACCACCAGCCAGGCGACGAGGAACCCCACCGAGTACAGCAGGCCGTCGTAGCCGAAGAGGGCGATCAACCCCGAAATGCCGAGGAAGGAGGCGGCGGACATGTAGTCGCCCGCGATAGCGAAACCGTTCTCCAGGGGGGAGAACAGCCGCCCGCCCGCGTAGAACTCCTCGGCCGACCCGTGCCGGTTCCGGCTGACCCAGGTGGTGATGCCCAGGGTCACCGCGATGAAGACACTGAACAGGACCAGCGCGAGGGCCTGGTGTTCCGTGGTCACCGGCCGGCCTCCCTCGCCCGGTTCCGCACCTGGTCGCGCTCCTGCTCGAAGACGGTCCAGCGCAGGTCCAGCGCGGCCCGGTCCCGGCGCAGCCGCGCGTGGCGGGCGTAGGCCCAGGTCAACAGGAAGGTGCTGAGGAACTGGGCGAGCCCCGCCAGCATGGCCACGTTGACCGCGCCCGCCACGGGCCGGGCCATGAGGCCGGGCGCCGCGGTGGCGGCGACCACGTAGGCGACGTACCAGAGGAAGAAGCCGGCGGTCGCGGGGACGACGAACCTGCGGTAGCGGCTGCGGACCTCCTGGAATGCTGCGCTGCGCTGCACTTCGAGGTAGATGTCGGATGCGCCTGGCGCGGGGCGGTCGCCGAAGGCCGGGCGCGGCGGGGCCGTTTCCTCACCCTCGCCCCAGCCGACGGCCAGCGCGTCGTACCAGGGGTCGTCCAACCGGATCGTTCCGGTATCACGACCATCGTGCTTGTCCACCGAACTCTCCTTGTCCGCTGCCGCATTGGCCGCGCGCCCCCAAGGATGGGCTCAATGGTCGCTTTCCGGACTGATGTCCCGGTGCTCTTCACTCCTTCAGGTGATGGAACGAAGAGCACCGGTATGCCGTGGAACCGGACGGGCCTCCTGCCCGCTCAGGCGTCGATGCGCGAGCGGTCCAGGGTGGCCGCGGAGCTCGTGATGAACTCCTTGCGCGGGGCCACCTCATTGCCCATGAGCAGGTCGAAGACCGTCTCGGCCGAGTCCAGGTCGCCGATGTTGATCCTGCGCAGGGTGCGGAAGCGGGGGTCCATGGTGGTCTCCGCCAGCTGGTCCGCGTCCATCTCGCCGAGGCCCTTGTACCGCTGGATCGAGTCCTTGTACCGGATGTTCTTGCGCTGGTACTCCAGCAGGGTCTGGCGCAGTTCGTTGTCCGAGTACGTGTAGACGTACTTGTCCTGGCCCTTCTTCGGCTGGACCAGCTCGATCCGGTGCAGCGGCGGCACCGCCGCGAAGACCCGGCCCGCCTCGACCATCGGGCGCATGTACCGCTGGAACAGGGTCAGCAGCAGGCAGCGGATGTGCGCGCCGTCCACATCGGCGTCGACGAGCAGGACGATCTTTCCGTACCGGGCCGCGTCGATGTCGAAGGTCCGGCCCGAGCCGGCTCCTATGACCTGGATGATCGCCCCGCACTCGGCGTTCTTGAGCATGTCCGAGACCGACGACTTCTGGACATTGAGGATCTTGCCGCGGATCGGCAGGAGCGCCTGGAATTCCGAATTCCGGGCGAGCTTGGCGGTGCCGAGGGCGGAGTCGCCCTCGACGATGAAGAGCTCGCTGCGCTCCACGTCGTCGCTACGGCAGTCGGCCAGCTTGGCGGGGAGCGAGGAAGACTCCAGCGCGGTCTTGCGGCGCTGCGCCTCCTTGTGCTGGCGGGCCGCGATCCGGGTCCGGGCGGCCGCGACGATCTTCTCCATCACGGAGCGGGCCTGCTGCTTGTCGTCCCGCTTGGTGGAGGTCAGGAAGGCCTTGAGCTCCTTGGCGACCACGGCGGCGACGATCCTGGTGGCCGCCGAGGTGCCGAGCACCTCCTTGGTCTGGCCCTCGAACTGCGGCTCGGCGAGGCGGACGGTGACGACGGCCGTCATGCCCTCCATCGCGTCGTCCTTGACCACGTCGTCCTCGGCGACTCGCAGCAGCTTGGCCGAGCGCAGCACCTCGTTGACGGTCTTGGCGACCGAGCGCTCGAAGCCGGAGACGTGGGTGCCGCCCTTGGGGGTGGCGATGATGTTCACGAAGGACTTGACGTTGGTCTCGTACCCCGTACCCCAGCGCAGGGCGATGTCCACGCCGAGCTCACGGGTGACCTCGGTGGGGGTCATGTGGCCGCGGTCGTCGAGGACCGGGACGGTCTCCTTGAAGGTGCCCGTGCCGGTCAGGCGCAGCACGTCGCAGACGGCCTTGTCCTGGGCGAGGTACTCGCAGAACTCGCTGATGCCGCCGTCGAAACGGAAGGTCTCCTCGGTCTTGCCGGCGCCGTCGATGCCCCGCTCGTCGCGGACGACCAGGGTCAGGCCGGGGACGAGGAAGGCGGTCTGGCGGGCGCGCTGGTAGAGCGTCTCCAGGCCGAGCCGGGCGTCCTTGAGGAAGATCTGGCGGTCGGCCCAGTAGCGGACGCGGGTGCCGGTCTTCCCCTTGGCGATGCGCTTGACCTTGCGCAGGCCGTTGGCGGGGTCGAAGGGGCTGTCGGGGCCCTGCTCGGTGAACATCCCGGGGACGCCGCGGCGGAAGCTGATGGCGTGGGTGGAGCTGCCCCGGTCGACCTCGACGTCCAGGCGGGCGGAGAGGGCGTTGACCACGGAGGCGCCCACGCCGTGCAGGCCGCCTGAGGCCGCGTACGAGCCGCCGCCGAACTTTCCGCCGGCGTGCAGCTTGGTCATGACGACCTCGACGCCGGACAGGCCGGTCTTGGGCTCGACGTCCACGGGGATGCCGCGGCCGTTATCGCGGACCTCCACGGAGGAGTCCTCGTGGAGGATCACCTCGATGTGGTCGCAGTAGCCGCCCAGGGCCTCGTCGACGGAATTGTCGATGATCTCCCAGAGGCAGTGCATGAGGCCCCGGCTGTCGGTCGAGCCGATATACATGCCGGGGCGCTTGCGGACGGCCTCCAGCCCTTCGAGGACGAGCAGGTGCCGCGCGGTGTAGTTGGAACCGTCCCGGTCTGCTCCGGACAGCAGCGCGCTGGAAGGCACGGACGTGTCGGCGGTCACGCAGTTCGCTCCTCGCTGAATTTCTTTTCTGGCCCGGTCGGGCGCAGGGGTGGCTCGGTTGCCGGTCGAAGGGTACCGAGGCCAGGTAGAGCCGATGCAACGCCACCCTCGCGCGTTCCTCAGCCTAGTCCAGATCCGCACGGATGTTCGATCCCCCCGGGGGGTGAAGCAAACATCACGTTCCCTTCCAGGCATGAACCATTTAGGGTTCGGGCACGTCCTCATGAACAACCTGGCACTCACGCCGGGGAGGATGGAACTGCAACAAGCGAACGACTGACAACGCGAAACCGTAAAGCAACGCAATACGGCTCCTTCGCCGCCAACCGGCAGCAGCCGGCCAGCTTCGGAAGGAAGTTTCGAGGAAAAGCCGCGAGCGGGAACGTTTTCGGCCTGGTTGGATGTTGACCCTGGTACGACAGCTCGTCGAGCTAGAGAAGAGGCGACGTGACTACTGTTCTGACACCCGCGACCCCGCTGACGGCCGCTGACCGATGCGACCGTTGCGGCGCCCAGGCATATCTGCGCGTCGTCCTGCTGAGCGGCGGTGAACTGCTCTTCTGCGCCCACCACGGTCGCAAGTTCGAGCCGGAACTCAAGAAGATCGCCGCAGAAATACAGGATGAAACCGAGCGGCTCACGTCCGCTCCGGCTGCCAATGCCGCCGAACCCGAGGACCGCTGACACAAGGCCTGCACCTCGCATCCGACGAGCCAGGACCGGCCAGGCCGGTCGACGGGCGGCACCCCTGCGACCCAGGGATGCCGCCCGTCCTCATGTCCACACCCGGAGCCGGTACGGGGGCTACTGCGTGCGAGGCCCCTGCACGGGCCCTGCACCCGCCTCGTACGCCCTCCGGGTGCCGACCGCGACATCCTGGGCCTTCGCGGGCTGCGCGGCCCTCTGCGGGCCTGTCACGAAGTCGGCGAACGGCGCAATCCGCGTGTACACCCCCGGGCTGTCGGCGCGCCCGCAGCCGCGTCCCCACGACACCAGGCCGATGAGCCGCCCCTGCGCCACCAGCGGTCCCCCGCTGTCGCCCTGGCAGGCGTCCTTGCCGCCCCCGTCGTCGCCCGCGCACACCATGGAATCCGCGCGGTACTGCCCGTCGGCGTCCCCGGGGTAGGCCCGCCCGCAGACCTCGTCCGACAGAACGGTCACCGGAGCGGCGCGCAGCGCGTACGCGTAGTCACCGAATCCGCTGGTGTCGCCCCAGCCGTACACGGCCGCCTCGGTCCCCGCCTCGTAGGCGGGGTGCCCCGCTCCCGCCATGGGGAGTACGTAGTGCGCCGGCACGGCTTCGGCGAGTTCCAGTACGGCTAGGTCCCCGGCGTTGCTGCGCGGGTCGTAGTCCGGGTTCACCCGGGCCGAGCGCACCGCGATCTCCTGGCCGTCGGTCGCCCGCAGCTCCGTACGCCCGGCGATCACCCGGAAGTCCTCGACCGACTCGACGGGGCCGCCCAGCACCTCGTGCCCCAGGCAGTGGGCGGCGGTCAGCACCTTCGCCGGTGCCACGATGACGCCCCCGCAGAACTGCCCGCCCCGCGTACCCCCGAACCGGTCACGGCTGGCGAGGGCCACGACCCAGGGACTGTCGGCCACCTTCACCGGCTTCCCGCCGATCACCACGCTGTCCGCGGCCGCCTGCGGCACCTGGGCCAGCGGGGCCGCGGCCGCTCCCGCCGCCAGGGTCAGCGCTCCCGCCAGAGCACGGGCAAAGGGACGACGCATGAGGCCTCCTGACTCCGAGTGTGCATGACTCCACCCAGAGTGGGATGCCTGGTGGCCGTGCGCACCCGCGCGGCCACCGCCGTCGGCATCGCCGCCGGACCCTCTGCCGGTCAGTCGAGGTAGTCGCGCAGCACCTGGGAGCGGGACGGGTGGCGCAGCTTCGACATCGTCTTCGACTCGATCTGGCGGATCCGCTCACGGGTGACCCCGTAGACCTTGCCGATCTCGTCGAGGGTCTTGGGCTGGCCGTCCGTGAGGCCGAAGCGCATCGACACCACGCCGGCCTCGCGCTCGCTCAGGGTGTCTAGCACCGAGTGCAGCTGCTCCTGCAGGAGCGTGAAGCTCACGGCGTCGGCCGGGACGACGGCCTCGGAGTCCTCGATCAGGTCGCCGAACTCGCTGTCGCCGTCCTCGCCGAGCGGGGTGTGCAGGGAGATCGGCTCGCGGCCGTACTTCTGGACCTCGATGACCTTCTCGGGGGTCATGTCGAGTTCCTTGGCCAGCTCCTCCGGGGTGGGCTCGCGGCCCAGGTCCTGGAGCATCTGGCGCTGGACGCGGGCGAGCTTGTTGATGACCTCGACCATGTGCACCGGGATGCGGATGGTGCGGGCCTGGTCGGCCATGGCGCGGGTGATCGCCTGCCGGATCCACCACGTCGCGTAGGTGGAGAACTTGTAGCCCTTGGTGTAGTCGAACTTCTCGACGGCGCGGATCAGGCCCAGGTTGCCCTCCTGGATCAGGTCCAGGAAGAGCATGCCGCGGCCGGTGTAGCGCTTGGCGAGGGAGACCACGAGGCGGAGGTTGGCCTCCAGCAGGTGGTTCTTCGCGCGGCGGCCGTCCTCGGCGATGATCTCCAGCTCGCGCTTGAGCTTGGGCGCCAGCTTGTCGGAGTTCGCCAGCTTGTCCTCGGCGAACAGACCCGCCTCGATGCGCTTGGCGAGCTCGACCTCCTGCTCGGCGTTGAGGAGGGGGACCTTGCCGATCTGCTTGAGGTAGTCCTTGACCGGGTCGGCGGTGGCGCCGGCGACGACCACCTGCTGAGCGGGGGCGTCGTCCTCGTCGTCGGAGATGACGAAGCCCTTGTTCTCGCCGCCCTCCTCCTCTTCGTCGGCCTCGGCCTTGACGGCGTCGGGACCCTCGTCCGGGGTCTCCTCGTCACCGGCCGCGTCGGCGTCCTTCTTGGAGGCGGTCTTCTTCGCCGCCGTCTTCTTGGCGGCGGCCTTCTTGGCGGGCGCGGCCTTCTTGGCCGCCGTCTTCTTCGCCGCCGTCTTCTTCGCGGCGGGCTCCGTTCCGGGCTCCTGCGCGAGGGCGTCCGCGATCTCCGGGTCCGCCGTCCCGGCCGCCGGGGCCGCGGCGTCCGCGGTGGCCACGGGCTGCGCTGCCGTCGTCTTCGCCGCCGTCTTCTTGGCCACCGGCTCGGTGGCGGTCCGCTTGGCCGGGCTCTTCGCTGCGACGCTCTTGCGGGTGGTGCGCTTGGGCGACTCCGCGGCACTGACCATCAGCGTCACACCCTCTTCCTCGAGGATCTGGTTGAGGCTGCGCAGAACATTCTTCCACTGGGTCGCAGGAATCTGGTCAGCCTCGAAGGCCCGACGCACGTCATCGCCGGCGATCTGCCCCTCGGCCTTGCCCCGCTCGATGAGCGCCATCACAGACTCGGAATCGGCGATCTCCGGCGGGAGCGTACGGGATGTGCTGGCCGACACGAACAACCTCTCGGAACGATGGGAACGGCTTCCGACCCCGGCCTGGTGCTGGACCGGAGCCGACGACCACCGACTGGGGATGGGCCGGGGGCGCGGGCAGGGGCCGGGGAGCTGCACAGCACCCGCAAGGGCTGCTGTCTTCCCTCCGTCGGCCATCACCTCTTAGGTCATCGCGTGACGTCGCGGAGCGTTACGCCCAATCTTCGTGGCCCGAGTCACACCCCGTATGAGCCAATGCCGGTCATAGGGTCATACGCATGGTTCCGGCGGGGCCGGAACGGGGCGCCGCATCCCCGTGTCGCCGGACCCGACGGGGTCCGGCGACACGTCGTGCACCCCCGCGCCCCCGCGCGTCCGCCCGTCAGTGCTCGCGCGGGGCGGGGACCACGCGCTCGACCTCCGGATGCACCGTCAAGAGCTGACGCATGGCGTTCTCGGCGCCCGTCGCGTCACCCGCGGCGAGGGCCTCGACCATCCGCGCGTGGTGCGCGACGCAGGCCTCACTCGGGCGGTCGCAGGCGGTGACCGGGCTGCCGGAGACCTGGAGCGCGGCGGAGACGATGCCGGAGAGGTGCTCCAGCATCCGGTTGCCGGCGACCTGGATGAGGAGTGCGTGGAACTCGTTGTCGGCGCGGGCGAAGGTGATCGAGTCCCCCTGGCCGAGGGCGTGGCCCATGATCTCGACCATGTCGGCGAGGCGCTGCTGGATGTCCGGGCGGCCGTGACCGGCGGCGAGGCGGGCGGCGAGCGGCTCGATGGTCAACCGGAGCTCCCCGAGCTCGCGGCGCTGGTCGTCGCGCTGGGGGCCGAAGGCGCGCCATTCGATGATGTCGGGGTCGAGGAGGTTCCAGTCGGCGACCGGACGGACCCGCGTGCCGACGTTCGGGCGGGCGCTGACGAGACCCTTGGCCTCCAGGACCCGCAGCGATTCGCGGACGACGGTGCGGGAGACCTCGAAGCGCTGGCCGATCTCCTCGGGGACCAGCGGGCGGTCCGCTCCGAGATCGCCGGAGACGATCATCTGGCCGAGCTGCTGGACGAGTTGGCCGTGCAGTCCGCGGCCGCGGCTGCCTGCCGCGCGGCGGCCGACCCGGCTCAACTCGACGTCGGCGCCGTCCCAGCGGGGCGCTCCGACGCGGTCGGGCCCGGGGGCCTCCGCGTAGGGGTAGCGGTCGAGTTCGCCCGGGCCGGCGAGGCCGGAGTCGGCATGGCGGGCGGCGGTCATCATGGTGTGCGCAAGGGTACTCACGAATCCTTTGTCGGCCGCGCCTCGATCGCCCTTGAGGTCTTTGGTGAAAAGCACACGAAAGGGTGATCGGTGCCACCTACTCAATTGACGACTTATCGTAAAGAACCGGGCCTTTTGCGGGGAGTTGCGGTCCGCGTCACGCGACGCGGACTTCAACGGTCCCGTCCGGGCCCGGTACGCACCGAAACGATCACCAACGGACCCTGCTGCGCAGTCCGGTGAACCCATAGGCGCACAACAGGACCATCAGCGACAACACCAGGGCGGTGCCGACGGGTTGGGCCATCACCCGCAAGGCCCCCAGGATCAGGCGGTCCGCCTCGGGCGGCCACTGCACCCGGGTGAGAGCCCGCAGCCGGGGCCCGAGTCCGGTGACCGGGTACGCGGAGGGGCCTTCCAGTACCTTGCGCACCAGCGGCACCACCATCACCGGTACGGCGAGCACCGCGGCCAGGCCTGCGGTGGCGGACCGGAAGACACCGGAGGCAAGTACGCCGGCCCAGGCGCAGCCGATGAGCAGCCCGGCCCAGCTCACGGCCGGGGAGAGCCATCGCGCCGGGGTGCGCAGCGGGCCGCTGTCGAAGACGAGCGCCAGGGCGCCGGCGTCGGCCACCACCACGAGGGCGCCCAGCAGCAGCGCGAGCAGGGCGCAGACGCCGAGCTTGGCCGCGAGGAGTCCCATCCGGCGGGGCACGGTGCCCCGATCGGCGGCGAGCGCGGGGTAGCGGTACTCCTCGCCGAAGGCCAGGGCGCCGAGCAGGCCGGCGCCGAGGGCCGCGGGCGGTAGCGGCAGCTGCTCGGGCCATGCGGCGAGCAGCCGGTTCTGCGGGGTATGCCCGGCCCGGGCCAGCACCAGGGTGGTCAGGACGGAGACGGCGACGACGAGCGCGGTGGTGAGGGCGGGGGTGGCGGTCCCGAAGACCCGGAGCAGCTCGTAGCGCAGCGGCCGCAGTGGTCCGCCGACGCGGCGCACCGCGGATGCGGGCCGCCCGGACCGGGCGCGCGGCGGCCGTCCGCCGGGGGGCTCGTCAGACACCTCGCCCGGGGCTTCGCCGGAGGCGGGGGCGGGCTGGGCTCCGGCGGCCTCGGCGCGGGCGCGCGGGACGGGCGGCGTGGGAGCGCCTGCGTCTCCGGTCTCGTCGGCGAGCTGGTGGACGAGCACCCCGTGCCGGAACGCCGCCTCGCCGACCTCGGCACAGTTGCTGCCGTACACCGACAGGCGGCTGCCGCTCTCCGCCACGATCTCCATGGCACGCTGAGCCGCCCGGGCCTCCCGGCCCAGCACGTCGGCCAGCCGGGCAGCGTGCGGGGTGCGCACGGTGACGCGCGGCCGCAGCCGGGTCCGGGCGAACTCCGCGGCGTCCTGGTCGGCGACGAGGCGGCCCGCCTCGATGCTGACGACCCGGTCGGCGCTGCGGGCCGCCTCTTTGGCGTCGTCGGTGGTGAAGAGCACCGCTCCGCCGAGCGAGGCGTGGCCGCGCAGCAGCCCGTGCAACCAGCCGCGTTCACGTGGGGACAGACCGGCCGTAGGCTCGTCCAGGAGCAGGGTGCAGGGGTCGGCGAGCAGCGCCGCGGCCAGCGCGACCCGTCGCTCCATGCCCAGAGAGAGCGAGCCGAGCCGCTGGTCCCGCAGGCCCGCGATACCGACGACGTCCAGCATGGTGTCGGCCCGGGAGGCCGGCACACCTGCGGCGGCGCAGAGCATCCGCAGCTGGTTTCGCACGGTGCGCGCGGGGTTGCCGGGGACGTCGCCGAGCAGCACGCCGACCTCACGGCTCGGATGCGGGATCCGGTGCAGCGGACGGCCGCGGAAGTAGGTGACGCCGCGGCCCGGTTCGAGTTCGAGCATGAGCCGCAGCGCGGTGGTCTTGCCCGATCCCGGCTCGCCGAGCAGGGCGGTCACGCTCCCCGGGCGGGCCTCGAACGAGAGGTCGTCCACGAGGGGCCGGTTGTCGGGGCGGGATGTGCTGGTGAGTCCGATTGCCTGGAGCATCGCTTCTCTCGCGGGGGGGTGAGACCGCTCTGCGGCAGGGTGAGTACCGCAAGCAAGATAGCGCGATATGTCCGATTTACGGCGCAACCGGTCCGATGGAATGCCGATATTGCCTTCGGAACGGAAGCCGGGACCGTCGGCTCGGCGTCAGACTTCCGGACGCAGCATCGGCGGGTTGAGCAGGGTGGCCCCGCCCGCGCGGAACAGCTGGGCGGGGCGCCCACCCTGACGGGTCGTCGTCCCTCCGGCCGGCACCAGGAACCCGGGGGTCCCGGTGACCTTGCGGTGGAAGTTCCGTGGATCGAGGGCCACGCCCCAGACGGCCTCGTAGACCCGGCGCAGCTCGCCGACGGTGAACTCGGGCGGGCAGAAGGCGGTGGCGAGCGAGGAGTACTCGATCTTCGAACGGGCCCGCTCCACACCGTCGTCGAGGATCCGGGCGTGGTCGAAGGCGAGCCCCGCGAACGCCTGGTCCTCGGATTCCAGCAGCTCGTCGACGGGGGCCCAGCGGGCGCTGTTGGCATCTCCGCCGGCCCGGGGCGCAGGCAGGTCGGGAGCGAGCACCAAATGCGCCACGCTGACGACACGCATCCGCGGATCCCGCTTCGGATCACCGTAAGTGGCCAGCTGTTCGAGATGGGCCCCGTTGCCCACGCCCGGCACGGCGGGGTCGTGCGCGCACAGCCCGGTCTCCTCGGAGAGTTCCCTGGCGGCGGCCGCCGCCAGGTCCTCGTCTCCGCGCACGAATCCGCCGGGCAGCGCCCAGCGCCCCTGGAACGGCTGCTCACCCCGCCGGACGACCAGCGCGCAGAGCGCGTGGCGCCGTACGGTGAGCACGACCAGGTCGACGGTGACGGCGAAGGGCGGAAAGGCCGACGGGTCGTAGGGCGACATGCCGCGATCATAGTCGTCTGCCTGACGATAAACAGCGCTTTGGTGACCTTGAAGACGCTGGAGTGGAGGCTAGCCCCCCAGTACGAGCGCATCGGCCGCCTCCTCCACCATGCCGAGGCCCAGCCGGCTGATCCGGACCGCGAAGGGCTCCCCCGACACACGCAGGCCGGAGAGGCGCAGCGCACCGAGCGGTGCGCCGGGGAGGGGGGCGAGGGCGACCGTCCCCGCAGGGGCGTCGGGGCGGATCCCGGCGAGGGCTGTCAGGACGTGGATCCCGGCCGCGGCGGCCACCGCGGCCGGGCGACAGGCCGCCGGGTGCGGAATCGGAGCGCTGCCGGAGGTGCGCTGCTCGGCCGCGAACATCTCCGGCAGCCGGTACCCGAAGCTCTCCGCCGCGTCCAGCAGGCCCCGGAGCAGGCCGGTGGCCTCCTTCTCGAAGCCCGCCTGGGCCAGTCCGGCCACCGCCACGGCGCTCTCGTACGCGCGCACCGCGCCGGATCGGTGGCCGAACGGGTTGTGACCCGGTTCCCTGGCCGCCATGCTCCGCAGCCCCCACCCGGAGTCCATGGCGGGCGCGCCGAGCAGTCGGGCCAGCTGCTCGGTGCGGACCCGGTCCAGAAGCCCCGGGGCGAGCCGGCCGCCGCTGAGGAGGCCGGTGTCGAGCAGGTGGGCGGCGGCCCCCGTCAGCCGGGGCAGCGGCCGGCCGTCGGGATGCAGGGCCGCCGCGGGCCGCCCCCCGTCCGGGCCGTCGATCCAGAACTCGGCCCGGAACCGCTCCCGCAGCGCGGCCGCCCACTGCCGCCACTCCTCGGCGCCGGGCCGACCGCGTGCGGCGAGGAGGTCCGCGCCGAGCAGCGCGGCCCGGTGGGCGTGGGCCTGGGTCTCGCAGCGCCGCGGCCCCGGGTCTGGATCGGCCAGGAAGCCGTCCTCGCCCAGGGCGCCCCGCAGCCAGTCGAGGCACCGCTCGGCGGCGGGGAGCAGCCGGTCCACCTCCTCCTCCGGCATCCCCCAGAGCCGGGCCTCGGCGAGCACCGCCGGGAAGGCCAGGGTCGCCTCCGTGCCCGTGCACCCCGGGGGGAGCTGCGGGCCCGCCCCCCGCAGAGGTCCCGGGATCTTCCCCGCGTCGGGCCCGCGCCTGTCGCTCTGGTTGCGGGCCAGGATCCGCAGGGTGGCCGCGGCCAGTCCGGTCCCGAGCGGCAGTGCCATCCGGGCGGCCCACAGGGACTCCGCCGGGGCCAGCCCCAGGCGCCATGGCACCCCCGCTGCCGCGAAGGAGTCGCCCGGCTCGGCGGGATCCCTCAGGAGCAGCGCCCCGAGGTCCTCGACGCCGGTCCGGAACCACGCCTCGGCTCTCGGGTCGTCCCCTTCGGCCCGGGCGGCGGCGAGCGGATTGGCCACCTGGCCCGCCGGAGCCCGGACGACGCGGTCCTGGGTGGTCCGCAGCTCGATGGTGCGGGACTCACCGGGACCGAGTTCGAGCTGCCAGCGCAGCAGCCCGGAGGAGGCCAGCGCGTCGTCCGGAGACGGATCGGCGGCGGTGACCGCCTCGGCGTCGCCGGTGCTCCAGCGCAGCCCGGCGGCATGCACCGCGGCGGGCAGCTCCGGCCCGGCCCGGCCGGCGGCCACGGCGGCCAGTTCGGCCAGGTCCGTGCCGAGCAGGACCTCCACGGACAGGCGCAGCGGCCGGGCCGTGAAGCTGCGCAGCGTGATCCGCTCGGTGCCGTCCGCGTGCCGGACCCGTTCCACGCCGACGTCCGGATCGGGGCCGGGCTCGGCACCGGTGCGCACCGTGGCGGTGAAGGCGGCACGGTCCGCGCCGAGGCTGCGCCCCTGGACGGCCACCGGTTCCCGCCCGCCGACGCGCAGCACGCACCGGGAGAGCAGCCGCCGCCCGGAACGGTAGATGCCGTCGATCCCCCGCCCCGTCAGCTGGCCGTGCTCCGGCGAGATGACCAGGCAGGGCGCCGCGACGCAGATGACGGCGCCGTGCACCGGCGGTGGCTCGGACCTGCGGGCGGCAGGCACGCCGGGTGGTCGGGAGGGTGCGGGGTGAGACATGCGTCGCCTTGTCTGCGCTCCGGTCGGTTCGGCTGGGCGGCGGCGCGGCCGGTCCCCCACCGCCCCACAACTGAACGTCCCCACCCCCGCCCGGGTCACGGGCCGTACCGCCGACCGCGCACGCCCGGGACGGGGCGGCCGCCTCAGGACCGCGCCCAGGGCCCTTCGCAGCCGCCGCACCCGGGTCCCGTGCCGGGGCCGCAGCGGGCTCACTGCCCGCTCCCCGCGGTGCGGCGGGGCTCACGGCGGGGAGCCGCCTTGCCGCGGCGGCCGGGGGGACGGGTACCCGCGGTCCGCCGCCCCGGCCGGGGCTCGCGGCGCCGCCGTTCCTCCCGCAGGCATTGCCGCAGTCCCTCGGGGTCGATGCCCTCGTTGCAGGCGTGGTGGAGCAGTTGGGCGAAGCGGTATTCGCCGTCTGCCTGCAAGGCAAGTCCGAGGGCGATCCGGGCGGTCGGCTCGTCCCCGGTGGACCAGGAGACCCAGCCCGCGAGGGTGAGCGGGGCCGCCGCGTGTTCGCCGTACGCCCCGACACAGCGCCGGGCCAGGGCCCGCCACAGCCGCAGGGCGGGCGCTGCCTCCTCGTCCTCCATCCACTCGGCCGCGATGTCCCTGATCTCACGGTCCTGGAGGCCGAGGATCACTGAGGCGGCCTCGTCGTGGCCGAGCAGCGCGTCGTCCCAGTCATCGGCGTGGGGACCTCCCTCCACGGGCGGCGCGAGGGTCATCCGCCGCATCAGGGAACGGGCCAGCGTGAGGGTCTCGGCGCCGACCTCCTCCCGGGTGGCCCCGTCGAGGATCTTCGGTACCAGGGCGGCTGCCGCCCGGTCCAGGGCGCTCTCCATCTCCGCGGCGACAGCCCCGCGCAGCGGCGCCAGCCGGCCCTCGATGTCCTTGAGGGAGCCCCGGACCTGGAGCCCGGCGAAGGTGGCCGCGGCGGCCATCACGGAGGTGCCGACCGCGGCCAGCGGGCTGCCCTCGGCCGGGCAGCAGCGCTCGTCGGGGCATACGTAGGACCAGAATCGGCCCGCGGAGAGGCACAGGGCCTCCAGAACGGGCACGTCCAGCGCGCCGCAGGCCAGCCGGATCCGCTGGGCGAGCGGCCGCAGCCGGGTCATCACCCGCCGGCCGCTCTCCTCTCCCTGCGGCTCCTGGCAGAGGAAGACGACGATGCCGTCGGGCTTGCTCCCGCGCCGCTCGCTGCCGCGGATCAGGCAGTCGGCGACCTGCCGTGCGGTGTCCTCCCATTCCGCGGGGGTTGCCGGGATGCCGACGCGCAGCCGGCCGCCGAACCGCCCGCCATCGCCGTGCACGGCGACCATGACCAGAGAGTCCGTGGGGTGGAAGCCGAGCATGTAGGGCAGGGCGTCGGCCAGCTCGGCCGGGCTGCGCAGAGTGATCCGGGAGTCCGAGGTGGATCCGGCCGAGCTGATGGACGGCTGGCCGGACGGGGTGCGCGATTCGTGGTTGTTCGTCATGTCCCGAAGATCCCGTGCGTGATCCGATCCCGAAAGCCCTGTGGATAACCATTTGACCGCTCAACATCCACAGGCTCAGAGCGGCATTGGCGCTATGTCGGAGCCATCGGGTTGCATGGGGGCATGAACGCAGACCTGAGGTCCTCGGCCGACTCCGTACTAGCCCGCCTCGTGGGCGATCCCACGGGAACCGCGCGGCTGCGCGAGGACCAGTGGCGGGCGATCGAGGCCCTCGTCGCGCACAAGCGGCGGGCGCTGGTGGTACAGCGCACGGGCTGGGGCAAGTCCGCGGTGTACTTCGTCGCCACCTCGCTGCTGCGTGCGAGCGGCGCCGGTCCCACCGTGATCGTCTCCCCGCTCCTCGCCCTGATGCGCAACCAGGTCGAGGCCGCCGCCCGCGCGGGGATCCGCGCCCGCACCATCAATTCCGCCAATCCCGAGGAATGGGAGGGAATCCAGGCCGAGGTCGCGTCGGGCGAGGTCGACGTCCTGCTGGTGAGCCCGGAACGGCTGAACAACCCGGACTTCCGCGACCAGGTGCTCCCCAAACTGTCCGCCGCCACCGGTCTGCTCGTCGTGGACGAGGCCCACTGCATCTCCGACTGGGGCCACGACTTCCGTCCCGACTACCGGCGGCTGCGCACGATGCTCGCCGACCTCCCGCCGGGCGTCCCGGTGCTGGCCACGACCGCGACGGCCAACGCCCGTGTGACGGCCGACGTCGCGGAGCAGCTCGGTACAGGCGCCGGCACGGACGCACTGGTCCTGCGCGGCCCGCTGGACCGCGAAAGCCTGAGCCTGGCGGTGCTGACCCTGCCCGACGCGGCACACCGGCTGGCCTGGCTCGCCGACCACCTGGGCGAGCTGCCCGGCTCCGGGATCATCTACACGCTGACCGTCGCGGCGGCCGAGGAGGTCACCGCGTACCTGCGCCGCCGCGGGCACACGGTCGCCTCGTACACCGGGAAGACGGAGAACGCCGACCGCCAGCAGGCCGAGGACGACCTCCAGGCCAACCGGGTCAAGGCGCTGGTCGCCACCTCCGCCCTCGGCATGGGCTTCGACAAGCCCGACCTCGGCTTCGTCGTGCACCTGGGCTCCCCCTCCTCCCCCATCGCCTACTACCAGCAGGTCGGCCGCGCCGGCCGCGGTGTGGAGCACGCCGAGGTCCTGCTCCTGCCCGGCCGGGAGGACGAGGCGATCTGGCAGTACTTCGCCTCGGTGGCCTTCCCGCCCGAGGAGCAGGTGCGCCGCACCCTCGACGTTCTGGCCCAGGCGGGCCGGCCGATGTCGCTGCCCGCGCTGGAGCCGCTGGTCGACCTGCGGCGCACCCGGCTCGAGACCATGCTCAAGGTGCTGGACGTGGACGGGGCCGTGCACCGGGTCAAGGGCGGCTGGACCTCGACCGGCGAGCCGTGGGCGTACGACGCCGAGCGCTACGCGTGGGTGGCCCGCCAGCGAGCCGCGGAGCAGCAGGCCATGCGCGACTACGCGGCGGCCACGGCGTGCCGGATGGAGTTCCTGCGCCGCCAACTCGACGACGAGGAAGCCGCGCCGTGCGGCCGCTGCGACAACTGTGCCGGGGCCCGGTTCACCGCGGACGTCTCCACCACCGCGCTGGACACCGCACGCGGCGAACTCGGCCGCCCGGGCGTGGAGCTGGAACCGCGCAAGATGTGGCCGACCGGGCTCACGGCCGTCGGCGTCGACCTCAAGGGCCGCATCCCGGCCGGGGAGCAGGCCGCCACCGGCCGGGCACTGGGCCGGCTGTCCGACATCGGCTGGGGCAACCGGCTGCGCCCGATGCTCGCCCCGGAGAGTCCGGACCAGCCCGTTCCCAACGACGTCGCACAGGCCGTGGTGGCCGTCCTCGCCGACTGGGCCCGCGGCCCCGGCGGCTGGGCCTCGGGGGAGCCGGACGCCCCGGCCCGGCCGGTGGGCGTGGTCGCGCTGCCCTCGCGAAGCCGCCCCCAGCTGGTCGGTTCGCTGGCCGCACGCATCGCCGAGGTGGGGAGGATGCCGCTGCTCGGGACGGTCGCGTACACGGACCAGGTACCGGAGTACGGTCTGCCCTCCTCCAACAGCGCCCAGCGGGTGCGGGGGCTCCACCAGGCCTTGACCGTGCCCCCGGCCCTCGCGGCGACATTGGCCGAGGCGTCAGGGCCGGTTCTCCTCGTGGACGACCGAGCGGAGAGCGGATGGACCCTCGCCGTGGCCGCTCGGCTGCTGCGCCGGGCGGGCGCGAAGGGGGTGCTCCCACTGGTACTGGCGGTCCAGCCGTAGCCGAATGAGTCATCTTCGGCGTGGCGGGGCAAGGATATGAACGGCATACCGGCGAATTCCGGTCGGCGGCGTCAATTGCTCGTTGCCGCATGCTCCGGGGCCACGCGAGAATTGGAGTGCTCCCGCTCGGCTCCGCGGCACTCTTTTGGGCCGCGCTGCGGCGCGCCCACACTCCAGCCGTGCCCGTCCGCGGGCGTGTACCCGAAGGGAGGACCGTGACCTTCGGATTCGCCCCGCTCTCGACCACGTCCCTGAAAGCGGCCACCGGCGGCGCCAGCCGGCACGGCCGGCTGCTGGAACCCGCCGAATGGACAGCGGCGGGAATTCCGCTGCTGCGCAATCCTCGTGAGGTCGTCAGCGGGCTGCACTCGCGGCACGCCCCGGCGCCGTCGACCGCGGTCATCGCCGTCCTCGGCCCGGAGGAGCAGCTCGTGGCGAGCGCCTCCTTCGTGCAGCGGTCGACCTCGGCCGACGGCTGGGAGTACCGCAACGCCCTGCTCTCCGCGCTGCGCCGGGTCCTCCCGCACGACCTGCGGCGACGGACCCCGGTGCGGACGGCCGTGCTGCTCTACTGCCGCGAGGGCGACGAGCGGTGGACCGAGGAGGACGGCGCGTGGATGTGGGGACTGCGGGACGCCTGCACCCTGCACGGGCTGCGCTGCGGCGCGTACATCACGCTGACCCGGGGCGGGTGGCAGGTTCTCGGCGAGGGCCGGGGCGGCCGGCGGCCCAGCTCGGACTCGCGGCCTCAGCGGCTCGGCGACACGGTGGCCGAGTTCTCCCCGCTCGCCCTGCACAGCGGCGGCGGCGCGGCCGAGGCCCTGCGCCGAACCGCCGCGCGCTGACCGCCGTACCGCCGCCCGGCCGCACGGGTGCATACCCGGACGGGCAGACCGCCGACACGCGGACCACAGGTATGCCAACCACCGGCATCCGACCCACGTGCGGGCGGACTCCGGCGGGCACGCCTCACGGCCGTACACCCAGGCGCGGGCGTACGGCGGATCAGCCTCCGGGCTTCAAGCGGGGCCGGCCGTCGGCCCGCCCCGCCCCTCGCCCGGACCGGGATACGGGGCGTCAGACGCCCGCACCCAGAACGGAGTTGATCTGCGTCGGGTCACCGCACACGATCAGCAGCGCACCGGCCCGCGCGAGGGCGACTGGCAGGGCGCCGACGACCGCGTCGACCGCTCCGCCGTTGACGGCGAAGACCACGACCGGACGGCCGGAGGCGCGCTTGACGTGCGCGGCGTCCGCGTAGAAGACGTCGTCCCCGGCCTCGTGCAGGGCCCAGTACGCGGCCTCGCCGAAGGACAGCTCGTGAGCGGCCCACGGGTGCGGGTCGCCGGTGGTGAGCACCAGGATGTCACCGGGCGCGCGCCCGGTGTCGAGCAGCAGGTCAACGGCCTCTTCGGCCGCGTCCAGCGCACCCTCGGCGGATGCCGGGATCAGCTGGATCTGCGGGACCGCCGCCGAGACGGACGGCGCGGCGGGAACCGCGGTGGCTACGGGAACGGGTCCGGGAGTGGCCTGCTGAACGGGCGGGGCGGGCCGGACGGGACCGGGGCGTCCGGGCCGGGGCACGGCGGCGGGACGCGGACCAGGTACGGGGCGGGGGGTCTGCGCGGTGCGGCTCGCGGCCGGCGTGACGCGGGGACCCTGGGCACTCTCGTGAATCTGAGGCTCCTCGATGGCGGGGTGAGAGGCGTGACGTGGTGTCTATCAAACGCCGGTACGAAACGTACCGGTCAGCGGCACATGGGTGCGATCAGAAATCGAAGCCGAGTTGGCCTCCGTTTTCCAGCTCCATCGACTCCTCGCTGCGGCGCACCTTCTTGAGGTGGCGCCACTGGGGAAGCGCGTCGAGGTACGACCACGAGAGCCGGTGGTAGGGGGTAGGCCCCCGCACCTCCAACGCCGCCCGGTGCACAGGTGAGGGGTATCCGGCGTTGGCGGCGAAAGCGAAGTCCTCGATTCCACCGCCCTGTTCGCCTATCTCGGCCATCATGCGGTCACGGCGGACCTTGGCGATGACCGAGGCAGCCGCGACGGCGACGCAGGACTGGTCGCCCTTGATCACCGTACGGACCCGCCAGGGCGAGCCGAGATAGTCGTGCTTGCCGTCGAGGATCACCGCGTCGGGCCGCACCGGCAGCGCTTCCAGAGCACGCTCCGCGGCGAGCCGCAGGGCGGCGGTCATCCCCAGTTCGTCGATCTCCTCCGGGGAGGAGTGCCCGAGGGCGTACGCGGTGACCCAGGCCTCCAGGACGTCGACGAGGGCGTCGCGCCGTTTGGCGGTGAGCAGTTTGGAGTCGGTGAGGCCCGCAGGCGGCCGGCGCAGACCGGTGATCGCCGCGCACACGGTGACGGGACCGGCCCAGGCCCCTCGTCCGACTTCGTCGACCCCGGCGATGACCTTGGCGCCGGTGGTTGCACGGAGGGAGCGTTCGACGGTGTGGGTGGGTGCTTCGTACGGCATGGCGCCAGCAAGGTTACGCCGCCCCGCGCCGCCTGCACACCCCGCCCCGGGTCCGACGCGGCTCCGTCGCGGTCGCGACGCGCGTCCGGCCCGTGTCCGGATCCTCTCGTTCGCTCCCGCACACCTCCGTGTGATACATCGCCGTCGCCGCGAAAGACATCCATGACAAACGGACCAGCCGAGTCCGACCGCACTCCGCCCCGCCCGACTCTCCGCCGTACAACCCCCTGATCAGCCACCGCGCCGACGTCCACCATCCGGACCGGACGGCTCCGCAGAATCCGTCGACGGACACCGGACCGCACTCGCGATCGCATTCGTGAAGGAACGGCCGACAGATCTGTCCGTCGGCGCTCGGCCCCCGCCCGCCTCGCGTGAATTTTCGGCACCGGTGAATCCTTTCGTTCACTAAGGATTCGCTCCTACCGTGGTCCCACAGTGAACGGTTGCGTTCACCCATTCACTTTGGGGGGATCCTCAGTGACAAGCTCTCAACTCACCAAACCCCGGATACCGGGCGCGGCCCGCCGGGAGGGGCGCCCCGGCGTGGCGCTCACCGTCATCGCCGCATGCCAGCTCATGGTCGTCCTCGACGCGACGATCGTGAACATCGCGCTCCCGCACATCCAGACCGCCCTCGGCTTCAGCACCACCGACCTCTCCTGGGTACTGAGCGCCTACACGCTCACCTTCGGCGGCCTGCTCCTGCTGGGCGGCCGGGCCGGCGACATCCTGGGCCGGCGCCGCGTGTTCATGGCCGGAATCCTGCTCTTCACCCTGGCCTCCCTCCTCGGCGGTTTCGCCCGGGAACCCTGGCAGCTGCTCGCAGCCCGCGCCCTCCAGGGCGTCGGTGGTGCGATCGCCTCCCCGACCTCGCTCGCCCTGATCACCACGACCTTCCCCGAGGGCCCCGAACGGAACCGGGCCTTCGGGGTGTTCGCCGCCGTCTCCGCGGGCGGCGGCGCCATCGGCCTGCTGGCCGGCGGCATGCTGACCGAGTGGCTCGACTGGCGCTGGGTGCTCTTCGTCAACGTGCCGATCGGCGTGCTGATCGCGATCCTCGCCCCGCTCTACATCAGCGAGTCCGAGCGCCACCCCGGCCGCTTCGACGTCGCCGGCGCCCTCACCTCCACCGGCGGCATGGCCTCGCTGGTCTACGGGTTCATCCGCGCCTCGGAAGACGGCTGGCGCGACTCCCTCACGCTCGGCTCGTTCGCCGCTGCCGTCGTCCTGCTCGCGCTCTTCGTCGCCATCGAGTCCCGGGCCGCCGAACCGATCATCCCGCTGCGGATGTTCGCCGACCGCAACCGAGCCGGCACGTACTTGATCATGCTCGGTCTCGCCGCGGCGATGTTCGGGATGTTCTTCTTCATCGTCCAGTTCGTGCAGAACGTTCTGGGCTTCTCCCCGATCCAGTCCGGACTCGGGTTCCTACCCGTGACCGTCGCCATCGTCACGGCCGCGGGTCTCTCCCAGCGCTTCCTGCCCCGCTTCGGCCCCAAGCCGTTCATGGTCACCGGAACCGCCCTCGTAGGCACCGGGCTCACCTGGCTGACCTTCATCCGGACCGACTCCTCGTACCTCGCCGGGGTGCTCGGGCCGATGCTGCTGTTCGGCTTCGGCATGGGGCTCAACTTCGTGACCCTCACCCTCACCGCCGTCTCCGGAGTCGCGCCGAGAGAGGCGGGCGCGGCCTCCGGACTGCTCAACGCCAGCCAGCAGGTGGGCGGTTCCCTGGGGCTGTCCATCCTGGTCACCGTCTTCGGCACGGCCGCCCGCACCGAGGCTGACCAGCAGGTCCCCGTCTTCATGGCGCAGGCTCGGCCGGAACAGCTGGCCGCCTTCAACGAGACCGGCCAGCTGCCCGATCCCTGGGGCGATCTCGTGCTCACCCAGGGCATCTCCACCGCGTTCGGCGCCGCCGTGGCGATGGCCGGTCTCGCCCTTGCCACCGCGCTGCTGGTGATCAGGGTGCGCAAGAGCGACCTGGATGCCCTCAACGGAGCCGCCGCGAAGAGCGGTCCGGCGGCCTGAGCCGGCCCCGACGTACGGGATCCGGGCGCGGCACCGTGCCCCGTGCCCGGACCCCGTGCCGCGCCCCCTACTAGTACTCGATGCGGCTGCCGAACGCGCCGAGGCGCGAACAGACCTCGTACGACGCGGTCACCGGCCGCTCGCGCAGAATCTGGCGGGCCCGGTGCTCGCCGAGGCTCATGGCGTACCACGGGACGTCGCCCGCCCTGGAGATTTCGGCACTGATCCCGTACAGGGCGCAGGACCTGCGGGGCTCGGGCAGCCGGTCCAGGGCCGGCACGGCGTCCGCCGACAGGCTCTGGAAGTAGGCCAGGTCGATCTTGCCGTCCGCCTGGAACCGGGCCACGTTGCTCTCGGCGACCGTCCCGTCCGGGGACAGCAGGCCGAAGGCCATGACGCCGGCCGCCACGCTCCCCGCGACCGCGCGCGGCAGCCAGCGCGCGCCGAACACCCCGGCTGCCATGATCAGTACGATGACCAGCCCGAGCCACAGCTCCATCGCGGCCACCGACACGCGCAGCCTGGTCAGGCCGTACGCGTCCACGTAGAGGTCCATCCGGCGCAGCGCGGAGGCGACGACGACCAGGGCCAGCGCACACAGCGCCCCGAGGACGACGCGGACGAAGCGGCGGTCGCCCGCGCCGTCGCGCGGGGCCCAGCGCAGCGCGAGGGCGATCACTGCGAGAGTGAGCAGGGTGGCCCAGAGCAACTGCCAGAAACCCTGCCGGGCGTACTCGGCGTAGCTGAGGCCGGTGCTCTCCAGGACCTTGTCGTAGCCGCCGAACAGAACGGCCAGCTGCACGGCGTTGAAGCCGGCGAACAGCAGGTTGAGCAGGACGAGCGGAAGGGCCCATTCGACGCGGGACCTCGGCCTGCCGGGGGTCACCTTGATCCGGTCCCAGCGCAGCGGGGCCGCGGCGGTGCGGGCGGCGGCCAGCGCGAGGAGGGCGCCGACGAGGAAGAGCAGGATCCGCAGGGGCCCGTCCCCGATGGAGATGTCGGGCGTCAGCCCGCCCAGCAGATCGGCGAACGCCGCGTCGGCCGAGGCGAACAGCGTGCCGAAGAGCAGCAGGAGGGCCACCGCCACGGCGCCGGCCTTGGCGACCGGCAGCCAGCGGTCCTTGCTGACGCCGCTGCGCGAGCGCAGGCCGGACCAGGCCCAGCCGACGCCGGACACGGCAGCTTCGAAGAAGCCGAGCGGGCTGAGCAGGACTCCGGGCCAGGTGCGGCTGCCGTGCAGGGCCAGCGCGCCGAGCAGGACGGCGGAGAGGATCGCGAGGGTGGACGGCCACGCCGAGTCGCGCAGGGCGGGTACGGCCAGGAGTGCGAGGCAGCCTATCGCCCAGACCACGGTCCAGGGGCGGGCCGTACGACGGGCCGTGCGGGCGGCGGCGTACGCGGCGACGACGGCGGGCACGATGGCGAGCAGCAGGCCAGGGCCCATGCCGTCGCCGAGGAGCAGGGCCGCGGCGAGTCCCGCGAGGCCGGCCGCGGCGAGGGTGGCGGTCCCGATGGGGGCGGCCTGGGCGGGCCGCACGAGTACGGCCCACGCGGGCGGCGCGGCGGCCTTGGCGCGGGCCGCGGCGGCCCGTTCGCGCCGCTGCTGCTCCTGCCAGGCCTGCCAGGCGGCGGCGTCGGCCGGGGCTCCGACGCCCGGCCCTGCAGGTCCGGCCGCTCCGGCGGGTCCGGCCGCTCCGGCGGGTCTGCCTGCGGTCGGAGCCGTGCCCGCGGGTGGATCTCCGGCCGCGGACGCTTCGTTGGACCCACCGCTCGACGTCCCGTTGGCCGCGCCCTCGGTTGCGGTGCCGGCCGCGGTGTCGTCCACCCCGTCGGTGTTCTCTGACATCGGGTTCCCCTCCCCTGTCGTCCGCCCCCGAGTTCCGATGGGGGCGGCGGAGCGGACAGAGTAGGCCGGTGCCATGCAGTTTTGAACAGGATCAAAAGACTCCTGTGGCAGGACCGTGACAATCGGAACGGGGTATTTCACCCCGCTCCCGGACGCCACGGGCCACCTTCCGCTATCGCGTCGCGGCCTCCGGCAGCCAGGCCGGCAGGGCCTCGGTACGCGCCAGCCACGCGGCCGGCAGCACCTCGTCACCGCGTGCGCCCAGCACCCCGCCGACGATCGCGCAGGTCGTGTCGACGTCCCCGCCCACCTGCGCGGTGGTCCAGAACGCCCGCTCGTAGTCGTCAAGCGACCGCGCCGCCGACCACAGCGCGAACGGCACGGTGTCATGGGCGCTCGTGCGCCGCCCACAGCCCAGTACTGCCGCGACCGTCGTCGCATCGCCGTAGTCGAGCATGTCCCGTGCCCGCCGTACTCCGGCGCCCACGGCGCTGCGCGGCACCAGTGCGATCACGCCGTCCAGCAGGTCGGCGGCCTTCGGCGGTCCGGCCGGGGCCGCCGCGAGCGCGGCCGCGGCGGCGACGGCCATGGCCCCGCAGACGGCCTCGCGGTGCTGGTGGGTGGTGTAGGCGGAGATCTCCGCCTGGTGCGTGGCCTGCTCGGGGTCGTCCGCGTACCAGGCGCCCAGCGGCGCGATCCTCATCGCGGCGCCGTTGCCCCACGAGCCCTGCCCGTTGAACAGCTCGGCGGCCAGCGTGCGCCAGTCCTCGCCTTCCCGGATCAGGCGGAGCATCCGGTTCACGGCGGGCCCGTAGCCCCGGTCGAAGTCGTGGTGGTGGGCGAACGAGCCGGCCAGCGCGTCCTGGTCGATGCGACCGTGCTCGGCGAGCACGGCCACCACCGAACAGGCCATCTCGGTGTCGTCGGTCCACTGCCACGTCTCGGTGCCGGCAGGGAGTTCGCGCCGCTTGAGGCGCGGGTAGTTCACGGGGACGAAGTACTGGGAGCCCAGGGCATCGCCCAGCGCCAGCCCGCGGAGGCTGGACATGGCGCGTGCGTAGCGCCGTTCGGGAGTGGAGTCAGGGGTCATCGCGGGTCACTCTAGCCGTCCAGGTCATAAGGCTCGGGTGTGGTCCAGCGCTCAAACGGGCGGTCCATCCGGTACCGGCCGTCCGGTGCCAGCACGAGCGTCCGGAATTCGCCGTTCCCGGGGTTGGACAGGGCCTCGAACTCGGCCACCGACCAATGGAACCACCGCATGCAGAACAGCCGCATGGTCAGCCCGTGCGTCACCAGCAGCACGTTCTCGGGGTGGTCCGGGGCCTCGAAGCTGCGGTAGAGGCTCTCCAGGAAGGACCCGACACGGTCGTACACGTCGGCGCCCGACTCCCCTTGCGCGAAGCGGTAGAAGAAGTGGCCGTACGCGTCCCGGTACGCCTTCTGGAGCCGTACGTCGTCCCGGTCCTGCCAGTTTCCCCAGTCCTGCTCGCGCAGCCTCGGCTCCTCGCGCATCCGGACCCGCGTCGGATCCAGCCGCAGCTCCCGGAAGGTCTGCAGGGTCCGGCGGTACGGGGAGACGTACGCACTGATCGTCTCGTCACCGAAGAGCTCGCGCAGCCGCTCGCCGACCGCCGCGGCCTGCTCGCGGCCGTTCCTGGTCAGCCGCAGCGCGTGGTCGGGTTCCCGTTCGTACACCGAGTCGTCGGCGTTTCCCTCGGATTCCCCGTGCCGGACAAGGACGATGCGGCGTGGTCGAGACATCCCCCGACCCTATTCGGCCACCGGGAGCCGACCGGCCGGGCACGCCGGTAGGCCCGCCGGTCGTCGTACGGTCATACCGTCCAGGAGGGTTCGAGGTCGACGACGTCACCGGTGAGGGCCTCGATGTCGGCCTGGATCTGGGCGCGCAGGGAGAGCCGCTCGACCCGCTCCTGCCGGTACTTGCCGTGCTCCGCGGCCGCGTGCCACATCGACAGCACCAGGAACTCCCGGCCCGGGGCCTCCCCGAAAAGGCCGCGGATCATGCCCGGCGAACCGGCCATGGCCGGATTCCACACCTTCTCCTGCATGAGGGCGAAGTGGTCCACTCGCCCTTCCCGGACACGGGTGTGCGCCACCCGGACGACGTCGGCGTCGGTGAAGCGCGGCTCGAACCCGGTCTTCACATCGAAGCGGTGGTCGAAGAGCGTGACCCGCGCATCGGTGTAGGTGCCGTGCTGCGCCGCGGCGAGCCGGTCGTGGCTGCGGGCCATGAAAGAGTCGTAGAAGGAACGGCTCTCCCAGAACGCGAAGACATGCGCGACCCCCTGCCGGCCCCGGCTCCAGCCGCCGCCTTGTCCCCGGAATCCCGGCTCGCCTGGCAGCCCCGCCCATTTTCGCTGTCCGCGCTCGAACCCGCGTCGGTCCGTCACCGTGCAGCGAATCCACTTGACCAGCACTGCGCCATCGTACGGTCCCGGCGCGGCCCGGGTCAGTCCCCGGCGCGGTGGATCCGCACCAGTTCCGCCGCGTCCCGCTCAGGCAGCCGAAGCCCGAACTCCCGGTCGAGCACGTCGAGCAGCTCGTCCGGGCCGACGGACCGCCGCTCGTCCCGCCCGTCGGGGTGCAGCCGGGTGAGCTCGCGCCCGACCAGCGCCCGGCGGACGTCGTCGCCCGGGTGCTGGACGATGACTCGCCCGATGAAGGCGGAGCGGGGGTGGGTGGAGCTGTAGTGGTTGAGCAGGAGGTAGTCGACGGGGTGGTACCGCTGCGGGGAGAACGCGTACAGGTCGCGCCAGGCTCCCCCGCGCAGGAAGCACAGCACGAGGATGTCGTCCTCCTCCTCGCGTACGCGGTACGTCCACTCCCCCTGCCGCACCTCGCCGCCGGGCCGCCCCAGCGGGACGGGCTCACGCGGGCCCTGGTAGCCGAACCCGGCGTCGCACAGCCACGGTTGTCCCTCGACGGTGGCTACGAGGACGGCGTGCGTCACCGGTGTCAGGGAGTCCCCGCGGGTGCGGTTGCGGGCACCTCGCCCCGAGACCTCGAAGCCGATCCGCTCCAGTGCGGCGGCCAGCAGCGAGTTCTGCTCGTAGCAGTAGCCGCCGCGGCGGGCGTGCACGAGCTTGTCCTCGATCGCCTTTGTGTCCAGCTCGACGGGGCGGCCGAGCAGGACGTCCAGACTCTCGAAGGTGATGGCGGCGGTGTGTGCGCGGTGTACTGCGTACAACGTCTCCAGGTCCGGACGGAGTTCCCCGCCCCCGCCCCCGCCCCCGATCCCGATCCGTGCCAGATACGCGTCCAGGTCCAGCTCGTCACCGCTCCACATGGTTCCCCGTCTCCCCGTGTCCCTCGCTCGTCCGCGGCGTACGCGGCGTCCACACAATGATCGCGGGCCTGAGAACGCCGGAGGCGGGCAGGTCCCCCAAGGGACCTGCCCGCCTCAGCGGATCACGGCATCAGCCGGATGTCAGCTGCAGCCGCTGGTGGAGCCGCAGCCCTCGCAGATGTAGCAGGAGCCGGCGCGCTGCATCTTCGTACCGCAGGAGAAGCAGAGCGGAGCGTCGGCGGAGACGCCCAGCTGCATCTCGACCAGTTCGGCGTTGCTGTGCGCCGTCTTCGGAGCCGGGACCGGGGCGACCGCCGGCTTCGGGGCCGACGGGACGGCGGCCAGCGGGGCCGACTGGGCCAGCGACTCGGTGTCCAGCTCGTCCTCGAGGGGCTCGTAGGAGCCGGTCTCCAGGTGGCGCTGGCGCTCCTCGGCGGTGTGGATGCCGAGGGCCGAGCGGGTCTCGAAGGGCAGGAAGTCCAGCGCCAGGCGGCGGAAGATGTAGTCGACGATCGACTGCGCCATCCGCACGTCCGGGTCATCCGTCATGCCGGCCGGCTCGAAGCGCATGTTCGTGAACTTCGAGACGTACGTCTCCAGCGGGACGCCGTACTGCAGGCCGACCGAGACGGCGATGGAGAAGGCGTCCATCATGCCCGCGAGGGTCGAACCCTGCTTGGACATCTTCAGGAAGACCTCGCCCAGACCGTCGTCCGGGTAGGAGTTGGCCGTCATGTAGCCCTCGGCGCCACCGACCGTGAAGGAGGTGGTGATCCCCGGGCGGCCCTTGGGGAGGCGCTTGCGGACGGGGCGGTACTCGATGACCTTCTCGACCGCCGCGCGGATGGTGTCCTCCGCCTTGGCGGTGACCTCCACCTTCTCCTCTTCCTTCTTCTTCGCGGAGAGGGGCTGGCCGACCTTGCAGTTGTCGCGGTAGATCGCGAGCGCCTTGACGCCCAGCTTCCACGCCTCGAAGTAGATCTCCTCGATCTCCTCGACGGTCGCCGACTCCGGCATGTTGACCGTCTTCGAGATCGCGCCGGAGATCCAGGGCTGGATCGCGGCCATCATGCGGACGTGGCCCATCGCGGAGATGGAACGCTCGCCCATGGCGCAGTCGAAGACCTCGTAGTGCTCGGTCTTCAGACCCGGGGCGTCGACGACCACGCCGTGCTCGGCGATGTGGGCGACGATCGCCTCGATCTGCTCCTCCTGGTAACCCAGGCGACGCAGGGCCTGCGGGACGGTGCCGTTGACGATCTGCATCGAGCCGCCGCCGACGAGCTTCTTGAACTTGACCAGCGCCAGGTCCGGCTCGACACCGGTGGTGTCGCAGGACATCGCGAGACCGATGGTGCCGGTCGGCGCCAGGACGGAGGCCTGGGAGTTGCGGAAGCCGTTCTTCTCGCCGAGGCGGAGAACGTCCTGCCAGGCCTCGGTCGCCGCGGCCCAGATCGAGTTGTCCAGGTCCTCGGTGCGCGGCGCGACGGCGTTGGCATCGGCGTGCTGCTTCATGACGCGCTTGTGCGACTCGGCGTTGCGGGCGTAGCCGTCGTACGGACCGACGATGGCGGCCAGCTCGGCGGAGCGCTTGTACGCGGTACCGGTCATCAGCGAGGTGATCGAGGCGGCGAGGGTGCGGCCGCCGTCCGAGTCGTACGCGTGGCCGGTGGCCATCAGCAGGGCGCCGAGGTTGGCGTAGCCGATGCCCAGCTGGCGGAAGGCGCGGGTGTTCTCGCCGATCTTCTGCGTCGGGAAGTCCGCGAAGCAGATGGAGATGTCCATCGCCGTGATGACGAGCTCGACGACCTTGGCGAAGCGCTCGGCGTCGAAGGACTGGTTGCCCTTGCCGTCGTCGTTCAGGAACTTCATCAGGTTCAGCGAGGCGAGGTTGCAGGACGTGTTGTCCAGGTGCATGTACTCGCTGCAGGGGTTGGACGCGGTGATGCGGCCGGACTCGGGGCAGGTGTGCCAGTTGTTGATCACACCGTCGTACTGGATGCCCGGGTCGGCACAGGCCCACGCGGCCTCGGCCAGCTTGCGGAAGAGCGCCTTGGCGTCGACCTTCTCGATGACCTCGCCGGTCATGCGGGCGCGCAGGCCGAACTCGGTGCCGTTCTCGACGGCCGTCATGAACTCGTCGTTCACGCGGACGGAGTTGTTGGCGTTCTGGTACTGGACGGACGTGATGTCGTCGCCGCCCAGGTCCATGTCGAAGCCCGCGTCGCGCAGGGCGCGGATCTTCTCCTCTTCCTTCACCTTGGTCTCGATGAAGGCCTCGACGTCCGGGTGGTCCACGTCCAGGACGACCATCTTGGCCGCGCGGCGGGTGGCGCCGCCCGACTTGATCGTTCCGGCGGACGCGTCGGCGCCGCGCATGAAGGAGACCGGGCCGGAGGCGTTGCCGCCGGAGGAGAGGAGCTCCTTGGAGGAGCGGATGCGGGAGAGGTTCAGGCCGGCGCCGGAGCCGCCCTTGAAGATCATGCCCTCTTCCTTGTACCAGTCGAGGATCGACTCCATGGAGTCGTCGACGGCGAGGATGAAGCAGGCGGAGACCTGCTGCGGCTGGGGCGTGCCGACGTTGAACCACACCGGGGAGTTGAAGCTGAAGATCTGGTGCAGGAGGGCGTAGGTCAGCTCGTGCTCGAAGATCTCCACGTCGGCGGGCGACGAGAAGTAGTCGAAGTCCTCGCCGGCCTTCGTGTACGTCTTCACGATCCGGTCGATCAGCTGCTTCAGACCGGTCTCGCGCTGCGGGGTGCCGACCGCGCCGCGGAAGTACTTGCTGGTGACGATGTTGACCGCGTTCACCGACCAGAAGTCGGGGAATTCGACGCCACGCTGCTCGAAGTTGACCGAGCCGTCGCGCCAGTTGGTCATGACGACGTCACGGCGCTCCCAGCTCACCTCGTCGTAAGGGTGCACGCCGGGGGTGGTGTGGATGCGCTCGATACGCAGGCCGCCCTTGGCAGCCTTGGTCCCCTTGGCGCGGGAACCACGTGCCGAGCTGCTCGCCGTCTCTGTCATGCCGCCTCCCAATGCGGGCAAAACGCCCTAAAGTGCCAGCGCTATTCCGCGGCACGGTGCTGTGTCTTGTATCTACGTCTCTTCGCCTGGCTCACCGGCCGCTCCGCGTTGCGATTGCAGTGCGGGGCGGGCCGTCCGGTCAGTCGGCGGCGGAGGCGGGCACGGGGACCGAACCGGTCCCACCGGGCTCGCGCTCTTCGGGGTGAGGCCGCGGCACGCGGAGCTCCGCGATGGCGGTCTCGAAGTCTTCAAGGGTGTCGAACGCTTTGTAAACGGACGCGAAGCGCAGGTAGGCGACCAGATCGAGTTCCTGCAACGGGCCGAGTATGGCCAGACCCACGTCGTGGGTGGTCAGCTCGGCACTCCCGGTGGCGCGCACCGCCTCCTCGACCCGCTGGCCGAGCTTGGCGAGGGCGTCCTCGGTGACCGGCCGCCCCTGGCACGCCTTGCGCACGCCGGAGATGACCTTGGTACGACTGAAGGGTTCGGTCACCCCGCTGCGCTTGATCACCATCAGCGAGGCCGTCTCCACCGTCGTGAAGCGACGGGAGCAGTCGGGGCACTGACGGCGCCTGCGGATCGACGTGCCGTCGTCCGTGGTGCGGCTGTCGACGACGCGGCTGTCGGGGTGCCTGCAGAAGGGGCAGTGCATGGTTCCCTCACCCTCCCTCTTGGCACGACTGAATCACCCCACGAGGCCCCTGAACGACAGAGACAGACTCTGCCGGGGGCTCGTGAAGCAGCCACAAGCATATGCGATGCCGGGACCCTCGACAGACCGAGGACCACAACTTCTGGGCGGCCGCGCTCATCCAACCACTAGATCTTGGGTTGTGGTGGATTTCCTGGACCCTGCGTGTCGCAGCGTCCGATAGCCGGATACGAGGCCTCGCGGTGCCACACTGGAGCCAGGCCCGGAAGGCGGCGACCCGACCGGGAAGGGTACCGTAAGCGGCGGATGCCGAGCCGAACCCGCGTTCGGCGAACCGATCGTCCATACACCCCTCGATGTACCCACGCGGGACGATCTGCGATTTTTCACTCGAACGTGTGTTTGGCGCAACCTTTCGAAAGCAACTACCGTTGTCCAGCTAGGGAGAACATTTCGAGAGGGGCCGACGTGACCACCACCGCAGACAGCGCCACCATCACTGCCCAGAACCGCTCCCAGAGCCGACTTGAGCCGGTGCATGCCATGAACGACGCAAACCTGAACCCGGAGGCGGAGCCCGTACGCCCCGCACGCTCGCTGCCCGGTCGACCTCCAGGCATCCGCGCCGACAGCTCCGGGCTCACGGACCGGCAGCGGAGGGTCATCGAAGTCATTCGCGACTCGGTGCAGCGGCGGGGTTACCCGCCGTCGATGCGGGAGATCGGCCAGGCGGTCGGCCTGTCCAGCACCTCCTCGGTCGCGCACCAGCTGATGGCGCTGGAGCGGAAGGGCTTCCTGCGCCGCGACCCGCACCGCCCCCGGGCGTATGAGGTACGGGGCTCGGACCAGCCCAGCTCGCAGCCCACGGACACCACCGGCAAGCCCGCCGCCTCTTACGTTCCCCTGGTCGGCCGGATCGCGGCCGGCGGCCCGATCCTCGCCGAGGAGTCGGTCGAGGACGTCTTCCCGCTCCCCCGCCAGCTCGTCGGCGACGGCGAGCTCTTCGTCCTCAAGGTCGTCGGCGACTCGATGATCGAAGCCGCCATCTGTGACGGCGACTGGGTCACGGTCCGTCGCCAGCCGGTCGCGGAGAATGGCGACATCGTCGCCGCGATGCTGGACGGCGAGGCCACCGTCAAGCGGTTCAAGCGCGAGGACGGCCACGTGTGGCTGCTCCCGCACAACTCCGCCTACCAGCCGATCCCCGGTGACGAGGCGACCATCCTCGGCAAGGTCGTCGCGGTACTGCGTCGGGTCTGACCCGCCGCCACCATCCAGCCCCCGGGATCCACTGCGCCGGTCCCGGGGGTTGTTCCATGCCCGCGGCCCGGTGCCTACTTGCCGTCGGCCTTGGCGGAAGCGTCGATGGCGGCCAGGGAGCGGCGGGCCTGGTTGCGGTCCGTGGTGTACCAGAAGTCCGGCAGCGTGGCCCGCAGGAAGGTCCCGTACCGTGCCGTGGCCAGCCGGGGATCCAGCACGGCGACGACACCCCGGTCCCCCGTGGCCCGTACGAGGCGGCCCGCGCCCTGGGCCATCAGCAGGGCGGCATGCGTCGCCGCGACGGCCATGAAGCCGTTGCCGCCGTGCTCCTCCACCGACTTCTGCCGGGCGCTCATCAGCGGGTCGTCGGGGCGCGGGAACGGAATCCTGTCCATGACGACCAGCTGGCAGCTGGGTCCGGGCACGTCCACGCCCTGCCACAGCGACAGCGTTCCGAACAGGCAGGTCTTCGGGTCCGCCGCGAAGGCCTTGATCAGCTCGCCGAGCGTCTCCTCGCCCTGGAGCAGGATCGGGTTGTCGAGCCGGCCGCGCAGTTCCTCGGCGGCCGCCTTGGCGCCGCGCATGGAGGAGAAGAGCCCGAGGGTACGGCCGCCGGCCGCCTCGATCAGCTCGGCGAGCTCGTCCATCATGTCGCCGCGGGTGCCCTCGCGACCCGGCGTGGCCAGGTGCTTGGCGACGTAGAGGATGCCCTGCTTCGGGTAGTCGAAGGGCGAGCCGACGTCCAGGCCCTTCCAGAGCGGCACGTCGTCCCCCTCGACTCCCTCGGGGGACAGGCCCAGCGAGGCCGCGACCCCGTTGAAGTCGCCGCCGAGCTTGAGGGTGGCCGAGGTCAGGACCACCGAGCGGTCCTCGAACAGCTTCTCGCGCAGCAGGCCCGACACCGACAGCGGGGCGACCCGGACGGTGGCGCCGAAGCGGTCGTGGCGCTCGTACCAGACGACGTCGTACTCGGAGCCGTTGGTGATCCGCTCGGCCACCGTGTGGATGCCCTCCACGCCGGCCAGAGCCTGCTTGCGGACCGCGTCCTCGTCGTGGACGGACTTGTCGCGGGTCGCGCCGATCGCGGAGATCACATTGCGCGCGGCGTCCCGCAGGGCCATCAGCGCGTACCCGAGGTCCTCGGGGATCTCTTCCAGGCGGCCGGGGAGCGCCAGCTCCATGACCCGCTCGAAGGACTCGGAGGCCGTCTGCAGGGAGTCGGCCGTCTTCTCGTCGACCAGCTTGGCGGCACGCTTCACCGCACGGTTGACCTGCCCCGGGGTGAGCTCGCCGGTGGCGACCCCGGTCACCCGGGAGACCAGCTCGTGCGCCTCGTCCACGATCAGCACCTCGTGCTGCGGCAGCACCGGGGCGCCCTCGATGGCGTCGATGGCGAGCAGCGCGTGGTTGGTGACGACCACGTCCGCGAGCTTGGCGCGCTCGCGCGCGGCCTCGGCGAAGCACTCGGCCCCGTACGCGCACTTCGTCGCGCCCAGGCACTCGCGGGAGGAGACGGAGATCTGCCCCCAGGCCTTGTCGGAGACGCCCGGGGTCAGGTCGTCGCGGTCACCGGTCTCCGTCTCGTCCGCCCAGTCGCGCAGGCGCAGCAGGTCCTTGCCGAGCTTGCTGGTGGGGGTGGCCGCCTCGAACTGGTCGAAGAGGCCCTCCTCCTCGTCCTGCGGCGCGCCCTCGTGCAGGCGGTGCAGGCACAGATAGTTGGAACGGCCCTTGAGCATGGCGAACTGGGGGCGGCGGCGCAGCTGCGGGTGCAGTGCCTCCACCGTGCGCGGCAGGTCGCGCTCGACGAGCTGGCGCTGGAGGGCGAGGGTCGCGGTGGCCACGACCACCCGCTCCCCGTGCGCGAGCGCCGGCACCAGGTAGCCGAGGGACTTGCCGGTGCCGGTTCCGGCCTGGATGAGCCGGTGGGAGTTGTCGTCGATCGCTTCGGCGACGGCTTCGGCCATGGCCACCTGGCCGGGGCGCTCCGTGCCGCCGACGGCGGAGACGGCGGCGTGCAGCAGGTCGGGGAGGGAGGGCTTCGTCATAGCACTGCCAACCCTACGGGGCTCCACCGACAGTGACGGCACCGGCGAGGGCTCACGGCTGGTAAAGCGGGTTGGGTACGGTGCCGTGCTGGACGGCGTGCGGGCGTGTGGGGCGGTCGCGGTAGCCGTCCTCGTAGAGCCGGTTCCGGTTCAGGCAGAGCCGTCCGATGCGCTCGCCGAGCAGGTCGAAGAGCTCGTAGCGGTCCTTGAGCTCCGGGAAGCGGGACTGGTGGCGGAGGATCTCCGCCCGTACGAGGAACCAGAACTCGCTCTCCGGGACGCCGAGGCTGTCCTCGCACAGGGCCGAGAGGTAGCGGAAGACGCCGACGAAGAGCCCGGAGTGGATGAACTGAGGCAGGAAGTCCGCGGGCTCGGTGAGCAGGACCGCCCGGACCTCTTCGGGCAGGGAGTCCAGCTCGGGCAGCGGTTCGGCACTGATGTTGACGTCGTCCACGAAGTCCTTGACCGCGAGGCGGACCGGGACGTCCTGCTCGTCGAAGATCACGATGGCGTTCTCTCCGTGCGGGGAGAAGACGGTGCCGTAGCGGTAGAGGAAGTGCAGGAGCGGGGGGAGCACGGCGGCGAACAGGCGCCGCAGCCAGGCCTCGGGGGTCAGCCCGGACCGGGCGACGAGTTCGGCGGTGAAGGAACGGCCGCGCAGGTCGGTGTGGAGGAGCGAGGCGAGCGTGCGGGCACGCTCGCCTGATCCGAGGCGGCCGGTCAGGGGCTCGCGCCAGATCGCGCCGAGGAGCTCCTTGTACTGGTACGGGACCTCGGGAAGCTCGTCGTAGACGGCGTGGCGGACGGTGACGGAGGCGACCTCGCCGAGCAGGATGACCCGGCATTCGTCGCGGAGGAAGGGGTCGGCGTCGCGCAGGGAGTGGATCCAGGCGGTGACGGCGGGGGCGGCGAGGGCGAGGTCGCTGGGCAGGCCGCGCCAGACCATGGTGTTGAAGACGGAGAGCGGGAGCTTGACGCTGTGCCGGTCGGGACGGGTGAGGTTGAGGAACGTACGGATGGACTGCTGAGGCAGGCGCACGTCGGGATCGGCGGGGAGCGGGACGAGGACGCCCGAGGCGAGGGCCGGGGCGAAGAGGGGGAGGACGACCTCGTCCCACTGCCAGGGGTGGACCGGCAGGTAGAGGTAGTGGAGCGGGTCCAGGCCGCGGTCGCGCAGGGCCTGGTCGAAGGCGGCGCGGGTGGCGGGGTCCAGCTCGGCGGAGTAGAGGCGGGCGGGATCCTCCAGGCCGGCGGTGCCTCGGTAGGTCGCGAGCGAGGTGTGGGCGGCGAGCCAGGGCAGCCGTTGGCGGGTGCGGGCCTCGGGGGCCCAGGCGGCGGTGTCGGAGGCGGAGAGACCGATGCGTCCCTTGTTGAGGACGAGCCAGGGATGTCCGGTCTGGTGGCCTTCGAGGGCGGCGTAATCGAGGTCGGCGAGGACGTCGGCGGTGAGCGCGGTGTGATCGATCCGGGCGTCGGCGCAGAGGGTGGCGCTCAGCTCGCGGACGAGGTGGCCGAGGGTGACTCCGTCGATGCCGAGGAGGGTGCGGGATCGGGTGAGGAAGGCGTACGGGTCCCCGAAGGCGGACGGCGGCTGCGGTGAGGAAGGAGGCGGGGTGAGGGTGATCGTGTCGGGGGCGACGTCCCAGCTGCCGTAGGCGCGGCGGCGGGCCCGGAAGCCGAGACTGCTGCCGTCGTCCAGGGTCAGGGTCCACGCGTCACCGGCGGCGGCCGGGGCGGGGGTGGGGACGGAGACGGGGACAGGGACGGGGCTGATGATCTCCTCGTAGGCGAACTCGGCGAGCATCTTGGCGAGCAGTCGCCTGGCGGCGCCGTCCCAGGTCGCGCGGTTGAGTTCGGGGGGTGTACGGGGGTACTGGGGCGAGGGGGACACGGAGGGCTCGGCGGAGTCGGGGGCTGAGGGAAAATTCTGCACGGGACTCCTCGGAGATCGGGAACTGCGCTTCGTCACGCAGAGTTATCAAAGGGAGAGGTGCGGAGCGCGACGACGGTCAGGGCGTGCGGGGCGGCAGTCAGAGGAGATTGCGCAGCGCCCGCTCCCGGATCATCAGGGCGGCTCGCTTCTCGGGAAGGTCGATTTCCGCGTAACAGCGGAATCCGGAGCTCAGGAAGGCCGATACGGAGGGGGTGTTGCGGATGTCCGGTTCCGCGATCACGCGCGTGCAGCGAGGGCGGTTGTCGAGCACCAGGCCGGCGACGGCGCGCAGCAGAGTGGTGCCCAGACCCCGGCCGCGGTTCGGGCCGTCTCCGATGAGCAGGTGGATACCCGTGTCGTGGGGGCGCGCCGGGTAGTGGCGGGAGAGCGGGTCCAGGTCGGCCCGGTAGATCTCCCAGTAGCTCATCGGTGTGCCGTCGAGGAGACCGAGGCAGGGGATGCTGCGGCTGTCCCCGTCGAGCTGGGCCCGCAGGTGGGCGGCGGTGACGGCAGCGGGGCCGGCGAGCTCCCAGTAGGCGGCCACGTCGGGGTCGTTCATCCAGCCGGTGAGGAGTTCCAGGTCTCGGCCGGGTCGTACGGGATCGAGGCGGAAGGCTCCGGCGGGGGTGTCGGTGCTGCCCCAGGTCGCCGGGGAGTCGAGGAGGTCGGCTTCGGCGAGCAGGGGCAACAGCTCGGCGGTGAGTCGCAGTTCGAAGGTGTCGTCGCGGGGCCGGACCACGCCGGTGGCGTGGGTGGCGCGGCCGACGGGTTCGGCGGGGGCGTTTGTGGTGGGCATGGGGGCTCTTCCCCGCGTCGGCGGCGACGCGTCAATCGTGGAGGGGGTTGGTGATGGTGACGTAGACGGACTGGGTGTCGACGGGTCCGACGAGTTCGTCGAGGCCGCCCAGGCGGGTGAGCAGGTTCGCCTTGCAGCGCAGGGTGGGCGAGTCGAGCAGCCGCGCGGGGAGCGGGCCGAGGCCTGAGGTCTTGCCGAGGAATCGGCGGAAGGCGGCGAGGAGCACGCGCTCGTCGGCGAGCCGCTGGGACCCGAAGGCGCCGATGAGGCCCAGCACGTTGTTGATGCCGAGGTAGTAGGCGAAGCGTTCGTCGGTGACGGCGTCGGGGACGAAGGTGTCGCTGAGGCTGCCGATGCCGGGGAGCCGGTGCTCCAGTTCCGCGCGGCGGGATGCGCGGAAGTAGTAGCCCTGGTTGTCGCGGTAACGGCCGCCGACCGGCCAGCCGACCGGGTCGAGGAGGACCAGGGTGTTCTGCTGGTGCGCTTCGAGGGCGATGCCGGCGAGCGCGTCGAAGGCGAGGACCGGAAGGACCACACGGTCGAGGTAGCGCAGGAACCACTCTGCGGCGACCGCGGTGGTGGTACGTCCGGTGGCGGCGGCGAGGGCGGAGATGATCTCGGCGAGCCGGGAGCTCATGGTGGTCCGTCCGGGCCACGGGCGGGGCGAGGTGAGCGCGGCGACGCAGACGGCGTCGTCGCCGGAGCGGAAGGGGTTGTGGCGCAGGAGGGCGTCGAGTCCGGGGACGGGGGTGCCGTCCGGGGAGTCGACGGCGACCCAGGCGGGGTCGCGGACGATGTCGAAGCCGGGGTGGGCCGTCTGCCACTGCTCGGCGAGGCCGGTGCGGAGCAGCCGGTGCACTTCGACACCGCGGTGGAGCTCCTTGCGGAGGTTCTCGCGGCGGGAGTTGGTGATGCGCAGGCCCAGGGAGAGCTTGAGCATCGCGGGCGCGCCCGGGCGGTGGACGGTGCGGACGGAGGAGGTGGGGTACCAGTGGGCGCCGTACGGGCCCAGGTCGTGTAGAAGTCCCGCGTCGCGGAGGGCGGCGACGGCGGGGCGCTGGAGCAGGTCGCGGGCCTGCCAGGGGTGAAGGGGAAGGGGGGTGGCGCCGTCGGGGAGGGGGAGTCCGGGGGCGAGCCGGCCGAGCAGCGCGGTGGCGGAGACGGGACGGCCGCGTTCGGTCCAGGCTGATTCGGTGGCGAGGGCGGACGGCGCGACGGCGAACCAGTGCAGGGGGAAGGAGCCGTGGAGTTCTGGTGAGTAACGGCGTACTTCGGTCTCGGAGAGCCCTTCGCGGCTTTTCGGGTCCGGCTGGAGGGGGTGACCGAGGAGGAGAGACTGTTCGGCGGTCAGGAAGCGGTCCACACCGATGGGGGGAGGGGCGGCGGGGCGTTCACGCCGGTCGGCGATGAACTCGGCGGTGCGGCGGACCGAGTCGGCGACCCGGCCGACGAGGTCGGCGCTACCGCGAACGCCGCAGGAGCCCGCGGCTGTGGCTGTGACCGCGGCTGTGGCCGTGGCCGCGCGCGTGCCTGTGCCCTCGCGGGCGATCAGCGCGGCCAGGGTGACAGCGTCCAGGGCGGGGGCGGCGGCGGGGGCGGCCGCCAGCCGGGCGGGGCCGAAGCGGTGCCATCCCGTGGGGGACCAGTACCGGACGGGGACGACGAGGGCCGCGCCGGATGCGGGGAGGGGGATGCGCAGCGGGGTCCCGGCGAGGCCGTCGGGGCGGCGCAGTCCCGCTTCGCGGACCCAGCAGCGGAGGAGGTTCTCCACCGCCGCTCCCTCGGCGGCGACGGCCGGGTCGGGGTGGTCCAGGAAATCGGGCAGCGCTGTCGGCGCCACTGCGGGGCGAACTGCCCAGCCGGGCCGGGGTCTGGGCGTGCCGTCCTTTTGACGCGGCACGGTGGCCGCCGCCTCGATTCCGGTCGCGGGGGGCTGCTGGTGCGCTGCTCCGGCGGTGGGGGCCGGGACTGCGGGACGGGGCTCGGCGGCCGGGGATCGGTCGGCCGGGGATCGGTCGGCCGGGGAGCGGTCGGCGGAGGCCTCGTACCGTTCGGCGGCCCCGGGCGGCGGTACGGATGCCTGCCCGGGCCCGGTGGTCCGAGGAGGGCCGGCGGGAGTCGGCGGCGGGGGCGCGGGGGGAAGAAGCCCGGAGGCGGGGTCGGGAGACGCCGCGGGGGCCGGGCGTTGCTGGGCCTCGGCGGGTCCGGAGGCCTCCTGGGCACCTCGCTCGGGCGGCGTGGGGGACCCGGGGGCCGACTGGGGTCCGTGGTCGGGGTCAGGGGCCGGGGCTCTATCGAGTTCCTGGTGCTGCGCGGGGGCGGGGTCCGCGGGTCCGGCGGCCGCGGGGGCCGGGGACTGCGGGAGCGGCCCGCCGTGGGGCGGGGTGGACTGGTGCGGATCGGGCATCGCGGGTCCTCGGGGTCCGGGTCAGTGGGGTCCGGGTCAGTGGGGTCGTCGGGCTGCGGCCGGGATGGCGTCGGCCAGGCGGTCGAGGACCGCCGCGGCCTGCTCGTCGGTGAGGGTCAGTGGAGGGAGCAGTCGGACGACGGCGTTGTGGCGGCCGCCCAGTTCGACGATCAGGCCGCGGTCCAGGCACTCCTGGCGGACGGCCGCGGCCAGGGCCGGCGCGGCCGACCCGGTGTCGGGGTCGACCAGTTCGACGCCGATCATCAGGCCGCGCCCCCGGACGTCCCCGATGCAGGGCTGGGCGGAAGCCAGGCCGCGCAGGGCCGTCAGCATGCTCTCGCCCAAGGCGGCGGCGCGCTCGGCGAGCCGGTTCTCGCGGACGAAGGCGAGCGTGGCGGCACCGGCGGCCATGGCGAGCTGGTTGCCGCGGAAGGTGCCCGCGTGGGCGCCGGGGGTCCAGATGTCCAGGGCCGCCCGGTACACGATCACCGCGAGCGGCAGGCTGCCGCCGATCGCCTTGGACAGGACCATCACATCGGGCACCACCCCGGCGTGGTCGACCCCCCAGAAAGCACCGGTGCGGCCGACTCCCGTCTGTACCTCGTCGGCGATCAGTGGGATTCCCCGCGCCTCGGTGATCTCCCGCATCCGGCGCAGCCAGGCGTCCGGGGCCGGGAGTACCCCGCCCTCGCCCTGTACGGGTTCGACGATCAGGCCGGCGGGGGCGGGTACCCCGCCCTTGGGGTCGTCGAGGAGGTTCTCCGCCCAGCGGGCGCCGAGTTCGGCCCCCTCGGGGCCGCCGATCCCGAACGGGCAGCGGTGGTCCTGCGGATACGGGAGCCGGGTCACCCGTACGTCCGGGGCGCCGCCCGAGGCGGCGAGGGCTCCGGCGGTCATCCCGTGGTAGGCCCCGGTGAAGGCGAGCAGCCCCGAGCGACCGGTCGCTGTGCGGACCAGTTTGAGGGCGGCCTCCACCGCGTCCGTGCCGGCCGGTCCGCAGAACTGGATGCGGGCGTCGGCGGCCAGTTGTGGCGGCAGATTGGCGAACAGCTCGGTGGTGAAGGCGTCCTTGACCGGGGTCGCGAGGTCGAGCACGTGCAGCGGAGCCCCGGAGTCGAGGACTTTGCGGATGGCTTCGAGCACGACCGGGTGGTTGTGCCCGAGGGCGAGGGTTCCGGCCCCGGAGAGGCAGTCGAGGTAGCGGCGCCCGTCGGCGCCTTCGATCGTCAGCCCGCGGGCCCGCACCGGGACGATGGGCAGCGAGCGGGCGTACGTCCTGGCGGCGGACTCCCGCTGCGCCTGCCTGCGCAGGATGCCGTCCGGGGAGAGGGACCGGCCGGGTCCGCCAACTCCCCGGGCGGCGCCGGGCCCTGGCGCCCGGCTCCCCTGCGGCGGCACCTGCGGCGCGATGTCCCGCGTGCCCTGCGGCGCGATCTCCGCCGTGAACTCTTCTGTGAACTCTTCGGTGAAGTCTTCCGTGAAATCCGCCGTGAACCCCTGGGCGCTCTGCGGCGTGTTATGTGCGGCGGCCTCGGCCGCGGCCGGCTCGGTCAAAGCCACGAGTGTCGTCCTCCCGCACGGATTGCACTTCCGGATTGCGTCTCGAACACGAACGCTGCCCATCCATCCCCCGTACGTACCAACGACGGTGACGGCGAGGGATCACGGGTGGACGCAAGATCCTTGCCCGGCAAGGCGGCAGGGCCGGGGAACCACAGCCCCGGGCTGTGCCGTCCCTCACCACGGCGGCATAGTGGGGTGCTGCACTCCACGCCTCGAAACCACCAGGGGGACGAACGACATGCGACCGAACCGACCGGTCACCGCGATCCTGTGCGCGGCCGCGCTCGCGCTGACCGCCGCGGCCTGCGGCCCCGGCGACGGGGAGGCCGGCGGCGACGCCAAGCCGACCGTGGCGGCGAGCCTTCCTGGCAACGACGGGATCAAGATCCCGGACGGGCTCAAGGAAAGGCTCAAGGAGCACGGCATCGACCTGGAGAAGTGGAAGGGGGGTGCGTGGAAGAACTGGAAGAAGGAGGACTGGCTCCGCGAGGCGGGCGACTACGTCAACCCGATCATCGAGGGCCTGTGGGACCCGGACCGCATGCGTGACGCCGAGCAGCCGCAGCAGCCGGCCGTCGACCCGGACGCGGGCAAGGACCAGGGCGTGACCGACCCGACCCCGGCACCGGTGACGGCCAGGGCGGCGAACACGCCCTACCACACGAGCGTTCCGCAGGCGGGCAAGGTCTTCTTCGACGGTCCCGAGGGCTCGATGGTCTGCTCGGCGACCGTGGTCAAGGACCCGGCCCACCCCGGCAAGTCCAACCTGGTCTGGACGGCGGGCCACTGCGTGCACGCGGGCAAGTCCGGCGGCTGGTACCGCAACATCGCCTTCGTCCCGTCCTACAACAACGCGGGCAGGCCGGCGGCGCAGCTCAAGGGCGCGCCCCGCGAGCAGGTGGCCCCGTACGGCGTCTGGTGGAGCGACTGGGCGCAGACCTCCGACCAGTGGATCGCGAACGGCGGCCCGACCGGCGGCGCGGGTGCCCCGTACGACTTCGCGGTGCTGCACGTGACTCCGGAGAAGGGCAGCGGCAAGTCCCTGGAGGAGACGGTCGGTTCTGCGTTCCCGGTGGAGTTCAACGCCCCGGCGGTGCCGAAGGTCGCGGGCATCACGGCCACCGGCTACCCGGCGGCGGCGCCCTTCGACGGCCAGAAGGCCTACCAGTGTGCGGACAGGCCGGGCCGGCTGTCGCTGACGGCGAACGACCCCGTGATGTACCGCATCGGCTGCACCATGACCGGCGGTTCCTCCGGTGGCGGCTGGGTCGCGGCGGGCGCGGACGGCAAGCCCGCGCTGGTGTCGAACACCTCGATCGGCCCGGCCAAGGCGGGCTGGCTGGCCGGACCTCGGCTGGGTCCGGAGGCGCAGGGCATCTTCACCGCGGTGAGCGGCAAGTTCAAGTAGTCACGGAACGACGGAGAAAGGCCGGGGCCCCCTGCACCGCAGGGGGCCCCGGCCTTTCTCACATGTACGTCAGCACGTCAGTGCGTCAGCGTGTCACCGCTTCGCCAGCGCGTACGGCGCCAGGTCCGCCGCCAACTCCGGGTGGACCCGCGCCTTGAGCAGGGTGCCCTCCGGGGTGTGCTCCTCGGAGATCACCTCACCTTCGGCGTGTGCCTTGGCCACCAGCGATCCGCGGGTGTACGGCACCAGGGCCTCCACCTCGACCTCGGGCCGCGGCAGCTCGGTGTCGATGAGCGCGAGGAGTTCCTCGATGCCCATGCCCGTGCGCGCCGAGACGGCGATGGAGTGCCGCTCTATGCGCAGCAGCCGCTGCAGGACGAGCGGGTCCGCCGCGTCCGCCTTGTTGATCACCACGATCTCGGGCACGTTCACCGCGCCGACCTCGCGGATCACCTCGCGCACCGCCGCCAGCTGCTCCTCCGGCGTCGGGTGCGAGCCGTCCACGATGTGCAGGATGAGGTCGGAGTCGCCGACCTCCTCCATCGTGGAGCGGAAGGCCTCGACGAGGTGGTGGGGCAGGTGCCGGACGAAGCCGACCGTGTCGGCCAGGGTGTAGACCCGGCCGCTCGGCGTCTCGGCCCGGCGCACGGTCGGGTCGAGGGTGGCGAACAGCGCGTTCTCCACCAGCACGCCCGCGCCCGTGAGGCGGTTGAGCAGCGAGGACTTGCCCGCGTTGGTGTAGCCGGCGATGGCGACCGACGGCACCTTGTTGCGGCGCCGTTCCTGCCGCTTGATGTCACGGCCGGTCTTCATCTCCGCGATCTCCCGGCGCATCTTCGCCATCTTCTCGCGGATCCGCCGCCGGTCGGTCTCGATCTTGGTCTCACCGGGGCCTCGGGTGGCCATGCCGCCACCGCCGCCGCCACCCATCTGACGGGACAGCGAGGCACCCCAGCCACGCAGGCGCGGCAGCATGTACTGCATCTGCGCGAGAGCGACCTGCGCCTTGCCCTCTCGGGACTTGGCGTGCTGGGCGAAGATGTCCAGGATCAGGGCGGTCCGGTCGACCACCTTCACCTTGACGACGTCTTCGAGGGCGATGAGCTGGCCGGGGCTGAGCTCGCCGTCACAGACGACGGTGTCGGCTCCGCTCTCCATGACGATGTCGCGCAGCTCGCGCGCCTTGCCCGATCCGATGAAGGTGGCCGGGTCCGGCTTGTCGCGGCGCTGGATCACGCCGTCGAGTACGAGGGCACCCGCCGTCTCGGCGAGGGCGGCGAGCTCCGCGAGGGAGTTCTCCGCGTCGTTCACCGTGCCGGAGGTCCAGACACCGACGAGGACGACACGCTCCAGGCGGAGCTGCCGGTACTCGACCTCGGTGACGTCTTCGAGCTCGGTGGAGAGGCCGGCGACGCGGCGCAGGGCCGCGCGCTCGGAACGTTCGAACTGCTCGCCGTCCCGGTCTCCGTCGATCTCGTGGCTCCAGGCGACGTCCTCTTCCATCAGGGCATCGGCCCGAAGGCTCTCGGTGAAGCTCGACGGGTCCGGCACGTCCCGTGCGTCCCGCGCGTCCTGGGAAGGGGAAGAAGAGGAGGTCATTGGATCCTTACGTCGATTCGAATAGCACTGCTGGAACTGTCACGTCCAACGTGTCACACCATCCGGGGATTCCCCGAACGGCCCCGTCGATGGTGACATGCCCGTTCCCCGGCGGTCACACCCTTTATTTGGCGGCCGCGGTCCCGCTCCACTCCGGGTGCCCGGGCATCGCGGGGGTCGTCTGCCCGTACAGCCACGGCTCCAGGAAGGCCTTCAGGTCCCGGCCCGCCTCTTCGGAGGCCAGGCGTACGAAGTCGTCCGTGCCCGCGACCCCGTCCCGGTGGTCCGCCACCCAGCGCCGCTCGACCCGGTCGAAGGCCTCCGTACCGATCTCCTGGCGCAGCGCGTACAGGATCAGCGCGGCCCCGTCGTACACCACGGGCCGGAACAGCCCGATCTTCTGGCCCGGGGCGGCTGCCTTCGGAGCCGCCGGGGGGCCGCCCGCCGCCCGCCACTGGTCGGAGCGCTGGTACGCCTCGCGCATGCGCCGCTCCAGGGAGTACTTGCCGAGCCCGTCCGCGTACAGGGCCTCGTACCAGGTGGCGTGTCCCTCGTTGAGCCACAGGTCGGACCAGGTCCGCGGGGCGACGCTGTCGCCGAACCACTGGTGGGCGAGTTCGTGGACCATCACGGCCTCCACGTACCACTCGGGGTAGCCGTCGCCCGAGAACAGGCCGTGCTCGAAGAGCGAGAGGGTCTGCGTCTCCAGTTCGAAGCCGGTGGTGGCCCGGGCGATCAGCACCCCGTAGTTCTCGAAGGGGTAGCGGCCGACGCGCTCCTCCATCCACGCGATGTGCCCGGCGGTCTTCTTCAGCCAGGGGTCGAGCTTCTCCCGGTCCTGGGCGGGCACCACGTCGCGCAGCGGCAGCCCGTGCGGTCCGGTTCCGTGGACGACGGCGGAGCGGCCGATGGAGACCTGGGCCAGCTCGGTGGCCATCGGGTGCCGCGTCCGGTACGTCCACGTCGTCGAGGAGCCCGTGCTCAGGGCGCGGAGGGAGGGAAGGACCGGCAGGCCGTTGGCGACGACCGTGAGCCCTTCCGGGGCGGTGACCCGGAAGGTGAAGAAGGCCTTGTCGGCGGGGTGGTCGTTGCAGGGGAAGACGCGGTGGGCGGCGTCCGCCTGGTTGGCCATGGCCAGGCCGTCCTCGGTGGGCACCCAGCCGCCGTCCCCGCGCCCGCGCGGGTCGCTGGTGTGCCGGACCGTGATGTGCAGCGGCACATGGCGCGGGACGGGGCGCGCGGGGGTCAGTACGAGGTCCTCCCCCACGCTCTCGAACCGCGCCGGCTCGCCGTTGACCTCGACGGACGCCACTTTTCCGTGCGTGAAGTCCAGATTGATCCGGTCCAGCGGCTGCAGGGCGCGGGCGTCGATCACGGTGACCGCGTCGAGGGGGGTGCGGTTGTCCTTGTACGTGAACGACAGGTCGTAAGAGAGCACGTCGTACCCGGGGTTCCCCAGCTCGGGGAACAGCCGGTCGCCGATGCCCAGCGCCGCCGGCGGGGGCAGCACGGCGGCGACGAGGGTGAGGGAGGCCGCGGCGAGCAGGGCGGCGCGCAGGCGCGGGGAGATGAGCTGCATCCCCCACCGCTTACCAGCGCCCGCCGCGCTGCCGCGAACGGCGCGCGACGAGTCCACCCGAACGGGACCTTCCGGCGCCGACCCGGCCTACGCGCGGCTGACGTCGTAGACGCCCGGCACGTCGCGCATCGCCCGCATCAGGGCGGGCAGCCCGGCCGCGTCGGGCAGCTGGAGTGTGTAGCTGTGCCGCACCCGCTGCTCGACCGGGGGTTCCACGGTCGCGGAGACGACCTCGACCCCCTCGCGGGCGATGGCCTCGGTCAGGTCGGCGAGCAGATGGGGGCGGCCGAACGATTCAGCCAGGAGCGTGACCCGGCAGTCCGCCGTGGCCCGCCAGTGCACGGCGACGGAGGTACGCCCCACCGCGCGCATCTGGGCGACCGCGGCGCAGTGGGCTCGGTGCACGGTGACGGCCCCGCCCCGGACCACGAACCCGGCGACCGCGTCCGGCGGCACCGGGGTGCAGCATCCGGCGAGCCGGACGGGGGCGTCCGGCAGGTCGGCGACGGCGTTGGCCCCGCCGCCCCGGGCCCCGACCACCGACAGCGGCGCCCGCGCGGCCGAAGTGGTGGCCATCGCCCGGTCGGGATGGGCGTCGAGCCAGCTGCTGATGGCGATCCGGGCCGCCGGGGTCCGCGCGTGGTCCAGCCACTCGGCGGCGGGCCCCGAGGAGGCGTCCTGCGCGAGCAGCAGCTGCACGGTGTCCCCGTCGGACAGCGGGGAGGAGAGGGAGGTGAGGCGCCCGTTGACCCGGGCGCCGATACAGCCGTGGGCCGCCTCGCCGTGCTGCGCGTAGGCGGCGTCGATACAGCTGGCACCGGCAGGCAGGCCCAGCGTCCCGCCGTCGGCGCGGAAGACGGTGATCTCCCGGTCCTGGGCCAGCTCGGCGCGCAGCACGCTCCAGAAGGTGTCCGGGTCGGGCGCGGACTGCTGCCAGTCGAGCAGCCGGGACAGCCAGCCGGGCCGCGTCGGGTCCACCCGCTCCTCGTCGCATTCCGCGGCGTCGGCCGTCGCGGTGGCGTACGGATTGCCGAGCGCGACCACGCCCGCCTCCGCCACGCGGTGCATCTGCCGGGTCCGCACGATGACTTCGGCGACGTAGCCCTCGGGCGTGGCGACCGCGGTGTGCAGCGACTGGTAGAGGTTGAACTTGGGGGCGGCGATGAAGTCCTTGAACTCCGATACGACCGGGGTGAAGCAGGTGTGCAGCTCTCCCAGGACCGCGTAGCAGTCGGCGTTCTCGCCGACGAGGACGAGGACGCGGCCGAAGTCGGAGCCGCGCAGCTCGCCGCGTTTGCGGGCGATGCGGTGCACGGAGACGAAGTGCCGCGGCCGGACCTGCACCTGGGCGGCGATGCCGGCCTCGCGCAGGACGGTACGTACGGAGTCGGCGATGGCGGGCAGCGGGTCGCGTTCCCCCGCGTGGGCCGCGATGAGCGCGCGGGTGTGCTCGTACTCCTCGGGGTGCAGGATCGCGAAGACGAGGTCTTCCAGCTCGGTCTTGAGGGCCTGGACGCCGAGCCGTTCGGCGAGCGGGATGAGCACGTCGCGCGTGACCTTGGCGATGCGGGCCTGTTTCTCGGGGCGCATCACGCCGAGGGTGCGCATGTTGTGCAGCCGGTCGGCGAGTTTGATGGACATCACGCGGACGTCGTTGCCGGTGGCGACGAGCATCTTGCGGAAGGTCTCGGGCTCGGCGGCGGCGCCGTAGTCGATCTTCTCCACCTTGGTGACGCCGTCGACGATGAAGCAGACCTCGTCGCCGAACTCCTCGCGGACCTGATCGAGGGTCACTTCGGTGTCCTCGACGGTGTCGTGGAGGAGAGAGGCCGTCAAGGTGGTTGTCTCGGCGCCGAGTTCGGCGAGGATCAGGGTCACGGCGAGCGGATGTGTGATGTACGGCTCACCACTTTTTCGCATCTGACCGCGGTGTGAGGACTCCGCGAGGACGTACGCGCGACGCAAAACGGACAGATCGGCGTCCGGATGGTGGGCGCGGTGCGCCTCGGCGACATGGCCGATGGCGTCCGGGAGGCGGTCGCGGGACGTGGGCCCCAGCAGGGCCGCGCGGCCGAGCCGGCGCAGATCGAGCCTGGTCCGGCCGCGTCTGCGGAGCTCAGGGCGCGCTTCGGGGTGTGCTTCGGGGTTCGTGGCCTCTGCACTCATGGGCACCTCCGGCGGCTTCGACCGGCGGTGGCGGGCATGGGGTGAGCCCTCAGGGCCGGTGCCTGATGTTACCGACCCCACCACGTGGCGCAGTCCACCTCTCGCTGAGCGTGAAACGGATCACCCATTAGAGGGAAGCTTCAGGCGAAGGCCGTTTCGGTGAGCCAGGCCGCTTCGAACTCTCCCGCGGCCACGATCACGGCCGGTCCGGTCATGTCGATCTGCCCATCGGGGTGCTCGGTGATGACCAGGGTTCCGCCGGGGAGGTCGACGGTGTAGGTGACCGGCCGACCGGTGGCGGCCGGGTCGGCTCCGTCGCGGCGGATGGCGGCCACGGCCACCGCGCAGGCTCCGGTGCCGCAGGAGCGGGTCTCGCCGGAACCTCGCTCGTGCACGCGCATCGCGACGTGCCGGGGGCCGCGGTCGACGACGAACTCGACATTGACCCCGGTCGGGTAGGCGGACGCCGGGCTGAACGGCGGGGCGGTGTACAGGCTCCCGGCGTCGTCGAGGCTGTCGACGAAGGCCACGGCGTGCGGGTTGCCCATGTTCACGTTGCGCGCGGGCCAGCTGCGCTCGCCGACCGAGACGGTGACCTCGCCCTCGGGGAGGACGGCGCGCCCCATCGAGACGGTGACGTCGCCGCTCTTGTCGAGGTGGACGTGCTTGACGCCTCCGCGGGTGGCGATCGCCAGGTCGCCGGGCTCGACGTGACCGGCGTGGTGGAGGTAGCGGGCGAAGACGCGTACGCCGTTGCCGCACATCTCGGCGATGGAGCCGTCGCTGTTGCGGTAGTCCATGAACCACTCCGCCTCGTCGGCCAGGTGCGCGGCCTCGGGGTGCGCGGCGGACCGGACGACGTGCAGGACGCCGTCCGCCCCGATCCCGGCCCGGCGGTCGCACAGCTTCGCGACGGCGGACGCGGGCAGCTCCAGCGAGTTGTCCGGGTCCGGGACGATCACGAAATCGTTCTCGGTGCCGTGACCCTTGAGGAAGGGGAGGGTGGTGTGCGTCACCCGCCCATGGTAGCGAGCCGCAGTTCAGGGGCGCTGCGCAGGGCCTGCGGCGCGGCCCGGGAGGGGGCGGTCAGCGCGGTCAGCGCAGCCGGGCGACGCGGTACACGGCAAGGCTGATGACGGCCAGCGCGACCAGGGCGTACAGCGCGGCCATGCGCCAGTCGGGGCGGCAGCCGCTCCCCCGGGCCGGGAGCCCGGGCCAGGTGTAGCCCACCCGGCGGGCGGCCATCATCCCCCAGCCTCCGGCGCAGCAGCTGATGAGGAAGCCGAGCATGGCGACCACGGCTCCGCCGTCGCCGAACTCGAAGGCGAGCGGGAAGGCGAACATCAGCGATCCCGCGGCGGCGAGCACCGCGATGGGGGCGATCTGCCACAGGCGCAGGCGGCGCTGCGGACGCAGCTCGACCTCGAACGCGGGTCCGGCGGCGGCCTCGGCCTCCGCGGAATCCGGTGCGTCCGGGCCGTCCGGGGTCAGGCGCGCGGGGTCGGCGGGCAGCCCGAGCCCGGCGGTGCCGTCGGGCCCCGCGGACCCGTCCGTCGGGTCGGGGGACCCGTCCGTCCGGTCGAGACGCCTCGGATCCGCTTCCTGCCGGGTGTCGTCCCGCCCGGTGTCACGAGGGCCGGCCTCCATCGCCACGCGCCCTCCCCACTCGGACTCAGTACGCCGCAATTCACTGCGGGTGACCACACCCGCAGGAGTTTGATGATGGCACGCCGCCGACCCCTCGACGGGCGCCCGGGGCGTCCCGATGCCATCACGTGATCAGGCTGTGACCGCTCGTTCGACCAACGTCTGCGCGAGCCCGGGGAGTTCCCCCCGGTCCGCGGCGCCGCCGCTGAGCCAGTGCACGCGCGGATCGCGGCGGAACCACGAGTCCTGCCGCCGGGCGAAACGCTTGGTGGCCCGGACCGTCTCGGCCCTGGCCTCGTCCTCGGTGCACTCCCCGGCGAGCGCGGCGAGCACCTGCTGGTAGCCGAGCGCCCTGGAGGCGGTTATTCCGTCCCGCAGGCCCCGGGCCTCCAGCTCGCGGACCTCGTCCACGAGCCCGTCCTCCCACATCCGGTCCACGCGCAGCGCGATCCGCTCGTCGAGCTCGGGCCGCGCCACGTCGACGCCGATCTGCACGGTGTCGTAGACGGACTCGTGGCCGGGCAGGTTGGCCGTGAAGGGGCGGCCGGTGATCTCGATGACCTCCAGCGCGCGGACGATCCGGCGGCCGTTGCTGGGCAGGATCGCCCGGGCGGCCGCCGGGTCGACGGAGGCGAGGCGGGCGTGCAGGGCGCCGGGACCGCGCAGGGTGGCCTCCTCCTCCAGCCGGGCGCGGACCTCGGGGTCGGTGCCGGGGAACTCCATGGCGTCCAGGGCGCCCCGTACGTACAGGCCGGACCCGCCGACGAGGACGGGCGTGCGGCCCTCGGCGAGGAGCTTGTCGATCTCGACGCGGGCCAGGCGCTGGTACTCGGCGACGTTGGCGGTCTCGGTGACGTCCCAGATGTCCAGGAGGTGGTGCGGGACGCCGCCGCGCTCCCCGGTCGTCAGTTTGGCGGTGCCGATGTCCATCCCCCGGTACAGCTGCATGGAGTCGGCGTTGACGACTTCGCCGTCGAAGTGGCGGGCCAGGGCTACGCCCAGATCTGACTTTCCGGCCGCGGTGGGACCGACGACGGCGATGACCCGCGGTGCGGGGGCTGCTTTCCTCACTGCCCCAGTCTCGCAGCCCCCGGTCAAGACACGGCCATGTACCCGATCGAGCTACGTGACGGGGTGCGGGCGGGGTCGTTGCCCTGGCGGGGTTCGGCCCGGTGGAGGCCCCTGCGGCCACGGCGGAACTTCACTCACACGAGTAACGTTATAGGAGTAGACATGGGCGTTTTTGATCGGCTTTTTCGCCGTAAGGACCAGGGTGTGACCGAGACGGTCGCCGCGGAGTCCCCGACGGCGGAGTCCGGTTCGGCCGAGGAGACCGAGGCCGAGGCGGCTGCCGTGGAGGCTCCGGCGGCGGAAGCCGTGGAGATTCCGAAGCAGCAGTCGGCCGAGGTGGCCGCGGACAGCGAAGCCGGTGACGGCGCCCGTACGTAGCGACCGCCAACGGAAGGTGACCCATGGGCCTGCTGGACAATCTGAAGGCCAAGCTCGCTCCGGCGAAGGAGAAGGTCGGAGGCCTCGCCCAGAAGAACGAGGGCAGGATCACCGAGGGTCTGGACAAGGTGGCCAAGGCCGTGGACTCGAAGACCCACGGCAAGTACAGCGACCGGATCACGAGCGGTACGGGCAAGGCGAAGGACGCCCTGGGCAAGATCGCGCACAAGGACACCCCCGGCGGGCCGACGACGCCGCCGGCCGCTTCCTGACGCGGGACCGGAAAGGGGCGCGGGACCGGCTGGAGCCGGTCCCGCGCCCCTTCGTCGCGTCTGTGGGTCTCCCCCCTCCGGTGAGGCCTTCCGCGGCCCCGGGCGGCCCCTACGACCAGGCGGCGACGAAATAGCCCACGCCGTACGGCGCGTCCTCGTACAGCAGCCGCCCGTCGAGGCCCGCGCCCTCGGCTGCACCCGCCAGCACCTGCCAGGGGGCCCGGCCTGCGGCCTGGAGCTCGGCCGCGAGCCGCGCGTCGAGTGCGGCGAGCGCGGCGACGTCGGCCGCGCCCAGCGCGCGGGCGGCGGCTGCGTCGAAGGCGGCGGCGCGCTCGTCGAGGTAGCCGGGGGCCTTGAGGGTCCGGCAGGCGCTGCCGTCGCCCATGACCAACAGGGCCACCCGGGCGTCGCGCGCGGCGAGCTCCCGGCCGGCTTCCAGGCACCGGGCGGTCTCCAGCGGCTCCTCGACCCCGAGCCCTTCGACGGGGGCGGCGCCCCAGCTCGCGCGGCGCAGCAGCCAGGCGCCCACGGCGAGCGACGGGGGCAGCAGGCGCGGCCCTTCCTCGCCCTCCCCGAGCTGTACGTGGGCCTCGACGCCGAATCCGCGGAAGGTGCCGCGGGCGCCCTCGGGGTAGGGCCCGCGGTGGTCGTGGTCGGCGGCCCCGACCACGACCAGCAGGTCGGGCCGGGAGGCCGCGAGCACGGCGAGCGCGTCGGAGCAGGCGGTACGGGCGTCGCCGAGTTCGGCGGCGGCCCCCGCGGCGACCTCCGGCACGAGCAGCGGCGGGGCGGGACAGACGGCAGCGGCTACGAGCATGATCCGCAGCCTAGCCGCCCGCGCCGGTGCGGGGTCAGTCGATCGCGCAGCCCGAGGTCGCCGCCGGCAGCGGGGCCGGGACGCCCAGGGTCGGGATGCCGAGCATGACGCCCGCAGGCTGGGCCGGGGCGGCGTTGCGCTTCTCCCAGGCGTCGCCGGCGCGGGTGCGGCGCACGGTCTGCGTGGGGCCCTCGGCGAGCAGGTGGTGGGGGGCCGCGTAGGTGATGTCCACGGTGACCACGTCGCCCGGGCGGACGTCCGCGTCCGGCTTCGTGAAGTGGACCAGGCGGTTGTCGGGGGCGCGGCCCGAGAGGCGGTGGGTGGCGCCGTCCTTGCGGCCCTCGCCCTCCGCGACCATGACCTCCAGGGTGCGGCCGACCTGCTTCTTGTTCTCCTCCCAGGAGATCTCCTCCTGGAGGGCGACCAGGCGCATGTAGCGGTCCTGGACCACCTCCTTGGGGATCTGCCCGTCCATGTCGGCCGCGGGGGTGCCGGGCCGCTTGGAGTACTGGAAGGTGAAGGCGCTCGCGAAGCGGGCCTCGCGCACGGTGTGCATCGTCTGCTGGAAGTCCTCCTCCGTCTCACCGGGGAAGCCCACGATGATGTCGGTGGAGATCGCGGCGTGCGGGATGGCGGCGCGGACCTTCTCGATGATGCCGAGGAACCGCTCCTGCCGGTACGACCGGCGCATCGCCTTGAGGATCGGGTCCGAGCCGGACTGCAGCGGCATGTGCAGCTGCGGCATCACGTTCGGGGTCTCCGCCATCGCCGCGATCACGTCGTCCGTGAAGTCGCGGGGGTGCGGGGAGGTGAAGCGGACCCGCTCCAGGCCCTCGATCTGCCCGCAGGCGCGCAGCAGCTTGCTGAACGCCTCGCGGTCGCCGAGGTCCGAGCCGTACGCGTTCACGTTCTGGCCGAGCAGGGTGATCTCCGAGACGCCCTCGGCGACCAGGGCCTCCACCTCGGCGAGGATGTCGCCGGGACGGCGGTCCTCCTCCTTGCCGCGCAGCGCCGGGACGATGCAGAAGGTGCAGGTGTTGTTGCAGCCGACGGAGATCGAGACCCAGGCGGCGTACGCGGACTCGCGGCGGGTCGGCAGCGTCGAGGGGAACGCCTCCAGCGACTCGGCGATCTCGACCTGCGCCTCCTCCTGGATGCGGGCGCGCTCCAGCAGCACGGGGAGCTTGCCGATGTTGTGCGTACCGAAGACGACGTCGACCCAGGGGGCCCGCTTGACGATCGTGTCGCGGTCCTTCTGCGCGAGGCAGCCGCCGACGGCGATCTGCATGCCGGGGCGCTTGGTCTTCATCGGGGCGAGCCGGCCGAGGTTGCCGTACAGCTTGTTGTCGGCGTTCTCGCGGACGGCGCATGTGTTGAACACCACCACGTCGGCGTCCCCGTCGGAGCCCTCGGGCGCACGCGTGTAGCCCGCGCCCTCCAGCAGACCGGCCAGCCGCTCGGAGTCGTGCACGTTCATCTGGCACCCGTAGGTGCGCACCTCGTATGTTCCCTTGACGTCCACTGCCGTGCTCCGGTCGCTGCTGCTGGTCATGGAACAAGGGTAGGCGGTACCCGGGAGCGCTCCGGTCGGCCTCCTCGTGACAGGACGGCGGCCGGGTGGCAGGATCGCGGCCATGCCTCTCGTACCGCCCCGGATCAGCAGGCGCCAAGCCCTGCGGGCCCTGGTGGCCGTACTCGCCGTGCTCGGCGTCCTGCTCTGGTGGCTGAAACCGTTCGGGGAGCCGGAGCTCAAGGGAGAGCTGACCTTCAGCACGGGTGTCAGGACCGGCGTCTACCACCGGTACGGGCAGCTGCTGGAGCAGCAGCTGAGGCTGGACATGCCCGGGGTGAAGGTGCGGCTGGAGACCAGCGAGGGCTCGCAGCAGAACCTCGCGCGGGTGGCCGCCGGGGAGGCCGACTTCACGGTGGCGACGGCCGACGCGGTCGCCAAGTACCAGCAGGAGATGAAGCCCGGATCGGACGATCTGCGCGGGTGCGCGCGGCTCTACGACGACTACGTGCAGCTGGTCGTGCCCGCCGGCTCACCGGTGCAGTCGACGCGGGACCTGCGCGGCAAGCGGGTCGCGATAGGCCAGCCGGGATCCGGGGTGCGACTCATCTCCGACCGGCTGCTGACGGCGGCCGGGCTGGATTCGGCGAAGGACATCGCTCCGGTGTCCATCGGCATCGACACCATGCCCGCCGAGCTGGAGGCCGGCCGGATCGACGCGTTCTTCTGGTCCGGCGGGCTCCCCACGAACGCGGTGCGCGAGCTCTCGGAGCGGTTCGACATCCGGCTCGTGCAGCTCGGCGACCTGGTGGAGCCGCTGCAGGCGAGCGGGAGCCCGGCGCGGTACTACCGGGCGGCGGTGATGCCGCAGGACGCGTACACGCGGGCCCGCAACACCAGCGCTGTGGCGACCCTGGCGGTGCCGAACCTGCTGGTGACCACGGAGCGGACGGACGCCCAGCTGACGCAGCGGTTCACGCGCACGGTGATCCTCAGCCGCGACGACATCGGGCACGAGGTGCACGCGGCGCAGCTCGTGGACCTGCGGACGGCCATCTACACCGCCCCCCTCGCCCTGCACGAGGGCGCGATGCGGTACTACCGCTCGGTCAAGCCCTGAGCCGCCCCGGCCGTCACGCGCACGGCAGCAGCATCGTCGCCGCGGCGGCCGCGCCGATCAGGCCCGCGTGCGTGCCCAGGCTCGCCGGGACCACCCGCACGCCGCGCGCGAAGGACAGCGTGGCGTAGGCGGCGAGGTGCCTGCGGATCGGGGCGAAGAGGGTGTCGCCGGCGGCGGCGACGCCGCCCCCGATGACCGCGATGTCCGTCTCGACGAGGGTCGCGGTGGCGGCGATGGCCGCCGCAAGCGCGCGGCCCGCGCGGTCGAAGGCGGCCAGGGCGACCGGGTCGCCCGCCCCGGCGGCCGCGGCCACGCCCGCCGCCGTCGCGTCACCGCCGGGCTCCGCGGGGGTCCAGCCCTGGGCCAGGGCCCAGCGGGCGATGGCGGTGCCGGAGGCGATCGACTCGACGCAGCCGTGGCCGCCGCAGGCGCAGGGCTCTCCGTCGAAGGCGACGCTGATGTGGCCGATGTGACCGGCGTTGCCGGTGGGGCCGGGGTGGAGCCGGTTGTTCAGGATGAGGCCGCCGCCGACGCCCGTGGAGACCACCATGCACAGCGCGTTCGCGTGGCCCTGGGCCGCTCCCAGCCAGTGTTCCGCCGCGGTCATCGCCACGCCGTCACCGGCCAGTACGGTCGGCACCGCCGCCCCGTCGGCTCCTCGTGCCCCGCGCGCGGCGAGCTCCGCCTCGACCCGGGCCTGGACCGGGAACTCCCGCCACGCCCCGATGTTGACCGGGCTGACCGTGCCCCGGGAGGTGTCCACCGGGCCCGCGCTGCCGATCCCGCAGCGGACCGCCGACGGCCACAGCGGCGAGCGGGACAGCTCGGCGACGACTTCGGTCACCGCCGCCATGACGGCGTCCGCGTCCCGGTCCGCGCCGCGCGGGGTCGGGCGGCGGGTCATGGCCGACATCGTGCCGTCGGGGTGCACCAGCGCCCCGGCGATCTTCGTCCCGCCGATGTCGATCGCCACCGTCAGCCCGTCGGCCGCGGCGCCGGCGCGCGGTGTGAGGCAGGGGGTGGTGGTGGGCGTGGTCACGGTGGCGGCTCCAGGAAGGGGTCAGGAATCAGTATGCGCCGCGGGCGCGGCCGTACTCTCGCGCGGCTCCAGGCGCGGCTGCTCGCTCTGGCGCACCCCGGCCGGCCTTCCCGCGAGCACGGCGAGAAGCTCCTCGGCGGCAAGTCGGCCGAAGCCCGCGGTGTCCCGCACGAGGGCGGTGAGCCGGGGGTGGGTGACCCGGCAGAGCGCGGAGTCGTCCCAGGCCACGATCGAGAGGCTGCCCGGTACGGGGATGGCCAGTTCGGCGGCGACCGCGATCCCGGCGACGGCCATCACGTCGTTGTCGTAGACGAGCGCGGTGGGGGGCTCGGGCTCGGCCAGGACCCGCCGGGTGGCCGCCGCGCCCTCGGCGTCGGAGTAGTCGGTGACCACGGAACGCACCCGGTCGGGTCCCAGGCCCCGCCGCGCGGCCTCGGTCCGCAGCGACTCGATCCGGCGGGCCGTGTGGGCGAGGCCGGGGAGCCCTGCGATGTGGACGATCCGGCGGTGGCCCAGCCCGTGGAGGTGGTCCAGGACCTGGGCCATGGCCCCGGCGTCGTCGGCCCGGACCGAGGAGAGGGTGCCCGCGGGGTGGGAGGTGCCGTGGGAAGGGCCTTGAGGGGCGGCCGGGGAGGGACCGCGGGAAGGTGCCTCGCCCACCATGACGGCCGGCAGGGCCAGCTGCCCGAGGAGCTCCGGCCGCGGGTCCGTCGTGCGGGGATCGACGACGAGGACGCCGTCGACCCGCCGCTCGGCCCACCAGCGGCGGTAGACGGCGCATTCGGCGTCGATGTCCTCGACGACCTGGAACAGCAGGGCTGTCCGGGCGGCGGCGAGGACCTCCTGTATGCCGGAGACGAGCTGGAGGAAGAAGGACTCGACGCCGAGTGTGTGCGCGGGCCGGGCCAGCACGAGTCCGACGGCCCCGGAGCGCTCGCCGGACAGGGCGCGGGCGGCGCTGTTGGCCTGCCAGCCGAGCTCCTCGGCGACGCGGCGGATGCGGGCGCGGGTGTCCTGGGAGACCCCCGGCCGGTCGTTGAGCGCGAAGGACACGGCGCTCTCCGACACTCCGGCCTGGCGGGCGATGTCCTTGATCGTGGGTCTACGGGCCATGGCCTGTCATCCTCCGGTGACGCGGACTGCGATGGCCAGACCGTACGCGATCTCGCCCCGGCGGGACGCCGTGACCGGAATATCACTGCCCATTTCCACGCACCGCCATGCGGACGGCCACAACTAAAGCGCATTAGTTTCGCCGGGTCCGGATGACCAGAACCCTTGTGCCAACAGGACTGAAGCGCATAAGTACACGGCCGGTAGGCCCTGTTGACTTTCCCCATCCGCACCGGCAGGTTGTGCCCACCCGGTGAATTCCTCAGAACTCCAGGACGCCTTGTGCACGAAGACGCGCTCCGATTCGGTGCCAACTACACGCCGTCCCGCGGCTGGTTCCACCACTGGCTGGACTTCGACCTCGACGAGGTCAGGGCCGACCTCGACTCGATCGCCGCGCTCGGGCTGGACCACATCCGCGTGTTCCCGCTGTGGCCGCTGTTCCAGCCGAACCGGACGCTGATCCGGCCGCGCGCGGTCGAGCAGCTCGTCGCGCTCGCCGACGCGGCCGCCGAGCGCGGGCTCGACGTCGACGTGGACGGCCTGCAGGGCCACTTGTCGAGTTTCGACTTCCTGCCCGCCTGGACCCGGACCTGGCACCGGCGCAACATGTTCACCGACCCGGACGTGGTCGCCGCTCAGGAGGAGTACCTGCGCACGCTGGCCGCCGCCCTGGCCGACCGGCCGAACTTCCTGGGCATGACGGTGGGCAACGAGATCAACCAGTTCGCCGGCGCCCCCCACCCCGACCCCGACGAGATCACCCGGGACCAGGCGGGCCACTGGCTGGAGCGGATGCTCGCCGCCTGCGAGGAGGGCGCGCCCGGCCGGTTCCACCTGCACGCCGAGTACGACGCCGCCTGGTACCAGGACGGGCACCCCTTCACCGTCGCCCAGGCCGCGCGGCTGGGCGCGGCAACCGCCGTGCACTCCTGGGTGTTCAACGGCACCGCGCAGCGCCACGGCCCGGCGGGGACGGCGACCGAGCACCACGCCGCGTACCTGATCGAGCTGTCGAAGGCCTGGGCCCGGGACCCGCACCGGCCGGTGTGGCTCCAGGAGGTCGGCGCGCCCGCGCCGCTGATCGGGCCGGAGCACGCGGCCGAGTTCACCGAGGCCACCGTGGCGAACGCGCTGGACTGCCCGGACCTGTGGGGCGTGACCTGGTGGTGCTCGCACGACGTGTCGCGCGGGCTCGCGGACTTCCCTGAGCTGGAGTACGGCCTCGGCCTGCTCACCAACGACCGCCGGACCAAGCCGGCCGGCGCCGCCATCGCGCGGATCACCGAGGCGTGGCGGGGCCGCGAGCACCGCCCGGCCGTACGGTCCACCGCACTGGCGGTCGACGTCGGCGGGGCGGAGGCGGCGCCGCGGCGTTCGGTCTGTGCTCCCGGCGGCGCGTTCTTCGAGACCTGGGCGGCGCTCACCGCGGACGGAGTGCGGCCCGCCGTCGTGCTGGCCGAGCTCGCCGAGGACCCCGCGCACCTTTCCGCGCGCGGCATCACGGAGGTGCTGCGCGTCCCCGACCTGACCTGACGCCTTTCCGGAGGAGCCCGCATGTCCGAGACCGACGACGGAGTCGACCCTCGTACGCACGTGCCCGTACCCGCGCCCGTGCACCCGCCCGGGCCCGCCTCCTTACGGCCGCCGACCCGGCGCGCGGTACTGGCCGCCGGGGCCGGGGCGGCCGCGCTGCTGGGCGCCCCGGCCCTGGCGCCCGCCGCCTGGGCCGGGCCGACCGCTCCCACGGCCCCCGCCCCGTCGGCCCCGCCGGACCCGGCCGACCTGGCCCCGTACGCCTCGTACTGGTTCCCCGACTCGCTCCCCAAGGGCGCCCCCGGCCCCGGGATCGTATGGCGCTCGCTCAAACGGTGGGCTCCCGAGAGCGACCCGGATCTCGCCCACAACACCGCGACCGTGCCGCTCGCGCCGCGCTTCACGCCGGTCCCTCCGCACCCGGGCGCCCGGGCCGGCCAGGCCCGGATCGCCTCCCTCGTCTCCTTCGGGCCCACCGCGCAGAACCCGTCCCAGGGCTCGGCCACCGCCGACTACTACGCGCTCACGCACTGGGCGTACATCGACGAGCTGGTCTTCTGGGGCGGCTCCTCCGGCGAGGGCATCGTGCTCGCGCCGAACGCGCCCGTGATCGACGCCGCCCACCGCAACGGGGTCCGCGTCCTGGGCAATGTGTTCCTGCCGCCCGCGGCTTACGGCGGGGACCTCCAGTGGACCCGCGACCTGGTCCAGCGGGACTCCCTGGGCCGCTTCCCGATCGCGGAGCAGCTGGTGCGGGTGGCGACCGCGTACGGCTTCGACGGCTGGTTCGTCAATGCCGAGACCGACGGCGGCGACAGCGGACTCGCCACCAGGATGCGGGAGTTCCTACGGGCGCTGCGAGCGGCGGGCGAGCCCCACGGCCTGCGGATCACCTGGTACGACGCGATGGACACGACCGGCCGGGTCGGCTGGCAGGGCGCCCTCAACGAGCTCAACCAGGAGTTCTTCGAGGACCGCGCCGGGAAGGTCGCGGACACGATGTTCGTGGACTTCCGCTGGACGCCGCAGAGCCTGGCCGCATCCGGCGCGCTCGCGCAGCGCCTGGGCCGCTCCCGCCACGAGCTGTGGGCCGCGGTGGACACGGAGGCCAACGGCTGGAATTCCGCCGTCCGTTGGGACGCGATCATCCCGCGCGGGGGCGACCACGTCGTCAGCTACGGCTTCTACCGGCCCGAGTGGACCCGCAATCACCTCACCGACCGCTCCCCCGGAGCCTTCCACCGGGCCGACGACCGGTTCTGGACGGGCGAGTCCCTGGACCCCGCCCGGCCCGCGCCCGAATCGGGCTGGCGGGCCCCCGCCACGGCCGTCGCCGACCGGTCCACGGTCACCTCCCTGCCCTTCGCCTGCACCTTCAACACCGGGCACGGGGAGCGCTGGTACGAGGACGGCGCGGCAGTCTCCGACACCCCCTGGAACCACCTCGGGCTCCAGGACCGGCTGCCGGGCCGCCGCTGGGTCGTGGACACCGCCGGAGAGCGGCCCGCCGTGACCCTGGACTTCGCGCGTGCCTGGCGCGGCGGCTCCAGCCTGCTGGTCGCGGGCACCCTGACCGCCCCGGCGGCCGTGGGGCTGCACTCCACCCGGCTCCCCCTCACCTCCTCGACCGTCCTGGAGCTGGTGCACGCCGCCGAGTCGGGCCCGGTCGCGGTGGAGGTCGGCGTGGCCACCCGCGAGCCGACGGCTCCGGGCTGGCCGGCCCCGTACACCTGGATCCGTGCGGACTCCCGCGGCACGGGGGCGGACTGGCACCGGTCGCGGGTCGGGCTCGCGGCCCTGGCCGGGAAGACGGCGTACGGACTGGCCGTACGGATCACCGGGCTCGGAAAGAGACCCGTGGTGTGGCGGCTCGGGGCCCTGTCGGTACGCGACGCCGCCGTCGGCCGGCGCCCGGCGTCTCCCGCCGCCCTGACCGTGGACGCCTCGGCCCGCCGGGAGGACCGGGCCTGGCTGCGCCTGTCGTGGCGCCGGGCGGCCGGGCCGGTGCGGCACTACGAGGTGTCCCGGGTCCTGCCCGACGGCAGCCGCCGCTTCCTCGGCGGCACGTGCGCCGCCGCCCTCTACGTGGCCGCCGTACCCCGCTCCGGCCGGGAGCTCGCGACCGCCTTCGAGGTCCGGGCCGTGGACGAGCTGTACGCGGTCTCCGCCCCGGCCCGTACGGCCCTTGCCTGGTAGCGGCGTCAGGCGGTGTGGGGGTCGGTGCGCGGCACGGTCACCGTCACCCGCAGCCCGTGCGGCGGGTTCGTCTCGTACGTGAGGGACCCGCCGCCCGCGGCGAGCAGGGCGCGGGAGATCGACAGGCCGAGCCCGGAGCCCTTGATGTTCTGGTGGCGGCCGCTGCGCCAGAAGCGGTCGCCGACGCGGAGCAGCTCGTCCTCGTTGAGGCCGGGGCCGCGGTCGGCGACGACCACGCGGACGGTACGCCCGGCGGCCTCGACGGAGACCTCGACCTTCTCACCCGCGGGGGTGAACTTCAGGGCGTTGTCGATGACGGCGTCGAGGGCGCTGGACAGGGCGATGGGGTCGGCCCAGCCGGTGACGGCGGACCGTCCCGCCTCCGTGAGCCGTACGCCCTTCTCCTCGGCGAACGGACGCCAGGCGGCGACCCGCTCGGCGGCCAGCGCCCCGATGTCGGTGAGGCTGATCTCTGCGGAGGCGTGTTCGGCCAGCGCCAGGTCCAGCAGGTCGTCGAGGACCTGTGTCAGGCGCTTGCCCTCGGCGCGCACGGAAGCGATCTCCTCGTTGCCCTCGGGGAGTTCGAGGGCGAGCAGCTCGATCCGCAGGAGCAGCGCCGCGAGCGGGTTGCGCAGCTGGTGGGAGGCGTCCGCGACGAACGCGCGCTGCTGCTCCAGTACCTCTTCGACGTTGTCGGCCATCTCGTTGAACGAAGCGGCCAGGCGTTGGAGTTCCGGCGGCCCTCCGGCGGCCGCGACCCGCGAGTTCATCCGGCCGGTGGCGATCCCGTGGGCGGCGGCGTCGAGGGTCCGCACGGGCTTGAGGACCCAGCTGGTGAGCCGCAGGGCGGCGCCGAAGGCGACCAGCATGGCGGCGGCGAGCCCGCTCGCGATGAGCAGCCAGCCCCTGAGGATCCGGCCGCGCATGAGGTCGGTGGGTGATTCGGTGGCGACGACGGCGACCACGTCCCCGTCGAGGACCACCGGGGAGGCGACGATCAGCTTGCCGTTGGTCTGCCAGGGCCACACCTGCGGGGGATCGTGGCTGCGCCGCCCGGCGAGCGCCTCCTGGAAGGCGCGGTGGCCCTCACCGGTATCGGGGAGCTCCCACCAGCTGGGGGACCGGGCGATGGCGTTGTCGTCGCGGCGGAAGATGCCGACGCGGACGCCGTACAGCTCCTGGTAGCGGGCCAGTTCGAGCTGGAGGATCGCGTGGCGCTCGTCGGAGCCGTTGGATCCGGCGCCTTCGGCGTCGATGACGAACTGGGCCAGGGCGGCGAAGCGGGCACTGTCGTCGATGCGGTCGACGACGACCCGCTGCTGCTGCCCGGCGGCCAGGCTCACGGCGAGCGGGAAGCCCAGCGCGAGGAGGGTGCCCGCCATCAGGACGACGAGCAGCGGGAGGAGCCTTGCGCGCACGAGCGGACCCCGCTAGGGCGCGGCCGGGGCGACGAGCCGGTAGCCCACCCCGCGGACGGTCTCGATGAGGGCGGGCATGCGCAGCTTGGAGCGCAGCGAGGCGACGTGGACCTCCAGGGTCCGCCCGGTCCCCTCCCAGCTGGTACGCCACACCTCGCTGATGATCTGCTCGCGGCGGAAGACGACACCGGGCCGCTGCGCGAGCAGGGCCAGCAGGTCGAACTCCTTGCGGGTGAGCGGTACGTCGGTACCGTCGACGCTGACCCGGCGGGTGGACAGCTCGATGCTGACGGAGCCGAGCCGGACGCCGGCGGGGGCGCCCGTCCCGGCGGCTGCCTCCTCGGAGGCACCGGTGCGCCGGGCGACGGCGTGGATGCGGGCGAGGAGTTCGCCGGTGTCGTAGGGCTTGGTCACGTAGTCGTCGGCGCCCATGTTCAGGCCGTGGATGCGGGAGCGCACGTCGGCCCGCGCGGTCACCATGATGACGGGCGTGGCGGTGCGCTTGCGGATCTTGCCGCACACCTCGTAGCCGTCCTGGTCGGGCAGGCCGAGGTCGAGCAGGATCACCCCGTAGGGATGGGCCGCGGGCTGGGCTCCGGCGGGCAGCAGGGCCTGGAGGGCCTCCTCGCCGTTGCGGGCGTGGGTGACCTGGAAGCCGTGCCGGGCGAGGATCGCGGACAGGGCGGCGGCGACGTGGTCGTCGTCCTCGACGAGCAGCAGTCTCATGTCGTCCCCCTCTCCTTCTCTCGGTCTTCGGATTCCGTACGTTGCAGGGCCACCCTGCATTCCCGCCGATGCGGACGCCCACGTCAAGAGGGTTCCGGTCCGGCGCGCCTTCCGTTATGCACCCGGTACGACCGCACCGGGAGCCACGCCGATGTCGCGCACGGAGCGTATCCGGGCGAGGCCGGATCGTTATGCTCAATTCTCCCTCAGATGTGATGACGTTGTGCGCGTCACGTCACTACTGTCCTCCCAACCGAGGAGGACGGAGCAAGAAGCCGATGAGCGGAGTATCAGTGACCAAGGACGTGCAGGACGCGGCCGGTACCGCGGACGACCTGGTCGTACTGAGCAACGTCAACAAGCACTTCGGCGCGCTGCACGTGCTTCAGGACATCGATCTGAGCATTGCCCGCGGTGAGGTCGTCGTGGTGATCGGTCCTTCGGGATCGGGCAAGTCCACGCTGTGCCGGACCATCAACCGGCTGGAGACGATCGACTCCGGCACCATCACGCTCGACGGCAAGGAGCTGCCCTCGGAGGGCAAGGAACTCGCCCGACTGCGTGCCGACGTCGGCATGGTGTTCCAGTCGTTCAATCTCTTCGCGCACAAGACGGTGCTGGAGAACGTCATGCTGGGCCAGGTCAAGGTCCGCGGGACGGACAAGGCCGCGGCCCGTGAGAAGGCCGTGGCCCTGCTGGACCGAGTCGGTGTCGGCACTCAGGCCGACAAGTACCCGGCGCAGCTCTCCGGCGGCCAGCAGCAGCGCGTGGCGATCGCCCGTGCGCTGGCCATGGAGCCGAAGGTGATGCTCTTCGACGAGCCGACCTCGGCGCTCGACCCGGAAATGATCAACGAGGTGCTGGAGGTCATGCAGCAGCTCGCCCGGGAGGGAATGACGATGGTGGTCGTCACGCACGAGATGGGCTTCGCCCGCTCCGCGGCCAACCGCGTCGTCTTCATGGCCGACGGAAAGATCGTCGAAGAGGCCGCCCCCGAGCAGTTCTTCAGCAACCCGCGCAGTGACCGGGCCAAGGACTTCCTGTCGAAGATCCTGCATCACTGAGCGTCCGGTCTGGTAGTCATCCGGTGACGGACCAGCGTCGGGCGGCTTCCGCTGCCCGCGCATGCGCCCGTATGCGTCGCTCGTCGTTCAACAACGTCTCATCCGAGGGAAGTTCACCATGAAGATCTCCAAGGCCGCTGCGGCCGCGGCCGTCGCCGTAGCTCTCGCCCTGACCGCGACCGCCTGTGGCGGCAGCGACAAGGCCGCCAGTGACGGCGGTGCGTCCGGCGACGCCAAGAAGGACAAGATCGTCGTCGGCATCAAGTACGACCAGCCGGGTCTCGGCCTGAAGACCCCGGACGGCAAGTACACGGGCTTCGACGTCGACGTCGCGACCTATGTCGCCAAGGAGCTCGGCTACCAGCCCGACCAGATCGAGTTCAAGCAGGCCGTCAGCGCCGAGCGCGAGAACCTGATCGCCAACGGCGACGTGAAGTTCGTCGTCGCGACCTACTCGATCAACGACAAGCGCAAGGAGAAGGTCGACTTCGCCGGCCCGTACTTCCTCGCGCACCAGGACCTGCTGGTCCGCGCCGACGACTCGTCCATCACCAAGGTCGAGGACCTGAACAAGAAGAAGCTCTGCTCGGTCACCGGCTCGACCTCGGCGCAGAACATCAAGAAGACCCTGGCCCCCGAGGCCGACCTGCTGGAGCTGGGCGGCTACTCCGAGTGCCTCACCGGCCTGGAGAACAAGAAGGTCGACGCCCTCACCACGGACAACTCGATCCTGGCCGGCTACGCCGCACAGGAGAAGAACAAGGGCAAGTTCAAGCTCGTCGGTCTGACCATGAGCAACGAGAACTACGGCATCGGTCTGAAGAAGGGCGACAAGGAGCTCCAGACCAAGATCAACGCCGCGCTCAAGAAGATGGTCGAGGACGGCAGCTGGCAGAAGGCCGTGGACGCGAACCTCGGCCCGGCCAACTACAAGAACGAGCCTGCCCCGCAGATCACCGAAGGCAGCTGATTCATCGGTGAGGAGCGTCGCCGCCCGCCTGCCGCGGGCGGCGGCGCACCTCACCGGCCATCCTGGGGAGAGCGCAGGGCATCGTGTTCGATTTTCTTGATTCCGGGCAGTACGACGTGCTCGGAGCCTTCTGGGTGACGGTTCAGCTCACCCTCTACTCGGCGGTCGGGTCCCTGATCTGGGGAACCGTCCTGGCGGGGATGCGGGTCAGTCCGGTCCCACTGCTGCGGGGCTTCGGCACCGCGTACGTCAACCTCGTGCGCAACACGCCGCTGACCCTGCTGATCCTCGGCTGCTCGCTGGGTCTCAGCCAGACACTCGACATCAGTCTGGGCGGCGACACGTTCAAGGAGACCGGCTTCCGGCTAGCGGTCCTCGGACTGATCGCCTACACCGGAACCTTCGTCTGCGAGGCCCTGCGCTCCGGCATCAACACCGTGCCCGTCGGTCAGGCCGAGGCGGCCCGCGCGCTGGGGCTGAGCTTCTTCCAGGTGCTCACCCTGATCGTGCTCCCCCAGGCGTTCCGGGCGGTCATCGCACCGCTCGCCAACGTACTGATCGCACTCACCAAGAACACCACGGTGGCGGCGACCATCGGCGTGGCTGAAGCGGCTTTGCTGATGAAGGAAATGCTCGAGAACGAGGCGCAGGCAGTCTTCGCCGTCTTCGCGATCTTCGCCCTCGGCTTCGTCCTGCTGACCCTGCCGACCGGCCTGCTGCTGGGCTGGGTGGCCAAGCGACTGGCGGTGAAGCGATGAGCTCCGTGCTGTACGACGCCCCGGGCCCCAAGGCCAAGGCGCGCAACTGGATCTACAGCGGGATCTTCGTCGTGCTGTTCGGGCTCGTCCTGTGGTGGGCGCTGTCCCTCATGGGCGAGAAGGGCCAGCTCGACGCCGACAAGTGGTCCCCGTTCGTCACCGACAGCCAGGTCTGGACCACATACCTGCTCCCCGGCCTGGTGGAGACCCTCAAGGCGGGCGCGCTCGCCATGGTGATCGCCCTCCCGCTGGGCGCGCTGCTGGGCATCGGCCGACTGTCGGACCACGCGTGGGTGCGGGGGCCGGTCGGCGCGTGGGTTGAGTTCTTCCGTGCCATCCCGGTGCTGATGCTGATGCTGTTCGGCAACGCGCTGATGGCGCCGCGGTTCTTGGACGTTCCCTCCGACACCCGGCCCTTCTGGGCCGTGGTCACGGGCCTGGTCCTCTACAACTCGGCCGTCATCGGCGAGATCGTCCGGGCGGGCGTGCTCTCCCTGCCTCGCGGCCAGACCGACGCGGCCAAGGCGATCGGCATGCGCAAGGGCCAGACCATGTTCTACGTGCTGATCCCGCAGGCCGTATCCGCGATGCTGCCGGCCCTGGTCAGCCAGCTCGTGGTGATCCTCAAGGACACAGCGCTCGGCGGCGCCCTGCTCGGCTACGGGGACCTGCTGTCGATGAACCGGCTGATCTCGGCGAACTACAGCAACACCATCGCGACCCTCGTCGTGATCGCGCTGATCTACATCGTGGTGAACTTCGCCCTCACCACCTTCGCCTCCTGGCTGGAGCGCTGGCTGCGGCAGTCGAAGAAGGGCACCGGCGCCATGGTCGAGGCCGACGTGGCCGAGGTCGACGCGGGCGGCGCGGCCGGAGTGGGCAAGGCTCCCTGACGCCCGGTCAGTACAATGGCGTGACACGTGTGGTGCGGCGGAACTCTTCCGCCGCACCACACGGCGTTGTCCGGACCGGCGTCACTTGACGCGGGCACCTTCAGTCGGTTGCATACGTTCTGTGATCACATACCGGACACCGGGAGCCACATCATGGACCCGGTGATCGTCGTCGGCGCGGGGCCCGTCGGCCTGGCCCTGTCCCTCGCCCTGGCCGGCCAGGGCGTGCCCTCCGTCGTGCTCGACGAAGGGCCCGGCAAGGAGGAGTCCCGTCCCGCCCGTACCGTCGTCCTGCACGCCGACACGGCGGCCATGGCGCACCGGCTGGGCTGTTCGACCCTGCGCTACGAGGGGGCGTACTTCGCCGCCTGGCGCACCATGCGGCGGGGCCGCCCCGCGCAGCGCAGCACCTTCGACGACGGACCGGCCCCCCTGCACCTGCCGCAGCACGCCCTGACGCGCGGGCTGCGCGACGCCGCCACCGCACACCCGCTCGTCCAGCTGGTCACCGACAGCAAGCTGGACTCCCTGGAGCAGGACGACCACGGGGTCACCGCGCACACCCGGGGCGCCGAGACCACGTGGTGGCGCGGGAGTTACCTGGTCGGCTGCGACGGCGCCCGCTCCACCGTGCGCAAACTGCTCGGCATCCGCTTCCCCGGCCGCACCGCCGTGGAACGGTACGCCGTGGCCGCCCTGCGCACCGAACTGCCGTGGCCCGGCGAGGCCTTGCTCCACCGCAACCCGCCGTCCGGACCCGAGGAGGTCACCTCCCGGCCGCTGCCCGGCGGGGTGTGGCGCCTCGACTGGCTGCTCCCGGCGCGCGGGGAGCTCGTCACCCCCGACGCGCTGGTCACGCTCATCCGGGACACCCTCGCGGTGTGGTGCGGGGGCACGACTCCCCCGTACGACCTCATCGACACCGGGGTCCACACCCTGCACCACCGCCTCGCGCGGCGCTGGCGCGACGGCCGCGCCTTCCTCGCCGGGGATGCCGCGCACCTGCTGGGCGCCCTCGGCACCCAAGGGGTCGAGGAGGGGCTGCGGGACGCCGAGAACCTCGCGTGGAAGCTGTCCCTGGCCTGGCACCAGGGAGCCTCCGAGGAACTGCTCGACAGCTACGAGGGCGAGCGGCGCACCGCGGTCGCCGCCCGGCTGCGCGCGGCCGACCAGGCGATGCCGGTGCTGCGGGCCGGGGGCGGCCTGCGCACCTACCTGCCCGGCGCCTCGCGGTCCGCCGAATCCCTACTCGCCGACGGCCACCTGGGGCGGGGACCACTGGGCGCCGCGCCGGCGTACGCCCCGCCGGTGGCCGTACGCGAGGTCCCGACGGCAACGGAACCGGGCGGGGCGGTGGCGAACGTACCGGTGACCGCGCCCGACGGGTCGACCGTGCCGCTGCGCGACCTGCTGGGGCGGGGCCGGCTGCTGGTGGTCCTGGTCGCGCCGGGCACCGGGGTCTGGGACCGGCGCCACTGGCTCGGCGCCGGGCTGATGCCCCGCCTCGCGGCGGCGGTGAGCGCGCTGCCGGTGCGCACCGATCTGCTGGTGGCGGACGGCTACCCGGGGGCCCCGGCGCACACCGTGCTCCTGATCCGGCCGGACGGGCACCTGGCGGCGACCTTCGCGGGCGTGCGGCCGGCGGAGCTGTACGAGGCGGCGGACGCGGTCCGGGCGGGCGCACCCGTGTCCCGGGTGCCGGCGCCCTCGTCCGCCCCGACACCGACACCGACACCGACACCGACCGCGGTGATCGATTGACCGTCCCGCGGTCCCGTGGTTCACTCGCGGACATGACCGGCAACGACGTGCGCCTGTGGCGGAGGGTCCATATGGACCTGCTCCGCTACGCGGGCTGCGTGTGTCGCCCTTCCTGCTGATTCGCCCTTCCCCCTGCGCGCCCCGTGCCGTCACCGGCCCGCGCGCACTTCCGCGAACCCCAGGAACGGTCCACTTCCATGTCTGCACCCGCGTACACACCTGAGCCCGTGCTGGCCGGGGGCCCCACGGCCGCCGAACTCCTCGACTTCGCCCTGCGCACCGCGGCCGACGCCGAGCTCGTCGCCTCCCTGCCGCTCGACCCGGAAGGCCGCACCTGGATCCGGCTGGACGGGCCGTCCGGCAGTGAGGCGTGGCTGATCGGCTGGCCCCCGGGGACCGGCACCGGCTGGCACGACCACGCCGAGTCTCGGGGCGCGTTCGCCACCGCCCGGGGCCGGCTCACCGAGCACTCGCTCGCCGTACGCCTGCCCTCGGAGGGGTGGCGGTCCCTTGAGCTCGACTCCGGGCTGGACCGCAGCCGCAGCCTGGGCGCGGGCACCGGGCGGGCCTTCGGGGAGCACCACGTGCACGAGGTCCTCAACGAGTCCCCGGCCGAGCACGCGATCTCCGTGCACGCGTACTACCCGCCGCTTCCGCTGATCCGCCGGTACAGCCGCAGCGGACCGGTGCTCAACCTGGAGCACGTCGAGCGTCCGGCGGACTGGCAGTGAGCGCCCCGGTCGGCATCGACGAACTGCTGGAGCGGGTCCGCGCGAAGTACACCCGCATCGACCCGCGGGAGGCCTACGCCGCCTCCCGCTCCGGCGCGCTCCTGGTGGACATCCGCTACCAGGCCCTGCGGGACCGCGACGGGCTGATCCCGGGCGCACTGGTGGTCGAGCGCAACGAACTGGAGTGGCGCCTGGACCCCCGGGGCAGCCATCGCGCCGCGGAGGCCACGAGCCACGACCTCCAGGTGGTGGTGATCTGCAACGAGGGTTACGCCTCCAGCCTCGCGGCGGCCTCCCTCCACACCCTGGGCCTCCACCGCGCCACGGACCTGACCGGCGGCTTCCAGGCCTGGAGGTCGGCCGGCCTGCCGGTGACGGCTCCTTCCTGACCCGCCCGAGCCGCTGCCCTCCTCCCTTCCCCGGCCGGGGAGGGGAGGAGGGCAGCCGCAGCGGTCAGCCCTTGGCCGTGGCCACGTCCACCGGCGGGACGCGGAGCGCGACCCGGCCCGGGAGGGCGGTGGCCGCCAGGGCCAGCAGCCCGGCCACCCCCACGACCACGGCGTAGGCGACCGGCAGTAGCGCCGGCGCCGCGACCCCCGTCATGCCCACGCTGAACGCGGTCAGCACGGCCAGTGCGATCCCCGACCCCAGCACCACCCCGATCAGCACCACCGCCACCGCCTCCGCACGGAGCATCCGCAGCACCTGGCGCCGCTTCGCCCCGGCCAGCCGCAGCATCGCGAACTCCCGGACCCGCTCGGCCGTCGACATCGCGAGGGTGTTCACCACCGCGACGGCGGTGAAGGCCAGTACGAGTCCCATCGCCAGCAGGTTGATCTCCGCTCCGGCGTCCTGCCGCTCCGCCCGTACCTCGTCGGCGTCGCGCGCGGACAGCACGCTCACCCCGGGGTGGTTCTTCAGCGCCGCGGCCAACCGGTCCCGCCCGACGCCCGGCTCCGCCGCCACCAGGACGCTTCCCGCCAGCGGATTGTCCACGTGCGCGGCCACCAGTGCGTGCGGCAGGGTCAGGTCCCCGAAGCCCAGCCCCCGCGCGTACACGGCCGAGACCGTCAGGGTGACCGGCGTCCCATCGCCCAGCGTCAGCCGCAACGGGCTCCCCGGCTTCAGCCCGAGCTGGTCGGCGGCGAGTTCGCTGACCGCCGCGTTCCCCTCGCCGAAGCCGGCCAGGCTCCCGCCGGTGACCCGGGGGTCCCACGTCCGGGTCAGCCCGGCCGGGGTCACGCCCTGGACGCCGTACTTGACCAGCCCCACCCGGACTGAGGTGTGCACGATCTCGGTGGCCGCCTCGACCCCGGGGGTCCGGCGGATCCTGTCGGCGGCCTCCGCGGTGACGCCCGGTCCCTGCGCGGCCAGCACCCATCCGGCCCGGATCCCGTCGCGGGCCTGGTCCCGGGCGGCGTCCCCGAGGGTCGGGGTGATGAAGACCACGGTGCACGTCATGCCGACGAGGAGTGCGAGCGGGGTGACGGCGGAGGCCATCCGGGTGGCGTTGCCGCGCAGGTTCGCGGTGGCGAGGTGGCCGCCCGCCCCGGCGAGCCGCAGCGGACCGGCGAGCAGCGCGGCGCAGCCCCGTACGAGCAGTGGGCCGAGCAGCGAGACCGCACCGGCCAGGACCACCACGGCCAGGAAGGTGACCGGGGTCGACGCCGGCTCGGTGCGCAGCGAGGCGAGCACCACGACCAGCACCGCACCGCCTGCCAGCAGCAGCACCCCGAGCACGGTGCGGATCCAGGAGGGCCGACGCGGTTCGAGCGCGGCTTCGGCGAGCGCCTCGGCGGGGCGGATCCGGGTGATCCGCCGTCCGGTGATCCGCGCGGCGGCCCAGGCGCAGAGCAGGCTGGCGCCGACGGCGGCGAACATCGGGAAGATGCCGGCGGTGCGCTCCAGGGCCGTGGGGACGACGCCGCTGTCGACGAAGCGTCCGTACAGCCAGGCGGCGAGCGGAAGCCCCGCGAACGACCCGGCGATCCCGGCGGCCAGGCCGACGAGCAGCGCCTCCCGGCCGATCATGCGCCGCAGTTGCCCGGGGGTGGCGGCGATGGCCCGCAGCAGGGCGAGTTCGCGGTGGCGCTGCTGGACGGAGAGGGCGAAGGTGCCGACGACCACGAGGATCGCGACGAGCAGCGAGGTGCCGCCCATCGCGCCGCCCATGGAGACCAGCTTGATCCGGGCCCCGGCGGCGCCCGGGAACTCCACCGGCCCACGCTCGTCCCCGGTGGCGACCTGCGCCGTGGCCGCCGTGGTGCCCTTCAGTGCCTGCTCGATGCGGCCGGCCAGTTCACCGGCGTCGACGCCGGGCCGGGGCAGTACGCCGATCGCGCTGACCTGCCCGTCGCGTGCGGCGAGCCGCTGGGCCTCGGCCTCGCCGAAGAAGAGGGCGCTCTGCTGGGCAAGGTCCCCGCGAGGGGTCGTCGCGATCCCGCTGATCCGGTACGTCTTCGGCTCGCCGGTGGACTGCACGGCGAGTTCGGAGCCGGGCTTCAGCGCGGCGCGGGCTGCCAGCGCGCGGTCGACGACCACCTCGTCGGCGCCCTGCGGGGCACGGCCCTCGGCGAGCGTGAACGGGGTGAGGGCGGCGGAGGTCCAGGCGTGCCCGTACGCGGGCTTCGGGTCTCTGGTGGACTTGGCCAGCGGGACGGCCTGGAAGGTGAGCTCGGGCACGGCCCGCTCGACGCCGGGCACGGACCGTACCGCGTCCAGGGCGGCGGCGGGGAGCCAGGCCCGCTCGGCGACGGGCTTGGCCTTGTGCTTCGTCTTGGCCTTGCCCTTCTTCTCCTTGACCGTGGTCTCGTGGACGTTCTGGTCGGCGGAGACGAGGACCGGCGTGGTCGCGTAGCGCTCGGTGCCGATCGTGCCGCGGAGTCCTGTTTCCAGGAGCGTCCCGCACGCGGTGACGAGGGCGGCCGCGCACAGCAGCGCGACGAAGGCGCCGAGGAAACCGGCTTTGCGATCTCTCACGGTCTGGAGGGCGTAACGCAGCATCATGCGGCCAACTCTGCCGCCGGCCACGCCTCCTGACATTGGCGTACCCCGGCGTGTGCGGCCGGGGGCTAGCCCTACCCCAGGTACCCCGGATCGTCGGCGTCCACGCCCTCCGCCTCCAGCGCACGGCGGACCACTCGCAGAGCCATGCCTTCCGGGTACCCCTTGCGGGCGAGCATCCCGGCGAGCCGCCGGATCCGCTTGTCACGCTCCAGGCCCCGGGTGGCGCGGAGCTTGCGCTCCACGAGCTCCCGGGCGGTCTGTTCCTCCTGGTCGGAGTCCAGCTGCTCCAGGGCCTCCTCCACCAGGGTGGCGTGTACCCCCTTGGTCCGGAGCTCCTGCGCCAGCGCCCGCCGGGCCAAGCCCCGGCCGCGGTGCCGGGACTCGACCCAGGCCCCGGCGAAGGCGGCGTCGTCGATCAGGCCCACCTCCTCGTACCGGGAGAGGACCTGCTGCGACACCTCCTCGGGGATGCCCCGCTTGTCCAGGGCGTCCGCGAGCTGGCGCCGGGTGCGCGGGCTCCCCGTGAGCAGGCGCAGGCAGATCGCCCGCGCCTGCTCCTCGGGGCTCTGGGGCGGCAGTTCCTGGCGGCGCTCACGGCCGCTCCGGTTCTCACCGCCCCCATCCTGCTCCCGCACGGGTCAGCTCTTGGCCACGGCGGCCTTGGCCGTCGTCTTGGCCTTCGTCGCCGGGGCGGGCACGGCGGCGGCCGTGGCGTCGGCCGCGGCAGCACCCTCGGCGGTCTCGGCGTCCTTGCGGACCCCCACGCCCAGCTTCTCCTTGATCTTCCGCTCGATCTCGTCGGAGAGGGCGGGGTTGTCGCAGAGGAACTTCCGCGCGTTCTCCTTGCCCTGGCCGAGCTGGTCGCCCTCGTACGTGTACCAGGCGCCGGCCTTGCGCACGAAGCCGTGCTCGACGCCCATGTCGATCAGACCGCCCTCGCGGCTGATGCCCTGGCCGTAGAGGATGTCGAACTCGGCCTGCTTGAACGGCGGCGCGACCTTGTTCTTGACCACCTTGACGCGGGTGCGGTTGCCGACCGCGTCCGTGCCGTCCTTGAGGGTCTCGATGCGGCGGATGTCCAGACGCACGGAGGCGTAGAACTTCAGCGCGCGGCCACCGGTGGTGGTCTCCGGCGAGCCGAACATCACACCGATCTTCTCGCGGAGCTGGTTGATGAAGATCGCGGTGGTCTTGGACTGGTTGAGCGCACCGGTGATCTTCCGCAGCGCCTGGCTCATCAGGCGGGCCTGGAGACCCACGTGCGAGTCGCCCATCTCGCCCTCGATCTCGGCGCGCGGCACCAGGGCCGCCACGGAGTCGATGACGATCAGGTCGAGGGCACCGGAGCGGACGAGCATGTCCACGATCTCCAGCGCCTGCTCGCCGGTGTCCGGCTGCGACAGGATGAGGTTGTCGGTGTCGACGCCGAGGGCCTTCGCGTACTCGGGGTCGAGCGCGTGCTCGGCGTCCACGAAGGCGACGGTGCCGCCGGCCTTCTGCGCGTTGGCCACGGCGTGCAGGGTCAGGGTCGTCTTACCGGAGGACTCCGGCCCGTACACCTCGATCACGCGGCCGCGGGGCAGCCCGCCGACGCCGAGGGCGATGTCCAGCGCGGTCGACCCGGTGGGGATGACCTCGATGGGGTCGTTCGGCTTGTCGCCGAGGCGCATGACCGCACCCTTGCCGAATTGCCGTTCAATCTGTGCGAGCGCGGCGTCGAGAGCCTTCTCGCGGTCGGTGCCTGCCATGGGTTCCACCCGGTTTGCTTGAGTCGATCGCTTCACGCCATTGACGCTAATGCCTGCCACTGACAATGCGCCTCCACGACCGGTTCGGCTGTGGATAACCCATCAGAATGGATGTTCGATTTCCCTGTCAAGCGCGCCACGCCCGGGGGCGGCACGGCCGCGCAGCGGCACCGGTCCCGGCCGTTCCCCTGCCGCCCGGCCGACCGCATACTCGCGGACACGGAGCGTTCCGGGCGCACCGTGCGCACGGAACGCGCGGAGTCGGGAGCAGCCGTGTGGGTCTTCATCTTCCTGGCGGCGGGGGTGCCGCTGCTCACCGCGACCGCCGTCCGCGCCCTGCTCCACCGCGGCCTGCGGAGGCGGTCCGAGTGGGCCGACAGGGCCCAGGCGGTGCTGGCGCGGGCCGCCGGGCTGGCCGCCCTCGCCGCGTGCGTCACGGACTCGGCGCGCGGCGAGGGCGTCGGCCTGCACCCCTTTCTCGCGTTCGCCGCCCTCGGCGCGGTGACGGGCCTCCTGAGCCTCCTCTGCGGACCACCCGGACCACCCCGGGAGCCCGAGGAGCCCACCGCCCGAGCCGCTCACCCCACCCAGGACTGACAACCCAGGGTTGACACCCCTCGACTGTCAACCTAGGGTTGCACTCATGACGAACCCTTCAGTGGAACCCGTTCGCATGACCAATCCGGTACGCCTCGACGACCTGATCGAGGCCATCAAGAAGGTCCACACCGACACCCTGGAGCAGCTCAGCGACGCCGTCGTCGCCGCCGAGCACCTCGGAGAGGTGGCCGACCACCTCATCGGACACTTCGTCGACCAGGCCCGCCGTTCCGGCGCCTCCTGGACCGACATCGGGCGGAGCATGGGCGTCACCCGCCAGGCCGCCCAGAAGCGCTTCGTCCCCAAGGCCGACAAGGAGGGCGACCCCGGCCTCAACCCCAACCAGGGCTTCGGCCGCTTCACCCCCCGCGCCCGCAACGTCGTCATGGCCGCGCAGAACGAGGCCCGCGCCGCCGGCGGCACCGAGATCCGCACCGAGCACCTCGTCCTGGGCCTGCTGTCCGAGCCCGAGGGCCTCGCGGCGCTCGCCCTGAGCGCCCAGGGCGTCGCGGCGGACGACGTACGCGCCGCCGTGGCCGCCGCACTGCCCCCGGGCCAGGCGGAGGTGCCCGACCTCGTCCCGTTCGACGCGTCCGCGAAGAAGGCCCTGGAGCTCACCTTCCGCGAGGCCCTGCGCCTGGGCCACGGCTACGTCGGCACCGAACACATCCTGTTCGCGCTCCTGGAGCTGGAGAACGGCGAGGGCCTGCTCAGCGGCCTCGGCGTGGACAAGGCCGCCGCCGAGGCGACCGTCACCGACGCCTTGGCAGCCGTACTCGGCGCCGCGGACGGGAAGTAGCGGCGGCCGCGCCCTCCGTCAGCGCGTACCGCTTCACGTACGCGCCGAGGAACGCCTGCAGCGTGGCGACGGCCGGGATCGCGACGAGCGCCCCGACCGCGCCCAGCAGGGCGGTACCCGCGATGACCGACCCGAAGGCGACCGCCGGGTGGATGTCCACGGTCTTCGAGGTCAGCTTGGGCTGCAGGACGTAGTTCTCGAACTGCTGGTAGACCACCACGAATCCGAGGACGTACAGGGCGTACCAGGGATCGACGGTGAAGGCGATCAGGACCGGCAGCGCGCCCGCGAGATAGGTGCCGATGGTGGGGATGAACTGGGAGACCAGCCCCACCCACACGGCGAGCGCGGGCGCGTACGGCACGCCGAGGACCGCCAGCACGATGTAGTGCGCGACGCCGGAGATCAGCGCCATCAGCCCGCGCGAGTAGAGGTAGCCGCCCGTCTTGTCCACCGCGATCTCCCAGGCGCGCAGCACCTCGGACTGCTTGGCGGGCGGCAGTACGGAGCACAGCGCGCGCCGCAGCCGCGGTCCGTCGGCGGCGAAGTAGAAGGAGAAGAGCCCGATCGTCAGCAGCTTGAAGAGCCCGCCGAGCACGGTGGCGGACACGTCGAGCACGCCGGTCGCGCTGTTCTGCACGTACTTGCGCAGCCAGTCGGAGCGCAGCAGGCTGTCCTGGATCTCCAGCCTGGACAGCTCGGTGTGGAACGTGGTGTTGATCGATTTGATCACCGAGTCGAGGTAGCCCGGGAAACCCTCCACCATCTCGACGATCTGCCCGGCGAGCATCGAGCCGAGCAGCGCGAGGAAGCCCGCGGTCACCACGAGCACCAAGAGGAACATCAGGAAGGTGGCGAGCCCGCGGCGCATGCCGCGGGCCGCCATCCAGTCCACCGCGGGTTCGATCGCGAGCGCGAGGAAGAACGCGATCAGGATGTTGACGAGCAGCCCTATGAGCTGGTGGAAGGCCCAGCTGCCGAGCTGGAAGCAGGCGACGAGCGCGAGTACGAGGACCACGGCGCGCGGCAGCCAGCGCGGCATCCGCGCGTCCGCCCCGTCGGGGGCCGTCCCGGCCGGAGGGCTCCCCGGCCCGGCGGGCCCTTCGGCACCTGGCGACGAGGCGGCGCCTGCGGGGCCGCCGGGGCCGGTGGACCCGGCCTGATCCGCCGGCCGCGGCGGCGGCGCGCCCTGGGCGTCTGCGGGCTGATCGGTCGTCGTCTCATCACTGGCTGCCACGCCGCCAAGTCTGTCCCACCGGCTGCGCGTACCGCGAAGCGGTGCCCCGAAGCGGTGCCCCGAAGCCCCGTCGGCGCCCGGCCGGCGCGATGTCACCTCAGCGAGGCAGGCACGTCCATCGCCGAACACACCGCGCGCCACACGTCCTTGGCCTCCCAGCCCGCTTCGAGCGCCTGGTGGACCGTGCGCCCGCCGAGCTCCGTCATGACGTGGTCCCGCGCGAAGGAGTCCGCGTAGCCCGCACCGAAGTGCTCCGCCATCCGCTCCCAGAAAATCGTCAACCGCATGCCTCCAGTATCCCGCCCCGGAGAGTGCACCCGCCCCGTTCGTCCCCCGTCGCCGCACCACGGCGTCCTACGGTTTCTCGCATGCCTGGAGACGAAGCTCCCCCAGCGGCCGCCGTGGCGGCCACGGCCCCGCTGCCCCGTGCCGAGCGGTTCATCTGGCTCACGGCCCGCGTGCTGGAGCAGCGGCGGTTCGCGTTCCACTTCCTCGGCGGGGACGCCGACGCGGTGGACACCGCCCTCGGCTCCTACCTCAACGACGACGGCGGCTACGGACACGCCCTCGATCCGGATCTGCGCGGCCCGCTCAGCCACCCGCTGCACACCGCGCACGCGCTGCGCGTCCTCGACAGCCTGGGCCGCTGCACCGGGCAGCGCATCGAGAGGCTCTGCCGCCACCTGACCCGGGTCTCCACCCCGGAGGGCGCCCTTCCGGTGGTGTCGGCGGCCCCGCACGGCTACCCCGCCGCCCCCTACCACCCGGTGTACGACGACCCTCCGGGCGAGCTGCTGACCACGGGCCCGGTCGTCGGCCTGCTGCACCGCAACCGGATCTGGCACGCCTGGCTCTTCCGGGCCACGGACTTCTGCTGGGACCGGGTCGAGAGCCTGCACCGCTCGCATCCGTACGAGGTCCAGAGCGCGGTGGCCTTCCTCGACGGCGCCCCCGACCGGGCGCGGGCGGTGGCGGCCGCGGACCGGCTGGGGCGGCTGGTGCGCGAGCGGCGGCTCGCGGTGCTCGATCCGGTGCGGCGGGCGGAGTACCCGGCGGCCCCCGGTTACGCGCCCGGCGAGCAGCTCTTCCCGCACGACTTCGCGAGGCGGCCGGAGTCGCTGGCGCGCGGCTGGTTCACGGACGAGGAGCTGCGCCGCTCGCTGGACTTCCTGGCCGCGGAGCAACAGCCGGACGGCGGCTGGCCGGTACGCCGCAGGGCGTGGGCGCCGGGCAGTTCGCTGGAGCGGCGCCCGATCGCCACGCTGGAGGCCCTGCTGACGCTGCGCGCGTACGGGCGCCTGCCGGCCGGGGTCAGCCGCCCAGGGCCCGTACCCCCGCGGTGACGACGACGGCGGCCGCGACCACGAGGAGGAACGGCGCCCGTAGCAGCAGCGCGAGCGCGGCGGCCGCGAGACCGGCGGCGCGGGCGTCGAGGACGAGCTCGTGCCCGGTGCTGAAGGTCTGCTGGGCGGTGAGCGCCGCGAGCAGGGCGACGGGCAGCAGGGCGGACAGCCGGCGCACCAGCGGCCGCTCCAGGGCCCCGGCGGGTACGAGCAGCCCGGCGAGCTTGACGGCGTAGCAGCCGACGACGGTGAGTCCGATGGCGATCCAGACGTTCACGAGCGGCGTCCCTTCATCCACAGCACGGCGGGCGCGGCCAGCGCGGCGATCAGCACGGGCACCCCGGCGGGCAGCACGGGCAGGAATCCCAGTCCGAGGACGAGCGCGAGCCCGGCGACGGCCCGTTCGGTGGAGGTCTTCAGCATGGGCGCGAGGAGGGCCAGGAAGACGGCGGGTCCGGCGGCGTCCAGCCCCCACGCGGCGGTGTCCCCGATGGCCTCGGCGCCGAGCGCCCCGAGCAGGGTGGTCAGGTTCCACAGGACGTAGAGGCTGAGGCCGGTGACGGTGAACCCGAGCCGGGCCGACCTGCGGTCCCGCTGGGCGAGCGCCACGGCGGTGGTCTCGTCGATGACCCAGTGCGCGGCGAAGGGCCGTACGGCGCGCGGCAGCGCGAGCAGTTGCGACAGCCGCAGCCCGTAGAAGGCGTTGCGCGTCCCGAGGAAGAAGGCCCCGGCGGCGGCCGTGAACGGGTTGCCACCGGCCGCCAGCGCCCCGACCAGCGCGAACTGCGAGGCGCCGGTAAAGACGAGCAGGCTCAGTACGCAGGCCTGCAGCACGCTGATCCCGGCTCCCGCGGCGGTCACCCCGAACGCGAACCCGGACAGCCCGACCGCCACCCCCACGCCGAGCGCGTCCCGTACGACGGCGGCGCGCGGCCGCCCGGCGGCGACCCCCTCGGGGGCCTCCTGAATCACAGTCTGACGTTCTTCCACGCCCCGAAGCTACGCAGGGCACGGCGTCCGGGTCTTGTACGTTCTTGCGCGCGCATCGTCACGCTCCGCACCCACATCGCTACGGTGGGCGCATGGAGAGTGCTCCGACACGAGTTGTTGTACGTCCTTCATATGCCAAGTGGGCCGCATGGCTGTGCTGCATCGGCCTGATCGCCGGGGGCGTTCTCATCGTCCTGTACGTCGACCGGCACAGAACGCTCCCCGACGAGGTGCCGCTCCAGCTCGCGGGCAGCTGGGACCGGGCCTGCCGGATCATCTACGGGCAGAGTCTGTGGTGCCCGCTTCCCGGCGGACACCGCGAGCCGTTCCGCCGGGCCCTGCGGCTCGATTCGTTCCTCTTCATCCCGGGATACACGCTGGCGCTGCTCGCGGTGTTCGGTCTGGGCAGCTGCTTCCTGTACCGCAAGGTGTCGCGGAGATTCATGCTCCGGGGCCTCGCCGTCACCGGGGTGACGGCCGCGGCGGACGTCTGCGAGAACATCCTCCTCTACCGGGCCCTGGACGGGCTCGGCACGGGCGCGGACGGTGACTGGCAAAAGGCGTCCTGGTGCGCGCTGCTGAAGTGGGCGCTGGTCGGACCGGTGACGGTGGCGGCGCTGTGGATCGCCCTCACGCTGGCGGCCCGGATCCTCCTGTTCCCCAGGGCCGCGGTGAAGACCGCCGGGACCGCACCGTCGGGCACGCCTCCCCTCCCCCGGACCCCGCTCGTGCAGAAGGCCCACGAGCTCGCGAACCGCGGTGAGCCCTGGGACGACCCGGACATCGTCACTCCGCCCGCCGCGCCGCACGCCACCACACCCGTGAGCGAGTGGCCGGATCCTGCCGTCACGGCGGAACCGCCGGACAGCGCCAAGGAACGCTGGCGCACCCGCGCGCTCCAACTGCCCGGGCGGAAACCGGCGGAGGTGGGCATCTGCGTCTCCGGCGGCGGCATCCGGTCCGCATCGGTCACCCTGGGCGGGCTGCAGGCCCTGCGCGAGGGGGGTGTGCTGGCCAAGGCCCGCTATCTGGTGTCCGTTTCGGGCGGCGGCTACACGTCCGGGGCGTTCCAGCTCGCCCTCACCGACGAGCAGCCGGCGTATCTCGCCGACGCCCGTCTCGCCACCGTGCGCGACGTGTTCGCGCCCGGCAGCCCCGAAGAGGACCACATCCGGCGGCACGCGAAGTACCTGGCGGACAGCCCGAGGGAAAAACTGCTGGCGGCGGGCATCATCCTGCGCGGCCTGTGCGTGTCGCTGGGTCTGCTGGCGCTGGCGTTCGTCGTCGTCGGCGTCTATCTGAGCGCCTTCTACCATCGCGTCCCGCTGACGGATCTGGACCGGCTGCGGACGGACCCGGCCGCTTCCTTCCCCTCGCTGTCCGACCAGCTGCACGACGAACTGGTGACGCCCCTCGTCGCCCTCGTGGCACTCGCCGCCGTGGTGTCCGTGGTGGCGTCGCTGGTCAGGGGGCGCGAGGGGAAGTCGCGCCCGGCCTGGGTGCGCAGCACCGTGAAGTTCATCCTGGCGGTGGCGGCGGCCATCGCCGTGTTCGCCGTGATCCTGCCGACGGTGCTGTGGTTCTTCGCCTGGCTGGCCAATCGGGAGGACGTCTTCCCCGAGGGCCCCAAGGGCATCTCGATCTTCGGTGCGCTGACGGCCGCCGCGACCGGACTGGGCGGTCTGTTCACCGCCACCAAGGACCGGGTGACGAAGGTGAGACCGGACGGCGGCAAGGCCGGCCGGTTCTCGGGAGCCAGCTCGATCGTGACCCAGACCGGCGCCGGCTGGGCGCAGACGCTCGTGGTCTGGCTGGTGCTGACCCTCGTCGCGTTCTTCGGTCTGGCGCTGCTGTCCTGGGCCGCCGTCTACGCGGGCGACTGGAGCGGGTGGTGGCGGTGGGGCCTGGCGGCCCTGCTGCTCTTCTCTGCGCTCGCCGTCGACCAGACCACCTTCAGCCTGCACCCCTTCTACCGGCAGCGGCTGGCCGGCGCGTTCGCGGTGCGCCGGGCCGTCCTGCGCGACGGCTCGGTCGGCGCCCTGCCGTACGACTACAACGCCGAGCAGACCAAACTGTCCACGCACGGCAGGCGCGTGGAAGGCGACAGGGGCACGTTCCCGCAGACCATCTTCGTCGCCTCGGCAGCCCTGTCCCTGCGCAACCGCACCGCGCCGGGGCGGCCCGCGGTGCCGTTCACCTTCTCCCACGACTACGTGGGCGGCCCGGACACCGGGTGGGTACGGACGACCACGATGGAGGACACGGCGCCCCCGCTCGTCGGCCGCGACCTCACCGTGCAATCGGCCGTCGCTGTCTCCGGTGCCGCGTTCGCCTCGGCGATGGGCACCCAGTCGATGGCCGCGCAACGGCTGCTCGCCCTGTCCAACCTGCGCCTGGGCACGTGGGTGCCCAACCCGCTGTACCTGGCGGAGGTGGCCCTGCGGGGCCCGGACTGGGTCATGCCGAGGCTGCCCCGGGTACGCCGGCTGCGCTACCAGCTCCAGGAACTCATCGGCCGGTACTCGGACTCCAGCCCCATGCTGCTGTGCACCGACGGCGGGCACTTCGACAACCTGGGCCTGGTGGAGCTGCTGCGGCTGCGCTGCCGGACGGTGTACGTGATCGACTCCTCGGGGGACTCGCCCCCGCTGGCCACGACCCTCGCCCAGGCGGTCACGCTCGCCTACGAGGACCTCGGCGTGCAGATCACCTTCGACCAGAAGGAGGTGCTGAAGCTGGTGCCGGGCAGCGCCGAGAAGCTGGAGCCGACGGAGCCGATGGCCGCCCTCAACACGCGGTTCTCCGCGAACTGCCTCGTCAAGGGCGTCATCAAGTACCCGGAGGACGTGGAGTTCGAGGAGGGCAAGCCGGGCTCCAGGTGCGGCACCATCATCTTCGCGAAGGCCAGCCTGACCCCGGACATGCCGTACGAGCTGCTGAGCTACGCCCTCAAGGAGAAGGCGTTCCCGCGCCAGAGCACCATGGACCAGTGGTTCGACCACACCCAGTTCGACGCCTACCGGGAACTGGGATACCACCTCGGCGCCGCGGCCGTATGGCCCGCGCCGGTCAAGCGGCGCCGCCTGTTCGACCGCGCCGATAGGCCCCCGGCGGCACCCCCACGATCCGTGTGAAGTGCCGGTTCAGGTGCGGCTGGTCGGTGAAGCCGACCACCACGGCCGCCTCCGCGGGCGGGGTGCCCGCGTCCAGCAGGCGGCGCGCGCGGCGGACGCGGGCGTCGGTCAGCCAGGTGTGCGGGGGCATGCCGTAGCGGTCGCGGAAGGCGCGCAGCAGCGCGAAGGGGCTGGTGCCCAGTTCGGCCGCGAGCTGCTCCAGGGACGGCGGGTCCGCGAGGCGCCCCTCCAGGACGGCACGGGCCCGCTCGGCGTCGGCGGTGCCCGCGCGCCGTACCGTACGGCCGGGCAACGGGCCGGCGTGGCTGCGGAGCATCCGCGCCACCACGCCCCGCAGCAGCGTGTCGGCCGCCAGCGCGTTCCCGGCCTCGGCGGCCCGGTGGACTTCGGCGATCGCCTGGGAGCCCTGCGGGTCGGCGACCATGTCGGCGGTGAAACCGGGGGTCCCGCGCAGGGTGCCGATCTCGGCGGCGACCTCGGTGATCAGCGCGCGGGAGGGGTAGAGGGTCGCGTACGCCCAGCCCTCGGGCACACCCGCGCGCGCCGTGTGCGCCACCTCCGGGTTGATCAGGACCACGCTGCCCGGCCCCGCCCGTACGGTGCCGCCGGGGAGCCCTATCTCCTCGATGCCGCCGGTGACGGCCGCGATGACGTACCCGTCGTGGGCGTGACGCGGGAAGGTGTGGCGTACGTAGTGGGCGCGCAGCAGGTCCAGCCCGGGCAGTTCCGGGTACTGCCAGTGCCGGGCCCACTCCCGGCGCCCCTCGTCCGTCCCCATCCCCCCATTCTGCGCCTCCCCCGGTCACGGCCGGGCGGCGGCCTCCGGCCCGGAAGGGGTGTTCCCGCAGGTCCGGCCCGTTGTCAGTGCCGGGGTGCACGATGGGGGCATGTCCGGCTCCGCGCTCGCATCGTTCTCCCCCGCGACCCGCTCCTGGTTCACAGGGGCCTTCGTCACGCCCACCTCCGCGCAGGAAGGCGCCTGGCGGGCCATCGGGGAGGGGGCGGACGTGCTGGTCGTGGCGCCCACCGGCTCGGGCAAGACCCTGGCCGCCTTCCTCGCCGCCCTCGACCAGCTGGCCTCGGTCCCGCCGCCGGCCGAGCCGAGGAAGCGCTGCCGCGTGCTGTACGTGTCGCCCCTGAAGGCCCTGGCCGTGGACGTGGAGCGCAATCTCCGCAGCCCGCTGACCGGTATCCGCCAGGAGTCCGTCCGCCTCGGTCTGCCCGAGCCCGAGATCCGGGTCGGGATCCGCTCCGGCGACACCCCGCCGGCCGAGCGGCGGGCGCTGGCCACCCGACCGCCGGACATCCTCATCACCACGCCCGAGTCGCTGTTCCTGATGCTGACCTCGGCCGCCCGGGACGCCCTGACCGGGATCGAGACCGTGATCCTGGACGAGGTGCACGCCGTGGCCGGGACCAAGCGCGGCGCGCACCTGGCCCTGTCCCTGGAGCGGCTGGACGAGCTGCTGCCGCGCCCGGCACGCCGGATCGGGCTGTCGGCGACGGTCCGGCCGGTGGACGAAGTGGCCCGGTACCTCGCGCCGCGCGGCAGGGTGGAGATCGTCCAGCCGCCGTCGACAAAGGAGTTCGACCTGTCGGTGGTCGTCCCGGTGCAGGACATGGGCGAGTTGGGCGGCTCTCCGGCGACCGAGGGCCGGGAGGGCGGGGACAAGCCTTCCATCTGGCCGCATGTGGAGGAGCGGATCGCGGACCTGGTGCAGGCGCACCGCTCCACGATCGTGTTCGCCAACTCCCGCCGCCTCGCCGAGCGGCTCTGCAACCGGCTCAACGAGATCGCGTACGAGCGGGCCGTGGGCGAGAAGCTGCCCGAGGGCTCTCCCCCGGCGGAGGTCATGGCGCAGTCCGGCGCCGCCCGGGGCGCCCCGCCGCTGCTGGCCCGCGCTCACCACGGCTCGGTCTCCAAGGAGCAGCGGGCCCTGGTGGAGGAGGACCTGAAGGCGGGCCGGCTGCCCGCGGTGGTCGCCACCTCCAGCCTGGAGCTGGGCATCGACATGGGCGCCGTGGACCTGGTGGTGCAGGTGGAGTCCCCGCCGTCGGTGGCCTCCGGGCTCCAGCGGGTGGGCCGCGCCGGGCACCAGGTGGGCGCGGTCTCCACCGGTGTGGTCTTCCCCAAGTACCGGGGTGACCTGGTGCAGGCGGCGGTGGTCACCGAGCGGATGCGCACCGGCTCGATCGAGTCCCTCCGGATCCCTTCGAACCCCCTGGACGTCCTGGCACAGCAGCTGGTCGCGATGGTGGCGATGGACACCTGGCAGCTGGACGACCTGCTGGCCCTGGTGCGGCGGGCGGCGCCCTTCGCCGCGCTGCCGGAGTCGGCGTTCACCGCGGTGCTGGACATGCTGGCGGGCCGCTACCCCTCGGACGCGTTCGCCGAGCTCAGACCGCGGGTCGTCTGGGACCGCGTCGCCGGGACGGTCACCGGCCGGCCGGGGGCCCAGCGTCTCGCGGTCACCTCCGGCGGCACCATCCCCGACCGCGGCCTGTTCGGCGTCTTCCTCGCGGGCTCCGACCCCAAGAAGGGCGGCGGCCGCGTCGGCGAGCTCGACGAGGAGATGGTCTACGAGTCGCGCGTCGGGGACGTCTTCACCCTGGGCACCACCTCCTGGCGGATCGAGGACATCACCCGCGACCGCGTCCTGGTCACCCCGGCGCCCGGCGTGCCCGGCCGGCTGCCGTTCTGGAAGGGCGACCAGCTGGGCCGCCCCCTCGAACTGGGCCGCGCGGTCGGCGCGTTCCTGCGCGAGCTGGGCGGCCTCACCGAGGAGGACGCCCGGCTACGGCTGCTGGCCGCCGGCCTGGACGCCTGGGCCGCCGAGAACGTCCTGGCGTACCTCGCCGAGCAGCGCGAGGCCTGCGGCCACGTGCCGGACGACCGGACCATCGTGGTCGAGCGCTTCCGCGACGAGCTCGGCGACTGGCGGGTGGTCGTCCACTCTCCCTTCGGCGCGCAGGTGCACGCCCCGTGGGCGCTGGCGCTGAGCGCCCGCCTCGCGGAGAAGTACGGCATGGACGCGCAGGTGATGCACGCCGACGACGGGATCGTGCTCCGCCTCCCCGACGCCGACCTGCTGTCCATGGACCTCCTGGACCACGACCCGTCACGTCCCGCGGGCTTCGAGTTCGACGACGAGCAGGCCCCGTTGGGCGCGGCCGATGTCGCCTTCGACCACGGTGACATCAACCAGGTCGTCACCGAACAGGTCGGCGGCTCGGCGCTGTTCGCCTCCCGCTTCCGCGAGTGCGCGGCCCGCGCGCTGCTACTGCCCCGGCGCAGTCCGGGCAAGCGCACCCCGCTGTGGCAGCAGCGTCAGCGCGCCTCCCAGCTGCTCCAGGTGGCCTCGGAGTTCGGCTCCTTCCCGATCGTGCTGGAGGCCGTACGCGAGTGCCTCCAGGACGTCTTCGACGTGCCCGGCCTGACCGAGCTGATGGGGGACATCGAGGCACGCCGCGTCCGCCTGGTCGAGGTCACCACCCCCGAACCTTCCCCCTTCGCCCGCTCGTTGCTCTTCGGGTACGTCGCCCAGTTCCTCTACGAGGGCGACTCGCCCCTGGCCGAGCGCAGGGCGGCCGCGCTGTCGCTGGACTCGCGCCTGCTGGCCGAGCTGCTCGGTCAGGCGGAGCTGCGCGAACTGCTCGACGCGCAGGTACTGGAGGAGCTGGAGCGGGAGCTCCAGTGGCTCACCGAGGACCGGCGGGCCAAGGACCCCGAATCGGTGGCCGACCTGCTGCGCCTGCTGGGCCCGTTGACGCAGGACCAGCTGGCCGAGCGCGGGGCCGATCCGGCCTGGGCGCGGGAGCTGGCATCGGCCCGCCGCGCCATCCAGGTCCGGATCGGCGGCACCGACCACTGGGCGGCGATCGAGGACGCCGGCCGGCTGCGGGACGCACTGGGCACGGCGCTGCCGGTCGGCGTCCCGGAGGCGTTCACCGAGCCGGTCAAGGACCCGCTGGGCGATCTGCTGGCCCGGTACGCCCGCACCCACGGGCCGTTCACCACGGCCGCCGTCGCGACCCGCTTCGGCCTCGGCCCGGCGGTCACCGAGGGCGCCCTGCACCGGCTCGCCGCGGCCGGGCGGGTGGTCCAGGGCGAGTTCCACCCGGCGGGCATCGGCCAGGAGTGGTGCGACGCGACGGTGCTGCGCAGGCTCCGGCGCCGTTCGCTGGCCGCGCTGCGCCAGGAACTGGAACCGGTCCCGCCGACCTCGCTGGCCACCTTCCTCCCGCAGTGGCAGCACCTGGGCGGAGCCCTGCGCGGCATCGACGGCCTGGCCCGGGCGGTCGAGCAGCTGCAGGGCGCCCCGGTCCCGGCCTCCGCGCTGGAACGTCTGATCCTCCCGTCCCGGGTGAGCGGCTACTCCCCCGGACTGCTGGACGAGCTGACCACCGCGGGCGAGGTGGTCTGGGCGGGCGCCGGCGCGCTCCCGGGCAAGGACGGCTGGATCTCCCTCTACCTGGCGGACACGGCCCCGCTGCTCCTGCCCCCGCCGCACCCCCTGGAGCTGACCCCTCTCCACCAGGCGGTCCTCGACCGGCTGTCGGGCGGGTACGGCCTGTTCTTCCGCCAGATCGCCGAGGCGGTCCGCGCGGCGTTCCCCGAGGTGTCCGATGTCGCGCTCTCCGAGGCGGTGTGGGACCTCGCCTGGTCGGGCCGGCTCACGAACGACACCCTGAGCCCCCTGCGGGCCCTGCTGGGCTCGGGCCGCACCGCCGGCTCGACGGCCCACCGGGCCCGGCGGACGGTCCCGCGCGGGCGGTACGGCACGCTCAGCGCGACCGTGTCCCGTACCGGCCCGCCCACGGTCTCGGGCCGCTGGTCGCTCCTGCCCTCGCAAGCCCCCGACCCGACCCACCGGGCCCATGCCCTGGCCCGCACCTTGCTGGACCGGCACGGGGTGGTGACCCGGGGCGCGGTCGCGGCGGAAGGGGTGGAAGGCGGCTTCAGCGCGGTCTACCGCGTCCTGTCGGCCTTCGAGGACAGCGGCCAGGCCCGCCGGGGCTATGTGGTCGAGGGGCTCGGCGCGGCCCAGTTCGCGATGGACGGCGCGGTGGACCGCCTGCGGGCCGCCGAGCGGACCCCGCCCCCGCTGGCGGCGGTGGTGCTGGCCGCCGCCGATCCGGCGAACGCGTACGGCGCGGCGCTGCCCTGGCCGGAGCCGCCGGGCGGAGCCACCCACAAGCCCGGCCGCAAGGCGGGCTCCCTGGTGGTCCTGGTCGACGGCGAGCTCACCCTGTATCTGGAGCGCGGCGGCAAGACCCTCCTGGCCTGGCCGGACCCCGGCGACCCGCGCCTCACCGCGGCCGTCGAAGCCCTCGCCACAGCCTCCCGCACGGGCACCCTCCCGGCCCTCACGGTGGAACGGATCAACACTGCCGCGGCCCTGATCTCGCCCCTGGGCGGCGCCCTGGAGGCGGCCGGTTTCCACGCCACCCCGAGAGGTCTGCGCCTGCGCTCCTGATGGCTCCGTACGGTCTCGACTGAGCCACTTATGTCTTGGGCATGTCACGAAACGGCTGCCGCCCCCGACTCAGCTGGCAGTGATCCTTATTCATGCTTTATCAAGATGATCACAGGCATCGCGCTGGACGATGCGTAGTCATGGGGGAGAAGAAAAGTGAGCACCATCAGCATGCGCAAAACCACCCTGGGCGCGGTCGGCCTGGCGGTCGCCGGAACCCTGGCCCTCACCGGCTGCAAGAGCGGCAACGAGGAGCTCCCGGCGCAGCCGTCCGCTCCGGCCTCTTCGGCCCCGTCCGCCCAGCCCTCGCAGCCGGCCCAGCCGAGCACCTCGGGCAGCCCGTCGGCCGGTGGTTACGGTGACGCCCCCGCCGGTGCGGCGGGCACGGCCAAGTCCGGCCAGACCTTCAAGCTCGGCGAGGCCGCGACGGTCCCGTTCAGCTACGGGAGCAACAAGGGCGGCCAGATCGCCATCACCGTCACCGCGATCGAGCAGGGCACCCTCTCGGACCTGGACGCGATGAAGCTCGGCGACAAGGTCAGCGGGAAGGTTCCGTACTACATCCGCTACACGGTCAAGAACACCGGCACGACGGACCTGTCGTTCTCCTCGGTGGGCCACATCAAGGGCCTGCTCGGCGACGGCAGCGAGGCCCAGGGCCTGTCGGTCATCGGCAAGTTCGAGAAGTGCCCGAACGAATCGCTGCCGAAGGGCTTCACCAACGGCCAGACGCAGACCAGCTGCGCGGTGGCCCTGGCCCCGTCGGCCCAGACGAAGGTCTCCGCGGCCGAGTACTGGGGCGAGCCGTACAACTCGCTGAGCAACAACAAGGGCCTCGTCTGGAAGTAGCAGCGGCCACCCCGCCCTGCGCTCCACCTGAAGGCACACCCGGACGAGCCCCCGCGACGGCACCCCGCCGCGGGGGCTCGTCCCGTACGGCCCCCACGGCCCCGCAGCCCCGCAGCCCCGCAGCCCCGCAGCCCCGCAGGGTGACAATGGGGCCATGCCCGAAGGTGACAGCATCCGGCGCGCGGCCACCCGCCTCCACACCGCCCTGGCCGGCCGGGAACTCACACGCTGCGACCTGCGCGTCCCCCGCTTCGCCACCGCCGACCTCACCGGCCGCACCACCCTCGACGTCACCCCTCGCGGCAAACACCTCCTGGCCCGCTTCGAAGGCGGGCTCACCCTCCACAGCCACCTGCGCATGGACGGCGCCTGGCACGTCTTCCCCGCGGGCGCGAAGTGGCACGGCGGCCCCGCCCACGAGATCCGGGCGATCCTCGGCACCGCCGACCACACCGCGGTCGGCTACCGCCTCCCCGTCCTGGAGCTCATCCGCACCGCCGATGAGGACCAGGCGGTGGGCCACCTCGGGCCCGACCTCCTCGGCCCCGACTGGGACGCCGACCGGGCCGCCGCCAACCTCCTCGCCGCCCCCGAGCGCCCCCTCGGCGAGGCCCTGCTCGACCAGCGCAACCTCGCCGGGATCGGCAACATCTACAAGGCCGAGCTCTGCTTCCTGGCCCAGGTCACCCCCTGGACCCCGGTCGGCGCCCTGCCCGAGACCGCCCTCCCCCGCCTCGCCGCCGCGGCCCACCGCCTGCTGTCCGCGAACACCGGCGAGCGGCCGGGCCCCCGCAACACCACCGGCAGCCGCCGCCCCGGCCAGGACCTCTTCGTCTACGGCCGCGCCCACCGGCCCTGCCTGCGCTGCGGCACCCCGATCCGCGAGGCCCCCCAGGACGGCCGCCCCACGTACTGGTGCCCCCGCTGCCAATCCGGCCCGACAGGCTAGTTGACGGACCGTCAGATCTGCTCGTACGGTCCCGGCATGCCCACAGCCTCGTACGACCTCACCGGCCGCACCGCCCTGATAACCGGCGCCGCCAGCGGCATCGGCCGCGCCACCGCCGTCCTCCTCGCCGGGGCGGGCGCGCACGTGCACTGCGCGGACCGCGACGAACAGGGCCTCGCCGAGACGGCAGCCCTCGTCGGCAAGGCGGGCCACGGCGCCGCCACCGTCCACCCGCTCGACGTCACCGACCGGGCGGCCCTGCGGGCCGCCGTCACCGCCGCCGGCCCGCTCGACGTCGCCGCCGCCATCGCCGGGGTCATGCACACCAGCAGCGTCCTGGAGACCTCCGACGAGGACCTCGACCGGATCCTGGACATCAACTTCAAGGGAGTCCTGCGCACATGCCAGGAGGCCGCGCGATCCATGATCGAGGCGGGGCGCCCCGGCTCGATCGTCACGATGGCCTCCGGAGCCGTGGACGCCGCCCAGCCCGGCCTGCTCTGCTACAGCGCGGCCAAGGCAGCCGTCGTCCAGCTGACCAAGACGCTCGCCACCGAGGCCGGCCCGCACGGCATCCGCGTCAACGCCGTCGCCCCCGGGTGGATCCGTACCCCGATGACCGGCCGCCACGCACCCGAGGTCCAGGAACAGACCGAGGCGATGATGATCCGCATGTCCCCGCTGCGCCGGGTCGGCGAACCCGAGGACGTCGCCCGGGCCGTGCTCTACCTGGCCTCGGACGCCTCGTCCTTCATGACGGGCCAGATCCTTCGCCCGAACGGCGGAGTGTCGATGCCCTGGTAGCCCTGGTCGCCCCGGCGGCCTTGCGCACCGGGCACGGGACACAGTGCACCGGCAGCAGCCCCAGCCCCCACCCGCCCACCGCCACCGCGCCCTCCACGGGCCCGGACTCCGCAGGCGCCAGGAGCAGCCGCAGCACGGCCCACCACCACAACACCCCCACCGCCAGCGCCAGGGCCGAAGCCACAGGCGTGCGCAGTAACCGCCGCACGGCTACCTCCCTGGGGCCGGGACCCGGACGGCCCCATCCTCCCGCACCCCTCCCGCCGCCGCACCCAGAACGGCCGGGAGCCCCGGCCGGTGCTTCACGCACCGGCCGGGGCTCCGGCCACACTCACACGCTCACGTGCTCGCTCACGCGGCTACGACATTCACCGCTTCCGCAGGCGCCTTGATGGTCACCCGCTCCGGTCCCGCGACCGAAGTCATGGAAACCGAATTGAGCATCGGGCGGACCGGCACACTGACCGGTTCGCTTGCCGCGGCCGACTGTGCCAGCTCGGCCAGCGACAGTTCATCACTGACTTCGCGCATCAGCTCGGACATCCGTACGTCCAACGCGTCGCAGATCGCGGAGAGCAGCTCGGAGGATGCCTCCTTCTGCCCCCGCTCCACCTCGGAGAGATAGCCGAGCGAAACTCGGGCCGACGAGGAGACTTCGCGCAGAGTACGGCCCTGGCGCTGGCGCTGCCGACGCAGCACGTCACCCAGCAGGCGACGGAGCAGAATCATCGGTGGCTCCCTCCTCTGACCGTGTAGCCGCATCCTTCACGCCCCACCGTACCGCCTCGCGCCGCGGCCGTGCGGGGAGCGATGTCGTGTTCACTCAGGGCTGCAAACATCAAATCCCCCCGTTGTGTTCCGTATCCTGCCCCCGCGCATTCTCACGAAGTTGGCCTGAGAGCAGTTCGAGCACTGTCCGTGCACTCTCCCTACGGATTTCCGCACGGGAGCCGTTCAACCTCAGCCGGGCCGTTTTCCTGCCCCCCGGGCCCTCCACGGCGACGAAAACCGTGCCGACCGGCTGCCCGTCCTGCGGGTCCGGGCCGGCCACTCCCGTCGTCGCAATCCCCCACGAAGCGCCCATCACGCGCCGCACCCCGGCCGCCATCTCCGCCGCGACCTGGGCGTTCACCGCACCTTCGGCGGCCAGCAGCCCGGCGTCCACCCCGAGGACCCGGTGCTTGAGCTCCGTGGCGTACGCCGTGACCGAGCCGCGGAAGGACCGCGAGGCCCCGGGGACCGCGGTGAGCTCCGCGGCCACCATGCCGCCCGTCAGCGATTCGGCGACGGCGAGGGTCTGGCCACTCTCCGTGAGCAACCGCAGCACCTCCGTGGCCGCGGCCGCCGTTCCGGCTCCACCCTCAGCCACAGGAAGATTCCCCCGCCGCGTCTGTCACGTCGCGGCCCGCTCCGCGGCGAGACCCTGGCGACGCAGTACGACCGCCTGCCGGATGTAGTCCAAACCGGTGACGACGGTCAGCACGACGGCGAGCGCCATCACCCAGAAGCGCATGGTCGCCAGCGCGCCGGTCAGCGCGAGCACGTACATGCCCACGGCCGTTCCCTGCGCCAGGGTCTTGAGCTTGCCGCCCCGGCTGGCCGGGATCACTCCGTAGCGGATCACCCAGAAGCGCATGAGCGTGATCCCGAGCTCGCGCCCGAGGATCAGCCCCGTCACCCACCAGGGCAGGTCGCCCAGCCAGGAGAGGCAGATCAGCGCGGATCCCATGATCGCCTTGTCGGCGATGGGGTCGGCGATCTTGCCGAAGTCCGTGACCAGGTTGTACGTCCGGGCCAGGTGCCCGTCGAAGATGTCCGTGATCATGGCGACGGCGAACGCCGCCCAGGCCCAGGCACGCCAGGCCGGGTCGTAGCCGCCCTCGGCCAGCAGCAGGAAGACGAAGCCCGGCACCAGCACGAGCCTGATCATCGTCAGGATGTTGGCGATGTTCCACAGGCTGGCCTGATTGACCGCCGCGGCTCCCAGCTTCGCGCCGGGCGCGGGCCGACGGCCGGTCCCGCCCGCCGCAGATGCCGGGACTCCGGTCATCCGGCCGCCTCCTCAAATTCCGTGCCCAGGGGCTCGGCCACCAGGTCCACACCCAGGGTGCCGACCACCTTCGCCGTGACGATACGCCCGGGGACCAGTCCCGTGCCGTCCGTGAAGACGACCTGGCCGTCGGTCTCGGGGGCCTGGTGGGCGGCGCGCCCGTAGGCGCCCTCGCCGTCCTCCGCCTCGTCCAGGGGGACGACGGTCTCGACGAGTACCTCCAGGGTCTCCCCGATCCGCTCCTCCGCGCGCTGCGAGGTGAGCTCCTCGGCGAGCCGCTGCATGTGCGCGAGCCGCTCGGCGATGGTGTCCTCGTCCAGCTTGTGGTCGTAGGTGACGGCCTCGGTGCCGTCCTCGTCGGAGTAGCCGAAGACGCCGATGGCGTCGAGGCGGGCGTGGGTGAGGAAACGCTCCAGCTCGGCGAAGTCCGACTCCTTCTCGCCGGGGAAACCGACGATGAAGTTGGACCGGACGCCGGCCTGCGGGGCCTTGGAGCGGATGGTGTCCAGCAGTTCCAGGAACCGGTCGGTGTCACCGAAGCGGCGCATGGCGCGCAGCACGTCGGGGGCCGAGTGCTGGAAGGACAGGTCGAAGTACGGCACGACCTTGGGGGTCGAGGTCAGTACGTCGATCAGGCCGGGCCGCATCTCGGCGGGCTGGAGGTAGCTGACGCGGACGCGCTCGATGCCGTCCACCTCGGCCAGCTCCGGCAGCAGGGTCTCCAGCAGCCGGATGTCGCCGAGGTCCTTGCCGTACGAGGTGTTGTTCTCGGAGACCAGCATGATCTCCTTGACGCCCTGCTCGGCCAGCCAGCGGGTCTCGCCCAGCACGTCGCTGGGGCGGCGGGAGATGAAGGAGCCGCGGAAGGACGGGATGGCGCAGAAGGAGCAGCGCCGGTCGCAGCCGGAGGCCAGCTTGACCGAGGCGACGGGGCTCTTGTCCAGGCGGCGGCGCAGGGGCGCGCGCGGGCCCGAGGCGGGCGCGAGCCCGTCCGGCAGGTCGGCGGGGGCCTCGGCGGGCTCCTGCGCGTGGCCGGGAAGTGCCACCTCGGCGTCCTGGCGCTGCGCCGGGCTGATGGGCAGCAGCTTGCGCCGGTCGCGCGGGGTGTGGGAGGCGTGGATGCCGCCGTTCAGGATGGTCTGGAGGCGGTCGGAGATGTCCGCGTAGTCGTCGAAACCGAGGACTCCGTCGGCCTCGGGGAGCGCTTCGGCGAGTTCCTTGCCGTAGCGCTCGGCCATACAGCCGACGGCGACGACGGCCTGGGTCTTGCCGTGATCCTTGAGATCGTTGGCTTCCAGCAGGGCGTCTACGGAGTCCTTCTTGGCGGCTTCGACGAAGCCGCAGGTGTTGACGACGGCTACGTCCGCATCGGCGGCGTCCTCGACGAGCTCCCAGCCATCCGCCGCCAAGCGGCCTGCGAGCTCCTCCGAGTCCACCTCGTTACGGGCGCAGCCAAGAGTGACAAGGGCGACGGTACGGCGTTCGGGCATGGACTCAAGACTACTTCGTCCCGGCGGCGGCCCCCGCCCCAAGTCCCCTTACAACAAGATCCCCGGGGTGCGGTGCGGCACCCCGGGGATCCGGATCAAAGCGTTCCGCCCTAGGGCGGCCTCGGGTCAGCCCGCCTGGGGCTGTCCCCGGAGGGGGTCTTCCTTCGTGTATGTGAGACGTTCCACCTGACCCGACTGGAATTCGTCCTTGATCTCCTTGCCGTTCACGAACAGCTTCACGGCGCCGGCGTCGCCGAGCACGAGGTCGACGGACTCCTTGTCCGTGAAGGTCTTGGACTCACCCTGGGCGAGGGTGCCGTCGAAGAGCAGGCGGCCGCTGTGGTCCTTCGCGGAGATCCAGCTCTCGCCGGTGTCGGCCGTCAGGACGACCGTGACGAGGTCCTTGGGCGCGGCGGCGATGGCACTGTCGGAAGGCTCCGGCTTGGGTGCCTGCGGGGTCTGCGGGGGCTGGGCAGCCGGCTTGCCGCCGGACTGCTTGGGCGCGGGCTTCGGGGAGGCGGAACCTTCCGCCACCGGTCGCTTGGTCTGCTCGTCGCCGCCGCTGAAGGCGGTGAAGCCCACGAAGCCGATCACGGCGACGATGGCGGCGACCATGGCGGCGGTCCAGTTGGGCCGCTGCCTTTCCGGGCGGATCCGCTCGGCGTCGAACATCGGCGCGGCGGGGGTGGGTGCCGGCCGGCCGCCATGAGCCGCGTCGTAGGCCTCGACCAGGGGTTCCGGATCGAGGTGTACGGCGCGGGCGAGCGTACGGATGTGACCGCGGGCGTAGACGTCGCCGCCGCAGCGCGTGAAGTCGTCCTCTTCGATCGCGTGCACGATCGGGATGCGCACGCGGGTGGTGGAACTGACCTCTTCGACGGTGAGCCCGGCGGCGATCCGGGCCTTCTTGAGGGCCGTCCCGATGGACGGTCCTTCGACGGAGCGTTCGACGATGCGGTCCTCGGACCGGTCGTCGGTCGAAGGCCGCTCTTCTTCGGGGGAGTTGGAGTTGCCGATGGACACGAGTGCGCCTTTCGAGCGTGTAGCCACCTGCTGGATGTCCAGTCTAGGGGGGTGACGAAAGGGTGGAGCAACCGGAGGGTGCACTTCCTACGCCATCCGAATGGCGCGGAAGCATCCCCTCCGGTGCGGCGGTCCCGCGCCGTACGTGATGCCGTACGCGGTGTCGCCACCTTCCTTCAACTGGACGCGGGCCCAAGGGAAACGGTTGCCCGCCGTTTCCTTACGGTTGTGTCTCTCCTCGGATGACGGCGAGCACTCCGTCCAGCTCATCGGCCTTCAGCAGGACGTCGCGCGCCTTCGAACCCTCGCTCGGGCCGACGATTCCACGCGATTCCATGAGGTCCATGAGCCGGCCGGCCTTGGCGAAGCCCACCCGCAGCTTGCGCTGGAGCATCGAGGTGGAGCCGAACTGGGTGGAGACCACCAGCTCCGCAGCCTGGCACAGCAGGTCCAGGTCGTCGCCGATGTCCTCGTCGATCTCCTTCTTCTGCTTCTGCCCGACCGTGACGTCGTCCCGGAAGACGGGCGCCATCTGGTCCTTGCAGTGCTGCACGATCCCGGCGATCTCGTCCTCGGTGACGAAGGCGCCCTGCAGGCGGACCGGCTTGTTCGCCCCCATCGGCAGGAACAGCCCGTCACCCTTTCCGATCAGCTTCTCCGCGCCCGGCTGGTCCAGGATGACCCGGCTGTCCGCGAGCGAGGAGGTGGCGAAGGCCAGACGCGAGGGCACGTTCGCCTTGATCAGGCCGGTGACCACGTCCACCGACGGCCGCTGGGTCGCCAGCACCAGGTGGATGCCGGCCGCGCGCGCCAGCTGCGTGATGCGGACGATCGAGTCCTCCACGTCACGCGGGGCCACCATCATGAGGTCGGCGAGCTCGTCGACGATCACCAGCAGGTACGGGTACGGGCTGAGCTCCCGCTCGCTGCCCGGCGGCAGTTTGATCTTGCCGTCCCGGATGGCCTGGTTGAAGTCGTCGATGTGCCGGTAGCCGAAGGCGGCCAGGTCGTCGTAGCGCAGGTCCATCTCGCGCACGACCCACTGGAGCGCCTCGGCGGCCCGCTTGGGGTTGGTGATGATCGGCGTGATCAGGTGCGGGATGCCCTCGTACGCCGTCAGCTCCACCCGCTTGGGGTCCACCAGCACCATCCGCACGTCCTCCGGGGTCGCGCGGACCATGACGGAGGTGATCAGGCAGTTGATGCAGGAGGACTTTCCGGAACCGGTGGCTCCGGCCACCAGCACGTGCGGCATCTTGGCGAGGTTGGCCATGACGTAGCCCCCCTCGACGTCCTTGCCGAGCGCGACCAGCATCGGGTGGTCGTCCTCGGCGGCGTCCGCGAGCCGCAGCACGTCGCCCAGGTTGACCATCTCGCGGTCGGTGTTCGGGATCTCGATGCCGACCGCCGACTTGCCCGGGATCGGGCTGATGATCCGCACGTCCGGCGAGGCCACGGCGTAGGCGATGTTCTTCGCCAGTGCCGTGATCCGCTCGACCTTCACCGCCGGGCCCAGCTCCACCTCGTAGCGGGTGACCGTCGGGCCCCGGGTGAAGCCGGTGACCTTCGCGTCGACCTTGAACTCCGTGAAGACGTTGGTCAGCGAGGCGACCACGGCGTCGTTGGCGGCGCTGCGGGTCTTGCCCGGCCCGCCCCGCTCCAGCAGGTCCAGCGAGGGCAGCGCGTACGTGATGTCCCCGCGCAGCTGGAGCTGCTCGGCGCGCGGCGGCAGCGGCTGGGTCTCCGGCGGGGCCTTGGTCAGGTCGGGCACCGACAGCGTCCCGGAGGCCGCGGCGGTGGTGGCGTGCGGCTTCTCGGCGGCGGGCGCCGCGGACGGTACGGGGCGCTCCTCGCGGGCGGGCGGCACGGGAGCGGTGTTCTCCCGGGGCTCCCGCGGGGCGGAGATGCCCTGGGTGAGGTCGGCGACGAGCGGCGAGGGGGGCAGCCCGCCGTAGACCACGCCGTCCAGCGCGGCGGCGGCGGCCGCGGCCACGTCGACGGCGTCCATCTCCCGGTCCATGGCCGGCCGGGACGGGGCCCGCTTCGGCCGGCGCCGCCGCGCGAGGGCCTCCTCCTCGGCGGAGTCCACCGGATCGGCGGGACCGGCGCCGGCGCCGCCACGAGCCCGCCACTGCTCGGCATCGTGTCGGTCGGCGCCCGCCTCGGCCTCCCCGTAGCCCTCGTCGTACTCGTTCGGGGCGATGATGCCGAGCTTGATGCCGAGCCGCCGCAGCCGCTGCGGGATCGCGTTGACCGGGGTCGCGGTGACCACGAGCAGCCCGAAGACCGTCAGCAGCACCAGCATCGGTACGGCCAGCGGCGCGCCCATGGTGAAGATCAGCGGCTTGGAGGCGCCCCAGCCGATGAGCCCGCCCGCGTTCTGCATCGCGGTGGTGCCCTCGTCCCGGCCGGGCGCCCCGCAGGCGATGTGGACCAGGCCCAGCACCCCGATGACGAGGGCGGACAGCCCGACCCCGATCCGGCCGTTGGCGTCGGTCTGTTCGGGATGGCGGATGAAGCGCACCGCCATGACGCCGAGCAGGATCGGCACGAGCAGATCCAGTCGTCCGAACGCACCGGTGATCAGCATGGTGACCAGATCGCCGACGGGACCGCTCAGGTTCGACCAGGTCCCGGCGGCCACGATCAGCGCGAGGGCGAGCAGCAGCAGCGCGACACCGTCCTTGCGGTGGGCGGGATCGAGGTTCCTCGCACCCTGGCCGATCCCCCTGAAGATCGCGCCGACCGCGTGCGCGCAGCCCAGCCAGACGGCGCGCACCAGCCGCACCACGCCCCCGGTCGGGGACGGCGCGGGCTTGGGCGCGGCCTTCTTGGCGGGGGCGCGCCTGGCGGCGGCCTTCTTCGCGGGAGGCTTGCGCACAGGAGCCGCCTTCTTCGCCGGCGCCGACGTACGGCCGGTGCGGCCCTTCGCGGTGCCCGCGGTGCTCTGGGAACCCTTGCCGGACGTACGTGAAGCCATGGGCCCGAGATTACCGGTGTCCGCGCCGGTGGACGCGCGTGCCCACCCCTTCACCCGTTCGTGTCGCCCGTCCCGTGGCCGCTTTGACGCACCACCAGACCTGACGCACCACCAGACCGCTTGCCGCTCAGCCCTGCAGCGGCAGTACGGGCGCTCCCCCGCCGGTCCCGGGCTCCAGCGCGTCGAGCGCCCGCCGCAGTCCGGTCAGTTTGCGCTCCAGATGGGCCGCGGTCGCCACCACCGCCGCCTCGGCCGAGTCCTCGCCGAGCTGCTTGGTCAGCGCCTCGGCCTGCTCCTCGACCGCCGCGAGCCGCGCGGAGAGCTCGGCCAGCAGACCGGCCGTCTCCCTGCTGCCGTCCACACCGGTCGGACCGCCGCCCTCCAGCTGGAGCCGCAGCAGGGCCGCCTGCTCCCGCAGCTGGCAGTTCTTCGTGTACAGCTCCACGAAGACCGAGACCTTGGCCCGCAGCACCCACGGGTCGAAGGGCTTGGAGATGTAGTCCACCGCGCCCGCCGCGTAGCCGCGGAAGGTGTGGTGCGGACCGTGGTTGATCGCGGTCAGGAAGATGATCGGGATGTCCCGGGTCCGCTCCCGCCGCTTGATGTGCGCGGCGGTCTCGAATCCGTCCATTCCCGGCATCTGCACATCCAGCAGGATGACCGCGAAATCGTCCGTCAGCAGCGCCTTGAGCGCTTCCTCCCCTGACGACGCCCGGACCAGTGTCTGATCGAGCGCGGAGAGGATGGCCTCCAGCGCCAGCAGATTCTCCGGCCGGTCGTCGACCAGGAGGATCTTGGCCTTCTGCACCATGCCCTGTCCTCCTCGCCCCGGCATGGGGCCTCCCCGGCTCCAGACTCCGGCCTGTACGCCGGGCCCCGCCCCAGAGGACGGCATCCTTGCGCCGTCCGTCCTTGTGCCGGTCATCGTAGCCCCAGTCCCGAGATCGCCACACCCTGTCACCAAGATGTCACTGTGCACGAAGCACAAACGTGGTGGAAGAGCCGAAGGTTCCCCGTCTGCCACCCTCCCACACCGCGTCGGGCACGGTCAGCCAGCTGTCGGCGTCGGTTCACTCACCCGGTGATCACTTCCCACGCATCCACTGTTCCATGACCGACAGCAGATAGTCGGGGTCGACCGGCTTGGTGACGTAGTCGGAAGCACCGGAGTCGATCGCCTTCTCCCGGTCCCCCTTCATCGCCTTCGCCGTCAGCGCGATGATCGGCAGCCCCGCGAACTGCGGCATCCGCCGGATCGCCGAGGTCGTCGCGTAGCCGTCCATCTCCGGCATCATGATGTCCATCAGCACGACCGTCACGTCGTCGTGCTGCTCCAGGACCTCGATGCCCTCCCGGCCGTTCTCCGCGTACAGCACGGCCAGCCCGTGCTGCTCCAGCACGCTGGTCAGCGCGAAGACGTTGCGTACGTCGTCGTCCACGATGAGCACCTTCTCGCCGTGGAAGTCGTACGTCCGGGGCGCGGCCGGAAGCTCTGCCTCCGGGTTGCCCCAGGCGTCCTGGGCCCCCACCGCGCCCGGCTGCCCCGGCACCGCCGTACGGGGCTCCAGGTCGCTCAGCGACTTGCGCCGCCGCCGGAACAGCGCGGCGCCGCCCTGACCCTGCCCGGCCTGCTCGGAGCCCGGCAGGGCCGCCCGCTCCGCGCGCACGGGCTGAGCGGGCGCCGGAGCCGTCGGTACGGGCGCCACCGGAGCCGCCGGCAGCGCGGGCCTCGCGTCCTGGGCCGGCCTGCGGTACAGCTCCGCGCGGCCACCGCCGGGCGTGGGCGGCGCGTACCCCTGCGGGGGCAGCTCGCTCGGGTGCAGCGGCAGGTACAGCGTGAAGGTGGACCCGCGGCCCGGCTCGCTGGCCGCGTGGATCTCCCCGCCCAGCAGCCGGGCGATCTCCCGGCTGATGGACAGGCCCAGGCCCGTGCCCCCGTACTTGCGGCTGGTCGTCCCGTCGGCCTGCTTGAACGCCTCGAAGATCACCAGCATCTTGCTCGCCGCGATCCCGATCCCCGTGTCGGTCACCGAGAAGGCGATCAGGTCCGCGTCGGCCTCCCGCAGCGAACCGGCCTCCAGCAGCTGCTCGCGGATCGCCGCCGGCACATCGGCCCCGGCCGGCCGGATCACCAGCTCCACCGCCCCGCTGTCGGTGAACTTCACCGCGTTCGACAGCAGGTTGCGCAGCACCTGCAGGAGGCGCTGCTCGTCCGTGTGCAAGGTGGCCGGCAGCTCCGGGGAGACGCGCACCGAGAAGTCGAGCCCCTTCTCCGCGGTCAGCGGCCGGAAGGTCGCCTCCACGTAGTCCACGAGCTGGACCAGCGCGATCCGGGTCGGCGAGACGTCCATCTTCCCGGCCTCGACCTTCGACAGGTCCAGGATGTCGTTGATCAGCTGGAGCAGGTCCGAACCCGCCCCGTGAATGGTCTCCGCGAACTCCACCTGCTTCGGCGAGAGGTTCTCGTCCGCGTTGTCGGCGAGCAGCTTGGCCAGGATCAGCAGCGAGTTGAGCGGGGTCCTCAGCTCGTGCGACATGTTCGCCAGGAACTCGGACTTGTAGCGCATCGAGACCGCGAGCTGCTCGGCACGCTCCTCCAGGACCTGCCGGGCCTCCTCGATCTCGGTGTTCTTCACCTCGATGTCCCGGTTCTGCTGCGCCAGCAGCTCGGCCTTCTCCTCCAGCTCCGCGTTGGCGGCCTGCAGGGCCTTCTGCCGGTTCTCCAGCTCGTCGGAACGCTCGCGCAGCTGCTCGGTCATCTCCTGCGACTGCTTCAGCAGCATCTCCGTCTTGGAGTTGACGCTGATGGTGTTGACGCTCGTACCGATCATCTCGGCGATCTGGCTGAGGAAGTCCTTCTGGATCTGCGTGAAGGGCGTGAACGACGCCAGCTCGATGACGCCGAGCACCTTCCCCTCGAAGAGCACCGGCAGCACGATCACGTGCGCGGGCGGCGCCTCACCGAGCCCGGAGGAGATCTTCAGGTAGCCGGGCGGGGTGTTCTCGACGAGGATCGTCCGCTTCTCCTCGGCGACGGTCCCGATCAGCCCCTCCCCGGGCCGGAAGGAGGTGGGCACCTGGCCTCCCGCATACGCGTAACTCCCGCGCATCCGCAGCTCGTACGAGCCGTCCGCGCCGCCCTCCGTCCCGATCTCGTTGGTGCCGCCGGCCGGCAGGGCCAGGAAGAACGCGCCGTGCTGCGCCGAGACCACCGGAGTGAGCTCGCTCATGATCAGCGAGGCCACGTCGTCGAGCTCCCGGCGGCCCTGCATCAGCGCGGAGATCCGGGCCAGGTTGCCCTTGAGCCAGTCCTGCTCCTTGTTGGCCAAGGTGGTGTCGCGCAGGTTGACGATCATCGTGTTGATGTTGTCCTGGAGGACCTGGATCTCGCCCGCCGCGTCCACGTCGACCTTCAGGCTCAGGTCGCCGCGGGTCACCGCGGTGGCCACGGCCGCGATCGCGCGCACCTGCCGGGTGAGGTTCCCGGCCATCTCGTTCACGGACTCCGTCAGGTCCCGCCAGGTGCCGTCCACGTCCCGGACGCGGGCCTGGCCGCCCAGGATGCCCTCCGTGCCCACCTCGCGCGCCACCCGCGTCACCTGGTCGGCGAAGGAGGACAGCTGGTCGACCATCGTGTTGATGGTGGTCTTCAGCTCCAGGATCTCGCCCCGGGCATCGATGTCGATCTTCTTGGTCATGTCGCCCTTGGCGATGGCGGTCGTGACCATGGCGATCTGCCGCACCTGGCCTGTGAGGTTCGAGGCCATGAAGTTCACCGAGTCGGTGAGGTCCTTCCACGTCCCCGAGACACCCGGCACGTGCGCCTGGCCGCCGAGCCGGCCCTCCGTACCCACCTCGCGGGCCACGCGCGTGACCTCGTCGGCGAACGACGACAGGGTCTTCACCATCGTGTTGACGGTGTCGGCGAGCTGCGCGACCTCGCCGCGCGCCTCGACGGTGACCTTCTTCGTCAGGTCACCGTTGGCGACCGCCGCCGAGACCTGGGAGATGTTGCGCACCTGCGACGTCAGGTTGTTGGCCATCAGGTTGACGTTGTCGGTCAGGTCCTTCCAGATGCCCGTCACCCCGCGCACCCGGGCCTGACCGCCCAGAATGCCCTCGGAGCCCACCTCACGGGCCACTCGCGTCACCTGCTCCGCGAACGACGACAGCTGGTCCACCATCGTGTTCACGGTCGTGACGAGTTCGAGGATCTCGCCCTTCGCGTCGACGGTGATCTTCTTGGAGAGGTCGCCCATCGCGACCGCGGTGGTCACCTCGGCGATGTTGCGCACCTGCGACGTCAGGTTGTTCGCCATGAAGTTGACGGACTGGGTGAGGTCCTTCCAGGTGCCGGAGACACCCTTCACCTCAGCCTGACCGCCCAGGATGCCCTCGGTACCCACCTCACGGGCGACCCGCGTCACCTGCTCCGCGAAGTTCGAGAGCTGGTCGACCATCGTGTTGAGGGTGTTCTTCAACTCCAGGATCTCGCCCCGCGCGTCCACGTCGATCTTCTGCGACAGGTCACCGCGCGCCACCGCCGTGGCGACCTGCGCGATGTTGCGCACCTGCGAAGTCAGGTTCCCGGCCATGCCGTTCACGGAATCCGTCAGATCCCGCCACACACCCGCCACGCCCGGCACCTGCGCCTGACCACCGAGCCGGCCTTCCGTACCCACGTCCCGGGCGACCCGCGTCACCTGCTCCGCGAACGCCGAGAGCTGGTCGACCATCGTGTTGATGGTGTTCTTCAGCTCCAGGATCTCGCCCCGCGCGTCCACGTCGATCTTCTGCGACAGGTCACCACGGGCCACCGCCGTGGTCACCTGGGCGATCTGGCGCACCTGGGACGTCAGGTTCCCGGCCATGAAGTTGACGGAGTCGGTGAGCTCCTTCCAGGTGCCGGACACCCCCTCCACCCGGGCCTGGCCGCCGAGCCGGCCCTCCGTACCCACGTCCCGGGCCATCCGCGTGACCTGGTCGGCGAAGGACGACAGCTGGTCCACCATCGTGTTCACGGTGTTCTTCAGCTGGAGCATCTCGCCCGAGACGTCGACGGTGACCTTCTGCGACAGGTCGCCGTTGGCCACCGCCGTCGTCACCTGCGCGATGTTGCGGACCTGGCCGGTGAGGTTGCGGAAGGCGGTGTTCACCGAATCGGTGAGGTCCTTCCACGTCCCCGCGGCGCCCGGCACCTGCGCCTGACCGCCCAGTTCACCCTCGACGCCGACCTCACGGGCCACACGCGTCACTTCCGCACCGAAGGACTGGAGCTGGTCCACCATCGTGTTGACGGTGTTCTTCAGCTCCAGCATCTCGCCGGCCACGTCGACGGTGACCTTCTGCGACAGGTCGCCGTTGGCCACCGCCGTCGTCACCTGCGCGATGTCCCGCACCTGCGTGGTGAGGTTGCGGAAGACCGTGTTCACCGAATCGGTGAGGTCCTTCCACGTCCCCGCGGCGCCCGGCACCTGCGCCTGACCGCCGAGCAGACCCTTCGCCCCGACCTCGCTGGCCACACGCGTGACCTCGTCCGCGAAGGTCCGCAGCGTCTCGGTCATCTGATTGATCGTTTCGGCCAGCTGCGCCACCTCGCCGCGCGCGCTCACCCGTACCTTCTGCGACAGATCGCCGTTCGCGACCGCCGTCGTCACCTGCGCGATCCCACGCACCTGGGCCGTCAGGTTGCCGGCCATGGTGTTGACGGAGTCGGTCAGGTCCTTCCACACACCCGCGACCCCGGGCACCTTCGCCTGGCCGCCCAGCTCGCCCTCCGTACCCACCTCGCGGGCGACCCGGGTCACCTCGGAGGAGAACGAGGACAGCTGGTCCACCATGGTGTTCACGGTGTTCTTCAGCTGGAGCATCTCGCCGGCCACGTGCACCGTGACCTTGCGCGACAGGTCGCCCTTCGCCACCGCCGTCGTGACGAGGGCAATATCACGCACCTGAGCGGTGAGCCGGTACGCCATCGTGTTGACGGAGTCGGTCAGATCCTTCCAGGATCCGGACATTCCGCGCACCTGGGCCTGGCCGCCGAGCTTGCCCTCGGTACCCACCTCCAGTGCCACGCGCGTCACCTCGTCGGTAAACGCGGACAGCTGGTCGACCAGGTTGTTGACCGTACGGCCGACCTTCAGGAACTCGCCGCGCAGCGGCTGCCCGGTCCCCTCCGCGGTCTGCGTCCGCAGGTCCATCCGCTGGTCCAGATCGCCCTCGGCCACCGCCGACAGCACCCGGCCCACCTCGGACACCGGCCGGGCGAGATCATCCACCAGCTGGTTCGAGGCGTCGATGGCGGCCGCCCAGGAGCCCTCACAGGCACCTGTTTCAAGCCGTTCGCTCAGCTTGCCCTCGCGGCCCACCATCCGCCGTACGCGGGACAGCTCCCCGGTCAGGTGCAGATTGCGGTCGGCGACCTCGTTGTAGACGGCGGCGATCTCCGCCATCACGCCCTCGCCGGACACCGTCAGCCGCTTGCGGAAGTTCCCGTCCCGCATCGACACCAGGGCCGTGAGCAGCCGGTTCAGAGCGGCGGTATCGACCTCCGTCGTGCCGCCTCGCCGGGACCGCCCGCCCTTCGGCCGCGTTCCCGTACGCCGCACCGCTGCGCCAGACTCCACCGTGTCCCTCCCGAAAGGGTCGACCGCTGTTCCACCGGGTGTTGACTGTCCTGCCCGGCTCTTCAAGCCTGCCCAGTGTTTCACCCTGGCCGAACCAGGCCATAACACTTCGGCACCATCGCACACCGGCCGTACCCTGCGGGTGGATTCCCAGACGACGGCACCATGCCGACCGCGAAGGTAAGTAACCTGGCACCCGTTGTCCAACCGCGTCGAAGGAGAATCGTGATCACGGCACGGGCGGCTGCCAGCTTCGACCCCCTCGGGCGCTCGGTCGCCGCTGCCCGCACGTTCGTCCGCGACACCCTGCAGGGATGGGGCTTCGCGGACATCGTCGACGACGCGGTGGTACTCACCAGCGAGCTCGTCACCAATGCCGTGGTCCACGCCGGAACCCGGGCCGAGGTCCTGTGCCTGCGCACCGACGACGGCGTGCGGGTCGAGGTCGCCGACCGGTACCCGGAGCGCGAGCTGCCCCTCCAGCACCCCGGCGAGCGCCCGTACGCCGACCCCGACCGCGAGAGCGGCCGCGGCCTGATGCTCTGCGCCGCCCTCGCCACCCGCTGGGGCGTCGAGTACACCGCCACCCACAAACACGTGTGGTTCCGCCTCGACCTCCCGGACCGGCCGGTCGGTACCCGGTCCGCGGGGCCCGTCGTCCCCGACCAGCTGCTCCCCCTCGCCGACAACCGGGTCCGCGTCGCCGTCCTCCAGGTCGACTCCGCCGACGCCGTCTCCGCCTGGAACGAGGACGCCGAGCACATCTTCGGCTACCCCGCCGAGAAGGCCGTCGGCCGCCCGCTCGCCGAGCTCGCCGCCTGGCCCCAGACCCCCGGCACCGGCACCGGCATCGCCGAGGCCCTGCGCCTGTCCCGCTGGGAGGGCAGCTACGGGATCCGCGGCGCCGACGGCCGGGTGATCCCCGTTTACGCCTCACACCTGCGGGTACGCGATGCCCATGGCGAGCCCTCGATCGTCTGCCTGCTCGTCCACGACGACGAGCGCGCCCTGCTCCAGACCCCGGTACGGGTCCCGGCCGACGGCGGCCAGCTCACCGAGCCCCGCCCGACGGACCCCTTTGAGGTCTTCATCGGCTCCCCCGCCCCCGACGACCTCGACGGCCTCCTCCAGCGCACGGTCGAACGGGCCCGCGACCTGCTCGACGCCGACGCCGCCTTCCTGCTGCTGGCCACCGACGACGAGACCGAGCTGGAGGTCCGCGCGACCACCGGCCTGCCCTCCACCCGTCAGCGCTTCGCCCGCGTCCCCGTCGAGGCCGGCACCAACCGGTACGGCTCCGCCCGCATGCCCGCCGTCCACGACGACCTCACCGCCGTCCCCGGAGCCGTCCCGCTCCTGGAGTCCACCGGCATGCGCTCCGTGGTCACCGTCCCCCTCAAGGTCGAAGGCCGGCTCACCGGTTCCCTCGGCGTCGCCGCCGAGGTCCCCGGCCGCTACTCCAACGAACAGGCCCTGCGCCTCCAGTTCGCCGCCGACCGCATCGCCCTCGCCGTCGAGTCCGCCCGCCTCGGCGAGCTGGAACGCCTGCGCCGCGGCTCCCTCTCCTTCCTCGTCGAGGCCTCCGACCTGCTGGCCGGCACCCTGGACCGGGACCAGACCCTGGCCCTCATGGCCCAGATGACCGTCCCCACCCTCGCCACCTGGTGCGCCGTCTACACCATCGCCGACCAGTCCTCTGACCCGTACCTCTCCTACGTCCTCCACGAGGACGAGGAGCGCATCGACGGCCTCAAGGACCTGCTCTCCCGGGTCAGCCCGCCCGAACCGGTCCGCGAGGCCGGCGCCCGCCCGTGGCCGGAAACGGCTCTCGCGGTCGGCGGCGAGACGGTGGTCCTTCCCCTCCTCGCCCGCAACCGCGTGATCGGCATGCTCACCCTCGGCAAACCCAGCGAGGAGCACTTCCGCCAGGAGATCCTCGAACTCGCCGAGGACCTCTCCCGCCGGGCCGCCCTCGCACTCGACAACGCCCGCCTCTACTCCGAGCGCACGGCCATCAGCCGCTCCCTCCAGCGCAGCCTGCTCCCGCCCGGCTCCCCCGCGATCCCCGGCATGGAGGTCGAGGTCATCTACCGCGCGGCCGGCGAGGGCAACGAGGTGGGCGGCGACTTCTACGACGTCTTCCCGATCCGCGACGGCGCGTACGGCTTCGCCATCGGCGACGTCTGCGGTACGGGCCCCGAGGCGGCCGCCGTCACCGGCCTGGCCCGCCACGCGCTGCGCCTCCTGGCCCGCGAGGGCCTCGGCGGCCCGGCGGTCCTGGAGCGGCTCAACGCGGCCATCCTCGACGAGGGCGCCCGCAGCCGCTTCCTCACCCTCCTCTACGGAGAACTCCACCCCCAGCCCGACGGAGGCGCCCTCATGAAGGTCGTCTGCGCCGGCCACCCGCTCCCGCTGCGCCTGCGCCCGAACGGCGACGTCAGCGCGGCCGCGGAGCCGCAGCCCCTGCTGGGCGTGATCGACGACCTGGACCTCTACGAGCAGACGCTCACCCTGGACCCGGGCGACGTGCTGCTCTGCGTCACGGACGGCGTGACCGAGCGCCGCGAGGGCACCCGCATGCTCGGCGACGACGGCCTCGCGGAGGTCCTCACCACGTGCACGGGCCTCACTGCGGGCGCGGTCGCCTCCCGCGTCCTGCGCGCGGTGGAACGGTTCGCGGCGGAACCGGCCTCGGACGACATGGCGATCCTCGCCTTCCGCGTCCCGCACCAGCGCGAAGGCGACTAGTCTCTGGCCCCGGGTGGTCGCGATGTGCTCAACTCACCACCGTGGACACAGTCTTGACGAGTGTGGTGGCCGTCGCCGGCACCTTGATCGGATCTCTGAGCACCTACCTCTTCCAGCGCCGCACGGCCGAACGGACCGAGGCCGTGGCCCGCCGGGAAAGACTGCGCCAGGAGCGCCTCGCCGCGTACAGCGGCTACGCGGCGGCGGTCACGGACCTCAAACGCGCGAAGATCACCCTATGGTTCCGCCAACGGCGCTCCCCACGGGACGAAGAGGCGCTGCTGGCGGCTTTCCTGGAGAGCGACCGCCTGGGAGCCGCGGCCGAAACCGCCGCGTTCCGTATCCAGCTCGTGGCCGACGATCCCCAGCTGCGCCGACTAGTGGAAGCCGTATTCGCCAAGGTCGGTGAGATCACCCATGCGGAAGACCGGCAGGCGGTCATCGCGATCGAGTCCGAGTTCGAGCAGGCTGTGCGCGCGTTCATCGACGCGGCGGCCGGCCAGCTGCGATGAAGGAAGCCCGTAAACGCAAAAAGGCCCCCGCCTATTGGCGGGGGCCTTTTTTGTTGGAGCCCTTTAACGGAATCGAACCGTTGACCTTCTCCTTACCATGGAGACGCTCTACCGACTGAGCTAAAAGGGCGGGTTGTTCGGCGGCGTCCTACTCTCCCACAGGGTCCCCCCTGCAGTACCATCGGCGCTGAAAGGCTTAGCTTCCGGGTTCGGAATGTAACCGGGCGTTTCCCTAACGCTATGACCACCGAAACACTATGAAATTTGAACGCTGGTGTTTTCACAGCCGTTCGTTATTTCAGAACTAACACAGTGGACGCGAGCAACTGAGGACAAGCCCTCGGCCTATTAGTACCAGTCAGCTTCACCCGTTACCGGGCTTCCACATCTGGCCTATCAACCCAGTCGTCTACTGGGAGCCTTACCCTCTCAAGGAGGTGGGAATACTCATCTTGAAGCAGGCTTCCCGCTTAGATGCTTTCAGCGGTTATCCCTCCCGAACGTAGCCAACCAGCCATGCCCTTGGCAGGACAACTGGCACACCAGAGGTTCGTCCGTCCCGGTCCTCTCGTACTAGGGACAGCCCTTCTCAATATTCCTACGCGCACAGCGGATAGGGACCGAACTGTCTCACGACGTTCTAAACCCAGCTCGCGTACCGCTTTAATGGGCGAACAGCCCAACCCTTGGGACCGACTCCAGCCCCAGGATGCGACGAGCCGACATCGAGGTGCCAAACCATCCCGTCGATATGGACTCTTGGGGAAGATCAGCCTGTTATCCCCGGGGTACCTTTTATCCGTTGAGCGACGGCGCTTCCACAAGCCACCGCCGGATCACTAGTCCCGACTTTCGTCCCTGCTCGACCCGTCGGTCTCACAGTCAAGCTCCCTTGTGCACTTACACTCAACACCTGATTGCCAACCAGGCTGAGGGAACCTTTGGGCGCCTCCGTTACCCTTTGGGAGGCAACCGCCCCAGTTAAACTACCCATCAGACACTGTCCCTGATCCGGATCACGGACCGAGGTTAGACATCCAGCACGACCAGAGTGGTATTTCAACGGCGACTCCACAACCACTGGCGTGGCTGCTTCAAAGTCTCCCACCTATCCTACACAAGCCGAACCGAACACCAATATCAAACTGTAGTAAAGGTCCCGGGGTCTTTCCGTCCTGCTGCGCGAAACGAGCATCTTTACTCGTAGTGCAATTTCACCGGGCCTATGGTTGAGACAGTCGAGAAGTCGTTACGCCATTCGTGCAGGTCGGAACTTACCCGACAAGGAATTTCGCTACCTTAGGATGGTTATAGTTACCACCGCCGTTTACTGGCGCTTAAGTTCTCAGCTTCGCACACCCGAAAGTGCACTAACCGGTCCCCTTAACGTTCCAGCACCGGGCAGGCGTCAGTCCGTATACATCGCCTTACGGCTTCGCACGGACCTGTGTTTTTAGTAAACAGTCGCTTCTCGCTGGTCTCTGCGGCCACCCCCAGCTCACGGAGCAAGTCCGATCACCAGTGATGGCCCCCCTTCTCCCGAAGTTACGGGGGCATTTTGCCGAGTTCCTTAACCATAGTTCACCCGAACGCCTCGGTATTCTCTACCTGACCACCTGAGTCGGTTTAGGGTACGGGCCGCCATGAAACTCGCTAGAGGCTTTTCTCGACAGCATAGGATCATCCACTTCACCACAATCGGCTCGGCATCAGGTCTCAGCCTTAATGAGGGACGGATTTGCCTACCCCTCGGCCTACACCCTTACCCCGGGACAACCACCGCCCGGGCTGGACTACCTTCCTGCGTCACCCCATCGCTTACCTACTACAAGTCTGGTTCGTCGGCTCCACCACTTTCCTTTCCCCGAAGGGTCCGGAACGGCTTCACGGACTTAGCATCGCCTGATTCGATATTGGGCGTTTCAAAGCGGGTACCGGAATATCAACCGGTTGTCCATCGACTACGCCTGTCGGCCTCGCCTTAGGTCCCGACTTACCCTGGGCAGATCAGCTTGACCCAGGAACCCTTAGTCAATCGGCGCACACGTTTCTCACGTGTGTATCGCTACTCATGCCTGCATTCTCACTCGTGAACCGTCCACAACTAGCTTCCGCTGCTGCTTCACCCGGCACACGACGCTCCCCTACCCATCACAGCGGGCGTTGGCCCTATTGCTGCAATGACACGACTTCGGCGGTACGCTTGAGCCCCGCTACATTGTCGGCGCGGAATCACTTGACCAGTGAGCTATTACGCACTCTTTCAAGGGTGGCTGCTTCTAAGCCAACCTCCTGGTTGTCTCTGCGACTCCACATCCTTTCCCACTTAGCGTACGCTTAGGGGCCTTAGTCGATGCTCTGGGCTGTTTCCCTCTCGACCATGGAGCTTATCCCCCACAGTCTCACTGCCGTGCTCTCACTTACCGGCATTCGGAGTTTGGCTAAGGTCAGTAACCCGGTAGGGCCCATCGCCTATCCAGTGCTCTACCTCCGGCAAGAAACACACGACGCTGCACCTAAATGCATTTCGGGGAGAACCAGCTATCACGGAGTTTGATTGGCCTTTCACCCCTAACCACAGGTCATCCCCCAGGTTTTCAACCCTGGTGGGTTCGGTCCTCCACGAAGTCTTACCTCCGCTTCAACCTGCCCATGGCTAGATCACTCCGCTTCGGGTCTAGAGCGTGCAACTCAATCGCCCTATTCGGACTCGCTTTCGCTACGGCTTCCCCACACGGGTTAACCTCGCTACACACCGCTAACTCGCAGGCTCATTCTTCAAAAGGCACGCAGTCACGACCGTTGTTCCGAAGAACAACGGCGACGCTCCCACGGCTTGTAGGCACACGGTTTCAGGTACTATTTCACTCCGCTCCCGCGGTACTTTTCACCATTCCCTCACGGTACTATCCGCTATCGGTCACCAGGGAATATTTAGGCTTAGCGGGTGGTCCCGCCAGATTCACACGGGATTTCTCGGGCCCCGTGCTACTTGGGAGATGAGCAAGCAAGCCGCTGATGTTTCGTCTACGGGGGTCTTACCCTCTACGCCGGACCTTTCGCATGTCCTTCGACTACATCAACGGTTTCTGACTCGCCGACCGGCCGGCAGACCGGTCAAGCTCATTCCCACAACCCCGCATGCGCAACCCCTGCCGGGTATCACACGCATACGGTTTGGCCTCATCCGGTTTCGCTCGCCACTACTCCCGGAATCACGGTTGTTTTCTCTTCCTGAGGGTACTGAGATGTTTCACTTCCCCTCGTTCCCTCCACACTGCCTATGTGTTCAGCAGTGGGTGACAGCCCATGACGACTGCCGGGTTTCCCCATTCGGACACCCCCGGATCAAAGCTCAGTTGGCAGCTCCCCGGGGCCTATCGCGGCCTCTCACGTCCTTCATCGGTTCCTGGTGCCAAGGCATCCACCGTGCGCCCTTAAAAACTTGGCCACAGATGCTCGCGTCCACTGTGTAGTTCTCAAACAACGACCAGCCACCCATCACCCCACCAGACAAGCTGGCGAGTTCACTGGGGCCGGCACTGAAGATCTCAACCTCACGGCCGTACCTTCAGGACCCAACAACGTGCCAGGCACGATCCCTCATCAGTGAGTCACTTTCCACGCCGAAGCAGTACTCGTGATCCATCCGAAGAACCGTGCCAACTAATCAACGTTCCACCCATGAGCTGACCGTGCAGAACGTTTGTCTGCAATCGGTACTGTGCTCCTTAGAAAGGAGGTGATCCAGCCGCACCTTCCGGTACGGCTACCTTGTTACGACTTCGTCCCAATCGCCAGTCCCACCTTCGACAGCTCCCTCCCTTACGGGTTGGGCCACCGGCTTCGGGTGTTACCGACTTTCGTGACGTGACGGGCGGTGTGTACAAGGCCCGGGAACGTATTCACCGCAGCAATGCTGATCTGCGATTACTAGCAACTCCGACTTCATGGGGTCGAGTTGCAGACCCCAATCCGAACTGAGACCGGCTTTTTGAGATTCGCTCCACCTCACGGTATCGCAGCTCATTGTACCGGCCATTGTAGCACGTGTGCAGCCCAAGACATAAGGGGCATGATGACTTGACGTCGTCCCCACCTTCCTCCGAGTTGACCCCGGCGGTCTCCTGTGAGTCCCCATCACCCCGAAGGGCATGCTGGCAACACAGGACAAGGGTTGCGCTCGTTGCGGGACTTAACCCAACATCTCACGACACGAGCTGACGACAGCCATGCACCACCTGTATACCGACCACAAGGGGGGCACTATCTCTAATGCTTTCCGGTATATGTCAAGCCTTGGTAAGGTTCTTCGCGTTGCGTCGAATTAAGCCACATGCTCCGCTGCTTGTGCGGGCCCCCGTCAATTCCTTTGAGTTTTAGCCTTGCGGCCGTACTCCCCAGGCGGGGAACTTAATGCGTTAGCTGCGGCACCGACGACGTGGAATGTCGCCAACACCTAGTTCCCAACGTTTACGGCGTGGACTACCAGGGTATCTAATCCTGTTCGCTCCCCACGCTTTCGCTCCTCAGCGTCAGTAATGGCCCAGAGATCCGCCTTCGCCACCGGTGTTCCTCCTGATATCTGCGCATTTCACCGCTACACCAGGAATTCCGATCTCCCCTACCACACTCTAGCTAGCCCGTATCGAATGCAGACCCGAGGTTAAGCCTCGGGCTTTCACATCCGACGTGACAAGCCGCCTACGAGCTCTTTACGCCCAATAATTCCGGACAACGCTTGCGCCCTACGTATTACCGCGGCTGCTGGCACGTAGTTAGCCGGCGCTTCTTCTGCAGGTACCGTCACTTTCGCTTCTTCCCTGCTGAAAGAGGTTTACAACCCGAAGGCCGTCATCCCTCACGCGGCGTCGCTGCATCAGGCTTTCGCCCATTGTGCAATATTCCCCACTGCTGCCTCCCGTAGGAGTCTGGGCCGTGTCTCAGTCCCAGTGTGGCCGGTCGCCCTCTCAGGCCGGCTACCCGTCGTCGCCTTGGTGGGCCATTACCCCACCAACAAGCTGATAGGCCGCGGGCTCATCCTTCACCGCCGGAGCTTTCAACCCCCGCCCATGCAGGCAGGAGTGGTATCCGGTATTAGACCCCGTTTCCAGGGCTTGTCCCAGAGTGAAGGGCAGATTGCCCACGTGTTACTCACCCGTTCGCCACTAATCCACCCCGAAGGGCTTCATCGTTCGACTTGCATGTGTTAAGCACGCCGCCAGCGTTCGTCCTGAGCCAGGATCAAACTCTCCATGAATGTTTACCCGTAATCGGGTGCACACATCACTTAGAGCGGGCACGTCATGTCGGAATATGACCGACGCGCCACAACGTCCTCGCTGTGTTGTTGCCTGCAAGCACTCCGAAACCAGAGCCTTACAGGTCTTTTTCAAAGGAACCTCATCCACCGAAGTGGACGGGGTATCAACTTCTGGCGTTGATTTTTGGCACGCTGTTGAGTTCTCAAGGAACGGACGCTTCCTTTGTACTCACCCTCTCGGGCTTTCCTCCGGGCTTTCGTTCTGTGTTCTTGCGTTTCCGACTCTATCAGACTCTTTCGTGTCCGACTTCCTCGGCGCTTTCCAGGTTTTCGCTTTCGCGCTTTCCCTTTCCAGCGATTCCGACTCTATCAGATTCATTTCCGTGCCGTTTCCGGTTTGGATTGGAATTCCGATGGCCTTCGGGGGGCCTTTCCCTTTCGGGTGGATCAGACTTTATCAGGTCTCCCTGAGTCTCGATTCCCACCCTCCCCGGACTTCGTCCGGAGGGACCCCAGCATGACTGTTCCGGACACACATGTGTGCCCGGGCGCCGTGCGAGGTGGAGCCGTAAACGTACTGGAGCGGGGCCCCCGGATGCAAATCCGGTTGCCCCGCTCCAGTGACGCCGCTACGGCGAGGGTCAGACCTCGACGACGACGGGGAGGATCATCGGGCGGCGGCGGTAGCTGTCCGACACCCACTTGCCCATCGTGCGGCGGATGAGCTGCTGGATCTGGTGCGGCTCGGCCACGCCGTCGGAAGCGGCGCGGGCGATGGCCTCCTCGATCTTCACGACGACCGGGCCGAAGGCCGAGTCGTCGATGCCGGAGCCACGGGCCTGGATGTTCGGGCCGCTGACGACCTTGCCCGTCGTGCTGTCCACCACGACGTAGACCGAGATGATGCCCTCGTCGCCGAGGATCCGGCGGTCCTTCAGGTGGACCTCGGTGACGTCGCCGACCGAGAGGCCGTCCACGTACACGTAGCCGGCCTGGACCTTGCCGGAGATCCGGGCCTTGCCGTCGATCAGGTCGACGACCACGCCGTCCTCGGCGATGACGATGCGGTCCTTCGGGACGCCCGTCAGGGCACCGAGCTCGGCGTTGGCGCGCAAGTGGCGCCACTCGCCGTGGACCGGCATCAGGTTCCGCGGCTTGCAGATGTTGTAGAAGTACAGCAGTTCGCCCGCGGAGGCGTGGCCGGAAACGTGCACCTTGGCGTTGCCCTTGTGCACGACGTTGGCGCCCCAGCGGGTCAGGCCGTTGATCACGCGGTAGACCGCGTTCTCGTTGCCCGGGATCAGGGACGACGCCAGGATCACGGTGTCGCCGGGGACGATCCGGATCTGGTGGTCGCGGTTGGCCATGCGGGACAGCGCGGCCATCGGCTCGCCCTGGGAACCCGTGCAGACGAGGACGACCTCGTGCGGCGGCAGGTCGTCGAGGGTCTTGACGTCCACGACGAGACCCGGCGGCACCTTCAGGTAGCCCAGGTCGCGGGCGATGCCCATGTTGCGGACCATCGAGCGGCCGACGAAGGCGACCCTGCGGCCGTACTCGTGGGCGGCGTCGAGGATCTGCTGGATCCGGTGCACGTGGCTGGCGAAGCTGGCCACGATGATCCGGTTGTGGGCGTTCGCGAAGACCGTGCGCAGGACGTTGGAGATCTCGCGCTCGGGCGGGACGAAGCCCGGGACCTCGGCGTTCGTCGAGTCGGAGAGGAGGAGGTCGATGCCCTCTTCGCTCAGACGCGCGAAAGCGTGCAGGTCGGTGAGGCGCTTGTCCAGCGGGAGCTGGTCCATCTTGAAGTCGCCGGTGGCGACGACCAGGCCCGCGGGGGTCCGGATCGCGACGGCCAGGGCGTCGGGGATGGAGTGGTTGACGGCGATGAACTCGCAGTCGAAGGGACCGAGGCTCTCCCGCTCGCCTTCCTTCACCTCAAGGGTGTAGGGGCGGATGCGGTGCTCCTGGAGCTTCGCCTCGATGAGGGCCAGCGTCAGCTTGGAGCCGATCAGCGGGATGTCCGGCTTCTCCCGGAGGAGGTAGGGGACTGCGCCGATGTGGTCTTCGTGGCCGTGCGTGAGGACGATGCCGTCGATGTCATCGAGACGGTCCCTGATGGACGTGAAGTCCGGCAGGATCAGGTCGATGCCCGGCTGCTCCTCCTCGGGGAAGAGGACGCCGCAGTCGACGATCAGCAGGCGGCCGTCGAACTCGAAGACGGTCATGTTGCGGCCGATCTCGCCGAGGCCACCCAGAGGGGTGACCCGAAGGCCGCCCTTGGGCAGCTTCGGCGGCGGACCGAGTTCAGGATGCGGATGGCTCAAAAGTGTCTCCTCACCACACACGCCACGTACCTCGGAAGGCACGTGGCGTGTATGACATTCGTGCTCTTGCTGTTGTCTGTTTCGGTCGTGCTTGTTCAGTTGTGAAGTCTGTTCTCAGAGCTGTACCCCGCCGGCGGCGAGATCGAGCTTGAGCTGCGCCGTCTCTTCGGTGGTCAGGTCGATCAGCGGGAGCCGCAGCGGACCCGCGGGCAGCCCCAGCAGGTTCAACGCGCCCTTGGTCGTCATCACGCCCTGGGTGCGGAACATGCCGGTGAAGACCGGAAGCAGCTTCTGGTGGATCTCGGTCGCCTTCTGGACGTCTCCGCCCAGGTGGGCCTCGAGCATCGCGCGCAGGTCGGGGGCGACCACGTGGGCGACCACGGAGACGAAGCCGACCGCACCGACGGACAGGAGCGGCAGGTTCAGCATGTCGTCGCCGGAGTACCAGGCCAGGCCGCTCTGCGCGATGGCCCAGCTGGCGCGGCCGAGGTCACCCTTGGCGTCCTTGTTGGCAACGATACGGGGGTGCTCGGCCAGCCGGACCAGAGTTTCGGTGTCGATCGGGACACCACTGCGGCCGGGGATGTCGTAGAGCATGACCGGCAGCCCGGTCGCGTCGGCGATCGCCGTGAAGTGCCGGTAGAGGCCTTCCTGCGGCGGCTTGCTGTAGTACGGGGTCACCGCGAGGAGGCCGTGGGCGCCCGTGCGCTCGGCCTGGCGGGCGAGCTCCAGGGTGTGGCGGGTGTCGTTGGTACCGATGCCGGCGACCACGTGGGCGCGGTCTCCGACGGCTTCGAGGACGGCTCGTACGAGGTCGTTTTTCTCCGCGTCGGTGGTGGTCGGCGACTCGCCGGTGGTGCCGTTGATGATCAGGCCGTCGTTGCCTGCGTCCACCAGGTGGACGGCGAGACGCTGCGCGCCGTCGAGGTCGAGTGCGCCATCCGCCGTAAACGGCGTGATCATGGCGGTGAGGACCCGCCCGAAGGGGGTCTGCGGAGTCGAGATCGGAGCCATGGGTAACACGCTACTCGCTGCCATGCTCGCGGTGTCCCCTCGGGGGACGTCAACAGGGTGTACGGAGTGTTGGACGCCGGCACTGCCTGCTCGGGGGTTCAAGCAGTGCCGGGTCCGTTTGATCAGCCTAGATGAACTTTCCGAAACGCCGCAATACGGACACTTCGGACTTGACTGAGCGCACCCTGTGCGTCCCACGGGCAAGGGACCTCAGGGGGCGACGCGGCCGTTGCCGTTGAAGGCGGCGTACGTGAGCGGCATGAGCTTCGCCCAGTGCTGCTCCATCTTCTCGCCGACCATCTCGATCTCCCGCTGCGGGAAGGACGGCACCGCCGCGAGCTCGTGCTGCGTGCGCAGACCCAGGAAGTGCATCAGCGAGCGAGCGTTGCAGGTGGCGTACATGGAGGAGAAAAGTCCGACCGGCAGGACCGAACGGGCAACCTCCCGGGCCACGCCCGCGGCGAGCATCTCCCGGTAGGCCTCGTAGGCCTGCACGTACGAGTCCTCCATGACGCGGCCGGTCAGCTCCTGCTGCGCCTCGGTGCCCTCGACGAAGACGTACTTGCCCGGGCGGCCCTCCTGGACGAGCTTGCGCTCGGCGTCCGGGACGTAGAAGACCGGCTCCAGCTCCCTGTAACGGCCGGATTCCTCGTTGTAGGACCAGCCGACGCGGTGGCGCATGAACTCGCGGAACACGAAGATCGGCGCGCTGATGAAGAAGGTCATCGAGTTGTGCTCGAAGGGGCTGCCGTGGCGATCCCGCATGAGGTAGTTGATGAGGCCCTTGGAGCGCTCCGGGTCCTTCTGCAGCTCCTCCAGGGACTGCTCGCCCGCCGTGGAGACACGGGCGGCCCACAGCACGTCCGAGTCGGCGGCGGAGTGCTTCACCAGCTCCACCGTCACGTCACTGCGGAAGCTGGGTTTCAGATCTGAAGCGGCGGTCTCGCTCACCGGGGGTCCTTCCAAACGTGCGTCCTGGGGCGCGCCCACTCTACGTCGCCGCCTGCGGGCCGCAGCGCCATGGATTTTCGTTAATGTGCCCAAACCCGGCACCGATTGGGCCTCTCGGACGTCCTACGTAAGAGAACGCACACCGATCGTGAGGAGAGTGGCTCCCATGTTCCGCCGACGGGAACCCGTCCCGTTCGCCTTCGTCGCCGAGGCCGACCGTTTCCGCAGCAACGTCACTCCGCCGCCGCGCGAGCGCCTGAGCAGGACTCAGCTCGCCGCCCGTAGTCTGGTCGGGCTGACCGTGGTGGCGGGGCTGGCCGGCGCGCTGCTCTTCGGTATGCCGGCACTGCAGCCGAGCAAGGCGCCGACGAAGTCGCAGCAGTCGGAGGCCTCCGAGGGGCGGTAGCCTCACGGTCACAGCCCAACCGAACGTGCATGTGAGTGAGGTCCAGCCGTGCCCCTGCCCTTCCTGACGGCCGACGGTGTGTCCGAGGCGGATGACGACGGCGACGAGGCGCTCGCCCATGACGACCACGAGCGCTGGCGGCGGCCCTACCGGCCGGGTCCCTGGCGGGTGGCCATCGCCGCGCTGCTGCTCCTGCTGTCCGCCTTCATGCTGCTGGCCACGATGATCATCGCCTTCGCGGGTACCTGGGGCGGAGCGTCGGTGTGCCTGGTCGCCGCGCTCGGTGTCGTCGGGTCCGTGCTGCAAGTGCTGCGCGCCGGCGTCTGGGTGAGCCGTACGGGACTGCGCCGGGTCGGCTTCTTCGGGACCCGCTCGATCGCGTGGAGCGAGATCGCCGAGCTCCGTACGGTGCAGCAGCCGGTGCGCTGGCTCGGTCTGCCGAGGACCGTACAGGGGCAGGCGCTGACGGTGGCAGGGCGCGACGGCGCAGAGCTGCCGGTGCTGCTGACCGACCACGACGCCGATTTCCTGTCGCGGTCCGAGGCCTTCGACCGGGCCGCCGACACGGTCGGGGCCTGGGCCGACGAGTACCGGCCCGTGCCCGCCTGATCCGGAGCCGCGCGCACGGGGAGCCCGTACAGGTGTCAGACCGCTTAGACCTGTACGGGCTTCTTGTCGTGCAGGGCGATCGCCCGCTGCATGGCCTTGCGCGCCCGCGGGGTGTCGCGGGCGTCGTGGTAGGCGACGGCGAGCCGGAACCAGCTGCGCCAGTCCCCCGGCGCGTCCTCGGTCTCGGCCTTGCGGCGCGCGAAGACCTCGTCGGCCGAGTCCCGCAGGATCCGGCCGTACTCGTCCCGCTCCAGCTCGTCGACGGGCAGGCCGCCCTCGCCCTCCAGCTCGGTCGCGAGCTGGTTGGCCCTGGTGACGAACCGGGTGTTCTTCCAGAGGAACCAGACGCCGATGACCGGCAGGATCAGCACGGCCACACCGAAGGTGACGGTGAGCCAGGTGCCGTGCCGGATCAGCATCAGACCCCGGCTGCCGGCCAGGACGAAGTAGACGACCAGGACGGCGGCCGTGAGGAAGTACGTGATCTTCGCGCGCATGATGATCGGATCAGCCCAGGTCGAGGAAGTGTTCCAGACCGAAGGTGAGGCCCGGGGTCTGCGTCACGCGGCGCACGCCGAGCAGGATGCCCGGCATGAAGCTGCTGTGGTGCAGGGAGTCGTGACGGATGGTCAGGGTCTCGCCCTCGGCCCCGAGGAGCACCTCCTGGTGGGCCAGCAGGCCACGCAGGCGGACGGCGTGCACCGGGACGCCGTCGACGTCCGCGCCGCGCGCCCCGTCGAGGGCGGTCGCGGTGGCGTCGGGCTGCGGGGCGCAGCCGGCCTCGGCGCGGGCGGCCGCGATGAGCTGCGCCGTACGGGTCGCGGTGCCCGAGGGGGCGTCGACCTTGTTGGGGTGGTGCAGCTCGACGACCTCGACGGACTCGAAGTAGCGGGCGGCCTGGGCGGCGAACTTCATGGTCAGGACGGCGCCGATGGAGAAGTTCGGTGCGATGAGCACACCGGTCTCCGGGGATCCGGCGAGCCAGGTGTTCAGCTGAGCGAGGCGGTCCTCGTTCCAGCCGGTGGTGCCGACCACTCCGTGGATGCCGTGACGGGTGAGGAACTCCAGGTTCCCCATGACCGAGGCGGGGGTGGTCAGCTCGACGGCGACCTGGGCGCCGGCCTCGGCCAGCGTCTCCAGCTTGTCGCCGCGGCCGAGGGCCGCCACCAGCTCCATGTCGTCGGCGGCCTCGACCGCCTTCACGGCCTCGGAGCCGATGCGGCCCTGTGCGCCGAGGACTGCCACGCGCAGCTTGCTCATGTTCATGTCCTTAAATCAGAGCAGACTTACCTACGTACGGGACTGGGCGACGGCCTCGTCGAGGCGGGCCGCCTGCTTCTCCTTCAGCGAGCCGATCACCGCGAGCGAGGGCCGCTGGGCCAGTACATCCTGCGCGACCGAGCGGACGTCGTCCGGGGTCACGGAGGCGATCCGCGCCAGCATGTCGTCGACCGACATCTGGTCGCCCCAGCACAGCTCGCTCTTGCCGATCCGGTTCATGATCGCGCCGGTGTCCTCCAGGCCGAGGACGGTGGAGCCGGACAGCTGGCCGATGGCCCGCTTGATCTCGTCGTCGGTGAGCCCGTCGGACGCGACCTTGTCGAGCTCGTCGCGGCAGATGCGGAGCACGTCGTGCACCTGGTTGGGGCGGCAGCCCGCGTACACGCCGAAGAGGCCGGTGTCGGCGAAGCCCGAGGTGTACGAGTACACGCTGTAGGCGAGGCCGCGCTTCTCCCGGACCTCCTGGAAGAGGCGTGAGGACATGCCGCCGCCGAGGGCGGTGTTCAGTACGCCCAGCGCCCAGCGGCGCTCGTCGGCGCGGGCGAGGCCGGGCATGCCGAGGACCACGTGGGCCTGCTCGGTCTTGCGGTTGACCAGCTCGACGCGGCCGGAAGTGCGGATGCGCTTGGTGCCGGCGCGCGGGCCGATCGGCTCGGCGTCGGTGCGGGTCAGCGCGTCGGCCTGCTCGAAGGCTGCGCGGACCTGGCGCACGACCTTGTTGTGGTCGACGTTGCCGGCGGCCGCGACGACGAGGTGGGTCGGATCGTAGTGCTTCTTGTAGAAGCGGCGGATCCGGTCGGCGCCGAGTGCGTTGATCGTGTCGACGGTGCCCAGGACGGGACGGCCCAGCGGGGTGTCGCCGTACATGGTCTGCGCGAACAGGTCGTGGACCATGTCGCCCGGGTCGTCCTCGGTCATCGCGATCTCTTCGAGGATGACGCCGCGCTCGGCGTCGACGTCCTCCTCGCGGATCAGCGAGCCGGTGAGCATGTCGCAGACCACGTCGATGGCCAGCGGCAGGTCGGTGTCGAGCACCCGGGCGTAGTAGCAGGTGTACTCCTTCGCCGTGAAGGCGTTCATCTCGCCGCCGACCGCGTCGATCGCGGAGGAGATGTCGAGGGCGCTGCGCTGGTGCGTGCCCTTGAAGAGGAGGTGCTCCAGGTAGTGCGTGGCGCCGTTCAGCGTGGGCGTCTCGTCACGGGAGCCGACGTGCGCCCAGATGCCGAAGGTGGCGGAGCGGACGGAGGGCAGCGTCTCGGTGACGATGCGCAGTCCGCCGGGCAGGACCGTGCGCCGGACGGTGCCGATGCCGTTGCTGCCCTTGAGGAGGGTTTGGGTACGGGCGACGGCCCGCCCCTCCGAAGAGGGGCGGGCCGTCACACGGGAACTACGCGACATCACTTGTCGGAGTCGTCCTTGTCAGCGTCGTCACCGGCGGCCTCGCCGTCGATCACGGGGACCAGCGAGAGCTTGCCGCGCTGGTCGATCTCGGCGATCTCGACCTGGACCTTGGTGCCGACCGCGAGCACGTCCTCGACGTTCTCCACGCGCTTGCCACCGGCGAGCTTGCGGATCTGCGAGATGTGCAGCAGGCCGTCCTTGCCGGGCATGAGGGAGACGAAGGCACCGAAGGTGGTGGTCTTGACGACCGTACCCAGGTAGCGCTCGCCGACCTCCGGCATGGTCGGGTTGGCGATCGAGTTGATCGTGGCACGGGCGGCCTCGGCGGCCGGGCCGTCGGAGGCACCGATGTAGATGGTGCCGTCGTCCTCGATCGTGATCTCGGCGCCGGTGTCCTCCTGGATCTGGTTGATCATCTTGCCCTTGGGGCCGATGACCTCACCGATCTTGTCCACCGGGATCTTGACGGTGATGATCCGCGGGGCGAACGGGGACATCGCGTCCGGCGTGTCGATCGCTTCCATCATCACGTCGAGGATGTGGAGGCGGGCGTCGCGGGCCTGCTTGAGGGCCGCGGCCAGGACGGAGGCCGGGATGCCGTCCAGCTTGGTGTCCAGCTGGAGGGCGGTGACGAACTCCTTGGTGCCGGCGACCTTGAAGTCCATGTCGCCGAAGGCGTCCTCCGCACCGAGGATGTCGGTGAGGGCGACGTAGTGCGTCTTGCCGTCGATCTCCTGGGAGATCAGACCCATGGCGATACCGGCGACGGGGGCCTTGAGGGGCACACCGGCGTTCAGCAGCGACATGGTGGAGGCGCAGACCGAGCCCATGGACGTCGAACCGTTGGAGCCGAGGGCCTCGGACACCTGACGGATCGCGTAGGGGAACTCCTCGCGGGTCGGGAGGACCGGCACGATCGCGCGCTCGGCGAGCGCGCCGTGGCCGATCTCGCGGCGCTTCGGCGAACCGACGCGGCCGGTCTCGCCGACGGAGTACGGCGGGAAGTTGTAGTTGTGCATGTAGCGCTTGCGGGTCACCGGGGAGAGGGTGTCCAGCTGCTGCTCCATGCGGAGCATGTTGAGGGTGGTGACGCCCAGGATCTGGGTCTCGCCACGCTCGAACAGCGCCGAGCCGTGCACGCGCGGGATGGCCTCGACCTCGGCGGCGAGGGTACGGATGTCCGTGATCCCGCGGCCGTCGATGCGGACCTTGTCCTTGATGACGCGCTCGCGCACCAGGGCCTTGGTCAGGCTGCGGTAGGCGGCGGAGATCTCCTTCTCGCGGCCCTCGAAGGCCGGGAGGAGCTTCTCGGCGGCGATCTCCTTGACGCGGTCCAGCTCGGCCTCGCGGTCCTGCTTGCCCGCGATGGTCAGCGCCTGGGAGAGGTCGCCCTTGACGGCGGCCGCGAGGGCCTCGTACACGTCGTCCTGGTAGTCCAGGAAGACCGGGAACTCGCCCTCGGGCTTCGCGGCCTTGGCGGCCAGGTCGGCCTGGGCCTTGCAGAGGACCTTGATGAACGGCTTCGCGGCGTCGAGACCCGCGGCGACGATCTCCTCGGTCGGCGCCTGGGCGCCGCCCTTGACGAGGGCGATGGTCTTCTCGGTGGCCTCGGCCTCGACCATCATGATCGCGACGTCGCCGTCCTCCAGGACGCGGCCCGCGACGACCATGTCGAAGACGGCGTCCTCGAGCTCGGTGTGCGTCGGGAAGGCCACCCACTGGCCGCGGATCAGCGCGACGCGGACGCCGCCGATCGGGCCGGAGAAGGGCAGGCCGGCCAGCTGCGTGGACGCGGACGCGGCGTTGATCGCGACGACGTCGTACAGGTGGTCGGGGTTGAGCGCCATGATCGTGGCGACGACCTGGATCTCGTTGCGCAGGCCCTTCTTGAAGGACGGGCGCAGCGGGCGGTCGATCAGGCGGCAGGTGAGGATCGCGTCCTCGGAGGGCCGGCCCTCACGGCGGAAGAAGGAGCCGGGGATCTTGCCGGCCGCGTACTGCCGCTCCTCGACGTCCACCGTCAGGGGGAAGAAGTCGAGCTGGTCCTTGGGCTTCTTCGACGCGGTGGTGGCGGACAGCACCATCGTGTCGTCGTCCAGGTAGGCAACGGCGGAGCCGGCGGCCTGGCGGGCCAGACGGCCCGTCTCGAAGCGGATGGTGCGGGTGCCGAAGGAACCGTTGTCAATGACGGCCTCGGCGTAGTGGGTCTCGTTCTCCACTAGCGTTTTCTCCATTTTCGTCGTCTCCGTCCGCCGCCCGTGTGGCGGTGGACGGTTGCGGAGAAGCGCTCCTTGCCTGGGGCCGGTCTTCGATCGAAGCACCCGGTCCGTTGCCCGTGGGGGCATTCCGGGTGCCACTACCGAGGACCGGCGGCGTAGGGAGGGCGCTCCTCCTCTTCTGTTGTGCACGTCTTCGCGCGTCTTCATACGCGCACGTGCGTCCTTTCCAGACTACAAAGGGTCCGGTCCGTCCCGCACGTACAGCAAAGGGAGCGGCCCCCGGATGTGGGAACCGCTCCCTTCACGGCGTGTTACTTGGCGCCGGCCGCACCGCGGCGGATGCCGAGGCGCTCGACCAGCGTACGGAAGCGCTGGATGTCCTTCTTGGCCAGGTACTGCAGCAGGCGGCGACGCTGGCCGACCAGGATCAGCAGACCACGACGGGAGTGGTGGTCGTGCTTGTGCGTCTTGAGGTGCTCGGTCAGGTCCGAGATGCGGCGGGAGAGCATCGCGACCTGGACCTCGGGAGAGCCGGTGTCGCCCTCCTTGGCACCGAACTCGCTGATGATCTGCTTCTTCGTAGCGGCGTCGAGCGGCACGCGTACTCCTCGTTTGGGTCTTCGTAGCCACCGAGTGCCCCAGGTCTGAGTCTCTGGGGAGCTTCCGTAACTCGGGAGGCGGGGTCCGCTGAGCGCAGTCCACAGACCCTTTGTCGAGGATCCGGAGGACGCGTACACAAACGGCCGTCACACAGCGTACCAGGCTGCCGGGACTCGGCGTCTCAGCTGGTGAGAGCGCGGGCCCGGGAATAGACGTCCAGCACGGCCAGGGCCAGCGGGACCAGGCTGAGCAGGACCGCCGCCTCGGTGAGGTCGAGCAGCCTTCCCCAGAAGGGTGACAGGCCCTTGCGGGGAATGACAAGCGCAATTCCGGCGAGGAGGGCCGCGCCGGCCGCGACGGCGGCGGTCAGCCAGATCGTACGGAGGTCCAGGCCGCTGCGGTCGTGCTTCACGAGGAGGGCTTCGAGCAGGTCGGCCGGCGGGTGCAGGGCCAGGCCCAGGATCAGCAGCGCGACGGCGACGAGGCCGGCGGCCAGTGTGCAGACCACCTGGGAGGTGTAGCGGAAGAGGCGGGCGCGCAGCAGCATGGCGAGGCCGGTGGTCAGGGCCAGCAGGCGGCCCCAGGTGTTGTCGGAGAAGCCGAGGACGGCGGCGGCGCCGACGGCGACCGCCGCGCAGCCGCCGACCAGGCCGAGCAGCATCTCGTGACCGCGCCGGGCCTGGGCCGCGATCTGCTCCGCGTCGAGCGTGGCGGCCTGGTCGTGCTGGTCGGCGGCGGACTGGTCACCGTACGGCTCGGTCTCGTAGCGGTCCGGGGTCTCGTAATCCTCGGTGGCGCTCTGCGGGGCGGCGTAGCCGATGGGCAGGCGGGCGAAGCGCGCGGAGAGACCGGGCAGGAAGGCGACGAGGCCGATGGCCACGGGTGCGCAGACGGCGGCGGTGGCGGTCGCGGAGGCCTCGGTGGCGATGGCCGTGAAGGTGGCCAGGGTGCCGGTGGCGGCGACGAAGGTGGCCGCGACGAAGGGCGCGTCGCCGCTGGGGGTGAGCGCGACCAGGGCGACGGAGGCGACGAGGACGCAGACGCAGCCGAGCAGGAACTGGAGGCGGCCGGGGCCCTGGCCGGCGGCGGGGGCGATGATCCCGGAGCCGGCGATCAGCAGCTGCGGCAGGGCGGCGAGGCCGAGCGCCACGGCGGAGCCGCGGTCGCGGTAGACCCGGGCGCGCACGCCCGCCACCGCGGTGAGCAGGACTCCGACGGCGCCCGCGAGGATGCCGGGCAGGCCGTGCATGTCGTGGCGCAGCGGGTCGGCGTACCAGAGGACGAAGCCCAGCATGAGGAGGAGCACCGCGGCGCCGGCCAGGCCCGCGCCGCGCAGCATGTCGTCGCTCCAGCGGTGCCGGTCGCGGACGACGGCGGAGGCGACGGCGTCGGAGACGTCGTCGAAGACGGCGGGCGGCAGGGACTCGGCGAAGGGGCGCAGGCTGAGCACCTCGCCGTCGAGGACCTGCTGGGCGGCGAGGGTGCGGGCGCCGTCGAGGACGGCGCCGGAGCGGCGTACGAGGTGGAAGCCCGTGGGGGCGCCGACGGGCTGGGTCTGGCCGGTGAGGCGCAGCAGCTCGGGATAGACGTCGGCGACGGCGATGTCCTCGGGGAGGGCGACGTCGATCCGGCTGTCCGGGGCCACGACGGTGACCCTGCAGAAGCCCGTCGTTGCGGCCGTACTCACCTGTGTGACCCCCCTTGTTGACGTCCGCGACGGCGGACGATTCGCGGATGCGCATACTGCGCGCGCCACCCTACCGGGCTCGTGCCTGACAGTCGGCAAGTAGGATCACCGACGCGTGGAGGAGACCCCCTCCACGCCCGGGACTTGGGGGCGCCGGTTACGACGTCCCGTCCGTTTTCGAGGGATTGATGCTCCGGTGAGCCAGATCGTCGTCAAACGCCCGCCGCGGTCCCTGCCGCCCGAAGTGCCGTCGGACGAGGTGCGGCTGGAGGCGCCGCCTGAGCTTCCCCGGGGACAGCAGGAGGGCATGCTGATGCAGCTCCTGCCGATGCTCGGCATGGGCTCGTCCGCCGTCTTCTTCTTCATGCCGGGCGCGGCGCCGTTCATGCGCATCATGGGCGTGCTGATGCTGGTGTCGACGGTGTCGATGGTCGTCGCGCAGTTGGTGCGGCACCGGCGGGGTACGCAGGGGCAAATGGCCGATGTGCGCCGGGACTACCTCAAATACCTTGCGCAGACGCGCCGTCAGGTACGCCGGACCGCGCGGGCGCAGCGCGACGCGCAGCTGTACCTGCACCCGGCCCCCGAGCAGTTGTGGTCGGTGGTCGCCGAGGGTTCGCGGCTGTGGGAACGGCGGGTCGGCGACCCGGACTTCGGGCAGGCCCGGCTGGGGCTGGGCTCGCAGCGGCTGCAAACGCCGCTGGTGGCGCCGGACACGGCCCCGGTGGACGAGCTGGAGCCGCTGACGGCGGGCGCGATGCAGCGCTTCCTCAAGGTGCACTCCTCGCTGGACGGACTGCCGATGGCGGTGTCGATCCGGGCCTTCTACCACGTGACGGTGTCCGGTGAGCCGGAGTCGGCGCGTGCTGCGGCGCGGGCGATGGTGGCGCAGCTGGCGACGCTGCACTCCCCCGAGGACCTGACGGTGGCCGTGGTGGCCTCGCCGGGTGCGGTGCCCTCGTGGGACTGGACGAAGTGGCTGCCGCACACGCAGGTGCCGGGCCAGGTGGACGGGGCCGGTACGAAGCGGCTGTTCGGCGACGACCTCGGAGAGCTGGAGGGGCTGCTGGCGCCCCGGCTGGAGGGGCGGCCGCGGTTCAGCCGCGAGGTGTCCCCGGTGCTGGACCAGCCGCACCTGGTGGTCGTGCTCGACACCAACTCGCCCCGCGGTGCCCTGGTGCCGCCGGACTCGGTGTTCGCGGCGGCCGAGGGGCTGCAGGGCGTCACGATCGTCGAGGTGGTCACGGGCGAGCTGGACGAGCCGCGCGGTGGGCTGTCGGTCGTGGTGCGGCCGGGCCGGCTGCGCCTGGAGTCGGGCGCGGGGGTCGCGTACGAGGGCACCCCGGACGCGCTGTCGCTCCCCGCGGCGGAGGCGCTGGGCCGCCAGTTGGCCCCACTGCGCACGGGCGGCGGGGACGACGACGAGCCGCTGCTGGCGAACCTGGACTTCACGGACCTGCTGAACCTGGGCGACGCGGCCGCGGTCGACGTGGCGCGTACCTGGCGGCCGCGGTCGGCCGGTGAGCGGCTGCGCGTGCCGATCGGTGTCGGCGAGGACGGCGCCCCGGTCATGCTGGACCTCAAGGAGGCCGCGCAGGAGGGCATGGGGCCGCACGGCCTGTGCGTGGGCGCGACCGGTTCCGGCAAGTCCGAGCTGCTGCGCACCCTCGTGCTGGGCCTGGCGGTCACGCACACCTCGGAGACGCTGAACTTCGTGCTCGCCGACTTCAAGGGCGGTGCGACCTTCACCGGCATGGGGCAGATGCCGCACGTGGCGGCCGTCATCACCAACCTGGCGGACGACCTCACGCTCGTGGACCGCATGGGCGACTCGATCCGCGGAGAGCTGCAGCGCCGGCAGGAGCTGCTGCGCTCGGCGGGCAACTACGCGAACATCCACGACTACGAGAAGGCGCGCGCGGCGGGTGCCCCGCTGGAGCCGCTGGCCTCGCTGGTGCTGGTCATCGACGAGTTCAGCGAGCTGCTGACGGCGAAGCCCGACTTCATCGACATGTTCATCCAGATCGGCCGCATCGGCCGCTCGCTGGGTGTGCACCTGCTGCTGGCCTCGCAGCGGCTGGAGGAGGGCAAGCTGCGCGGGCTGGACACGTACCTCTCGTACCGGATCGGTCTGCGGACCTTCTCGGCGGCGGAGTCACGGACCGCGATCGGTGTGCCGGACGCCTACCACCTGCCGTCGGTGCCCGGTTCGGGCTACCTGAAGTTCGGAACGGACGAGATGACGCGGTTCAAGGCCGCGTACGTCTCGGGCACCTACCGCTCGGGCGGGCCGGACGTGTCGGTGGGCCTGTTCCCGGTGGAGCGGCGGCCCGCGCTGTTCACGGCGGCTCCGGTGCCGGTGGTGTACGCCGCTCCGGACCCGGCGTACCTGGCGGCACAGTCGGCGCGCGAGGACGACGCGCTCGCCGACACGGTGCTGGACGTGATCGTGAGCCGGCTGGAGGGCCAGGGAGTGCCGGCGCACCAGGTGTGGCTGCCGCCGCTCGACCAGGCGCCGCCGCTGGACCAGTTGCTTCCGGCGCTGGCGCCGAGCGCGGAGCGCGGGCTGCACGCGGACGGGTACACGCGGCCCGGCGGGCTCGTCGTACCGCTCGGCCTCATCGACAAGCCGTTCGAGCAGCGGCGCGAGGTGCTGTACCGGGACTTCTCGGGTGCGGCGGGCCACATGATGGTGGTCGGCGGTCCGCAGTCGGGCAAGTCGACGCTGATGCGGACGCTGATCTCGTCCTTCGCGCTCACGCACACCCCGCGCGAGGTGCAGTTCTACGGGCTGGACTTCGGTGGTGGCAGCCTGTCGGCGGTCGCCGAGCTGCCGCACGTGGGCGGGATCGCCTCGCGCCTGGATCCGGAGCGGGTGCGGCGCACCGTCGCGGAGGTGGGGGGCATCCTCAACCGCCGTGAGGAGTTCTTCCGCGCGAACAACATCGACTCGATCGGCACCTACCGGCGCCGGCGGGCGGCGGGCGAGCTGCCCGGTGAGCCGTGGGGCGACGTGTTCCTGCTGATCGACGGCTGGGGCGGCTTCCGCGGCGAGTACGACGGCCTGGAGCAGATCGTCACGGACATCGCGGCCCGCGGTCTGGGCTACGGCATCCACGTGGTGATCACCGCGGCGCGGTACATGGAGGTCCGCGCGGCGCTCAAGGACCAGATGCTCAGCCGGCTGGAGCTGCGGCTCGGCGACACCATGGACTCCGAGTTCGACCGGAAGGTCGCGGCGAACGTCCCCACCGGGATGCCGGGCCGCGGCCAGGTGCCGGAGAAGCTGCACTTCCTGAGCGCGCTCCCGCGGATCGACGGCTCCCACGACGCCTCGAACCTGTCGGAGGCCACGGCCGCGTTCGTGGAGGCCGTGAAGCAGAACTGGAAGGGGCAGGCGGCCCCCGGGGTACGGCTGCTGCCGCGGCTGCTCCACGCCGACCAGCTGCCCAAGGGCGGAGAGTTCCCCGGCCGCGGGATCGCGATCGGCATCGACGAGACCGACCTGGAGCCGGTGTTCGTCGACTTCGAGTCCGACCCGTTCCTCCTCGTCTTCGGCGAGAGCGAGTCGGGCAAGACGAACCTGCTGCGGCTCATCGCCCAGCAGATCGCCCAGCGCTACACACCGGACCAGGCACGCCTCGTGGTGGGCGACTACCGGCGCGGCCTGCTCGGGGCGCTGCCGGAGGAGCACCTGCTGGAGTACGCGCCGATGGCGAGCTCGCTGCAGATGCACATGGAGGCGCTGGGCGGGGTGTTCTCGCGCCGGCAGCCGCCGCCCGACGTCACTCCGCAGCAGCTGCGCGACCGCAGCTGGTGGACGGGCCCGGACGTGTTCATCGTCATCGACGACTTCGACCTGGTGGCCACCAGCCAGGGCAATCCGCTGGCTCCGCTGGTGGACTTCCTGCCCTTCGCCCGGGACACGGGCGTGCGGTTCATCATCGCGCGGAACTCGGCGGGTGCCTCGCGTTCGCTGTACGAGCCGTTCATGCAGCGGATCAGGGAGCTGGGCGCGCAGGGCGTCGTCCTGTCGGGTGACCCGTCCGAGGGAGACCTCGTCGGCAACGTGCGACCGCGTCCGATGCCGCCGGGCCGGGCCTACTTCGCCTCGCGCAGGCGGGGCACCTCGCTGGTGCAGCTGGGGCGGATGCCGGGGATGTGAGGAAACCGGTTCCCCTCGGCGGCGCAGCACCGATAATCGGCGGTGAAGACCGCGCCACCGAGGGGAAAGGCCGCACATGGGCACCCAGCAGGAGAAGGACGAGCTGTACGCGCTCGACATCAGCGGCGTGGAGTGGGAGGGCCCGCCCGGGACCAGCCCCGACGAGGAGCGGGTCGAGATCGCGCGGCTGCCCGAGGGAGCGGTGGCCATGCGGTCCTCGCTGGACCGGGACACGGTGCTGCGGTACACCGCCGCCGAGTGGGAGGCCTTCGTACTCGGGGCCCGTGACGGCGAGTTCGACCTGGACCGGCACCGCCCTGAGGAGCCGGACGCCTGAGGGACCGGACATCCGACGGGCCGGACACCTGACGGACCAGACGCCGAAGGGGCGCGCCCGGTGCGGGCGCGCCCCTTCGGCGCGTACGGACTGCGTGGGCTACCGGCTCAGTAGGCCTCGGTGAACAGGCGCGAGGCCTTCACGTCGGTGGCGCGGTAGTCGCCCTTGCCGCGCTCGATGAGCTGGGCGACCTGCTCCAGCTGCTTCTGCATGTGGTCGGCCTTGCCCTTGTACTTCGCCTGCAGCTGGACGTACTGGCCGTGGGCCTCACCGTCCCAGGTGTCGGTGACGACCTTGAGGGCCTGCTCCATCTCGTTCAGGTCCGTGATGATGTTCTTGGAGACGATCCGGATACGGTCCGCCATCTGCTGAACGGTTTCATACCGGACCCGGGTGTGCCCGTCGTTACCCGCCATGTTCTTCTCCTTCTCGCTGCGGCAAACTGAAAAACGGCTGCTGTCAGATGCCGTTGAGGCCGGAACTGTTGGAGCCGCCGCCGGAACCGGCCGGCTGGACGGCCCTGAACGCGGCGCGCACGTCGTCGTCCTGGGCGTTGCTCAGGTTCTTGGTCTGCGCGACGGCGTTGTGCAGGACGCCGAGCAGCCTGCGGATCTCGTCGTGGTCGTCATTGACCATGCTCTGCGCGGACATGAACCCCGAGGCACCCACACCGGTCCAGCCGGCGCTCACGGTGGCGAGGATGTCGGCCAGTTCGCGGGCCTGCCTGGTGACGGCATTGGCCGTCTCCTCGATCTTGCTCTTCGCCTGGACGACCGGATCGTCTGCAAGTCCGAACGTGTTCGTGCTCATCCGAAGCTCCTCACTTCTCAATTCGCCGGCAGAACCGGCGGATTGCGTGGCGGAGCGGACCATGCCCGGCGCGGTCGTGAGCCACGCGCCCTGGGCGTCCCCCTCCGCTTCACGCGATCCCCCGATCACACTCGTGAAGCCTGCTGTCACTCTAGCCAGTTCATCGGCAGGGCCCAACACCGGTGGGTTGCTACCGTTGATGAACTGTGACCGTTCACTGCAAACGGCGTCGGCGCCCGCGTGCGTCCCGCACGACGGTCGCGGTCCCCGCGATGACGGCGATCAGGACGGCTCCGATGCCCAGAGCGTACGTGCCGTACCGCTCCTGCCGCTCCTGTGCCGTCTCGGTGAGCTGGAGCGCGGCGGCCTCCGGGGCCGCCGCGGGGGGCGGGCCGGGATCCGGGACGGGGGCCTTGGGTGCCTCGCGGTCCTGGCTGAGCGCGCGCACCGGGTCGACGACGCCCCAACCGACGTAGTCGTCACGGCCCTTGACCGAGCGCTCCGCGGTGTTCTGGATCTGCCAGACGATCTGCTCGACGGTCCAGTCCCCGTGCTTGGCGCGCAGCAGGGTGGCCACCCCGGCGACGTACGGGGCGGAGAAGCTGGTGCCGTTGTCGATGCACTGGCCGAATCCGGGGACCGTGGAGACCATGTCGACGCCGGGCGCCGCCACCCCGATGAAGTCGCCGGGCTGGGAGAACACGGCCCGCTCGTTGTTGCGGTCCGAGGAGGCCACCGCGAGCACGCCGGGGAAGGCCGCCGGGTACGTCTTGCGCTTCTCCCCGGTCATGCCGTCGTTGCCCGCCGAGGCCACCACCACGACCTTGGCGTCGATGGCCTTCTGGACCGACTTGCCGAGATCGGAGTCCGGGGACATCGGCACGTCGGTGTCCTGGGAGATGTTGATCACCTGGGCGCCCTTGGCCACCGCGTGGTCGATCGCCTGGCTCAGGGACAGGGCGTTGCCCTTGCCCTGGCCGTCGTTCTGCCGGATGGGGATGATCGTGGCGTCCGGGGCCAGGCCGACGAAGCCGGTGCCCTCCTGGGGGCGGGCGGCGATCAGCCCGGCGACCTTGGTGCCGTGGCCGACGGTGTCGTTCGTGCCGTCGCCGCCCTTGGGGTCGATGAAGTCCTTGCCGGCGCCGGTGTCGAGGGCGCCGCTGAGCTGCGGGTTCACCCGGTCCACCCCGGTGTCGATGACCGCGACGCGGATGCTGTTGCCGTTCTTGTCCTTGCCCTTGGTGTGCGTCCAGAGCTCGTCGAGGAGGAGCCGCTGGAGGGCCCAGGGTCGGTCCGCGATCTGCTTCTTCATGGGGAAGGTGCACTCGCCGGCGCCGTCGAGACTCAGGGCGTACGGGGGCTGCGGCGCGGCGGTGGCGGGGGTGGCCGCCGCGGCGGCGGCGGTGGCGGGGGTGGCCGCGGCGACCGTCGCGAGGGCCAGGGCGGCGGCGCGGACCGCGCGCCGCCGCATCGGGAGCTGGGTCATCGGCGGCTTCCTCACGAACCCTGCGGCTGGCGGGCGGAGTTGGTGTCCAGGCGCGGCCCCTTGGAGAGGAACTCCGACCACGCGATGGGCACCATGGCCGGTGTGACGCCCGCGTAGCCGAGCCGGATCTGCGCCTGGCTGGCCTCGGGCGCACCTCCCGTGGCGCCGCCCTTGGCCTGCTGGTCGGGGGCGCCGATCTTCGACTGCTCGGCGTCGCTGTCGCCGTTGGCCTGGACCGCGTACCGCAGGCCGGTGTCGGTGACCAGGAAGAGGGAGCCGCCTGCCGTGGTCTGCTTGCCCTGGACCTGGGTGTAGAGCAGTCCCGAGCCCGGGGTGACGTACGCGCTCGTGCCGCTGGCGGTGATGTCGATGGGGAAGCCGGTGCCCGCCCAGGTGCTCAAGGTCTGGTTGCCCTGGCCGTCGACCGAGCGCAGCACGTTGCAGATGGTGTCGCGGCCGGAGGCGCCGGTGCCTTGCGTCCCGGCTGCCGGTGCGCCCTGGTTGATCCGCTCGGTCTTCTTCTGCGGCCACTTGAGGTCGCCCGCGAACGGGGTGGACTCCGGGCTGATGGCCTGGAGGTCGATCTCGCGGGCCTTGCCGTGCATGTTGAGGCCGTCGGTCGCGGGCGCCGAGATCAGCAGCCAGGCGACGAAGTCGGAGACCGGCGCGACCTTCCCCGGCAGGACCACGTAGTGCTGCGTGCCGGAACCGGTCTGGGCCATGAGCACCATGCCGACCTTGTTGTCGTCGGTGATCAGGCCCTTGACGTCGGCGTTCGTACCGGCCTTGCCGGGCAGCTGCGGGAAGGACAGGTCGTCGCCGGAGTTGAGGGTCCCCAGCCACTGCTCGGTGACCTGCTGCGGGGTGGCGCCGGTGCCGACCAGGGCGTTGGTCATCGTGCCCGCGGCCGGGGTGCCCTCCGGGAACTTGTACTTGGTGCCCGCGGCGTCGACCAGGTAGCGCTCCTTGCCCGGGCCGGCGCTCTGCACGTACAGCGACTGCGTGTCGGTCAGCTTGCGCTGATCGTCCGTCAGGTGCGTCTCGCGGTCGGCGAGGACGAAGGTGGCGGTCTGCACCCCGCGCCCGTTGCCGCCCGGCTGCTGGCAGGCGGCCCAGCGCTTGGCCTTGGCCGCGTCCGCCTTGGCGGGCAGCCGGTCGGGGGCGTACGGGATGCCGATGATGGGCCCGCGGGGCGGCTGGCCCTTGTCGAGGACCTTGTCGTCGACCTGGATGACCTTGAACTTCGAGGGGTCCAGCAGGAGTCGGGCGGAGGCGAGGTTGAGCACCGGGTGCAGCCGGGTCTGGTCCTTGCCGTTCACCTTCGTCGTCAGGACCACGTAGCGGGTGGTGGAGTCCTTGCCGACGATGACCTGGGTGCCGGGGTCCGCCCAGCCCTTGGGGGCCGTCGGCCTGAACATGCCCCAGGCGCCGAAGCCGGCGAGTACGACCGCGGCCGCGATCAGCCCCGGCACGACCGCGCGCAGCGGGCGCGGTGCGCCCTCCTCGGTCCCCGTCGCGGACGGCTGGAGGAACGCGGCCACCGTGCGCCGCTTCGCGAAGGTGTACGCATTGAGCTCATCACGTCGTGATGCCATGACCGTCTGCTTCTCCCCGCACGGCCCGGTCGGTGAGTACGGTCCCCGGGCCTCGATTGTCGGACCGGGCACCTACTATGCCTCTTGACGGAGGCCGCCCAGGGGCCGGGTAGGGTGAGATCGCCGCTCAGCGCCTTCCGCACCGGGGTATTCAGGGCTTGTCGGGGTGGATTGAGAAGATTCCGGGGCCCTGCGCCAGCTGTCGCGCGCCGCCGGAACTCACGGTCCGGCCCTGGGGGCACCTCCCTTGGGGTCCCCCCGAACGAAGTCCGGGGGAGGTAGCTGAGGGAGAAAGGGGAGGTGCGCGAGTGATGGCCACCGCGACGCAGCCGCAGACTGGCGCGGCCGCACCCGCACGAGGCGGCGTGACGCCGCATCCGAAGTCGAGCCCTGGCCGCTTCGGTCCGTTCCGATTGCAACAGCTTGTGCTGCTTCAGGTGGCCGCGGCCCTCCTGTTGGTGGCCTGGGTGGTCGAACCGGTGCTGCTGGTTCCCGCCGGCGCGCTCGCGCTCGTACTCGTGGTGCTCGCGGTCGTACGCAGGCACCAGCGCTCCCTGCCCGAGTGGATCGGCGGTGCGCTCGCGCTGCGCGCGCGTCGGCGCCGGGCCGCGTCCCTCACCGTGCCAGCGGGCACCGAGCCCGGGCTCGCCCCGCTCGTCGAGGCCGATCCGGCGTTGCGCACCCTCACGTTCAGCGACCGCGACCGGCGGCCGGTCGGGATGATCGGCGACGGTACCTTCCTCACCGCCGTCGTCCAGGTGGACACGGACGCCACCGCTCTGCGGCCCGACCGGGGGGCGCGGCCACTACCGCTGGGTGTCGTACGGGACATCCTCGAAGTCGACGGCATCCGGTTGGAGTCCGCGCAGCTGGTGCAGCACACCCAGCCCGCGCCGGCCCCGCACCTGCCCGCCCAGTCCATGGCCACCCGCAACTACGCGCCGCTGCAGGCCCGGACCGGTACCCCGGCGGTGCGGCTCACCTGGATCGCGCTCAAGCTCGACCCGGAGCTCTGTCCCGAGGCGGTCACCGCGCGCGGCGGCGGACTGCCGGGCGCCCAGCGGTGCGTGGTGCGGGTGGCGGACCAGTTGGCGAGCCGGCTGACCGGCGCCGGGTTCACGGCCACCGTGCTGACCGAGCAGGAGCTCACGGCGGCCCTGGCCACGTCCTCGTGCGCGAACCCGATGGCGATCACCCAGGCCGGACGGTCCGCCAGCACGGGACGGCGTACGGAGGAGACTCCGCGGACCTGGCGCTGCGACGACCGGCGGCACACCACGTACTGGATAGGCCGCTGGCCGCGGTTGGGCGGCGCGGGGGCCGCGGCGCTGCCGCAGTTCGTGGCGCTGCTGACCTCGCTGCCGGCCCTGGCGACGAACTTCAGCCTGACGATCGCCCCGGCGGAGCGCCAGGGCGTGACGCTGACCGGGCACGTCCGGGTGACCGGGCGCAGCGACGAGGAACTGGTCGCGGCCCGACGGGAGTTGGAGCGGACGGCGCGGGGCGTGAAGACCGGTCTGGTCCGGCTCGACCGTGAACAAGTGCCGGGGCTGCTGGCTTCGCTGCCGCTGGGAGGGGCGCGATGAGGGGCGGTTTCGGGCTGGTCGGCCCCCGGCGGGAGCGGCACGTGGTGCCCGCCGCCGACCTGGACGCGCTGGCGCTGCCCGTCGGCGACGACGGGGTCGTCATCGGTGTGGACGCGGAGGGACGGCCGGCGGTGCTCGGCGTCAACCGGCCTACGCCGTACGAGGTGACGCTGATCGGCGGTCTGTGGACGGCGCAGGTACTGGCGCTGCGCGCGGCGGCGACGGGCGCGCGGGTGGCGGTGGAGACGGGGCGCGGGCACGTGTGGTCCGGGCTGGCCCAGGCCGCGGGCGGCGGACAGCAGTGCGTGACCCTGCACGAGGTGGGCCGGGTGCCGCCGCAGGGCGCGTCGGCCGGCAGCCCGGTACTCGTGATCCGCGACTGCGGGATGCGGCCGCCGCGCGGGCGCGTGGTGGCCGGGCCCTGGCAGTCCGTACTGACGTTGCTGCCGTACCTGAGCCCCACGGCGCCACGGCTGCTCCAGCAGTCGTCGCTGGTGGGTGTGCAGCGGGTGTCGCCGGACGAGGCCGAGCAGATCGGCCGCCTGATGAGCCTGCCGCAGGCGGCGGTGGAATCCCTGCCGACACTGGGCGACGGGGTGACGTTGTGGTGTACGCCACGGGACCGGCAGTTCGTGATGACCCAGGGGACGGACGCGGAGACGGGCCTGTTGGGCCCGGCGCGGCGGATCGACTGACGGTCGGCGGGGCCGACGGGGGCGGACACCGGCAGCGGAGCGCGATTAGGCTGGACGCGGGCGCGGCGTCGAAGTGGGCGCCGGACCAGTGTTCGACAGACCAGGAGGACCAGTGAACGGCGATCGGAACGAGAGGCGCGGCGGGACGTGGGACGTCCCGACGGACGATCAGTCCGACGCGGAGCCCGAACTGACGGGCGAGTTCACCATCGACTACACCCCGCCGGCCTGGTACACCCAGGGCGCGGCTCCGTCCGCGCAGGTGCCGGGGCTACCCGAGGGCAGCGGCTTCGAGCCCCACCGTCCCTCGGACGTGGCCTCGCCCCCGACGATGCGGATCGCTCCGCCGAGCCCGCGCACCCCGTCCGATGGCGCGGGCCTGCCCGCGCCCTTCACGGCACCGGCCGATACCCCGGTGCCCGCGCCGTTCCCGGCTCCGGCTCCGGCTCCGATCGAAGCCCCCGCGCCGTTCTCGGCTCCGGCTCCCGTCGACGTGCCGGCACCCGCGCCCGTCGAGGTGCCCGCGCCGTTCGCCTTCCCGGCACCGGTCGAGGCGGCCCCGCAGTACGAGGCTCCGGCCCCGGGCCCGGTCGAGCCTTCGGTGCCCGCGCCGTTCACCCTCTCCGCACCGGTGGAAGCCCCGGTGCCCGCGCCGTTCTCTTCTCCGGCACCGGTCGAGGCCCCCGCGCCGTTCCCGGCTCCGGCTCCCGTCGAGGTACCGGCTCCGGCACCCGTCGAGGCTCCCGAGCCGGTCGAGGATGCGGTGCCCGCGCCGTTCACCTTCCCCGCACCGGTCGAGACTCCCGCGCCCGCACCGGTCGACGCGGCCCCGCCGTACCAGGCCCCGGCCCCGGTAGAGGCCCCGGCGCCCGCGCCGTTCACCCTCCCCGCGCCCGCCGATGCGCCGGCGCCGGCACCGTCCGAGGGCGAAGCCGGTCCGCACGACACGCCCGCCGAGGGGACGCCCCTGCTGCCCCCCGCCGAGCAGGCCTCGGCCGCGCCGGTCAGCCCTACGGACGTACAGGTCCCCGCCGCGGAGCACCCGTTCGGGGGACCCGGTGGCGAACTGCCGCCGCTGCCGCCCTCGTTCGCGGACCAGGCGGGCCAGCCGGACCAGGACGGGTACTCGTTCCCGCCGCCGGCTCCCGCCCCGCAGCCGCAGCCGATGCCGGCGCCGGCGCCGCAGCCCCCGCACCACGATCCGCGCTCCGGCGCCCAGTGGCCCGTCGGCCAGCCGCAGCATCAGCCGCAGCCGCCCCAGCCCCACGACCCCCGCTACTCGGCCGCCCAGACCACCGGCGGGGCGCCGCTCGGCTACACGGCCGCCGTCGAGCTGTCCTCGGACCGCCTGCTGCGGAACAAGCAGAAGCCCAAGACCGGCAACAACAGCGCCGGCGGGCGCTTCCGCTTCGGCGGCAAGGCGGCCGAAGCGGAGCGCCAGCGCAAGCTGGAACTGATCCGCACCCCGGTCATGTCCTGCTACCGCATCGCCGTCATCAGCCTCAAGGGCGGCGTCGGCAAGACCACGACGACCACCGCTCTCGGCGCCACCCTCGCCACCGAGCGCCAGGACAAGATCCTGGCCATCGACGCGAACCCCGACGCCGGCACCCTCGGCCGCCGTGTCCGCCGCGAGACCGGCGCCACCATCCGGGACCTGGTCCAGGCGATCCCTTACCTGAACTCGTACATGGACATCCGCCGGTTCACCTCCCAGGCGCCCTCCGGTCTGGAGATCATCGCCAACGACGTGGACCCGGCCGTCTCCACGACCTTCAACGACGAGGACTACCGCCGCGTCATAGAGACGCTGGGCCGCCAGTACCCGATCATCCTCACCGACTCGGGCACCGGCCTCCTCTACTCCGCCATGCGCGGCGTCCTGGACCTGGCCGATCAGCTGATCATCATCTCGACCCCGTCCGTCGACGGCGCCAGCAGCGCCAGCACCACCCTCGACTGGCTCTCCGCCCACGGGTATGCCGATCTCGTCTCCCGCTCGCTCACCGTCATCTCCGGGGTCCGCGAGACGGCCAAGATGATCAAGATCGAGGACATCGTGCAGCACTTCGAGACCCGCTGCCGCGGTGTCGTCGTGGTGCCGTTCGACGAGCACCTCGCGGCAGGCGCCGAGGTCGATCTCGACATGATGCGGCCCAAGACGCGCGAGGCGTACTTCAACCTCTCCGCCCTGGTGGCCGAGGACTTCCTGCGGGCCCAGCAGCAGGCCCCACAGGGCCACTGGGGAGCCCCGCAGCAGCCCCAGCCGCAGCCGCCGTACCACCAGCAGCCTCAGCCGCAGCAGCCGTACGGCCAGCCCCAGGGCCAGCCTCCGTACCAGCAGCCGCAGCCGCCCTACCAGCAGCCCGGCCAGCCCTACCCGCAGCCCGGCCAGCCCTGGCAGCAGCCCCCGGCGCCGCAGCCGCAGCCGCCGCAGCCGCAGCCGCAGCCGCAGCCGCAGCAACAGCCCCCGCGCGACCCCCGCCTGGGCTGAGCCGACAGCGCGAAGGGCCCGTACCGCCCCGGGATCGATCGAGATCCGGGACGGTACGGGCCCTCGCCCGTTCGTCCGTCAGCGCTGCGCGTCGTGCGCGTCCGTCAGCACCCGCGCCCGCTTCACGTCGTCCGCGATCGCCTCCAGCAGCCCGTCCAGCGACTCGAACTTCGCCATCCCCCGCACGTACGCGAGGAAGTCGACGGCCACGTGCTTCCCGTACAGGTCCAGTCCGATCCGGTCGATCGCGTACGCCTCCACGGTCCGCTCGGTCGCGTCGAACTGCACGTTCGTCCCCACCGAGATCGCCGCGGGCATCCGCTCGCCGTCGGCCGTCAGCCAGCCCGCGTACACCCCGTCAGCCGGGATCGCGGTGTGCGGCTGCGTCTCGACGTTCGCCGTCGGATAGCCGAGCTCGCGCCCGCGCTGCGCACCGCGCACCACCACGCCCTCGACCCGGTGCGGCCGTCCCAGGATCTCCGCCGCGCCCTCCATGTCGCCCTCGGCGACCAGCCTGCGCGCCAGCGTCGAGGAGAACGGCACACCGCCGCCGGCCTCTCCCCGCTCGACCAGGTCCACGACGTCGACGTCGTAGTCGTAGGTGGAACCCAGCTCGCGCAGGAAGTCGACGTTCCCGGCGGCCCGGTGGCCGAAGCGGAAGTTCGGGCCCTCGATGACGGACCGCGCGTGCAACTTGTCGACCAGCACCTTCACGATGAAGTCGGCCGGGGACAGCTGCGAGAACTCCGCCGTGAACGGCAGGATCAGCAGCGCGTCCACACCCAGACCGGCCATCAGGTCGGCGCGCCGGTCGTAGGGCGCCAGGATCGGCGGGTGGCTGCCCGGACGGACGACCTCGCTCGGGTGGGGGCTGAAGGTGACGACGACGGACGGGAGGCCGAGCGCGCGCGCCTTGGCCACGGCCCGTCCGATGATCAGCTGATGACCGCGGTGCACGCCGTCGTAGGAGCCGATGGTGACGACGCTGCGTCCCCAGTCCTGGGGGATGTCCTCCAAGCCACGCCAGCGCTGCACTGTGACCGCTCCTCGCCCGAACCCGTTTAGGCCTTGTACTGATTGCCGATTACAGGTCTAAGACTGCCATGCCGGTGCCCGGTGCCCCGCATCGGCATCTGCGTCGCACGGCCGCCGCGCCATATCGTCACGTCACATCCGCGGCCGCCCTGCCGAAGTGGTCTTCCGGGCGGGCGGCGGCACAGGCCGCGGCGGCTCCACGGAACGCGTCGAGCACCCGCGGGTCGGTCTCCTCGCGCAGCAGTACGCCGGCCAGCTCGCCGCGCAGCGCGTACGAGGCCTTCCCGCCCGGCGTGGCCAGTACGACGGCCAGTTCGGCCCGTACCGGCGCCGGGGCGGACCGCAGCAGGTCCAGGACCAGCGGGCGCAGCACGGGTGCGGCGGCCGCGCCCTGCTCCAGGCGCCGGTCGACGAAGGCCGCGGCGTGCGGGGCGTCCTCGGGCCGGCATGCCAGGAGGTCGCGTACGAGGTCGGCCGCGCGCCGGGCCAGCCCGGGGGTGGTCAACGCGGCCAGGGCGCGCACCACCTCCCCGTCGGCCCGGGCCCGCAGCGCGTCGAACACCGCGTCCGGGTCGGGCAGTACGGGCAGGGCCGCGACCAGCGCCGCGGCGGGCAGCCGACAACCGTGTTCGGGGGCCCGGAAGCAGGCGAGGGCGTCGGGCAGGTAGCGGCCGCGGGCCTGCGGGTCGCGCAACAGCACGGCCAAGGCGCTGCCGTGCAGAGCGGCGTCGGCGGGGCGGGCCAGCAGCGCCTGGGCGGCGTAGCGCAGCAGCTCGCGGTCGGCGGGGGTCCGCACGTACGGGGCGGTGGCCGTCCCGTACGCGGCGGCCGCGGCGCGCCGCGCGGGCCGTTCGTCGTGCGCCCAGCGGTCCACGGCCCGGCACAGGGCGGCGGGCTCCTCCTCGGCGAGTACGCGGAGCAGTTCGTCGGCGCGGGGGTGCGCGGCGGTGACGAGTGCCTCGGTGAGGTCGTCGAGGGCGAGGCGGCGGTGGGTGTGCAGCAGTGCCTGGGCGGCGGTGGCGACGGTGGCTCCGGGGCGCCCGCGCAGCCGCCGCCCGTCGGTGAACCAGGCGCAGAGCAGGGGCTGCGCGAGCCGCGGGTTCCGGGCGAGCCGGCGGGCGGCGGCGTCGAGGTAGCGGTCGCCGGGGACCGCCTCGGCGGGGTCGGCGGGGAGCAGCCGGCGCAGCAGGTCGAGGCGGTCGGGCTCGGGCAGCCGGAGCCGGTTCCAGAACCGGCCGCCGAACTCGCCCGGGCCGGCGCGGGCCACGTGCTCCGCGAGGGCGTGCAGGACGGGGAGGTGGGGGTGGGCGTCGGGGGCCCGGAGCAAGCTCTCGCGCAGCAGCCGGGCGGCCCACCAGGTCCGGTCGGCATCGGGTCCGGGTCCGGGCCCGGCATCGGCCGCTGCGGCGGCGGGTCCGGCGTCCGTTGCGGCTGCGGCAGCGGCCTCGGCGAAATCGTTGAGGCGGTGGACCAGCCGCATGAGCTCCCCGTGCAGGGCGTCCGCGGGCAGTCGGCGCAAGGCCTCCAGGACCGGCCCGATCCGGTGCCGGGCCACCGGCCCGCCCGGCCGGGCGGGCCGGTGGACGAGGGAGTCGAGGGCGGTGGGGACGTCCAGGTGGCCGGCCTGGATCCAGTCGGACAACTCCTCGTGGGCGAAGCGGTAGCCGGGCCCGGCGGGCACCAGCAGACCCTCGGTGAGCACGGCGCAGGCCCAGCCGGTGCGCCACGGGAACAGTTCCTCGAAGGTGGCCCGGTCCAGCGATCCCTGCCCGGGTCCCAGACAGCGCCGTGCGGCCTCGTGGACCCGGCCGGCCACGCGCGCCGCCAGCCGCCTGACGCCGGGGCCGTGCACCCGGTCCGCTCCGGCCCGGGCGGCGGCGATGCGGACGGCGGCGCGCAGGCACAGGAGGTCCAGGTGGGCGGCGAAGACCTCGTCGCGGCCGGGGCACCCGGCCGTGACCCCGGCCGCGCGGATCCCTGCGAGCAGGCGCAGGGTGAGCGGGTGTCCGGCGTCGGACTCCCGGACGGAGCCCTCGGGGATGCCGAACCGGGCCCGGGCGGCCCCGGCCTCGGCGGGGGTGAGGTCGCCGAGCGGGAGGGCGGGCGGCATCCGCCGGGACGGGCGGGCGGGGGCGTACAGCACCTCGGGCGGGCAGAGGGCGCCGGCCCGCTCCCAGTGCTCGGGCCGGGCGGCGACGGCCAGCCGGGCCCCCGTCGCGCGCAGCCACCCGACGGTCGCGTCGGTCCAGGGTCCCAGGCGGTGCGCGAGCTCCGGGGGCATCTCCTCGGGGGCGTCGAGCACCACGAGCAGTGCCCGCCCGGCCGCGTCCGCGACCCGCGCCGCCTGCTCGGCGTCCGTGTCGGCCGCGGATCGGTCCACCAGGACGTCCGGTCCCCCGGCGGACGCGGTCCGGGCCGCCGAGACCAGCGCCCGCGTCACCGCGTCGGCCACCGAGGCGTCCCCGCCGTGCAGGTCCGCCCCGCGCAGCCACACCGTCGGTGCGGGACGGGCCGCGCGTGCCCGGCGTACGGCCAGGGCCGCCAGCGCCGTGGTGCGACCCGTGCCGGGGGCTCCCACCAGGCCGAGGACAAGGCGGTCCCCCGCCGTGAAGGCCTCCAGTTCGGCCGCGGTCCCCGGTCGCCCGACGGTTTCGCAGCCGGGCTCGGCCTCGCCCGGGGGCAGGGCCGCGCCCAGGGTGGTCCCGGTCAGTTCGAGGACCCCGGCGAGGTTCAGGTCCGGCCCGTACGCCGGCACGGTCGCGGCGTTGCGTTCCAGCAGCGCGGCCAGCTGGCCGGCCGGGTCGGCTGCGGCCGCCGCCCGCAGGGCGACCGCGAAGCCGCCGGACCGGTGTTCCGCGCGCAGAGCGGTGCCCAGTACCGCGAGCACCGCTCCGGTCCGCGCGTCGAGGACCGGTCCCCCGCAGGCCTCCCCGCCCAGGCTCAGCGCGTCCCGCCCGTCCGTGCCGATCGCCAGCTCGACCGCCGCGCCCGGGGGCACGGCGTGCCGCCGGTCCGCCGCCGGGTAGGTGACCTCCGCGCCCCCCAGCACCCGCGCCTGCCGCCATCCCCGCGCGGGCAGCCGTACGTACGTTCCCGGAGCGATCGCCTCGCGCATCGCCACCGGCAGCGGCCGCACCCCGAGCCCGTCGGTGCGTACGAGTGCCAGCGCGAGCCCCGGCAGTACGGTCACGTCCCCCGCCTCGGCCAGCCAGGTGCGGCCGCCCTGGCCGGGCCCGTGGAGCACCACCCGGCCGAGGCCGTCGACGGCCTCGTGACCGGTGACCACCGTCCCGCGGTCGTCGGCGACGAATCCGCTGCCGCGCGCCCGCCCGGCCGGATCGCAGATTGTGACGAGCTCCGCCATGGCCGCACCACTCCCCCGCAACGCCCCGTGCTCATGACGGTAGGCAGGTGAAGATCAGCACGAAAAGCACGCGAGGTGAACGCGCCCCCTTACGCTCCCTCCATTCACTCCAAGCGCCTGCTCGGACGGGTGAATACGAGGGTCCGGGTGGATAGAGACCTACCCGAGGGGGGTCGTGGAGCGGTGAGCGGCCATGCATGTGCGCTCACCGCTCCACGTCGGCAGACCAGGGCGGCGCGTGGTCAGGCGAAGACCGCGAGGGCCTTCGCCTTGCCGCCCTTGCTCTCCACGAGCCCGAGCAGGTTCCCCTGCGGCCCGAAGACCGCGACGGTCCGGCCGGCCGGGTACTCCTCCGGCATGTCGATCCGCACGCCGTTGGCGAGCAGCGAGGCGCGCCGGGCGTCCAGGTCCCAGCGCGGGAAGGCCGCGGCCGCCGCCTCGCCGATCGGCATGACGGTCAGCTCCTCCTGGAGCTGGTCCAGCGTGCGCGCCCGGTCGATCTTGTACGGGCCCACCCGGGTGCGCCGCAGCGCGGTCAGGTGGCCGCCGACACCCAGGTCGGCGCCCAGGTCACGGGCGAGCGCGCGAATGTACGTACCACTGGAGCAGACCACGGAGACGACGAGGTCGACGACCTTGGTCCCGTCCTCGGCCTCCGCGTCCCGCATGTCGTACACCTGGAACGACGAGATGGTCACCGGGCGGGCCGGGATCTCGAAGTCCTCGCCGTCGCGGGCGCGCTTGTAGGAGCGCACGCCCTTGATCTTGATGGCGCTGACCTTCGACGGGACCTGCATGATCTCGCCGGTCAGCTTGGCGATGCCCGCGTCCACGGCCTCCCGGGTGACCCCGGCGGCGTCCGTGGAGGAGGTGATCTCGCCCTCGGCGTCGTCCGTCAGGGTGTTCTGGCCCAGCCGGATCGTGCCGAGGTACTCCTTCTCCGTGAGCGCGAGGTGACCCAGGAGCTTGGTGGCCTTCTCGACGCCCAGGACCAGCACGCCCGTCGCCATCGGGTCGAGCGTGCCGGCGTGGCCCACGCGGCGGGTCTTGGCGATCCCGCGCATCTTGGCGACCACGTCGTGCGAAGTGAAGCCGGACGGCTTGTCGACAATGACAAGGCCGTCCGGAGTCTTCCCTGCGTTGCTGCTCATTCCGCGGCTGCGTCCTCGTCGTCGTCCTCGCCCGGCTTCTTGTACGGGTCGGCGTCGCCGGCGTACTGGGCGCCGGACGAGACCTCGCGTACCTGGGCGTCGGATGAGCGTGCCTTGTCGAGGAGGTCCTCGATCGTCTTGGCGGTCTCCGGGAGGGCGTCCGCCACGAAGGTCAGGGTGGGCGTGAACTTGGTTCCCGCCGCCCGGCCGACCGCCGAGCGCAGTACGCCCTTGGCGCTCTCCAGGCCCGCTGCCGCACTGGCCCGGTCCTCGTCGTCGCCGTAGACCGTGTAGAAGACCGTGGCCTCCCGCAGGTCGCCGGTGACCCGGGTGTCCGTGATGGTCACGTGCGTACCGAGGCGGGGGTCCTTGACACCGCGCAGCAGCTTCTCGGCCACCACCTCCCGGATGAGGTCCGCCAGCTTCTTCGCCCGCGCATTGTCGGCCACTGGTCCGTCTCCTTCTTATGTCTTGCTATCAGTCTTCATCACCGTGGAGGCGCCGTCGTACGGACAGCAGCTCCACTTCCGGACGTGCCGCGACCAGCCGCTCGCAGCGGTCGAGTACGTCCGAGAGGAACCCCGTGTCCCCACTCACCAGAGCGACCCCTATACGGGCCCTGCGGTGCAGGTCCTGGTCGCCCACTTCAGCCGCGCTCACGGAGAACTTGCGTTGGAGCTCAGCCACGATGGGCCGGACTACGGAGCGTTTCTCCTTCAGCGAGTGGACGTCGCCGAGGAGCAGATCGAAGGACAGAGTCCCCACGTACATGCAGTTCCGGATATCCCGCCGGTGCGGGTTCGGTGGCCTGCCGGCCGTCGCTCGGCAGGGTCACCAGAACCGTACACGCAACGGCCGGGGCCGATCGACGGATATTCCGTCGACCGGCCCCGGTGTTACGAGTTACGACACGGTGCGAACCGCCTCGCGCTTACGCGCGGGGCTTCTCGCGCATCTCGTACGTCGCGATGACGTCGTCGATCTTGATGTCGTTGTAGCTGCCGAGGTTGATACCGCCCTCGAAGCCTTCGCGAATCTCGGTGACGTCGTCCTTGAAGCGGCGCAGACCGGAGATGGTGAGGCTCTCGGCGATGACCTTGCCATCGCGCAGGAGCCGCGCCTTGGTGTTGCGCTTGACCTCGCCGGACCGGATGAGGACACCGGCGATGTTGCCCAGCTTGGACGAGCGGAAGATCTCGCGGACCTCCGCCGTACCGAGCTCGACCTCTTCGTACTCCGGCTTGAGGAGACCCTTCAGGGCCGCCTCGATCTCCTCGATGGCCTGGTAGATCACCGAGTAGTAGCGGACGTCGACGCCCTCGCGGTCCGCCATCTGCGCGGCACGGCCGGCCGCACGGACGTTGTAACCGATGACGATGGCGTCGGAGCCCATCGCCAGCGAGATGTCGGACTCGGTGACCGCACCCACACCGCGGTGCAGGACGCGGATGTCGACCTCTTCACCGACGTCGAGCTGGAGCAGCGAGGACTCGAGGGCCTCGACCGCACCGGACGCGTCGCCCTTGATGATGAGGTTGAGTTCCTGGACCAGACCGGCCTTGAGGACCGAGTCGAGGTCTTCCAGGGACACCCGGCGGACGCGCTTGGCGAAGTTGGCGTTGCGCTCACGCGCAGCACGCTTCTCGGCGATCTGACGGGCCGTGCGGTCCTCGTCGACGACGAGGAAGTTGTCGCCGGCGCCGGGGACGTTGGTGAGACCCAGGACCAGGACGGGGGTCGACGGACCCGCTTCCTCGACGTTGTTGCCCTTGTCGTCGAGCATGGCGCGCACGCGGCCGTAGGCGTCGCCCACGACCATCGTGTCGCCGACGCGGAGGGTACCGCGCTGGACGAGGACGGTGGCGACGGCACCGCGGCCGCGGTCGAGGTGGGACTCGATCGCAATACCCTGAGCGTCCTGCTCCGGGTTGGCGCGCAGGTCGAGCGAGGCGTCGGCGGTGAGGACGACGGCCTCGAGCAGGGAGTCGATGTGCAGACCCTGCTTGGCGGAGATGTCGACGAACATCGTGTCGCCGCCGTACTCCTCGGCGACCAGACCGAACTCGGTGAGCTGACCGCGCACCTTGACCGGGTCGGCACCCTCGACGTCGATCTTGTTGACCGCGACGACGATCGGGACGCCGGCGGCCTTGGCGTGGTTGAGCGCCTCGATCGTCTGCGGCATGACGCCGTCGTTGGCCGCGACCACGAGGATCGCGATGTCGGTCGACTTGGCACCACGGGCACGCATGGCGGTGAACGCCTCGTGACCCGGGGTGTCGATGAAGGTGATCTTGCGGTCTTCGTCGTTGACCTGGGCGCTGACCTGGTACGCACCGATGTGCTGCGTGATGCCGCCGGCCTCGCCCGCAACGACGTTCGTCTTGCGGATGGCGTCGAGCAGTCGGGTCTTACCGTGGTCGACGTGACCCATGACGGTCACGACCGGCGGACGCGGCATGAGGTATTCCTCGCCACCCTCGTCCTCGCCGAACTCGATGTCGAAGCCCTCGAGGAGCTCGCGGTCCTCTTCCTCCGGGCTGACGATCTGGACGACGTAGTTCATCTCGCCGGCCAGCATCTCGAGCGTCTCGTCGGAGACGGACTGCGTGGCAGTGACCATCTCGCCGAGGTTCATCATCACGGCGACGAGCGACGCCGGGTTGGCGTTGATCTTCTCCGCGAAGTCGGTGAGGGACGCACCGCGCGACAGGCGAACGGTCTCGCCGCCACCGCGGGGCAGCATCACGCCGCCGACGGACGGGGCCTGCATGGCCTCGTACTCCTGGCGCCTCTGACGCTTGGACTTGCGGCCACGACGGGCCGGACCACCGGGACGGCCGAAGGCACCCTGCGTGCCACCACGGGCACCGGGACCACCGGGACGCCCGCCGAAGCCGGGACGACCGCCGCCACCGGCACCGGCCGGACCGCCGCCGAAGCCGCCGCCACCGGGACGCGGGCCGCCGAAGCCGCCGCCACCCGCGGGACGCGAGCCGGGACCGGCCGGACGGCCGGCGAAGCCGCCGCCGCCGGGACGACCGGCGCCACCGGGACGCGGACCGCCCGCACCGGGACCACGGCCACCGGGGCCGCCACCGGGACGGGGACCGGGACCACCGGCAGCGGGACGCTGCGGCATCATGCCCGGGTTCGGACGGTTACCACCGGGAGCACCACCCGGACGGGGGGCGCCGCCCTGCGGACGGGGCATGCCGCCGGGGGTCGGGCGACCGGCGCCCTGGCCCTGCGGACGCGGAGCGCCGCCGGGACCGCCCTGCGGGCGGGGAGCACCCTGGCCGCCACCGGCGCCGGGGGCACCGGGACGGGGCGCGCCGGCCGGACGGGGCGCCTGCGGGCGCGCCATGCCGGTGGAGCCACCAGAGGTGAACGGGTTGTTGCCCGGGCGGGGACCCGCCGGACGGGCGCCCTGCGGACGCGGGGCCGCGCCACCGGGGCGCGGGGCCTGGGCACCGGGAGTGGCGCCGGCCGGGCGCGGGGCGCCGGGACGGGCACCGGCCTGGCCGCCCTGGGCCGCCGGACGCTGCTGCGCCGGACGGGGGCCGGGAGCCGCGGCGGGACGCTCGGTGCGCGCCGGAGCGGCCGGAGCCGCCGGAGGCGCGGAGAACTCGGTCGCCACGGGCGCCGCCGGAGCGGGCTTCGGGGCGGCCGGAGCCTTCGGACCGGGACGCGGGCCGGAGGCGGCCGGAGTCACCGGGGCGGGCGCTGCGGCGGCCGGAGCCTCCGCGACGACCGGCTTGGGGGCCGGTGCGCCGGGCTTCGGCGCAGCGGGACGTGCGGCACCCGGGGTCGGAGCCCCGGGCTTGGCGGGGGCAGCCTTGCGGGGCGCACCCGGCTTCGCAGCGGACTTGCCGGCGTTGCCGCCGGGCCCCTGCAGTGCGTCAGTCAACTTGCGTACAACCGGCGCCTCGATCGTCGAGGACGCCGAACGGACGAACTCACCGAGTTCCTGGAGCTTGGCCATGACGACCTTGCTCTCAACTCCGAACTCCTTGGCGAGTTCGTATACCCGGACCTTAGCCACTTCGCTCCTTTTAGGTCCGGGTTACGCCGGACCGTTGCTACTTCATGGGCGTACTCATCGCGTACTCATCGAGTGCTCATCGCAATCTCGACCTACTTCCAACTCGCGAGGTACCTGACCGCACGGGGTATCCGTGCCGTTCTACGTCTTACGGTGTCGCCTCGGCCTGACCGGCCAGGACATTGCGCAGTTCCGTCGTGTCGAGCGCTCCGGCGGACCGCAGGGCCCGGGGGAACGCCCGGCGGCGGACCGCCTGGTCGAGGCAGACCACGGCAGGGTGCACATACGCACCCCGGCCGGGCAGCGTACCGCGATGATCGGGGACGCATTCGTCCTCGATCGCCACGATGCGCAGCAGATCGCTCTTGGCCGCTCGCTCCCGACACCCCACACAGGTTCGTTCGGGGCATGCGCGGGCTTGCGTCCGGCCAGACACGCCTAAGTCTACCTCCCCGCACCGACCCTCCCCCGACAGGTTCCGGGCGAAAATCGAACGGCTGTTGTGTTGTGGTGATCCACAGGGCCGGTGTAAGGCCCTTCGTGGTCCCTGTCTACCGCCCGGGTAGCCCCGGGCGGTACCGGTTTATTCCCCGCCGCCGTCCGAAGGCTGCTCGGTGTCGGGACGGATGTCGATGCGCCAGCCGGTGAGCCGCGCGGCGAGGCGGGCGTTCTGGCCCTCCTTGCCGATGGCCAGCGACAGCTGGTAGTCGGGCACGGTCACCCGGGCGGAGCGGGTGTCCCAGTCGACGACCTCGACCTGGCTCACCCGGGCGGGTGACAGCGCGTTCGCGACCATCTCCGCCGGGTCGTCCGACCAGTCGACGATGTCGATCTTCTCGCCGTGCAGCTCGGCCATCACGTTGCGCACACGGCTGCCCATCGGGCCGATGCAGGCGCCCTTGGGGTTCAGGCCCGAGCGGGTGGACCGTACGGCGATCTTGGTGCGGTGACCGGCCTCACGGGCGATCGCGGAGATCTCGACGCTGCCGTCGGCGATCTCCGGGACCTCCAGCTGGAAGAGCTTCTTCACGAGGTTGGGGTGGGTGCGCGACAGCGTCACGGACGGACCGCGGACGCCCTTCGCCACGCGCACGACGTACGCCTTCAGGCGCAGACCGTGCGTGTACTCCTCACCGGGGACCTGCTCCTGCACGGGCAGGATGGCCTCCAGCTTGCCGATGTCGACGAGGACGTTCTTGGGGTCCTTGCCCTGCTGGACGACGCCGGTGATGACGTCGCCCTCACGGCCTGCGAACTCGCCGAAGGTCAGGTCGTCCTCGGCGTCGCGCAGACGCTGCAGGATCACCTGCTTGGCGGTCGTCGCGGCGATCCGGCCGAAGTCCGACGGGGTGTCGTCGAACTCCTTCGGTTCCTGGCCCTCTTCGAGGTCCCTCGGGTCTTCCGTCGCCCACACGACCACGTGACCGTTGGTGCGGTCCAGCACGACGCGGGCGCGGCGGAAGCTCCCGTCGGTCCGGTGGTACGCGATGAGGAGGGCCGACTCGATCGCCTCGACGAGCAGGTCGAAGGAGATCTCCTTCTCCCGGACCAGACCCCGCAGGGCACTCATGTCGATGTCCACGACTACGCCTCCTCTTCCTTCTTGTCCTTGCGGCTGAACTCGATCTCGACACGCGCCTTGGCGATGTCGGTGAAAGCAATACGGCGGGCGGTCGCCTTGCGGCCCTTCACGCCCGGGACTTCGAGGTCCAGTCCCTCGTCGTCGACGTCGAGAACGCGGGCGATCAGTTCCCCGCTCTCGGCCAGCTGGAACTTCACGAGGCGGCCGATCGCCCGTACGTAGTGACGGTGCTCGGTCAGCGGGCGGTCAGCACCCGGCGAGCTCACTTCGAGGACGTACTCGTCCTCGCCCATGACGTCGGTCTCGTCGAGCAGGTCGGACACCTCGCGACTCAGCTCGGCACACGCGTCCAGCTCCACGCCCTCGTCGGAGTCCACGATGATGCGCAGCATCCGGCGCTTGCCCGCCCGGGACGTCTCGATCTCTTCGAGGTCCAGGCCCTTGGCGGCGACGAGCGGCTCCAGCAATCCGCGCAGCCTGTCGCTCTGGGTGGTGCTCATCCGGGTGACTCCTCGGCCGCGTGTGCTGTTGTGGTTTCCGTCGTGTGTCAGGTCAAAGGGTATCCGGTCGCGGAGGGTGTTGCCGTCAGCCCTGTGGACGGGGCCCCGGGTACCGTGATCACACCCTGCCCCGCCATCACCCCCGAGGACGTCGCCGTGCCCTGGACTCTGCCACCGAGGCCCTCGCGCCGGAGCCTGCTCGCAGGAGCCGTCGGCGCGGGCGGCGCCGCGCTGCTCAGCGGGTGCTCCGCCGCCGGTTCGCCCGACACCGCTTCCGGGATTTCACTCGAACAGCGGATGCGGGAAGCGGCCGTTCGTGACAGTGAGCGGCTGCTGGAACGTTACGACGCCACCGTCGCCGCCCATCCGGACCTGGCGGAGCGGCTCGCCCCGCTGCGCACCGCGGTCGCCGCGCACGCCGCGGCGCTGTCCCCCGCCCCGGCGGGCGCACCGTCCCGGTCCGCTTCGGCGTCCCCGTCCGGCGGTACGGGGGCGGCCGCTCCCGCGCCGAGCGGGGAGCCCGTGGCGCCCAAGCCCGCCGAGGCCCTGACCGCCCTCGCGGACGCCGAGCGCAGCCTGTCGGAGGCCCGCACCATCGACCTGGCCGGCGCCCCGGGGGAGCTGGCCCGGCTGCTGGCCTCGGTGGCCGCCTGCGGCGCCGTACACGCGTACCTGCTGACCTCGACCCCCGGAGCCAAGCCGTGAAGCCCGAACCCACCACCGCCGGCCAGGCCCTGGAAGCGGCGCAGGCCGCACTGGCCGCCGAGCACGCGGCCGCGTACGGCTACGGGGTGATCGGCGCCCGGACCACCGGGGCACGCGCGACGGAGGCCCGCGAGGCGTACTCCGGCCACCTCGCGCGGCGCGACGCGCTCGCCCGGACCGTGCGGGAGCTCGGCGGCGCGCCCCGGCCGTCGGAGGCGGCGTACGCCCTGCCGTTCGAGGTCCGCACCCCCGCCGAGGCCGAGCGGCTGGCCGCCGAGATCGAGGACCGGGTGGCGGGCGCGTACTCCGACCTGGTGCGGGCGGCACAGGGCCCGCTGCGCCGCATGGCGGCCGACGCGCTGAGCGCCGCGGCCGTGCGCGCGGCACGCTGGCGTGGTGTCGGCGTAGCCTTCCCTGGGCTCACGGAAAAGCGCTGAAGTGGCACGACGGGCCCAGCACAGCTGAAAGGGACCACGCACGCATGGCTTTCGAACCGCCGCAGCGGCTTGTACGGGCGCTCGGCGAGATGCCGGAATCGGCGCAGGACGCGGACTGGCTGAGCCAGTTGCCCCGGATCACCGAGGCCGCGCTGGACCGGCGTGGGGTACAGGCCCAGCGGGTGCAGGCCCCGGGCGGCCGCAGCAGTCTGGTTGTCCTCGTCCGGTACGCCGACGGGACCCCGGCCGCTCTGAAACTGGCTCCCCCGCACGCCCGGCCCGACCGGGAGCTGGCCGCGCTGGCGCACTGGGGCGGTTTCGGGGCCGTACGGGTCCTCGATTCGCGGTACCACGAGGAGGACGGGGCGCTGCTGCTGGAACGGCTGCACCCGGAGGTCTCGTTGCGGTCGCTGCCGGAGGCGAAGGCGCTGCTGGAGGCCAGCGGCACGCTGCGCAGGCTGTGGGTGGCGCCGCCGGCCGGGCACGTCTGGGAGACGGTGGCGGAGCGGTCCGAGCGGCAGTCGGTGGCGCTGAAGGCGGCCCCGGCGGACGTCAGGGCGCTGGCCGACACGGCGCTGGCGGTGCGCGACGAGCTGGTCGCGGGCCCGCCGGAGGAGCTGCTGCTGCTGCACGGGAACTTCCGGCAGGGCAAGGTCCTCGCCGGCGAGCGTGCCCCGTGGCTGACGGTGGGCCCGGACCCGCTGGTCGGCGAGCGCGCGTACGACCTGGCGCGGCTGGTCCGGGACCGGCTGGAGGACCAGATGGCCACCTCGGCGGGGGCGGCGGGCGCCCGGCGCCGGGTGAACAAGCTGGCCGACGCCCTGGAGGTGGACCGGGACCGGCTCCGGGGCTGGACGGTGTTCCGGGCGGTGGAGTCGGGGAACCGGGCGCTGGCCGCCGGGCGGCGACGGGACGCCGAGCTGCTGCTGGAGTTCGCGGCCTGGCTGTAGGGCATACCGTTTAGATAGGTACGTCAGTCCGGCAGGGGGCCGTCATGGTCGAAGAACTGCTGACAGCGGCGGTCGCCGTGGGTGTGGGCGTCGCGGTCTACGTGGGCGCCGCGGCCCGGGTGGTGAAGCAGTACGAGCGCGGCCTGGTTTTCCGCTTCGGCAGGCTGCGCCAGGAGATCCGGCCGCCCGGCTTCGCGATGATCGTGCCCGGGATCGACCGGCTCAGAAAAGTGAACATGCAGATCGTGACGCTTCCGGTGCCCGCGCAGGAGGGCATCACGCGGGACAACGTCACGGTGCGCGTGGACGCGGTCGTGTACTTCAAGGTCGTCGACCCGGCGAACGCGATCGTGGCGGTGGAGGACTACCGGTTCGCCGTCTCGCAGATGGCGCAGACCTCGCTCAGGTCGATCATCGGCAAATCGGACCTGGACGACCTGCTGTCGAACCGGGAGATGCTCAACCAGGGCCTGGAGCTGATGATCGACAGCCCGGCCGTGGGCTGGGGCGTGCAGATCGACCGGGTCGAGATCAAGGACGTGTCCCTGCCGGAGACGATGAAGCGGTCGATGGCCCGGCAGGCGGAGGCGGACCGGGAGCGGCGGGCCCGTGTGATCAACGCGGACGCGGAGCTCCAGGCCTCGCACAAGCTGGCCGAGGCGGCGGAGGTCATGTCGGAGCAGCCGGCGGCGCTGCAGCTGCGCCTGCTGCAGACGGTGGTCGCGGTGGCGGCGGAGAAGAACTCGACGCTGGTCCTCCCCTTCCCCGTGGAGCTCCTGCGCTTCCTGGAGCGCGCCACGCCGTCGGCGGCGACGGGCGCGGAGGGGGGCCAGGCCCCGGCCGCCCCCGGTTCCGCGCCGGACGCTCAGGCCCCCTCCGCGCCCCCCTTGGGCGACGCCGAGGCTCCCCGTGCGGTGACCGGCCCGCCCACAGGGCTGTCCCTGGACGGCTCGCCGCCGCCCCCGTCGGGCACCGACGAGCCGTGCGGCTAAGCGGCCTCGGGGAAGTGGGGTGCGTTTCCGCGTCGTCCGGTGCGGTGCATCGCAAGGCGGAGCAGTGCCCTTGTACTGGACGCACTCGGGTACTGCGACAACGCGGCGAGGCGCCGTGCCTGGGGGCACCTCCCAGCGGTAGCTGGGGGAGCGGCGCGGGGACGTGCCCCACTTCCCCGAGGCCGCTGAGGGCGGCGCCGCCCCGTTACGTCAGGCGGGCCAGCGCCTCGGTGAGGGGGAGCTCCTCACGGGTGCCCGAGGCGCGGTGCTGGAGTTCGACCACCGACTCGGCCGAGCGGCGGCCCGCGACCAGGATCCACGGGACGCCGATCAGCTCGGCGTCCGTGAGCTTCACGCCCGGGGACAGGCCGGGGCGGTCGTCCAGCAGGACGCGCAGACCCGAGGACGCGAGCGCCGACGCCGCCTGCTCCGCCAGCGCCAGCGGCACGGCCTTGCCCGCCGCCACCACGTGGACGTCCGCCGGGGCCACCGCAGCCGGCCAGTTCAGTCCGCGCGCGTCCGCCGTCTGCTCGGCCAGCGCGGCCACCGCGCGGGAGACCCCGATGCCGTACGAGCCCATCGTGACCCGCACCGGCTTGCCCTCGCGGCCCAGCACGTCCAGCCCGAACGCGTCGGCGTACTTGCGGCCCAGCTGGAAGATGTGCCCGATCTCGATCGCCCGGTCGAGCCGCAGGCCCGCCCCGCAGGTCGGGCAGGGGTCGCCCGGCTCCACGACGACCACGTCCAGGTACTGGTCCACTTCGAAGTCCCGGCCGCAGACCACGTTGCGGACGTGGGTGTCCACCCGGTTGGCGCCGGTGATCCACGCCGTGCCCGGCGCCACGCGGGGGTCGGCCAGGTAGCGGACGTTCTCCAGGCCCTGCGGGCCCACGTAGCCGCGTACGAGGTCGGGCCGGCCCTCGAAGTCCTCGGCCGTGACGAGCTCGACGACCGCCGGCGCCAGGTGCTCGCCGAGCTTGCCGAGGTCCACCTCGCGGTCTCCGGGCACGCCGACCGCCACGATCTCGCCGTCGACCTTCACGAGGAGGTTCTTCAGGGTCGCCGAGGCGGGCACCCCCAGCTGCGCGGCCAGGGATTCGATGGTCGGGGTGTCCGGGGTGTCCACCTCCTCCGGTGCCGGGTGCTGAGCGGACACCGGGGCGAGGGCGAACGTCACGGCCTCGGTGTTGGCGGCGTAGTCGCAGGACGGGCAGTCCACGAAGGTGTCCTCGCCGGCCTCCGCCGGGGCCAGGAACTCCTCGGACGCCGAGCCGCCCATCGCCCCCGACACCGCCGACACGATGCGGTGGTCCAGGCCGAGACGCTCGAAGATGCGGACGTAGGCCTCGCGGTGGAGGCGGTACGACTCTTCGAGACCCTCGTCGGACACGTCGAAGGAGTACGAGTCCTTCATCTGGAACTCGCGCCCGCGCAGCACCCCCGACCGGGGCCGCGCCTCGTCGCGGTACTTGGTCTGGATCTGGTACAGCATGACCGGCAGGTCCTTGTACGAGGTGCACTGGTCCTTCACCACCAGGGTGAAGATCTCCTCGTGGGTGGGGCCGAGCAGGTAGTCCGCGCCCTTGCGGTCCTTGAGCCGGAACAGCAGGTCCCCGTACTCCGACCAGCGTCCGCTGACCTCGTACGGCTCCTTCGGCAGCAGCGCCGGGAGCAGCACCTCCTGGGCGCCGATCGCGTCCATCTCCTCGCGGACGACGCGCGAGACGTTGTCCAGGACCCGCTTGCCGAGCGGCAGCCACGTCCACACCCCGGCCGAGCTGCGCCGGACGTATCCGGCGCGGACCAGCATCCGGTGGCTGAGGGTCTCGGCGTCGGCCGGGTCCTCGCGGAGGGTCTTGGCCATGAGGCGGGACATGCGCTGCACGTGTTGCGTAGACATGCCCGGAGGTTACCGGCGGCCGTGCGGGCGGCGGAAACCGTTTCTCAGGGCCGCAGCAGGGGCAGCGGGGCTCCCATGACGGCGTACGGGAGGCTCGCGCTCGGGAAGTGGACCTGGCGGGCGAGGTCCTTGTAGCCGAGGGCCCGGTAGAGCCCGCGGGCGGGGCTGTCGGTGTCGATGGCGGAGAGGATCGAGCGCGGTTCGGCGGCGCTGTCGGTGATGTCGGTGATCAGCGCGCGGCCGACGCCGTGGCCCTGGAATCCGGGGTGGACGTGCAGCTCGGTGATCACGAAGGAGTCGTCGAGCCAGTCGTCGTGGCCGCCGGCCCGGAGGTAGGGCTCGACGATCGTGGACCACCAGTGCGTCCGGTCGTTCGGCATCCCGTAGACGAAGCCGGTGAGCGCGCCGTCCTCGGCGAAGGCCCCGAGGGCGCGGGCGCCCTTGCAGGTCATGTGGCGCTGGACGATGTATCTCCGGATGCCGACCTCGTCCTCGCTGAGGCCGAAGGCGACGGCCTGCACGCGCAGGGCCTCGTCCACGCGGGCGGCGAGGTCGAGCGGGCCGATGCGGACTCCGGAAGGCAGCATGCGGCGACCTTACTGCGCGGTAGGGGCATGCCGGTATGCCGTCGGCAAGGTCTCCTGCGGATTCAGAAGAGCACGCTCATGAAGGCGCCGACCTCGCGGAAGCCGACCCGGCGGTACGACGCCCGCGCGGCGGTGTTGAAGTCGTTCACGTAGAGGCTGACGACCGGCGCGACGTCCCGCAGCGCGTAGGCGACGACGGCGGCCATCCCGGTCTCGGAGTGGCCGCGGCCGCGGAACTCGGGGTCCACCCACACGCCCTGGATCTGGCAGGCGCGGGAGGTGGCGGCGCCGATCTCCGCCTTGAAGACGATCCGGCCGTCCTCGACGCGGGCGAACGAGCGGCCGCTGCCGACGAGTTCGGCGACCCGGGCCTGGTAGAGCAGCCCGCCGTCGCCGGCCATCGGCGAGATGCCGACTTCCTCGGTGAACATGGCCACGCAGGCGGGCATGATCAGGTCCATCTCGTCCTTGCGGATCCGGCGGACCAGCGGGTCGGCCTCGACCGTGGCGGACGGGCCCTCCATGACCATGAGGGGCTGGTGGGAGCGCACGTCGCGGGCCGGTCCCCAGGTGGGCTCCAGGAGCTGCCACAGCAGCCGGGTGGCCTCGGCGGGGCCGACGATGGAGGAGCAGCGGCGGCCCGTGCGGCGGGCGCGGTCGGCGAAGGCGCGTACGGCGTCGGGTTCGGCGCAGACGGGGACCAGGTTGGCACCCGCGTAGCAGAGGGAGCGCAGCTCGCCGTCGGCGTACCAGCCCCACATCTCGCCGCCCAGGCGCCAGGGGTCGAGTCCGGCGACCTGGACCCGGGAGGTGACGAAGGCGTTCTCGACCGGCTCGCGTCCGAGGACTTCGAGGGCGGCGTCGAGATCACTGGGCTCAAGGACCCGGGTGGTGGTCTGCGTCAACACTGGGGCCTCACCGTGCAAGTCTGCTGATCTCCGCACTGTACCCGGCAGGGCCGGAGGATGCCCGGTCCCCCAGGTCACGAAAGAGCCCCGGCCCCGGCCCGCGAGCTGCGGGAACGGGGCCGGGGCGGAAGTTCGCGGGCGTCAGACGCCGATGGCGACCGTCGGCTCGCCCGACATCACGCCGTCCTTCTCCATCTGCTCGGCGATCTTCATGGCCTCTTCGATGAGGGTCTCCACGATCTTCGACTCGGGGACCGTCTTGATGACCTCGCCCTTCACGAAGATCTGGCCCTTGCCGTTGCCGGAGGCGACGCCGAGGTCGGCCTCGCGGGCCTCGCCGGGGCCGTTGACGACGCAGCCCATGACCGCGACGCGCAGCGGGACCTCCATGCCCTCCAGGCCCGCCGTGACCTCCTCGGCCAGCTTGTAGACGTCCACCTGGGCCCGGCCGCAGGACGGGCAGGAGACGATCTCCAGGCGGCGCGGCTTGAGGTTCAGCGACTCCAGGATCTGGTTGCCGACCTTGACCTCCTCGACCGGCGGCGCGGAGAGGGAGACGCGGATAGTGTCGCCGATGCCCTCGGAGAGCAGCGCGCCGAAGGCGACGGCGGACTTGATGGTGCCCTGGAAGGCGGGGCCGGCCTCGGTGACGCCGAGGTGCAGCGGATAGTCGCAGGCGGCGGCCAGCTGGCGGTAGGCGTTGACCATGACGACCGGGTCGTTGTGCTTGACCGAGATCTTGATGTCGCCGAAGCCGTGCTCCTCGAAGAGGGAGGCCTCCCACAGCGCGGACTCGACCAGCGCCTCGGGGGTGGCCTTGCCGTACTTCCTCAGCAGCCGGGCGTCGAGCGAGCCCGCGTTGACGCCGATCCGGATCGGGGTGCCCGCAGCCTTGGCGGCGTGCGCGATCTCCTTGACCTTGTCGTCGAACTGCTTGATGTTGCCCGGGTTCACGCGGACGGCGGCGCAGCCGGCGTCGATCGCGGCGAACACGTACTTCGGCTGGAAGTGGATGTCGGCGATGACCGGGATCTGCGACTTCTTCGCGATGACGGCGAGGGCGTCGGCGTCGTCCTGGGTCGGGCAGGCCACGCGGACGATGTTGCATCCGGAAGCGGTCAGCTCGGCGATCTGCTGGAGCGTGGCGCCGACGTCGGAGGTGCGGGTCGTGGTCATCGACTGCACCGAGATGGGTGCGTCGCCGCCGACGGCCACCGACCCGACCTGAATCTTGCGGCTGACCCTGCGGTCGGCAAGCTTCGTCGGCACGGCCGGCATTCCGAGAGAGATGGCAGTCATCTGCTGTACAACCCCAAGGTGTGGATCAAGGTGCCGAGATCGGCGGGCTCCAGGTTTCGAGATTACGCCAACCAGCACGCGGCCCATGCATCCCGGGGGGCGAGCCACCCGAACGTAGGGAGCCGGGCACGATGCGTGCCCGGCTCCGGTACGTCTGGGGCAATGCCCCGGACGGGCTAGGTGATCTTGATCGGGTTCACCACGTCCGCCACCATCACCAGCAGCGTGAAGCAGATGAAGAGCCCCGCCACCACGTACGCGACGGGCATCAGCTTGGCCACGTCGAACGGGCCGGGGTCGGGGCGCCTGAACACCCGTGCCACATTGCGCCGGACCGACTCCCACAGGGCGCCGGCGATGTGCCCGCCGTCGAGCGGGAGCAGCGGCAGCATGTTGAACAGGAACAGCGAGAGGTTGAAGCCGGCCAGCAGGTTGAGGAAGAACACCAGCTGGTGCTGGGCGGGGATGTCGAGGGTGAAGATCTCACCGCTGACCCGCGCCGCGCCGACGACGCCCATCGGGCTGTCCTGCTTGCGCTCGGCCCCGTTGAACGCCGCGTCCCACAGGTCCGGGACCTTGGAGGGCAGGGCGATCAGCGACTCCACGCCGCTCTGCATCATGTCGCCCATGCGCGTGACGGACTGGCCGAAGGACTGCGGGACGTAGCCGGAGGCGGGGGCGAAGCCGAGGAAGCCCGCGGTGACGTACTGGTCCTTGACGTAGTTGCCGCTGCCGTCGGTCTTGGCGACCTTGTTCTCGATCAGGTTCGCCTTCAGGTCGATCCGCTGGCCGGCCCGCTCGACGGTGATGACGGCGGGGCCGACGGTGGCGCGGATGTCCTTCTGGAGCGCGGACCAGTCCTGGACCGGGCGCCCGTTGAAGGCGACGATCTTGTCCTTCTGCTGCAGCCCGGCCGCCTTGGCGGGGGCGGCCGGGTCGCCCGCGACGCACTTGTCGCGCTTCTCGCTCTGCTGGATGACGCAGTCCGAGACCGAGCCGACCACGGTGGTCTGCGTGTTCAGCCCGAAGGTCATGAGCGTGGTGAGGAAGATCGCCACGGCCAGGACCAGGTTCATGAACGGGCCGGCGAACATCACGATCACGCGCTTCCACGGCTTGCGCGTGTAGAAGAGCCGGCTCTCGTCACCGGGCTGGAGCTCCTCGTACGCGGCCGAGCGCGCGTCCTCGATCATCGACCGGAACGGCGACGTCGAACGGGCGGTGACCTTGCCGTCCTCGCCGGGCGGGAACATCCCGATCATGCGGATGTAGCCGCCCATCGGGATGGCCTTGATCCCGTACTCGGTCTCGCCCTTCCTCCGCGACCAGATGGTCGGCCCGAAGCCCACCATGTACTGCGGCACCCGGATGCCGAAGATCTTGGCCGTGGAGAGGTGCCCCAGCTCGTGCCAGGCGATGGAGACCAGCAGGCCGAACGCGAAGATCACGACCCCGAGCACCGTCATCAGTAGTGTCATGCGCTCGCCTCCACGGCGGCCCGAGCCGCCATCTCCCGCGCCCGGGCCCTGGCCCAGACCTCTGCTTCGAGGACGTCCTGGACCGTCAGGGAAGTTCCCGACTCCGGCGTCCCGTGCTCATCGACCACGGCAGAGACGGTATCCATGATTGCTGTGAACGGCAGCCGACCTGCCAGGAACGCCTCGACGCACTCCTCGTTGGCCGCGTTGAACACGGCCGGGGCCGTGCCGCCGAGCGTGCCCACGTGCCGGGCGAGGCCCACCGAGGGGAAGGCCTCGGTGTCCAGCGGGAAGAACTCCCAGGTGGACGCCTTGGTCCAGTCGAACGCGGGGGCCGCGTCCGGGATCCGCTGGGGCCAGCCGAGGCCGATCGCGATGGGGCCGCGCATGTCCGGCGGGGTGGCCTGGGCGAGCGTGGAGCCGTCCGTGAACTCGACCATCGAGTGCACGTAGGACTGCGGGTGGACCACGACCTCGATGCGGTCGAAGGGGATGTCGTAGAGCAGGTGCGCCTCGATGACCTCCAGCCCCTTGTTGACGAGGGTGGCGCTGTTCACCGTGATCACCGGGCCCATGGCCCAGGTGGGGTGCGCGAGCGCGTCCTTGACCGTGACCCCCGCCAGCTCCTCGCGGGTGCGGCCGCGGAAGGGCCCGCCGGAGGCGGTGACCACGAGCTTGCGCACGTCGGCCCGGGTGCCGGCGGCGAGCGCCTGGAACAGCGCCGCGTGCTCGGAGTCCACCGGGATGATCTGGCCCGGCTTCGCCAGGGCCTTGACCAGCGGGCCGCCGACGATCAGCGACTCCTTGTTGGCCAGGGCCAGGGTCCGGCCCGCCCGCAGGGCGGCGAGGGTGGGCGCGAGGCCGATGGAACCCGTGATGCCGTTGAGGACGGTGTGGCACTCGGAGGCGGCGAGCTCGGCCGCCGCGTCGGGCCCGGCCAGGATCTCGGGCAGCGGCTCGGTGGCGCCGTACTGGGCGCTCAGCGCCTCTTTCAGGGCCGGTACGACGTCCTCGCGGGCGACGGCCACCGTCTTGACCCGCAGCAGCCTGGCCTGCTCGGCCAGCAGCCCGACGCGCCCGCCGGCGGCGGACAGCGCGGTCACCCGGAACCGGTCCGGGTTGCGCAGGACGAGGTCGATGGCCTGGGTGCCGATGGACCCGGTGGAGCCGAGGATGACGATGTCCCGGGGGCCGGCCGCGGGGTCGAAGAGGAGGTGCGGATCGGCGAGGGGGGCTGGGCGGTCGCTCATGCCCCCCATTGTTGCCGGAAGTCAGGAGCGGCCCGACACGGAGCCCCCTTCCGTGACCCGCAGGAGAAGGTGCGGGAGCGTTCCGGCGAAGTCCGGGAGGGTGACGGCGACCCGCCACCAGGCGTCCGGATCGGCGCCGATGGACACGGCGAACAGCCGGTCGGCCTCCGCCCGCGCGGCGAGCACCGGCTCGGCCCAGTCGTGGCGGTCGGGGTGGTGCACGTCCCCCAGCCAGTGGTCCTCGTCCAGCGCCCAGCAGGCGGGCGCCTTGTGCCGGATCACGTCCTCGCCGGTCAGCAGCCCGCGGGCCAGGCAGTCCCGCACCCACCGGATGTCCTCCTCGACGGAGTCCACGGGCACCGCGAGGCTCGCCAGAGCCAGTTCGCGGTCCACTCCCCCGACGGGCTCGGCGGCCCTCGGGGCCAGGGAGGCCACCGCCGCGGGGAGTCCGTCGACGGCCTGCGGGCCGGCTGACCCGTCCAGGGTGCCGCGGACGATCCGGGCCACGAGTACCGGCAGGGTGCCGCGGAAACCGGGGGCGTGGCGCAGCAGCTCCGCCCACAGCCGGGGATCGTCGCGCAGCGGGCGCAGCGCCCGGGCGACGGCCGTCCGCATCCCCGTCCGTTCGGGCAGGGACCAGCGCAGGCCGGTGTTCTCGGGGAGGTCCGCGAGCAGCAGGGTCCGGTGCGCGGGCGCCACGTGGGCGACGAGCTCGTCGAAGGTGAGCAGCCCCATGCGGACGGCGCGGACGGCGGGCCGGTGCCACTGGCGCCGTGACGTGTCCTGCCGGCCTGCGTCCAGCAGTGCCTGGCACGTCTCCCGGGGCAGTGCGCCGGCCAGCAGCAGGGCCTCGACGGCGCCGGGCGGCAGCGGGGCACGGGCGTGCTCGGCGAGCAGCGTCTGCGGGTGGAGGGGCTCGTGCGGCATCCGCAGCAAGGTGAGGGGGATCCGGGGCCGGCGGCCGTGGCGGCGCAGCAGCGCGATCAGCTCGCCGGGGGCGAACGGCCCGGGTCCGACCTGCCCCAGCAGCTCCGGCGAGGGCCCCGGCCGGGCCGCGTACCGCGCCGGCCCGGGCAGCCCGGGCAGGGGCCGTCCGACGACGTGGGGGTTGCGGGCGACGAACTGCCGGTCCGCCTCGTCGCCGTGGCGCAGCAGCAGGGTGACGGTCGAGGCCGACAGCCACTCGTCGCGGCACAGGTATTTGCGGGTCGGCGCGTCGAGCCGGCCGATCAGGTCGACGACGACGTGGTCCGGTGCGTGGCGCAGGAGGTGCGCCACGCACCAGGCCAGCCGTCGGCTGTTGCGGTCTTCCGCCGTCGGCATCGCTGGTTCCGCCTTGCCCGTGCTCGTACGCGTACGGGTACCGGTACGCGTACTCATCCTCGTACGTCTGTCCGACGTTCGGTGATGATCGCAGGTCAGCGGATGGGACGGTGCACGTTTTCCCGGGTGGAGGGACCGGGTGCGGCGTCCGCGATCCAGGGGCCGTCACCGGAGGGGTCGATGACGCCTTCCTCCAGCCAGGTGTAGGTGCCGGACAGGACGCCCTCGACGACCTTGCGGTCGATCTCGTCGGTGTTGGACCAGAGCCGGCCGAAGAGCTCCTCGACGCGGATCCGGGACTGCCGGCAGAAGACGTCGGCGAGCTGGTAGGCCTCGCGGCCGTGTTCCCCGTCGGCGCGCAGGTGCTCGGCGCGGACGCAGGCCGCGCTCATCGCGAAGAGCTCGGCGCCGATGTCGACGATCCGGCCGAGGAAGCCCTGTTTGGTCTCCATCCGGCCCTGCCATCGCGACATCGCGTAGAAGGTCGAGCGGGCGAGTTTGCGGGCACAGCGCTCCACATAGCGCAGGTGGGTGGCGAGGTCGGGGTGACCGCTCGGGTGGAAGGCCCGGTAGGTGCCGGGGACCTGGCCGGCGCCGGCGGCCAGCTGGGGCAGCCAGCGGGCGTAGAACCCGGCGGCGCGGGCGCCCGCCTTCGCCTTGTCGCCGAGTGCCTTGTCCGGGTCGATGAGGTCGCCCGCGACCGACAGGTGGGCGTCGACGGCCTCACGGGCGATCAGCAGGTGCATGATTTCGGTGGAGCCCTCGAAGATCCGGTTGATCCGCAGGTCGCGCAGCATCTGCTCGGCGGGCACGGCGCGCTCGCCGCGGGCGGCCAGGGACTCGGCCGTCTCGAAGCCGCGGCCGCCGCGGATCTGGACCAGCTCGTCGGCCATCAGGCAGGCCATCTCGGAGCCGAAGAGCTTGGCGAGGGCAGCCTCGATGCGGATGTCGTTGCGGTCCTCGTCGGCCATCTGGGAGGCCAGGTCGACCACCGCTTCGAGGGCGAAGGTGGTGGCGGCGATGAAGGAGATCTTGGCGCCCACGGCCTCGTGCCGCGCGACGGGCCGGCCCCACTGCTCGCGTACGCCGGACCACTCGCGGGCGATCTTCAGGCACCACTTCCCGGCGCCCACGCACATGGCGGGCAGCGACAGCCGGCCGGTGTTGAGGGTGGTGAGCGCGATCTTGAGGCCGGCCCCCTCGGCGCCGATGCGCTGGGCCGCCGGCACCTTGACCTGGTGGAAGCGCGTGACGCCGTTCTCCAGGCCGCGCAGGCCCATGAAGGCGTTGCGGTGCTCGACGGTGATCCCCGGGGAATCGGCCTCCACGACGAAGGCGGTGATCCCGCCGCGGTGGTTCTCGCTCTTGGGGACGCGGGCCATGACGACGAGGAGGTCGGCCACGACCCCGTTGGTGGTCCACAGCTTCACGCCGTCGAGGAGGTAGGCGTCCTCGCCGTCCGGGACCGCCGTGGTGGCCAGGCGCGCCGGGTCGGAGCCCACGTCCGGCTCGGTGAGCAGGAAGGCGCTGATGGCGGTGGTGGCGCAGCGCGGCAGGTAGGTGTCCTTCTGCTCCTGCGTACCGAAGATCTTCAGCGGCTGGGGGACGCCGATGGACTGGTGGGCGGAGAGCAGGGCGCCGATGGCCGGGCTGACGGAGCCGACGAGGGCGAGCGCCTTGTTGTAGTAGACCTGGGTGAGGCCGAGGCCGCCGTACTTGGGTTCGATCTTCATGCCGAGGGCGCCGAGCTCTTTCAGCCCGCGCACGGTCTCGTCGGGGATCTTCGCCTCGCGCTCGATGCGCGCACCGTCGATCTGCGTCTCGCAGAAGGCCCTCAGCCTGGCCAGGAAGGCCTCGCCGCGCCGGACGTCCTCGTCGGCGGGCAGCGGATGGGGGTGGATCAGGTCCAGCCGCAGCCGGCCGAGGAAGAGCTCCTTGGCGAAGCTGGGCTTGCGCCAGTCCTGCTCCCGGGCCGCTTCCGCGACCTGCCGTGCCTCGCGCTCGGTCACCTTGGGCTGTACGGGTTGTGTTGCGGACATGAGGGGGCTCACCTCGCCGCCGGAGTCGGGTGGTGCACCGGACTACCAGCCGGTGCTACCTGTGAGTCGTACCCCGTTCGCGCCCTCGGGAAAAGAGGAACGGCCGGAGCCCCCGCACAGTGGGCTCCGGCCGTCGGCTTTTTGGCCGTACGAGATCAGATGTCGAGGCCGGTCAGGACCAGGACTCGCTCGTACGTGTAGTCATCCATCGCGTAGCGGACACCCTCACGGCCCACACCGGACTGCTTGACGCCGCCGTACGGCATCTGGTCGGCGCGGTAGGACGGCGCGTCGCCGACGACCACGCCGCCGACCTCGAGCTCACGGTGGGCGCGGAACGCGGTCTGGATGTCGCGGGTGAAGACGCCGGTCTGCAGACCGAACTTCGAGTCGTTCACCGCGGCGAAGGCCTCGTCGGTGCCCTCGACCTTCTGCAGCGTCAGTACCGGTCCGAAGACCTCCTCGGTGGCGAGCTTCACGCCGGCCGGGACGTCCGCCAGGACGGTGGGCTCGTACGAGGCACCTTCGCGCTTGCCACCGGTGAGCAGCTTGGCTCCGCCGGACACGGCCTCGTCGACCCAGGACTCGACGCGCTTGGCGGCGTCCTCGGAGACGAGGGGGCCGACGTCGGTGGCGGAGTCGGACGGGTCACCGGTGACCTGCGCCTGGACCTTCGCGACGACCTTGTCGACGAGGGTGTCGTAGACGGAGGCATCGGCGATCACGCGCTGCACCGAGATGCAGGACTGGCCGGCCTGGTAGTTCGAGAAGGTCGCGATACGGGTCGCGGCCCAGTCGAGGTCGGCCTCGGAGGCCCAGTCGGCGAGGACGACGGCCGCGGCGTTGCCGCCGAGCTCCAGCGTGCAGTGCTTGTGCGGCACGGACTGCTGGATGGCGTAGCCGACGGTGTCGGAGCCGGTGAAGGAGATGACGGGGAGGCGCTCGTCCTTGACCAGGGCGGGCATCTTCTCGTTCGCGACCGGCAGGACCGACCAGGAGCCGGCCGGGAGGTCGGTCTCGGCGAGCAGCTCACCCAGGATCAGGCCGGACAGCGGCGTGGCCGGAGCGGGCTTGAGGATGATCGGCGCGCCGACGGCGATGGCCGGGGCCACCTTGTGGGCGCACAGGTTCAGCGGGAAGTTGAACGGCGCGATGCCGAGGACCGGGCCCTTGACGAAGCGGCGCGTCAGGGCGAGACGGCCGACGCCACCGGCGTCGGTGTCGAGGCGCTGGGCCTCTCCGCCGTTGAAGCGGCGGGCCTCTTCGGCGGCGAAACGGAACACGGACACCGCACGGCCGACCTCACCGCGGGCCCACTTGATCGGCTTGCCGTTCTCGGCGGAGATCAGCTGGGCGATCTCCTCCGTGCGCTCGGCGAGCCGCTTGGACACGTGGTCCAGGGCGGCGGCGCGCACGTGGGCGGGGCTCGCGGAGAACTCCGCCGTCACGGCGTGCGCCGCGGCCACGGCCTCTTCGACCTGGGCGTCGGTGGGCACGCTGACCGTGCCGACCAGCCGGCCGTCCCACGGGGAGTGGACGTCGAAGCTGTCCTCGCCGGTGGCCTGGCGGCCGGCGAGCCAGAAGGCGTGGGTGGAAGTCATGCGAATCCCGGCCCTTCGAATGTGTGCTGGGGCACCGCCCAGCGGTGGCTGGGGGCGGGTCGTTGTCCCCTCCACCGTAGGACCCGGCCGTGGATTCGGCGTTTAGCCGGGGTGTAGTACCTGCGGTCCGGGCCGCGCCGGTTTGTCACTGTCGCACCCGTGGGCCGCCTGCTGGGGCGGTGGCTACGACGGGGCCGGGGACGCCTTCAGGGCGAGCCACAGCTCCATGCGGACGTCCGGGTCGTCCAGGGAGCGGCCGAGGATCTCCTCGACCCGCTTCATCCGGTAGCGCAGGGTGTGCCGGTGCACGCCGAGGTCGGCGGCGGCCGCGTCCCACTGGCCGTGCCGGGAGAGCCAGGCCTGCAGCGAGGCCACCAGGTCGCCGCGACCCGTCTCGTCGTGCTCCCGAAGCGCGCGCAGCGTGCCGTCCGCGAAGGCGCGTACGGCGTCGTCGGCCAGCAGCGGCAGGACCGAGCCCGCCGCCATCTCCTCGTGCTCCACCAGCGGCCGTCCCCGACGCCGGGCCACGGCCATGGCCTGGTCGGCCTGTTTCAGGGCCGCCGCCACGGCACCCGGGCCGGCCGGCGCGGACAGGCCGACGACGAGTTCGTCCGGCTCCGGACCTGCGGCGTCCCGGCCGCGCCGCGCCTCCAGCGCCTCCGCGTGGTCCAGGCACGCCTGTACGGCCGAGCCCCCGTCGGCGGCCAGGACGACGAGCCGGCCCGGCTCCGGGACCACGAGCAGCGGCTCGCCGGTGCGGGCGGCCGCCGACTCCACGGTGTCGGCCAGCAGGGCCAGACCCTCGGGCTGCGCGGTGCCCGGCAGCGCCGGCTCGGCCGCGATCAGCCGGAACGGGGCCTCCAGCAGGGCCCCGTACAGGTCCCCGGCCACCGCCCGCGCGTGCTCCGCCTCCCCCGCCAGCAGCATCCGCAGCACCGCCGCCCCCAGCCGGGACTCGGCGTCGTGCAGCGAGCGCGAGCGCTCGGTGGTGAGGGTCAGGAGCGCGACCGCGGAGTGGACCGCGTACCGCTCGGCCGTGCCCAGCGGGGCCCCGGTGCCGACGGCGAGCGCGCCTCGCGCCCGCCGGCCCGTGCCCAGGGACTGCAGCTCGACCCGGTCCTCCGAGCCGCCGACCACGGCGCTCGCCGGCGCGGGCCGCTCCCGCAGCCGCTCCACGTCCGGGGTGAGCCGGGCGGCGCGCCGAGCGGCCCAGTCGGGGGCGGCCGCGACGACCGCGCCCGAGGTGTCGTACAGCGCGGCCCAGCCGTGCACGTGCGCGGCCAGCTTCGACAGCAGCTCGGCGGGCCCGTCGGCGGCGAGCGCGGCGCGCGTCAGCTCCCGCTGCGCCTCGAAGCCGGCGGTCACGGCCCGGTACTGGTCGGCCGCGAGTGCGGCGGAGACGGCCTTGCTGATGGCGAGGAACGGGGTCCGCCGCGGGACCTCCAGCAGCGGCATGTCCTCGCCGCGCGCCGCCTCGACCAGCGCCTCCGGGATCGCCTCGTAGTTCACGCCGACGGCGAAGCCGATGCCGACGACCCCGGCCGCGGCGAGGCGGCGTACGTAGCGGACCATCTCCTGCGGGTCCTCCGCGTCCAGCTTCATCGCGGTGATCAGGAGCAGTTCCCCGCCCTCCATGTAGGGCACGGGGTCGGCGAGCTCGCTGACGTGGGCCCAGCGCACGGGGGTGTCGAGGCGACCCTCCCCCGCCCGGACGCTGAGCTTGAGGGCCGAGTGCTGGACGAGCGAGGCGAGGGTGAGCGGCATCGGTTACCGGAGGCCTTAGCGGGAGGGGGCGGCGGAAGGGGAAGGACAGAAGGGCAGCAGGAGGAGCCGCGTCCACTTTTCGCCGTGTCGTACGAACGGCTCCCCTCGATTCTGCCACCTCGTACGGGTCCGTTCAGGCGGTTCCGCCGAGCCGGACCAGCAGCGGAGCCGCCCGCTCCCCCCGGACCGAGGTCAGCGACAGCACCGCGTACCCCGGCGGCACGTCGTGCGCCAGGTCCGAGGCGGACCACCGCTCCCGCTCCACCTGCCGCACGGTGACCGCGTCGGTGGTGACGGCCTTGCCGGTGACGAGCTTGCGGAAGGCGTGGATCGCCCGGGTCAGCGGCTGGTCGGCGAAGACGGTGCGGTGGGTGACGTCGCGCGTCTCCACCCATTCGGTGCCCCAGGTCTCGGCGAACCGCTTGCCGTCCCAGGTGGTGACCCCGGAGAAGGCCATCCGGCAGCCGACCGCACCGAGCAGCGGGGTCCGCAGCTCCTCCGGTACGTCGTCCAGCGAGCGCAGCGTGAGCAGGACTCCGGCGTTCGCCGAGCGCAGCCGCTGCACGCCCCGGACGGTCTGCGCGGTCAGGGTGTGCGAGGCGTCGTCGAAGGCGAGGAAGGCGAAGAGGGAGCGGTCGGCGCGGGCGGCCGCGGCGGCGTTGAACTGCGCGAGCAGCAGCCGGGCCAGCATCCGCGAGGCGTCGGCGTGTCCCCGCTCGGGCAGGTCGACGCGGACCCGGATCGGGTGTTCGAGGGTGCGCAGCGAGAACGGCCGGCCCTGGCCGGTGGTGTCGAAGAACCCGGCGAAGGCGGGCCGGTCGAGCAGGGCCACGCGGTCGGCGAGAGCCGGTCCGGGGTCCGCGGGAGCCCCGTGCTGCCGTTCCCGGGCGTCGAGTTCGCGGAGCATCGTGTGCAGGCCGGCGTCGGCCAGGTCCCGGCGCAGCTCGCCGAAGGCGTCCGGCATCTGGTCGAGCAGCTCGCGCAGTTCGGCCACGGCGGGGAAGCGCCCGTACGCCGCCCGGAAGGGCCCCAGCAGCTGGGCGAGGGCGGTCGCGGCCCGGCGCACCTCGATCCCCTGCACGTCTCCGACGAAGGCCTCGGCGAGCAGGGTGGCGGCCTCGTCGGGGTCCGTCGCGCCGCCGTAGAGGTCGAGGTCGTAGACGGAGTCGGGGTCGCCGACGCGGACCACGACGTCGTACGCGGCGTCCGGCCCGAGCCGGGCCCCGGCCGCGCCGACGGCGACGACGGCGGCCTGGCCGGCGAGCGCCTGCAGCGCGAGGGACTCGACGACGGGCCGCACCAGCCGGCCGGTCTTGCCGGATCCCGAGGGCCCGACGGCGAGCAGCGAGGTCCCGAGGACCTCGGGGTCGAGCGCGAGCGAGGTACCGCGGCGGGCGTACGGGTTGCGCCGGCCGTCCTCGACGGTGCCGAGCAGCACCTGCCGGGCCAGCAGGTCGTGCCGGGCGGCGCGCACGGGCAGGTCCCGCTCCCCGGACGGGTGTACGCAGGCCCCGGCGCCCTTGTCGCGCACGGCCTCGGCGAACGCCCGGAGCCGGGACGGGTCGGCGCACACGGACTCCCACGCCCGTCGGATCCGCGCGTAGTCCACGTCGTTCATCCGCCCGGCCCCGGCCTCCCCTTCGAGCCGTTCGGCCGCGTCCCCCAGCCCGGCACCCCGCAACTGCGGCCAGCGCGCGGGGTCGTCGGCGCCCCCCGCCTCGGGGCGGACCGGGGCGGCGGTCTGCAAGGCGTGCACGGCGCGGACGGCGCGGCTGGCGAGCAGCCTGCGGCCCAGCTCGGGCCAGCGGCCGAGGCGCCCGAAGCCGATGGTCAGGGTGGCGGCGACCAGGGCGTACCAGACGTACGAGGCCACGACGGACGGGAGCGTCCCCGCCCAGGAGTCGGGCGTGAACATGTAGAGGGGCCAGAGCCAGAACCCGCCGAGGTAGCCGTTCCACAGCAGGGACCACAGGAGCAGCCCGGCCAGCAGGGCGATCAGCGCTCCGCTGACCAGCTGGCGGGTGGGGGTCACCTCGGGTTCCTCGGCGGCCCGCGGCACGTGCCCGTAGGTCCAGACGCCCGGCCCGTCGGAGGCGCGCGGATGGCGCAGCCAGTCCTCCAGCGCCGGCCCGGCCGCCGGCGCGTGGGAGGGCTTCGGCGGGAGGCCCGGCAGGGCCGGCGGGTGCGCGGGGGGCCCGGCGGGTCGCGGTACACGACCCGAACGGGTCTCCTGACCGTCGTACGTGCCCTCGGTGTCCATGAACCCCTGCCCCCTGACCGTGCCGTGCGCTGCGGCGCTCAATCTAGTGCCCGGCCCGGGCGTTGGGGCCGTACACCGCCATGACCGGCGGGACACGTCCCGCATCCTTCCTATGGCCGTCACGGACAAGGACACGCGGGCACCACTCCCGAACGGAGCATGCAGTACCCCCACCCCCGGGCCTAGCCTGCGGACAAAGACACAAGTGCGTCCGAAAACACCCCCAGGAGCCCTCTATGACCGCTGTCCCGCAGGAGCGCCGCATCGTCACCGCGATCCCCGGCCCCAAGTCGCAGGAGCTGCAGGCCCGCCGCCTCGAGACGGTGGCCGGCGGCGTGGGCTCCGTGCTCCCCGTCTTCACGGCCCGTGCGGGCGGCGGCATCATCGAGGACGTCGACGGCAACCGCCTGATCGACTTCGGCTCCGGCATCGCCGTGACCTCGGTCGGCGCCTCCGCCGAGGCCGTCGTGCGCCGCGCCTCCGCGCAGCTCGCGAACTTCACGCACACCTGCTTCATGGTCACGCCGTACGAGGGCTACGTCGAGGTCTGCGAGGCCCTCGCCGAGCTGACCCCGGGTGACCACGCCAAGAAGTCGGCCCTGTTCAACTCCGGCGCCGAGGCCGTCGAGAACGCCGTCAAGATCGCCCGTGCGTACACCAAGCGCCAGGCCGTCGTCGTCTTCGACCACGGCTACCACGGCCGTACGAACCTCACGATGGCGCTGACCTCGAAGAACATGCCGTACAAGCAGGGCTTCGGCCCGTTCGCCCCCGAGGTCTACCGCGTCCCGGTCGCCTACGGCTACCGCTGGCCCACCGGCGCCGAGAACTGCGGTCCCGAGGCCGCCGCCCAGGCGATCGACCAGATCACCAAGCAGATCGGCGCCGACAACGTCGCCGCGATCATCATCGAGCCGGTCCTCGGCGAGGGCGGCTTCATCGAGCCGGCCAAGGGCTTCCTGCCCGCGCTCGTGAAGTTCGCCAACGACAACGGCATCGTCTTCGTCGCCGACGAGATCCAGTCCGGCTTCTGCCGCACCGGCCAGTGGTTCGCGTGTGAGGACGAGGGCATCGTCCCCGACCTGATCACCACCGCCAAGGGCATCGCGGGCGGTCTGCCGCTCGCCGCCGTGACCGGCCGCGCCGAGATCATGGACTCCGCCCACGCGGGCGGCCTGGGCGGCACCTACGGCGGCAACCCGGTGGCGTGCGCCGGTGCGCTCGGCTCCATCGAGACCATGAAGGAGCTCGACCTCAACGCCGCGGCGAAGAAGATCGAGTCCGTCATGAAGGCCCGCCTGACGGCCATGCAGGAGAAGTACGACATCATCGGCGACATCCGCGGCCGCGGCGCCATGATCGCGATCGAGCTCGTCAAGGACCCCGCGTCCAAGACCCCGTTCCCGGAGGCGGCCGCGTCGCTCGCCAAGGCCTGCCACGCCGAGGGCGTGATGGTCCTCACCTGTGGCACCTACGGCAACGTGCTCCGCTTCCTGCCGCCGATCGTCATCGGCGAGGACCTGCTGAACGAGGGCCTGGACATCATCGAGGCCGCTTTCGCGGGCATCTGATCGAACGGTTAGAACGTCCGAGCGCAGCGCTCGACCGCTACCGGCGGTAATCGTCGGGCGCTGTGAAGAACGTGTGGGGGGCCGATGGCGGGAGCGCGTTCCTGCTGTCGGTCCCCCTTTCGCTGCCGTACGGTTTCTGCAGATGAGTGAGACACCCCGCTCCCGGGAAACCGTGGGCGACACCAGTGCCGGGCTTCCCCAGCGCCGTACTGGGCATGCGTTCGCGCACACTCCTCACCGATCGGACGGCCGACCGCCCCAAACCCCCCGGGGCGTGCGGCGACCCGATCCGGGCGGCCGTCCCGGAACCATCCCCCCTGTTCCGGGACGGCCGGCCACTCTTTCCAAGGCCGCCGTCCAGGCAACGCTCTGCCTGACCGCCTTCGCCCTGATCACCTGGCAGGTCCTGGTGTCGGGGCCACTGCTGTCCCCGGACGCGCGCCTCAGCCGCGCCCTCGTCCGCAGCGTCCCCGACGCCGTCACCGAACGGCTCTCGGACCTCGGGAACGTCCCCGTCGCCCTGCCCGTGCTCCTCCTCGCCGTGGCGTACGCCGCCCGGCGCGGCAACCGGCGCGGCGCCGCGGCCGCGGCCCTGGCCATGGCCCTGGTCCCGGCCCTGGTCGTCCCGCTGAAGGAATGGACCGCCCGGCCCGGCCCGCTGGAGCCCTGGGCCGCCGGCTACTACCCCTCGGGCCACACCGCGACCGCGGCCGTCGCCTACCTCGGGGCGGCGCTGCTCGTCGCCCCGTACACCCGCCGGGCATGGCCGACGGCCGTCGCCCTCGTCCTGACGGGTGCGACGGCCGTGGGCCTGGTGCTGCGGGGCTGGCACTGGCCGCTGGACGTGCTGGCCAGTCTCCTCGTGTGCGCCCCGCTGCTGCTGGCGGTGGGGCGGGTCAGCCGGCCGCGCCCCCGAAGTACGCGTCGAAGTTCCGGCTGAACTCCCAGCCTCCGAAGCGGTCCCAGTTCACCGACCAGGTCATCAGGCCGCGCAGGCCCGGCCACGTGCCGTGGGTCTGGTACGCGCCGCAGCCGGCCTTCTTCGTCAGGCAGTCCAGGGCTTTGTTCACCTCGGCGGGCGGAGTGTGGCCGTTGCCCGCGTTCGTCGTGGCCGGCAGGCCGATGGCGACCTGGTCCGGGCGCAGCGGCGGGAAGACGCGGGCGGCGTCGCCGGCCACCGGGAAGCCGGTGAGCAGCATGTCGGTCATGGCGATGTGGAAGTCCGCGCCGCCCACGGAGTGGTACTGGTTGTCGAGACCCATGATCGAGCCCGAGTTGTAGTCCTGGACGTGGAGCAGGGTGAGGTCGTCGCGCAGGGCGTGGATGACCGGGAGGTACGCGCCCGCCCGCGGGTCCTGGCCTCCCCAGGGGCCCGAGCCGTAGTACTGGTAGCCCAGCTGGACGAAGAAGGTCTCCGGGGCCATCGTCAGGACGAAGTCGGGGCCGTACGTGGCCTTCAGGGTCTTCACGGCCGAGATCAGGTTGACGATTCCCGGGGTGGTGGGGGCGCGGAAGTCGGTGTCCCCGGTGGCGAGGGAGAGGGAGTGGCCCTCGAAGTCGATGTCGAGGCCGTCCAGGCCGTACTCGTCGATGATCGCGCTGACGGAGGAGACGAAGGTGTCGCGGGCGGCCGTGGTCGACAGCTGCACCTGGCCGTTCTGGCCGCCGATGGAGATCAGCACCTTCTTGCCCGCCGCCTGCTTGGCCTTGACGGCCGCCTTGAACTCGGCCGGGGATTCGACGTTCGGGCACTCGGCGGCCGGGCAGAGCCGGAAGCGGATGTCGCCCGAGGTCACCGAAGTCGGTTCGCCGAAGGCGAGGTTGATGACGTCCCAGGAGGCGGGCACGTCGGCCATCCGGAGGTAGCCCGAGCCGTTGGCGAAGCTCGCGTGCAGGTAGCCGACGAGCGCGTGCGCCGGGAGGCCGCCGCCTCCACCGCCGCCGCTCGTCGTGGTCACCGAGACGGGGGCGCTCTTGGGGGACTCGCCCGCCGAGTTCACCGCGCTGACCCGGAAGGTGTACGTGGTGGACGCGGCGAGTCCGGTGACCGTCACCGGGCCGGAGCTGACGGACAGGGGCGTCGCGCCGTCGCGGTGGACGGTGTACGAGGTGGCTCCGGGTACCGCCGGCCAGGACAGGGAGGCCGTGCTCGACGAGGTGGCGGAAGCCGTCAGGCCGGTGGGGGCGACGGGCGGCAGGACCGCGCCGCCCGGGTCGGGTCCGATCAGGGTGAGGTCGTCGGTGAGGTGGGCGGGCTGGCCGTACCAGCCGTGGGTGTAGACGGTGACGGAGGTCGTCGACGGGCCGGTGCGGAAACCGGTCGTCAGCTGCTTCCAGGCACCCGGGGTCTGCGTCCAGGCCGACACGTCGGTGGTGCCGGTGCCGCTCGCGCCGAGGTAGACGTAGGCGCCCTGCACCCAGGCGGCCAGCGTGTAGGCCGAGTCGGGCTTGACCGCGACGGTCTGGGAGCAGCGGGCGTTGTCCTGGCCGGCCGGGGTGGCCTTGAGGGCCGAGCCGCCGCCGTGCACGGGCGAGCTGACGGCGGCTCCGCTGCCGCCCGAGCAGCTCCAGCCGTCGAGGCCGGCTTCGAAGCCGCCGTTGCGTACGAGGTCGGCGTCGGCCGCCGCGGCCGGCGGGCCCGCGGCGAGGAAGCCGGCCGCCGCGAGGGCGGCGGCCGTGAGGAGGGACCAGGCTCTGCGCACAACTGCCTCCGGTACGTGGGGGGATGGAGGGGTTCTGGGGGCACCTCCCTGGGGGTCCCCCGGACGGAGTCTGGGGGAGGCGACCGAGGGAGGAGCCCAAGATGGTCCAGACCAATACCCTTGTCAAGACGTCCGGCCCTCCTCCGCCGCCACGCGCGCGGCCGCCTCGTGCATCGCGAGCTCCAGCACCACCGGGTCGGTGAGCATCCCCTGCCCGTCCGGGAGCACCAGCCAGCGCACCCCGCCCGTGGCCCGGCCGGGATACGGCACCACGATCCAGGTCCCGCGCCCGGCGCCCCGTACGCCCGTACCGACCCAGCGGGACGCCGTGCCCGGAGGCACGAAAAAGCCCAGCCGCGAGTCGCCGAAATCGGCGAGCACCGGGCCGGGCCGGGCGAGGAGCAGGGCCAGCACGTCGAGGGTGGCCTGCCCCAGCTCCCCGGGCAGGATCAGCACGTCCCAGCGCCGGCCGGCGGGCAGCAGGGCGACCCCGAGGGGGTTGCTCTCCCACCGCGCCCGGCAGGCTTCGGGATCCGGCGCCACCGATACCAGCCATTCCACTGCCGTCTTGGCCTCCGGGATCGCCATCGCCCGGCCTCCGTTCGTCTCGTGCCGGTGAAGGGTTCTCACCGGGAGAGAGCGGGGCCGGGCGGGTCTATGACGCGGATTCCGTTACTCCGACGTGGTGAAGCGGCTCACACGCCGGCGGGCGGGTGTGCGGCGGGGGCGTGCGCCTCGGCGGATCAGCTGTCGAAGCCGAGGCCGAAGCGGTCCAGCGTCCTGAGCCAGAGGTTGCGGTGCCCTCCCCGGCTGTCGGCGCGGGCGAGCGACCACTTGGTGAGGGTGATCCCGGTCCACGCGAAGGGCTCGGGCGGGAACGGCATCGGCTTGGACTTCACCATCTCCAGCCGGGTGCGCTCAGTGGAGACCCCGTCGAGGAGGTCCAGCATCACGTCCGCGCCGAAGCGGGTGGCGCCCACCCCGAGCCCGGTGTAGCCGGCCGCGTAGGCCACCTTCCCCGAGTGCGCGGTGCCGAAGAAGGCCGAGAAGCGCGAGCAGGTGTCGATCGCCCCGCCCCACGCGTGGCTGAAGCGGATCCCCTCCAGCTGCGGGAAGCAGGTGAAGAAGTGCTCCGCGAGCTTGAGGTAGGTCTCGGGGCGGTGGTCGTACTCGGAGTCGAGCTTCCCCCGGTACGGGTAGATCGCGTCGTAGCCGCCCCACAGGATCCGGTGGTCCTTGGTGATCCGGAAGTAGTGGAACTGGTTCGCGCTGTCGCCCAGACCCTGCCGGTTCTTCCAGCCGATGGAGGCGAGCTGCGCCTCGTCCAGCGGCTCGGTCATCAGGGCGTAGTCGTAGACCGGCACGGTGAACGGGCGGATGCGGCGGACGAGCGAGGGGAAGATGTTGGTGCCCAGGGCGACCCGGCGCGCGAGGATCGTCCCGTACGGGGTCTGCACGGTCATCCCCGGACCGGCCGAGGCCATCTTGAGGCCGCGGGTGTTCTCGTAGATCCGCACCCCGAGGTCGAGGCAGGCCTGCTTGAGGCCCCAGGCCAGCTTCGCCGGGTTGAGCATGGCGACGCCGTCACGGTCCCAGAGGCCCGCGAGGAAGGTCGGGGAGTCGACCTCGGCGCGCAGCGCGTCCCCCTCCAGCCACTCGGAGCCGCCCGCGAGGCCGAGGCGGCCGGCCTCCTCGTGGAGTTCCCGCAGCTCTTCGACCTGGTGGGGCTCGGTGGCCACGTCGATCTCGCCGGTGCGCTCGAAGTCGCAGTCGATGCCGTAGCGGGCGACCGCCTCCTCGATGGCGTCGAGGTTGCGGGCGCCCAGCTCCTCCAGCTTGGCGAGCTCCCCCGGCCAGCGGGCCATTCCGTTGCCGAGGCCGTGGGTGAGGGAGGCGGCGCAGAAGCCGCCGTTGCGGCCGGAGGCGGCCCAGCCCGCCTCCTTGCTCTCGATCAGGACGACGTCCCGTCCGGGGTCGCGCTCCTTGGCGATCAGCGCGGTCCACAGACCGCTGTAGCCGCCGCCGATGACCAGCAGGTCGCACCGCTCGTCGCTGGTCAGCGCCGGCTGCGCGGCGGGCTTGCCGGGGTCGTCCAGCCAGTACGAGACCGGCTTCGCTTCGGAAAGGGATTTCGCAACACTTCGCATGGCGACTGGGGCCATGGCTTCCAACTCCCTACGGAACTGATGACGTGCTTTCGAACTACTTCGGTTGTGCTTTCTTGCGGCGGTTGCCGACCATCTGGCCGGCGAGCACCACCAGCACCGCGATGACGAACATCGCCGTGCCGATGACGTTGATCTGCACAGGCGTACCGCGCTGGGCCGATCCCCACACGAACATGGGGAAGGTGACGGTGTTGCCCGAGTTGAAGTTGGTGATGATGAAGTCGTCGAACGAGAGCGCGAAGGAGAGCAGCGCGCCCGCCGCGATACCGGGTGCCGCGATCGGCAGGGTGACCCGTACGAAGGTCTGCACCGGGCCCGCGTAGAGGTCGCGGGCGGCCTCCTCCAGCCGCGGGTCCATGGACAGGACACGCGCCTTGACGGCGGCGACGACGAAGCTGAGGCAGAACATGATGTGGGCGATCAGGATCGTCCAGAAGCCCAGCTGGATGCCCATGTTGAGGAAGAGGGCGAGCAGTGAGGCCGCCATCACGATCTCGGGCATGGCCATGGGCAGGAAGATCAGCGAGTTGACCGCGCCGCGCGCCCGGAAGCGGTAGCGCACCATCGCGAAGGCGATGGCGGTGCCCAGCGCGGTCGCGGCGACGGTGGCCCACAGGGCGATCTGGAGGGAGAGCGAGAGGGAGCCGCACAGGTCGGCGACCCCGCAGGGGTCCTTCCACGCGTCGAGCGAGAACTCCTGCCAGGCGTAGTTGAACCGCCCGGTGGGGTTGTTGAAGGAGAAGACGGTCACGACCACGTTCGGCAGGATCATGTACGCGAGCGTGACGAGGCCCGCGATGACGACCAGATTGCGCCGGAGCCAGGCGATGGAGGTGCGCATCAGACCAGGTCCTCCGTCCCCGCTCGGCGGATGTAGATGGTGACCATGATCAACACGATGGCCATGAGGATGAACGACAGCGCGGCAGCCGTCGGGTAGTCGAGGATCCGCAGGTACTGCGACTGGATGACGTTGCCGATCATCCGGGTGTCCGTGGAGCCGAGCAGCTCGGCGTTCACGTAGTCGCCGCTCGCCGGGATGAAGGTGAGCAGGGTCCCGGAGACCACGCCCGGCATGGACAGCGGGAAGGTCACCTTGCGGAAGACCGTGGCGGGGCGGGCGTACAGGTCCCCGGCCGCCTCGTGGAGGCGGGTGTCGATGCGCTCCAGCGAGGAGTACAGCGGCAGGATCATGAAGGGGAGGAAGTTGTACGTGAGACCGCAGACGACCGCGAGCGGCGTGGCCAGCACCCGGTCCCCCTGGGTGATGCCGAGCCAGCTCGTGACGTCCAGGAAGCCGATCTTGTTGAGGACGGCGACGACCGGGCCGCTGTCGGCCAGGATCGTCTTCCAGGCGAGCGTGCGGATCAGGAAGCTGGTGAAGAACGGCGCGATGACGAGCACGAGCAGCAGGTTGCGCCAGCGGCCCGCCCTGAAGGCGATCAGGTAGGCCAGCGGGTACCCGAGCAGCAGGCACAGCACGGTGGCGGTGCCGGCGTACAGCAGGGAGCGCAGGAACTGCGGCAGGTACTCGGTGAAGGCGTCCCAGTAGGTCTGGAAGTGCCAGGTGACCTCGAAGCCCTCTTCGAGGGAGCCGGTCTGCACCGAGGTGGAGGCCTGGTAGACCATCGGCAGCACGAAGAAGACCAGCAGCCACAGGATGCCGGGGAGCAGCAGCCAGTACGGGACCAGCCGCTTGCGTACCGACGGCTTGTGCACCGGGGGTCCGGCGGGGGCGGGCGCCTGGGGCGGCGCTGCTTCTACAGCGGGGCCGGTCACGCGATCTCCTCGACCGTCTCGATGCCCGCGTCGATGTCCTGGGCGGCATCCAGGCCGAAGGTGTGCTCCGGGTTCCAGTGCAGGACCACCTCGGCGCCCGGCACCAGGCGGGCGTCCCGCTCGATGTTCTGGACGTACACCTCCAGCTCGGGGCAGACCTGGCTGTCGATGACGAACTGGGTGGAGACGCCGATGAAGGGGGAGGCCGCGATCCGGCCGGGCACCTTGTTGCGGCCGGCCGCGATGGTGTCCTCCTCGTCGGCGTGGACCACGGATATCTTCTCCGGGCGTACCCCGACCAGCAGCTTTCCGCCCGCCTTGGGGGTGGTCGAGCAGCGGGCCCCGGGCAGCCGCAGCTTCGTCCCGGCCGAGCTGACCACGACGTCGGCGCCGCCCGCCTCCAGGACCTCGGCTTCGATGAGGTTCGAGGTGCCGAGGAAGTTGGCGACGAACGTGGTGCCCGGGTTCTCGTACAGCTCGGCGGGCGCGCCCAGCTGCTCGACGCGGCCGCCGTTCATCACGGCGACCGTGTCGGCCATGGTCATGGCCTCTTCCTGGTCGTGCGTGACGTGCACGAAGGTGATGCCCACCTCGGTCTGGATGCGCTTGAGCTCCAGCTGCATCTGGCGGCGCAGCTTGAGGTCGAGGGCGCCGAGCGGCTCGTCGAGGAGGAGCACCTGGGGGTGGTTGATCAGGGCACGGGCGACCGCGACCCGCTGCTGCTGCCCGCCGGAGAGCTGGTGCGGCTTGCGCTGGGCGAACTGGCCGAGCTGGACCAGCTCCAGCATCTCGTCGACCTGCTTCTTGACCGACTTTATGCCGCGGCGGCGCAGGCCGAAGGCCACGTTCTCGTAGATGTTCAGGTGCGGGAAGAGGGCGTAGCTCTGGAAGACCGTGTTGACCGGCCGCTTGTACGGCGGCAGGTGGGTGACCGCCCGGTCGCCGAGGTGGACCGTGCCGGTGGAGGGCTCCTCCAGGCCGGCGATCATGCGCAGGGTGGTGGTCTTCCCGCAGCCGGACGCGCCGAGCAGGGCGAAGAAGGAGCCCTGGGGAATGGTGAGATCCAGCGGGTGCACGGCGGTGAAGGTGCCGTAGTGCTTGCTGATCCCGGCGAGGCGGACGTCGCCGCCCGCGGTCTTGTCAGTCATGGATGGGTCCCGGGGTTGGGTGGGGCGAAGAGGTCAAGGGAGGGGTTCGCGGCGAGGCGGGTACCGCTACGCGCCGATCAGCTTGGCGAACTTCTCTTCGTACGCCGTCTCTTCCTCGCTGCTGAGCGAGCGGAAGGAGTGTGCCTTCGCGGCCATCGCCTTGTCCGGCACGATCAGCGGGTTGTCCGCGAGGGCGGGATCGATCTTGGCCAGCTCGTCCTTGACGCCCTCGACCGGGCAGACGTAGCTGATGAAGGCGGCCAGCTGGGCGGCGACCTCAGGTTCGTAGTAGAAGTCGATGAGCTTCTCGGCGTTGGCCTTGTGCCGGGCGTGGGCGGGGACCAGCAGGTTGTCGCTGGAGGTGATGTAGCCGGGTGCCGGGATCGCGTACTGGATGTCCGGGTTGCCGGCCTGGAGCTGGATGACGTCGCCCGCCCAGGCGAGGCAGGCGGCCAGGTCGCCCTTGTCGAGGTCGGCGGTGTAGTCGTTGCCGGTGAAGCGGCGTATCTGCTTGGTGTCCACGCCCTTCTGGAGCCGGCCGATCGCCCCGTCGAAGTCCGCGGTGGTGAAGTTCGCCGGATCCTTGCCCTGGTCGAGCAGGGTCATGCCGACGCTGTCGCGCATCTCGGTGAGGAAGCCGACCCGGCCCTTGAGGGTGGGGTCGTCGAGCAGCTGGGTGACGGAGTCGACCTTCTTCCCGTCGGTGGCCTTGGTGTTGTAGGCGATGACGGTGTCGATGCCGGTCCACGGGTAGCTGTACGAACGGCCCGGGTCCCAGTCGGGGGTGCGGAACTGCGGGATCAGGTTCGCGTAGGCGTGCGGGAGGTGCGAGGGGTCCAGCTTCTGCGCCCAGCCGAGGCGGATGATGCGGGAGGCGAGCCAGTCGGTGACGACGATCAGGTCGCGGCCGGTGTCCTGGCCTGCGGCGAGCTGCGGGCGGATCTTGCCGAAGAACTCGACGTTGTCGTTGATGTCCTCGGTGTACTTGACCTTGATCCCGGTCCGCTTGGTGAACTCCTCCAGGGTGGGACGGCTCTTCTCGTCCTCGCTGGTGTCCATGTACTCGGTCCAGTTGGAGAAGTTGATCTCCTTCTCCTGGGCCGAGTGGTCGTCGGAGGCCGCCGCCGCGTCACCCGCGCGCTTGGCGGGCGGGATGCCGCACGCGGCGAGGGTGGACAGGCCGCCGAGGGTGAGCGCTCCGACTCCGGAGGCGCGCAGCAGCGAGCGGCGGGTGAGGGCGCCGCGCCCGCTGGTGAGGCTGCGCCGCATCGCGGCGAGTTGCGCCGCCGAGAGGCGGTCGGGCTCGAACTGCTCCATGCGCGTTGCCCTTTCGGGATGTTGGGCCGCTGGTCAGGCGGAGGTTTCCTATCGGTCCCCGAAGATCGTGCGGTGCCAGTCCTTCGCGGCAACCGCGGTGTTGTCGTACATCACGTGCTTGACCTGCGTGTACTCCTCGAAGGAGTAGGCACTCATGTCCTTTCCGAAGCCACTCGCCTTGTAGCCGCCGTGGGGCATCTCGCTGATGATCGGAATGTGGTCGTTGACCCAGACGCAGCCCGCCTTGATCTCGCGGGTGGCCCGGTTGGCCCGGTAGAGGTTCCGGCTCCAGGCGGAGGCGGCGAGGCCGTAGGGGGTGTCGTTGGCGAGCGCGATGCCCTCGTCGTCGGTGTCGAAGGGCAGGACGACCAGGACCGGGCCGAAGATCTCGGACTGGACGACCTCGCTGTCCTGGGCGGCGCCGGTGATGAGGGTGGGCCGGTAGTACGCGCCTTCGGCGAGCTCACCTCCCGGGACCTCGCCGCCGGTGACGACGGTGGCGTACGAGCGGGCGCGCTCGACGAAGCCGGCGACCCGGTCGCGCTGGGCGTGGGAGACCAGCGGGCCGAGGTCGGTGGTGGCCGCGAAGGGGTCGCCGAGGCGGACGGTCTCCATCAGCTCCGCGACGCGGGCGACGAAGGCGTCGTGCAGGGGGCGCTGGACGTACGCGCGGGTGGCGGCGGTGCAGTCCTGGCCGGTGTTGATGAGGGAGGCGGCGACGGCGCCGTGCGCGGCGGCCTCCAGGTCGGCGTCGTCGAAGACGAGGAAGGGGGCCTTGCCGCCGAGCTCCAGGTGGAGCCGCTTGACGGTGGCGGTGGCGATCTCGGCGACCCGCTTGCCGACGGCCGTCGAGCCGGTGAAGGAGGTCATGACCACGTCGGGGTGGCCGACCAGGTGCTCCCCGGCCTCACGGCCGGCGCCCGTGACGATGTTGATCACGCCGTCGGGCAGCCCCGCGTCCTTGGCCGCCTGCGCGAACATCAGCGAGGTCAGCGGGGTGAGCTCGGCGGGCTTGAGGACGATGGTGTTGCCCGCCGCGATCGCCGGGAGGATCTTCCAGGCGGCCATCTGGAGCGGATAGTTCCAGGGCGCGACGGAGCCGACGACGCCGATGGCCTCGCGGCGTACGTACGAGGTGTGGTCCCCTGAGTACTCGCCGGCCGCCTGCCCCTGGAGGTGGCGGGCGGCACCCGCGAAGAAGGCCGTGTTGTCGATGGTCCCCGGCACGTCGAACTCCGTGGACAGCTTGACCGGCTTCCCGCACTGGAGGGACTCCGCGTACGCGAAGTCCTCCGCCTGCTCGGCCAGTACGGCGGCCAGCCGGTGCAGGGCGTCCGAACGCTCCCCGGGAGTGGCGCCGGACCATGCCGGGAAAGCCCTCTTGGCGGCGGCGACGGCCTCGTCGACGTCGGCGGTGCTCGCCAGTTCGTAGGTGAGGACCTCGTCGCCGGTGGCGGGATCGACCACCGTGTGTGACTGACCGGAGGTGCCGGACCTGAGTCGCCCGTCGATGTACTGCGCGCCGTCCGCGAAGCGGTCCTTGACCTGGAAGCGGTTGCCCATCACGCTCTCACGCTCTCCGTAGCTACAGTTCGAGCTACAGCTCGAATTGAGTGCCGATCCTGACAGAGGACATCCCCTCGGCCAAGTGATTCCGTTGTTGCCTTTTGATTACGCGACGGAATCGGTCGACCATGTGTCGAGGCACACCCGAAATCCCGTACGAAGTGTCAGTGGCGACTGTCAGACTCGCGTGCATGGAAATGATCGACAAGCTGATCAAGCAGGTCAGCCACGGTGAGCGGGTGAAGTTCCTGCCGTTCTGGGGGCACCGCCCGCGGCCCGACGGGACGCTCGGGCCGAGCTGCCTCAGCCAGTGGTGGCCGTCCGCCTTCACTGTGGGTGATGTCCGATATGCCACGGCTGAGCACTGGATGATGGCCGGGAAGGCCCGCCTGTTCCAGGACGCGGAGGCCGAGCGCGCCGCGCTCGAGGCGGCCACTCCGGCCGAGGCGAAGAAGGCCGGGCGGCTCGTGCGCGGCTTCGACGACGCGATCTGGGAGCGGGAGCGGTTCGCGCTCGTGGTGGAGGGCAGCGTGCACAAGTTCGCCTCCGACCCGGCGCTGCGCTCGTACCTGCTGTCCACCGGGAACCGGGTGCTGGTGGAGGCCAGCCCGATGGACCGGATCTGGGGCATCGGGCTGCCGGCCGACGACGAGCGCGCCCTGGACCCGGCCCGCTGGCGCGGCTTGAACCTGCTGGGCTTCGCCCTGATGGAGGCCCGGGACCGGCTGCGCGCGGACGGCGCGTGACGGAGCGGCGCGTGACGGAGCGGCGGCGGGTGGCAGCCGTGATCATCCGGGACGGCTGCGTACTCATGGTGCGCGAGCGCGGGCGGGGCCCACGGGTCGGCACGCCCGCGGATGGTCGGGCTCATCCGGGTCCCGCTGTCGCGCGGGGGCGCCGACGGCGAGGTCATGGTGCCGACGCCGCTGATGGCGGCCACGGTCCGACCGGGAGGTAATTGCGTGGCGGCGGCCGGACCCGGCGCCTAACGTGATCCTTGTCCAGGTGCGCAGGTGAGACCTACTTCCACTGTTAATGGGGCGGTCGCGGGTTCGAGTCCCGTCACCGGCGTCAAGCCGGTGTAGCTCAGTCGGCAGAGCACCACGTGGTTTCGCCGACCTTGTTCTCTGGACACCTACGTCACGCACCTCCCGGTGCGCAGGCAGCGGCTCCTTCTTTTGCAAAGACACCAGGCCGCCGCCACCTTGATCTCGGGAGGCCGTACGTGGGGGATGCCCGGTGCGCAGGCAGCGGTTACTTCCGGATCAACGGGTCGCGGGTTCGAATCCCGCCCGGCCACGGCCGGTAGCTCAGCTTGGCAGAGCAGTCGACACAGTCCGTCGCCGACTTCGATCTCGGGCATCCCTCACGTCACGCCTCCCCCGCGTCCTTTGAATTCGGGGGAATTCACCATGGCTCGTTTCAACCTGCGCTCGTCCGCGTCCACGTCCGCGCCCGCGTCCGCCTCTCGGCCGGCTTCGCCCGTGCGCTCGACCCGCCGCACCCGCACCCACGAGGGCGGACCGGGTCACGAACGCGATGCGCGCTCCGAGCTGTTCCTGCTCGCCGTCGCCAACTTCGTGACGCAGCAGACCTCCTACGAGAGCGGCGAAGACCGCGACGACCGCTTCGGCGCCCTCGTGCGGCGGCTCGCGGTCGACGACCCCGCGTGGACCGCCGGCCTGCTGGGCTGGCTCCGCGGGGACGCGAACATGCGGACCGCCTCACTCGTCGGCGCCGCCGAGTACGTCCGGGCCCGGCTCGACGCCGGCGCCACCGACGGGCCTTCGAACCGGCAGGTCGTGGACTCCGTGCTGCGGCGCGCGGACGAGCCCGGTGAGCTGCTGGCCTACTGGACGGCGACGTACGGGCGCAACGTGCCCAAGCCCGTCAAGCGCGGCATCGCCGACGCCGTACGCAGGCTCTACTCCGGCACCTCGCTGCTGAAGTACGACACCGACTCGAAGGGCTACCGGTTCGGTGACGTCCTCAACCTCGTGCACGCCTCCCCCGACCCGGCCAAGGCCTGGCAGGGCGAGCTGTTCCGCTACGCCCTCGACCGCAGGCACCACCCGGAGAGCGCGGAGGTCCCGGCGGGCAACCGCACCCTGGCGGCCCACCGGGCCCTGATGGCGCTGCCGGTCTCCGAGCGGCGCGGTGTGGTGCTCGCCCCGGACGGCGCCGAGCGGCTCGCGGAGGCGGGCATGACCTGGGAGGCGCTGGCCGGCTGGCTGCAGGGGCCCATGGACGCGGCCGCCTGGGAGGCGGTCATCCCGTCGATGGGTGCGATGGCCCTGCTGCGCAACCTGCGCAACTTCGACCAGGCCGGAGTCTCGGACGAGGTGGCCGAGCAGGTGGGGCTGAGGATCTGCGACCCGGAGGCCGTGGCCCGGGCGCGGCAGTTCCCCTTCCGCTACCTGGCGGCCTACCAGCACGCGCCCTCGCTGCGCTGGGCGTACCCGCTGGAGCGGGCGCTCGGCCACTCGCTGGGCAACGTACCGGCGCTGCCCGGGCGGACGCTGGTCCTCGTCGACCGGTCCGGGTCGATGTGGTCCTCGCTGTCGGACCGCTCCAAGCTCAACCGGGCGGACGCGGCGGCCGTGTTCGGGGCGGCGCTGGCGCTGCGGGCCGAGGACGCGGACCTGGTGCAGTTCGGCTCGACCAGTCAGGTGGTCCCGTACAGCCGGGGCGAATCCGTACTGAAGGTGCTGGAGCGGTTCGGGAACCTCGGCGGCACCTACACGGCGCAGGCCGTGCGGGAGCACTACCGCGGCCACGACCGGGTGCTGATCATCACCGACGAGCAGGCAGCCTCCTACGGCTACGGCGGTGACCCGACGGCCCAGGTGCCGCCGACGGTGCCGGTGTACACCTGGAACCTGGCGGGCTACCGCGTGGGCCACGCGCCGTCCGGCTCCGCGAACCGGCACACCTTCGGCGGGCTCACCGACGCGGCCTTCCGCATGGTGTCCCTGATCGAGGGCGGCCGGGACGCCGACTGGCCGTGGGCGGCGGCTTCGGCCTCAGCCTGAGCCCCGGCTCAGGCCGAGGCTCATATCTTCTCGCGCACCCGCGAGTTGGAGTACGGGCTGTCGTAGTCGGAGTCCCAGTCCCTGTCCATGACCGGGGCGAACATGGCGAGGAGCATCAGGGCGCCCAGCACGATGCCTATCGCGCCGAGGATGATGCCGGCCAGCGCCATCCCGCCGTTGTCAGCCTCGCCGCGGGTCGCCTTGCCCTTGCCCAGGGCGCCGAAGACGACGGCTCCGATCCCGAGCGCGATCGCGATGAAGCTGGTGATGCAGCCGACGACCGAGATGATGCCGAGGACGAGGGCGGTGACGCCGAAGCCGTTGTTCTTCGGCGCCGCGTACAACGGGTATCCGGCGTTGCCCGGGTAGCCGGGGTATCCCGGATACCCGGGGTATCCCGCGTCGCCGGGGTACCCGTAGCCCGGCACGGCGGTCGGCGTCAGGGGCGGGGTCGGGGTCGGGGTCGGCGAAGCCATGGGCGTGGGCACGGGCGTCGGATACCCGTATCCGCTCGCGTCCGGCTGGGCCGGATAGCCGTACGCGGGCGGCTGCACGGGTGCGGGCGCCGGAGCGGGCTGCGACGGATGCGCCCCCGGCATCCCGGCGACCGTGTGCTGGTCGTGCACGGACGGCGGTCCGGGCGTGCCCCGCTGCTTACCGAGGTCCACCACCGGCCGCTCCGGCGGCGCCCACGGGTCCCTCGCCTCAGGGCTCTGGTCGGTCATGCGGCGCCCCCCTCTCGTACAGCCATGCTAAGCGTTGCCACCGACAGTCACGGTCCCTGCCTACGATGAAGGCAGACCTGCCCGCACCCGCGTCCTTCCGGAGGCACCCTCATGACCGACCTTCATCCCTTCATCGCGGGACTGCCCAAGGCGGAACTCCACGTCCACCACGTCGGCTCGGCGTCACCGCGCATCGTGGCCGAGCTCGCCTCCCGGCACCCCGACTCGAAGGTCCCGACCGACCCCGAGGCCCTCGCCGAGTACTTCACCTTCACCGACTTCGCGCACTTCATCGACGTCTACCTCTCCGTCGTGGACCTGGTCCGCACCCCCGAGGACGTCCGGCTGCTGACCTTCGAGGTCGCGCGTGACATGGCCCGGCAGAACATCCGCTACGCCGAACTGACCATCACCCCCTACTCCTCCACGCGCCGCGGCATCGACGAGAAGGCCTTCATGGAGGCCATCGAGGACGCCCGCAAGGCCGCCGAGGCCGAACTCGGCGTCATCCTGCGCTGGTGCTTCGACATCCCCGGCGAGGCCGGCCTGGAAGCCGCCGCCGAGACCGCCCGCCTCGCCGTGGACCTGCGCCCCGAGGGCCTGGTCTCCTTCGGCCTGGGCGGCCCCGAGATCGGCGTCCCGCGGCCCCAGTTCAAGCCGTACTTCGACCAGGCCCGCGCCGCCGGCCTGCACAGCGTGCCGCACGCCGGCGAGACCACCGGCCCCGAGACCATCTGGGACGCCATCCGCGAACTGGGCGCCGTGCGCATCGGCCACGGCACCAGCTCCACCCAGGACCCGGAACTGCTCGCCTACCTGGCCGAGCACCGCATCGCGCTGGAGGTCTGCCCGACCTCCAACATCGCCACCCGCGCCGTCACCGACCTGGACCGGCACCCCGTCAAGGAGATGGTCGCCGCGGGCGTGCTCGTCACCATCAACAGCGACGACCCGCCGATGTTCGGCTCCGACCTCAACAACGAGTACGCGGTGGCCGCGCGCCTCCTCGACCTCGACGAGCGCGGTCTCGCCCAGCTCGCCAAGAACGCCGTCGAGGCCTCCTTCCTCGACGCGGCCGGCAAGGCCAAGCTCAACGCGGAGATCGACGCGTACACGGCCGAATGGCTCGCGCGCTGACGGCCGCTTGAACCTCCGGCCCGCGAGAATGGGGCCATGCGCACCCTGACTGCCGTCGGCCACCGCGGCGATCCCTACCGTGTCCGTGAGAACACCCTGTCCTCGATCCGCTCCGCCTTCGCGCGCGGGGCGGACGCGGTCGAGATCGACGTACGGCTGACCCGCGATGGGGTGCCGGTCCTGCTCCACGACGAGACGCTCCAGCGGCTGTGGGGCCATGACGTGCGCCTTGACGCCGTCACGGCCCCCCAGTTGGCGGAGCTGACGCAGGGCGCGGTCCCGACGCTGCGCGACGCGCTGACGGCGGGCGGGGCGGGCCGGCTGATGCTCGACCTGCCGGGCGCCTCGTTCGAGGCGGTGCGGACCGTGGTGGGCCAGGTCCGCGAGTGCGGGGCGCGCGAGCGCACCTACTACTGTGCGGGGCCCAACACGATGCTGGCGGTCCGCGCCGCCGATCGGGGCGCGGAGATCGCGCTGACCTGGACCACGCTGTCGCCGCCGCGCCGGGTGCTGATCGACGCGGTCGCCCCGCGCTGGCTCAACTACCGCTTCGGGCTGGTCGGCCGGGAGCTGACGGACGCACTCCACCGGGACGGCCTGCTGGTGTCGGCCTGGACCGCGGACACCAAGCGGACGATGCGGCGGCTCGTCAGGGCCGGGGTCGACTCGATCACCACCAACCGGGTGGACGCGCTGGAGTCCGTACGGGCCGAGTTCGGCCGGTGATACGGGCCTTCGGCGAGCGGATCCGGCACGCGGACCCGCGCTGGCAGGACCTGGGCCTGATGCTGCTGGTGCAGGTGGCCACGACGATTCCGTTCGTCGTGCCCAGGGCTCCGGACGAGTCGCCGGCCGACTGGCCGGCATACCTGCTGACCACGCTGGTCAATGTGCCGCTGGTGTGGCGCCGACGGGCGCCGGTGTGGGTGATGTTCGGCGTGATGGCGGCCGGCTCGGTGTACCGGCTGTCGCTGGACGGTCCCGGGCAGCCGCTGCCGTACGCGGCGCTGATCGCCGTCTACACGATCGCGCTGCTGAGTTCGGCGCGGGTGCGGCTCGTGATGGGGGTGGTCGTGACCGTGGCCATCGTGGGCTCCGTGGCGCTCAACACGACGACGGCCAAGGAACTGCTGTTCGCGCTGTTCGTGTTCGGGGCGGCGGTCACGCTGGGCCGGCTGCAGGCCACCCGGCAGGCGTACACGGCGGCCGTCGAGGACCGGGCGGCGCAACTGGAGCGGGCGAACCGGATCGAGGCGGAGCAGGCCGCGGCCCGTGAACGGGCCCGGATCGCACGGGAGATGCACGACATCCTCTCCCACGCGGTCAGCCTCATGATCGTGCAGGCCGAGGCCGGTCCGGTGGCGGTCCGCCGGGCGCCGGCCCGGGCCGAGGCTGCCTTCGAGGTCATCGCCGAGACGGGCCGGGACGCGATGGCGCAGCTGCGCACGATGCTGGGCGTGCTGCGCACGGAGGAGGCGGCTCCGCGTGCGCCGCAGCCCGGGATCGGGGCGCTGCCGGCTCTGCTGGACAGGGTGCGGGCCAGCGGGGTGCGGGTGTCGTACGAGCGGACGGGCGAGGTGCGGGAGCTGCCGGCCGCGCTGGAGGCGACGGTGCACCGGGTGGTGCAGGAGGCGCTGACGAACGTCGTGAAGCACGCCGCGGCCTCGGCCGTGGAGGTCGCGCTGGAGTACGGGGCGCGGGCGCTGACCGTGAGGGTCACGGACGACGGCCGCGGGACGGGCCCGTCCTCGGGCGGGCACGGCCTGATCGGGATCCGCGAGCGGGCGGCGGCACACGGCGGGACGGCCGAGGCCGGTCCGGTGCCGGGCGGGCGGGGCTTCTCGGTGCGGGTGGTCCTTGTAACCTCGCCGCTGGAGGTGGGGAATTGACGATCCGTGTGGTGGTGGCGGACGACCAGGAGCTGGTGCGCAGCGGGTTCGCGATGATCCTGGACGTCCAAGAGGACATCGAGGTCGTGGCGGAGGCCGGGGACGGCGAGGCCGCGGTGGAGGCGGTGGCCCGGCTATCGCCGGACGTGGCGCTGCTGGACATCCGGATGCCGGTGCTGGACGGGATCGAGGCGTGCCGGGCGATCACGGCGCGGAGCGCGTGCCGGACGGTGATGCTGACGACGTTCGACTCGGACGAGTACGTGTACGAGGCGCTGCACGCGGGGGCGAGCGGGTTCCTGCTGAAGGACGTGCGGCGGGACGATCTGGTGCACGCGGTACGGGTGGTGGCCGCGGGCGAGTCGCTGCTGGCGCCTTCAGTGGCGCGGCGGCTGATCGAGGAGTACACGGCGGCGACGGCGCGTCCGTCCCAGCCGGCCTTCGCGGCGGACCGGCTGGAGGTGCTGACGGCGCGGGAGCGGGAGACGCTGCTGCATCTGGGGCGGGGACTGTCGAACGCGGAGATCGCGGCGGCGCTGGTGGTGAGCGAGCACACGGTGAAGTCGCATGTGGGGAACGTGCTGGCGAAGCTGGGGCTGCGCGGCCGGATCCAGGCGGTGATCTGCGCGTACGAGACGGGTCTGATCGCGGCGGGTACTCCCTCCGGAGAGTGAGTGCACGGCGTGTCGCCTCCCTCTCGCGGCCCAGTTGTCGTACTGGAGAAGACCCCTCTCAGTGGTGATCCTCAACCACCCCTCCGACCAGGAACATTGAGGTCGTCGGGGCAGCTGGGCCCCGCGGTCTCGCAGGGGGAAGACATCATGAACGCATCCGCGCGCACGCTGATCGCCGCCGCTCTGGTCCTGGGCATCGCGTCCGGCCCGGCGGTCGCACACGCCGCTCCGGCTCCGGTACCGGCGGGCGCCGCGGCGCCGGCCGTCTCGACCCCGCCGAACGCGGCGGCGCTGGAGAAGGCGATCGCGGGGCTCGGCCCGCAGAACCCGTACGCGACGGCCGCGCTGGTCCGCGTGGGTGGTACGAGCGGTAGCTGGAAGGGAAGTTCCGGCGTGGCCAACATCCGGACGGGGCGCGAGCCGATCGAGGGCGCCCGGTTCCGGGCCGGGTCGGTGACGAAGACCTTCACCGCGGCGGTGGTGCTGCAGTTGGCCGCCGAGGGCAGGGTGGATCTGGACCGGCCGGTGCAGGAGTACCTGCCGGGGCTGCTGTCAGGAGAGTTCGAGCCGGTCAGCGTGCGGCAGCTGCTGAACTACACGAGCGGCATCCGGCCGGCCGACGGTCCGGGGGACTCCTTCGAGGCGCAGTACGCCCACCGGTTCGACGTGGTCGACCCGCGCGCCCTGATCGCGAACGCCGTGGCGAAGGGGCCGGAGTTCCGGCCGGGCGAGAAGCAGCACTACCTCAACATCGACTACACGGTCCTGGCCGTACTGATCGAGAAGCTGACGGGCACGACGTACGAGCGGGCTCTGACCGCCCGGATACTGGGGCCCCTGGGCCTGCACCACACGTCGGTGCCGTCCCGTGAGCAGAACCGGATACCCGGCCCGCACCACCACGGCTACCAGGCGGTGCCGCGGGCCGACGGCACGCGGGAGCTGGTCGACGTGACGGACTGGAACTCCTCTTCCAACTGGGCCGCAGGGGACCTGATATCGACCACCGCGGACCTGGAGAAGTTCACCGTGGCCCTGTTCGGCGGCCGGGTGGTGCCGAAGGCGCAGCTGGAGGAGATGTTCACGGTGCCTGGGGTGAAGGACTTCGAGAGCGGCGAGGACGCCGCGCAGACGGCGGGGCTGAAGCGGCTGGTGCTGCCGGACGGCACGGTGACCTACGGCAAGACGGGCTCCCGGTACGGCTACAGCACCGTGATCGGGGGGACGCGCGATCTCTCGCGCACGCTGGTCTACTCGGTCAACTCCACCGATGCCAAGGGGCAGGACATGAACAAGGTGACGTTCGGCATCGTGATGGCGGCCTTCGCTAAGTAGCCATCGCCTCAAGGCGCTTGATCATGCGGCGCAGGACCATCAGGGGGATCACCCCGAAGACGCCGAACGACATGTCGATGACGCTCCACCAGATGGGTATGCCCCGGATCGGGCCGCAGATCAGGGCCAGCGGGATGATGCCGGCGCAGGCGACCATGCCGGCTTCGACGATCCAGATGTTGCGAACCGGGTCCCGGTGGACGCCGTAGAAGAAGACGGCGATGACGAGATGGGCGAAGGCGAGCCAGTCGGTGCCGTAGAGGAGGAAGGGGTAGTCGGCATCGGCGCGGTCCAGTCCGTCACCCACCCGTCGCAACCACTCGTTGTCCAGCAGGGCGTTGGCCCAGTGGAGCTCGCTGACCAGGGGGAAGGCCGTGAGTCCACTGAGCACGAGGCAGACGAGGAACAGGGTCAACCAGGCACGGATCCGCCGCTGAAGGGCGTTTGACTCGCTCATGAAAGGAAGCCTACGCCAGCTTTCTGAACACGTTCAGCCACATTGATGAACGCGTTCAATTCTGTGGCCGGTCCGTGATCAGAGCCCGACGATCGCGTTCCACCGCCGGGCGAGGGAGCGGCGTTCGGCCGAGGAGATGTCCCGGGCCACGGCGAGCCGCTTGCGCATGTCGCCGTCGGGGAAGATCAGCGGGTTCTCGGCCAGTTCGGCGGTCTCCTTGTCGCCGGAGCCGGCCAGCACCTCACGGGCGGCCGGGACCGGGCAGACGTAGTTGACGGAGGCGGCGAGCTCGGCCGCCACCTCCGGGGCGTAGTAGTGGTCGATCAGGGCCTCGGCGTTGGCCTTGTGCCGGGCCAGGTTGGGCACGAGGAGGCTCTCCGCCCAGAGTTCGGCCCCCTCCTCCGGCACCACGAACTCGATGTCCGGGTTGTCGGCCTGGAGCTGGATGGCGTCGCCGGAGTAGGCCTGGCAGGCCAGGACGTCGCCCTTGCTCAGATCGGAGGTGTAGTCGTTGCCGGTGAAGCGGCGGATGTGCTTCTTGCGCACCATGCTCTCGACCTGGTCGCACATCCGGTAGAAGTCGGACTCCGTCCAGCGGGTGACGTCCACGCCTTCGCCCTGCATCAGCAGCGCGAAGGACTCGTCGAGGCCGGAGAACAGGGTGACCTTGCCCGCGAGGTCGGGCTGCCAGAGGTCCTTGACCGACTTGATCTCCCGGCCCAGGGCCTTGCGGTTGTAGGCGATGCCGGTGATCCCCGACTGCCAGGGGACGGTGTGGAGCCGGCCGTCGTCGAAGGCGGGGGACCGCAGCTGCGGGTCCAGGTGCTCGGCCACGTTGGACTGTGCCGAGCGGTCCATCTTCTGGGCCCAGCCCAGGTGGACGAAGCGGGCGGCCATCCAGTCGCTGACCACGATCAGGTCGTGGCCCGTCTCCTGGTGGTTCATCAGGGCCGGACTGACCTTGCCGAAGAACTCGTCGTTGTCGTTGATCTCCTCGGTGTACCGGACCTCGATGCCCGTCCGCTCCGAGAACGCCTCCAGGGTCGGACGGCGCTCCTCGTCCTCGTCGTCGGTGTCGATGTACAGCGGCCAGTTGGAGAAGACGACGGTCCGGTCGCTGCCGGAGCCGTCGGGGCCTTCGCGCCGGTCCTCGGGGACGTAGGCGGCGGGGACTCCGCAGCCGGTGAGGGCGGCCAGCAGGCCGGCGGCACCGAGGCCGCGCAGCGCGGCGCGGCGGGAGAAGGCGAGTTCAGGCATGGGTTCAGCCTCGGTGAACGCGATGGGGCGGGCAATAGACATGTTGTCTACCGCCCGCCCCGTCAACGCTGTGCTGTGATCGATGCGGCCGATCAGCCGTCGAGCGAGGTCATGACGTGCTTGATGCGCGTGTAGTCCTCGAAGCCGTAGGCGGAGAGGTCCTTGCCGTAGCCGGACTTCTTGAAGCCGCCGTGCGGCATCTCGGCGACGAGCGGGATGTGGGTGTTGATCCACACGCAGCCGAAGTCGAGGTTCTTGGACATCCGCATCGCGCGGCCGTGGTCCTTGGTCCACACCGAGGAGGCGAGGGCGAACTCGACGCCGTTCGCGTACTCCAGGGCCTGGGCCTCGTTCACGAAGGACTGGACGGTGATGACGGGGCCGAAGACCTCGTTCTGGATGATCTCGTCGTCCTGCTTGAGGCCGGAGACCACGGTCGGGGCGTAGAAGTAGCCCTTCTCCCCGACCTGGTGGCCGCCCGCCTCGACCTTGGCGTGCGCGGGGAGGCGCTCGATGAAGCCCGCGACCTGCTTGAGCTGGTTCGGGTTGTTCAGCGGGCCGTACAGCACGTCCTCGTCGTCCGGCTGGCCGGTCTTCGTGTCCGAGGCGGCCTTGGCGAGCGCGGCCACGAACTCGTCGTGGATCGACTCGTGCACGAGCACGCGGGTGGCGGCGGTGCAGTCCTGGCCGGCGTTGAAGTAGCCCGCGACCGCGATGTCCTCGACGGCCTTCGCGATGTCGGCGTCCGGGAAGACCACGACCGGGGCCTTGCCGCCGAGCTCCAGGTGGACGCGCTTGACGTCCTTGGAGGCGCTCTCGGCGACCTGCATGCCGGCGCGCACCGAGCCGGTGATGGAGGCCATCGCCGGGGTGGAGTGCTCGACCATGGCCTTGCCGGTCTCGCGGTCACCGCAGATGACGTTGAAGACGCCCTTGGGCAGGACCGAGTCGATGATCTCCGCCATCAGTACGGTGGAGGCCGGGGTGGTGTCCGAGGGCTTGAGCACCACGGTGTTGCCCGCGGCGATGGCCGGAGCGAACTTCCACACGGCCATCATCATCGGGTAGTTCCACGGCGCGACCTGGGCGCAGACGCCGACCGGCTCACGGCGGATGATCGACGTCATCCCTTCCATGTACTCGCCGGCCGAACGGCCCTCCAGCAGCCGGGCGGCGCCCGCGAAGAAGCGGATCTGGTCCACCATCGGCGGCAGCTCCTCGCTGGCCGTGAGGCCCAGCGGCTTGCCGGTGTTCTCCGACTCGGCGGCGACGAGCTCGTCCGCGCGCGCCTCGAAGGCGTCCGCGATCTTCAGCAGTGCCTTCTGGCGCTCCGAGGGCGTGGTGTCACGCCAGCCCGGGAAGGCCGCCGCGGCGGCGGCCATGGCGGCGTCGACATCGGCCTGGCCGGAGAGCGGGGCGGTGGCGTACACCTCGCCGGTGGCGGGGTTGACCACCTCGGTGGTCCGCCCGTCGGCGGCGTCCTTGAACTCTCCGCCGATGTAGTTGCGCAGACGACGCAGTTCGGTGGTCACTACAGCCACACTCCTGATCACATGTCCAATGGTTGAGACGAATCCCAAGCCTAGCTTCTCGGCGGACGCTTTCGACAGACCCAGACGCCACGACCTACGAAATCAGTGAGATCGGAGTCGCCAGACAACGGATTTCATCGATTCCGTCTTGCGGAACAGACGACTCCTCGTGCACAGTGTGGTCGTGGTCAGTCGAAGCGCAGATTCCAGGAACAGACAACCGTCCCCTTCGGTCGATGCTGTGTCCCTGGCGATCATCGAGCAACTCCAGGAGGACGGTCGCCGTCCCTACGCGTCCATCGGCAAGGCGGTCGGCCTGTCCGAGGCGGCCGTGCGCCAGCGCGTGCAGAAGTTGCTCGACCAGGGCGTCATGCAGATCGTCGCGGTCACCGACCCGCTCACCGTGGGCCTGCGGCGCCAGGCCATGGTCGGCATCAACGTCGAGGGAGACCTCGACCCGGTGGCCGACGCCCTGACCGCAATGGCCGAGTGCGAGTACGTGGTGATGACCGCGGGCTCGTTCGACCTGATGGTGGAGATCGTCTGCGAGGACGACGACCACCTGCTGGACACGATCAACAAGAAGATCCGCACGCTCCCCGGCGTGCGCTCAACCGAAAGCTTCGTTTACCTGAAGCTGAAGAAGCAGACCTATATGTGGGGAACTCGATAGCCCGTGAGCCAGGACCTCTCCAAAACCGCGTACGACCACCTGTGGATGCACTTCACCCGCATGTCGTCCTACGAGAACGCGCCCGTCCCCACCATCGTGCGTGGTGAGGGCACCTACATCTTCGACGACAAGGGCAAGCGCTACCTCGACGGTCTCGCCGGACTGTTCGTGGTCAACGCCGGTCACGGCCGCAAGGAACTGGCCGAGGTCGCCTACAAGCAGGCCCAGGAACTCGCGTTCTTCCCCATCTGGTCGTACGCACACCCCAAGGCCGTGGAGCTCGCCGAGCGACTCGCCGACTACGCCCCGGGCGACCTGAACAAGGTCTTCTTCACCACCGGTGGCGGCGAGGCCGTCGAGACCGCCTGGAAGCTCGCGAAGCAGTACTTCAAGCTGCAGGGCAAGCACACCAAGTACAAGGTCATCTCGCGTGCGGTCGCCTACCACGGCACCCCGCAGGGAGCCCTGTCCATCACGGGCCTGCCGGCCCTGAAGGCGCCGTTCGAGCCGCTGGTCCCCGGCGCGCACAAGGTGCCGAACACCAACATCTACCGCGCCCCGATCTACGGCGACGACCCCGAGGCCTTCGGCCGCTGGTGCGCCGACCAGATCGAGCAGGAGATCCTCTTCGAGGGCGCCGACACCGTCGCCGCGGTCTTCCTGGAGCCGGTGCAGAACGCCGGCGGCTGCTTCCCGCCGCCGCCCGGGTACTTCCAGCGGGTCCGCGAGATCTGCGACGAGTACGACGTGCTGCTCGTCTCCGACGAGACGATCTGCGCCTTCGGCCGCCTCGGCACGATGTTCGCCTGTGACAAGTTCGGCTACGTCCCGGACATGATCACTTGCGCCAAGGGCATGACCTCGGGCTACTCCCCGATCGGTGCCTGCATCGTCTCGGACCGCATCGCGGAGCCGTTCTACAAGGGCGACAACACCTTCCTGCACGGCTACACCTTCGGCGGCCACCCGGTCTCCTCGGCGGTCGCGCTGGCCAACCTCGACATCTTCGACAAGGAAGGCCTCAACCAGCACGTGCTGGACAACGAGGACGCCTTCTTCTCGACGCTGAAGAAGCTGCACGACCTGCCGATCGTCGGCGACGTCCGCGGCAACGGATTCTTCTACGGCATCGAGCTCGTCAAGGACAAGGTCACCAAGGAGTCCTTCACGGACGAGGAGACGGAGCGCGTGCTCTACGGCTTCCTCTCCAAGGCCCTCTTCGAGAACGGCCTGTACTGCCGGGCCGACGACCGCGGCGACCCGGTCATCCAGCTGGCCCCGCCGCTGATCGCCGACCAGGGCACCTTCGACGAGATCGAAGGCATCCTGCGCTCGGTGCTCACCGAGGCGTGGACCAAGCTGTAGACAGCCGCCGGTCCGGACGGTGAACCGTCCGGCGCCGCAATGCTCCAACCACACGGCCCGGATCCTCCGTTCGAGTGAGAACGCGGGGGTCCGGGCCGTGTGCTGTCACCATCCAAGAGGTTCATCTCTTTACATCTCAGTGCGGCGCCAGTGACTTCGGCCGGCTCCGCTTCGTTCCCCCGGACGGAGGTGTACGCCATGGTGGCTCCACGGGACACTGCCCCAGCCGACAACGCCCTGCCGCAAGATGATCTGCTCTGGGCACGGTCCCTTCACTACTCCCACAGCGGTTCTCCGGGCATCACCGGGGTCTGCGTGGGAGTCCGCCAGGGCGAGATCCTGGCCCTGACCGGCCCGCGCGGCAGCGGCAAGACCACCCTGCTGCGCTGCCTGTCCGGACAGCTGCGGCCCGAGCAGGGCGAGGTCTGGTTCAACAGCGTCCCCGTGCACACCATGGGCGCCCTGGCCCGCGAGCGGCTGCGCCGCGACCGGTTCGGCTGGATCGGCCCCGAGCCGCAGCTGCTGCCCGAGCTGAAGGTGTGGGAGAACGCGGCCCTGCCGCTGCTGATCGCCGGCGCCTCCCACCGCGGCGCCAAGCACGCCGCCTGCGAATGGCTGGACCGCCTCGACATCGGCGGCTTCGCCCGCAAGCGCCCCCGTGCCCTCACCCGGGCCGAATCACAGCGGGTGGCACTGGCCCGGGCCCTGGTCAACGCGCCCGCGGTGATCTTCGCCGACGACCCCACGGCTCCGCTGCACCGGGCCGAGCGCGCCCTGCTGCTCCGTTCGCTGACCACCGCGGCCCGCTCCCACGGGATCACCGTGCTGCTGGCCACCCACGACGAGGAGGCGGCGGCCGTCGCCGACCGCCGCTTGGCCCTGCTCGACGGCCGCGACGCCGCAGCCGCCGGGCCCCCCGCCTCCGAGACCACGGAGGACCAGGCCGCGTGCTCGCTCTCCGCCTAGCCCGCGGCTCCCGCCCGCTCGTCCAGCTGCGCCGGCTCCTCGTCGCCGCCGCCTCGGCCGGTACCGGGTTCCTGCTGCTGTACGTGCTCGCCGAGGCGGTGGCCCGGCCCGCCGGATCGTTCCCGCGCCTGCTGTGGGCCCTGGTGCCGCTGGCCGCCACCGTCCACTTCGCCGTCGCCGTCGCCCGGACCGACCCGGCGACCCGGCCCCGGGAAGGACTGGACGCCGCCGGGCTGGGACCCGTACGGCTCGCTCTCGCCGCGGCCTTCTCCACCGCCGTCGCCTGCGCCCTGGGCAGCGCCCTGGCCCTGGCCGCCTTCCTCCACCTGCGCGGCGACCTGTCCGGGCTGCCGTTCGACGGAGCCGGGGCCGGGCTGCTCCACGCCGGCCAGCCGCTGCCCGTGGCGGCCGCCCTCACCCTCCTGGTCCTGCTCCCCCTGACCGCGTCGGCCTGTGCCGCCTGCGTCCTGGGCCGACGGCGCACCCCGACGGCCCCGCAGACCGGCCTGCCCTGGGGCATCGCGCTGACCTCCTGCGGCCTCGCCGTCGAGGCGTACGCGGGGCGGGGCGGGCCCGGCATGCTGGCCGGCTGGTCACTCACCGCGATCGGCCTCGCCCTCGCCGGACCCGGCCTGGCCTACGTGTGCGGCACGCTGGTCCAGGCCGTACGCCCGGGCGCGCTCCGGCTGCTGGCCGGGCGGGCCCTCCAGGAGGAAGCGCCCCGGCTCGGCCCGCCCCTCGGGGTGCTGTGCGCGGTCGGGGCGGGCGCCCTCACCGCCCTGGCCCTGCCCGACCGGGGCGGGCTGCTCGTCCCGCTGGGCCCGCTGACCGAGCCGGCCGCGGCCCTGGTGGCCCTGTGCGCCGCCGCGACCCTTCTCACATTCGCGGTAGAGGCCCGGCAGGGCCGCGCCGCCACCCGCGAGGCCCTGCACGACCTCGGCGCGCCCGCCAAGGCCCTGCGTACGGCCGCGAGTCTGCGGGCAACCGCCCTGATCGCCGTCTGCGTACCGGTCAGCTGGGGTGTGGCACAGCTGACGTCCCTGGCACTGACCCGCTGACCCGGGCAGCCCTTAGGGTGGGCCGAATGGTCAACGCAGACATCGAGATCGAGACGCTCGCCGAATTCGACCGGGTCGTGGCCCGCGGCTCGCTCAGCGGTTACCGGATCCAGTCGGTCAACCTGCTGGAGCGGACGTTCGCCCTGCTGTCCGCCGACACCTCGGCGGCCGTGTTCCTGGGCTGCGCGATGGAGCCCGACGCCTCGGCGAAGGTCCGCGCCGACGGCGCGCTGGTCTTCCCGCCCGTGCCGGACCTGCCGTTCAACCCGTACCGGAGCCTGCTGTACACGCCCGAGGAGCTGTTCGCCGGGCTGCTCGGCGGGTACGAGGCCACTCCCGACGCCCAGGCCTACGCCTGGTTCCAGGAGACCAAGGCGGACGGCGACGTCTTCTCCTCGATGCTGCGCTCCATCCACGACGACGCCGTCTCCGACGCGCTCGACGAGCACCTCGCCGGTGCCCGGGTGGTCGGCGTGATGGGCGGCCACGCCATGTCCCGGGGTGGTGCGGAGTTCCGGGGCGCGGCCGAGCTGGGCCGGGCGCTGGCCCGGTCCGGGTTCACGGTCGCCACCGGCGGCGGGCCCGGCGCGATGGAGGCCGCCAACCTCGGCGCCTACCTGGCCCCGGCCCCCGACGAGGCCCTCGCCGAAGCCCTGGAGCTGCTGGCCAAGGCCCCGTCCTTCGCCCCGTCCGTGTCCGACTGGGCGCAGGCGGCCTTCGCCGTACGCGACCGGTGGCCCGACGGCGGCGACTCGGTGGGCATTCCGACCTGGTTCTACGGTCACGAGCCGCCGAACGCCTTCGCGGGCCACATAGGCAAGTACTTCGCGAACGCCACCCGCGAGGACGGACTGCTGGCGCGGTCCACGGCGGGCGTGGTGTTCCTGCCGGGTGCGGCGGGCACGGTCCAGGAGGTCTTCGACAGCGCGACGCCGAACTACTACGCGTCGCGGGGCGAGCCCGCGCCGATGATCCTGGTCGACCGGGCCCACTGGACCGAGCACCTCCCGGCCTGGCCCCTGCTCCAAGCGCTGGCGCGCGGCCGGGCGATGGAGTCCCGGATCGCCCTCGTGGACTCGGTGGACGAGGTTCCTGGCGCGCTCGCGTCGATGAGCTGAGCTCTCGAAGCAACTTCCCGGCCCGTTCTTACGTCTGGCAGAGGTACCGCAAAACCTGCCAGACGTGAACGGAGCCCTTGGTGCTCATAGGCCTGCTGACCGCTGTCGCGGCGTCCATCTGCTACGGGACGGGATCCGTCCTGCAAGCCGTCGGATCGCGCCGCGCCGCCCGGATGTCCCCGTCCGCCGCCGGGGTGACGGCGCACGGCGGCCCCAACCTGTCGTCCACCGCCAAGGCGGCGATGACGTGGGAGTTCATCGTCGGCACGATCCTGGACTTCGTGGGCTTCGGGCTGGGCGCTCTGGCGGCCCGGTTGCTGCCGCTCTTCCTCTCGCAGACCGTGATCAGCGCCAATCTGGTGATCACGGCCGTGCTGAGCGTGAAGATGCTGGGCATCCGGCTGAGCCGCAAGGAGTGGACCTCCATCGGAGTGGTCTGCACGGCGCTGGTGCTGCTGGCGACGGCGGCGGGCCACGAGGGCGGCCACCACGCGCCGATGTCCACGCACTGGTGGCTGCTGGGGATCACCCTGCTGCTGATGGCGGGCGGCACGGTGGCCGTACGGCTGCTGGGCGGCGGGGCGGCGATCCTGGCGGGCCTGCTGTCCGGCCTGGGCTTCGGCGCGCTCGGCGTCGGCGTCCGGATCCTCGACGGCATCGACCCCTTCGACCTCGGCACGCTGCTCTTCGACCCGGCGCTCTACGCCATCGTGGTGGCGGGCGTCGGCGGCATGTACCTGCACACCGTCGCCCTCCAGATCGGCTCGGTGAACGGTGCGACCGCGGCCCTGGTCGTCGGCGAGACGGTCCTCCCGGGCGCGATCGGCGTCCTGTGGCTCGGCGACGCCTCGCGCCCGGGCCTCGCCTGGCTGGCCGTCCTGGGCTTCGTCCTGGCCGTGACCGGGGCGGTGGCGGTCGCCTGGTACGGCAAGCACGAGGGCTCCGACGCGGAGGCGGACGCCCCGGTCCCCGAACCGGTGGCGTAGCCGGGCCGGTTCACCTGGTCGGCCGGTTCACCCGGTCGGCCGGTCCCCGATGGTGGCGGAGCCGCGCCTGCCGCTTGCTGGACGGGGGAGAAAGCGAGGGTTCATGGAACCCACGACTCAGCGGCTGCGGACCCCGCGCGCCGCGGGAATGGTCGGAGTCGCCTTCGCACTGCTGCTCGCGGCGGCGATCGTGCTGATACGGATCGCCGTCCCGTCGGGGAACGCCGACACGGCCATCGATCCGGACCGGCGCTGGGCGGTACGGGTGGCCCTGGAGATCGTGCCCTTCGCCGGGATCTTCTTCCTGTGGTTCATGGGCGCCCTGCGCGCCCATACGGGCGAGGCCGAGGACAGATTCATCGCCACCGTGTTCCTCGGCAGCGGATTCGTCTTCGTCGCCACCCTGTTCGTCGCCGCCGGGGCGGCGGGCACCGTGCTGGCGGAGAACACGCCCTCCGGCTTCGGCCGCCACTACGCCTACACGATCCTCGCGACCTACTGCATGCGGATGGCGGCCGTCTTCGTCTTCGCGACCACGGCGATCGGGCGGCGGCTCGGGGCCTTCCCCAGGTCGCTGGGCGTGCTGGGCACCGTCGTCGGGCTGGTCCTGATCGTCATCGGGTCCGGTGTGCCCTGGTCCGAGCTGGTGTTCCCGGCCTGGGCTCTCGTCATCAGCGTCCACATCCTGCGAACACGGCGCTGACCTGCGCATCTGCCGCCCGGCAGGCCGTCCTTGGCTCCCGCGCGCATCCTGGATGAGGGGAGGGATCGGGGACGGGGGGCTCGGGGACGACTGGGATCACGCGGATGACCGGGCCACGGAAGGACGGGTCTTTCATGAGGCTTGTCGTCGACCTCAATCGCTGCCAGGGATACGCGCAATGCGCGTTCCTCGCTCCCGACGTGTTCGCCATGCACGGGGACGAGTCGTTGCTGTACAACCCGGAGGCCGACGAGGAGCAGCGCGAGCACGTCGCGCGCGCCGTCGCCGCCTGTCCGGTCCAGGCCATCCTCGTCGAATACGACGCGTCGGACGAGCCCGTACCCACCGCGGAGGTGCGCGGTGAACGGTGACGGAAGTCTGGAGCGCCTCAAGCGCGACGGCCGGATCGTCGTCGTCGGCGCCTCCCTGGCCGGCTTGCGGGCGGCCGAGACCATGCGCGAGAAGGGCTTCACCGGTTCGCTCACGATGATCGGTGACGAACCGTACGAGCCGTACGACCGGCCCCCGCTGTCCAAGCAGGTCCTGCTGGGCAAGGCGACCGCGGACCGCACCGCGCTCCCCCGCCGCCGGGACATCGACGCGAAGTGGCGTCTCGGGGTCCCCGCCACCGGCCTGGACATGGCGGGCCGGAGGGTCCGGCTCGCCGACGGTGACGAGGTGGAGTACGACCGCCTGCTCATCGCCACCGGCGTACGGGCCCGGCCGTGGCCGAACGAGGAGGAGGGAGCGCTGGACGGCGTCTTCGTCCTGCGCACCCGCGACGACGGCGCCGCGCTGGAACGCAGCCTCGCGGCCGGTCCCCGCCGGGTGCTCGTCATCGGAGCCGGCTTCACCGGTTCGGAGATCGCGTCCGCCTGCCGGGAGCGCGGCCTGCCCGTCACCGTCGCCGAGCGGGGCAACGCCCCGCTGGTCGGCGCGCTCGGCGGAGTCATCGGCGAGGTAGCGGCCGAGATGCACCGCACGCACGAAGTGGACCTGCGTACCGGTGTGATGGTGACCGCGCTGGAGGGCGACCCCTCCGGGCGGGTCCGCGCCGCGCACCTGTCCGACGGCGCCACCGTCGAGGCCGACGTGGTGGTCGTCTCTCTCGGCGCGCAGCGCAACACCGAATGGCTCGCCGGATCCGGACTGGGTGCGGGACCCCGCGGCATCGCCTGTGACGCGGGCTGCCGGGCCTTCAACATCTGGGGCATCGTCACCGACGACATCTATGTGGCAGGTGACGTGGCACGTTCCCCGCACGCTCTGTTCGGGTACCAGTTCCTGTCCCTGGAGCACTGGGGCAACGCCGTCGCCCAGGCCGAGACGGCGGCGCACAACATGCTCAGCGAGGGCATGGACCGCCGCCCCCACGTGTGGGTACCGGCCTTCTGGTCCTCCCAGTTCGGGGTGAACATCAAGTCCGTCGGCGTCCCTCCGATGGGAACGGAGATCCTCATCACGCAGGGCTCGCGCGACGAGCGCAGGTTCGCGGCCGTGTACGGGTACCAGGGGCGCGTCATCGCAGCCGTCACCTTCGACCAGTGCCGCTGGCTGCCGTTCTACCAGCACCTGATCGAGACGACCGCGCCGTTCCCGCCGCAGTTCGCCACCGTGGACCGCAGGCCGGAGGGGCACAAGGCCCTGGCCGCGGACTTCCCGGACCCGTCGGTGCCCACGCACGGCCCGACCATCACCCTCAGCGGCTACTCGCCGGCCGACCGGAAGATGACCTTCACCCCCGCGCGCCACTGACCCCGCCGCGCCCTCCCCCGAGGACCACGAGGACCTGTCATGACACAAGCCATCCTGCGGGAGATCATCGACTACGCGAACCGCGCCGATCCGTATCCGCTGTACGAGGAGCTCCGCAAGACACCGGTGTCCCAGGACAGCGACGGGCCGTACGTCATCAGCACGTACTACGAGATCCACAGCCTCCTCCACGACCCCCGGATCAGCTCCGACCGCCGCAACCTGACGCCGACGACGGGTGATCCGCTGGCCCAGACCGAGGAGGACGGGGAGACGGCCCTGCCGCCGTCCTTCCTCGGTCTCGACCCGCCGGAGCACGACCGGCTGCGCCGGATGACGAACCGGCCGTTCGGGCCGCCGCACTCCCCGCACCGGGTCCACGACATGCGCGGCGAGCTCAAGGGCATCGTCTCCGGGCTCATCGACGGCATCGTCGCGGCCGACGGGCTGGACCGGATCGACCTCGTCGACCAGTTCTCCTACCCCTTCCCGGTCTCGGTGATCTGCCGGCTGCTCGGTGTGCCGCCCGAGGACGAGCCGCGGTTCCACGTCTGGGCCGACACCCTCGCCGCAAGCCTGGACCCCGACCCGGACGCCGACCCCTCCCAGCGCCACAAGGGCTCGCAGGACACCCGGATGGAGCTCGGCATGTACCTGGCCGGGCTGATCGAGGAGCGCCGCAAGAACCCGGGCGACGACATGCTGTCCCACCTGGCGACCGCGGACACGCCGGACGGCACGATGACGACGATGGAGATCCTCAGCACCTCGGCCCTCCTGCTGATCGCGGGCCACGAGACCACCGTCAACCTCATCACCAACGGGATGCTGACCCTGCTGCGCCACCCGGAGGTCCTCCAGCGACTGCGCGAGGACCCGGGTATGGCCGTCCCCATCGTCGAGGAACTGCTCCGCTACGAACCGCCGGTGCAGCTGCTGCCCCAGCGCAGCCCGCTCACCGAGATCGAGATCGGCGGCGTCACCATCCCCAAGGGCGCGTCGCTCTGGCTGATCCTGGCGTCCGGGAACCGCGACCCCAAGCGGTTCGACCACCCGGACCGCTTCGACCCGGACCGCGGGGACATCCAGCACCTCGGCCTCGGCAGCGGGATCCACAGCTGCTTCGGGGCTCCGCTGGCCCGGCTGGAGGCCCAGCTGGCGCTGAGCGAGCTGGCCCGCAGGCTGGAGAACCCGCAACTGCTGGAGGACCCGCCCCCGTACCGTCAGAACGCGGTCCTGCGCGGCCCGCGCCACCTGCCCATCTCCTGCGACGGCATCCGCCCCTAGTGATCTGGTCGTGAGTTCGTTCGGCACCACGTGAGTCGTCTTCCGTACCAGTTCACGGGTTTGGCTGACGGGCGCTGGTCGGTTTCGGTCTGCTGTGGGTTGTGGGTGACAGCAGGCTGGAGCCGCTGGTCCTGAGTGCGACCGAGCGGCAGGTGTTGAACAACTGGGTCAAGCGCCGCACGACCGCGCAGGGTCTGGCCCTGCGGGCGCGGATCGTGCTGGCGTGTGCGGACGGCGGGCCGAACCTGGCGGTGGCCGCCCGGCTGGGAGTGAACCGTGGCACCGTCGCCAAGTGGCGGACCCGGTTCCTGCGGGACCGGCTAGACGGACTCGCTGACGAGGCCAGGCCCGGGGTGCCGCGGACCATCACTGACGCCCAGGTGGAAGAGGTGGTGGTCCGGACCCTCGAAGAGACACCCGCCGGTGGGACGCACTGGTCCAAGCGGGAGCTGGCCAAGGTCGTGGGGATCTCCCCTGCGAGCGTGCTGCGGATCTGGCACGCCTTCGGCCTGCAGCCATGGCGGACCGAGACGTTCAAGGTCTCCCCGGACCCGTTCCTCATCGACAAGATCCGTGACGTCGTCGGCCTCTACCTGGCCCCGCCGGCGAACGCGGTGGTGTTCGCGGTGGACGAGAAACCGCAGATCCAGGCCCTGGAGCGGACCGCGCCGGTGCTGCCCATGATCCCTGGAGTGCCCGAGCGGCGAAGCTTCGACTACGTCAGGCACGGCACCGTTGATCTGTTCGCCGCCCTGAACACCGCAACCGGCAAGGTGATCACGAAGCTGTCCGCTCAGCACCGGGCCGTGGACTTCCGGGACTTCCTCGACGAGATCGACCGCCAGACCAGCAAGGGCCTGGCGGTCCACGTGATCTGCGACAACCTCTCCGCCCACAAGGCACTCGTGGTGCACAAGTGGCTTCTCGCGCATCCTCGCTTCCAGCTTCACTTCACCCCCACCTACTCGTCGTGGATCAACCAGGTCGAGCGGTGGTTCGCGGAGCTGGAACGACGCTGCCTTGAGCGTGGGGTGTTCTGCTCTCTCGACGACCTCAAGGCCGCACTCGAGAACTGGATCAAGGTCTGGAACGACGATGCCCGGCCGTTCAAGTGGACCAAGACCGCCGACCAGATTCTCGACCGGATCTGCCGCTACTGCTCACGCATCTCCGAACCAGATCACTAGGCGGCGTCGTCCACGTCACCGCAGCCCGGGGCGTCCGCCGGGAGTACGACCACCTCCGCGGGGGCGAAGGTCACCGCGACCCGGTCCCCCACGGCGGGCGCCCCCGCCAGTGCGCACTCCGCCTCCAGCACCGGACCCGCCTCCGGCCGCAGCAGCAGTGCGACGTGCGTTCCCCGGAAGGTGCGGGAGAGCACCTCGCACCGCAGGCCGTCCGGCCCCAGCACGACCCCCGCCGGGCGGATCAGCAGCCGCCGCTCCCCGTCCGCCTCCCCATCGGGAACCGGCACCTTCCCCCACGGGGTCCCCGCCACGCCGCCCGACACCACGGCCGGCACCACGTTCTCGAAGCCGAGGAACCGCGCCACGAACTCCGACGCGGGCCGCTGCCACACCTCCAGCGGGGTACCGGCCTGCGCGATCCGCCCGTCGCACATCACCACCACCCGGTCGGCCAGCGCGAAGGCCTCCCCCTGGTCGTGCGTGACGGCCAGCACGGTCGTGCCCAGCCGGGAGAACAGGCCCTGCAGCTCCACCACGAGGCGCTCCCGCAGCCCGCGGTCCAGCTGACCCAGCGGTTCGTCCAGCATCAGCAGCCGCGGGGACGGGGCCAGTGCCCGGGCCAGCGCGACCCGCTGCTGCTCGCCGCCGGACAGGGAGGCCACCGCCCGCTTCCCGGCTCCGGGGAGCCCGACCAGCTCCAGCAGCTCCGCGACCCGGCCCTCGCAGGCGCTCTTCGAGGAGCCCCGCATCCGCAGCCCGAAAGCGACGTTCCCGCCGACGTCCCGGTGCGGGAACAGCTGGTGGTCCTGGAACATCAGGCCGACGCCCCGACGGTGCGTGGGCACGGCCGCCTGGTCCGCGCCGCCGAGCAGCACCCGCCCCGCGGACACCTGCTGGAGCCCGGCGACGACCCGGAGCAGGGTGGATTTGCCGCTCCCGCTCGGCCCCAGCACGCACACGATCTCGTGCTCGGCGACCCGCAGGTCCACGCGGTCCAGGGCGTACCCGCCCGCCCGCTCACCGAAGCGGACCGACACCCCTTCCAGCTGAAGCAGCGTCATCAGAATTCTCCGGAGGTCTTGTCGGGTCGCAGTCGCTCCAGCACCAGCAGGGACACCGCGCACACCAGCATCAGAATCGTGCTCAGGGCCATCGCCTGCCCGTAGTTCAGCTCACCGGCCCGTCCCAGCAGCCGCGCCACGGCCACCGGCAGCGTCGGCCGGTCGGGCCGGGCGATGAAGACGGTCGCACCGAACTCGCCCAGCGAGACGGCGAAGGCGAACCCGGCCGCGATCAGCAGGGCCCGCCGCACCAGCGGCAGGTCCACCTCCCGCCACGCCCGCAGCGGGGACGCGCCGAGGACGGCGGCCGCCTCCCGCAGCCGTGCGTCGACGGCGCGCAGGACCGGCAGCATGGTCCGTACGACGAAAGGCACGCCCACCAGCGCCTGCGCGAGCGGCACCAGGATCCACGAGGTCCGCAGATCCAGCGGCGGCTCGTCCAGTGTGATCAGGAAGCCGAAGCCCACCGTCACGGCGGACACCCCGAGCGGCAGCATCAGAAGCGCGTCGAAGCCCCGTACGAAACGGCCCGCCCGCCGGGTCAGCGCGGCGGCCGCGAGGCCTCCGACGAGCAGGGCGATGGCGGTGGCGGCGAGCGCGTACTGGAGCGAGTTCCAGATCGCCTCCAGCGGCGGCACCAGGAACGTTCCGCCGCCGGCGCCCGTGTCCTGCAGCGCCCGGTAGAAACCGAACCCGTATCCGCCGGGAACGTCGAAGGACCGTTCCACCAGCACGCCCAGCGGCAGCACGATCAGCAGCGCGATCGTCAGCAGCACCCCGCCCAGCAGGGCGCTCTGCGCCCAGCCGCGCGGCCGGTGGGCCGTACGCGCCGGGTCCACGAGCCGCAGCGCGGTCTCCCGCCGACGCACCGTCCGGGCGTGCACGGCGAGGACCCCGCCGATCGCCGCGAACTGCACCATCGTCAGCACGGCGGCCGTGGACAGGTCCAGGAACTGCGCGGTCTGCCGGTAGACCTCCACCTCCAGGGTGGAGTACGAGGGGCCGCCCAGGATCTGCACGACGCCGAAGGAGCTGAAGGTGAACAGGAACACCATCAGCGAGGCGGCCGCCACCGCCGGGGCCAGCGCCGGCAGCGTCACATGCCGCCAGGCGGCGAACCGTCCGGCGCCCAGCACGCGGGCGGCCTCCTCCTGGCGCGGGTCCAGCTGCGCCCAGAGCCCGCCGACCGTCCGTACGACGACGGCGTAGTTGAAGAAGACGTGCGCGAGCAGGATCGCCCACACGGTGGTGTCCAGCCGGACGCCCCACAGCTCGTCCATCAGCCCGCCCCGGCCGACCAGCGCGAGGAAGGCGGTACCGACCACCACGGTCGGCAGCACGAAGGGGACCGTCACCACCGCCCGCAGCAGCTGCTTGCCGGGGAAGTCGAGGCGCGCGAAGACGTACGCGGCGGGGAGTGCGATCACCAGCGTGAGCGCGGTGGAGGCGAGCGCCTGCCAGGTGGTGAACCACAGCACGTCGGCGATGTCGGGCCGGGCGAGCACCTCGCCGATCCGGCCGAACTGCCAGCCGTCGTCGGTCTTGAGCCCGCGCCCGACGATCGCGGCGACGGGATAGGCGAAGAAGAGCCCGAAGAAGACCAGGGGTACGGCCATCAGGGCGAGTCGCACCGCGATCGCCCGCCGGCCCTCGCGAGGGCCGGGGCCCGGTGCGGCGCCTCCCGGCGCCGCACCCGGCTCCTTGGTGCCGCTTACTTCACGACGAGCGAGGTCCATGCCTTGACCCACTGATCACGGTTCTTGGCGATGCTCTCGGGAGCGACGTTCTCGGGCTTCTCGATCACCACACCGTGCTTCGTGAACAGCTCCGGCAGGGAAGCGTCCTTCGTCACCGGGTTCACGAACATCTGGAGGGGCATGTCCTCCTGGAACTTCTTGCTGATCAGGAAGTCCAGGAGGGCCTTGCCGCCCTCCTCGTTCTTCGCTCCCTTCAGCAGACCCGCGAACTCGGTCTGGCGGAAGCAGGTGCCGGTGGAGACGCCGGTCGGGGCCTCGGCCGGCTGCGGCTCGCCGTACAGCACCTCGACCGGCGGGCTGGAGGCGTAGGAGACCACCAGCGGACGGTCGCCCTTGGCCTTCTTGCCGCCCGCGGAGCCCGAGAAGCGCTCGTTGTAGGCCTGCTCCCAGCCGTCGACGACCTCGACGCCGTTGGCCTTGAGCTTGCTCCAGTAGTCCTTCCAGCCCTCTTCGCCGTACTTGCCGACGGAGGCGAGCAGGAAGCCGAGGCCGGGCGAGGAGGTCGCCGCGTTCTCGGTGACCAGCAGGTTCTTGTACTCCGGCTTGACCAGGTCGTCCAGCGTCTGCGGCGGGGCGAGCTTCTTGTCGGCGAAGTACGCCTTGTCGTAGTTGACGCAGATGTCGCCGGAGTCGATCGGCGTGACCCGGTGCTCCTTGTCGAGCACGTACTCGGGCTTCACCCCGGCCAGGCCCTTGGCCTCGTACGGCGTGAAGATCCCGTTGTCGAGGGCGCGCGAGAGCAGGGTGTTGTCGACGCCGAAGAAGACGTCGCCGCGCGGGGAGCCCTTGGTGAGGATCTCCTGGTTGAGCGCCGCGCCCGCGTCCCCCGACTTCAGCACCTTGACGGTGTAGCCGCTCTGCTGCTCGAACTCCTTGAGGACCGTGTCGGTCACGTTGAAGGAGTCGTGGGAGACGAGCGTGACCGTCTTGGACTTCGGGGCGTCGCTCGAACCCGCGGACTTGTCCTTGGCATCGCCGCCGCAGGCGCTGAGCGTGGCGACGCCCAGCGCGGCCGCGAGCGCTGCGCCCGCCAGCTTCTTGGTGGTGCTCACTGGTGAATTCCTCCTGGGATGTCCAGGAGAAGACGCGGCCCTGCCCGGCGCTCTTCGCGAGCGGACGCCGGGCAGGGCGCAACAGCTTGAGTGGTGACCGAACTTCCTACCCCGAATGACCGGGGCGAGGTTCAGAGGGTCTGCGGATGACGGATACCGCACTCTCAGCGCTGTGGCGCTCCCCTGTCGGAATATGAAATTGGTTCGGCCACAGGGTACCCCGTGGCCGATCGCGACCGGCCAGAACCGGAACCTAGCGCTCCGAAGCGGCCAGCTGACCGCACGCGCCGTCGATCTCCTGGCCGCGGGTGTCCCGTACGGTCACGGGGACGCCGTGCCGGGCGATGGCCTCCACGAAGGCCTTCTCGTCCTCGGGCCGCGAGGCGGTCCACTTGGAGCCGGGCGTCGGGTTCAGCGGGATCAGGTTGACGTGGACACGCTTGCCCTTGAGCAGCTTGCCCAGCAGGTCGCCGCGCCAGGCCTGGTCGTTGATGTCACGGATCAGGGCGTACTCGATGGAGATCCGGCGGCCGGACTTCTCCGCGTACTCCCAGGCCGCGCCGAGGACCTCGCGGACGTTCCAGCGGGTGTTCACGGGGACCAGGGTGTCGCGCAGCTCGTCGTCGGGCGCGTGCAGCGAGACCGCGAGGCGGCACTTGAAGCCCTCGTCGGCGAAGCGCAGCATGGCGGGGACCAGGCCGACGGTGGAGACGGTGATACCGCGCTGGGAGAGGCCCAGGCCGTCGGGCTCCGGGTCGGTGAGGCGGCGGATGGCGCCGACCACGCGGTTGTAGTTGGCCAGCGGCTCGCCCATGCCCATGAAGACGATGTTCGACAGCCGCGCCGGGCCGCCGGGGACCTCCCCGTCGCGCAGCGCGCGCATGCCGTCGACGATCTGGTGCACGATCTCGGCGGTGGACAGGTTGCGGTCCAGGCCCGCCTGGCCGGTGGCGCAGAACGGGCAGTTCATGCCGCAGCCGGCCTGCGAGGAGATACACATCGTGACCCGGTCGGGGTAGCGCATGAGCACGGACTCGACGAGCGTGCCGTCGTGCAGCTTCCACAGGGTCTTGCGGGTGGTGTCGTTGTCGCAGCTGATGTGCCGGATGACGTTCATCAGGTCCGGGAGGAGCTCCTGCCGGAGCTTCTCGCGGGAGCCCGCGGGGATGTCGGTCCACTCGGCCGGGTCGTGCGCGTAGCGCGCGAAGTAGTGCTGGGAGAGCTGCTTGGCCCGGAACGGCTTCTCGCCGATCGCGGCCACCGCCTCACGGCGCTCCTCGGGAGTGAGGTCGGCGAGGTGCCGGGGCGGCTTCTTGGCTCCGCGCGGGGCGACGAAGGTGAGCTCTCCCGGAACAGGGCGGGCCATGGCAGGTACTCCTTGTAAGACGAAAGGCGCGCCGCAGAAGCAGCGCGCCTTCCAAGAGTAACCGCCCGGCGTGTTACGACGCCTTTCCGCAGGTCAGCCCGTACCGACGAACGCGGCCAGGAGCAGCCACACCACCGGGGCGGTCGGCAGCAGCGAGTCGAGCCGGTCCATGATGCCGCCGTGTCCCGGCAGCAGGGTGCCCATGTCCTTGATGCCCAGGTCCCGCTTGATCATCGACTCGCCGAGGTCGCCCAGCGTGGCGCTGACGGCGACCGCCAGGCCCAGGAGCAGGCCCTGCCACCAGGAGCCGCCGTCGATCAGGAACTCCATGCACAGCGCGCCGGCGGCCATCGCGAAGGCCACCGCGCCGAACAGGCCCTCGCGGGTCTTTCCGGGGCTGATGCGCGGCGCGAGCTTGGTCTTGCCGAAGCGCCAGCCGACCGCGTAGGCCCCGGTGTCGCTGACCACCGTCAGGAGCAGGAAGGTGATCACCCGCTGCGGCCCGTCGTCAGCGGTGAGCAGCATCGCGACGAAGGTGGCCAGGAAGGGCACGTAGAACGCCGCGAAGGCACCCGCCGTGACGTCCTTGAGGTAGTCCTCGGGCGGCTCGGTCATCCGCCAGACCAGGACCGCCAGCACGGTCAGGGCCATGGCCACCCAGGCGCCCTCGGCACCGCGGACGTATCCGGCGATGACCATGGCCGCGCCGCCGACGGCGAGCGGGACCAGCGGGGCCTTGATGCCCTTCTTCTCCTGCAGGCGGGAGGTGAGCTCCCACAGGCCCACGACGACCGCCACGACGATGACGCCGACGAAGACCGCCTTGACGATCAGCAGCGAGGCGAAGATGACGGCGCCGAGGCCGACGCCGACCCCTATGGCGGCACGCAGGTCCCGTCCCGCGCGCTTCTTCGGCGGCGGTGGCGAGGCGTCCTGCGGCTGCGGGGGCGGGGGGCTGGGCATGGGCTCCTGCGGCGGCGTCTCGGCGCGGAAGAGGAGGCCGCCGTCCGGGACGGCCCCCCGATCGCGTGCTTCCCGGTCGTCGAAGTCACGGCCGGCGGCATCGGGCACGATGGGCATGGGCCGAGTGTGCGGGCCCACCTGCGCATCGTATGCGGGACCCGCCGGAACTGGCTCCGGCTGCCAGGAAGAGTCGTTCATCAGACTTCGAGCAGCTCGGCTTCCTTGTGCTTGAGCAGCTCGTCCACCTGCGCGACGTACTTCGCGGTGGTGTCGTCGAGCTCCTTCTCGGCGCGGCGCACCTCGTCCTCGCCGGCCTCCTTGTCCTTGACCAGCTTGTCAAGGGCGTCCTTCGCCTTGCGGCGGACGGCGCGCAGGGAGATCTTGGAGTCTTCGGCCTTGGTGCGCGCGACCTTGATGTACTCCTTGCGGCGGTCCTGCGTCAGCTCGGGGAAGGTCACCCGGATGATGCTGCCGTCGTTGCTCGGGTTGACACCGAGGTCGGAGTCGCGGATGGCCTGCTCGATGTTGCGCAGGGCGCTCTTGTCGAACGGGGTCACGATCGCCATGCGCGGCTCGGGCACCGAGAAGGACGCGAGCTGGTTGATGGGCGTGATGGCGCCGTAGTACTCCGCCACGATCTTGTTGAACATCGCCGGGTGCGCACGGCCGGTGCGAATCGCGGCGAAGTCTTCCTTGGCGACGACGACGGCCTTTTCCATCTTCTCCTCGGCCTCGAGGAGGATCTCTTCGGTCACCACGTGCTCCTGCATGTCTTGAATGGATGGTTCAGGCGGGCGGGGCGGGCGGATCCGGTCCGGGCTCGGTCCGGCAGCGGACTGCTCAGGCCCGGGTTCCCTGGTCGCTGACGAGCGTGCCGATCTTCTCACCCTTGACGGCGCGCGCGATATTGCCCTCGGCGAGCAGCTCGAAGACGAGGATCGGCAGCTTGTTGTCACGGCACAGCGTGATGGCGGTCGCGTCCGCGACCTTGAGGTCGCGGGAGAGGACCTCTCCGTACTCCAGCGCGTCGAACTTCACCGCGTCGGGGTTCTTCTTCGGGTCGGAGTCGTAGACCCCGTCGACACCGTTCTTGCCCATGAGCAGGGCCTCGGCGTCGATCTCCAGGGCGCGCTGGGCGGCCGTGGTGTCGGTGGAGAAGTACGGCATGCCCATGCCGGCGCCGAAGATGACGACGCGGCCCTTCTCCAGGTGCCGCACGGCGCGCAGCGGGATGTACGGCTCCGCGACCTGGCCCATGGTGATGGCGGTCTGCACGCGGGAGTCGATGCCCTCCTTCTCCAGGAAGTCCTGGAGAGCGAGGCAGTTCATGACCGTGCCGAGCATGCCCATGTAGTCGGACCGGGCCCGGTCCATGCCGCGCTGCTGGAGTTCGGCGCCGCGGAAGAAGTTTCCGCCGCCGATCACGACGGCGATCTCCGCGCCGTCACGGACCACCGCGGCGATCTCGCGCGCGATGGCGTGGACGACGTCGGGGTCGACGCCCAGTCCTCTGCCACCGGAGAAGGCTTCGCCCGACAGCTTCAGCATGAAGCGGCGGCGGCCCTTCTTGTCCTGGTCGCTCTTGTCGTCGGAAGCGGTGTGGGGGTCCACGCCCTGATTCATGGAGATCTCCTCGTGCACATACGAAGAAGGCCATTGCCGGTGGGTCCTCGCGGTTCCCTCTGCGGCAATGGCCTCCTCGTCAGATCTGCGGTCGCCTCGCGCAAGCGCGGACGACTGCCTCAGACCCTACCGGGGTCCGGTGTCCGTTCGCGTACGGACGGACTCAGATGCCGACCTTGATGCGGCTGAAGCGCTTCAGGGCGACACCGGCCTCGTCCAGGACCTTCTGGACGGACTTCTTGTTGTCCAGCGCGTACGCCTGGCCCAGCAGGGTGGCGTCCTTGAAGAAGCCGTTGATGCGACCCTCGACGATCTTCGGCAGGGCGGCCTCGGGCTTGCCCTCCGCGCGGGTGACCTCTTCGGCGATGCGACGCTCGGACTCGACCTTCTCGGCCGGAACGTCTTCCTTGGAGAGCCACTGCGGGGCGAACGCCGCGATGTGCTGCGCGATGCCGCGGGCGACCTCGGCGTTCTCCTTGTCGAGCTCGACCAGGACACCGATCTGGAACGGCAGGTCGGGCATCGTGCGGTGCATGTACGACGCGACGTAGGCGCCGGAGAACTGCGCGAAGCGGTCCAGGACGATCTTCTCGCCGAGGTTGGCGTTCGCCTCGTCCACGAAGGCCGTGACGGTCTTGCCGGGCTCGATCTCGGACGCGAGCAGCGCCTCGATGTCGGCCGGGGAGGTGGCGGCGACGTGCGCGGCCAGCTGGTTGGCGACGGCCAGGAACTTGTCGCCCTTGGCGACGAAGTCCGTCTCGCACTTCAGCTCGACGAGGACACCGGAGGTGTTGTCGTCGGCGATCAGGGAGACGACGGCACCGTTCTCGGCAGAACGGCCCTCGCGCTTGGCGACGCCCTTCTGACCCTTGATGCGGAGGGCCTCCTGGGCCTTCTCGACGTCGCCGTCAGCCTCGACCAGCGCGTTCTTGCAGTCCAGCATGCCGGCGCCGGTGAGCTCGCGGAGCTTCTTGACGTCAGCGGCGGTGTAGTTCGCCATGAGTCTGTGATTCTCTCTCGAAGTCGTAGATCTACGGGTGAACGGCGGAGGCGCCGCGCCGTGTGCGCGGCTCCCCCGCCGTCATCGTCCGTGCTGCGAGTGCCCGGCGAGTGAACGCCGGGCGCTCTCAGTGGGTCAGGCCTGCTCGGCGTCGGCGGCCGGGGCCTCGGCAGCCGGGGCGTCGGCGGCCGGGGCCTCGGCGGCCGGAGCGTCGGCGGCCGGGGCCTCGGCGGCGGCCTCGGCCGGAGCGGCCTCAGCGGCGTCGGCCTTCTTGTCGCCCTCGAGCAGGTCGCGCTCCCACTCGGCGAGCGGCTCGGCGGCGGCCTTCTCGCCCGGCTTCGAGTCGCCGGTCGCAGCGCCGGAGCGGGCGATGAGGCCCTCGGCGACGGCGTCGGCGATCACGCGGGTGAGCAGGGTGACGGAGCGGATCGCGTCGTCGTTGCCCGGGATCTTGTAGTCGACCTCGTCGGGGTCACAGTTGGTGTCGAGGATCGCGACGACCGGGATGTGGAGCTTGCGCGCCTCACCGACGGCGATGTGCTCCTTCTTGGTGTCGACGATCCAGACGGCGCTGGGGACCTTCGACATCTCGCGGATACCACCGAGGGTCTTCTCCAGCTTGGTCTTCTCGCGGGAGAGGACCAGGAGCTCCTTCTTGGTGAGACCCGAGGCGGCGACGTCCTCGAAGTCGATCGCCTCAAGCTCCTTCAGACGCTGGAGGCGCTTGTAGACGGTGGAGAAGTTGGTGAGCATGCCACCCAGCCACCGCTGGTTGACGTACGGCATACCAACGCGCGTCGCCTGCTCGGCGATGGCCTCCTGGGCCTGCTTCTTGGTACCGACGAACATGATGGAGCCACCGTGCGCGACGGTCTCCTTCACGAACTCGTAGGCGCGGTCGATGTACGACAGCGACTGCAGCAGGTCGATGATGTAGATGCCGTTGCGCTCCGTGAAGATGAAGCGCTTCATCTTCGGGTTCCAACGGCGGGTCTGGTGACCGAAGTGGACGCCGCTTTCCAGCAGCTCCCGCATCGTGACGACGGCCATGGCCATCTCCTTGGTTTCTCGGTTTGGTTCCTGACGCCCCGCCGCGCCCTGCCCCCATCGGGACCGAGAGACGCTGTCACCTGCCGTTTCGGCTCGGTGCTGGGGCGTGCGAAGTCGACCCGGTGACCCGGATCGCCACAAGAAGTGTACGGGACCCGGCGGTATGCCGGGTGACGCCGTTGTCCACATCCGCCGGTCTGTCCACAGGGCGACGCGCGTGTCGGCCTGGCCCGGGACCCTTCAGATCATGACGACACTGCTGCTCAGCCTGCTGCTGACCCTGGTCCAGGCGGCCGTCCCCGGGGTCCGGCCACTGCCCGCGCCGCTCTCGGTGGCCCGCTGGTGGGACCCGCCCCCGACCCCGTACGCCGCCGGCCACCGCGGGGTGGACCTGTCCGCGCCGGTGGGCGCCGAGCTCCGCGCGGTCGCCGCCGGCCGGGTCCACCACGCGGGCCCGGTCGCCGGCCGCGGGGTCCTCTCGATCGCCCTGCCGAACGGACTGCGCACGACGTACGAGCCGGTCCGCCCGCTGGTCTCGGAGGGCGAGCAGGTTATGGCGGGCCAGGTGGTGGCGATCCTGACGGAGGGCTCCCACTGTCCGGTCCCGTGCCTGCACTGGGGCCTGCTGGCGGGCGAGGCGTACCTGAACCCGCTCACCCTGCTCCCCCGCCCGACGCCCCGCCTGCTACCGGACCCCGGCGGGAGGTGAGACGCGGGCGGAGAGGCAGGAGGGAGGAACCTGGGCTCAGCCCCGCACGCCCCGCAGGGCCATGGCGACGGCCGTCTCCGTCACGACGTCCGGATCCTCGGCGGCCCCGAGCTCGATCCTCCGGACGGCGGCATCCACGACCCCTTGCAGCAGCATCGCGGCCAGCCTCGGCTCCGCCTGCCCCGAAGAGCTCAGCGCCTCGACGATCATCGCCACCAGACCCCCGTGGGCCGCGCGGATCTTCTCCCGCGCCCCGGCGTCCAGCTCGCTCGCGGAGATCGCCACGACCGCGCGGTGCCGCCGGTCGCCGACCAGCCCCAGCTGGCTCCGCACATAGGCCTCGATCTTGGCCTCGGGCGACTGGACCTGCTCCATCGCGGCCTCGATCTCGGCGGCCCAGACGGGGAAGTCCACCGCGCACAGCTCTTCGACCACAGCGGCTCGGGAGCGGAAGTACTCGTACACGGAGGACCGGGCGAGGCCGGTCCGCTCCGCGAGGGCGGGGAAGGTCAGTGCCTCCGTCCCGCCTTCGGACAGCAGGGAGCGTGCGGCGTCCAAGAGGGCGCCGCGCTGCATCGACCGGTGCTCGGCCACGGAGGCCGCTCGAATCCTGGGCACCCCTCCACTCTACGGAGGTACCGCAAGCTCACCGCCCCACATCCGCGAGCTTCGCCCGCAGTTGCAGCACCGACTTGGTGTGGATCTGGCTGACCCGGCTCTCGGTGACGCCCAGTACGTTGCCGATCTCGGCCAGCGTGAGCCCCTCGTAGTAGTAGAGGGTGACCACCGTCTTCTCCCGCTCGGGCAGGGTGTTGATGGCCCGCGCCAGCAGGCGCCGCAACTCCCGGTCCTCCGCCACCGCCACCGGGTTGTCGGCGGCGGTGTCCTCCAGGGTGTCCATCAGCGAGAGGCGGTCGCCCCCCTCCCCGCCGACGTGCAGCAACTCCTCCAGGGCGACCACGTTGGCCAGGGACAACTGGCTGAAGACCGTGTGGAGATCCTCGACCCCGATCCCCATCTCCGCGGCGACCTCGGTCTCCGTCGGGGTGCGCCGCAGCTGGGCCTCCAGCGTGGCGTAGGCCCGCTCCACGGCCCGGGCCTTCTGCCGGACCGAGCGCGGAATCCAGTCCAGCGCCCGCAGTTCGTCGATCATCGCGCCGCGGATCCGGGTGATGGCGTACGTCTCGAACTTGATCGACCGGTCGATGTCGAACTTCTCGATGGCGTCGATCAGTCCGAAGACCCCGGAGGAGACGAAGTCGGCCTGTTCCACATTGGGCGGCAGGCCCACGCTGACGCGGCCCGCAACGTACTTGACCAGCGGCGAGTAGTGCAGGATCAGCTGCTCCCGCAGCCGCTCGTCACCGGACTCCTTGTACGAGCGCCAGAGCACCTCCAGGGACGAGGGCGCGGTGGACCGCACGCTGCCACGGGCAGCGGGGGGCAGCGCAGCGCGGTCGGACCCTGAGGTGTGCTGGGGCATGCTTCGCCTTTGCCGGAGCGGGATTCCTTGGGAGCGTAGCGTGACGGGAGTGTCGCGGTGCGCGAAGAGTACGGGATCGCGCGGGGGCGCAGGGGCGACCCGACTCGCGCGTGCGACCCGGGACCGGCGCCTGGCGCACGGTCCCGGCGACTGCCACCGGGAAGACCGCGTCTCTCATCGGTTTCACTCTTTCACCGGAACGCTCCAGGTCAACGACCGCCTCGCCGGACGGTTCCGGTTTGTGTGCCTCCTTCAGGTGTTCGTCGACTCAACTGCCAGCCGTCGCCCTGCCGTTCGACGAACCCCAGAGAGTGAAGTTCGTACAGTCTGCCGATGACTTCATCTGCGCCGTTGCCGGAGGCACGTGCCACTTCCTCCGCGTGGACCGGGCGGCCGGCCGGGAGCGCTTCGAGCACGCGGGCCGTGTCCGGGTCCAGCAGATCCCTGGCGAGCACGGGGCCGCGCCGCTCAGGGGCCAGTTCCCCGATGGAGCCGACGAGTTCCACCACCTCCGCCGCGTCGGTGACCAGCACGGCCTCGCCCCGCAGCAGTTCGTGCACCCCGGCCGAGAGGCCGCTGGTGGCGGGCCCGGGGACGCCTATCGTGAACCTGCCGAGCCGCTGGGCGCGCCGGGCGGTGACGAGGGACCCGCTGCGGTGGGCGGCCTCCACCACCACCGTGCCCCGGGTGAGGGCGGCGATGACCCGGTTGCGCAGGACGAACCGGCTGGGGGTCGGATGGCTACCGGGCGGCAGCTCCCCCAGGACCAGGCCCTGGCCGGCGATCCGGCCGAGGAGCCCGGCGTGTCCACGGGGATAGGCGACGTCCACCCCGCAGGCCAGCACCGCGGCCGTGGCGCCGCCCGAGGCGAGGGCCCCACGGTGGGCTGCGGCGTCGATCCCGTACGCGGCCCCCGAGACCACGACCCAGCCGCGCTCCGCGAGTCCGGCGGCCAGGGTCTGGGCCATGTGTGCGCCGTACGGGGTGCAGGCCCGGGCCCCGACCACGGCGACCGAGCGCAGCGCCCAGGTCCGCAGGTTCGGCCGGCCCCGCAGCCACAGCCCGACGGGCCGTGCGTCACCGAGGTCGTCGAGCTGGGTCGGCCACTCCGCCGAGCCGGGGCACACGAACCGGCCCCCCGACTCGGCGGCCAGCTCCAGGTCCCGCCGGGGATCGGCCAGCGCCGCCCGTCTGCGGTAGCCGGCGAGCCGCTCGGCCCCCACCCCCGCGGGAGCGCCCGCCTCCGCCCCGGGCGCGGTCAGCATCCGCATCAGCCCGACCGCCCCGTACTCCCGGAGCCACCTCCCGCCCCGCTCCTCCCCGGGCTCCAGCACCCGCGTCAGCGCCGCCCTCGCCAACCGTTCGCCCTCGTCGTCCCCGGCCCCGGCCCCGGTCATGGCTCGGCCCCCGCCGCCAGGGTTGCCCCGCGGGCGATTCCGGTCCGCAGTTCCAGGGCGACGGCCACGTCCAGTGCCTCGGGCCGGTCCCGCCCCCGCAGGTCGGCAACGGTCCAGGCGACCCTGAGGACCCGGTCCAGCCCCCGCGCGGTGAGCAGCCCGCGCTCCAGATCCCGCTCGGCCTGTGCCAGCGCCCCCGGGGCGAGCTGCCAGCGTGTGCGCAGCTCCCGCCCCGGGACCTCGCTGTTGATCCGCCAGGGGGTGCCGTCGAGACGGCGGGCCGCCCGCGCCCGGGCCTCGACGACCCGCCCGGCCACGGTGGCGCTGGTCTCGCCCCGCCCGCCGTGGCCGAGCAGGTCGGACCGGGTGACGGGTTCGACCTCGATGCGCAGGTCGACCCGGTCCAAAAGGGGCCCGGACAGCCGCGCCTGGTACCGCCTGATCGACGAGGGCGCGCAGTCGCATCCCGCCCCGTGCAGGGTGTGCCGCCCGCACGGACAGGGATTGGCGGCGAGCACCATCAGGAACCGGGCGGGCAAGCGCACCACCCCGGCCGCCCGGGCCACCACGATGTGCCCCGATTCGAGGGGCTGTCTCAGCGCGTCCAGCACCTGGGGGCGGAACTCGGGCGCCTCGTCGAGGAAGAGCACCCCTTTGTGGGCCAGTGACACCGCTCCGGGTCTCGGCAGCCCGCTGCCGCCCCCGACCAGGGCCTGCATCGTCGCCGAGTGGTGCGGGGCGCAGTAGGGCGGGACGGTCACCAGCGGCTCGCCCGGTGGGAGGATCCCGGCGACCGAGTGGACGGCCGTGACCTCCAGGGACTCCTGTCGGGTGAGCGGGGGCATGATGCCCGGCAGCCGCTCGGCCAGCAGCGTCTTGCCCGCCCCGGGCGGACCGCTCAGCAGGATGTGGTGGCCCCCGGCCGCGGCGACCTCCAGCCCCCGCCGGGCGGGGCGCTGGCCCGCGACGTCGGCGAGGTCCAGTCCTTCCCAGCCGCCGGGCGTACTCGACAGGCCCGTCCCCAGGCCCGCGCCCGGGAGGACCAGGCCTGCCAGCATCGGATCGGGGCGGCCCGGCGGGTCCGGCGGTTCTTCCTCGGGGACCGCCCCGTCGGTCAGTACGGCGATGAGCTGGCGCAGGCTGCGCACCCCGAGCACCGAGACGTCCGGCACGAGCGTGGCCTCGGCGGCGCACTGCTGCGGCACCACTACCTGCCGGTAGCCGGCCTCGGCCGCCGCGAGCACCGCCGGCAGGATGCCCCGCACCGGCCGCACCCGGCCGTCCAGGCCCAGCTCCCCGATGAGCACGAGGTCGGTGATCGCACCCGGGTCCACCACCTCGGCGGCGCCCAGGACCGCGGCGGCCACCGCGAGGTCGAAGCCCGATCCGCCCTTCGGTACGGAAGCCGGGCTGAGCCCGACGGTGAGCTTCTTCTGCGGCCACGCCGCGCCCGAGTTGACCACGGCGGCGCGCACCCGGTCCCGGCTCTCCACCAGGGTCTTGTCGGGCAGTCCCACCAGGGTGAAGGCCGCGACCCCGGGCTCCAGGTCCGCCTGGACCTCCACCACCACGCCGTCGACTCCCACCAGGGCCACCGAACAGGCTCGGGCGAACCCCATCAGGCCGCCCCCCTGACGTGCTCCACCACGGGCGCACCGCGCCGCGGCAGCAGGACTCCGACGAGGTCGATGCGCACCCCGCCCGGGGGTGGTCCGCCGTGGTCGGCGAGCCAGCGCTCGGCGAGCGCCCGTAAGCGCTCGGCCTTGCCCGCTCGTACGGCGGCCATGGGATGCTCGAACTCCCCCGCCCGGCGGGTCTTCACCTCGCACACCACGAGGGCGTCACCGTCCCGGGCGACGATGTCGATCTCCCCGCCTCGGCACCGCCAGTTCCGCGCGATCACGGTCATCCCGGCCTCGGTCAGCCGCCGCGCCGCGAGTTCCTCGCCGTACCGCCCCAATGCCTGCTGTGCCACGCCCTTCGCGTTCATCCGGCACCACCTCCGGTACCGACGATCGCGCGCCCCCGCCCACCTTGTGGATCTTGGTGGACAACTCCGCCGTTGTGGATAACCCGGTCACCCGTACGACGGAGGAAACTCAGCTGCCCGGCAGTTCGAGGTCGCTCTTGTTGAGTTCCTCGATGTTCACGTCCTTGAAGGTCAGCACCCGCACCTGCTTGACGAACCGGGCCGGCCGGTACATGTCCCAGACCCACGCGTCGGCCATCGAGACCTCGAAGAAGACCTCTCCCTGGACCGAGTGCACCTGCATCTCGTAGTCGTTGGTGAGGTAGAAACGACGTTCGGTCTCGATCACATACTTGAACAGCCCGACGACGTCGCGGTACTCCCGATAGAGCTTCAGCTCCATCTCGGTCTCGTACTTTTCGAGGTCCTCGGCACTCATGGCATGTTCCCCTTCAGCCGTGCGTCCCCCTATTGTGCGCCAGGCCCCTGCGCCCCTAAACGATTTCCGGGGCCAGGACCACCGGCGCACCCGGAGGACCGTCGTCGAGCAGCGTCCGGAGCAGCTCGGCGAGTCTGGTCGGGTACACCGTCTCATGGGCCGCGAGAAGTTCCTCGGAGGTCCACCACCTGGCTCCGGCGACGCTGCGTCGCTCCAGCTCCGTGAGGCCGCCCATCTCGGTCGCCGTCTGGGCGGTACGGGCCAGGAAGTACCACTCGTCCTGCTCCCAGCGGCGCCCGTCGAAGGGGAACGAGCAGTACCGGTGCCACAGCACGGGCCCCAATTCGACCTGTGTGATCCCCGTCTCCTCCGCCAGCTCCCGCAGCGCGGCGTCCTCCCGGCTCTCGTCGCCCTCCAGCCCGCCGCCCGGGGTGAACCACCACTCGTCCGCGGGATCCGCCGGTTCGAAGCCGTGCAGCAGCAGGATCCGGTCCGCCGGGTCCAGCAGGATCACCCGCGACACCTTCCGGCAGCCCGGCGCCGATGCCGCTTCAGCGGGCATCGGCCCGCTCCCGCCGTCGGCCGCGCCCGAGTACCCGTGCGAGCGGCCCGTACGCGGCCCCCAGCACCACCAGGGCGGCGCCCACGACCACGGCCGCCAGCTGCAGCCGCAGCGGCCCGGGCCCGGAGACCCCGCCGGGCAGCCCGGAATACGTCGGCGGCCGCTCCAGCATCTTCATGGAGGGCCAGGCGAGGGCGTCGACCCGGGCACTGACGGCCGACCGGGGCACGGTGCCCTGTCCGGCCTCCTGGAGGTGCGCCCGGGAGTCCAGGGAGCCGCTCCGGTGGTCACCCATCAGGAAGAGGTTGCCCTCCGGCACCGTCACCTCGAAGGGCGTGCCGGGGGTGGTGGTCTGCCCGGGCGGCATGGGAAGCCCCGAGTCGGGCTTGGTGGCGTCGATGTAGGGCTCGTCCAGGGCCGTGCCGTTCACGGTGAGCTCGCCGGCGGCGCCGCAGCACTTCACGGTGTCGCCGCCGATGCCGACGACCCGCTTGACCATGGGCGAATCGCTCCACATGGAATCAGTAAAGATGACCACGTCCCCGCGGCGCACCTCACCGCCGTCGATGCGCTGCGCCAGCACCCGGTCCCCGGGCACGACGGTGGGCGTCATCGAGTCGGTGGGCACGGTGTAGGGCCGGTAGACGAACGCCCCCCACACGAAACCGCCGAGGAAGAGCGCAAAGCCGACGGCCACGGCGATACCCGACAACACGTTGCCGAGACCACCGTGGCCGTCCTTGCCACTGCGTATTGCCTGTGTTCCGCCCATTGCAGCGCCCCCACGTCGGAGATCGTCGACCTGGGCGGCACCCTACCCGGCGGTACGCCCGCCAGTCAGCCTCCGTCGGCGCCACATGACGAGCGGCACAGCGCCGGTGAGCCCCAGCGCGGCCGGGCCGAGCCCCACCGGCGCGAGCCCGGAGGCGCCGAGGCCCAGCGCGGCGGCCTTGGTCTGGTTGCCGATGCCCGGCTGGTCGAAGGTGTCCGGGATCGGCAGGGTGGACCAGCGGGTGATCGGCCACGCGACCACCACGGCCCGCCCGACGACCTTGTCGACCGGCACGAAGCCCTGGGTGGAGTCCTGCATGTGGTAGCGGGAGTCCTGGGAGTTCTGCCGGTGGTCGCCCATCACCCAGATCTTGCCCTTGGGCACGGTGATCGGGCCGAACGGGGCGTCGTCGCACGGGGTGTTGCCGGGGTAGATGTACGGCTCGTCGAGCGCCTTGCCGTTGACGACGACCGGTCCCCCCTTCTTGCACTCGACCGTGTCCCCGCCGATGGCGATGGTCCGCTTGATCAGGTCCTTCTCGGCGGCGTCCGGCATCAGGCCGATCTTGCTGAGGATCTGCTGGGCGAGGTTCGGCTCCGGGGTGGGCTCTCCGGACAGCCAGTCCGCCGGGTCGTGGAAGACGACGACCTCGCCGCGCTCGGGCTCGGAGCCGAACCAGGGGGTCAGCTTGTCCACCAGAACCCGGTCCCCGCGCTGCAGGGTGTCCTGCATCGAGTCGGACGGGATCGAGAACGCCTGGACCAGGAAGGTTTTGATCAGCAGGGCCAGCAGCAGGGCGATACCGATCAGGAGCGGAAGCTCCTTCCAGAACGAGCGGTGCGGGCGCGCCGCGGTACCGCCGTCCTCCTCGGCCTCGCTCATGGCAGCGTCGTCGTCCGGCCGCTCCTCGCCCTCGTCGCGTCCGGAACGTGCGCCTACCGCCACATCCCCCACATCCACTCCCTCACTCGGATCGACCGCCCGCTCCGGATCGGAAACGGGCTCTCCCCTCCCTTAACGAGCGGGAGTTCCCTAAGGCGCGGGAGACCCAGGACACACTATGCGAACAGCGGGCCCCGTCGGCGTCGACGACGCCCGCGTGCCTCGCGGCGGGCCTGATCGGGCACCATCCGGAAGGTGGCGGGCGTCTCCAGCCGGCGCCAGTGCCCGAAGGGCCAGGCGATGACCACGGCCTCCCCCACGACCCCGTTCTCGTCGATGGTCCCGTCGAAGGCCTCGTCGAGGTGGAAGCGGGAGTCCGCCGAATTCGCCCGGTGGTCGCCCATCACGAAGAGCCGGCCCGTCGGCACCTGTACCTCGAAGCGGATGTCCGAGGGCGTGTTGCCCTCGTTCACGTACGGCTCATCGAGCGGCGAGCCGTTGACGGTGACCCGGCCCCTGGCGTCACAGCACATGACGGTGTCCCCGCCGACGCCGATGACGCGCTTGATCAGGTCCTGCTCGTCGGCCGAGGGCAACAGTCCGATGAAGGTGAGTGCCTGTTTGACCTGCTTGACGCCGACCGGGTCGGGGGCGGGCCGGGCGACCTCGCCCTTGAGCCAGCCGCCGGGGTCCTTGAACACGACGACGTCGCCGCGCTCGACCTTGGATCCGAACCACGGGGTCAGCTTGTCCACCAGTACCCGGTCGCCGATCCGGATGGTCTGCTCCATCGAGCCCGACGGGATGAAGAAGGCCTGCACCAGGAAGGTCTTGAGGACCAGGGCGATGCACAGCGCCACGGCCACCAGCAGGGGCAGTTCACCGGCCCGGCGCGTACGGCGCCGGCGCTTCACCCGGCGGGCCAGCCTGCGCCGCTCGGCCCGGCCGCCCTCCACCACCGGGACGGGCTCCGGCTGCGGCTCCGGCTCGGGTTCAAACTCGAGTTCCCATTCGGGTTCGCGTTTCTGACGGCCGCGCGGCCGCCCGCGGCTACCCATGCCCGCCCCCGGCCGTGCCCCAGCGCGAGACGGGCCAGCCTATCCACGCGGCCCGCCCGATCACCTTCTCCACCGGCACCATCCCCCCGCCCGGTTCTCCCAGGTGGTCTCGCGAGTCCCTGGACTGGGATCGATGGTCACCCATCACCCACAGGGTCCCAACTGGTACGACGATCCGGAAGGGCACCTTCGAAGGTGCGTCGCCCGGGTACAGGTACGGCTCCTCCAGCGGGAGGCCGTTGACCTTGATGCGCCCGCCCGCATCACAGCACACCACGTCGTCCCCGCCGACGCCCACGACCCGCTTGACGAAGTCGGTGTCGGACGGCTGAGCGAGCCCGAGCGCCGAGGCCGCGCCGTGCAGGGCCTCACCGACCGGATGGCCCGCGGGGCGTTCCCGTACGAAGGACCCGGTGCCGTCGAAGACCACCATGTCCCCGCGGCGCGGCTGATCGCCGAAACGGTACGCCAGCTTGTCGACCAGCACCCGGTCCCCGACCTCGAGCGTCGGCTCCATCGAGCGGCTCGGAATCAGGAAGGGCTGCACCACGAAGTTGCTGAGCAGCAGCAGGAAGACGGTGCAGACCACGCCGAGCACTCCGGCCCGCCGCCACGTCAGCCGCCAGGCCGGCCGTTGCCGCCGCGTCCGCGGCGACGAGAACGCAAAACGCGACCGCCCCTCCCCCTCGCCGGGGGAAGAGTGGCCGCGCTGCGTGTGAGGTGCTTCGGTGTCCATCGGGGGCGAGCCTATCCGGCCACCCCGGGACCCCGGAGAGGACCTCAGTTGTCGCGCTTCTCCTTGATCTTCGCGGCCTTGCCGCGGAGCTCACGGAGGTAGTACAGCTTGGCACGGCGCACGTCACCGCGGGTGACGAGCTCGATCTTCTCGAAGATCGGGGAGTGGACCGGGAAGGTACGCTCCACGCCGACGCTGAAGGAGACCTTGCGAACGGTGAAGGTCTCGGAGACACCGGCGCCCTGGCGGCGGATGACGACACCCTTGAACTGCTGGATACGGGAGCGGTTGCCCTCGATCACGCGGACGTGCACGTTGATCGTGTCACCCGGGCGGAAGGCCGGGACGTCCGAGCGGAGCGCGGCGGCGTTGACGCCATCGAGCAGGTGAGACATGTTCTTCGTCTGCTTTCTTCGCATGACGCCACAGGTCGCCAGTGCGGGTTTCCGTAGAGAATTCGGGAGCCGTGGAACCCGGCGGACGACGATCCCCCTGTGGCAGGGGCGTCCGCGAGCACACAGCAGCCGCCTATTCTTCCACGGCTGGGGGCCTGCGCCAAAATCGGCCGTCGGCCGACGGCTTCCAGCCCAGGATGGAGAGGATCTCCCGGTCCTTCTTGTCGAAGGCCGCGGCCTCACAGCGCTCGATCAGGTCGGGGCGGTTCTGCGCGGTCCGGCGGAAGGCCTCGTCCCGGCGCCAACGGGCGATCTTTCCGTGGTGGCCGCTGAGCAGCACCTCGGGGATGCCCCGGCCGCGCCACTCGGGCGGCTTCGTGTAGACGGGCCCCTCCAGCAGATTGGCCATCTCACCGGGGGCGAAGGAGTCGTCGCGGTGCGATTCGGCGTTGCCGAGCACCCCCGGCAGCAGCCGGGCCACGGCCTCGGTGACGACGAGTACGGCGGCCTCGCCGCCCGCCAGGACGTAGTCGCCGATGGAGACCTCGTACACCGGCATGCGCGTGGCGTACTCGTCCATGACACGGCGGTCGATGCCCTCGTACCGGGCCGGCGTGAAGATCAGCCAGGGCCGCTCGGAGAGCTCGACGGCCAGTTCCTGGGTGAAGGGCCGGCCGCTGGGGGTGGGGACGACCATGACGGGCCCGTGCGCGCCCGCCTCGTAGCCGTCGGCCAGCGCCGCGTCCAGGGCCGCGCCCCACGGCTCGGTCTTCATGACCATGCCGGGGCCGCCGCCGTACGGGGTGTCGTCGACGGTGTTGTGCCGGTCGTACGTCCAGTCCCGCAGGTCGTGGACGTGTACGTCGAGCTGGCCGCGGGCGCGGGCCTTGCCGACGAGGGAGACGTTCAGCGGCTCCAGGTACTCGGGGAAGATCGTGACGACGTCGAGACGCATCAGGCTTCTTCCCCGGAGTCCTCGTCGCGGGTCGAGTCGATGATCGCTTCGCGCTCGTCGATCAGCCCGGGCGGCGGGGTGATGACACAGCGCTGCTCCTCCAGGTCGATCTCGGCGACGATCTCCTCGACGAAGGGGATCATCACCTCGGAGCCGTCCGGCCGCTCGACGATGAAGAGGTCCTGCGAGGGCAGGTGGGAGATTTCGGTGATCCGGCCGATCTCGGTGCCGTCCTCCAGCACCACGTCCAGGTCCATCAGCTGGTGGTCGTAGTACTCGTCGTCCTCTTCCGGGAGCTCCGCCGGGTCCACCTCCGCGATCAGCAGGGTGTTGCGCAGCGCCTCGGCGCCGGTGCGGTCCTTGACGCCCGCGAAGCGGAGCAGCAGCCTGCCGCTGTGCACCCGGCCCGTCTCGACGGTCAGCGGTCCCGCCGACGCGGGTTCCGTCTTGAGCACGGCGCCGGGACTGAGCCGCAGTTCCGGCTCGTCGGTGCGCACCTCGACGGTGACCTCACCCTTGATGCCGTGGGCGCGGCCGATCCGCGCGACTACCAGCTCCACTGTGTGTCTCTCCTGTTCAGACGACGACGGGCCGGGGCGGGCACGTATGCCCTCCCCGGCCCGTGCCGGTGATCACTCTTGCAATGGACCTGGTCTCAGCGGACCTGGTCCACGTCGACGAGGTCGACGCGGATCCCCCGGCCGCCGATGGCGCCCACGACGGTACGCAGAGCACGTGCGGTGCGACCGTTGCGGCCGATCACCTTGCCGAGGTCGTCGGGGTGGACCCGGACCTCGAGCACCTGCCCGCGGCGCAGGTTGCGCGAGGCGACCTGCACGTCGTCGGGGTTGTCCACAATGCCCTTCACGAGGTGCTCAAGAGCCTCCTCGAGCATGATCAGGCCTCGGTCGACTCGGCGGCGGCCTCAGCCTCGTCCGCCTTCTTGTCGGCCTTCTTGGCCTTCTGCGTGATGGCCTCGCCCTTGCCCTCGCCGATGCCCTCGAGGGCCTTGGCGAACTCGTCGAAGGAGCGACGCTTGCTCTCCTTCGTCTCCGGCTGCAGGAGCGGCGCGGGGGCGGGGAGACCCTTGTGGGCCTGCCAGTCACCGGTCAGCTTCAGGATGGCGAGCACAGCCTCGGTGGGCTGGGCGCCGACGGACAGCCAGTACTGCGCACGCTCGGCGTTGACCTCGATGCGCGACGGGTTGTAGGTCGGGTGGTAGATACCGATCTCCTCGATCGCGCGACCATCCCGGCGGGTGCGGGCGTCGGCGACGACGATGCGGTAGTGCGGCTGGCGAATCTTGCCGAGGCGCTTGAGCTTGATCTTGACTGCCACTGGAGTGGTGTCTCCTGAACTTGACGTGGTTGGGCACATGAGATGCCACGTGGGGTTGCGGTACTCGGGTGCCCGATGGACGCGTCAGCCGGAGGAGAGAGGGGTCCTATGCGACTGTCGAGTACAGCTAGCCATTGTGCCATACGCCTGCGGCGCGCTCAGCAGGGCGGGGTGGATGCACCCCGCCCTGCGGGCGCGGCTGAGCGCGGCCGCGGCTCCGGTCGCCGCCGCAGTGGCGCGGCGCGGCCCGCCGGGGTGCCTTGGGCGGGCCGGCCCCACGGTCAGGAGGCCGCCGCGATGGCCACCTCGGGGATGCGGAACGGCTTCATGCAGCCGCCGCACACGATCGGCGCCTGGGCGAGCACGGAAGGGACCACCCGCACGTTGCGCCCGCAGTCGCAGACCGCCTTGACGCGCACGCCGCCGCCGGAGGAGCCGTGCCGGGCGGCCGGCCCCCGGAAGCTGCGCTTGGTGTCCGCGGCCGTGGCGGCCGTGTGGGCCTTCAGCGCGCGCTGGAGCCGCTCCATCGTGGGGCGGTAGCGCCGCTTCGCCTCGGGGTTGAGCGTGACCAGCGAGAAGCCGCTGCTGGCGTGCGGCTCTTCGGAGTGGTCCAGACCCATCTCCTCGGCGATCGCGAGGAATCTGCGGTTGTGGTAGCGGCCGGCGCGCGAGGTGTCGCGGACTCCGCGGGCGGCGGCGATGCCGTGGACTGCCTCGTGCAGCAGTCGCTCGAAGGAGAGCTCGGCGCCGCAGGCGGACGAGGACTCTCCGATCAGGGACTCGGGCGCGGCAAGGTCAGGCAGCTCGGGGTGGTACCGCTGAATATCGGCCCACGCCTGCGCCAGCTCTGCGGCGAGAACAGGGGGTGTCGTGCTCACGTCGTGACAACGAGCCGAGGTGCCCCGGTGTTCCGATTCCGGGCCATTCCAAATTTTTTGCACGTACCAGTCAGTTCACACTCATGCGTCCCGACGAGGACGGGTGCGTCGATCTCAGGATGAGTCGGTACGTAACGTCGACGGGAAAGCACCAACCCCGGCGCACGGCACAGGCCGCGCGCCGGGGCGTAGGAGTGATCAGTAGGAGCGCGCGACGATCGCGAGGGTACCGGGGGCGTCGTCCGCCTCCGGAACCGACCCGTCGGCGGCGATCAGGCAGCGCACGGAGACGGCCTGCTCGGCCAGCTTCGCCTCGCCCTCCGGACCGAGGTCCGCCCACGGGATCCGCGCCCAGCCGCCGGCGATGGCGGCCTCGGCGGCCTCCTCGATGGTCGAGACGTCCGAGGTACGGGCCTCACGGCGCTCGCGGGACTCGCGCAGCAGCTGCGCCTGGTCCTCGTCGAGCACCTTGGGCAGCAGGTCGGCGAGCGCGTCGATCTGCACGGGGGTCTTCCCGCCCGGGATCCGGCGGGCCAGCATCGCGGTGCCGGCCTCCAGGTCGCGGGGGCCGATCTCGATGCGGACCGGTACGCCCTTGAGCTCCCAGTCCACGGCGCGGCGGCCGAAGGGGGTGTCGACGCGGTCGTCGACCTGCACCCGGATGCCGGCGGCCTTCAGCTGGGCGCCCAGCTCGCGGACCTTGGCCACGGCCTCGTCGCCCTTGATCGCCATGACGACGACCTGGACGTGGGCCAGGCGCGGCGGGACCCGCAGGCCGTTGTCGTCGCCGTGGGACATGATCAGGCCGCCGACCATGCGGGTCGAGACGCCCCACGAGGTCTGCCAGACGAGCTCCTGCTTGCCTTCCTTCGACAGGTACTGCGTGTTGAAGGCCTTGGCGAAGTTGGTGCCCAGCTCGTGGCTCGTGCCCAGCTGCAGGGCCTTGCCGTCGCCCATCATGCCTTCGAGCGTGAGGGTGTTGATGGCGCCGGCGAAGCGCTCCTTGGCGGTCTTGCGGCCGAGCACGACGTCGATGCCGAGCACGTTCGTCATGAAGTCGCCGTACACGTCCGTGTGGATGCGGGCGGCGTAGTCACGGGCGTCCTCGTAGGTGGCGTGGGCCGTGTGGCCCTCCTGCCACAGGAACTCGCTCGTGCGGAGGAAGACGCGCGGGCGCATCTCCCAGCGGACCACGTTGGCCCACTGGTTGATCAGCAGGGGCAGGTCGCGGTAGCTCTGGACCCACTTGGAGAAGTAGTCGTTGATGATCGTCTCGGAGGTGGGCCGGACGACGACCGGCTCTTCCAGCTCCTTGCCGCCGCCGTGCGTGACGACCGCGAGCTCGGGGGCGAAGCCCTCGACGTGCTCGGCTTCCTTCGTCAGGTACGACTGCGGGATGAACAGCGGGAAGTACGCGTTCTGGGCGCCCGCGTCCTTGATGCGCGCGTCCATCTCCTGCTGCATCCGCTCCCACAGGCCGTAGCCGTACGGTCGGATGACCATGGTGCCGCGGACCGGACCGTTGTCGGCCAGCTCGGCCTTGTTGATCAGATCCTGGTACCAGCGGGGGAAATCCTCCGCCTGCGGGGTGAGAACGGGTGCCTTTGCCATGGCGCGAATGGTACGGCGCCCGGCGCTCGATGCGTGAATCGGGTGGCACGCTCCTCTGGACGCGGGGGCCGATGGGGAGTTCTCTGTCAACGGGGGCAAGGGGGCGACATGGAATCAGGAGCGCTCTTTCGATGACACCGATGCCGACCGCGACACTCGTCGCCCGGGACTGGGCGGAGATCCAGGAACGGATGCTGGTACCGCTGTACGAGGCGGTCTACGACCGGCTGGAGATCGGGCCGGGGGACCGGCTGCTGGACCTCGGCTGCGGGGCCGGGCTGCCCCTGCTGCTCGCTGCCGGGCGGGGAGCCGTGGCCACGGGGGTGGAGGCGGATCCGGCACTGCGGGCGCTGGCCCGTGAGCGGCTGCTGGAGGTGCTCGCGGCTCCCCCGGAGCCGTCGGCGGCGCCGCGCCCGTACGACGCCCTGCTGGCCTTCTCGCCGGCCCCGGCGGCGCTGGCCCGGGCGCTGCCCGCGGTCCGGCGCGGCGGGGCAGTGGTGCTGGCCGACTGGGGTCCGGCGGAACGGTGCACGGTGCCGGCGGTCCTGGGCGGCGGGCCCGCGCCCCGGGACCTGGACGCGCTCGTGGAGCGGGCCGGGCTGCGGCCGGACGGGTCGGGTCGGGTGTTCTGCCCCTTCGGGTACGCGGATGTGGACAGCGCCGTGCGCGGGCTGCTGTCGACGGGGCTCTTCGACGGCGCGGCCGATCCCGCGCTCGCGGAGAAGGAGCTCGCCGAGGCCCTTCACCCGTTCGAGCGATCCGACGGAGCGGTGTGGCTGCCGAACATCTTCCGGTACGTGATCGCCCGGGTGGTGTGAGCGGCGGCCCCTTCAGTCCGCGCCGTGGCCCTTCGTCAGGCGCGGGATCCCGGCGGCGGCGTAGGCGGCCGCTTCGTCCAGGGTCTCGGCGGCGAGCAGGGCCTCGGCCAGGGCGTCGAGCTTCAGCCGGTGCTCGCGCAGCAGCCGGCAGGCCTCCTCGTAGCACTCGTCCACGATCCGCCGCATCTCGTGGTCGACCACGTCGAGGGTGGCGGGGGCCGCGGACAGGCCGTACGGGCCCTGGCCGTCGGTGGGGATGGCGGTGAGCTTGCCGACGCGCTCGCTCATGCCCCAGCGGCCGACCATGCCGCGGACGATGTTGGTGACCTGTTCGAGGTCGTTCTCCGCGCCCGTGGTGATCACGTCGTAGACGATGTGCTCGGCCGCCATGCCGCCCAGCGCGCCGATGATGCGGCCGCGGAGGTACTCCTCGGTGTACGCGTACCGGTCCGCGTCCGGGGTCGAGAGGGTGACGCCGAGCGCGCGGCCCCGGGGGACGATGGTGATCTTGCGCACCGGGTCGGCGCCGGGCTGGAGCATGCCCAGCAGGGCGTGGCCGCTCTCGTGGTAGGCCGTACGGCGGCGCTCCTCCAGCGGCATGACCAGGGACCGTTCCGCGCCGAGCTGGACCTTCTCCAGGGCGTCGGAGAGATCGGACTGGGTGACCTGGTCCTGGCGGCGTTTGACGGCCAGCAGCGCGGCCTCGTTGGCCAGGTTGGCCAGTTCGGCGCCGGTCATTCCGGGGGTGGTACGGGCCACCTGGGCCAGGTCGACGCTCGCGGCGAGCGGGATGTCCCGCGTGTGGATGCGCAGGATGGCCTCGCGGCCGCCCCGGTCGGGCGGGGAGACGACCACCGTGCGGTCGAAGCGGCCCGGGCGGGTCAGCGCGGGGTCCAGGACGTCCGCCCGGTTGGTGGCGGCCAGGACGACCACGCCCTCCGAACCCGAGAAGCCGTCCATCTCGGTGAGGATCTGGTTCAGGGTCTGCTCGCGCTCGTCGTGGCCGCCCATCGTCGCACCGCCGCCCCGTACGCGGCCGATGGTGTCGATCTCGTCGATGAAGATGATCGCGGGGGCCACTTTGCGCGCCTCCGCGAACAGTTCGCGGACCCGGGAGGCTCCCACGCCGACGATCATCTCGATGAACTCGGAGGCGGAGGCGGAGAAGAACGGGACCCCGGCCTCGCCCGCGACCGCCCGTGCCAGCAGGGTCTTGCCGGTGCCGGGCGGTCCGGACAGCAGGACCCCGCCCGGCATCCTGGCGCCCATCCTCCGGTAGTCCTGCGGGTTCTTGAGGAAGTCGACGACGTCGTTCAGCTCCCCCGCGACCTCGTCGATGCCGGCCACGTCCTCGAAGGTGGTGCGCGTGGCGCCCTCCACCAGCTCCACCGGCTTGGGCGGGGCCTTGCGGCCCAGCGCGCCCATGCCGCCCATCCGGGCGCTCATGCGGCGGGAGAAGAAGATCCACAGCGCGACCAGCAGCAGCATGGGGGCGAGGGAAAGCAGCAGGTTGGCCAGGAAACTGCGCTGCAGGACGACCGGAGAGGCCGTCACGGTCACGTTCTGCTTGGTGAGCTCGGCCCACAGGTTGTCATCGGCGAAGGCCGGCCGCTGGCTGACGAACTTGGTGTAGTCGCCCTTGTCCCCCTCGGGCAGCGGCTGCTTGGTCTTCAGCTCTCCCTGGATGGCGTCGCCCTTGGAGTAGATCTTCGAGACGTTTCCGTTCGCGACCTGCTTGCTGAATTCGGTGTACGAGATCGTCGGCTCGTCGCCCTCGTTGAAGAAGGACAGCACCAGGTTGGTGATCAGGTAGACGATCAGGGCGGCGAGGATCAGCCACCGCCAGCCGCCCGGCATCCTCTTCTTCGGCGCGGGGGCGGGCGGTGCGCCCTCCGAGCGCCAGGGCGTGTCGGCCCGGTCGCGCGGCGGTACGGGGCTGGGGCTGGGCACGGGCGTCTCCTTCTGCCGTCCTCCCGGCCGACCATAAGCGACAAACCCGACCACTGCCCCCGCAGATACAGAAGGCCCCGGCTGTGTGAACACAGCCGGGGCCCACGCTCGCGTACCCGCGTGCGTACTACTTCATGAACTTCTTGAACTCGTCCGGCAGGTCGAAGTCCTGACCCGGCTGACCGCCGCCCGCGGGAAGCCCGAAGGGGCTGCCGCCGGCCGCGGGCTCGATCGCCTGCGGACCCTGCTCACGGCGGGCCGCGGCTGCGGCCTCCTCTTCCTTGCGCTTCATCGGGTTCCCGCTCTTGCGCTTGCCCTTGGCCTGCTTGACCTGCTTCTTCTGCCGGCCGGGGCCGCCGCCCATCCCGGGGATGCCGGGCATCCCGGGCATGCCGCCGCCCTGAGCCATGCGGGACATCATCTTGCGGGCGTCGAAGAACCGCTCCACGAGCGACTTGACGGCGCTGACCTCGGTGCCGGAACCCTTGGCGATACGGGCACGGCGCGAGCCGTTGATGATCGTCGGGTCCTGGCGCTCGGCCGGGGTCATCGACTTGATGATCGCGGCGGTGCGGTCCACGTCGCGCTCGTCGATGTTGTTGATCTGGTCCTTGATCTGACCCATGCCGGGGAGCATGCCGAGGAGCTTGGAGATGGAGCCCATCTTCCGGACCTGCTCCATCTGGGCCAGGAAGTCGTCGAGCGTGAACTCCTTGGGGCCCTTGGCGAGCTTGGCCGCCATCTTCTCGGCCTCGGCCTGCGAGAAGGTCTTCTCGGCCTGCTCGATGAGGGTGAGCATGTCACCCATGTCGAGGATCCGGCCCGCCATGCGGTCCGGGTGGAAGGCGTCGAACTCGTCGAGCTTCTCGCCGTTCGAGGCGAACATGATCTGCTTGCCGGTGACGTGCGCGATGGAGAGCGCGGCACCGCCCCGGGCGTCGCCGTCGAGCTTCGAGAGCACGACGCCGTCGAAGCCGACGCCGTCGCGGAAGGCCTCGGCGGTGTTGACCGCGTCCTGGCCGATCATGGCGTCGACGACGAACAGGATCTCGTCGGGGCTGACGGCGTCGCGGATGTCCGCGGCCTGCTGCATCAGCTCGGCGTCGATGCCGAGGCGGCCGGCGGTGTCGACGATGACGATGTCGTGCTGCTTGGTCCGCGCGTACTCGACGGAGTCCTTCGCGACCTGGACCGGGTCACCGACGCCGTTGCCGGGCTGGGGCCCGTAGAAGGCGACGCCCGCGCGGTCGGCGACGACGGAGAGCTGGTTGACGGCGTTGGGGCGCTGGAGGTCGCACGCGACGAGGAGCGGGGTGTGGCCCTGCCCCTTGAGCCAGAGGCCGAGCTTTCCGGCGAGGGTGGTCTTACCGGCACCCTGGAGACCGGCCAGCATGATCACGGTGGGGGCGGTCTTGGCGAAGCGCAGCCGCCGCGTCTCGCCGCCGAGGATCGTCACCAGCTCGTCGTTGACGATCTTGAGGACCTGCTGGCCGGGGTTCAGCGCCTTGCTGACCTCCTCGCCGCGGGCCCTCTCCTTGACGTTCGCGATGAAGGAGCGGACGACCGGGAGGGCGACGTCGGCCTCGAGGAGGGCGATACGGATTTCCCGGGCCGCTGCGTCGATGTCAGCCTCGGACAGCCGGCCTTTGCCGCGCAGGCCCTTGAAGGTATTCGCCAAGCGGTCGGAGAGCGTATCGAACACGGTGGTCGCGATTCCTCGGGTCGGGGGCGTTGTGGTCGTCCCCCAGGGTATCGGGCCGCGCCACCGGCCCGGCCCTTCGGGCGTCTTTTCCCGGAGCTCCGACCCTGACCGCGGGCCCCGCAGGGCCGGTGGGGCCGAAATCGCCCGGGGGCGATCCGGCCCCGCCGCTACGCCAGCGCCGCCTGCACGGATGCGGCCAGGGCCGCCGCCCGCACGGGTTCGAGCGGCTTGCCCTCGGGGGTGGTCACGTACAGCGTGTCCACGGCATTGGCGCCGAGCGTCGAGACGTGCGCGCTGCGGACCCTGACCCCGCCGGACTCCAGCGCCCGCCCGATCCGGTGCAGCAGACCCACCGCATCGGGGGCGCGCACCTCCAGGACCGTGGCCAGCGCGGAGACGTCCGGGACCACCTCGACCCGGGGCGGCGGCGGGACCACCCCGCGGCGGCGCGGGTACGCCGCCTCGCGGTCCGCCAGCCTGGCCGGTACGTCGAGCGAGCCGTCCAGGGCGCGGACCAGGTCGGTGCGCAGCCGCGCGGCCTCGGGCAGGGAGCCGTACTCGGCCGCCACCCGCCAGCGCAGCACCAGGACCTCCCCCAGCCGGTCCGGGAGCTCCACGGAGCGCAGGTCTGCCGCCCGGACGGTGAGCCGGTGCAGGGCCAGCACGCCCGCCGCGGCCGGGAGGACCCCCGGCTGGTCGGGGACGGCCACGACGAGTTCCACGCCGACGGCGTCCTCCTCGTGCCGGGCCTGGAGCGCGAGCACCGGCTCCCCGGTGCGCAGCGCCTCCACCGCCAGGCGTTCCTGTTCGGTCGAGGGGATCTCCGGTTCACGCTCGGCCGGGGCCGCGCCGCGCAGCACGGCGGCGACCCGCGCGACGAGGTCCGCGACCAGCGATCCCCGCCAGGCGCTCCACGCCGCCGGCCCGGTGGCCAGGGCGTCCGCCTCCGTGAGGGCGTGCAGTATCTCCAGCGTGCCCACCGACCCCACGGCCCCGGCGACCGCGCGGACGGTCGCCGGGTCGTCCAGGTCGCGCCGGGTCGCGGTGTCGATCAGCAGCAGGTGGTGCCGTACGAGGGTGCCCAGTACGTCGATGTCCCGCGCGTCGAAGCCGACCCGCACGGCGACGTCACGCGCGATCGTCTCCCCCGCCACGGAGTGGTCCCCCGGCCAGCCCTTGCCGATGTCGTGCAGGAGAGCGGCCATCAGGAGCAGGTCGGGGCGGCCGACCCGGCGGGTGAGGGCCGAGGCCCGCACGGCCGTCTCGATGAGGTGGCGGTCCACCGTCCAGGTGTGGACGGGGTTGCGCTGCGGGCGGCACCGTACCCGTTCCCAGTCGGGCAGCAGTCGTGTGATCAGGCCTTCCGCCTCCATGGCCTCCCAGACCGCGATGGTCGGCTCGCCGGCACCCAGCAGGGTGAGGAGCTGCTCCCGGGCCTCGGCCGGCCACGGCACCGGGAGCGGCTTCGCCTGGGCCGCGAGCCTGCGCAGGGCGTGCAGGGACACGGGGAGTCCGGCCTGTGCGGCGGCCGCGCCGAAGCGCAGCGGCAGCACGGGATCCCGGTCGGGGCGCGCGGCCAGGGCCAGCACGGCTTCGCCGTCGGACTCCACGACCCCCTCGGCCAGGGGTGCCCGCTCGACGGCGGGCGCCCCGCGGGTGCCGAGGAGCCCCCGCAGCCTCGGCCTGGCCGCGCGGGCCCGCAGGACCCGGCCGACTTCGCGCCAGGTCACGTCACCGGCGTACGCGACGACCCGCGCGGCCTCGTACACCTCGCGCAGCAGCGCGTCCGCGTCGAGCAGCCCGAGCTGGGCCGCGACCTGGTCCTGTTCCTGGAGCGAGAGCCGGTCGGTGGCCCGGCCGGTCACCAGGTGCAGGGCGTCCCGTGCGTCGAGGAGCCGGCGCCGGGCGTCGGCGAGGCCCTCGCGCGGGGCGTCGGCCAGCCAGGACGCCGCCACCGCCCGCAGCGCGGTGGCGTCCCGGAGACCGCCGCGGGCCTCCTTGAGGTCGGGTTCGAGCAGGAAGCGCAGCTCACCGGCCCGCTCGGCCCGTTCCCGGCACAGGGTGTGCAGCTCCGGGAGCCGTTTGGCCGCCTGGTTGCGCCAGTCGGCCAGCACCGCGGTCCGCAGGCCGGCGAGGAGGCCGGCGTCGCCCGCGACCGGCCGGGCGTCCAGCAGCCCGAGGTGCACCTTGAGGTCCTCGGCGGCCGTCTTCCGGGCCTCACCGGGGGTCCGTACCGAGTGGTCGAGGGCGACGCCCAGGTCCCACACCGGGTACCAGACGCGGTCGGCCAGCGCGCTCAGGGCCCGCGGCTCGGCCTTGCCGTCGTGCAGCAGCACCAGGTCGAGGTCGCTGCGCGGGGAGAGTTCGCCACGCCCGTAACCGCCGACGGCCACGAGGGCGGCGCCGCGTACGCCGGTCTCCCGTACGGCGGCCGTGAACAGGGCGTTCAGCCATTCGTCGGTCAGCCCGGCCAGGGCGGAACGCCGCGAAGGCCCGGACCGCGACTCCTCCTGGAGGAGTCGCAGCCGGGCCGCGGCGTAACCGCTGGGTCCCGAGTCGGCCGTGTGGTCCGTGGTCTTCTCGACGCTCGTCACCCAGGAGCTCCCGTCACCTAGAGCGCGTCAGCGCCGCGCTCGCCGGTGCGGACCCGGACGACCGAGTCCACGGGGACGCTCCACACCTTGCCGTCGCCGATCTTGCCGGTGGCGGCGGCGCTCACGATGACCCGGATCACCTCGTCGGCGTCGGCGTCCTCGACGAGCACCTCGATGCGGATCTTGGGTACGAGGTCCACGGTGTACTCGGCGCCCCGGTAGACCTCGGTGTGGCCGCGCTGACGGCCGTAGCCGCTGGCCTCGGTGACCGTGAGCCCCTGGACTCCGAAGGTCTGGAGGGCTTCCTTGATCTCGTCCAGCTTGTGCGGCTTGACGATCGCGGTGATCAGCTTCATGCGTCAACCTTCTTGCTCGCGGCGGCGGGGGCGGTGGCGGCGGTGCTCCGTGAGGAGGATCCACCGCCCGCTCCGCTGAAGTCGTAGGCGGTCTCGGCGTGTTCGACCTGGTCGATGCCGGAGACCTCGTCGTCCTCGGTGACCCGCATCCCGATCGTCTTGTCGAGGAGGAAGGCGAGCAGCGCGGACGCCACGAGAGAGTAGGCCAGGACCGCGAAGACTCCGATGGCCTGCTTGCCGAGCTGTTCGAGACCGCCGCCGTAGAAGAGGCCCGCCGCGTCGGACTGGACGCCGCCGGTGGCGAAGAAGCCCACGAGCAGCGAGCCGACGACACCGCCGACGAGGTGGACGCCGACCACGTCGAGGGAGTCGTCGTAGCCGAACTTGTACTTGAGGCCGACGGCCATGGCGCACACGACACCGGCGATGGCGCCGATGGCGATCGCACCGAGCGGGGAGCAGGAGCCGCCGGAGGGGGTGATGGCGACGAGGCCGGCGACCGCGCCGGAGGCGGCGCCGAGGGTGGTGAAGGAGCCGTGGCGCAGCTTCTCGTAGCCGAGCCAGGCGAGCATGGCGGCGGCGGCGGCGACCTGGGTGTTGACGAACATGACCGCGCCGACGCCGTCGTCGTTGCCGAGCCAGGAGCCCGCGTTGAAGCCGAACCAGCCGAACCAGAGCAGACCGGCGCCGAGCATCACGAGGGGGAGGCTGTGCGGGCGCATCGGGTCCTTCTTGAAGCCGACGCGCTTGCCGATGACCAGGATCACGCCGAGGGCGGCGGCGCCGGCGTTGATGTGGACGGCGGTGCCGCCCGCGAAGTCGATGACGCCGAGCTCGAAGAGCCAGCCGCCGGCGCCCCACACCCAGTGGGCGACGGGGAAGTAGACGACGGTGACCCACAGGACGGTGAACAGGGCCCAGGCGCTGAACTTCACGCGGTCGGCGAGGGCGCCGCTGATCAGGGCCGGGGTGATGACGGCGAACATCAGCTGGAAGACGGCGAAGACGTAGACCGGGATGGTGTACCCGTCCCACAGCTCGGTGATGCCGATTCCGCTGAGGCCCACGTAGTCGGAGTTCCAGCCGATGAGGGAGCCGGAGTCGGTGCCGAAGGCGAGGCTGAAGCCGTAGAGGACCCAGAGGATCGTGACGATCCCGAGGCTGATGAAGCTCATCATCAGCATGTTGAGGCTGCTCTTGACGCGGACCATGCCTCCGTAGAAGAAGGCGAGTCCCGGGGTCATCAGCATGACCAGGGCGGAGCAGATGAGCATGAACCCGGTGTTCGCGGCAGACAGCGTCGGGGCGTCTGCCGCGAGGGTCGTGATGGCTGATGCCATCGGCGTCTCCTCGTCGTCGGTACGTTCGCGTGCGGGCGATCGTGAAAACCTGAGCGGCGTTAAGGGGTCCGGCCGGATGGGGGGCTGGCCGGGACTGGCCGGTTAATGACCCTGAGATTCGCGCAGGCCGGTTTCCGGCGGCGCCGCTCGGTGTTTCGCGCCGATGACGAAGGCGTCCGGGCTGTTACAGCCCGATGAACACGTGAACCATCAATTGAAGAACCACGACGGCGGGCAGCCGCTTCCGCGAGAGCGGGGGCGGTTCGGCCGCACACGAGGGGCCGGCCGCGGCGGTGACCCGGATGTCCTGGCTGGGGGAGCCTGATCGGGCTTCACGGGGTGACTGCCGCGGCCGGGGTCTGGGAGGGGCGGCCGCCTGGGCCGCTAGACGGCCTCTGCGGCTTCGGGGAGCCGGGCGGCGAGGACGTCGGTGAGCCGACGCACGTCGGAGACGTCGCCGTACTCACGGGCGGCGGTGTCGACGGTCTTGCGCAGTCGGGTGTTCACCCGTTCGGACCGAACCTTTCCCGCCACGTCGAGGGCCCGGCCGACGAGGACCGTGGCCTGCTCGGGCTCGCGCTGGAGCAGGTGCACGGTGGCCATGCCGATGAGGTTGAGGGCGTAGGAGCGCTGGTGCTCCTCGTCCTTCTCGAACAGTGCGACGGCCTTCTCCATGACGGGTTCGGCGAGGGAGGCGTACGTGGGGCTGCGCCCGGCGACGTAGGCCAGATCGCGGTACGAGTGCGAGTTCTCGCCGTTCAGCTCGGCCTCGGAGAAGAAGCGGATCCAGTCGGGTTCGGGCTCACCCCCGAAGCCGACGTCGGCGAAGGTGTCCTCGGCCATCCGCACCGCCCGCTTGCAACGGCTGGGCTGCCCCATGTTGGCGTAGGCGCGGGCCTCCATCGCATACAGCATGGCCTGGGTGCGCGGGCCGGCGCAGTCGCGGCTGCCGTACTGCGCGAGGTGCACGAGTTCCAGCGCGTCCTCGGGGCGGCCGAGGTGGATCATCTGGCGGCTCATGCCGGAGAGGATGTACGAGCCGAGCGGCTTGTCCCCGGCCTCCTTCGCGGCGTGCAGCGCGAGGACGAAGTACTTCTGGGCGGTGGGGTGCAGGCCGATGTCGTAGCTCATCCATCCGGCCAGTTCGGCGAGCTCGGCGGCGACCTTGAAGAGCCGCTTCATGACGGGCGCCGGGTGGTTCTCCTGGAGCAGGTCGGTGACCTCGTGGAGCTGGCCCACGACGGCCTTGCGGCGCAGCCCGCCGCCGCACTGGGCGTCCCACTGGCGGAACATCACGGTGGTGGCGTCGAGGAGGCCGAGCTCGGGCTCGGAGAGCCGGGGCGGGCGGTGGCCGCCGAGGGCGCCCGCCGGCCCTCCCCCTCGCTCCGCTGGGGCCCCCACCGCGCGCGGTCCCGGGTCGGCGGCCGGGGCCGGGACGAGCCAGCGCTGCATGGGCTCGATCAGGGCGGGGCCGGCGGAGAGGGCGAGCGAGGTCCCGAGGAATCCCCGGCGGGCCAGCATCAGGTCGCTGCGGGAGAACTCGCCGAGCAGTTCGACGGTCTGCGGGCCCGCCCAGGGCAGGTCGACGCCGGAGACGGACGGGGTCTGGTGGGCGGTGCGCAGACCGAGCTGCTCGATGGCGACCACGGAGCCGAAGCGCTCCGAGAACAGCTCGGAGAGGATCCGGGGGACGGGCTCGCGGGGCTGTTCGCCGTCGAGCCAGCGGCGCACCCGGGAGGTGTCCGTGCTGATGTGGTGGGCGCCCATCTGGCGGGCACGACGGTTGACCTGGCGGGCGAGCTCGCCCTTCGACCAGCCGCTGCGGACGAACCATGACGTCAGCTGATCATTACGGTCAGCACACTCGTCGCTCGTTCCGCTTGCGTCGTTGCCGCTCACTGGAACGCCCCCATCCGCTCAGCATCTTCCACACGAAACCCTGGCGGGAGCGGCGAGCGCCGCCACGGACCTTCACGAGTCCTTCACGCATTGCCTCCGGCATACCCACGGACGGGCCTGCCTTGGGGGTTCGTGTACCGAAAGTAATCCTACGATCACCCCTCCCGCGAGGTCGATCCCGGAAACGCCACCATTCGCCACCCCTTCGAATGAACTCGCCACCGGCCAGGCGCGATTCACTTGACACAAGGCGAAAACGGATCGGTTGGACTGGAGTGCGCCAGGGGCGCGCGCGGCGAGGAGTGCGCCGGGCCGCGACAGAGGAGCCCCGTGGCGGACCGCCCGCAGCCGGTCCCGCCGATGTCGTAACCACCGGCGCGTCCGACCCGTTGGAGGGGGCATGGGCATGGGCTTCACGATCGGCGGCAGCCGCAGCACCAAGGAGTTCCGTTCCGGCGCCCGGCGCCGCGGCCGGGCGTCGGAATGCACAGCGGTGGCGGAGTACACGGGGCTGTGGGGCTGGGACGTGGTCCCGGGCGCCCGCGCCGCCTCACCCGCCGGTGACTGCTCCTGCGGGGACCCCGGGTGCGCCGCCGCCGGGGCGCACCCGCTGCCCTTCGCCCCCACCGTCAAGGCGGGAGCCACCCTGGACGAGGTCACCGAGGCCTGGTGCGAGTACCCGGGCGCGGCGGTACTGCTGCCCGTGGGCCGGTCCTTCGACGTCATCGAGGTCTCGGAGGAGGCCGGGCGGCGCGCGCTGGTCCGGCTGGAGCGGATGGGCCTGCCGCTCGGGCCGGTCGTCGTGACCGCGGACGGCAGGGCGCAGTTCTTCGTGGCGCCGGGCGCGGCGGCCGAGCTGCCGCAGCTGCTGTACCGGATGGGCTGGGACGACGCCGACCTCGACCTGCGGGCGCTGGGCCAGGGGGCGTACGTCACGGCGCCGCCCTCCGACCGGGCCGGTCTGGGCCAGGTCGGCTGGCTGCGCCCGCCCGCGCTCGATTCCGCCGCGAGCCCGCCGCAGGCCCGGCTGCTGCTGGGCACCCTCGCCTACATCTGCCACCGCTTCCGCGGATAGGGCCCGCCGAGCCCCGTACACGGCGGTGCCCCTGTCCTCAGGCCGCAGGACAGGGGCACGGGTCTCTGTACGGACCGCTCAGTCGCCGATCAGGGCGTCCACGAACGCCTCCGGCTCGAAGGGCGCCAGGTCGTCGGCGCCCTCGCCGAGGCCGACGAGCTTGACCGGGACGCCGAGCGCACGCTGGACGGCGATGACGATGCCGCCCTTGGCGGTGCCGTCGAGCTTGGTCAGCACGATGCCGGTGATGTCCACGACCTCCGCGAAGACGCGGGCCTGGGTCAGGCCGTTCTGCCCGGTGGTGGCGTCCAGCACGAGCAGGACCTCGTCCAGCGGGCCGTGCTTCTCCACGACACGCTTGACCTTGCCGAGCTCGTCCATGAGGCCGGTCTTGGTGTGCAGGCGGCCCGCGGTGTCGATGAGCACCACGTCGGCACCCTCGGCGATGCCCTCCTTGACCGCGTCGTAGGCGATCGAGGCGGGGTCGCCGCCCTCGGGGCCGCGTACGGTACGGGCACCCACGCGCTCGCCCCAGGTCTGGAGCTGGTCGGCGGCCGCCGCGCGGAAGGTGTCGGCCGCGCCGAGCACCACGCTGCGGCCGTCGGCGACGAGCACCCGGGCGAGCTTGCCGGTGGTGGTGGTCTTGCCGGTGCCGTTGACACCGACGACCATCACGACGCCCGGCGTGTCGGCACCGCTCTCGGTCTTCACGGCGCGGTCGAAGTCGGTGCCGACCAGGGTCAGCAGCTCCTCCTTGAGCAGGGCGCGCAGGTCCGCGGGGGTGCGGGTGCCGAGCACCTTGACCCGCTCGCGGAGCCGGTCGACCAGCTCCTGGGTCGGTGCGACACCGACGTCGGCGATGAGGAGGGTCTCCTCGATCTCCTCCCAGGTGTCCTCGTCGAGGTGCTCCCGGGAGAGCAGCGTGAGCAGCCCCTTGCCGAGGGTGTTCTGCGACCGGGCGAGGCGCGCGCGCAGCCGGACCAGGCGGCCGGCGGTGGGCTCGGGGATCTCGATCCGGGGCGCGGGCGGCGCCTCGGGCTCGGCCTCCTCCACGGGAGCGGGAGCCTCCGCCTCGGGAAGGCCGACCTCCTCGATGGTGCGGCGCGGCTCTTCGACCGTCGGTGCGGCGTCCTCCCCCACCTGGGGTTCGGCGGGCGGGGCAGTGATGGTCGGCGTGCTCGACGGTGCCGGCGGCGGCAGCTGCTTCTTCTTGCGGCTGCTGACCACGAGCCCGCTGATCACGCCGACCGCGACCAGGGCGATGACTACAGCAAGGATGAGGATGTCCATAACAGATTCAGTATGCGTGACCTCGTCGACCGCTCCTCGTATCTCCGGACGAGGCTCCTCAGCTCCTTGGACGAGGCTCCCGGCCTGAGCGGGCCGGGCCGGACCGCCGGATCCCTGTCCAACTGACGCTGCGTCAGCTAACGTCCCCCTTCGCCCGCCCACCCACATCCGGCGAAGGGGGACTTCTCCATGCCCATCACCGTGGCCCGGTTCAATCTCGTCGACCCGAACGGCACCCCCGAGTCCCTCTCCGCCCGGTACAAGGCGGCGCTGGAGATGGCGAGGTACGCGGACGACCGCGGGATCGACACCGTCCAGACCGAGGAGCACCACGGCGCCGGCAACAACTGGCTGCCCTCCCCCTTCGCCTTCGCGGGCGCGGTCTTCGGTGCCACCCGCCGGATCGCGGTGACCGTCTCGGCGATCATCGGCCCGCTGTACGACCCGCTGAAGGTGGCCGAGGACATCGCCGTCCTGGACCTGCTGAGCGGCGGGCGCCTGGTCACCGTCGCCGGCATCGGCTACCGGCCCGAGGAGTACGAGCAGCACGGCGTGGAGTGGGGCCGGCGCGGCAGGCTCCAGGACGAGCTGCTGGAGACCCTGCTGAAGGCGTGGACGGGCGAGCCGTTCGAGTTCCGCGGCCGCACCGTACGGGTGACCCCGCGGCCCTTCACCCGGCCGCACCCGATGCTCCTGGTCGGCGGGAGTTCACAGGCGGCGGCGCGGCGCGCGGCCCGGCTCGGGCTGCCGTTCTTCCCGAGCGCCCACCTGCCGGAGCTGGAGGCGTACTACAGCGCGCGGCTGGCGGAGTACGGCACGGAGGGCTTCTGCATGATGCCGACGGCCGAGACCCCGCTGCTGCACATCGCCGAGGACCCCGACCGGGTCTGGGCCGAGCACGGCGAGTGCTTCCTGCACGAGGCGGGCATGTACGCGTCCTGGCAGTCCAAGGACATCCGCAGCGCCGTACGGTCGACGGCGCGCTCGGTGGCGGAGCTGCGCGCGGAGGGCGTGTACCGGGTCCTCACGCCGGACCAGGCGCTCTCGTACGCCCGGGGCGCGGGCGAGGCGGGGAACCTGGTGCTGCATCCGCTCTGCGGCGGGATGCCGCTGGACGAGGGCTGGCGCAGTCTGCACCTGCTGTGCGAACAGGTACTGCCCCGGCTCAAGGACTGAGCCGGGGCAGTATCGAGGAGAGGGGTGTTGGCGGGGGTGGTTACCCCATCTCCTCCAGCGCCTTGCCCTTGGTCTCCGGCACCCACTTGAGGATGAAGGGGATCGAGAGCAGGGCGAAGACGGTGTAGATGACGTACGCGCCGGACAGGCTCCAGTCCGACAGGGACGGGAACGACACGGTGATGACCCAGTTGGCGATCCACTGGGCCGATGCGGCGACACCGAGGGCCGCGGCCCGGATGCGGTTCGGGAACATCTCGCCGAGCAGCACCCAGACCACCACGCCCCAGGACAGGGCGAAGAAGAGCACGAAGGCGTGGGCGGCGATCAGCGCGACCGTGCCCTGGGTGCTGGGGATCGAGATGGTGCCGCCGATCTCCTCCTTGAAGGAGAACGCCCACGCGCACAGGCCCAGGGAGACGGCCATGCCCGCCGAGCCGATGAGGGCGAGCGGCTTGCGGCCGATCCGGTCGACGAGAACCATCGCGATCACCGTGCCGATGATGTTGATGATCGACGTGGTGAAGGAGTAGAGGAACGAGCTGGTCGGGTCGATGCCGACGGACTGCCACAGCGAGGAGCTGTAGTAGAAGATCACGTTGATGCCGACGAGCTGCTGGAAGACGGAGAGGCCGATGCCGATCCAGACGATGGGCAGGAAGCCGAAGCGGCCGCCCAGCAGGTCCTTGAAGGTGGACTTCTGCTCGGAGTGCATCGCGTGCTCGATCTCGGCGGCACGCGCGTCGATGTCGATCTTCGAGCCCTCGACCTCGCGCAGCACCTTCTTGGCCTGCTCGGTGCGGCCGGCGGAGATCAGGTAGCGGGGGGACTCCGGGATGACGAAGGACAGCAGCCCGTAGATCACGGCCGGGACGACCATGACGCCGAGCATCCACTGCCAGGCCTCCAGGCCGGCGATCTCACCGCGCTGGTTGCCGTCGGCGAGGTTCAGCAGGCCCCAGTTGACGAGCTGGGAGACGGCGATGCCGATGACGATCGCCGCCTGCTGGAAGGAGGCGAGCCGGCCGCGGTAGGCGGCCGGGGACACCTCGGCGATGTAGGCGGGGCCGATGACGGAGGCCATGCCGATGCCGAAGCCGCCGATGACGCGCCACATGGCCAGGTCCCACAGGGCGAACGGAAGGGCCGAGCCGATGGCGCTCGCGGTGAAGAGGACGGCAGCGATCTGCATGCAGCGGATGCGGCCGATCCGGTCGGCCATGCGGCCGGCCGTGGCGGCGCCGATGGCGCAGCCGATCAGCGCGGCGGCGATCACCTGGGCGAGCGCCGCGGACCCGACGTCGAACCGTTCGCGGATGGCGACGACCGCGCCGTTGATGACGGAGCTGTCGTAGCCGAAGAGGAAACCGCCCATCGCCGCGGCCGCGGCGATGAAGATGACGTGCCCGAGATGGTCGGGGCGTGCCGCCCGGCCTCCGCCCGACGCGGGTGCGTTCGCTGTGCTGGTCAAGATGCGCTCCTGGGCCCGGCGCCGACGGCGGGCGGTGTGGGGGTGTGCGTCTGTGCGCGTGTTCCTCCAGTGGCGCACAGCAAACTGCTCACCACCACCTGAACGTCGGACACGGCACAGCAGAGCCTATGGCTTCACTTTCTGAAGTCAAGAGCGAGGAAGAACCGGTCATGCCGGAGTGAAGAGGGCCACAGCGTTCACTTCCTGAAGTGAACTGGTCAGCGCAGCCGCTGACTGATGACCTTGGAGACCCCGTCGCCCTGCATCGAGACGCCGTAGAGCGCGTCGGCGACCTCCATCGTCCGCTTCTGGTGGGTGATGACGATCAGCTGGGAGCTCTCCTGGAGCTCCTCCATGATCCGGATCAGCCGCTGCAGGTTGGTGTCGTCGAGCGCGGCCTCGACCTCGTCCATCACGTAGAACGGGCTGGGCCGCGCCTTGAAGATGGACACCAGCAGGGCCACGGCCGTCAGCGAGCGCTCGCCGCCCGAGAGCAGCGACAGCCGCTTGACCTTCTTGCCCGGCGGGCGGGCTTCGACGTCGACGCCGGTGGTCAGCATGTTGTCGGGGTCGGTGAGAACGAGTCGGCCCTCGCCGCCGGGGAACAGCCGCGAGAAGACCCCCTCGAACTCCCGGGCCGTGTCCCGGTACGCCTCGGTGAAGACCTGTTCGACGCGCTCGTCGACCTCCTTCACCACGTGAAGGAGGTCGGCGCGCGTCTTGCGCAGGTCCTCCAGCTGCTCGCTGAGGAACTGGTGGCGCTCCTCCAGCGCCGCGAACTCCTCCAGCGCGAGCGGGTTGACCTTGCCGAGCTGCTGGTAGGCGCGCTCGGCCGCCCTGAGCCGCTTCTCCTGCTGGGCGCGGACGAAGGGGCCGGGCAGGTTCCGCGGGTGCCCGGCGTCCTCCGGCAGCGTCTCGCCCTCGGCGGGCGGGGAGGGCGGCACCGGCTGGTCGGGCCCGTACTCGGCGACGAGCCCGGCCGCCTCCATGCCGAACTCCTCCAGCGCCTTGGCCTCCACCGCCTCGATGCGCAGCCGCTTCTCGGCGCCCAGCACCTCCCCGCGGTGCACGGAGTCGGTGAGCTTGTCGAGCTCGCCCTTCAGGTCCCGGCCGCTGTTCCTGGCCGCGGCGAGCTCCTGCTCGCGCAGGCCCTTGGCGTACTCGGCCCCGGCGCGCTCCTCGTCGGCCCTGCGCAGCGACACCTCCACGTGCGCGAGCAGCTGCCGGGCCCCGTCGGCGACCGCCCGGGCCACTTCCGCCTCGTGCCGCAGCCGGGCCCGGCGGCGTTCGGCGCGGGTGCGGGCCTCACGTTCCGCGCGGGCCGCCCGGTCGAGCGAGTCGGCCCTTCCCGCCAGCCCCTTGACCCGCTCCTCGTGGGTCCGCAGCTGCAGCCGGGCCTCCATCTCGGTCTGGCGGGCGTTGGCGCCGTCGGCGGCGAGCCGGTCCCGCACCGCGGAGTCGGGCTCCTCCTCGACCGGCATCTCCTCGGCCGTCGCCAGCTGCTCCGCGCACTCCTCCACGTCCATCAGCGCCTGCTCCAGCGCGTCCTGGGCCTTGGCCGCGGCGGCGGCAGTGCGCTCGGCTTCGCCCGCGGCCCCCTTCGCCTGCCCGGCGAGCCGCCCGAGCTGCTGCGCGACCCCGGCGCGGGCCTGCTCCGCGGCCCGCCGGCGCTCGGCGAGCTCCTCGACCAGGGCCGCCGCGGCCTTGCGCCGCGCCTGGGCGGCCGCCTGTACCTCGCCCAGCTCCAGGCACCGCGCGTCCAGCCGGGCCAGCTCCGCCGCCGCCTCGTCGACGGCCGCCTGTACCTCGATCAGGCTGGGCGCACCGGCGGAGCCGCCGTGCGCGAGGTGCGCGCCGAGGACGTCCCCGTCCACGGTCACGGCCACCGCGTCGGCCCGCGCGGCGACGAGGGTCTCGGCCTCGTCGAGGGTCCCGACCACGAAGTGGTCCCGCAGGACCCACCCCACGGCCCGCGTCGCCTCCGCGTCTCCCCCGACCAGCTCCGCGGCGGGCACACCGGAGGGGCCGGGCAGAACCCGGTTCCGGGAAGCGGTGGGGTGAGGAGAGCCTCCCCCGGCCTCGGCCAGGACCTGGCCGGGGACGGCAGCCCCCGGGCCCGAGGCCCGGCCCGGCAGCGGCGGGGCGGACGGATCGGCCGGGGCGTGGGCCGGGGCCTGGCTCTGGGCCGGCAGGACCGGCGGCGGGGTGATCAGGAGGGTGGCGCGGCCGGCGTCCGTACCGCGCAGGTGACGGATCGCCTCGGCCGCCGCGCCCGGCGAGGCCACGGCCAGCGCATCCGCCGCCGAGCCCAGCGCAGCGGCCACCGCCGCCTCGTACCCCGGGGTCACCGACAGCCGCTCCGCCGCCGGTCCCAGCAGCCCGGCCAGCTGCACCCGCGCCGCGAGCAGCGCGCCCGTGCCGTCCTTGCGGCGTAGCCCGAGCGCCAGCGCGTCCCGCCGCGCCGACACCGCCGCGCGCGAGCGTTCCGCCGCCGTCAGGGCGTCGCGCGCCGCGCCCAGTTCGGCCTCCGCCGCCGCGAGCGCGGCCCGGGCGGCCTCGTACTCGCCCTCCACCGAAGCGTCGTCGAGACCGCCGACCTCCTCCGCCAGGGCCTCGTACTCCTCCTGCGCGGCCACCGCCCGGGCCTCGGCCTCGTCCCGCGCCGCGACGAGCCGGTCGATCTCGGCCTGCGCGGCGCCCGCCCGGGAGCGGGCCGCGCCGAGCCGCCCCGTCAGCCGGGCCAGTGCCTCGCGCCGGTCCGCGATGGCCCGCGCGGCGTCGCGCAGCCGCCGCTCCTCCGCGGCCAGTGCCCGCTCCAGCTCCGCCCGGTGCGCGGCCGTGTCCTCCAGCGCGTGGGAGGCCGCCTCCAGGGCCGCCGTCAGTTCCGCCTCCTGCTCGCGGATCCGGGCGGCCTCCCTTTCCATGTCCTCCGGGTCGCGCCCCCGCCGCTCCTCCTCCACGGGGGCGGTCGCGCTCTTGACCCGCGCGTCGGCCAGGGACGCGGTCCCCCGTACCCGCTCGGCGAGCTGCGAGAGCTCGTACCAGGTCCGCTGCGCCCGCTGGAGCCGCGGCGCGAGCTCCCGTACGGCCTCCTCCAGTTCCGCCTCGCGCCGCAGCGCCTCGGCGAGCCGGGCCTCGGCGGCCTCCTTGCGTTCCTTCAGCGCCGCCTCGTCCGCGATCTCCGCGTCGAGCGCGCGGCGCAGCGTGACCAGGTCGTCGGCGAGCAGCCGGAGCCGCGCGTCGCGCAGGTCCGCCTGGATGACGGCTGCCCGCCGGGCCACCGCGGCCTGTCGACCCAGGGGCTTCAGCTGGCGCCGCAGCTCTTCGTTGAGGTCCTGTACGCGTGCGAGGTTGGCCTGCATCGCGTCGAGCTTCCGCAGCGCCTTCTCCTTGCGCTTGCGGTGCTTGAGTACGCCGGCCGCTTCCTCGATGAAGGCGCGGCGCCCCATGGGATCCGCGTGCAGGACGGAGTCCAGCTGGCCCTGTCCGACGATGACGTGCATCTCGCGGCCGATGCCGGAGTCGGAGAGCAGCTCCTGGATGTCGAGCAGGCGGCAGGTGTCGCCGTTGATCTGGTACTCGCTGCTGCCGCCGCGGAACATGATGCGGGTGATGGTGACTTCGGCGTAGTCGATGGGCAGCGCGCCGTCGGAGTTGTCGATCGTGAGGGAGACCTCGGCGCGGCCGAGCGGCGGACGTCCGGTGGTCCCGGCGAAGATGACGTCTTCCATCTTCCCGCCGCGCAGGGACTTGGCCCCTTGTTCGCCCATGACCCAGGACAGCGCGTCCACCACATTGGACTTGCCGGAGCCGTTCGGACCCACGACACAGGTGATGCCGGGTTCGAAGCGCAGGGTGGTGGCGGATGCAAAGGATTTGAAGCCGCGCAGGGTCAGGGACTTGAGGTGCACGCCGCCGGACTCTACCTTTCGCGTTCGGTTTCACCCATGAAGGTGCAGGGCACAACTGAGCTCAAAAGGAATCAGCCGCCCACCTGGCCTCATGCCGTGGGGCGCGGCGCCGAAAGAAAGAAGGGACGCCGGAGCGTCCCTTGCAGATCATGCGGGGCTGGAGTCGAGCGACGAATTGAGCGGATCAGGTGAGCGCAGGCTCCGCCTGGGGTACGTCGATCTCGATGCTGTCGAGCAGCGAGTCTCCGTCGTGGTGAGCGGCGGCCGCGTTCAGCGCGTCATTTTCGGACTGAATCCGTACGAGCTCGGACTCAAGGTCCTGGACGCGCTGCTGAAGCCGTCGCATCTCGGCGAGGAGTCGCGGATCGGAACCGCCGACGTAACCGAGAAGCGCCTTTGCCATGATGGATGGTCCTCCACACTGAGTGACCGACCGAAGTGGTGTGGGTCGTGAGGGAATCGCACCCGCGGATGTCCGGCAGCGACTGACAGTCACTGCGCTTACTACTGCCAACACTGCCAAACAGCTCAGGTGCGCGGGGCTTCCAGCGTCTCACCAAAAAGTTTGACGGTCAACACGATCACGCCCCGTATCGGCGGGCAGCCCGGGCCCCGCAAGGGGCGTGGAGATCATCCGCATCTCCGAGCCTTCCACGGATCGTCCGCGTCGGCAACGCGTCGGCGGAGAATGCGCAGATCCGACCGTGTGCGGACGATCTCAGGGTGTGATCAGTACATGATCAGGCGATCCGTCATCTGATCGCGAACCCGTCGTAGCCACCGCGCGGTGTGCCCCAGATCTCTGTCACTCCGTTCACCTGGCCGGGCGTGTCGGACGACTGCAGCCAGTCGAGCAGCCGGTGGCAATTCTCACGTTGACCTTCGGCCACCACCTGCACTCGCCCGTCGTCGAGATTGAGCGCAAAGCCGACGAGCCCGCCGATCTCCAGAGCGTTCTCCCTGGTGAACCAGCGGAAGCCCACTCCCTGCACACGGCCTCGCACCCAGGCGATCAGGCGGACGTCTTCATTCATGCGTGAACGCTAACGGGGCAAACACTTTCGGGACACATCGCCCCCCTGGCCCCACTGCCGTACAGTCGCGCACCAATGAACTCACCCGTTTGGGTGAGTTAGGACGATCTTGACCTGGTAAGGAAGGCTCGACGCCGATGGGACGCCACCGACTCCACGCCGCACCGAACCGCGGCGGCAAGCGCGGCACCGCCCTGCGCACCGGCCTTTTGGGCGTCTCGGTGGCCGTGGCCCTCGGGACCGCGGCCGTCACCACCGGCATGGTGCCGGTCAGCAGTTCCTTCCCCTATGTGGGGATCGCCGGTTCGGGTTCCGCAGACAAGACGGAGGCAGCGGCGAAGCCCACGCCGAGCCGCGCCCACAGCACGCCGGAGCAGCAGGGGGGTCTCGCCAACCTGTCCGGCCGCGCCTCCGCGGGCACGGGTACCGCCGCCGGCCCGTCGGCCTCCCCGTCCCCTTCCGCCTCCCCCTCCACCTCGGCCCCGGCCTCGCCGAGCCCGTCCGCGTCGGCTTCCGTGCCGACTTCCGCGCCCGCTTCCGCTTCGCCCCCGCCGAGCGCCTCGGCCGCGGCGAAGGCCTCCGCGAAGCCCGTGGCGAAGCCCGTGGCGAAGGCCTCCGCGAAGCCCGTGGCGAAGCCGACCGCCAAGGTCCCGGCGAAGCCCGCTCCCGTACCGCCGAAGCCGCCCGTCCAGGTGCCGACCGCCGCGCCGGTGCCCAGTGACGGCCACTCCGCCGAGGAGGCCGCGGTGGTGGCCCTCGTGAACCAGGAGCGCGCGATGGCCGGGTGCGGTCCGGTCCGGGCGAACCCGCCGCTCGCGGCGCTGGCCGGAGCCTTCAGCAAGGACATGGCCGTCCGCGGCTTCTTCGACCACACCGACCCGGACGGCAGCACCCCCTGGGACCGCGCGGCCAAGGCCGGGCTCTCGGGCCTCGGCGGCGAGAACATAGCCCGCGGCCAGGGCGACGCCGAGGCCGTGATGAAGGCCTGGATGAACAGCCCGGGCCACAAGGCGAACATCCTCAACTGCGAGTTCCGCACCCTGGGCGTCGGCGCCTACTTCGCCGCCGGCGGCCCCTGGTGGACGCAGGACTTCGGCTTCTAGGGCCGAAGGGGGATCAGAGCGCGGCCAGCGCCGCGCGGCCGGCGACGACGACACGGGTGTGCTCGGCGACGCGCCGGCCCAGGTGCTCGGCGGTCGCGATGTCGGCCTTGTGGACCGCGTCCGCACCCTCGTCCGAGTTGGACTGCGCGGCGGCGCCGGCGAAGACGCCGAGGCGGTTGAGGTCGTTCTCCGAGGCGGTGCTGGAGTTCCAGCCCGGCTTCAGGCCCAGGTTGACCCAGCTCATGCCGTGCTGCGCGGCCAGGATCTGGAAGAACTGCAGGGTGTGCAGCTTGTCGCCGCTCTTGGAGGCGGAGTTGGTGAAGCCGGCCGCCACCTTGTCCTGCCAGGCGTCGCCGAACCAGCGCTTCGAGGTGGCCTCGGCGAAGACGTGGAAGGCGCCGGAGGCCGTGCCCATGTAGGTCGGGGAGCCGAAGACGATCGCGTCGGACGCGTCGAGCAGCGCCCACTGCGCGTCGTCGATCTCGTCGACCTTGATCAGGTGGACCGTCGCGCCGGCCTCGGCGGCGCCGTTGCGGACCGCTTCGGCAACGACGGCCGTGTGGCCGTAGCCGGAGTGGTAGGCGATCGAGACGACGGGGGTGTGCGTGGTTCCGGACAAGGTGGTTCTCTCCCTCGGGGAAGTGCTCGCCGCACACGGGGCGTGGTGCGACGAAAGAAAGAGAACCACTAACTTTTAGAAAGCGCAACCCATTGGATAGCGCTGCCCGAGGGTACGCTCTTCTCATGGACACACCAGCGTTCTGTACCGAAGCCGACGGATCCGAACTACCGTTCGATGCATTCGCGCGCGCCTGCCCGTCCCGCGAGACCCTTGAGCACGTGACCGGCCGCTGGGGCAGTCTCACCGTGGGCGCGCTGCGCGAGGGCCCGTGCCGCTTCAACGAGCTGCGCCGCCGGGTGGAGGGCGTGAGCGAGAAGATGCTCTCCCAGACCCTGCACGCGCTGGAGCGCGACGGCATCGTCAACCGCGAGGCGCAGCCGACGAACCCGCCCCGCGTGGACTACGAACTGACCCCGCTCGGCGTCGAGGTGGCGAACCGTCTGCTCTCGCTCATCCACTTCCTGGAGGGGAGCATGCCTGAGGTGCTGACCGCCCGGCAGACCTACGACGACACGCGCGGAGCCCGCTGACACCGCGGGCAGAAGTAGCTGGACCTGTTCATCCAGGGGCGGCGGCGCATCGGCGTGCCGCAGCGCCGGCAGGGCTCGTCCTCGCGCCCGTAGGCGTCGAGCGAACGGTCGAAGTAGCCCGACTCGCCGTTCACGTTGACGTAAAGGCTGTCGAAGCTGGTGCCGCCCACGTCGAGGGCGGCGTTCATGACGTCCCGGACATGGCCGAGGAGTTCCGCGCTCCGGGGGCGTGTGAGGGTCGCGGTCGGGCGCTCGTAGTGCAGCTTGGCGCGCCACAGCGCCTCGTCCGCGTAGATGTTGCCGACCCCGCTGATCAGGGACTGGTCGAGCAGCGCCCGCTTGACCGTGGTCCGCTTGGCGCGCAGCGCCAGGTGGTAGGCCCCCTCGTCGAAGAGCGGGTCCAGGGGGTCGCGCGCGATGTGCGCGATGACGTCGGGCAGCCCGTCGGGCGTGTTCTCGTGCAGCGAGAGCCCGCCGAAGGTCCGCTGGTCCACGAAGCGCAGCTCGGTACCCGCGCCGTCGTCGAACCGCACCCTGATCCGCAGGTGCTTCTCATCCGGGGCGTCCGTCGGCTGCACGAGCAGCTGCCCGCTCATCCCCAGGTGCCCCAGGACGGACAGGTCCCGCTCCAGCAGGGGCAGCCACAGGTACTTCCCGCGCCGCTGCGGCACCCCGATGGTCTGTCCCGCGAGGCGGGCCGCGAAATCGGCCCCGCCGCCCGGGTGGCGCCGTACGGCCCGCGGGTGCAGGACCTCGACGGCCTCGACGGTCCGCCCGGCCACCCAGCGTTCCAGCCCCCGCCGCACGACTTCGACCTCGGGCAGCTCGGGCACGGTGTTCCTCCGGTGGCGATGCGGTTGTGGACGCTGCCGCCGAGCCTACCGGCCGCGCGTCGGCGCCCGGGAAACGGGACCGCCCCGCCCTTGCGAGGCAAGGGCGGGGCGGGGAAATCCCGAAGGAAGGGTCAGGCGTCCTGCGCCGTGTCGGCGGGCTCCGGCGCCCCGCCGTCCTCGGCTTCGGCCTCCGCCCCGGCCGAAGCCGGGACCTCGACCGCAGGAGCGGCGGCGGCAGCGGCCTCGGCCGCGATCCGCTCGTCCGCCGCGGTACGGATACCGCGCCAGGCGGATTCCGCCGCCTGCTGTTCCGCTTCCTTCTTGCTGCGGCCGGTGCCGGTGCCGTACGAGACACCACCGACGCGGGCGGCAGCAGTGAAGGTCTTCTCGTGGTCCGGACCGGTCTCGGTGACCAGGTATTCCGGTACGCCAAGACCTTCGGCCGCCGTGAGCTCCTGGAGACTGGTCTTCCAGTCCAGGCCGGCCCCGAGGTTCGAGGACTTCTCGATGAGCGGGTCGAAGAGCCGGTGAACCAGCTCCGAGGCCGCGTCGAGGCCCTGGTCGAGGTAGACCGCGCCGATCACCGCTTCAAGGGTGTCGGCGAGGATGGAGGCCTTGTCCCGGCCGCCCGTACCCTCTTCGCCCCGGCCGAGCCGGATGAAGGAGCCGAGTTCGAGGCCGCGCCCGACCTCCGCCAGTGCGCGCGAGTTGACCACCGCGGCCCGAAGCTTGGCCAGCTGGCCTTCGGGGAGATCCGGGTGGGTCGTGTACAGCGTGTCCGTGACCACCAGGCCGAGCACGGAGTCCCCGAGGAACTCGAGGCGCTCGTTGGTGGGCAGACCGCCGTTCTCGTACGCGTACGAGCGGTGGGTCAGCGCACGCACCAGAAGGGCGGACTCGAGTTGATACCCGAGCCGCCCTTCCAGAAGCGTGTGGGACGAGGCCGCGTTGTTACTGTCTGCCTGCTTCTCAGCGTTGGACAGCTCAGACATTGCGCCTCTCACCAGCCGCTCAGACCTCGAGGACCTGGCGCTTGTTGTAGGTGCCGCAGCTCGGGCACGCAATGTGCTGGAGCTTCGGCTCCTGGCAACGCTCACACGAAACCAGGGTGGGGACCGCAGCCTTCCACTGCGACCGGCGGTGGCGCGTGTTGCTGCGCGACATCTTCCGCTTCGGAACAGCCACGGCTACTTCTCCTGCTTCTCGGCGGCGCCCTGAACTCCGTCAGAGGCAGTGCCGCTCATGTTGTCCTTCTCGCCGTCCTGATCGGTCACGACGAGTCCTTGCAATGCCGCCCAACGGATGTCGACGGCGTCATGGTGGTGGTCCGGGTCGTCGTTCAGGCTGAGCCCGCAATCGGGGCACAGTCCGAGACAGTCCTCCCGGCACACCGGCTGCAGCGGCAGTGCGAGCACCACCACGTCGCGCAGCACGGGTTCGAGGTCGAACAAACCGTCCTCGAGGAAAAGCGTGTCCTCGTCGTCCTCGGCGTCGTCGGCCGGTTCCGCCTTGGAGCGGCTCCGGTCGTCGGCGTCAGGGTACGAGAACATCTCCTGGAAGTCCGCCTTGAGCTCACGCTCGACGGACTCCAGACACCTTACGCACTCCCCTACGGCCGATGCACGGGCGGTGCCTGTGACAAGCACCCCTTCCATGACCGACTCCAGGCGGAGCTTGAGCTTCACCGGACTGCCTTCCGGCACCCCGATGACCCCGGCGAGACCGAAGTCCGCCGGTGCCGCGATCTCACGGGACAGCCGCTGCATGGCACCAGGACGCCGACCCAGCTCGTGCGTGTCGAACACGAGGGGGTTGCGGTGGTCGAGGCGGGTATTCAGGGCCGTTCCTGCTTTCACGGATCGCTAAAGATCAAAAATTCCGCCGCTCAAGGGCAGCATGGACCGCGGTGCATACGCGCGACCGAAGAGCCAGGATACCCGGCGCCGCGCTCTGCGCCCAATCCGGGCCTAGCGACCCTGTTCGTACTGGCGCAGCTGGTCCAGGTTGATCATGCTCGTGTCGAAGAAGCTGGTCTCGTCGAGCGAGGGCTGCTGGGCCTGCGGCTCCTGGTACGCGGAGTACGGGTCGGGCTGCTGCTGGTAGCCCGCGTAGGGGTCGGGCTGCTGCTGGTAGCCCGCGTAGGGGTCCTGGTGGTCCTGGTAGGCGTAGCCGTCCTGCTGCTGGGGCTGCTGGTAGGCGTACGTGTCGTACGCCGGCTCCGGCTGGGCCGGGATCGGCGCCTGGAGCTGCTGGGGCTCGGCCAGGCCGGCCAGGAAGTCCGCGTCGCTGGACGAGCGGGTCTGCTGCCCGCCCGCCGCGTCCTGGGCGGCCATGTGCGCGCCGAGGTCGTCCGTGGGCACCCGGCCCAGCAGCTTCTGCCGGCCGCGCCCGACGGCCTCCAGGGTCTTGGAGAGCACCGCCTCGAAGGTCGCCAGCTTGGTGTCCACGTACGCGTCCGCCTGCTGCCGCTGCGTCTCGGGGTCGTGGCTGCGCTCGGGCGCGTCCGCGTCGGGGTAGCCCTGCTCGTCCAGCCCCGGGCCGCGGCCCAGCAGCTTCTCGCGGCCCCGGTCCACCGAACCGATGGTCTTGGTCAGCACGACCTCGAAGTTGGCGAGCTTGCTGTCGACGTAGTCGTCGGCCTCGGCCCGGATCTCCTCGGCCTCGCGGCGGGCCTCGTCCAGGATCCGGTCCGCCTCGGCCTGGGAGCGCCGCACGACCTCGGTGTCGGAGATCAGCGAACCGCGCTGGCTGTGGGCGGACTCGATGATCCGCTCCGCCTCCCGGCGGGCCTCCTCGACCATCTGCTCCCGGCCGCCGATGAGCTCCTGCGCCTGCGCGAGCGAGCCGGGGAGCGCCTGGCGGACCTCTTCGAGCTGGGCGAGCAGCTCGGCGCGGTTGATGACGCAGGAGGCCGACATGGGCATGGACCGGGCCCCGCCGACGGCCGCGACGATCTCGTCGAGCTTCTTCTGCACGTCCATAGGGGCTCGCACTCTCTCGGCCTCGGGCGGTTCCTGAGACGGACGGGTCGACTTTAAGGCCAGCGGGCGGGCCCCCGACACTGACTGACGGACCGTCAGTCGCTCAGCGGTCGCGCAGCCGCTCCATCAGCGCGGTGTGCACGTGCGCCGGCAGCAGGTGGGCCACGTCGCCGCCCCAGGCGGCGACCTCCTTGACCAGCGAGGACGACAGGAAGCTGTAGGTGGGGTTCGTCGGCACGAACAGCGTCTCGACGCCCGACAGCCCCATGTTCATCTGGGCCATCTGCAGCTCGTAGTCGAAGTCGCTGACGGCGCGCAGGCCCTTGACGATGGCCGGGATGTCACGCTGCTTGCAGAAGTCGACGAGCAGGCCGTGGAAGGACTCGACCTGGACGTTCCCGTAGTCGGCCGTCGCCTCGCGGATCAGCTCGATCCGCTCCTCGACGGTGAACAGCCCCTGCTTGGACTGGTTGATCATCACGGCGACGTGGACCACGTCGTAGAGCCGGGAGGCGCGTCCGATGATGTCGAGGTGTCCGTTGGTGATGGGGTCGAAGGACCCCGGACAGACGGCGCGGCGCAACTTAACTCCCTCGTTCATGAGTCTTCGCTGGTGAAGGCGGCGCGACCGTACCAAAGGGTGCCCTCGCCGTACTTCCGCGACCGGAGCGGCTCGAAGCCCTCGGGCCACGGGAAGGCGCCGCTCCTGGTGCTGCGTTCCACGGTGACGAGCGCATCGCCGGTGAGCCAGCCATTGGACCGGAGTGTGAGGAGGATCTCGCGGAGATCCCCGTGGTCCACGGCGTACGGAGGGTCCAGGAAGACGATGTCGTACGGGTCCCCGGCCGCGGTGGCCGCCACGATCTGCTCGGCCTTGCCCGACCGGAATTCGGCGCCGGGCAGGCCCAGCGTCCTGATGTTGTCGCGGATCGCCTTGGCGGCCTTGGCGTCGGCCTCGACCAGCAGGGCGTGGGCCGCGCCGCGCGAGAGGGCCTCCAGGCCGACGGCCCCGGAGCCGCCGTACAGGTCGAGCACCCGGGCCCCTTCGACGCCGTGCAGCGACTCCCAGGTGGAGAAGAGCCCTTCGCGCATCCGGTCCGAGGTCGGCCGGGTCCCGGTGCCCGGGGGCACGGTCAGCCGTCGCCCGCCGGCGCTGCCGGCGATCACGCGGGTCATCTGGGGGGTCCTTCAATCGTCGGAGGGATCGGGCACCCCCATTGTCAGCCCTTCTCCAGGTACTGCTCCCGCTCGGTGTCCAGCAGGGCGTCCAGAGCGGTCCGCAGGCCCGGCAGCCGCTCCAGCTCGGGATCGTCGGCGACGACACGGGTGGCCTCCTCCCGGGCCTGGGCGATGACCTCCTCGTCCTCGATGACGGCGAGCATCCGCAGCGAGGAGCGCACCCCGGACTGGGCCTGGCCGAGCACGTCGCCCTCGCGGCGCTGCTCCAGGTCGATCCGGGAGAGCTCGAAGCCGTCGAGGGTGGCGGCGACGGCGGACAGCCGGGCCCGGGCGGGGCTCGCCTCGTGCATCTCGCTGACCAGCAGGCACAGGCCGGGCGCGGAGCCCCGGCCGACGCGACCGCGCAGCTGGTGGAGCTGGGAGACGCCGAACCGGTCCGCGTCCATGATCACCATGACGGTGGAGTTCGGCACGTTCACCCCGACCTCGATGACGGTCGTGGCGACCAGGACCTTGACCTCGCCGGCGGCGAACCGGCGCATCACGTCGTCCTTGTCGGCCGGGTCCATCCGGCCGTGCAGCACCTCCACCGGCAGCCCGGTGAGCGGTCCGCGCGTGAGCTGCTCCGCGATGTCCAGGACGGCGAGCGGGGGCCGCTTCTCGGCGTCGTCCTCCGCGGAGGCCTTCTTCTTCGGGTCGTCCTCGCCGTCACCGATCCGCGGGCAGACCACATACGCCTGGTGGCCCTTGTCGACTTCCTCGCGGACCCGCTCCCAGGCGCGGGCGAGGAAGTGCGGCTTGTCCTTGGCGGGCACCACGTGGGTGGCGATCGGGGAGCGGCCGGCGGGCAGCTGGTCGAGGACGGAGGTCTCCAGGTCGCCGAAGACGGTCATGGCGACGGTGCGCGGGATCGGGGTCGCGGTCATCACCAGCAGGTGCGGGGGCTGCTTCCCCTTGGACCGCAGCGCGTCGCGCTGCTCCACGCCGAAGCGGTGCTGTTCGTCGACGACGACCAGGCCGAGGTCGTGGAACTGCACCTTGTCCTCGATCAGCGCGTGCGTACCGATCACCATCCCGGCCTCGCCGGTGACGAGGTCGAGCAGGGCCTGGCGCCGCGCGGGCATCCCCATGGACCCGGTGAGCAGCACGACCTTGGTGCCCTGGTCGGAGCCGCCGAGCATGCCGCCCTCGGCGAGCTCGCCCATCATCTCGGTGATGGAGCGGTGGTGCTGCTGCGCGAGCACCTCGGTGGGCGCGAGCATCGCGGCCTGCCCGCCGGAGTCCACGACGGCGAGCATGGCCCGCAGAGCGACCAAGGTCTTGCCCGAACCCACTTCGCCCTGGAGGAGGCGGTGCATGGGGTGGCTGGTGGAGAGGTCGTCGAAGATCTCCTTCGAGACGGATTGCTGGCCCTCGGTGAGCGTGAAGGGGAGCTTGGCGTCGAAGGAGTCGAGCAGGCCGCCCGGGGTGGGGCGGCGGGGGACGGCCGGGAGCTGGGAGTCGGCGTGCCGGCGGCGGGCGAGGGCCACTTGCAGGACGAAGGCCTCGTCCCACTTCAGGCGCTGGCGCGCGTCGTCGATGTCGGCCTTGGTGCCCGGCCGGTGGATCTTCAGCAGGGCCTCGGTGAGCGGAACCAGTCCGCGGCCCTCGCGCAGGGACGCGGGCAGCGGGTCCACGGCCTCGTGGACGCCGGGCAGCACCGCGTCCACGCACTTGGCGATCTTCCAGGACTCCAGCTTCGCGCAGGCCGGGTAGATCGGGATGAGCTGGTTGGCGAAGGCGGTGGCCGCGTCCCGGTCGGAGGCGTCCGCGCCGAGCGGCTCGTACGCGGGGTGCGCCAGCTGGAGCTTGTGGTTGAACCTCGAGACCTTGCCGGCGAACATCGCGCGGCTGCCGGGCAGCAGGTCCTTGTGCGGCTTGTGCACGCCGGCGCCGAAGAAGACCAGCTGGAGCCGGCCGCTGCCGTCGGTGATGGTCACCTCCAGCCGTTTGCCGCGGCCCCCGTTGAAGGTCAGGATCCGGGCGTCGGCGACCTGGGCGACGACGGTCACGTGCTCGTCGATCTGGTCGGCGAGCTCGGCCAGCGAGGTCAGCTCACCGCGCTCGGCGTACCGCCGGGGGTAGTGGTGGAGCAGGTCCAGGGCCGTGTGCAGGCCGAGCTGCTCGGCCAGCACCTTGGCGGTGGCGGGGCCGAGCGTCTTCTTGAGGTCTTCGTCGAGCGCGGGCACATCTTCCATTGCACACCATGCCGCTGACAAGACCGCTGTTCGGCCCTTACTCCACGCCGATGAGGAGCGGCGCCGAGTAGCGCCCGCCGCGGTAGGTGACGGTGTCCACGGCCAGGTGCCCGTGCTGCACGTACGCCTCCAGGCGCTCGGCGAGGGCGTCCGGCACCTCCGGTCCCAGGACCAGGGTGACGAGTTCGCCGCCGGAGCCCAGCATCCGCTCCAGGACGGCCTCGGCGGTCTCGGTGAGGCCCGCCCCGATCACGGCGACGTCGCCGTCGATGAGGCCGAGCACGTCGCCGGCCTGGCAGATGCCGGCCGAGGTGAAGGACTGCCGTTCGGCGACGGCCAGTTCCGCGTAGCGGGTGGCGCCGGCCGCCGCGGTCATGGCGACGACGTCCTCGTCGAAGCTGCCGTCCGGGTCGTGCACGGCGAGGGCCGCCAGGCCCTGTACCGCGGACCGGGTGGGGATCACGGCCACCCGTACGCCGTCGGCGCGGGCCTCTTCGGCCGCAGCGGCCGCGGCGGCCCGCAGTTCGGCGCCGCCGGGCAGCAGGACCACCTCGCGGGCGTGCGCGCGCCGGATGGCGTCGACCAGCTCCGCGACGGCCGGGGCCTCCCCGGGCGGCGCGAGCACGGTGGTCGCGCCCGCCTCGCCGCACAGCACGGCCAGCCCCTCGCCGGGGACGACGGCGACCACGGCCCGCTGGGCGCGTTCGCCCCGGCCCCGGCGCCGCTCGTCGCCGAAGTGCGTGATGCGTATCCGGTACGGCCGGCCGGCGTCGACCCCGGCCTCCACGGCCGCGCCCGGGTCGTCGACGTGGACGTGGACGTTCCACAGCCCGTCGCCGCCGACCACGACCAGGGAGTCGCCGAGCCCGTCGAGCCGTGCGCGCAGCTCCCCGACGGCCGCTTCGGTGGCCTCCAGCAGGTAGATCACCTCGTACGCCGGCCCGTCCTGCTCCTGCTCGCAGGGGTCCGGCGGCTGCGGTACGGGTACGGCCCGGCCGCGCACCGGCTCGGCGGCCGGCTCCCGGCCGGAGAGCGCCTGCCACAGGGCCCCGAGTACGGCGACCAGGCCGCAGCCCCCGGCGTCGACCACCCCGGCCCGGCCCAGCGCGGCCAGCTGCCCCGGGGTCTCGGCCAGGGCGGCGCGGGCCGCGTCGTAGGCGGCCCGCGCCACGTCGGCGGCGGTCCCGGCGGCGTGCTCGGCGGCCTCGCCGGCCCGGGCGGCCGCGGCGGCGACGGTGAGCATGGTGCCCTCCACCGGGTGCGCGACGGCCTCGTACGCCTCCTGCGCGGCCCGGGTCAGCGCCTCGGCCAGCAGCCTGCCGGGCTCCCGTCCTGCGGGCTCGTCGCCGAGTACGTCGGCCACTCCGCGCAGGAGCTGCGCCAGGATCGTCCCGGAGTTCCCCCGGGCCCCGATGAGCGCGCCGTGCGCGAAGGCCCGTACGGCCCGGGCGAGGGAGGTCCCGGCTGTGGCGTGGGTCTCGTCCTCGAAGGCCGCCGTCAGGGCGCGGTCGGCCGATTCGGCGGTGAGGTAGAGGTTGGTGCCGGTGTCCGCGTCGGCCACGGGGTAGACGTTGATCGCGTCGATGTCCTCGCGGGCCCGGCCCAGTGCGGCCAGGGCCAGCGAGCTCCAGGTGCGCACCGCTTCGGCGTCGAGCTCGTCAGTGGGCTGCGGCTGCGGCTCGTGGGGCACCGGGCGTTCCTCCTTGTGCGGGCCGGGGTTCACCGCAGGGTAACCAAGGACTGCCCCTGCGTCCGGACCGCGGGGCAGGGGCAGCGGCGGTCATGGTAGTTTTCTTGGACGGACGCAGTCGTTGTATGCTGCTCCGGTTGCCCGACGAGAGTCGGGCCATTCCCCCGGCAAACCACTTCAGACTCTCTGATTCCGGTGCGCCGGATTCACTGTAATTGCATCTGAAGTCTTTGGAGTGACCTGTGGCTGCCAACTGCGACGTTTGCGCCAAGGGGCCGAGCTTCGGCAACAACATCTCCCACTCGCACCGCCGCACCTCGCGTCGCTGGAACCCGAACATCCAGCGCGTCCGTGCCGTGGTCAATGGGACGCCGAAGCGCCTCAACGCCTGCACCTCGTGCATCAAGGCCGGCAAGGTCTCGCGCTGACGCCTCACGTCGTAGCGCAGCCCTTTTCGGTTGCCAAAAGGAAGGCCGGTTCACCTCTGGTGAACCGGCCTTTTGCCTTTCCCGGACCGGCTGGGGCTCAGCGCCACCGCCAGGCGTGATCCACCGGGCCGATGCCCCGGCCGAGTGCGAAACCGGCTGCGATGGCGCCCGTGACGTACTCCTTGGCGGCCGTGACCGCCTGCGGGACGGACAGTCCCTTCGCCAGGCCGGCCGCGATGGCGCTCGCCAGGGTGCAGCCCGTGCCGTGGGTGTGCGGGTTGGTGTGCCGGGGGGCCCGCAGCCACCGTTCGTCGGTGCCGTCGGTCAGCAGGTCCACGGCCTGGCCCCCGTGCGCCGCGAGGTGTCCGCCCTTGATCAGCGCCCAGCGGGGTCCGTGGCCGAGGATCGCGTCGGCGGCCCGCCGCATGTCGTCCTCGGTCTCCACGACCACGCCCGTGAGCTGCGCCACCTCGTCCAGGTTGGGCGTGGCCACGGTGGCCACCGGGAGCAGGTCCCCCCGCACGGCGTCCAGGGCCGAGGCGGCCAGCAGGGCGTCCCCGTGCTTGGAGACGCCCACGGGGTCGACGACGACCGGGGCGGGGGTGTCGGCCAGCAGCGCGGCCACCGTCTCCACCAGCACGGCCGAGGAGAGCATCCCGGTCTTCACTGCCTGTACGCCGATGTCCTCCACCACGGCCCGGTACTGGGCCGTCACAGCCTCGGCGGGCAGCTCCCAGGCTCCTCGTACCCCGAGGGAGTTCTGCGCCGTCACAGCGGTCACCACGCTCATCCCGTGCACGCCGAGCGCCAGCATGGTCTTGAGGTCGGCCTGGATGCCCGCGCCGCCGCCGGAGTCGGATCCGGCGACGGTCAGGCAGCGCGGCGGGGCGCTGGTCACAGCGCGCCGTCCTCGGCGGCCGGGTCGGCTCCGAAATGGTCCCAGCCGCCGGTGCTGGTCCACGGGGCGCCGTCCACGGTCACCTGGGGCAGCGCGGAGCGGTTCAGCACCTCCCCGATGACCTTCCAGCGGGCGGGGAGCTTCACGTCCGGCGGGAAGGTGGCCACGATCGCGTGGTCCTCTCCCCCGGTGAGCACCCACTGCAGCGGGTCCACGCCGACGGCCTGCCCGATGTCGTGCATCTGGGTCGGGATGTCGACGGCCGCCGAGCGCAGGTCGATCCGTACCTTGCTGGCCTCGGCGATGTGACCGAGGTCGGCGATGAGGCCGTCGCTGACGTCGGTCATGGCGGTGGCGCCGAGCCCGGCGGCCGCGGGGCCCGCGTGGTACGGCGGCTCGGGCCGCCGGTGGGCCTCCACGAAGGCCCGCGGGGAGCGGAAGCCGCGCGAGAGCACGGCGAAGCCCGCCGCGGACCAGCCCAGCCAGCCGGTGACGGCGACGACGTCGCCGGGCTGGGCGCCGGAGCGCAGGACGGGCTCGTGGTTGCGCAGGTCACCGAGGGCGGTGATGGCGACGGTGATGGTGTCGCCGCGTACGACGTCGCCACCGACCACGGCCGCGCCGGCGACCTGGCACTCGTCGCGGATGCCGTCCATCAGCTCGGTGGGCCACGTGACCGGGAGTTCGGCCGGGACGACGAGGCCGAGCAGCAGTGCGGTCGGCACCGCGCCCATGGCCGCGATGTCGGCGAGGTTCTGGGCGGCGGCCTTGCGGCCGACGTCGTAGGCGGTGGACCAGTCGCGCCGGAAGTGCCTGCCCTCCAGCAGGATGTCGGTGCTCGCCACGACCCGCCGGTCGGGGGCCGACACCACCGCGGCGTCGTCGCCCGGACCGAGCCGGACCGCCGGGGTGGTGGTGAGCCGTGAGGTGAGCTCCCGAATGAGCCCGAACTCCCCCAGCTCGCCCACAGTGCCCTTCATCGCTGTGCCCCTTCTTGCCCAGTCCGCTTGCGGTCGCGAGCCGTCACAGCTCTGGGTACCGTCAACAGATACGTCAACTTCTGCTCTCCGTACGCCCCGCTGTGCGTGGCGCCGGGCCCGCAGGTCTCCCCGCGGCGCACGGCGACGCGGTACCGTGGCGTCCCTTCTTCCCCCGGCCCTTGCGATCGTGTGGGGCCCATCCGAAGGTTAGGGGAAATGATCCTCGTGGCCGCCCTGGAGGTTCCGTGGTACAGGCGTACATCCTTATCCAGACCGAAGTGGGCAAGGCGTCGTTCGTCGCCGAGTCCATCGGCCAGATCGCGGGGGTGATCCAGGCCGAGGACGTGACGGGCCCGTACGACGTGATCGTGCGTGCCCAGGCCGACACCGTGGACGAACTCGGCCGCATGGTCGTGGCCAAGGTCCAGCAGGTGGAGGGGATCACCCGCACCTTGACCTGCCCGGTGGTCCATCTGTAGCCCCCGTCTACTCTTGGCCGGTGATGTCCCACCACCGCCGGCCCCGCCGTGTCCGTGTTTCGTCGGCCCTGTCTGCCGTGCCCGCCGTGTCGGCCTTGCTGGCCCTCGCGGCGTGTTCCCCGGGCGATTCGCAGGCCCGGGTCGATCCGCCGTCCACGCCGCCCGCCGACATCGCGGGGTTCTGTGCAGCGCTACACAAGGAGCTCCCGGAGACGGTGGCCGGCCTGGCGCGGACCCCGACCGAGCCGGAGTCCGGTCTGACCGCCGCGTGGGGCGGCTCGGCGATCGTACTGCGGTGCGGTATCCCCAAGCCCCCCAAGATGGCTGATCCGAAGCAGGAAGGCGTCCACGTGAACGACGTGGCCTGGCTGCTGGAGAAGCTCCCGGGTGGCGAATTCCGGTTCACCACCGGGATGCGGAAGGCGTACACGGAAGTCCGGGTCGACAGGGAGCACGCCACGGACGCGGGGATGCTGGTCGGGCTGTCCGACGTCATCGCCAAGACCGTGCCCGAGGGCATCTCGTCCTACTGAGCACACCGCCGCCCGCCGAACCGTGCTTTTGAAGGCGGCTCGGCGGGCGGGCGGCTGTTCGGGTCCCTGGAGGTCCCCCCGGACGGAGTCTGGGGGAGGCTAGCGCAGGCCGGTGGAGCGGCGCAGGGCTGCCTGGATCAGGAGGTCCACGAGTTCCTGGTACTCGATGCCCGACTCCTGCCACATCCGCGGGTACATGGAGATCGGGGTGAAGCCCGGCATCGTGTTGATCTCGTTGATGACGAACTCGCCGTCCTCGGTGAGGAAGAAGTCGGCGCGTACCAGACCCTCGCAGGACGCGGCCTCGAAGGCCTCGATCGCGAGCCGCTGCACCTCGGCGGTCTGCTCCGGGGTGAGCGGGGCGGGCACGATCCCGGAGGCGGAGTCGATGTACTTCGCCTCGAAGTCGTAGAAGTCGTGGCTGGAGACCGGCGGGATCTCGGCGGGCGCGCTCGCGCGCGGACCGTCCTCGAACTCCAGGACGCCGCACTCGATCTCGCGGCCGCGCAGCAGCGCCTCCACGATGATCTTCGGGTCGTGGCGGCGGGCCTCGCGGATCGCCTCGTCCAGCCCGGAGGCGTCGTCGACCTTGGTGATGCCGATGGAGGATCCGGCCCGGGCGGGCTTGATGAACAGGGGCCAGCCGTGCTCGGCGGCGAAGTCCATGATCTTCGCCTCGGCGGCGTCCCGGTCGGCTTCCCATTCGCGGGGGCGGATGGTCACGTACGGGCCGACGCGCAGCCCGAAGGACGTGAACACCCGCTTCATGTAGTCCTTGTCCTGGCCGACGGCCGAGGCGAGGACGCCCGAGCCGACGTACGGGACGCCGGAGAGCTCCAGGAGGCCCTGCAGGGTGCCGTCCTCGCCGTACGGGCCGTGCAGTACGGGGAAGACGACGTCGACCTCGCCCAGGGCCTTGGGGACGGCACCCGGCTCGGTGTAGACGACCTCGCGGCTGGCGGGGTCGACCGAGAGCACGACGGCGCCGTCCTCGGAGTCGGCCAGCTCCTCGACACTCGGGAGCTTGCGGTCGGCGATGGCCATCCGCGCGGGCTCGTCGGCGGTCAGTGCCCACCGGCCGTCCGTGGTGATGCCGATGGGCAGCACCTCGTACTTGGAGCGGTCGATGGAGCGCAGCACCGCGCCCGCCGTGACGACCGAGATGGCGTGTTCCGAGCTGCGGCCGCCGAACACGACGGCCACGCGGGGCTTGCGGCCCTGCTGCTCAGGGGTCTGGGGGAGGTTCTCGCTGCTCATATCGCCACGAGGGTACCCGCTCAGACGTCCGGAATGGAGTCAGCGGCGTTCCGGTTTGGCGCTGCGCCCCATCAGTTCCTTCAGCGCGACCAGGGTCGGCTTGCCGTGGTGGACGATGTCCACGACCGTCTCGGTGATCGGCATGTCCACTCCGTACCGGTGGGCGAGATCGGCCACGGACTGGCAGGACTTGACTCCCTCGGCGGTCTGCTTGGTGACCGCGATGGTCTCCTCCAGGGTCATCCCGCGGCCGAGGTTGGTGCCGAAGGTGTGGTTCCGGGAGAGCGGCGAGGAGCAGGTGGCGACCAGGTCGCCGAGGCCCGCGAGGCCGGAGAAGGTGAGCGGGTCGGCGCCCATCGCCAGGCCCAGCCGGGTCGTTTCGGCGAGGCCGCGGGTGATGAGCGAGCCCTTGGTGTTGTCGCCCAGGCCCATGCCGTCCGCGATGCCGACGGCGAGGCCGATGACGTTCTTGACGGCGCCGCCGAGCTCGCAGCCGACGACGTCGGTGTTGGTGTACGGGCGGAAGTACGGGGTGTGGCAAGCGGCCTGGAGGCGCTGGGCCACGGCCTCGTCCACGCAGGCGACGACCGAGGCGGCGGGCTGCCGGGCGGCGATCTCACGGGCCAGGTTGGGGCCGGTGACGACGGCGACGCGCGCCGGCGGAACCTTGGCCACCTCTTCGATGACCTCGCTCATCCGCTTGGCGGTGCCGAGTTCGATGCCCTTCATCAGGGAGACGAGCACGGTGTCGGGGGCCAGCAGCGGCGCCCATTCGGCGAGGTTGCCGCGCAGGGTCTGGGAGGGGACGGCGAGGACGGTGAAGTCGGCGCCGCGCGCGGCTTCGGCCGGGTCGGTGGTGGCGCGGAGGTTCTCGGGGAGTTCGATCCCCGGGAGGTAGTCGGGGTTGGTCCGGCCGGTGTTGACGGCGTCGGCGAGCTCCTGGCGGCGGCCCCACAGGGTCACCTCACAGCCTGCGTCGGCGAGCACCATGCCGAAGGCCGTGCCCCAGGAGCCGGTTCCGAATACGGCTGCCTTCACGGGATGTGTCACTTCTTGCCCTCCCCCGCGGCTTTGCGCCGCTGTTCCGCCCTGGCCTTGCGATGGTCGTACGGCTGCCCGGGCGCGGTCTCTCCCCGCACCTCCTCCAGCAGCGCGGTGATGGCCGCCATGATGGCCTCGGTGACCTCCTTGAGCACTTCCGGGGTGGGTTCCCGGTCGTAGAAGGCGGAAAGGTCGACGGGCGGTCCGGCCAGCACCTGGAGGGTCTTGCGCGGGAAGAGCTGGACCTTGTTCTCCTGCGCGTAGGGCGGCATGGCGAGATTCGCGCCCCACTGGGCCACCGGAATGACGGGAGCCCTGGTGATCAGCGCGACGCGGGCGGCGCCGGTCTTGCCGGCCATCGGCCACATGTCGGGATCGCGGGTGAGAGTGCCCTCCGGGTAAAAGGCCACGCATTCGCCGCGCTCGATGGCGTCCACCGCGGCCCGGAATGCGTCCAGGGCGTTGGTGCTCTCCCGGTAGACGGGGATCTGCCCGCTGCCGTGCAGGATCGCGCCGACAATGGGGACCTTGAAGAGGGCCGCCTTGGCGAGCAATCGGGGCACCCGGCCGGTGTTGTACTGGAAGTGCGCGTAGGAGAGCGGGTCCAGATACGAGTTGTGATTGACGGCGGTGATAAATCCGCCCTCGGCCGGAATGTGCTCCATTCCCCGCCAGTCCCGCTTGAAGAGCACTACCAGCGGCGGTTTTGCGATGACCGCCGCCAGGCGGTACCAGAAGCCGATTCTGCGGCGGGACACTCGGACACCTTTCCTCATGACCGGTGGGTGGGGGCACCTCCCAGCGGTGACTGGGGGAGCTTGGGCACCTCGTCGGCCGGACAAGTGTCGCCCCGGGCCCGGTCTCTGTCGAGAACACCGTACGCCCCGCTCACCCCGCCGGGCCCCCGGGCCGCCAGGGCGGAGGGGACAATGGGCCGACACATGACCCGGCCATGACCTGACCATGGGCCGTGGTTGTGCCGGAGCTCACCGGAGGGAAGGGGTCGGTCACGAACGCCGTCTGGAGCCTGGTGGTCCCGCTGAAGCCTCTGGCGGTGGCCAAGAGCCGTCTCGCGGCGGACGTCGGCGGGTCCCGCCCGGGGCTCGCGCTCGCCTTCGCCCAGGACACCGTGGCGGGGGCGCTGGCCTGCGCCGCGGTCGCGGATGTGGTGGTCGTCACGGACGACGCCGAGGCCGGTGCGGAACTGGCCCGCCTCGGCGCGCGGATCGTCGCGGACACCCCGGGGGCCGGGCTCAACGCGGCGCTGGCCCACGGGGCGCGGGCGATACGGGCGGGCCGGCCCGGGGCGGCCGTGGCCGCGATGAACGCCGATCTGCCGGCACTGCGGCCGCCCGAATTGCTACGCGTGCTCGAAACCGCCTCGGCATTTCCCCGGGCATTTCTGGCGGATGCGGCCGGAATCGGTACTACGTTGCTTTCCGCTGCTCCGGAAGTGGAATTGACACCCTCGTTCGGCGGTCCCTCGCGGGCCAGGCATTCGGCTTCGGGAGCGGTGGAAATCGCCCTGTCGGGAGTGGACAGCGTGCGCCGGGACGTGGACACGGCGCGGGATCTGCGGGCGGCGCTCGTCCTCGGTGTGGGGCCTCACACGGCCCGATACAGTGCCGGTATGCAGGCGACCGCGTACACGTACGACTCCCAGACCCGCAGCGGCAGTGTGCTGCTGGACGACGGCACCCCGGTGCCCTTCGAGGCCCCGGCCTTCGACGCGGGCGGCCTGCGGCTGCTGCGGCCCGGGCAGCGGGTGCGGATCGAGACGGACGGCGAGGGCACGGACCTGCGGATCACCCTGGTCACGCTGCAGACCTTCTGACCTGCCACGACGCACCGCGGGCCGACTTCCCCCGGCGGGGAAACCGGCCCGGCGTGTGTGACTCGTGCCCTTACTTCTTGCGGGCGGTGGTCTTCTTCGCGGTGGCCTTGCGCGTCGCCGTCTTCTTGGCGGGCGCCTTCGTCGCTGCGGTGGCCTTCTTGGCCGCCGGAGCGGTCTTCTTCGCGGCGGCGGTGGTCTTCTTCGCCGCCGGGGCGGCCTTCTTGGCGGCCGCTGCCTTCTTCGCCGTGGCCGTCGCCTTCTTCGCGGTGGCCGTGCTCTTCACCGCCGCCTTCTTGGCGGTCGCGGTGGTCTTCTTGGCCACGGCCTTCTTCGCGACCGTGGTCTTCGCCGCCGCCCTCTTGGCGGTGGTGGCCTTCTTCGCGGCGGCCTTCTTGACCGTCGCGGAAGCACCACCGGTGAGGCTTCCCTTGGGCGCCTTCTTCACCGACACCTCGCCGCCCTTGGGCAGCTTCTTGGTGCCGCTGACCAGGTCCTTGAACCCCTGGCCCGCACGGAAGCGGGGCACCGAGGTCTTCTTGACCCGGACGCGCTCTCCGGTCTGCGGGTTGCGGGCATAACGGGCCGGACGGTCGACCTTCTCGAACGAGCCGAAGCCCGTGACCGAGACCCGGTCGCCCGCGACGGTAGCGCGGACGATGGCGTCCAGTACCGCGTCGACAGCGTCCGCGGCCTGCTGACGGCCGCCCAGCTTGTCGGCAATCGCTTCTACGAGCTGCGCCTTGTTCAACGTCTTCCCCTTCGGAGACTTCGCCAGAACGAATGTGTTCAAGCTTATTTCGCACGTTAGGCGGATATATACCGCAAATCAAACACGAAACGGGCTAATCACCCTAGTGCCGCAACGCTGGAGGCCGTTACGGAGTTCCTTCGCATCAGTCGCCTTCAGGGAATCGACCCTCGTCGAGGTCCTTCATCAACCTGTCCAGGCGCCTTGCCGCATCGGCGAGATCGTGCTTCGCCGCGGCCGTGACGACCAACAGCTTCCGGGACAGCGCCATCCTTACGCCCTCCGGGACTTGCAGTGAGCGAACCCTTGTGTGTGCTTCTTTCAGCCGGTCCGCGACGAGCTCGTAGAGCTCAAGTTGACTGTCGCGTTCCATGCACAGATTGTGCCATCTGGGGCGAGTTGTCGCCTCACGGGGCCTCAACACACAGCTGTGCCCCCCACCATCCGGTGGGGGGCACAGTGTTGTCGATGTGATCACCCAAAGGTGAATAAGCGCTGATCAGGCAGGAATCAAGCCTGAATCGTGCGCGGCTTGAAGGACGGCCGGACGCTTTCGTACGTGTCGATGTCCGCTTCGTTCTGAAGGGTGAGCGAGATGTCGTCCAGCCCCTCCAGCAGCCTCCACCGGGCGTTGTCGTCGAGTTCGAACTCCGCCTCGATTCCTTCCGCCCGCACCTGGCGGTCGACCAGGTCGACGGTGATCTCGGCGGTGGGGTCGGCCTCGGTCAGCTGCCACAGCCGGTCGACCGTCTCCTGGGGCAGGACGACGGTCAGCAGTCCGTTCTTCAGCGAGTTCCCGCGGAAGATGTCGGCGAAGCGGGAGGAGATGACCGTCTTGAAGCCGAAGTTCTGCAGGGCCCAGACGGCGTGCTCGCGCGAGGAGCCGGTGCCGAAGTCGGGTCCGGCGACCAGCACGGTCGCGCCGGCGCGCTCCGGGCGGTTGGTGATGAACTCCGGGTCCTTGCGCCAGGCCTCGAAGAGCCCGTCCTCGAACCCGTCGCGGGTGATCTTCTTCAGCCAGTGGGCCGGGATGATCTGGTCGGTGTCGACGTTGCTGCGGCGCAGCGGAACGGCCCGGCCGGTGTGGGTGGTGAAGGCTTCCATGGTTCTCAGACTCCGGCGGTCGCGTCGGCGGCGGACAGGTCGGCGGGCGAGGCCAGATGGCCCAGTACCGCGGTGGCGGCGGCCACCTGCGGGGAGACCAGGTGCGTGCGCCCGCCCTTGCCCTGGCGGCCCTCGAAGTTGCGGTTGGAGGTGGACGCGGAGCGCTCACCAGGGGCCAGTTGGTCGGGGTTCATGCCCAGACACATCGAGCAGCCCGCGTGCCGCCATTCGGCGCCGGCCTCCTTGAAGACCTTGTCCAGGCCCTCTTCCACGGCCTGCAGGGCGACCCGGACCGAGCCGGGGACGACCAGCATCCGTACGCCGTCGGCGACTTTGCGGCCCTCGACGATGTCGGCGACGGCGCGCAGGTCCTCGATGCGGCCGTTGGTGCAGGAACCTACGAAGACGGTGTCGACCTTGATGTCGCGCAGCGGCTGCCCGGCGGTCAACCCCATGTACTCCAGGGCCTTTTCGGCGGCGTGGCGCTCCGAAGCGTCCTCGTACGAAGCGGGGTCGGGGACGTTGGCCGACAGCGGCGCGCCCTGGCCCGGGTTGGTGCCCCAGGTGACGAACGGGGCCAGCGCCGTGCCGTCGATGACGACCTCGGCGTCGAAGACCGCGTCGTCGTCGGTGCGCAGCGTCTTCCAGTACGCGACCGCCGCGTCCCACTCCTCGCCCGTCGGGGCGTGGTCACGGCCCTGGAGGTAGTCGAAGGTGGTCTGGTCGGGGGCGATCATGCCCGCGCGGGCGCCGGCCTCGATCGACATGTTGCAGATGGTCATGCGGGCTTCCATCGACAACTGCTCGATGGCCTCGCCGCGGTATTCCAGGATGTAGCCCTGGCCGCCCCCGGTGCCGATCCTGGCGATGATCGCGAGGATCAGGTCCTTGGCGGTCACGCCCTCGGCCAGCGCGCCGGTGACGGTGATCGCCATCGTCTTCGGGCGAGCCAGCGGCAGCGTCTGGGTGGCCAGCACGTGCTCGACCTGGCTGGTGCCGATACCGAAGGCCAGCGCGCCGAAGGCGCCGTGCGTGGACGTGTGGGAGTCACCGCAGACCACGGTGGTGCCGGGCTGGGTCAGGCCCAGCTGCGGTCCCACGACGTGGACGACGCCCTGCTCGACGTCGCCGAGCGAGTGCAGCCGGACGCCGAACTCGGAGCAGTTCTTGCGCAGCGTCTCCAGCTGGGCCCGGGAGACCGGGTCCGCGATCGGCTTGTCGATGTCCAGGGTGGGGGTGTTGTGGTCCTCGGTCGCGATGGTGAGGTCGAGGCGTCGGACTTTGCGGCCGGCCTGGCGCAGGCCTTCGAAGGCCTGGGGGCTGGTCACCTCGTGCAGCAGGTGCAGATCGATGAAGAGGAGGTCGGGCTCGCCCTCGGCGCGCCGGACGACATGGTCGTCCCAGACCTTCTCCGCGAGTGTCCTACCCATCGCTTTCCCTCCGGCTCACCGTCTCGGACCCAGTGGTTCGTGGACCCGTACATACAGACTCGCTGGTTCTTGGAAAAATTGAACTTGCGTTTCACAGTGTGAGACGTGAATATCGTTTCATGGACAACTCTAGCGGCGTCGGCGTTCTCGACAAGGCAGCTCTGGTACTGAGCGCACTGGAGTCCGGTCCGGCCACCCTCGCCGGGCTGGTCGCGGCGACAGGGCTCGCACGACCCACGGCACATCGCCTCGCCGTGGCACTGGAACACCACCGGATGGTGGCGAGGGACATGCAGGGCCGGTTCATCCTCGGTCCGCGGCTGGCGGAGCTCGCCGCCGCGGCCGGCGAGGACCGCCTGCTGGCCACGGCCGGACCGGTGCTCACCCACCTCCGCGACGTGACGGGCGAAAGCGCGCAGCTCTACCGCCGTCAGGGAGACATGCGCATCTGCGTGGCGGCCGCGGAGCGGCTCTCGGGCCTTCGGGACACCGTCCCGGTGGGCTCGACCCTGCCCATGAAGGCGGGCTCGGCCGCGCAGATCCTGATGGCCTGGGAGGAGCCCGAGCGGCTCCACCGCGGCCTGCAGGGCGCGCGCTTCACGGCGACGGCGCTCTCGGGCGTCCGGCGCCGCGGCTGGGCGCAGTCGATCGGCGAGCGGGAGCCCGGTGTGGCCTCCGTCTCGGCGCCGGTGCGCGGGCCGTCGAACCGCGTGGTGGCCTCGGTGTCGGTCTCCGGGCCGATCGAACGCCTGACCCGCCACCCGGGCCGGATGCACGCCCAGGCCGTCATCGACGCGGCCGCACGCCTCACGGAGGCGCTGCGCCGCTCCGGCTGACCCGCTCCGACCTCTTTACCGACCCCCGGGCCCGGGGGCGCGTACGACGCCGCACACGTCCGAACACGCGCCTCCGGGCCCGTACTTACGCCCTTACGTCACATCGGGCCCACGTCGGGGAACAGTGCCGACGAACGACGAAGAGGCCCTCCGCGATGAACGCGGAGGGCCTCTTCGATGCGTACCCCCGACCGGATTCGAACCGGCGCTACCGCCTTGAGAGGGCGGCGTGCTAGGCCGCTACACAACGGGGGCTAGCTGGTGTTGCTGTTACTGCGCTGGGCTACCAGGACTCGAACCTAGAATAAGGGAACCAGAAACCCTCGTGTTGCCAATTACACTATAGCCCAAAGTGGTCTAGACCAGACCAACAGTACCCCCGACCGGATTCGAACCGGCGCTACCGCCTTGAGAGGGCGGCGTGCTAGGCCGCTACACAACGGGGGCCCTAGCGATCCTGCATCAAGACGTCCGGGTGCGACCCTGGAGATCTCGCGGGAAGGATCTGTACCCCCGACCGGATTCGAACCGGCGCTACCGCCTTGAGAGGGCGGCGTGCTAGGCCGCTACACAACGGGGGCAAAGCACTGCGTTACTGCTGCACTGCGCTGGGGTACCAGGACTCGAACCTAGAATAAGGGAACCAGAAACCCTCGTGTTGCCAATTACACTATACCCCACCAAAAGTCAACCCCTTGTGGGGTTTTCTTTTTTTGGTGGCGCCTCCGTCCGGCCTTTCGGCCCGCTCCGGCGGCGCAGAAAGAACATTACCGGATGCCTGACCGTGCTCCAAAACGGGTATCCCCTGCCAGCAGCTCCGGTAGCCCCTCAAGACCGGCGATGCGGTGCACGCCGTCGGGACCGTCCCCGCGGCGGCCGTCGCGGTCGAGCCAGATCGCCAGCAGCCCGGCGTCCCGCGCCCCGCGCGCATCGATCTCCGGCTGGTCACCCACGTACGCGACCTCGTCCGGGGCCAGCGCCAGCGCCTCGCAGGCGGCCAGGAAGGCCCCCGCGTCCGGCTTGCTGACCCCGAGCTCGACGGCGCAGACCAGCACTTCGAAGCGGTCGCGCAGGCCGAGGTCACGCAGCTTGGGGTCCTGGTTGGCCGTGGAGGAGTTGGAGAGCACCCCGTGCCGGTAGCCGGCGGCGAGGGCGTCCAGCGCGGGCACCACGTCGGGGAAGACGGACCAGTAGGTCTTGTAGTGCTCGATGTACTGGTCGAACCAGGCGTCCGCCTCGTCGGCCGTCATCCCGGGCTCCCCGAGGAACTCCCGCACCCGCTCCCGGCGCTGCCCCTGGAAGGTGCCCTCGCCGGCCGCGAAGCGCGCCCAGTGCAGGTCGGTGATCTGCCGCCACAGCGCCAGCGCCTGTGCGGGGGTTCCGTACCGCTCCGCGATCCCGTCGGTCTCCAGCTGCCGCGCCAGCCCGGCGGCGTCCGCCCCCGTGTAGTCGAAGAGGGTGTCGTCGATGTCCCACAGCACGGCGCGGATCGGCATGGGGCCGAGCCTACGCCGGACGCCGGTCCCCCGCGGGCGGACGGGAAAGAAAGATCCGGTCCGGCCCCCGGAAGGGTCCCCGAAACGCCCCGGAAGGGCGCGGAAGGGCGCGGAAGGGCGCGGAGAACGCCGCAGGGGGCGGCGGCCGGTGGTCCGGCCGCCGCCCCCTGCGATGGGGCCCCTCCCGGCGCCGGCCGGGGGATGCGGGTGGTGCTACGCGGTGAGCTTCGCCAGGGTCGCGTCGATGCGGGCCAGGGACCGCTCCTTGCCCAGGATCTCCAGGGACTCGAAGAGCGGCAGGCCGACGGTGCGGCCGGTGACGGCCACGCGGACCGGGGCCTGGGCCTTGCCCAGCTTGAGGCCGTGGGCCTCACCGGCGGTCAGGACGGCCTGCTTGAGGGACTCGGGGTCCGACCAGTCGGCGGCCTGGAGGTTCTCGCGTGCCGTGGTCAGCAGGGCCGCGGGCTCGCCCTTCATCGCCTTGTCCCAGGACGCCTGGTCCTCGACCGGCTCCTTCAGGAACAGGAAGTCGACGTTGGCCGTGATGTCCGACAGGACGGTCACACGGGTCTGGGCGTACGGGGCGATGCGCTCCCAGGCCGCGGCGTCGAAGTCCTCGGGCGCCCAGTTGGCGTGCGGGGCCCGCAGCCACGGGGCGCAGGCGTCCGCGAAGTCCTTCGGGTCGAGCAGGCGGATGTGGTCGCCGTTGATCGACTCGGCCTTCTTGAGGTCGAAGCGCGCCGGGTTGGCGTTGACGCCGTCGATGTCGAACTTCGCCACCATCTCCTCGATCGAGAAGACGTCCTGGTCCTTGGAGAAGGACCAGCCGAGGAGCGAGAGGTAGTTCAGCAGGCCCTCGGGGAGGAAGCCGCGCTCGCGGTACAGGTTGAGGGAGGCCTCGGGGTCGCGCTTGGAGAGCTTCTTGTTGCCCTCGCCCATCACGTACGGCAGGTGGCCGAAGGCGGGGGTGGTCTTGGCGACGCCCAGCTCGATCAGCGCCTTGTACAGGGCGATCTGGCGCGGGGTCGAGGAGAGCAGGTCCTCGCCGCGCAGGACGTGGGTGATCTCCATGAGCGCGTCGTCGACCGGGTTCACCAGCGTGTACAGCGGGGCGCCGTTGGCCCGGACGATGCCGAAGTCCGGCACGTTGTCCGGGGTGAAGGTCAGCTCGCCGCGGACGAGGTCCGTGAAGGTGATCGGCTCGTCGGGCATCCGGAAGCGGACGATCGAGGAGCGGTGCTCACCCTGGTACGCCTCGACCTGCACGGTGGTCAGCTCGCGGCAGTGGCCGTCGTAGCCGGAGGGCTTGCCGGCGGCGCGGGCCGCGGCGCGGCGCGCGTCGAGCTCCTCGGTGGTGCAGTAGCAGTGGTACGCCCAGCCGCCGTCGAGCAGCTTCTGCGCGACGTCCTTGTAGATGTCCATGCGCTCGGACTGCCGGTACGGGGCGTGCGGGCCGCCGACCTCGGGACCCTCGTCCCAGGTGAAGCCGAGCCAGCGCATCGAGTCGAGCAGCTGCCCGTACGACTCCTCGGAGTCGCGGGCCGCGTCGGTGTCCTCGATGCGGAAGACGAACGTACCGCCGTGGTGGCGGGCGAACGCCCAGTTGAAGAGGGCGGTCCGGACCAGGCCCACGTGGGGGTTGCCGGTCGGGGAGGGACAGAAACGTACGCGGACGTTCGCGTTAGCCACGCTTGATCACCTTGTTGGTGAGAGTGCCGATGCCTTCGATGGTGACGGCGACCTCGTCGCCGACGTTGAGGGGGCCGACTCCGGCCGGGGTCCCCGTGAGGATGACGTCACCAGGGAGCATCGTCATGGCCTCGGTGATGTGCACGACCAGGTCCTCGATGGAGCGGACCATGTCACTGGTGCGGCCGAGCTGGCGCTGTTCGCCGTTGACGGTGCACTGGATGGTCAGGTCGCTCGGGTCCAGGTCGGTCTCGATCCAGGGGCCGAGGGGGCAGGAGCTGTCGAAGCCCTTGGCGCGGGCCCACTGCTTCTCGCGCTGCTGGACATCGCGCGCGGTGACGTCGTTGGCGCAGGTGTAGCCGAGGATCACGTCCTTGACGCGCTCCTTCGGGACCTCTCGGCACATGCGGCCGATGACCACGGCGAGCTCCGCCTCGTGGTGCAGGTCCTGGGAGAAGGAGGGGTACGTGATCGGGTCGCCCGGGCCGACCACGGAGGTGGAGGGCTTGAAGAAGGTGATGGGGGCGTCCGGGACCTCGTTGCCGAGCTCCGCCGCGTGCTCCGCGTAGTTGCGGCCGATGGCCACGACCTTGTTCGGGAGCACGGGCGGCAGCAGGCGCACCTTGCTGAGCGGGACCTTCGTACCGGAGAGCTCGAAGTCCGCGAACGGGATGCCCTTGATGATGTCGAGGACGAGCTCCCCTTCGGCGCCGGGGGCGGCGTTGCCCTCGACCGCGCCGAAGGCGACATTGCCGTCGATCGAGAACCTGGCGATGCGCACGTGTTGCGTCTGCCCCTCTGTATTTCCGCTGGCTGGAGTCTGCGGCTCCAGGCTAACGCGGCGGGCAGGGGCGCTTCGCTCTCTTTAGGGCCGTGGCTACTGCGCGGCGGCCGCCACGGGCGCGTCCATCAGGATCGTGCGCCGCGGGTTGGCGGTCTGCGTCGGCAGCTCGACGGCGTGCTCCGGGGTGGCCGGGGCCGCCTGCAGGTCCTCGGCGTCCTTGAGGTGCGCGAGGGTGGTGCGGCGGGGGTTGGCTATGCGGAACATCGGCCGCGTCGTCGTCTTCATGGGAGTTTCGGGCCCTCGGCTGCTCGGTGTGTCGGTCGGCGTATCCGCCAACCCTTTAAGGGGCAAGGCTAAACATCTGAATCCCCTGCCGAACCGGGAAGTAATGGCCACGGCCATGTGAGTTTGCTCACCTGCGACCAGACATTACCGGCATAATAGACAGTCAATTGGACCTCACAAAACGGGCATTCCGCCACTGAATGCGTCATTCCGCTCCTGATCATCTCGACTGGGACACCTTGCCAGGCATGGTGTTTGCATGATGTAAGTCCGGTTTACCCCGAAAGCAGCCCCACGTGCTGTAGTGCGCCCATCACTGGCCGTCACCGACTCTCCGGGCCGATGCTCGCACCTTGTTGGAGATCCTCCACTGTGCTGGAATTCGCGAGACCGCCGCGGGAATCAGCCGGCGCGCAGGTGGCGCGAGACCGCGCCGAGCGCGGTGGCACAGAGAGGGAAACGCGCCGGTCACCGACGACCACCATGGGGCCGTTAGTGCCCCACGACTCGACACCGTCCCACCGGTCGCCCGGCGGGACGCCTGGTCCAGAGGTTGCGACGCTAGTGCAGGGACGATTCAAGAGGGATGGCAGCGCTGCGGCGGAGCAGGAGCCGCGCGGCGGGACCGATCGTGGCTCCTCGCCCCAGCACGCCCAGAACCGCGGGCCGGCTGTCGAAGGCGCAGGCCCCGACTCCTCCGCCTCGGTGAAGGCGAAGGGCCGAGGGAAGTCCGTCAAGACCAAGGCCAAGGCCGGGTCGGTCGAGCAGGACGTGGCGATACCGAAGGCCCCCAGTGGGCCCGGTTCCCGCCTCCACATGCAGAACTGGCGCATCAGCACGCGACTGGTGTCGCTGCTGACCCTGCCGGTCGTCGCCGCCACCACGCTGGGTGGCGTCCGTATCAACGACTCGCTCAACGACATCGCGCAGCTGGAGCACATGCAGCTGCTCACGACGATGACCCGGCAGGCGACCAACCTCGCCGCCGCGCTCCAGGAGGAGCGCGACAAGTCCGCGGGTCCTCTGTCGGTCCCCGGGGCGGGCAAGGCCAACAGCACCGTCACGAACGTCCGTGACACCACCGACGCCGCCGCCAAGGCCTTCGCCGCCGCGACCGACAAGGTCGACAGCACGGAGGACAAGGACGAGACGCTCAAGTCGATCCGCAACAACATCCTGCAGATCGGCCGCCAGCTCACCCTCATCGAGGACATCCGCAGCAAGGCGTACCAGAACGGCGCCCAGCAGACGGTCACCGAGTACAACAGCCTGATCGTCTCGCTGCTGTCGCTCTCCCAGGACATGGCGCAGGCCACCTCCAGCCCGGAGATGATCAAGCGCACGCGCGCCCTGGCGGCCTTCTCCGCCGCCAAGGAGTACGCCTCCGTCCAGCGCGCGATCATCGCCGCCTCGCTCCCCGACAGCGCCGAGAAGCAGGGCGAGCTGAAGGAGAACGACCGCCTTTACGCGCTCTCCGCGCTCAAGGGCGAGCAGCAGTCGAAGAAGACCTTCGAACTCGTCTACCAGGGCAAGTCCGAGGAGCTCCTCGCGTCGCTCGGCGACGGCAACACGGAGATCGGCACCGCCGACCACTACGCGCGCCGCGTCCTGAGCACCAAGGACCAGTTCCTCAAGGAGAAGAACCGGTCCTGGATGGACTGGTACGACGCCGACGACACCAAGCTCCAGGCGATGAAGGTCATCGAGCTGACCCTGCTCGAGGACATGGAGCAGAAGGCCCGCGAGCTCAAGAACGAGTCGCAGCAGGACGCCATCATCAACGGTGCGCTGATCCTCCTCGTCCTCGGTGTCTCCCTCGTCGGCGCCTTCGTCATGGCCCGCTCGATGATCCGCTCGCTGCGCCGCCTGCAGGACACCGCCACGCGGGTCGCCCAGGACCGCCTCCCCGAGCTGGTCAAGCAGCTGTCCGAGTCCGACCCGCAGGACGTGGACACGTCCGTGGAGTCCGTCGGCCTGCACACCCGCGACGAGATCGGCCAGGTGGCCGCGGCCTTCGACGACGTGCACCGCGAGGCCGTCCGCCTCGCCGCCGAGCAGGCCCTCCTCCGGGGCAACGTCAACGCGATGTTCACCAACCTCTCGCGCCGCTCGCAGGGCCTCATCCAGCGTCAGCTCTCGCTCATCTCCGAGCTGGAGTCGCGCGAGGCCGACCCGGACCAGCTGTCCTCGCTCTTCCGTCTCGACCACCTCGCGACCCGCATGCGCCGTAACGGCGAAAACCTCCTCGTCCTCGCGGGCGAGGAGCCGGGCCGCCGGTGGACCCGCCCCGTCCCGCTCGTCGACGTGCTCCGTGCCGCCGCGTCCGAGGTGGAGCAGTACGAGCGCATCGAGCTGGCCTCGGTGCCCGGCACCGATGTCGCCGGCCGCGTCGTCAACGACCTCGTGCACCTCCTCGCCGAGCTGCTGGAGAACGCCACCTCGTTCTCCTCCCCGCAGACCAAGGTCAAGGTCACCGGTCACGCGCTGCCCGACGGCCGTGTGCTCGTCGAGATCCACGACACCGGTATCGGCCTCTCCCCCGAGGACCTCGCCGCGATCAACGAGCGACTCGCGTCGCCGCCGACCGTGGACGTCTCCGTCTCCCGCCGCATGGGCCTGTTCGTGGTCGGCCGCCTGTCCCTGCGACACGGCATCCGCATCCAGCTGCGCCCGTCCGACTCGGGCGGCACCACGGCCCTCGTCATGCTGCCGGTCGATGTCGCCCAGGGCGGCAAGAAGCCGGCTCCGATGGCGGGCCAGGGTGGTCAGGGCGGCCCCGGCGGCGCTCAGGGCGGCCCCGGCGGCCAGGCTTCCGGTCCCGGTGCGGGCGCCCGTCCGCCCGTGGGCGCGGCTCCGCAGCGCGGGCAGGTCTCCGGTGGCGGCCAGCGCGCCGCCCTGCCGGGCCGCGACGGCGGCCCAGGCCAGCAGCGCCAGCAGGGCGGCCCGGGGGCTCCCGGCGCCCGGCCGCAGGCGGGTCCGACGACCGCGGGTCAGGGCCAGGGCGGCTTCGGCTCCGGCGCTCCCCTGGCGGGCCGCGGTCCGCAGGCCCGTCCGGCGGCCGCTCCGACCGCTTCCGGGCAGGGCGGCTTCCCGCAGGGCAACGGCTTCGAGCGTCCCCAGCAGCCCCAGCAGGCTCCGCAGCAGCGGCCCCAGCAGCAGCCGGCCGCCCCCGCGGCTCCGGCTTCCCGCGGCGGACGGCCGCAGCTGCCGCCGCGCGGTGGCGCCCGCCCCGAGCTCCCCGGTCCGCAGACCACCAGCTGGGGCGCCGACCAGGCCCGCGGCCACGACGAGCTCTCGGGCCCCGGCTCGACCGCCGAGTTCGCCCGCCCGGACTTCAACGCCCCGATGCCCCAGGCCGACAGCCTGGGCAGCACCACCGGGCAGTTCGAACGTCCGGACGTACGGGGCCCCCTGGACCCGTCCTCCACCGGGCAGTTCGAGCGCCCGGCCGGCTACCAGCCCCAGCGGCCCGGCGGCCCCGGTGTCGGCGGCTTCGCCCGTCAGCCCCAGGCTCCGCAGCAGCCGCAGGCGCAGGCGCAGTACCAGCAGCCGCAGGCTCCGCAGCAGGGCGGTGACTACGCACCCGTGGCGCCCCGGCGCCCGGAGGCGCCCGGCCTGCCGCAGGCCCCCCGGCCCGAGGCGCTGCCGCCGGCGCAGGGCTCCGGCGACGCCCGCAGCCCGATCTTCGACACGCTGGAGTCGAACTGGTTCCGCGAGGAGGGGCAGCAGCCCCCCGCGCAGGCACCGGCCGTACCCCAGCAGCCGCAGCAGTCCGCTCCGGCGGCCCCTGCTCCGCTGCCGCAGCGCGGCCAGGAGTTCGCGGCCGAGCCCGCCGCGGCGGCGACCGGCGCCATGCCGACCGTCAGCTGGAAGTCGTCTCCGAACGACGAGCTGATGCGGCAGGCCGAGCGCGTGCGCCAGCCCGCCGCCGGCGGCATCACGACGTCGGGGCTGCCCCGCCGGGTACCGCGGGCGAACCTCGTGGCCGGCACGGCGCAGCAGCAGGCCGAGGCGCAGGCCGGTCCGCAGGTCTCGCGGGCGCCGGACGACGTCCGCGGCCGTCTGACCAACCTCCGACGCGGTATCCAGCAGGGCCGTCAGGCCGGCAACAGTGGTCCGGCGACCGGCAGTTACCACATCGACCCCACTTACCAGCAGGAGCGATAGTTGAGTTCGATGAGCCAGGCGGCACAGAACCTGAACTGGTTGATCACCAACTTCGTGGACAACACCCCTGGGGTGTCCCACACCGTGGTGGTCTCCGCCGACGGACTCCTTCTGGCGATGTCCGACGGTTTCCCCCGCGACCGCGCCGATCAGCTGGCGGCCGTGGCCTCCGGTCTGACCTCGCTGACCGCCGGTGCCTCCCGCATCTTCGAGGGTGGCGCCGTCAACCAGACCGTGGTCGAGATGGACCGGGGATTCCTCTTCCTCATGTCGGTCTCCGACGGGTCCTCCCTGGCCGTACTGGCGCACCCCGAGTGCGACATCGGCCTCGTCGGCTACGAAATGGCCCTCCTGGTGGACCGTGCCGGCAGCGTCCTCACTCCGGACCTGCGCGCGGAACTGCAGGGCAGCCTGCTCAGCTGACTTACCCACTCCCGGCCGGACGGTACTGCCGGCCGGGGGACCGGGGCCGCGGCCCCGGAACCCAGTACCACCGACAGGCCGTCATACCGTCCCCCCACCGGCCGCCCCGTCAGACGGCACGCTGACCACTGCTGTCCAGCCCGGAGGATCAATGACCCCGCCCCCCGCCTACCCCGATGCGTACGGAGATTCGTACTCGGAAGGCGATCAGCCGCTGGTGCGTCCCTACGCGATGACCGGTGGCCGGACCCGGCCCCGCTACCAGCTCGCCATAGAGGCCCTGGTCAGCACCACGGCCGATCCGATGCACATGTCCGGCCTCCTTCCGGAGCACCAGCGCATCTGCACCCTGTGCCGCGAGGTCAAGTCGGTCGCGGAGGTCTCCGCGCTGCTGTCGATGCCGCTCGGTGTCGCCCGGATCCTCGTGGCCGACCTGGCGGAGGCCGGAATGGTGGCCATCCACCAGCCGGGCAATGGAGAGGCCGGCGGCACGCCCGATGTAACACTGCTCGAAAGGGTGCTCAGTGGCCTTCGGAACATCTAGCGGTGGAGCGGCTCCCCGCTCCACCACCTCCGCCAAGATCGTGGTGGCGGGCGGCTTCGGCGTGGGCAAGACCACGTTCGTCGGAGCCGTGTCCGAGATCAACCCGCTGCGTACCGAAGCGGTCATGACCTCCGCGAGCGCGGGGATCGACGACCTCACGCACACCGGCGACAAGACGACCACGACCGTCGCGATGGACTTCGGCCGCATCACGCTGGACCAGGACCTGATCCTGTACCTCTTCGGTACGCCGGGCCAGGACCGCTTCTGGTTCATGTGGGACGACCTGGTCCGTGGTGCCATCGGGGCGATCGTGCTCGTGGACACGCGCCGGCTCGCCGACTGCTTCCCCGCCGTCGACTACTTCGAGAACAGCGGCCTGCCGTTCGTCGTGGCCCTCAACGGCTTCGAGGGACACCAGCCGTACACCCCGGAGGAAGTCCGCGAGGCCCTGCAGATCGGCCCCGGCGCCCCCATCATCACCACCGACGCCCGCCACCGCGCGGACGCCAAGAGCGCGCTCATCACGCTCGTCGAGCACGCGCTCATGGCGCGGCTCAAGTAGCACGCTTTCAACTGCCGTGCGTGAGGGGCGGGCTGTGTCATGGGACACGGCCCGCCCCTCTCGTTCATAACGTTTCGACAGAGAATTCGGGCCGGTTCGCCACAGGGCGCGTTCAGTTGGTACCGCTACGCGCACAACTCCCCCCATTTTTGCCGCAGGAAGCTCTTTATGTCCGATTTATGCGGGGCATAAGGTTCTCGGAGTGGCCGAATTCAACTGTTTGGAACACGGCCGTTAACCGTGCTGGAATTCAACGAACTAGCTAGTAGCACCGCCGAGAGGTTGTTGGTCGAGTGAGGCGAAGCATCGCAAGCCCCGCGGATGAACCCGCGCGCGGCAACTTCACCCCGCCGCCGCGAGCGGCCGCGTCGCCCGTCGACGTGCCCGTGGAACCACCCGTGAGCAGCGGGAGCACCAGCAGGTTCTCCCCCCGCAACTGGCGTGTGCCGACCCGCCTGAACGCCATCCTGCTCGTGCCCGCCCTCGTCGGGCTGGTCATGGGCGGTTTCCAGGTGAAGGGCTCCGTCGACACCTGGAACGAGGCCCAGGACGCCGAGCAGATAGCCAGGGTCGTCCAGGCGGCCTCGGAATACAGCCAGGCACTGCTCAACGAGCGTGACCTCACGGCCGAGCCGCTGCTGAGCGGCAACGCCAACAGCGAGATCGTCACCAAGGCCCGCGGCGCGACCGACGCGGCCAAGGTGAAGTTCGACCAGGTCGTCCAGGACATGCCGAAGAACCAGGGCATGGAACGGCGTCTGGACCTCTTCCGCGCGGAAGAGCCCAGGCTGAAGGACGTACGCGAGAAGGCGTACCTGGCCGCGGCCGAGAGCCCCAAGAAGAACCCTCCTTCGTCGTTCGGGCCCATCCCGACCGAAGAGGGCTACGTGGCGGTCCAGCACTACCTGATGCAGTTCGCCAACGAGCTCGGCCTCGGCACCGGCAACGTGACCTCGTACGGCCGCATGGTCTACGCGATCCAGCTGGCCAAGGCGGCCAACTCGCTGCAGCGCTCCGTCGGTACCCACCTGCTGGTCCGTCCGAGCACCAACGAGGACGTCCGCAAGGCCCAGCTCGTCGCCTTCTCCTCGTACGCCTACCTCGAAGAGATCGCCCAGGGCGAGTACGTCGCCGCGGGCACCGAGGAGGACGTGAACCGCCTCCGCGAGGTCATGGGCAAGAAGTCCGACGAGGGTGCCGCCAAGATCGCCGAGGCCAAGCGCCAGGCCGAGCAGGCCGGTGTCCGCTTCGTGCCCCCGCCCGTGGTCAACAAGTCGGCACTGACCGGCATGACCGAGGCGATCGCCAGCGGCGAGAACAAGAAGAAGCTCGCCGAGAACGGCACCAACCCCCAGTTCTGGCAGGCCGCCGCCACCGCGAAGTTCGACGGCTACGACGAGATCGAGAAGGAACTCCTCGACAAGGCCGTCAAGGACGCCGTAGCGGTCTCCGACGAGGCCCGCACGGACGCCATCACCAACGGCGCCATCGTGGTCGTGTCCCTGCTCGCCGCCTTCATCCTGGCCGGTCTCATGGCCCGCCAGATGGGCCGCGCGATGCGCCGCCTGCGGTCCGCCGCCTTCGACATCGCCGAGCAGCGCCTGCCGATGCTCGTCGACCAGCTCTCGCGCACCGACCCGGGCAAGGTGGACACCCGCGTCCACCCGATCCCGATCGACTCCCAGGACGAGATCGGCGAGGTCGCCCGCGCCTTCGACCAGGTCCACCGGGAAGCGGTCCGGCTCGCCGCCGAGCAGGCGCTTCTGCGAGGGAACGTCAACGCGATCTTCACCAACCTCTCGATGCGCAACCAGTCCCTGATCGAGGGCCAGCTGACCCTCATCACCGACCTGGAGAACAACGAGGCGGACCCGGACCAGCTGGAGAACCTCTTCCGCCTGGACCACCTGGCCACCCGTATGCGCCGTAACGGCGAGAACCTCCTCATCCTCGCGGGTGAGGAGCCGGGCCGCCGCTGGGACCAGCCGGTGCCCCTCGTCGACGTCCTGCGCGCCGCCTCCTCCGAGGTGGAGCAGTACGAGCGCATCGAACTCTCCGGTGTCTCCGACGCCGAGATCCACGGCCAGGCCGTGACCGACCTCGTGCACCTGCTCGCCGAGCTCCTGGAGAACGCCACCACGTTCTCCTCCCCCCAGACCAAGGTCCGTGTCAACGCGACCCGTCTGCCGGACGGCCGCGTGATGGTCGAGATCCACGACAAGGGCATCGGCCTGACCGCCGAGGACTTCGCGGACATCAACCACAAGCTCGCCAACCCGCCGACCGTGGACGCCGCGATCTCGCAGCGCATGGGTCTGTTCGTGGTCGGCCGGCTGGCGGACCGCCACAGCATCCGCGTGCAGCTGCGCCCCTCGGGCGAGGCGGCGGGCACCACCTCGCTGGTCATGCTTCCCGACGCCATCACCCACGGTGGCGGTGGCGAGGGCATCCCGGACGACGACTTCACGGTCTCCCAGATCATCCCGGAGCAGAAGGCACAGCTGCAGGCGCCGCTGCGCACGGCCGCCGAGCTCGGTTTCGACGACTCCCGCTACGACCAGCAGGGCGGCGACGGCCAGCTCGACCCGGTCGGGCGCTCGCTCCTCGCCGAGGAGCGGCGCGCCGCGCTGAAGGCCCAGGTCTCCTACCCGCAGGACGATCAGGAGTACGCCGAGCAGGCTGGGCAGGAGTATGCGGAACCTCAGCCTGAGCACGGGTACCAGCCGTACCAGGGCTACGAGCAGCAGTCCGAGCAGGGCTACGACGCCTCGTACGAGGCCCAGCAGCCCCAGCAGGGCTACGAGGCCTACCCGCAGCAGGGCTACGCCTATCCGGAAGCGGGCTACGCGGACGGTCAGCAGACCGGCCAGGGCTACGACAACGGCTACGAATCCCAGGCGGGGCAGGCCGAGTGGCCCGAGCAGAACACGTATTCGGCTGGCTACCAGCAGGATTACGGGACCGAATCGGAATCCCCTGCCGTCCCCGAACGGACTGCGGAGCGCGTAGGCTTCGACCGTCCGGGTGCCGCTGCCGACACCGGTCACGAGATGACCGGAGCGGGCCTGCCGCGTCGCGGCAGCCAGCAGCAGCGGCAGTCGGGACGGCAGGAAGCGGAGTCTTCCGGATCCCTCTTCGAACAGCGGCCGCCGCGTCAGCAGCAGCCCGCTGAAGCGGAGCGGGCCCCGGAGGTGAAGGAAGCCAGCACCGGCTGGCGTTCGGGCAACGACGAACGCTGGCAGCAGGCCGCCAAACTCCGTGAGCCGAAGGCGGGCGGGGTCACCTCGTCCGGTCTCCCTCGGCGAGTGCCCAAGGCCAACCTGGTCGAGGGCGCGGCGGAGACGACCCCGCAGGGCGGCCCCCAGGTCTCCCGCGCACCGGAGGACGTCCGCGGCAGGTTGAGCAACCTGCGGCGTGGTGTCCAGCAAGGACGCAACGCGGGTTCTGAGCAGTCAAGTAACAGCTATGACCAGGAGCGTTAGTGTGAGCCCGATGAGCCAGGCGGCACAGAACCTGAACTGGTTGATCACCAACTTCGTGGACAACACCCCTGGGGTGTCCCACACCGTGGTGGTCTCCGCCGACGGACTCCTTCTGGCGATGTCCGACGGGTTTCCGCGCGACCGCGCCGATCAGCTGGCGGCCGTGGCCTCCGGTCTGACCTCGCTGACCGCCGGTGCCTCCCGCATCTTCGAGGGTGGCGCCGTCAACCAGACCGTGGTCGAGATGGACCGGGGATTCCTTTTCCTCATGTCCGTCTCGGACGGATCCTCGCTCGCGGTGCTCGCGCACCCCGAGTGCGACATCGGCCTCGTCGGCTACGAGATGGCCCTGCTGGTGGACCGTGCGGGCAGTGTCCTCACTCCGGACCTGCGCGCCGAGCTGCAGGGAAGTCTTCTCAACTAGCAGACAGGCAGTGCGTTTCGCGCCATCGCACCATAGGGTGCGGTGGCGCGGTTCCACAGGAAGTACTGCGTACTTGGAGTCGGAGGAGGAAACGTGACAACACCCGGAGGACATCCTTATGGCGGCGCGCAGCAGCCGCAGGGTGGGCACGACCAGAACCGCTTCAACTTCCCCTCCACGCCCAGCCGGCCCATGCCGGAGCAGCACAACCCCTACCAGCAGCAGCCGTACGGGCAGCCCCAGCAGCCCTATGTGCCTCCGCAGCAGCAGCCTCCCCGCGCCATGCGGCAGCCTGCGCCGAAGGCCCACAACCCGCTGGTGCGCCCGTACGCGATGACCGGCGGCCGTACTCGGCCGCGCTACCAGCTCGCCATCGAGGCGCTGGTCAGTACCACGGCCGATCCCGCGCGGCTGCAAGGGCAGTTGCCCGAGCACCAGCGCATCTGCCGTCTGTGCCAAGAGATCAAATCCGTCGCGGAGATCTCGGCACTCCTCTCCATTCCTCTTGGTGTCGCCCGCATCCTCGTCGCCGACCTGGCGGAGGCGGGCCTTGTCGCCATTCACCAGCCCGGCGGCGACGAGTCTGCCGGCGGCCAGCCAGATGTGACACTGCTCGAAAGGGTGCTCAGTGGACTTCGCAAGCTCTAACGGCGGAGCGGCTCCCGCTCGCTCCACCACCTCCGCGAAGATCGTGGTGGCGGGCGGCTTCGGCGTGGGCAAGACCACGTTCGTCGGCGCGGTCTCCGAAATCAACCCCCTGCGCACCGAAGCCGTCATGACCAGCGCCTCCGCCGGCATCGACGACCTCACCCACACCGGTGACAAGACGACCACCACGGTCGCGATGGACTTCGGCCGCATCACGCTGGACCAGGACCTGATCCTGTACCTCTTCGGTACGCCGGGCCAGGACCGCTTCTGGTTCATGTGGGACGACCTGGTGCGTGGTGCCATCGGCGCCGTCGTGCTCGTGGACACGCGCCGGCTCGCCGACTGCTTCCCCGCCGTCGACTACTTCGAGAACAGCGGCCTGCCGTTCGTCGTGGCCCTCAACGGCTTCGACGGGAATCAGGCGTACACGCCGGAGGAAGTCCGCGAGGCCCTGCAGATCGGCCCGGACGCCCCGATCATCACCACCGACGCCCGCCACCGCGCGGACGCCAAGAGCGCGCTCATCACGCTCGTCGAGCACGCGCTCATGGCCCGCCTGCGGTAGCGGCCCGCCGACGACAGCCGTAAGGCCCCCGTGTCCCTGACGCGGGGGCCTTCGCCGTGTACGGAGTCCGGTGTTGCCGCGTGCCGGTTGCCGGTTGCTGCGTGCCGTGGGGCGGGTACGCGCAAGGCCCCGCACCCTGAGGGAGGGTGCGGGGCCTTGCGTCGGGCTCGGGACTCAGCCCTGCCAGCTGTGCGGGGCGCGGAAGCCCGGGGTGCGCTCCAGGCGGCGCCAGCCGGCCTGGGAGCGGCCCGCGGGGACCGAGGTGCCCTCGGGCGCGGCGGCGGCACGGGCGAGCAGGATCGCGGTGATCGCGGCCAGCTCCTCGGGCTCGGCGTTGCCCTTCTCGACGCGCAGCATCATGTCGGTGCTCATCGGTGGCTTGTCTCCTTACTGCGGCGGGTTGCCGTGCTTGCGGGACGGCAGGTCGGCGTGCTTGTTGCGGAGCATCGCGAGGGCGCTGACGAGGACCTCGCGGGTCTCGGCGGGGTCGATGACGTCGTCGACGAGGCCGCGCTCGGCCGCGTAGTACGGGTGCATCAGCTCGGCCTTGTACTCCTTGACCATGCGCACGCGCATGGCCTCGGGGTCCTCGGCGTCCGCGATCTGCTTGCGGAAGATGACGTTGGCCGCGCCCTCTGCGCCCATGACGGCGATCTCGTTGGTGGGCCAGGCGTAGGTGATGTCGGCGCCGATGGACTGGGAGTCCATGACGATGTACGCGCCGCCGTAGGCCTTGCGCAGGATCAGCGAGATCCGCGGGACGGTGGCGTTGCAGTACGCGTACAGCAGCTTGGCGCCGTGGCGGATGATGCCGCCGTGCTCCTGGTCGACGCCCGGCAGGAAGCCGGGGACGTCCAGCAGCGTGATGATCGGGATGTTGAAGGCGTCGCACATCTGGACGAAGCGCGCGGCCTTCTCGGAGGCCTCGATGTCCAGGACGCCGGCGAGGTGGCCGGGCTGGTTGGCGACGATGCCGACGACCTGTCCGTCCATCCGGGCCAGGGCGCAGATGATGTTGCGGGCCCAGCGCTCGTGGATCTCCAGGACGTCGCCCTCGTCGACGAGCTCCTCGATGACCTTGAGCATGTCGTACGGGCGGTTGCCGTCGGCGGGCACCAGGTCCAGCAGGACCTCGGAGCGGCGGTCCGCCGGGTCGCTCGTCTCGTGGACGGGCGGGTTCTCGCGGTTGTTGGAGGGCAGCATCGAGATGAGGTAGCGGACCTCGGAGATGCAGGTCTCCTCGTCGTCGTACGCGAAGTGCGCGACGCCCGAGGTCTCGGCGTGCACGTCCGCGCCGCCGAGCCCGTTCTGGGTGATCTCCTCGCCGGTCACCGCGCGGACCACGTCCGGGCCGGTGATGAACATCTGCGAGGTCTCGCGGACCATGAACACGAAGTCCGTCAGCGCCGGGGAGTACGCGGCGCCGCCCGCGCACGGGCCCAGCATGACCGAGATCTGCGGGATGACGCCCGAGGCCCGGGTGTTGCGCTGGAAGATGCCGCCGTAGCCGGCGAGGGCGGAGACGCCCTCCTGGATACGGGCGCCGGCGCCGTCGTTGAGGGAGACCAGCGGAGCGCCGGCCGCGATGGCCATGTCCATGATCTTGTGGATCTTCGTGGCGTGGGCCTCGCCCAGGGCGCCGCCGAAGATGCGGAAGTCGTGCGCGTAGACGAAGACCGTGCGGCCCTCGACCGTGCCCCAGCCGGTGATGACACCGTCGGTGTAGGGCTTCTTGGCCTCCAGGCCGAAGCCCGTCGCCCGGTGGCGGCGGAGCTGCTCGACCTCCTTGAAGGAGCCTTCGTCGAGGAGCAGCGCGATGCGCTCGCGGGCGGTCAGCTTGCCCTTGGCGTGCTGGGTCTCGGTCGCGCGGTCACTGGGGCCGCGCCGCGCCTGCTCGCGCAGGGAGTGCAGCTCGGCCACGCGCCCTCGGGCGTCCGTCGGCTCGCTCGGGGTCTGGTCCACAACGGTCATGTACCGACCTTACGAAGCGCGGGGTCAAAAACCTCCGTTGATTCCACACAGTCTCGGGTGTCATCAGCTGTCCGGCCCGCACAGAACGGTTCGGGGATGCGCGTAGTCCGCCAGACGGGGGCATCGTCCTTTGTCGCTCCTCTACAAATCGACCTGACACCCCGCCTAGAAGTTGAAATTTGAACGGAATGGGTCTAGCGTCATTCTCGTTGAAAGTTCAACGAACATCACTACCGAGGAGGAAGCCATGGGTCTCTTCACCCGCCGCAACCAGGACACCACCGCCGCCGTCGCCACGCTCGAAGTGGACCCGGCTCTCGCCGCCCTCACCGGCGACTACGTCATCGACGCCGGCCACAGCAGCATCGGCTTCACCGTCCGCCACGCGATGGTGACCAACGTCCGCGGCAGCTTCACCGAGCACGAGGGCACGCTGCACCTGGACGGCAGCGACCCGTCCCGCTCCACCGCCGCCATCGACGTCACGATCGCCTCGGTCAGCACCGGGATCGCCGACCGCGACGCCCACCTGCGCAGCGGTGACTTCTTCGACGCCGAGGCCTTCCCGCTGATGACGTTCCGCTCCACCGGGGCGGCCCAGCTCGGCGGCGACACGTACCGCATCACCGGCGAGCTGACGATCAAGGACGTCACGCGGCCGCTCTCCATCGACCTGGAGTTCGCCGGCTCCGCCACGGACGTCTACGGCAACGAGCGCGTCGGCTTCGAGGGCTCCGCCGAGATCCTGCGCTCCGACTGGGGTCTGACCTGGAACGCGGCGCTGGAGGCCGGCGGAGTGATGGTCAGCGACAAGGTGAAGCTGACCTTCGACATCTCGGCCATCAAGCAGGCCTGACCCGGCGGGCGCCCGGGGACGGTCAGAAACCGCCCCCACCGTCGAAGCCGCCGCCTCCGTCGAAGCCGCCACCGCCGCCCCAGTCCCCGCCGCCGAAGTCGGACGGGTTGAAGTCGGCCCCCGAGACGTCCCCGCCGTCGAAGCCGCCGCCGAAGTCCCCGCCGCCGAAGTCCGAGGCGTAGGCGGGGCTGGACATCATCGAACCGAGCATCGTGCCCACGAGCAGGCCGGGCAGGATGCCGCCGCCGAAGTACCCGCCGGCCCAGGGGCCGTACGCCGGGCCCGCGTCGTAGTACGGGCGCCGACCGTAGTCGGTGTCCACCGTGCGGACCGCGGGATCCAGGCCGTCGCGCAGCCGGACGGCGTCCGCCGTGCAGACCGGCACGGTACGGGCGGCCCCGCCGGCCGGAGCCCAGGAGGCGTCCTCGGTGCTCGGCCCGTGCCGCGGGTCGAAGAAGCAGGGCGAACGGCGCTCGGGTACCGGCCGCCCCTGACGGCGCGCGTCCAGGCGGGCCAGGGCGAAACGGCCGTCCTCCAGCGCCTGGGTCACGCCCTGGACCTCATCGGGCCGCTGCACGGAGGCCATGATCTGCTTGGCCCGCTCGTACGAGTCGAGCCCCTGCTCGTAGTCCGCCCGCATGGCGTCGTCGGCGCCGGGCTCACCGGGGTGGAAGTCGAGGCGGTCGAGTTCCTCGCCGAAGGCCGTGATGTCCTCGTCGACGACCACGCTGAGCCGCTCGATGGCCTCGCGACGGGCCTCTTCCTTCTTCTTCCGGTTGCGGCGGACCAGCGCGTACGCGCCGCCGCCGCCGACCGCGGCCACCACGCCGAGGGTGATCAGGCCGCCGACCGGGGCTCCGCCGTCATCGGCGGCGCCGCCCCAGGAGGCCGGGGCGCTGCCCTTGGCCTGGCTCAGGGCCTGGTCCACGAAGTTGTTGAGCTGGGTGCTCGCGTCCACCGGGGTGCCCGTCTTCACGGCCTCGGTGAGGTTGCGCACGGCGTTGGACGGCATGACCGCCTTGTCGGCGCCCGCGTTGAAGCCGTCGCCCAGCCGGATCGCGTAGAGCCCGGTGATGCCGGTCTCGGCGCGGACGGCGCTGAGCACCTTGCCCGGCGGGAACTCGGCGGTGGCCGGGAGCACGGCGACGAAGACCGGCTTCCCGGCGTCCTTGATCTTCTGCGCGAGCGCCTGCGCCGCCGGAGCCGGCAGCTGCGCCTCGGCCCGGGGATCGACGTAGACCGGGCCCTCCTTGAGGGCCTCCCCCACGGCGGCGACTCCGGTGGCCGCCGATGCCTGCGGCGCGGCCACGAGGGCGCTCGCCGACAGGGCCAGCAGCAGACCGGACAGCAGCGATCCAACGCGTACGGATATCAGCCAGGTCCTCATGCTCACGACGCTACCGGAACCGGCACTTTCCTGTGTGAGCTGGACATAAGCCCGTCCGGCCCGCCGCCGAGGACCTCGCCGGGCCGAGGCCCGGCGAGGCGTGGCGGACTACTCGGCCGGTTCGACGCCCGCGCGCAGGAGGCCGTACGTGAAGGCGTCCTCCAGGGCCTGCCATGACGCGGCGATCACGTTCGGGGCCACGCCGACCGTGGACCACTCGCGGACGCCGTCGGTCGTGGCGATCAGCACGCGGGTCGTGGACTCCGTGCCGTGCTTGCCCTCCAGGATGCGGACCTTGTAGTCGACCAGCTCGAACTTGGCGAGCTGCGGGTAGAACCGCTCCAGCGCGACCCGCAGCGCCCGGTCCAGTGCGTTGACCGGGCCGTTGCCCTCCGCCGTCGCGACGATCCGCTCGCCCTTGGCCCACAGTTTGACCGTGGCCTCGTTGGCATGGGTGCCGTCCGGGCGGTCCTCGACGATCGCCCGCCAGGACTCGATGCGGAAGTACTTGCGGGCCCGGCCCTCGGCCTCCGCGCGCAGCAGCAGCTCGAAGGAGGCATCGGCCGCCTCGTACGTGTAGCCCTGGAGCTCCCGCTCCTTGACCCGCTCCACGACCCGGGAGATCAGCGCGCGGTCCCCGTTCAGCTCGACGCCGAGCTCCTTGCCCTTGAGCTCGATGGAGGCGCGGCCGGCCATGTCGGAGACCAGCATCCGCATGGTGTTGCCGACCCGCTCGGGGTCGATGTGCTGGTAGAGGTCCGGGTCGACCTTGATGGCCGAGGCGTGCAGGCCCGCCTTGTGGGCGAAGGCGGACACACCCACGTACGGCTGGTGCGTGGAGGGCGTGAGGTTGACGACCTCGGCGATGGCGTGCGAGATCCGGGTCATCTCGGCGAGCGCGCCCTCGGGAAGCACCGTGCGGCCGTACTTGATCTCCAGGGCGGCGACGACGGGGAAGAGGTTGGCGTTGCCGACGCGCTCGCCGTAGCCGTTGGCGGTGCACTGCACGTGGGTGGCGCCCGCGTCCACCGCGGCCAGGGTGTTGGCGACGGCGCAGCCGGTGTCGTCCTGGGCGTGGATGCCCAGGCGGGCGCCGGTGTCGGCGAGGACGGTCGCGACGGTCGCCGTCACCTGGGCGGGCAGCATGCCGCCGTTGGTGTCGCAGAGGATGACGACGTCGGCGCCGGCCTCGTGGGCGGCGCGTACGACGGACTTCGCGTACTCGGCGTTGGCCCGGTAGCCGTCGAAGAAGTGCTCGCAGTCGACGAACACCCGGCGGCCCTGGCCGACCAGGTAGGAAACGGTGTCCCGGACCATCTCCAGGTTCTCGTCCAGGGTGGTGCGCAGGGCGAGTTCGACGTGACGGTCGTGGGACTTGGCGACGAGCGTGACGACCGGGGCGCCGGACTCCAGCAGGGCCCGCACCTGCGGGTCCTCGGCGGCGGAGCCGCCTGCGCGCCGGGTCGCGCCGAAGGCGACCAGCTGGGCGTTCTTGAAGTCGATCTCGGCGCGGGCGCGGGCGAAGAACTCGGTGTCACGGGGGTTGGCGCCGGGCCAGCCGCCCTCGATGAAGCCCACTCCGAACTCGTCGAGGTGACGGGCGATCGTCAGCTTGTCGGCGACCGTGAGGTTGATGCCCTCGCGCTGGGCGCCGTCGCGCAGGGTGGTGTCGAAGACGTGGAAGCTGTCGTCCAGGCCCCCGGACAGCGCAGTTGCCGCCTCTGGTGTCGTCGTCATGCTGATCTGACTCCTGTCGGATGAGTGGTTCCGGATGCCCGCCAAAGGGGCAGGCCGCCGTCACTGCCCCCATCATCGCGCGCAGGCCGGTCCCGGCTGGGATGGGCCGGGAAACGAAAAAACCTCTCGCGGGTAGCGAGAGGTCTGCGCGCGGGTCTGAGGCACGGTGGCCGCTTCCGCGAAGTTCTTCCACGGTTCAGCGGCCACTGGGGACCGGCGCGCTGCTGGCGATAATCATGAGCTGAGCAGGCACGCTCGCAGTGTGCCACAACGCCCGCAGCGCGTGGACACGGATCTCAGCATGCGGGCACGGCCCGCCCGCCCGCCGGATGGTGCCGGTCCCCCGGCCGCGTACGGCGCCATCGCCGGGGCTACGGCCGGGGGGTGAGGGTCTCGTCGAGGAACTCCCGGACGTGGTCCAGGATCTCCTCGCGGTTCACCGTCGGCAGACCGACCGCCAGTTGGATGCTGAACCCGTCCAGCAGGGCCCGGATGCGGGCCGCCACCCGGTCGGGGTCCACCGGGCGGAACTCACCGCGCGAGATGCCCTCCGCGAGCAGCGCCACCAGGTCGCGGTGCCAGGCGCCCTCGATGGCCGCCTGGCGGTCGCGCTCCTGCGGGCCGGCGTTCTGGGAGCGGTTCCAGACCTCCAGCCACAGCGTCCAGTGCGGGTCGCGGGCCTGCGTGGGCACGTACAGGTCGACGTACGCCCGCAGCCGCTCGGCCACCGGGCCGCGCCGGGACAGCAGGGCCCGCCGCTCGGTGCCCAGTTCCGCCTCGCTCCACTCCAAGGTCTGCAGCAGGAGCTCGTCCTTGCTGCGGAAGTAGTAGAGGAGGTGGCCGCTGCTCATGCCGACCTCACGGCCCAGACCTGCCATGGTCAGGCCTTCCAGGCCCCGCTCGGCGATCGTGGCCATGGCGGCGACGAGTACGTCCTCGCGCGGGGGCGCGTTCTTGCGCGCCGCCCGTACCGGTACTCCACCCGCCACCATGGGCCCACTCCTCGTCCGTCCGTCCGCCGCCGGTCTTGTCGGTCAGACCTTCGGCTGCTGCTGGGTGATGCAGTGGATTCCGCCACCCCCGGCGAAAATCGTACGTGCGTCAACGAGTGTCACGGTCCGCTCCGGGAACAGTCCGCGGAAGATCTCGGCGGCCTCCTCGTCGCGCGGGTCGTCGAAGGAGCACAGCACGACACCGCCGTTGCACAGGTAGTGGTTGATGTACGAGTAGTCCACCCACTCCCCGCCCTCCTCCAGCACGGTCGGCGCCGGGACCTCCACGACCTCCAGCTGCCGGCCCCGGGCGTCGGTGGACGCCCGCAGGATGGCGGCGATGGTCTTGCAGCGCTCGTGGTCCGGGTGGGCCGGGTCGGGCTGCGTGTGCACCATGACCACGCCGGGGCGGGCGAAGGCGGCGACGATGTCCACGTGGCCCTGGGTGCCGTAGGTGCCGTAGTCGCCGGCCAGGCCGTACGGGAGCCAGATCGCCTTCGCGGTGCCCAGGTGGGCGTGGATCTCGGCCTCCACCTGCTGGCGGGTCCAGCCGGGGTTGCGGCCCTCGCCGAGCTGCACGGTGTCGGTGAGGAGCACGGTGCCCTCGCCGTCGACGTGGATCGCGCCGCCCTCGTTGACGAGTGCGGTGCTGTAGGTACGGGTGCCGGCCAGGTCGGAGACGGCCCGGGCGATCTTCGAGTCGTGGTCCCAGCGGGCCCACTCCTGGGCGCCCCAGCCGTTGAAGGTCCAGTCGACCGCGGCCAGCTCACCGGCGTCGTTGGTGACGAAGGTCGGGCCGATGTCGCGCATCCAGGCGTCGTCGAGCTCGCGCTCGACGATCTGCACGTCGTCGCCGACGTGTCCGCGGGCGCTCTCGGCGTCACCGGGCGAGACGACCAGGGTCACGGGCTCGTACGAGCGGACCGCGCGGGCCACGGCGCCCCAGGCCTCGCGGGCCTCGGCGAGCTCCTGCTCGTTGGTGAAGGTGGGGTTGGGGCTGGGCCAGGCCATCCAGGTGCGCTCGTGGGGCATCCACTCGGCGGGCATCCGGAATCCGTGGTCGGCGGGCTTGGTCATGGCAGGGGGTCCTTAGGGGCTCTGCTGTCCTACAGGAAGTACAGGCGGTTGAGGGAGACCGACTCGGCGGCTTCGGAGCGCAGCGGTTCCCCGTCGAGGGAGACCAGGCCGCTGCGCGCGTCCACATCGACCGCGCCCACCCGGGAGTTGAGGAGCAGGTCCTTCGGACCGATGCCCCGGGTGCCGCGGACGGCCACCCGGCGTCGGCGGGTCGGCATCTCGTCGGAGCCGAGCGCGGCCGCCGCGGCGGAGACGAAGGCGACGGAGATGTCGGCCGCGGCGGCCCCGTACGAGCCGAACTGCGGTCCGAGGACCAGCGGTTCACAGGTGTCGGTGGCGGCGTTGGGGTCGCCGGTGACCCCGTACGCCGGGAAGCCGGACTTGAGGACCAGCTGCGGCTTGGCGCCGAAGAACTGCGGGCGCCACAGGACGATGTCGGCGAGCTTGCCGACCTCGATGGAGCCGATCTCATGGGCCAGGCCGTGGGCGATGGCCGGGTTGATGGTCAGCTTGGCCATGTAGCGCAGGACGCGGGCATTGTCGTCGCCCTCGCCGTCGCCGGCCAGCGGACCCAGCTCGCCCTTCATCTTGGCGGCCATGGCGAAGGTGCGGCGGATGGTCTCGCCGGCGCGGCCCATGCCCTGGGCGTCGGAGGAGGTGATGCCGATCGCGCCCAGGTCGTGCAGCACGTCCTCCGCGCCCATGGTGCCCGCGCGGATCCGGTCGCGGGCCATGGCGGCGTCGCCGGGAAGGTCCGGCTTGAGGTCGTGGACGGAGACGATCATGCCGTAGTGCTCGGCGACCGCGTCCCGGCCGAAGGGCAGGGTGGGGTTGGTGGAGGAGCCGATGACGTTCGGCACGCCCGCCATCTTCAGGACGTTCGGGACGTGGCCGCCGCCGCAGCCCTCGATGTGGAAGGCGTGGATGGTGCGGCCGTCCAGCACCCGCAGGGTGTCCTCGACGGAGAGGCATTCGTTGAGGCCGTCGCTGTGCAGGGCGACCTGCACGTCGTGCTCCTCGGCCACCCGCAGGGCGGTGTCCAGGGCCCGGGTGTGCGCGCCCATGTCCTCGTGGACCTTGAAGCCGGACGCGCCGCCCTCGGCCAGGGCCTCGACCAGCGGGGCCGCGTCCGAGGACGAACCGCGGGCGAGGAAGCCGATGTTGACGGGCCAGGCGTCGAAGGCGTTGAAGGCGTGGCGCAGGGCCCAGGGGGAGTTGACGCCGACGCCCCACACCGGGCCGAACTCCTGGCCGATGATCGTGGTGACGCCCGCGGCGAGCGAGGCCTCCATGACGCGCGGGGAGAGCAGGTGCACGTGGGTGTCGACGGCGCCGGCGGTGGCGATCAGGCCCTCGCCGGAGACGATGCTCGTGCCCGTGCCGACGATGACGTCGACCCCGTCGAGGGTGTCCGGGTTGCCGGCCCGGCCGATCGCGTGGATGCGGCCCTCGCGGATGCCGACGGAGACCTTGCGGATGCCGAGGACGGCGTCGATGACCAGCACGTTGCTGATGACGACGTCGCAGGTCTCGCGGACGGCGGCGGCCTTCAGGTGCAGGCCGTCGCGGGCGGTCTTGCCGAAGCCGGCCAGGAACTCGTCGCCGGGCTTCTGGGCGTCGGACTCCACCCGCACGGTGAGCCCCGAGTCGCCGAGCCGCACCCGGTCGCCCGCGCGGGGGCCGAAGACGGAGGCGTACTCGTGCGGGTCGATGTGCCGGCTGCCGGGCGCGCAGTGATCGCTGTGGGGGGTCTGGCGGCTCACGCCTGTGCTCCTTCGCTACCGGTGGTGTCACGTACGCCGACGTAGCCGCAGGCGGCGGCCCGGCGCAGGGCCTCGTCCTTCGCGCCGGGCGCGTCCAGCGGCCCGTCCACCAGGCCGGCGAAGCCGATGGCGATCCGGTCGCCGCCGATCGGCACCAGACCGACCTCGCCCTCGCCGTGCGGGTCGAACCGTACGGACGAGCCGGCCGGGACGCACAGCCGCATGCCGTAGGCGGCGGCGCGGTCGAAGTCGAGGCGCGGGTTGGCCTCGAAGAAGTGGAAGTGGGAGGTGACGCTCACCGGTACGGCGGCGGTGTTGCGCACACGCAGGTGCAACACCGGCTCCGGCTGGGGGACGCCCGGCCCGGGGACCACCGCTCCGGGGGCGTCGTGGCCGAGCGGTACGGCGCCCCGTACGGGGGACGAGACCACCGCGAGCCGGGAGCCGTCGTCGAAGACGGCCTCCACGTGCACCTCGGTGACCACGTCGGCCACGCCGGGCAGGACGTCGTCGGGGCCCAGCACGCCGCGGGCCTCCTCGATGGCCTCCGCGAGCCGCTTGCCGTCGCGCGCGGCCTCGCAGACCGTGTCCGCGATCAAAGCGGTGGCCTCCGGGACGTTGAGCTTCAGGCCCCGGGCCCGTCGGGCCCTGGCCAGTTCCGCAGCGCTGCGGAGCAGCAGCCGGTCGCGCTCCGTAGGGGTCAGCCGCACGCCGATCCACCACCTCTTGAGTCGATGGGTTAGAGCATCACTCTAACTCTTCATTCGTTCGCAAGGAATCATTGACCTGGCACCAGGGCTTAGGCCACATTGAGTGTCGCTCAAACATTGCGCAACCCACCCCCGCCCTGCCAAGGGAGTCCCCTTATGCCCATCGAACAGCGCGGAGTCGACACCATCCCCGAGGAGGAGCGGACGAGCGGTCCTCGTGACCTGATCTCGATCCTGCTCGGCTCCAACCTCTGCCTCGGCGTGATCGTGTTCGGCTGGCTTCCCCCGTCCTTCGGACTGGGCCTGTGGCCCTCGGTCACCGCCATCGTGACCGGCACGATCGTCGGCATCGCCGTCACCGCGCCGCTGGCGCTGGTCTCCCTGCGGACCGCCACCAACCTCTCCACCTCCAGCGGCGCGCAGTTCGGCGTCCGCGGCCGCCTCGTCGGCTCGGTGGTCGGCCTGCTGCTCTCCCTCGGCTACACCGCGCTGACCCTGTGGATCGGCGGCGACGTGATGGTCGGGGTCCTGTCCCGGCTCACCGGGCTGCCGGACACCGGCGTATGGCGGGCCGTGATGTACGGAGCACTCGCCGCGTGCACCGTCGTCGGGGCCGTCTTCGGCTACCGGCTGCTGCTGCGCATGAGCAAGATCCTGTCCATCGGCATGGTGGTCCTGCTGGGTGTCGGCCTCTTCGCCTACGCGCCGGACTTCACCACCGCCGCGCCGCCGGACACCCCGTACCTGCTCGGCTCCTTCTGGCCGACCTGGCTGCTCGCCGCCGTCGCCGCCGGGCTCAGCGGCCCCGTCGCCTTCATCACCCTCCTGGGTGACTACACGCGCTACATCTCCCCGCGCAGGCACAGCTCGCGCAAGGTGTTCTGGGCCACCGGCCTCGGCCTGCTGGCCGGTCTGCTGATTCCGCAGCTCTTCGGCACCTACACCGCGCTCGCCGCCAAGGCCGGCGCCGAGTACGCCGGGCCGCTCGTCGACGCCGCCCCGTTCTGGTACCTGGTGCCGCTGCTCGCGGCCGCCGCGGCCGGCTCGGTGGGCAACGCCGGCCTGATGCTCTACTCCATGGGCCTCGACCTCGACGCGATCGTCCCCAGGGCCACCCGCACCACGGCCACCGTGATCGCCGCGGCCGTCGCCACCGCCTTCGTGTTCGTCGGCTCCTTCGAGTGGGACGTGCAGTCGGCGATGACCTCCTTCGTCCTGCTGCTGACCGCGATCGGCACCCCGTGGGCCGTGATCACCCTGATCGGCTACGTGCGCTGCCGCGGGCAGTACGACGCCGACGCCCTGCAGGTCTTCAACCGCCGCTCGGTCGGCGGGGCCTACTGGTACCGCGGCGGCTGGAACGTGGCCGCCACCGCTTCCTGGGCCATCGGCGCGGGTGCCGGCCTGCTCGCCGTGACCACCCCCTTCTACGAGGGCCCGCTGCTCGCCCTGACCGGCGGCGTGGACTGCTCATTCGTCCTCTCCGGCCTGACCGGCGGGCTGGTCTACACGGCCCTGACCGCCCGCACCGCGCCGGCGGCGGTCCCCGCCGAGGAGCCGGAGCCCGCGGCCGCGGCCGCCTGAGCCGCCCCGTACGCACGAAGGCCCGCGCCCCCCTCTCCGGGGGCGCGGGCCTTCGTACGTACGGGGCGCGGGCTCGGTCAGCCCAGCGGGTGCATCCAGCCGTGGGAGTCGGCCGCGTGGCCGGTCTGGAGTTCCAGCAGGGCCTTGCGCAGGCGCATGGTGACCTGGCCCGGCTGGCCGTCACCCTGGGTCCAGTTGGCGCGCTCGGACTTGACGGAGCCGACCGGGGTGATGACGGCGGCGGTGCCACAGGCGAACACCTCGGTGAGGGTGCCGTTCGCGTTGTCGCGCTCCCAGTCCTCGGTGGTCAGGCGGCCCTCCTCGGCGGTGTAGCCGAGGTCGCGGGCGATGGTGAGGAGGGAGTCGCGGGTGATGCCGGGCAGCAGCGAGCCGGTGAGCTCCGGGGTGACGATGCGGTCGCCGTACACGAAGTACAGGTTCATCCCGCCCATCTCCTCGATCCAGCGGTGCTCGACGGCGTCGAGCCAGACCACCTGGTCGCAGCCGTGCGAGGCGGCCTGGGCCTGGGCGACGAGGGAGGCCGCGTAGTTGCCGCCGGTCTTGGCGGCGCCGGTGCCGCCCTTGACGGCGCGGACGTACTCCTCGGAGAGCCAGACGGAGACGGGCTTGACGCCACCGGGGAAGTACGCGCCGGCGGGCGAGGCGATGACGATGAAGAGGAACTCGTTGGCCGGGCGGACGCCCAGGCCGACCTCGGAGGCGAACATGAACGGCCGCAGGTACAGGGAGGCTTCGCCGGAGTCCGGGACCCAGGCGCGGTCCTGCGTGACGAGCGCGTCGCAGGCGTCGATGAACAGGTCCACCGGCAGCTCCGGCATCGCCATGCGGCGGGCGGAGGCCTGGAAGCGCTCGGCGTTCGCCTCGGGCCGGAAGGTGGCGACGGTGCCGTCGGGCTGGCGGTAGGCCTTGAGACCCTCGAAGATCGTCTGCGCGTAGTGCAGCGTCATGTTCGCCGGGTCGATCGCCAGGGGCGCGTACGGGACCAGCTCGGCATCGTGCCAGCCGCGACCCTCGGTCCACTTGATCGTCACCATGTGGTCGGTGAAGTGGCGGCCGAAGCCGGGGCTGGCCAGGATCGCCTCGCGCTCCGCGTCGGACAGCGGGTTCGAGGAGGGCTTGAGCTCGATCGTGGGCGTCGTCATGAGTGCTTGTCCTTCACCAGTTGTGTATGGCGGACCGCGCTCACGGCGTACTAGGACGTCCGAGCTTCCCCGCATTCCGCGGCCTCGCGTTCGATTATCGCGCGCACGGGGTCTTCGGAGAAGCGGGGGGTTGCGGCCCAGGGGAGATGGTGGCACCCGGGGCCGCACAGGGAAAGCCGCCGGGTCCCCTATCCGACCCGACGGCTTCCTGAGGTGCGCTGCCGGGTCAGCCGGCTACGCGCGCGGCGAGGGCGTCGCCGATGGCGTCGGTGGAGCGGAAGGTGCCGTCCCGCTCCGCGAGGTCGGCGGAGACCGCGTCCTCGATGCGGCCGGCCTCGGCCTCGTAGCCGAGGTGGCGCAGCAGGAGGGCGACCGAGAGGATCGTCGCGGTCGGGTCGGCCTTGCCGGTGCCGGCGATGTCCGGGGCCGAGCCGTGGACGGGCTCGAACATGGACGGGAAGGCGCCGGTCGGGTTGATGTTCCCGGAGGCGGCCAGGCCGATTCCGCCGGTCACGGCGGCGGCCAGGTCGGTGAGGATGTCACCGAAGAGGTTGTCCGTGACGATGACGTCGAAGCGCTCGGGCTGGGTGACGAAGAAGATCGTCGCGGCGTCGACGTGCAGGTAGTCGGTGCTGACCCCGGGGTACTCCTGGCCGACCTTGTCGAAGATGTTCTTCCACAGGTGACCGGCGTACACGAGGACGTTGTTCTTGTGGACCAGCGTCAGCTTCTTGCGGGGCCGGGCGTTGGCCCGCTCGTAGGCGTCACGGACCACGCGCTCCACGCCGTACGCGGTGTTGAGGCTGACCTCGGTGGCCACCTCGGCCGGGGTGCCGGTGCGCAGCGAGCCGCCGTTGCCTGTGTACGGGCCTTCGGTGCCCTCGCGGACCACGACGAAGTCGATCTCCGGACGGCCGGCCAGCGGGGTGGCCGTGTTGGGGAAGAGCTTCGACGGGCGCAGGTTGATGAAGTGGTCGAAGGCGAAGCGGAGCTTGAGCAGCAGCCCGCGCTCCAGGACGCCCGACGGGACCGACGGGTCGCCGATGGCGCCCAGCAGGATCGCGTCGTGGTGCTTCAGCGCTTCGAGCTCCGCGTCCGGGAGGGTCTCACCGGTGCGGTGCCAGCGCTGGGCACCGAGGTCGTATTGCTTGGTCTCCAGCTTCACATCCTGGGGCAGGACCGCGGTAAGGACCTTGAGTCCCTGAGCCACGACTTCCTGGCCGATGCCATCACCGGGGATCACTGCGAGATTGATGCTGGTCGACATGGCGAAACCGTACTCCGTGTCCCAGCCCTCAGACATATTACGTCCAGCATTCGGACCAACGGGGACGCAACATGTCCGGGGCGGACGGTGGTCAGCGGCCGGTCGAGCCGCCGTTGTCACGGCGGTCGAGAGCCCTCTGGAGGGCTGCGGCGGCGTTCTTGCGGTCGGCGTCGGCGGTGGAGGAGTGGCGGACGCGGCGGACGGCAGCGGTGGTGGGGGTCATGTGGATCGACTCCTTGAGATCACGGCGTGGCGAAGCCACGGATGAGGGGTTCCTTCAAGGCGCCGGAAGAGGCGGGGAGCGGTGCGCGGCAGGGGTTGCCTGCCCGGGGCGCGCGCTCTCGACCGCCATTCGCCTGATCGGCGAGACGTTCGGCTTCTACAAAGCTAGGGCAGGTCCCGCTGTATGTCTCCGCAATTACTCGGACTTCCTACTATCTGAGACGCGGAACCGCCCGGGAGGCGGCCCGCATGGATCCGTTTTCAGCTGCTCTCGGAACGAAGTTCCCTGATCAGAGCCCTTACGGCGAGCGATGAAGCGGATTCCGGTGTGGTGACGTATCCCACGCGTCTCACCGGCCCCCGGGGACCCAGTCCAGTGATGTCGACGGCCTCGGTCGCCTCGCGGAGGGACAGCTCGGGCATGATCGCCATGCCGAGCCCGCGGCCGACCATGGTCAGCACCATCGCGTCGTCCTCCGCCTTCACGGTCGCCCGCGGGATCCAGTCCTGCGCCAGCCACCAGGTGCGCGTGTAGGAGCCGCAGTTCTCGTCCCAGTCCATGAGCGGCAGCGCCTTCGGATCGGGATGCCCGGCCGGATGCACCAGCGAGTACGCCTCCTCCACGAGGACTCCGCTCAGCAGGCCGGGAGGCATGCCCTGCGCCACGCCCAGGGTGGCGATACCTAGGTCGGCGCGGCCGGCCGCCACCTCCCCGGCCGCGCCGGCGCCGATCTCGCGGACCACCCGGACCTCGGGGAGGATGCCGGGGTGCCGGGCGGTGAGCCGGTCCAGGGCGGGCGGCAGCAGGTGCAGGGCCGCGCTGCGGAACGCGGCGATCCGGAGCACACCCTCGACCGTATCCCGGCGCGGCGCTCCCCGGCCCGCGCCGCGCGCCTCCGCGCCCATGACCTCGTACAGCCGAAGGATCCTGCGCGCGTGGCCGACGGCCCGCTCCCCCGCCGGCGTGGGCGCGGCCCCGGTCCGGCCGCGCTCGAAGAGGACCGCGCCGATCTTCGCCTCGCTGCCGCGCACGGAGTGCGAGACGGCCGACTGGGTGAGGCCGAGCGCGGCGGCCGCGGCGGAGAAGCCACCGGACTCGGCGACGGCGACCAGGATCCGCAGTTCCTGCGGGAGGAGTTCGGACACCGGGGCCCCCACCTCGTTCTATGAGCGACATTCATGGCTGTGCGGCTTCCATGAGCGCAACCCCCTGCCCGGCCCGGTGATTCCTTCCTAGCGTCTGGGCCATGACCACGAACACCGCTCACGCCGTGCACCAGATCGCCCGCCCCGCCGGCTTCCCCGCCGCCACCGACTTCACCTACGTCGCGTACCCGGTCCCGGAGCCGGGGCCCGGCACCGCCCTGGTGGAGAACCTGCTGCTCTCGGTGGACCCGTACCACCGCGGGCTGATGGACGGCGGCGAGGGAGGCTTCGAGCTCGGCACCCCGCTGGAAGGCCGCTCGGTGGGCCGCGTGGTCGCCTCGCGCGACCCGGGACTGGCGGAGGGCGACCTCGTCTTCCACCGCGAGGGCTGGCGCACGCACTCCCTCGTCACCCTCGGGGTGGCCGGAACGCGCAAGCTGCGCGGCCACCAGGGCGTCCCGCTGGAGGCCTACCTCTCCATCCTCGGCGGCACCGGCCTCACCGCGTACGCCGCCCTGACCCGGACCGCGGCGCTGCGGGAGGGCGAGGACCTGTTCGTGTCCGCCGCCGCGGGCGGGGTGGGCGTGGCGACCGGCCACATCGCCCGGCTGCTCGGCGCCCGCCGGATCATCGGCAGCGCGGGGTCGGCGGCCAAGGTCCGCCACCTGACGGAGAACCTCGGCTTCGACGCCGCCTTCGACTACCACGACGGCCCGGTCGGCGAGCAGCTCTCGGAGGCGGCCGCGGCGGTATCCGCAGGAGGCATCGACGTCTACGTGGACAACGTGGGCGGCGACCACCTGGAGGGCGCGATCGACGTGCTGCGCGAGTACGGGCGGATCGCCTGGGTGGGGGCCATCTCGATGTACAACGGCGACCGGTCCCCCGCCGCGCCCCGCAACCTCTTCGAGGTCGTTCACAAGTCGCTGCGTCTGGAAGGGGTATTGGTTCGCAATCACACCAATCTTCAGGACGAGCTGGAGGACTTCGTCGTCCCTCATCTGCGCAGCGGCCGGATCGGTACGGATACCACCGTTGTGCAGGGATTCGACCACACTGTGGATGCCTTCCTGGGCATGCTCCGGGGCGACAATCTGGGCAAGATGCTCGTCCGGATCGACGGGTGATTCCAGCCACCCGGATGTTCACCGACTTCTTACCGCACGGATGTAGACCTTTGGCGCCGCTCCCGTCACCCTTGCGGTCAATGTGCCAGCGGGGCACGCGAGTTGGAGGCGAGGGGCCAGTGACACCGATCAGCCGCAGAGGGTTCGTGGGAATCGGCGCCGGGCTCGTGGCGGGGGCGGCCCTGCCCGCGGTCACGCCGACGACGGCGGCCGCGGCCGCCGCGACCGGCACGATCACCGATGTGAAACACGTGGTGATCCTGATGCAGGAGAACCGCAGTTTCGACCACTACTTCGGAAAGCTGAAGGGTGTCCGCGGGTACGGCGACCGCGCCGCCGGCAACATCCCCGGCGGCTGGGGCATGTTCAACCAGCCCAACTGGGGCGGCCGCCAGTACCCGTGGAAGCTCTCCGCGACCCCGCCGGCGGGCGGGGTCGACGGCGAGACCCTGGCCCAGTGCAACGGCGACCTCCCGCACAGCTGGACCTCGCAGCACGCGGCCTGGAACAAGGGCCGGATGGACAACTGGGTGTTGGGGGTCGGCAACACCCGCACCCTCGGCTACCTGGACCGCGGGGACATACCCTTCCACTACGGGCTCGCCGACAACTACACGATCTGCGACGCGTACTTCTGCTCCACGCTCAGCGCCACCGGCCCGAACCGCACCTTCCTGTGGAGCGGCAAGGTCGACGCGTCCAGCAAGGACGGCGGCGACGAGTCCGGGCTGACCTGGGAGACGTACGCGGAGGCCCTCCAGCGCGCCGGCATGAGCTGGAAGGTCTACCAGAACGCCCAGGACAACTACGGCGACAACGGTCTGGCCTACTTCAAGAAGTTCACGGACGCGGCCCCCGGCAACCCGTTGTGGGACCGGGGCATGGGCTCGGTCCCGAAGGTCACCGGCTCCACCCCGGACGACATCGCGGCCGCCATCCGCGCGGACGTCGTCGCGGGCACCCTCCCCCAGGTCTCCTGGGTCGTGGCGAGCGAGGCCTTCTCGGAGCACCCGTACGCCCCGCCGGGCGACGGCGCGCACTTCGTGGACCTCGTCTACCGGGCACTCGCCGCCAACCCCGAGGTCTTCGACTCCACCGTCCTCTTCCTCAACTACGACGAGAACGACGGCTTCTTCGACCACGTGCCGCCGCCGGTCGCCCCGCCCGGCACGCCGGGCGAGTACATCGACGGCACCCCGATCGGCCTCGGCTTCCGGGTACCGATGATCGTCATGTCCCCGTGGACGCGCGGCGGCTGGGTGAGCTCCGAGGTCTTCGACCACACCTCGGTGCTGCGGTTCATGGAGACGTGGACGGCCGCCCTCGGCACCCCCGCCAGCTGTCCGAACATCAGCGCGTGGCGCCGCAAGGTGACCGGCGACCTGACCGGCGTCTTCGACTTCGCGCACCCGGTCTACGGGGTGCCCGCGGGCCTCCCGTCCACGGCCAAGGTGATCGGCCAGTCGACCTGCGGCCCGCTGCCCAACCCGGCGCCGCAGGACAACGCCCTCCCGGCGCAGGAGTCCGGCACCCGCCCGGCGCGCGCCCTGCCGTACCAGGTCAACGGCCACCTGGACCGCTTCGAGTTCGGCGCGGCCGGCAAGATCCTGGCCTGGTTCTCGATGACGAACCAGGGCGCGGAGGCGAAGCAGGCGGCGCACTTCTCGATCCACCCGCACCAGCACCGGGACACGGCGGCCTGGCAGTACACGGTGGACGCGGGCGGCACCGGCAGCGACTACTTCAACATCGGCCTCGGCTACGGCTCGGGCAAGTACGACATCTCGATGCACGGGCCGAACCGCTTCCTGCGCCGCTTCATCGGCGACGCGTCGAAGGCGGGCAAGGCGATCGAGGTGGCGGCCCGTTTCGCGGTGGAGCCGGGCACGGGCAAGACCGCCGTCTACTTCAAGATGACGAACACGTCGGCCGCGCCCGTCACCTTCACGATCCGCTCGAACGCCTACCGCACGGACGGCCCGTGGACCTACACGGTCCCGGCGAACTCCTCGCGCGAGGACTACTTCAACGCCGTGGCCTACAGCAACGGCTGGTACGACTTCACGGTCCTGGCCGACTCCGACGGCACCTGGTCGCGCCGCTACACGGGCCACATCGAGTCGGGCGCGGCCAGCATCTCCGGCTGACGGGGGCTACAGCACATCCCCGTTGCGCCAGTCGAAGTCCAGTCGCCCGGCGGGGTCCGGAAGGACCCCGCCGGGCGGCACCCACAGGTAGGTGCTGCCCTCCTCCTTGGGGAGCCGCTCGGGCCCCCGTGGCCCGAGGACTCCGATCTGCCCGCCCCACACCTGCCAGCCGCGGCCGCGGTACAGCCCGGCCCCGTCCTGCGACGCCGACAGCGCGCCGAGCACGTAGGCCCGCCCGATGACCGCCTCCAGCCCGGCCATGACGGCGCTCCCGATCCCGCGCCGGCGCCGGTCGGCCCGTACGGCCACGCCCTCCGCGTATCCGGTCCGCAGGGCCCGTCCCGCGTGCACGACCCGCCGCTGCACCACGCTCCCGTGCGCGACGAGCTCCCCGCCCTCGTGCACCAGGGCGTGCATCCCGCCGAGCCCGTGCTCGAAGTCCTCGTCGGAGAAGTCGCCCTCGAACGCGCCGTCGAGCAGGGCCCGGATCTCCTCCAGCGCCCCGGGGTCCAGCTGCGAGGTGTGTGCGAGGCGTGTCCGTGTATCGGTCATGGAACCAGTGTCCCCCCGCCACCAATCGGCCTGTACGTTCCTGGCCGTCCCCGGGAGCCTCCCGGCACACTCGCCCCATGTCGCCCGATACCCAGCAGTGGACGCCCACCCACGGCGAGCCGTACCGCCCCGCCGCCTACCGGCCCGCGCGGATGCCGAGCCGGGAATCCCTGGCCCGCGCCGCCGAGTTGCGTGTCCGGATGGACGAACGGCGGACCGTGCGCCGCTTCTCCCCCGACCCCGTGCCCGAGCAGGTGGTCCGGGACGCCATCGCGTGCGCCGCGACCGCCCCCTCAGGGGCGCACCAGCAGCCCTGGATGTTCGTCCTCGTCAAGGACCCGGCGGTGCGGCAGCAGATCCGCGCCGCCGCCGAGCAGGAGGAGGCGCTCTCCTACGACGGCCGCCTCGGCGACGAGTGGCTCGCGGCCCTGCGCCCCCTCGGCACGGACGCCGTGAAGACCCACCTCACGGATGCCCCGGCCCTGATCGTGGTCTTCCAGCAGCGCTACTGGCTCGGCCCGGACGGCACGAAGCGCAAGCACTACTACGTCGACGAGTCGGTCGGCATCGCGGTCGGCATGCTCCTGTCCGCGCTCCACCTGTCCGGCCTGGCGGCCCTGGTCCACACGCCGAGCCCGATGCGCTTCCTCTCCCACGTCCTGGACCGCCCGGAGAACGAGAAGGCCTTCGCGGTCGTCCCGGTCGGCTACCCGGCGGACGACTGCGAGGTCCCGGACCTGGTCCGCAAGTCCCTGGACCAGGTCATCGTCGAGGTCTGACCTCTACGGTGAGACTCGACCAAGATCGAAAACAGGGAGGTCGTGATGCTGCGCATCCGCTACGAGGTCCCGGGCGGGCCCGAGGTGCTGTTCGCCGAGGACGTGCCCGTCCCCGCGCCCGGCCCCGGTGAGCTGCTCCTGCAAAGCGAGGCCGTCGGGGTCACGCTGCCCGTCGTGCGCAAGGTGCGGGAGGCCGCCGAGCCGATCGCGCTGGGCGGGGAGATCGCCGGGACGGTCGCCGCGCTCGGCGAAGGAGTGACGGGCTTCGCCGTCGGGGAGCGCGTCACCGGGCTGTGCTTCGGCCACGGCTACGCCGAGTACGCCGTCCTGCACACCGCCATGGCCTCCCGCGTGCCCGGCGGAGCCACCTCGGTGGAGGCGGTCGCGCTGGTGCGCAGCGGGCTCGTCGCCCGCGGCGCCGTCGGGGCCGGGCGGATCCGGCCGGGCGAGTCGGTGCTGGTCACGGCCGCTGCGAGCGGGGTCGGCAGCCTGGCCGTGCAGCTCGCCCGGGCCGCGGGGGCGGGCCGCGTGGTCGCCGCCGTCTCCAGCCGGGACAAGGCCGATTTCGTGCGGGGGCTCGGCGCCGACGAGGTCGTGCTGTACGAGGAGGCCGCCTGGGGCGACCCGTACGACGTGGTCCTCGACGGCGTCGGCGGCGAGCTGCTCGGCCCCGCCGTGCGCGCTCTGGCCACGGGCGGCCGGCTGGTCGCGTACGGCTCCGGCGGCGGGACCGTGGAGGCGTACGAACTGCTGGTGCGCGGCGCGTCGGTGATCGGCTTCCAGATCCGGGCCGTCGCTCAGGGCAGCCCGGAGGAGTACGAGGGCTGGCGGCGCGGGCTGTGGGAGGCGTACGGCAGCGGCGCGCTGCGGCCGGCGGTGCACGAGGAGATCCCGCTCGCCGAGGCCTCCCGCGCGCACCGCATTACCGAGGAGCGGCGCAACCTCGGCAAGGTGGTGCTGATCCCCTAGCGGGGCAACTGGAACCGCCCCCGCTCCGGACTTGGGGGTACCGGAACGGGGGCGGGGTTCAGCGGGGGCCGGTCAGCCCATGTGGGGGTAGCCGTACTCGGTCGGCGCGACCAGGGTCTCCTTGATGGAGCGGGTCGAGGTCCAGCGCTGCAGGTTGGTCGCGGCGCCCGCCTTGTCGTTCGTACCCGAGGCGCGGCCGCCGCCGAAGGGCTGCTGGCCGACGACGGCGCCGGTGGACTTGTCGTTGATGTAGAAGTTGCCCGCCGCGAAGCGGAGCTTCTCCATCGCGTCCGCGGCCGCGTACCGGTCGGCGGCGATGATCGAGCCGGTCAGGGCGTACGCCGAGACGGACTCCATCTGCGCGAGCATCGCGTCGAACTCGGCGTCCTCGTAGACGTGCACGGCGAGGATCGGGCCGAAGTACTCGGTCGTGAAGACCTCGTTCTCGGGGTCGGTGCACGCGATGACGGTCGGGCGGACGAAGTAGCCCTCCGAGTCGTCGTACGTGCCGCCGGCGACGATCTCGCAGGTCGGGTCGGCCTTGGCGCGGTCGATCGCGGCCTTGTTCTTCGCGAAGGACCGGTCGTCGATGACGGCGCCGATGAAGTTGGTCAGGTCGGTGACCGGGCCCATGGTGATGCCGTCGACCTCGGCCGCGAAGGCCTCCTTGAAGCCGTCGTTCCAGATCGAGGCCGGGACGTAGGCGCGCGAGGACGCCGAGCACTTCTGGCCCTGGAACTCGAAGGAGCCGCGGGTCAGGGCGGTCTTCAGGACGGCGCGGTCCGCGGACGGGTGCGCGACGACGAAGTCCTTGCCGCCGGTCTCGCCGACCAGGCGCGGGTAGGACTTGTACTTCTCGATGTTGTTGCCGACCGTCTTCCACAGGTACTGGAAGGTCTTGGTCGAGCCGGTGAAGTGGATGCCGGCCAGCTCGGGGTGGTTCAGGGCCACCTCCGACACCGCGATGCCGTCGCCGGTCACCAGGTTGATGACGCCCTTCGGCAGGCCGGCCTCCTCCAGGAGCTCCATCAGGAGGACCGCGGAGTGGGTCTGCGTCGGGGACGGCTTCCACAGGACCACGTTGCCCATGAGGGCGGGGGCGGTCGGCAGGTTGCCCGCGATGGCCGTGAAGTTGAACGGCGTGATCGCGTAGACGAAGCCTTCGAGCGGGCGGTGGTCGCTGCGGTTCCACACGCCGGCGGAGTTCGCGACCGGCTGCTCGGCCAGGATCTGGCGGGCGAAGTGGACGTTGAAGCGCCAGAAGTCGACGAGCTCGCACGGGGTGTCGATCTCGGCCTGCTGCGCGGTCTTCGACTGGCCCAGCATGGTGGAGGCGGCGAGCTTCTCGCGCCACGGGCCGGACAGCAGCTCGGCGGCGCGCAGGATGATCGCGGCGCGGTCGTCGAAGGACATCGAGCGCCAGGCCGGGGCGGCGGCGAGGGCGGCGTCGACGGCCTCCTGCGCGTCGGCCTGGGTGGCGTTGGCGTAGGTGCCGAGCACCGACTTGTGGTCGTGCGGCTGGACCACGTCGAAACGCTCGCCGCCGCCCATCCGCTTGACGCCGTTGATCGTCATCGGGAGGTCGATCGGGTTCTCGGACAGCTGCTTGAGCTGCACTTCGAGCCGCGCGCGCTCCGGGGTGCCGGGGGCGTACGAGTGGACCGGCTCGTTGACCGGAGCGGGGACCTGGGTCACAGCATCCATGGGGCTGGTAACTCCTTGACCTAGTTCTTGGCTAGTTCTTGGTGATCATCGAGCGGAGGAAGAACAGCAGGTTGGCCGGCTTCTCCGCGAGGCGGCGCATGAAGTAGCCGTACCAGTCGGTCCCGTACGCGGTGTAGACCCGCATCCGGTGGCCCTCGGCGGCCAGCCGCAGGTGCTCTTCGCTGCGGATGCCGTACAGCATCTGGAACTCGTACTCGTCCAGTTTGCGCCCGGCCTGGCGGGCCAGCTCCTGGCCGATGGCGATGAGCCGCGGATCGTGGGACCCGATCATCGGGTAGCCCTCGCCCTCCATCAGGATCTTCATGATCCGGACGTACGCCTTGTCGATCTCGCCCTTGTCCTGGTACGCGACCTCGGCGGGCTCCTTGTAGGCGCCCTTCACGATCCGGACGCGGCTGCCGGCGGCAGCAAGGCGGCGGGCGTCGGCCTCGGTGCGGAAGAGGTAGGCCTGGATCACGCAGCCGGTCTGCGGGAAGTCCCGGCGCAGCTCCTCGTGGATGGCGAACATCGAGTCGAGGGTGGTGTGGTCCTCGGCGTCGAGCGTCACGGTGGTGCCGATGGCGGCGGCGGCCTCGACGACCGGGCGGACGTTGGCGAGGGCGAGCTCGTGGCCGCCCTCCAGCGCCTGGCCGAACATCGACAGCTTGACCGACATCTCGGCGGTCTCGCCGAGGCCCAGCTCCGCGAGGCGCTCGATCAGCTGGAGGTAGGCGTCGCGGGCGGCGTGCGACTGCGCGACCTCGGTGATGTCCTCGCCCACGACGTCGAGGGTGACCTCCAGGCCCTTCCGCGTGAGGTCCTCGACGATCGGGATGACCTGGTCGACCGTCTCACCGGGGATGAACCGGTTCACCACGGGCTTGGTCACCGGGGCGGCAGAGACGATACGGCGCATCTTGTCGCTGCGCGAAGCGGCGAGGATCACGGGACCCAGCACGGGGCACCTCCAGCGGGTGGCAGAAGAAAAGCTCAAGTAAAACCACCGTGAAACCTAAGGATCGGTTTGATCCTCTGCCATCGACAGCTGTCACGCATCCGTGGCCCCGATCTCATACATCTGTCTGAAGAGCCTCCGCGAGGGTGGGAGAATGCTGGGGTGAAGGGCGATTACCAGGACCTGGTGGACGAGATCTCCGCGCTGCTCGGCGCCCCGGCGACCCTGGAGAACCGGGACTTCCGGCTCATCGCCTTCGGCGCCCACGACAGCGACGACGATCAGGCGATGGACCCGGTACGGACCCGCTCGATCCTGACCCGCCAGTCGACCGCGGCCGTCCGCTCCTGGTTCGAGGGCTTCGGCATCGCCCGCGCCACCGGGCCGGTCCACATCCCGGCGGCGCCCGAGGCCGGGGTGTTCCGGGGGCGGATCTGCCTGCCGGTGCGCTTCCGCGGCATCGTGCAGGGCTACGTGTGGCTCCTCGACCAGGAGCCGGGCCCGGGGCCGGCGGAGCTGGCCGCGGCCATGGAGGTGGCCCAGCGGATCGGCGTCCTGCTCGCCGAGGAGGCGAAGGCGGGGGCGGACCTGTCGCGGGAGTTCCAGGCCGTGCTCACCGCCGGGCGGGGCTGGCAGCAGGACATGGCGGTGGCCGCGCTGCGGCTCGCCCTCGGCCCGGGCGGGGACGGGCTGCACGCTGCGGTGTGCGTGGCGCCGTGGTCCGGGGAGGCTCCGCCGTCGGTGCCTGGCGCGGCGGCGCTGTGCGTCGTACCGCGGCGCGGCGGCGGTGAAGCGGGCGGGGCCGCGGGCACGGGTGGCGGCGGGGGCGGAGGCGGCCTGGCGCTGGCGATTCTGCTCCGGCTGCGCTCCACGGACGCGTTGGCTCCGGCCCTGACGGCGGTGGCCCGGCTGCTGCCGCGCTCGACGGGGCAGCAGCCGGACGGCTCGGGGGCTCCGAGGACCGTGACCGCCGGGGTCGCCGATCCCGTCCGCACCCTCGCGGCGCTGCCCGACGCCTGGGAGCAGGCCGTCGCGGCGGCTCGGGCGGCCGCCGCGCAGCCGCGGTTCGGCCCCGTCGCCCAGTGGTCGGCGATCGGCCCGTACCGGCTGCTGGCCGCCGTGGCCGCCGGCCCGGTGGACGACCCGGCGACGCGCGCCCTGCTGAACCCGGCCCACCGCGAACTCGCCCGTACGGCCGAGGTGTTCCTCGACTGTGCGGGGCAGGCGGGCCGCGCGGCGGCGGTCCTGGGCATCCACCGCCAGACTCTCTACTACCGCATCTCCCGGGTGGAGCAGCTCACCGGCCTCGACCTCGACGAGGGCGAGGACCGGCTGCTGCTCCACATGGCCCTGAAGGCCGCCCGCCTGGCCTGAGCGCGCGGCCTTCGGATCCGGGCCCCACCTAGGGACTGTCCCCGATGTCCGCACCGACATCAGTCGCCTACCGTCGCGAAGAGCGTTGGCCTCCCGGTCAGCCGAACGGAGGTCTGATGAAGGCGATCGTCCAAGACCGGTACGGCTCCCCCGACGTGCTGGAACTCAGGGAGGTCGACAAGCCGGTCGTCGCCGGCCACGAGGTGCTGGTACGGGTCCACGCGGCTGCGGTCAACGCGCGCGACTGGCACCTCATGCGGGGCGATCCGTACCTGGCCAGGCTGGTGTTCGGGCTGCGCGCGCCGAAGGAGCGGATCCGGGGCACGGACTTCGCGGGCCGGGTGGAGGCGGTGGGCAAGGACGTCACGCGGCTGCGCCCCGGTGACGAGGTGTTCGGCGAGGCCGACGGGGCGTTCGCCGAGTACGTGTGCGCCTCCCAGGACGTGGTGGAGCCGAAGCCGGACAACCTGACGTTCGAACAGGCGGCCGCGGTGCCGCTGGCGGGCAACACCGCCCTCATGGGCCTGCGCGATCTGGCGCGGGTGCGGCCGGGGCACAAGGTCCTGGTCAACGGTGCGTCAGGTGGGGTGGGGACCTTCGCCGTCCAGATCGCCAAGGCGTTCGGCGCGGAGGTGACCGGGGTGTGCAGTACGAAGAACGTGGATCTGGTCCGGTCGCTCGGCGCGGACCACGTCGTCGACTACACCCACGACGACTTCACCCGGAACGGACCCCGTTACGACGTGGTGTTCGACCTGGTGGGCAACCGCTCGCTGGCCGAGTGCCGGCGGGCGCTGGCCCCGTCGGGGACGCTCGTCCTGTCCGGTGGCGGCGTGTCCGAAGGCGGCAGCCTGCTCGGGCCGATGGGCCTCATCATCAAGGGGCGGGCACTGTCCCGTTTCGTCGGCCAGCGGCTGCTCGTCCTCACGGCGACGCCGAGCAGCCAGAACCTGGCGGCGCTGCGGGAACTCGTCGAGCGCGGCGACCTCGCCCCGGTCGTCGACCGGACCTACCCGCTCCGCGAGGCTGCCGAGGCCATCCGGTACCTGGAGGTGGAGCACGCCCGCGCGAAGGTCGTCGTCACCGTCTGACGGACCGCCGCACCACCGGACCACCGGACCACCGGCGCCTGTGCCGCGCCGGTGGTCCGCTCGTCACGCCGGCTGCCCTGCGGCGACGGCGAGCCTGCCGGGGTTGAGGACCGTACGGACCCGATCAGCGCCCCGTCCGCGAGGTTGAGGCAGGGGTTCGCCCGTCACTCCCGTTCCCCGGCCGGCTCCGCCGGGGAACGCGTCAGCGCCTCGGACGCCGCCCGCATGCCCTCGGTGAGCTCCTCCGCGCTCGCCGCCGTCTTGGGGTCGAACAGCCACTGGATCATCAGGCCATTGAGCAGCGCCACGTAGAAGGCGCCGAGCGTCCGCTCCTCCCGTTCGGTGATCCCCTCCTCCGGGGCGCCGGTCATCATCGCGATCAGGCCGCGGCGCCCCTCGCCCTGCGAGGCCGCGATCATCGCGTTCAGGTCCGGCAGCCGGTCGCGGGAGAGCGCGACCTCCAGGCTGGCCGCCCAGACCGGGCCGGCTTGCTCGCGCTGGGCGAGGAAGCCCTCCCAGACCGAGCGGAAGCGTTCCAGCGAGCCGCCCTCGCCTTGCACGCCGTCCTGGAAGCCCGCGCCCAGCTCCTGCATCAAGGAGATGAACGCCTCGGTGAGCAAGGCGTCCTTCGAGCCGTAGTGGTAGCCGATGGAGGCCAGGTTCGCGCCCGAGGCCTTCACGATGTCGCGCGCCGTGGTGCGCACGAAACCCTTCTCGACCAGGCATTTCTTGGCGCCTTCAAGCAGATCCTCACGATGTCCCATGGCGTCACCGTAGCAAGACAGGTGTCATAGACGAAAGTTCCAGACGAACGTTCTATACATCCGTCATAGACAAACGTTTATGACGTCTGTACATTGCTTCTCATGACGAACCCCGCAGCCACACCGCGCCTCGCCGGCCGCCGCGAATGGACCGCCTTCACCGTCCTCGTGCTGCCGCTGCTCCTGGTCTCGATGGACGTCTCCGTCCTCTACTTCGCCATCCCCGCCATCACCGAGCAGCTGGACCCGAGCGCCACCCAGCAGCTCTGGATCTTCGACAGCTACGCCTTCGCCCTCTCCGGCCTGCTCATCACGATGGGCTCGCTCGGTGACCGGATCGGCCGCCGCAAGCTGCTGCTGATCGGCGCGGCCGCCTTCGGCCTCGCCTCGGTCGGCGCCGCGTACGCCACGAGCGCCGAGATGCTCATCGCCTGCCGCGTCCTGCTCGGCATCGGCGGCGCGACCCTGATGCCCTCCACGCTGGCCCTCGTACGGAACCTCTTCCAGGACGACAAGCAGCGCGGCAAGGCCATCGCCATCTGGTCCGGGGTCATGACCGGCGGCATCGCACTGGGCTCGGTGCTGAGCGGTGTGATGCTGAACCACTTCTACTGGGGCTCCGTCTTCCTCATCAACGTGCCCGCGATGCTGCTCCTGCTGGTCCTGGTCCCGGTGCTGGTCCCGGAGTTCAAGGACCCGGCCCCCGGCCGCTTCGACCTGCTGAGCGTCCCGCTGTCCATGGCCGCCGTGCTCCCGGTCGTCTACGGGCTCAAGGAGATCGCCGCCGAGGGCTTCGAGCCGCTCTACCTCGGCTGCCTCCTGGCCGGCCTGGTCTTCGGCTGCGTCTTCGTCCGCCGTCAGCGCACCCGTGACGACGCCATGGTCAGCCGGGCGCTGTTCCAGGGCCCCGGTTTCGGTGCGGGCGTCGGCCTCAACACGATCGCCGCGTTCGCCATGATGGGTTCGGCCTACTTCACCACCCAGTACCTGCAGTCCGTGCTCGGCATGGGCACCCTGGAGGCGGCCCTGTGGAGCCTCGCCCCCTCGGTCGTCATCGGCGCCGCGGCCCCCGTCTCCGCCGCCCTGGCCCAGAAGATGGAGCGGGCCTACGTCATCGCCGGCGGATTCGTCCTCGCCGCCGCCGGGTTCGCCCTGGTCAGCCTGGTCGACACCGACTCCCTGTGGCTGCTCCTGACCGGCGCCGGCGTACTGGCCTCGGGCATCGTCACCGTCATGTCGCTGGTCTCGGACATGGCGCTCGCCTCGGCTCCCGCCGAGAAGGCCGGTTCGGCCGCCTCCCTGCTGGAGACGGGCCAGGAGTTCGGCGGCGCCCTCGGCATGGCGGTCCTCGGCAGCCTGGGCACCGCGGTCTACCGCAGTGACCTGGCGGACTCCGAGCCCGCGGTACGGGAGACCCTGGGCGGGGCCGTGGCCACCGCCCACCAGCTCGGCGGGGCGGCCGGCGAGCAGGTCCTCGCCCTGGCCCGCGAGGCCTTCGTCCACGGAATGCAGTACGCGGCCTGGGGCGGTACGGCACTGCTGCTCGCGGCGGCCGTGCTCGCCGCGGCCCTGATGCGGGGTGCCGAAGCCGCTGCCCCGCCCGCGGCGGAGCAGGCCCCGGCTCCCGGGGACAACGTGCAGGTGCCGACGTACAACTGATCCCGGCCGGTGCGGGGTGGGCTGTGGAACGTGAAAGGGCCCGGGGGTCACCCCCGGGCCCTTCCCCTGTGTCCTGCCGGTCAGCCGAGGCTGACCGTGCGCGCCGAGACGGCGCCGATCTCGGTGGCGATGTCCGCGAGGACGCCGACCGGGACCTTGGCGTCGACCGTGAGGACGGCGAGCGCCTCGCCGTGCTCCTCGGCGCGGGCGACCTGCATGCCCGCGATGTTCAGCCCGGCCTCGCCGAGCAGCTGGCCGACCTTGCCGACCACGCCCGGGCGGTCGGTGTAGCGCAGTACGACCATGTGGTCGGCGAGCGCCAGGTCCACGTCGTACTCGCCGACGCCGACGATCTTCTGAAGGTGCTTCGGGCCCGCGAGCGTGCCGGAGACCGAGACCTCCTGGCCGTCGGCAAGGGTGCCGCGGACGGTCACCACGTTGCGGTGGTCCGGGGACTCGGAGCTGGTGGTCAGGCGGACCTCGACACCGCGCTCCTGCGCGAACAGCGGCGCGTTGACGTAGGAGACCGTCTCGTCGACGACGTCCTCGAAGACACCCTTGAGCGCGGAGAGTTCGAGCACCTTGACGTCGTGCTGGGTGATCTCGCCGCAGACCTCGACGTCGAGGCGGACCGCGACCTCGCCGGCGAGGGCGGTGAAGATGCGGCCGAGCTTCTCGGCGAGCGGCAGGCCCGGGCGTACGTCCTCGGCGATGACGCCGCCCTGGACGTTGACCGCGTCCGGAACGAGCTCACCGGCGAGGGCGAGGCGCACCGACTTGGCGACCGAGACGCCGGCCTTCTCCTGGGCCTCGTCCGTGGACGCGCCGAGGTGCGGGGTGCAGACGACCTGGTCGAGCTCGAAGAGCGGGGAGTCCGTGCAGGGCTCCTTCGCGTACACGTCGAGGCCCGCGCCGGCGACGCGGCCTTCCTTGATGGCCGAGTACAGCGCGGCCTCGTCCACGATCCCGCCGCGGGCGGCGTTGACGATGCGGACGGACGGCTTCACCTTGTGCAGGGCCTCGTCCCCGATGAGACCGATGGTCTCGGGGGTCTTGGGCAGGTGCACGGTGATGAAGTCGGCGACCTCCAGGAGCTCGTCCAGCGTCAGCATCTTGACGCCCATCTGGGCGGCGCGCGCGGGCTGTACGTACGGGTCGTACGCGACGACCTTCATACCGAAGGCCGACATGCGCTGGGCGACCAGGACGCCGATGCGGCCGAGGCCGACGACGCCGAGGGTCTTCTCGCTGAGCTCGACACCCGTGTACTTGTTCCGCTTCCACTCACCGTTCTTCAGGGCGGTGTTGGCCTGCGGGATGTTGCGGGCGGTGGCGACGAGCAGGCCGCAGGCGAGCTCGGCCGCCGTCACGATGTTCGAGGTCGGAGCGTTGACGACCATCACGCCGGCCTTGGTGGCGGCGGAGACGTCGACGTTGTCCAGCCCGACGCCGGCGCGGGCGACGACCCGCAGCTTCTTGGCGGCGGCGATGGCCTCGGCGTCGACCTTGGTCGCGGAGCGCACGAGGATCGCGTCGGCGTCGACGATCGCGGGGAGCAGCTCGGCGCGGTCGGCGCCGTTGCAGTGCCGGATCTCGAAGTCCGGGCCGAGCGCCTCGACGGTGGCAGGCGACAGCTCTTCGGCGATGAGTACGACAGGTTTCGAGCTCACGTGGGTCCTCACAAGTCCAGTGCGGACGGCCGTCCCGACGGCCGCAGGCGGTGGAGGGGGTAGCCGCGTGGAAGACGCACGACACTGTGGGCCTGACGCGTATGTGTTGAGCAGTGTAGTGGCGCCGGCGGGCCGGATTTCCGCCTGTACGGAAGGATCACCCTTCCGTGGTTGGCCGGGGTGGACAAGGCGGGACCGCAGATGCCGCGTGTCCGGCCTCCCCGGCCGTCCGTGCTGTGCGGCAGGGCCGGGACGGCGCGTCCCGGCCCCGCCGCCACGAGATCAGCTCTCGTCGCTGTCGACCCAGCTCATCAGCTTGCGCAGCTTCTTGCCGGTGGTCTCCAGCAGGTGCTCCGAGTCGGCCTTCTTGTACTCGTTGTACTTCGGCAGACCGGCTTTGTACTCGGCCATCCACTCCTCGGCGAACTTGCCGCTCTGGATCTCCTCCAGGACCTTCTTCATCTCGGCCTTGGTGGCGTCGGTGATGACGCGGGGGCCGGTGATGTAGTCGCCCCACTCGGCGGTCTCGGAGACCGACCAGCGCATCTTCTCCAGGCCGCCCTCGTACATGAGGTCCACGATGAGCTTCAGCTCGTGCAGGCACTCGAAGTACGCGATCTCGGGCTGGTAGCCGGCCTCGGTCAGGGTCTCGAAACCGGCCTTGACGAGGGCGGAGGCGCCACCGCAGAGGACGGCCTGCTCACCGAACAGGTCGGTCTCGGTCTCCTCGGTGAAGGTGGTCTTGATGACGCCGGCGCGGGTGCCGCCGATGCCGGCCGCGTACGAGAGCGCCAGGTCGAAGGCCTTGCCGGTGGCGTCCTGCTCGACGGCCGCGATGCACGGAACGCCGCGGCCCTCCTCGTACTGGCGGCGGACCAGGTGGCCCGGGCCCTTCGGGGCGACGAGGGCGACGTCCACGTTGGTGGGGGGCTTGATGAAGCCGTAGCGGACGTTGAAGCCGTGACCGAAGAAGAGCGCGTCGCCCTCCTTCAGGTGGTCCTTGATGGACTCCTCGTAGATCTCGGCCTGGAGCGGGTCCGGGGTCAGGATCATGATGACGTTCGCCCACTCGGCGGCCTCGGCCACGGGGACGACCTTCAGGCCCTGCTCCTCGGCCTTGGCCTTGGAGCTGGAGCCCTCCTTGAGGCCGACGACGACGTCGACGCCGGAGTCACGGAGCGACAGCGCGTGGGCGTGGCCCTGGCTGCCGTAACCGATGACCGCGACCTTGCGGCCCTGGATGATGGACAGGTCGGCGTCGTTCTCGTAGAACAGCTCGGCCACTGGGATATCTCCTTGGTGCGCTGGTGTTGCACCCACCGTACGGCGGGGAACGGAATCTGAGTCTGTCGGTCTCGCCATGCGAGCTTGAGCGTGTCCGACGTGTCTTGCGTGTCTGTTGCGTCCGACGTCGCGGGCGCGTCAGGCAGGTCCGGCGTGTCGGGCACCGGGCCTGTCGGGCCGTCAGGCGCTGCGGTCGAGCGCCCGCAGGCTGCGGTCCGTGATGGACCGTCCGCCACGCCCTATGGCGATCGTGCCGGACTGCACGAGCTCCTTGATCCCGAAGGGCTCCAGCATCTTGAGCATCGCGCCGAGCTTGTCGGTGCCGCCGGTGGCCTCGATGGTGACGGCCTCCGGGGAGACGTCGACCGTCTTGGCGCGGAACAGCTGGACGATCTCGACGATCTGCGACCGGGTCTCGTTGTCGGCGCGGACCTTCACCAGGACGAGTTCGCGCTCGATCGCGTTGTGCGACTCCAGCTCGACGATCTTGAGGACGTTGACCAGCTTGTTGAGCTGCTTGGTCACCTGCTCCAGCGGGAGGTCCTCGACGTTCACGACGATGGTGATGCGGGAGATGTCGGGGTGCTCCGTGACACCGACCGCCAGGGAGTCGATGTTGAACCCGCGGCGGGAGAACAGCGCGGCGATCCGGGCGAGGATGCCGGGCGTGTTCTCGACCAGGACGGAGAGCGTGTGCTTGGACATGTGAGGCGTTCTCTCTCTCGGCTCTCTCGGCTCAGTCGTCTTCGTTGTCGCCGAAGTCGGGACGGACGCCCCGGGCTGCCATGACCTCGTCGTTGGAGGTGCCGGCGGCGACCATCGGCCACACCATGGCGTCCTCGTGGACGATGAAGTCGATGACCACCGTACGGTCGTTGATCGCGTTGGCCTCGGCGATGACCTTGTCGAGGTCGGCCGGGTCCTCGCAGCGCAGGGCGACGCAGCCCATGGCCTCGGACAGCTTGACGAAGTCCGGGACGCGGGTGCCCTTGCGGGGGGCGGTCGACTCGCCGAGCTGGGAGCCGACGGTGTCGTGGCCGGTCTCGTCCGCGTGGAGGACGGTGTTCGAGTAGCGCTGGTTGTAGAACAGGGTCTGCCACTGGCGGACCATGCCCAGCGCACCGTTGTTGATGATCGCGACCTTGATCGGGATGTTGTTCAGCGCGCAGGTGACCAGCTCCTGATTGGTCATCTGGAAGCAGCCGTCGCCGTCGATCGCCCAGACCGTGCGCTCGGGCATGCCGACCTTGGCACCCATCGCGGCCGGGACCGCGTAGCCCATGGTTCCGGCGCCGCCGGAGTTCAGCCAGGTGCGGGGCTCCTCGTACTTGACGAAGTGCGAGGCCCACATCTGGTGCTGGCCGACGCCGGCCGCGAAGATCGTGCTCTTCGGTGCGAGCGCGCCGATCCGCTCGATGACCTGCTGGGGCGAGAGGCTGCCGTCCGCGGGCAGGTCGTAGCCCAGCGGGTAGGTGTCGCGCCAGCGGTTGAGGTCGTTCCACCAGGCGGTGTAGTCGCCCGCGTTGCCCTCGGTGTGCTCGGCCTGGACGGCCTGGATCAGGTCGGCGATGACCTCGCGGGCGTCGCCCACGATCGGGACGTCGACCTCGCGGTTCTTGCCGATCTCGGCCGGGTCGATGTCCGCGTGGATGATCTTGGCGAAGGGCGCGAAGCTGTCCAGCTTGCCGGTGACGCGGTCGTCGAAGCGGGTGCCGAGGGCGATCAGCAGGTCCGACTTCTGCAGCGCGGTGACGCCGGTGACCGAGCCGTGCATGCCCGGCATGCCGACGTGCAGCGGGTGACTGTCGGGGAAGGAGCCGAGCGCCATCAGGGTGGTCGCGACCGGGACGCCGGTCAGCTCGGCGAGGACCTTCAGCTCGGCGGTCGCGCCGGACTTCATGACGCCGCCGCCGACGTACAGCACCGGGCGCTTGGCCTGGCAGATGAGCTTGGCGGCCTCGCGGATCTGCTTGGCGTGCGGCTTGGTGACCGGCCGGTAACCGGGGAGGTCCTGGGAGGGCGGCCACGAGAAGGTGGTCTTCGCCTGCAGGGCGTCCTTGGCGATGTCGACCAGGACCGGGCCGGGGCGGCCGGTGGAGGCGATGTGGAAGGCCTCGGCGATCGTCCGCGGGATGTCCTCGGCCTTGGTGACCAGGAAGTTGTGCTTGGTGATCGGCATCGTGATGCCGACGATGTCCGCCTCCTGGAAGGCGTCGGTGCCGATCGCCTTGGAGGAGACCTGGCCGGTGATCGCGACCAGCGGGACGGAGTCCATGTGCGCGTCGGCGATCGGGGTGACCAGGTTCGTGGCGCCGGGACCGGACGTGGCCATGCAGACGCCGACCTTGCCGGTGGCCTGCGCGTAGCCGGTGGCGGCGTGGCCGGCCCCCTGCTCGTGGCGGACCAGGATGTGACGGACCTTCTTCGAGTCCATCATCGGGTCGTACGCGGGGAGGATGGCACCTCCCGGAATCCCGAAGACGGTGTCGCACCCCACCTCTTCGAGAGAGCGGATGAGGGACTGCGCGCCCGTGACGTGCTCAACTGCGGTGGACTGCTGTCCGCCGGAACGGGGCCGCGGCTGCGGATGGTGGGCCCCGGTGGCCTGCTCGGTCATCGGCATTCTCTTCTCGAAGCTGAGGGTTTTACGCGGATTCGACTCTGTGCCAGTGCAACAAAAAACCCCTCGTGCCGGGAGGCAAGCGAGGGGAGCGCGTCGGGTGTGTTGAGCGGGGACATGCTGGTCCCGGCTTCAGCCGACGCGCTTTCCAAGTACGAGAATTCGGGTGCGCATGGCATTGACCCTCCCTCTGGCGGGAGGGTGATGTCAAGTAGGTGGGACGGGCGTCTCATTATGTGAGCCCCTATGGATGGCCATCGATCCCCCCGGCGAACCACCGGCCAGGGCGGGCTGCACCGCGCCACCCGGTACTGGGAAACTACCGCGCACGAGCGCGCGCCGCAGCCGGTATTCGTCGAGTGGCCCGGAGAAGGCCATTCCCTGGCCGTGGGTGCACCCCATGGCGCGCAGCGCCATCACCTGTTCGGGCAGGTCCACCCCGTCGGCCACCGATTGCATGCCCAGGTCGTTTGCGATCCGCAAGAGACCTGCGGTGATCTTGTGGAGCCGCGAGGACTCGACCACACCCTCCACCAGCCCGCGGTCCAGCTTGAGCATGTCCACCGGAAGGCGGCGCAGGGCGCTGATCGCCGCGTAGCCGCTCCCGAAGCCGTCCAGCGCGATTCCCACCCCGAGCCGGTTCAGGCCCGTCAGGCGGCGCTCCAGGTCGTCGAAGGGCACTCTGGGATCGGAAACGGCCAGCTCCAGGACCAGAGCACCGGAGGGCAGTCCGTGCCTGGTCAGCAGGGCCTCCACGGTGCCCAGCGGCATGGCCCGGTCGAGGAGCCGCTGGGCGGTCATCCGGACGGCCACGGGGACGCCGTGCCCGGCCCGGTGGCGGTCGGCGGCCTGCTCCACGGCCTGCTCCAGCAGCCAGCGCCCCAGCTCGGCGGTCCGCGACGCGTCCTTGCCGGCGGCGGCCGCGGACCCCTCGCTGTACTCCGCCACACGGAGGAACTCCGCCGGGGTGAAGAGGATGCCCTGGGTCGAACGCCAGCGGGCCTGTGCGACCACGGCGGAGACCTCGCCGGTGGCCAGTGAGACGACGGGCTGGTGCAGCAGCGCGAACTCGCCCTCGTGCAGTGCGGTCCGCAGCCGGCCCGCCAGCTCGGCCTTCCGGACGACCTCGGCCTGCATCTGCGGGGCGTACATCTCGACGCGGTCCTTGCCGCCCGCCTTGGCCCGGTACATCGCGAGATCCGCGTTGCGCATCAGGTCCGAAGGGGTGATTCCGGGGTCGGCGAAGGCCACGCCGATGCTGGCGGAGACCCGTACCTCGCTGCCGCCGATCCGGTACGCCTGGGAGAGGGTGGTGCGCAGCCGGTCGGCGATCTCGCGCGCCTGGTATTCGCGGGCGCTGCGGTCCCGGCTGCCGTCGCCGAGGATCAGCGCGGCGAACTCGTCGCCGCCGAGGCGGGCCGCGGTGTCCCCGGCCCGGACCGAGTCCTGGAGTCTGCGCGCGGCCTCGCTGAGCAGCTCGTCGCCGGCCTGGTGGCCGATGGTGTCGTTGACCGCCTTGAAGCCGTCGAGGTCGATGAAGAGCACGGCGGTGCTGTGGTCGCCCGCGCGCCGGCCGGTGAGGGCCTGGCGGACCCGCCGGGTGAACAGGGCCCGGTTGGGCAGGTCGGTCAGCGGATCGTGCTCGGCGCTGTGCTGGAGCTGGGCCTGGAGGCGGACCCGCTCGGTGACGTCCCGGCTATTGAGGATGAGCCCGCCCTGGTGCCGGTTGACGGTGGACTCCACGTTGAGCCATTCGCCGTCGCCCGACTTGAACCGGCATTCGATGCGGGTGGTGGGCTCCTCGGCCGGGGGCGCGGCGAGGAAGCGGCGCACCTCGTGGACCACCTTGCCGAGGTCGTCGGGGTGGATCAGGGCGGCGAGCTCGGTGCCGACCAGCTCCTCCGCCTCGCGGCCGTAGACCCCGGCGGCGGCGGGGCTCACGTAGTGCAGGGTCCCGGTGGGCGCGGCGATCATGATGACGTCGCTGGAACCCTGGACCAGGGAGCGGAAGTGGTTCTCCTTCTGGGCCAGTTCCTGGGTCAGCGCGATGTTGTCGAGGAGCATGATGCCCTGGCGGATGACGAGGGCGAGGACGACCGTGCAGCCGGTGAAGACTACGATCCGGTCGACCTTCCGGCCGTCCACGACGTTGTAGAGGATGCCCAGGGTGCACACGGCGGCCGCGAGGTACGGGGTGAGGGCGGGCAGCGAGCCGGTGATGGGGCGGCTGTGCGGGCGCTCCGCGCGCGGGTGGCCGACGGGCTCCGGGCCCGGGTGGAGGCGCCGGGCGCCCCAGGGCGCGTACGCGAGGAGCAGCGAGCCCGCGAACCAGCCGGCGTCGAGCAGTTGTCCGGACCGGTACTCCGCGCTCAGCAGCGGTGAGGTGAACAGGGCGTCGCTGAGCACGGTGAGGGCGAGCGCGGCGATGGCGGTGTTGACGGCGGAGCGGTTGGTCTCGGACCGCCGGAAGTGCAGGACCAGGACCATCGAGACGAGCGCGATGTCCAGGAGCGGGTAGGCGAGGGAGAGCGCGGCGCGCGGCACGCTGCCGGGGGCGCCGGACTGGGCGGTCCGCGCCGCGTGGGCCAGCGCCAGGCTCCAGGAGAGGGTGAGCAGGGAGCCGCCGATGAGCCAGGAGTCGAGCCCGAGGCACACCCAGCCGGCGCGGGTGACCGGGCGTTTGGCGAGGACGAGGAGGCCCACGATGGCCGGCGGGGCGAAGCAGAGGAAGGCGAAGTCGGCGAGCGAAGGCTTCGGTACCTCCTGGCCGAGGATCACCTCGTACCAGCCCCAGACCGCGTTGCCGCCGGCACCCATGAGGGAGGAGAAGGCGAAGAGCAGCCAGGCGGGCCGTTCACGGCTGTCGATCGCCCGCGCGTAGGAGTAGCAGGAGACCGCCGCGAGTAATCCGGCGGCGCTGAGCCCGAAGTCACCCATGATCTCGGCGACTTCCTCCGACCCCCAGTTGAGGGCGGCGCCGACGGCGTACCCGCCACTGACCACCGCGAGGAGCAGCTGCATGGCCAGGCCCTTGCCTCCGCCCGAAAGGGACGGGCGGTTCAGGAGCGCCGCCCCCTGGGCACTCACCGGTCCCCCTCGCGAGCTGCTTCCGACGCACCCCATCGTCGCCTCCGGCGGCTGTGCCGTGTCGGATCCTTTGTCCATTGGCCGTACATCGCCCGTCGCCCCCCAAAGTGTCCGATCACTCCCCAGCGCCAGACGTTCGTGGCGCAGCCCCTTCTTCCGGACGATACACCACTTTCGTCACTCAGGGACATACCTTCTCTACGCTGCGTTACCATCAAGGGAGTTGGTCCTGCTGAACGCATCCGGACGACTGCGGAGCGTGCTCGCTCGCGTCACTCGGTGATCAGCACCGTGTGTTCCACGGACTCCCCGGCGGCGAACCGGGTCAGCTGGCGCGCCACCATGCGCTTGGCCCGCGGCTCGAAGGCCGAGCTGCTGCCGCCCACATGGGGCGTGATCAGGACATTCGGAGCATGCCAGAGCGGGTGGCCCGCGGGCAGCGGTTCCGGGTCGGTGACGTCCAGCGCCGCCCGCAGCCGGCCCGAATCCACCTCCGCCAGCAGGGACTTGGTGTCGACGACGGGGCCGCGCGCGACGTTCACGAGCAGGGCGCCGTCCTTCATGCGGCTCAGGAACTCGGCTCCGGCCAGGCCGCGGGTGGATTCGGTGAGCGGCATGGTGAGGATCACCACGTCGGCCCGCGGCAGGAGTTCGGGCAGGTCGGCCAGGGCGTGGACGGGGCCGCGCGGCGCGGTGCGTGCCGAGCGCGCGACGCGGTCGACCGGCCCGCACTCGAAGGGCACGAGCCGGTCCTCGACGGCCGAGCCGATCGCTCCGTAGCCGACGATCAGGACGGACTTGTCGGCGAGGGCGCCGTAGAAGCCGGCCCTCCACTCCTCGCGGTCCTGGCTCCGGACCATGCCGGGGATGCCCCGCAGGGAGGTGAGGACGAGGGTGAGGGCGAGTTCGGCGGTGCTGGCCGTGTGGACCCCGACGGCGTTGCACAGCCGTACGCCGGGACGCAGGCTGCCGAGGCCCCCCGGCTCCCCGACGAGATCGTCGATGCCGGCGGTCAGGGTCTGGACGACCTGGACGGCGGACATCGAGGCCAGCGGGCGCACGGTGACCGCGGGGGGCTTCATGTACGGGGCCACGTAGAAGACGCAGTCGGCCGGATCGGCGGGGAAGTCGTCCTCGCCGTCCCACACGCGGTATCGGAAGGAGTCGGGCAGGCCCTCGATCTCCGCGGCGGGGAAGGGGAGCCAGACGTCCCAGGTCTTTGCAGTCATGATCACGAGGCTATGCCAAGCCATCGCGATCAAGCCGTTAGTTTGATTGCGGGACCGGGAGCGGCGGGACCGGGAGCGGGGGAGGGGGACGCACGGGTGGAGCGCAGGTCGATCGGGGCGGGAGCACTGGCGGTGGGCGCGGTCGGACTCGGCTGCATGCCGATGAGCTGGGCGTACGCGCCTTCGCGGCGGCGGGGGCAGGAGTCGGTGGCGGCGGTGCACACGGCGCTGGACCTGGGGTCGAACCTGCTGGACACCGCCGATGTGTACGGACCGTTCACCAATGAGCTGCTGCTGGGGCGGGTGCTGCGGGACCGGCGCTCCGAGGCGTTCGTCTCGGCCAAGGTCGGGCTGCGGGCGGGCGACCAGCACGTGGTGGCCGACGGCCGGCCCGGCTATCTGCGGCGGGCCTGCGACGCCTCGCTGCGGCGGCTGCGGACCGATGTCATAGACCTCTACCAGCTGCACCGGGTGGATCCGGAGGTGCCGGTGGAGGAGACCTGGGGTGCGATGGCGGAGTTGGTGGGCGCGGGGAAGGTGCGGGCGCTCGGGTTCTGCGCGCTGGGGGCGGGCGCCGGGCCGGGGGCCGGGCGGCGCGGGGACCGGGCGTACGCCACGACCGTGCGGCACCTGGAGCGGGCGCAGCAGGTGTTCCCGGTGAGCGCGGTGCAGGCGGAGCTCTCGGTGTGGTCGCCGGAGGCGGCGTGGCAGCTCCTGCCGTGGTGCGCGGCGCGCGGGGTGGGTTTCCTGGCGGCGATGCCGCTGGGCAGCGGATTCCTGACGGGGACGCTCACCCCGGGCGAGGGTTTCGAGTCGGAGGACGTGCGGGCCCGGCATCCGCGGTTCACGGCGCACGCGATGGCGTCGAACCAGGGGCTGGTGGCGGGGCTGCGGCGGGTGGCGGGACGGCACGGGCCCGAGGTCACGGTCGCGCAGGTGGCGCTGGCGTGGGTGCTGGCGCAGGGGCCGCAGGTGGTGCCGGTGCCGGGGGCGGACCGGGCACGGTGGGCGGCGGAGAACGCGCGGGCCGCGGAGGTGCGGCTCACGGCCGGGGACCTCGCGGAGATCGCGTCCCTTCCGGTCGCCGTGGGAGCCTGGGACTGACGGGGACGGGGCCTCGCCCACAACCACTCGATCGGGTGTACGAGTGGTGGAACTTCGGGAACCTCTGCGGCTGTTGAGACGGGTGAAGGGGCAGGATCGGAGCACCGGGAAGGGAGCAGGGCGATGCGATACGGAAGTTCTCGCGGGCGGCAGGCGGGGTTCGGGGGCCCGGGCGCTCGGCGTCAGGGCGTGCTGGCGGCCCTCGCGCTGGCGGGGTGCGGCGCCCTGCTGGTCACGGGATGCTCGCCGGCGGGCGGCCCGGGCTCGGCGGCGGGCAGCTCTCCACCGGGCAAGGCCGCGACCGGCCCCGGATCACCCGGCCCGTCGGGGAGCCCGTCCGCCTCTCCGCAGGCCTCGGGCCCGCCGGCCAAGGGCTCGGTGACGGTGGCCGGTGAGGTCGCAAAGGGCCTGGAGTCCCCGTGGGGTGTGGCCCCGCTGCCCGGCGGGGACCTGCTGGTCGCCTCGCGGGACAAGGGGACGATCAGCAGGGTCGCGGCGGACACGGGCGCGGTGACGCAGATCGGCAAGGTGCCGGGGGTGGCTCCGGGCGGGGAGGGCGGGCTGCTGGGCCTCGCCCTGTCGCCGTCCTTCGCCTCGGACCGGTTGGTCTACGCGTACTTCACGACGGAGTCCGACAACCGCATCGCACGGCTGCGTTATGACGAGCAGAGACCTGCCGGGCAGCAACTGGGCGCCCCGGACACGGTGTTCCGGGGCATTCCCAAGGGCCTCGTCCACAACGGCGGCCGGATCGCCTTCGGCCCGGACAAGATGCTCTACGCGGGAACGGGCGAGACCGGTGACAAGGGGCTGGCGCAGGACAGGAGATCGCTGGGCGGCAAGATCCTGCGGATGACGCCGGACGGGGATCCGGTGCACGGCAATCCCGAGGCCGATTCGGTCGTCTACTCCTACGGGCACCGCAATGTGCAGGGCCTCGCGTGGGACAAGGACAAACGGCTGTGGGCGGCCGAGTTCGGCCAGAACACCTGGGACGAGCTGAATCTGATCGAGCCCGGCGCCAACTACGGCTGGCCGGAGGCCGAGGGGAAGGCCGGCAGACCGGGCATGCGGGATCCGGTGGCCGTGTGGAAGACCGACGAGGCCTCCCCGAGCGGGATCGCCTGGGCCGAGGGGTCGGTGTGGATGGCCGGGCTGAAGGGCAGCCGGCTGTGGCGGATCCCGCTGGCCGGTGCGGAACTCGCGGCGGAGCCCGAAGCGTTCCTGGAGGGGAAGTACGGGCGGCTGCGCACGGTGCTGGCTCTCGGCGGGGACAGACTGCTGCTGGTCACGAGCGAGACGGACGGGCGCGGATCGCCGGAAGCGGGCGACGACAGGATCCTGACACTGACAGTGCGATAGCCGGCCCGGACAGGGCTTTGGCCCCCGTGGGGGACGGAAGGCACGGTGGACGCGGTGTTCAACATGATCGAGGAGCTTTTCAACCCGGGACGGGGGCACACGGACGACGAGAAGAAGCGGTTGGAGCTATCCCGGGTCGACGTCGGTGACGGGGACCCGGGACGGGGGCCGATAGACCTGGAGTCCGGCCACGTGCTCATACGCCTCGACGAGCGGCCTCCGGCGGAGGAGCGGCCGGCCCGGCCGGTGTAAAGAGGCGCAGCCGGTGGGCGAGGGCGGCCGCCTCGCCGCGGCCTGCGACGCCCAGCTTCGCCAGGATGTTCGAGACGTGCACGCTCGCCGTCTTCGGGGAGATGAACAGCTCCTCGGCGATCTTGCGGTTGGTGCTGCCGGCCGCGACCAGGCGCAGTACCTCGCGCTCGCGGCTGGTCAGGCCCAGCTCCTCCACGGGGTCGGCCTGGGGTACCTGCGGGACCTGGGGTGTGTCCGCGGTGGACAGCGGAAGCCGGGCGCGCTGTGCGAGCAGGGCCAGGTCCTCACGCAGCCGGCGTGAGCCGAGCCCGTCGGCGGTGGCGTGGGCCTCGCGCAGCAGGGCGGCGGCTCGCTCGCGGTCGGCGCCGGCGGCTAGCAGGGCCTCGGCGAGCCGGTGGCGGGCCCGGGCCAGCAGGTACGGGCGCTCCAGCGGGCGGACGGCCTCCTCCACGGCGCTCCAGTCGGCCACGGTGTCCCGGGCCTCGGCCCGCAGCAGTTCGGCCCGGAGGTACTCGGCGTGGGCGCACCACACGGGGGCCGGGGCGGGCAGGTTGCGGGCGGCCTTGCGCAACACGCCCAGGGCGGATTCCCGGTCGGCGTCGGCGGCCGGGAATCCCCGGGAGTCCGCCTCCGCGGTGGCGGAGGCGAGGAGCAGCGGCCAGCCGTAGCGGTGCTGCCCGAGCGGGAATCCGTAGGCGACGGCGGCGGCCGTCTCGGCCCGGACGTCGGCGATCCGGCTCTCCCCCGCGGCGACACCAATCGCGAGACGGTACAGCGGTATCCGGTGCTGGGGCTGGATGGCGTGGGTGCCGAAGTGGGCGTGGGCGGCGGTGAGCTGCTGGGCGGCCTCGGTCAATTCACCGCGGGCCAGTGCCAGATGGGCGAGCTGGGTGGCGGCGGCGCCGCGTGGGGCAGCGCTCTGCCCGACGAGCAGCGTGCGCCGGGCCGCCTCGGCGGCCTCGTCCCAGCGGCCGAGGCTGTAGAGGCTCTCCGACATGTTGCCGCTGACCCAGGCCTCGGAGTCCAGCAGCCGGGACTTGCGGACCAGTTCAGCGCCCAGTTCAGCCAGTTCCACGGCTTCACGGGACCGGCCCAGACCTTCCAACTGAGAGGCGAGGTTGATATGTGCACGACCCGCGAGCACGGCGAGGCCGAGTTCCGTGGCCCGTTCCCTGACCGAGTGCATCTCGGCGAGACCGGCTTCGGGGTCGCCGGCGTCGGTGATCAGGCTGCCGACGGTGATCCGGGCATTGAGCTCGATGTCTTCGGCTCCGACCATCCGCGCGTATTCGACGGCGCGTTCGGCGGCGTCGATGTTGCCGGGGCCGGGGTCGTGGAGCATGCCCCAGCCCGCGGCCCGGACCAGGACCTCGGCATGCACCTGGGACGGGGGCAGCCCCTGTACGAGCTCCTGGGCCTTGGCGATCTCGTCCCAGCCGTCGCCCCGGCCGAGGCTCGCGACCAGCCGGGAGCGTTCGGTCCAGAACCAGGCGGCCCGCAGCGGGTCGTGGCCGTCGTCCAGCATGCGCACGGCCGTCTTGCAGAACTTCAGGGCGCGTTCCCGCTCCCCGCCGTAGCGGGCTGCGACGGTCGCCTCGGCCAGCAGGTCGAGCCGCTGCAGCGGGGTGGTGGCCGGGTCGCAGCCGCACGGAGGGTACACATCGGTGTAGTCCGCCGGGCGAAGCGCCTCGCGGACGTCCTCCGGGGCGCTCTCCCACAGGTCCATCGCCCGTTCCAGCAGGCGCAGCTGCTCGGAGTAGGCGTGTCGGCGGCGGGCGGCCACGGAGGCGGCGAGCGCGGCGGGCAGCGCCTTGGACGCGTCGTTCGCGTGGTACCAGTAGCTGGCGAGCCGGATGACCCGCTCCTCGGCGCGGATCAGGGACTCGTCGGCCTCCAGGGCCTCGGCGTAGCGGCGGTTGACGCGGGAGCGCTCGCCGGGCAGCAGGTCGTCGCTCACGGCCTCGCGCACCAGCGAGTGGCGGAAGCGGTAACCGTCCCCGTCGATGGTGGCGAGCAGGATGTTGGCACCGACGGCGGCCCGGAGAGCTTCGATGAGCTCGTCCTCGCTGAGCCCGGCGACGGCGCGCAGGAGCGGGTACTCGACGGTGGAGCCGCCCTCGGCGACCATGCGCACGACGCCCTGGGCCCGTTCGGGGAGGACCTCGACACGTACGAGGAGCAGGTCGCGCAGGGATTCGGTGAGTCCGGCACGGCAGCCGCTCGCCCGGGAGGCGACGAGTTCCTCGACGAAGAAGGCGTTGCCGTCGGAGCGGTCGAAGACGGAGTCCACGAAGTCCTCGTCGGGCTGCGAGGCGAGGATGCCGGCGAGCTGGCGGCGCACCTCGGCCCGGTTGAAGCGGGGCAGCTCGATGCGCCGGACCGTGCGGAGCCGGTCCAGTTCGGCGAGGAGGGGCCGCAGCGGGTGGCGGCGGTGGACGTCGTCCGCGCGGTAGGTGGCGACGACGACGAGGCGACCGCTGGACAGAGTGCGGAAGAGGTAGGAGAGCAGGTGGCGTGTGGAGGTGTCCGCCCAGTGCAGGTCCTCCAGGACGAGGACGACGGTGCGGTCGGCGGCGAGCCGCTCCAGCATCCGGGCGGTCAGCTCGAAGAGCCGGGCGGTGCTTTCCTCGTCGTGCGGGCCGCGCGGGGTGTCGCCGAGTTCGGGCAGGATCCGGGCGAGTTCGTCCTCCTGGCCCGCGGCTGCGGCGGCGAGCTCCTCGGGGAGCTGCCGGTGCAGGGTGCGCAGGGCCGTCGAGAACGGGGCGAAGGGAAGCCCCTCCGCCCCGATCTCCATACAGCCTCCGACGGCGACCACGGCGCCGCGGCGGGCCGCTTCGCCGAGGAACTCCTCGGTGAGGCGGGTCTTGCCGACCCCGGCCTCGCCCCCGATGAGCATCGCCTGCGGCTCACGGCTGGCGGCGCGGGTCAATGCGTCGGTGAGTACGGCCAGTTCGTCGGCGCGGCCGACGAACACCGGGCTGACAGATCTGGTCTCCACGTCGCCGAGCATCGCACAGACGTCCCTGGCGGCGGCACTCGTTATCCCTGCGCTTCTCATCACGTGTCAGTTCACGCGGTCGGCGCGGGTCACGCGGTGCGGGCGAAGCGGCTCCGGTGCTCCCTCACCGCCCTTTCGGGTTCCTGGCTTCGTGAGGAGGCACGGCGCGCCTTCTCGGCCTCCCGCACCAGGCGGTACGCGTCGGCCTCGCGGATGAGGTCGGCGTTGCGGGCGGCTGCGATCTCGTACTCGAACATCTCGTACTCCCTGGTGGCGTTTCTCGGGCACCTCGTTCGGTGTGATCCAAGATTCGCGTCCCAGGGGGTACCGGCACATCGGTCGCATGCCGCATCTGCCGGGGCCGCAGGGCCTTAGTCCGGGGCGGAGGGTTCGTGAGCCGGGCCGAGGAGGCCTAAGGCGGTGCCTAGGCGGCTGCCTTCGGGATGGTGAGGAGGAGGTCGAAGTACATGAGGACGAAGAGCAGGATGCCGAGGGCGCCCAGCGCGATGGCCGCCCAGGAGACGGACCGGACCCAGGCGGGGAGGGTGCGCTCGGGGGTGCCGAAGGCGGGCAGGGCCAGCACGAAGACGGCGATGATCAGGGCGAGGGTGGCGAAGATGCCGTTGACAAGGGCGGTGGAGTGCCACGGGCCGATGAACTGGGCGGCGATCTGCGCGTTGGCGTCGGCGGCCTGGGTCAGCTCCAGGCGGCCGGTGATGCTCTTGCGCTCGGACACGATGCCGGCGACCCAGCTGCCGCTGAGCGCGACGACGGAGAGACCCGCGGCGACGATCGCGGAGGCCGCGGATCCGACGTGGCTCGGCTGCTCGTCCCCGGCCACGTCCTCGGCGAACGTTTCGTCGTCCAGGTCCGCGTCGGTGAGTACGGCGTCGGCCTCGGCCTCGGCGGGCTGGGGGATCTCGGCCTTCTCGAGGTCGGCGGGGGTGGCGTCCGCCTCGGAGGCGTTCGGGGCGGGGGTCTTCGTGGTGTCCATGCGGGGCACGGTAAGCGGCGAGTCTGAGAGGTTCATGAGAATTGCGGCGGGCCCCGCGGCCGCGGGGCCCGGACCGGGTTCAGGAGGGACGGGCCGCCGCCCACTCGTGGGCGAGAACCGCCCAGATCTCGGTGCTCTGGCGCGCGCCCCGGTGCAGGTGGTTCTCGCGCATCACGCCCTCGCGGGTCAGGCCGAGGCGCTCGGCGACCGCGATGCTCTTCTTGTTCCCGGTGGCGACGTGCCACTCCACGCGGTGCATGCCGCGCCCGTTGAAGGCCCAGTCGATGAGCACCCGGCAGGCGGCGGTGACCAGGCCGCGTCCGGCGGCGGCGGGCTCCAGCCAGCAGCCGACCTCGCAGTTGCCGCCGGCGGCGTCGAAGACCGGGTAGAGGACGCCGCCGACGAGCGTGCCCTCGACCCAGATGCCGAAGAAGCGGGTGCCGTCGTTCGCGGCCTTCTCGGCGTTCGTACGGAGCAGCTCGCGCGCCGAGTCCAGGTCGGTGGCACGGTCGGGGAAGCCGACGTACTGGCCGATGAACTCGCGGCCACGGTCCATGTGGGCGAGGAATTCCTCGGCGTGCCACACCTCCAGCGGCTTGAGCTGGGCGTCTTCGGCCAGGTCTATCGCGAACATGCGGGGAGTCCTTACGGCTGGTCAGCGGGACACGGGTACGGAGTCAGCCGGCTCCGCGCTGTCATCGCTCGGCCGCTGTGCCGGAAGTTTCGCATGGGGGCGGTGTTCCGGGGGCTCGATGCTGATCCGGGGCAGCCGCCGGTCGAGCCAGGCGGGCAGCCACCAGTTCGCGCCGCCGAGCATGTGCATCAGGGCCGGGACGAGGAGGGTGCGCAGCACGAAGGCGTCGAGGGCCACGGCCGCGGCGAGGGCGATGCCGAACATCGCGATGATCCGGTCGCCACTGAGGACGAAGGCCAGGAAGACGGAGATCATGATGACGGCGGCCGAGTTGATGACCCGGCTGGTCTCTGTGAGGCCCACGCGGACGGCCCGCTTGTTGTCACCGGTCTCCAGCCATTCCTCGTACATCCGGCTGACGAGGAAGACCTGGTAGTCCATCGAGAGTCCGAACAGTACGGACACCATGATCACGGGCAGGAAGGGTTCGATCGGCCCGGCACTGCCCAGGCCGAGCAGCTCGCTGCCCCAGCCCCATTGGAAGACCGCCACGACGACTCCGAAGGAGGAGGCGACCGCGGCGATGTTCATGAGCGCCGCCTTGAGCGGGATGCCGATGGACCGGAAGGCCAGCAGCAGCAGCACGCAGCCGAGGGTGATGACCACTCCGACGAAGAGCGGCAGTTTCCCGACGATGACCCCGGCGAAGTCGTCGTAGCCGGCCGTCACGCCACCGACGTGGACCTGCATGGAGCTGCCGTGCCCGGCGCGCGGGATGACGTCCTCGCGGAGTCTGTCGACGAGGTCGCTCGTGGCCCGGGACTGGGGGGCGGAGTCCGGTACGACGGTGAGGACGGCGGTGTCCCCGCTGCGGTTGAGGACGGCCGGGCCGGTGGAGGCGACGCCCTTCGTCGTACGGAGCGCCTCGGCCAGGCGCTCGACGGCGAGGCGGTCGCCGGCTCCGTCCAGGCGGGCGACCACGGCGAGCGGGCCGTTCGTGCCGGGCCCGAAACCCTCGGCCAGCAGGTCGTAGGCCTGTCGGGTGGTGGAGCCGGCCGGGTTGTTGCCCTGGTCGGACGTGCCGAGGTGGAGGAAGAGGGTGGGCAGTGCCAGCACCAGCATGACCGCGGTGGCGACGGTGCCGAGCAGTTTGGGGTGCCGTTCCACGAAGGCGGACCAGCGGGCGGCGAAGCCGGTGGTGTGTTCGGGCCGCGGACCGTCGGCGGCGAGTCTGCGGCGCTCGCGGCGCGAGAGGGCTCGGGTGCCGATGGAGGAGAGGAGGGCGGGCAGCAGTGTGACCGAGGCGGCGACCGTGAGGACCACCGTCACGGAGGCGGCTATCGCGACGCCGTCGAGGAAGTTGAGCCGCAGCACCAGCATGCCGAGCAGCGCGATGCAGACGGTGGCTCCGGCGAAGACGACGGCCCGGCCGGTGGTGGCGACGGCGTTCTCGGCCGCCTCCTCGACGGGGAGTCCGCGCGCGAGGCCCTTGCGGTGCCGGGTGACGATGAACAGCGCGTAGTCGATGCCGACGCCGAGGCCGACGAGGGTGCCGAGCATCGGGGCGAAGTCGGCGACCGGCATCGCGTGGCCGAGCAGGGTGATGCCGAAATACGCGGTGCCCACGCTGACCAGGGCGGTCGCGATGGGCAGCAGGCTCGCGGCGAGCGAGCCGAAGGCGAGGAAGAGGACCAGGGCCGCGACGGCGACACCGATGACCTCGGCGAGGTGCGCGGTGGGCGCCTCGGTCAGCCCGACGGCGCGTCCGCCGAGTTCGACCTGGAGGCCGTCGGCCTCGGTGGCCGGGTTCTTCGCCGCGTCGACGACCGCCTGGGCCTGGGCCTTGGGTACGGCGTCGGCCTGCCGCTCGAAGGTCACCACGGCGTAGGCGGTGCGCCCGTCGGGGCTGATCCGGGCGGCGCTGTCGGGGCCGGGGCCGTAGGGGCCTGCGACCGATCCGACGCCGGGGAGCGCGGCTACGGCGTCGAGTGCCCGGGTCATGCGCTGCCGTACGTCCGGGGTGCGGGCGCTCTGATGCTCCGGGGCCCGCCACACGATGGTGTCGGTGTCTCCGCCCTGGCCGTGGAAGCCTTCCCGCAGGAGGTCGCCCGCCCTGCCGGACTCGGTGCCGGGGACCTCGTAGTCGTTGGAGAACGCGGACCCGGCGCTCGCCGCGGCCGCCGTGGTCCCCCCGAGGGCGAGCAGCCAGATCATGACGGCGAGGAGTCGGTGCCGCATGCACCAACGCGCGAGTGCTGCCAACGGAAACGTGCTCCCTGGTGGTTCGGATCTTTACCGGGAGACAGCCCGTCGCAAAGAACGCTTGAACTCGTGAAGGCCGGGCCGACCGCTCGGGGGATCGCCCCGGAAGTGCGGCCAAGATGGTCTACGCCTCGACGATCTCAGCGTTTCGTGATCGTTGGCCCCTTTCGTGTGCATCGTCACAGGGGAACCGGGAAGTGCGGGACGTCGGTCACCCAGCGGGCCGGCCGGAGGGCTCGGGGCGGCCCTGGTCATCGGGTTCGTCGGTCCGGTAGCCGGGGATCGAGGGCCACCGGACGGTGAGGACCACCGCGTCCTCCTCCGCGTACCAGGAGTGGTCGACGCCGCGCCCCCAGAGCACGTAGTCCCCCTGCTCGGCGAGGACGACCGTCCGTCCCGGGAACTCCAGCCGGAAACGGCCGCTGATCAGTACCAGCAGCGCGGTCCGCTTCTCCGCGGTCGCCCAGCGCTCCCGCTCGTCGCCCTTCGGGTGGACACCCCATTTGATCTCCACGTCCTCGCTGTGACGGGGGTCGGCGGGGTCTTTGAAGTGGCCGAGGAGCCAGCCCCGGTCGGCCGCGGCGTCGGGGGTGGCCTTGCCGGTGTAGATGGTGGAGTCGTCGTTCACGGGGTGAGGTTAATGCAGTTGTGGGACCGGTCGGCCACTGGTGAGCTGGGCCGATGACGACGATGGATCATGACGAACTCCGCCGGGTGCGGGCCGAGTACGACGCCCGGATGCGCCGCGGCGCGCAGCCGGACGCGGCGTCGGCCCGTGTGGAACGGGCCCGCGCGGTCGTACGGCAGACCGTGCCCGGAGCCGGCTGGAACGGCGTGCTCTGGTCGGACCTCGACGAGGGGACGGCGGACGCTGAGATCGCGGCGCAGGTCGCGTACTTCGATGCGCTGGGGACGTCCGAGTTCGAGTGGAAGCTCTACGACTACGACCGGCCGGCGGACCTGGGGCAACGCCTGCGGGCGGCAGGCTTCGTGCCGGAGCCGGCCGAGACGCTGATGGTCGGCCGGACGCGGGAGCTCGCCGCGCTCCCGGTGGAGCCGCCGCAGGGCGTCACCCTGCGGGTGGTGACGGACGAGGCGGGGGTGGACCTGATGATGGACGTCCACACGCGGGCCTTCGGAACCGAGCGGCCGCAGATCCGGGAGCAGATGCTGAGCCTGCTGCGCCACGAGCCGGACACCATCGAGGCCGTCGTGGCGATGGCGGGCGACGTCCCGGTGAGCGCAGCTCGGATGGAGATGCCGCCGGGTGCCCCGTTCGCAGGGCTGTGGGGCGGCGGCACGGACCCCGGGTGGCGCGGCCGCGGCATCTACCGGCTGCTGGTCGCCCACCGGGCCCGCGTGGCGGCCGAGCGCGGGGTCCCGTACCTCCAGGTGGACGCCTCCGCCGACAGCCGCCCGATCCTGGAGCGGCTGGGGTTCGGCGTGCTGGGCGTGACGGTGCCGTACGTGTGGACGCGGGGGCAGAGCGGCCCCGCCGATCGGTCCGGCCTCGTCGACGGGCTTCCGGGCGACGGTACCCGGCGGGCATGATCACCGGCATGGAACGCATCGACCCGCCTCTGACCGGCCGCGAGCGCGAGACGCTCCGGACCTACCTCGACTACCACCGGGCCACCCTCGCCTGGAAGTGCGAAGGTCTCGACGACGAGCAGCTTCGGCGCGCCTCGTCGCCCCCGTCCACCCTGTCCCTGCTGGGGCTGGTGCGGCACATGGCCGAGGTCGAGCGGCACTGGTTCCGCCGCGTCCTGAGCGGTGAGGACCTTCCCCACCTGTGGTCGGACACCCACGACTTCCAGGCCGCCTACGACGCCTCCGGGTCCGGCCGCACCGAGGTGTTCGCCGCCTGGGAGGCGGAGGTCGCCCATGCCCGCCGCATCGAGGCCGCCGCCGAATCCCTGGACGTGACGGCGTACGTGCCGAGCTGGAAGGAGGAGGCCTCGCTGCGCCTGCTCATGCTCCACCTCATCCACGAGTACGCGCGCCACAACGGCCACGCCGACCTGCTCCGCGAGGCGATCGACGGCGCCACCGGAGCCTGAGCCCGGCTCGGAGCGGCTCGGAGCGGCTCAGGGAACGAACCCTTCCCCGGCACCCCTATAGTTAGGGCAGCCTAACCTAATGCACCGTGGGGAAGAGTGTGAGCAGCGTGAGCAGTGCGAGCGGCGAAAGCGTCGGCGCGTTCGGGGAGTACGGGACGTACGAGGTCTACCGCGACCCCTGGGGCATCCCCCACCTCCGCGCCGCCGACGCCCTCGGCCTCGCCTACGCCCAGGGACGCGTCACCGTCTTCGACCGTGCCTGGCAGCTGGAGGTCGAACGCCACCGCGCCCAGGGCTCCAGCGCCTCCTTCCTCGGCGCGGACAGCGCGGCCTGGGACACGTTCGCCCGCCAGTGCCGCATCGACGACACCGCCCGCCGCTGCCACGCGGCCCTCGACCCGGAGACCGCCGCCTGGGTCGGCGCCTACGTCGACGGCGTCAACGACGGGCTGACCGCCGGCGCCGCCCGCGACGAGCGCTTCGCCCGCACCGGCCTCACCCCCACCCCCTGGGAGCCGTGGGTTCCGCTCGCCGTCTGGACCGCCACCCACATCCTGTTCGCCGGCTTCGCCACCAAGCTGTGGCGCGAGCGCGTGGCCCGCGCCCTGGGCGAGGAGGCGGTCACCCTCTTCGCCACCGACGGCCCCGGCACCGCCGGCAGCAACGGCTGGCTGGTGCCGGGCGACCGCACCGCCACCGGCGCGGCGATCATCGCGGGCGACCCGCACCGATTCATCGAGGACCCGGGCGTCTACCAGCAGATGCGCATCTCCTGCCCGGAGTACGACGTCCTCGGCCTGGCCGTCCCCGGCGTACCGGGCCTCGCCCACTTCGGGCACAGCGGCACCGCCGCCTGGGCCATCACCAACGCGATGGCCGACTACCAGGACCTGTACACCGAGCGGCTGCGCGGGGAGGGCCCCACCCTGGAGGCCCTCGGCCCGGACGGCGGCTGGGAGGCCGTCGCCCGCCACACCGAGACCGTCACCGTTGCCGGCGGCGCGGACATCGAGGTCGAGGTGCTGGAGACCGCCCGCGGCCCGGTCGTCGTCCGCGAGGGCGAGGAGACCCTCTCGCTGCGCTACCCGCCCCGCGTCCGCCGCGACCTCGGCTTCGCCGCCCTCCCCGCCCTGCTGCGCGCCCGCACCGTCGCCGACATCGACCGCGCCCTCGACGGCTGGGCCGAGCCGGTCAACGTCGTCCACGCCGCCGACTCGGCGGGCGGCCTGCTGCACCGCGTCGCGGGCGCCGTGCCACTGCGCGATCCCGCCAACCGGCTGCGCCCCGTGCCCGCGTGGGACCAGCGGTACGTCTGGCAGGACTGGGCCCCGACCCCCGCCGAGCCCGTGCAGGGCTTCGCCGTCATGGCGAACGCCCGCGGGATCGCCTCCCCGCTCGGCGTGGAGTTCGCGCCCCCGCACCGCGCCAACCGCATCCGCGAGCTGCTCAGCGGCTCCAGGGACTGGTCCCCGAAGGCGATGGCCGACGTACACGCGGACACGCACCTCGCCTCCGCCGAACCGCTCCTCGCCCTGCTGCCCGCGCTCGACGACCTGTCCCCCGCGGCGCAGGCCCTGCGCACCCGGCTGCTGGCCTGGGACCGGCACATGGCGGCCGACAGCACCGACGCCACCGTCTTCTCGGCCTTGCGGACCGCGGTCGTACGCCGTCTCGCCGCCGATCCCGTCTTCGCGGACCTGGCAGGCGCCCCCACCGGCCCGGAGGTGTTCCACCCCTGGCTGTACCTGGTCCCCCGGGTCGGCTACGCCCTCGAAGGCCTGCTCACCACCTCGCTCCTCCCGGGCCTCGACCGCGTCGCGCACGTCCGCGCCGCCTTGGAGGAAACGGCCGCGACCGGTGCGCCCGACACCCCGTGGGCGGAGGTCCACCGCCTCTCCCCCTGGTCGGCGCTGCCGGACCCCGAGGCACGGTGGCCCGGCCTCGGCGGCGACCACGACTGTGTGAACGCCACCTCCTCCGTCCCCGGCTTCACCGACCTCACCGCCCGCGCCTCGGCGGCCCGTTACGTCTGGGACCTGGCCCGCCGCGAGGACAGCCTCTGGGCGGTCCCGCTCGGCGCGGACGGCGTCACCGGCTCACCCCACCACCGCGACCAGCTCCCGCTGTGGGCGCGGTGCGAACTCGTCCCGGTCGTCACCGACTGGTCCCGGCTCACCAAGGAATCGATATGAGCGCCGCCTCCGCGTCCACCTCCGCCTCCACCCGGCAGCCTGTGTACACCCGCCTCGTCGAAGACTTCGGCACGGTCACGATCACGCCGGTCGACCCGGCCGCCGACTCCGCCCTCATCCACAGCTGGGTCACGCAGGAGCGCGCCCGCTTCTGGGGCATGGGCGAGGCCAGCCGCGAGCTGGTCCAGGAGATCTACGAGGACGTCGACCGCCGCACCACCCACCACGCGTTCATGATCGCGCGCGACGGCGAGCAGGTCGCACTGTTCCAGACGTACGACTGCGCCGAGGACCGGGTCAGCGAGTGCTACGAGGTCCAGCCCGGGGACGTCGGCGTGCACCTGCTGATCGGCCCCAGCGGGGGCGTGGCCCAGCACGGCTTCACCGCGGGCCTGATGACCGCCTTCATCGCCTACCTGTTCTCCGACGGCGGCGCCCGGCGCCTGGTCGCCGAGCCGGACGCCCGCAACGCCAAGGCGGTCGCCCTCCTGGAGCGCACCGGTTTCACACTCGGCCCGGAGGTCGAACTCCCGGAGATCGACCTGCCCGAGGTCTACCTCCCGGCCAAGCCGGCCCGCCTGGCCTTCCTCAACCCGCCGGCGTCTTCGCAGAAGATCGGCTGACCGGCGTACGACTGTTCGGCGGTGTGCGAGCTGGGCGGTGGCCGGAAGGCGCCGCCCATGCCGTCACCCTAACGGGGATCCCGATTCCCATTGACCCCGCACGCCCGACGGCTGGAAGCTGATCCCCAATCAAACCACTGGCGCTGGGGGGAAATTGACCAGCCAGAACCTGCACATCGGGCCGGACTCGGCGGCGGACCGCTACCGCTTGCTCCGGTCGATCGGGCGCGGCGGGGAGGCCGTGCTCTACCTCGCGGAGCTCGAGCTCGCCGGCGGATCCGAGCCCGTGGTCGTCAAGGTGCTCGACTCCAAGACGACCATCACGCCGGACATCTTCGATCGCATCAGCCAGAAGTGGAACGAGCAGGCCGAGCTGCTGCGGTTCGTCCACCGGCCCGGTGTGGTCGGCGTACGGGAGCACTTCGAGGGGCCGCCGATCCACCGGCCCGGCGAGTCCTCGACCCTGACGGGGCGGGCGCTCGTCCTCGTCATGAACCACGTCGACGGGCTCGACCTGCGCGACTGGCGGGCGGAGCGGACGCTCGCCACCGCCGCCGAGCGTCGTGAGGTGATGCGCACGCTGGAGCAGCTGGCCGACGTACTGGACTGGCTGCACTCGGGGAAGGCCACGCCGTCCGGGCGCCAGGTGATCCACGGAGACCTGTCCCCCGGCAACGTGATGGTCGACGCGCACGGGCAGGCCACCTTGGTGGACTTCGGCCTCAGCAAGCTGACCGCCGACCACCAGACGGCGGAGGTCTGGTTCACCCCGGGCTACGCGGCCCCCGAAGTCTTCGACGGCAAGCGCACCCCGGGTACGGACCGGTACGCCTTCGGGGCGATCGCGTACTTCATGCTGAGCGGTGAGTCCCCGCCCAATTCGCCGGACCAGCTGGCCCGGGCGATGGCCGCGCTCCCGCAGCTCGCCGTGCTGGACGCCGGGCAGCGGGCCCGGATCACCTCCATCTGCGCGGGCGATCCCGCCGAGCGGCCGGTGAGCCTGTCCGGCTGGATGAAGGACGTCCGCCACGCGGTCGTGTCCACGACCGCGTCCTCCACCTCGCAGCGGGCGGTGCAGGACGCGGCCCCGGCGAAGCCCGCGGCGGCTCCGACTCCGCACGTGCCGCCGCCGCCCGCGTACGCCCCGGCGTCCCCGACGCCCGCGCCGGCACCGGCACCGGCGCCGGCGCCCGTCCCCGTACCGGAGCCCCTGCCCGAGGCCCTGCCCGCGACGGTGCCCACCGGGTACGGGCCGACGTACAACCTGGCGCCGCCCACGGCCCCGGCCCCGGAGCCGCCCCGCCCCAGGAAGCGCCGGACCGCCCTGATCCTCGGCTCGGCGGCCACCGTGGTGGTCCTGGCGGCGCTCGCGGTGCTCGGCGTACGGCTGCTCGGCGACAAGGACAAGGCGGCCGGCCGGGCCACGGACAGCAAGCAGTCCGCCGGACCCAGCCCCTCCGCGGACCCGACGGAGTCGGACTCCCCGACCCCGTCCCCGTCGGTCAGCGACAGCGGCGGGAGCAGCGACGGCCCGTCCGCCGAGCCCGGTGCGACGGGGTCCAGATCGCCCTCGGGCTTCGCTCCGGACATCAAGGCCGCCGATCTGACCGTCATGGCACCCGTATCGGGTCTGGGCAACTTCAGGATCGGTTCGGCGAAGATCAACACCAAGCAGTACGGGACCGCCTTCATCGCGGAGCCCGACTGCAACGACGAGGCGATCACGGAGTTCGACCTCAACCGCGAGTGGAAGCACCTGGAGTTCACCGCCGGGATCGACGACGGCTCCACGAACCAGAAGGGCCGGGTCACCATCGCCCTCGACGGCAAGCCCGCCGCCTTCTCCGAACTCGTCGAACTCGGCAAGCCCGTCACCCAGTCGGTGGACGTGACCGGGGCCCTGCGGCTGCGCGTCAAGGTCGACATGGGCTGCAACAACGGCACCGTCGTCATCGCCGCCCCGCAGCTCACCCGCTGACCCGGATACGCCGACGGCCCCGCACCGGGATCCGGTGCGGGGCCGCCCTGCCATGCGACAGGGGCTGCTACTCGGAGACGCCCAGGCGCTCCAGGATGAGCTCCTTGACGCGCGCGGCGTCGGCCTGGCCGCGGGTGGTCTTCATGACCGCGCCGACCAGCGCGCCGACGGCGGCGATCTTGCCGCCGCGGATCTTGTCCGCGATGGCCGCGTTGCCCGCGATGGCCTCGTCCACGGCCGCGCCGAGCGCGCCCTCGTCCGAGACGACCTTCAGGCCGCGCTTCTCGACGACCTCGTCCGGGCTGCCCTCGCCCGCGAGGACGCCTTCGAACACCTTGCGGGCGAGCTTGTCGTTGAGCGAACCGTCGGCGACCAGCGCCGCGACCCGGGCCACCTGGGCCGGGGTGACCGGCAGCTCGTCGACGCCGACGCCCTGCTCGTTGGCGTTGCGCGCCAGCTCGCCCATCCACCACTTGCGCGCGGCGGCCGAGTCGGCACCCGCCTCGATCGTGGCGACGATGGAGTCCACCGCGCCCGCGTTGAGGATCGACTGCATGTCGTGCTCGGTGACGCCCCACTCCTCGCGGAGCCGGTTGCGGCGCACGCGCGGCATCTCGGGGAGGCCGGCGCGCAGCTCCTCGACCCAGTCGCGGGCCGGGGCCACGGGGACCAGGTCGGGCTCCGGGAAGTACCGGTAGTCCTCGGCGTTGTCCTTGATGCGGCCGGAGGTGGTGGAGCCGTCCTCCTCGTGGAAGTGACGGGTCTCCTGCACGATCGTGCCGCCGGACTGCAGGACGGCCGCGTGGCGCTGGATCTCGAAGCGCGCCGCGCGCTCGACCGACCGGAGCGAGTTGACGTTCTTGGTCTCGCTGCGGGTGCCGAACTCGGACTCGGGGGTCGGGCGCAGCGACAGGTTCACGTCGCAGCGCATCTGGCCCTTGTCCATGCGGGCCTCGGAGACGCCGAGCGCCTTGATGACCTCGCGCAGCTCGGCGACGTACGCCTTGGCGACCTCGGGGGCGCGCTCGCCCGCTCCTTCGATCGGCTTGGTGACGATCTCGATGAGCGGGATGCCGGCGCGGTTGTAGTCCAGCAGGGAGTGGGACGCGCCGTGGATACGGCCGGTGGCGCCGCCGACGTGCAGCGACTTGCCGGTGTCCTCCTCCATGTGGGCGCGCTCGATCTCCACGCGGAAGATCTCGCCGTCCTCCAGCTGGACGTCCAGGAAGCCGTTGAAGGCGATGGGCTCGTCGTACTGGGAGGTCTGGAAGTTCTTCGGCATGTCCGGATAGAAGTAGTTCTTCCGGGCGAAGCGGCACCATTCGGCGATCTCGCAGTTCAGCGCGAGGCCGATCTTGATGGCGGACTCGACGCCGATCGCGTTGACGACCGGCAGGGAGCCGGGCAGACCGAGGCAGGTGGGGCAGGTCTGCGAGTTGGGCTCGGCGCCCAGCTCGGTGGAACAGCCGCAGAACATCTTGGTCTTGGTGCCGAGCTCGACATGGACCTCAAGGCCCATGACGGGGTCGAACGAGGCGAGAGCGTCCTCGTACGAGAGCAGTTCGGTGAAGGTGGTCACGGTGAAACTTTCCCTCTCAGCCCAGCAGGACGTCGTCGTCGCCCAGGCGCTTCAGCTCGCGGTACAGGATCGCGAGGCCGGTGACGATGGCGGCGGCGGACACGGCGGCGTCGACCAGCTTCAGCATGTCGTGCTCGCTGCGGGCCTTCTTGACCTGCTTGATCACGCCGATGGCGCCGAAGGCGGTGGTGCCGATCGACAGGTAGGTGCCGGTCTTGGACTTCTTGAAGCCCTTGGCCTTGGACAGTGCACTGGTGCTCACAGCGACGGTGCCTCCTCAAGCAGCGGGTGACCCCAGCGCGCGACGAAGGCGGCCTCTACGGCGGCGCCGACCTTGTAGAGCCGGTCGTCCTTCATCGCGGGGGCGATGATCTGCAGCCCGACCGGGAGACCGTCCTCCGGCGCCAGGCCGCAGGGCAGCGACATGGCGGAGTTGCCGGCCAGGTTGGTCGGGATGGTGCACAGGTCCGCGAGGTACATGGCGAGCGGGTCGTCGGTGCGCTCACCGATCGGGAAGGCGGTGGTCGGGGTCGTCGGGGAGACGATCACGTCGACCTTCTCGAAGGACTTCTCGAAGTCCTGGGTGATGAGCGTGCGGACCTTCTGGGCGGAGCCGTAGTACGCGTCGTAGTAGCCGGAGCTGAGCGCGTACGTACCGAGGATGACGCGGCGCTTGACCTCGTCGCCGAAGCCGGCTTCGCGGGTCAGGGCGGTGACGTCCTCGGCGGACTTGGTGCCGTCGTCGCCGACGCGCATGCCGTAGCGCATGGCGTCGAAGCGGGCCAGGTTCGAGGAGCACTCGGACGGCGCGATCAGGTAGTACGCGGCCATCGCGAGGTCGAAGGACGGGCAGTCCAGCTCGACGATCTCGGCGCCGAGCTCGCCCAGGAGCTCCACCGACTCGTTGAAGCGCTGGACGACACCGGCCTGGTAGCCCTCGCCGGCGAACTGCTTGACCACGCCGACGCGCATGCCGGCGACGGAGCCGTTGCGGGCGGCCTCGACGACCGGCGGGACCGGGGCGTCGATGGAGGTGGAGTCGAGCGGGTCGTGACCGGCGATGACCTCGTGGAGGAGGGCCGCGTCCAGGACCGTACGGGCGCAGGGACCGCCCTGGTCGAGGGAGGAGGAGAAGGCCACCATGCCGTAGCGGGAGACGCCGCCGTACGTGGGCTTCACGCCGACCGTGCCGGTGACGGCGGCGGGCTGGCGGATGGAACCGCCGGTGTCCGTGCCGATGGCGAGGGGGGCCTGGAAGGCGGCCAGCGCGGCTGCGGAGCCGCCGCCGGAGCCGCCGGGGATCCGGGTGAGGTCCCACGGGTTGCCGGTGGGCCCGTAGGCGCTGTTCTCGGTGGAGGACCCCATGGCGAACTCGTCCATGTTGGTCTTGCCGAGGATGACGACGTCGGCTTCCTTCAGCTTGCGCGTCAGGGTGGCGTCGTACGGCGGGATCCAGCCTTCGAGGATCTTCGAACCGACGGTGGTCGGGACCCCGACGGTGGTGAAGATGTCCTTGAGGGCGAGGGGCACGCCGGCCAGCGGGCCGAGCTTCTCGCCGGCCGCGCGCTTGGCGTCGACGGCGCGGGCCTGGGCGAGCGCGCCTTCGCGGTCGACGTGCAGGAAGGCGTGGACCTTCTCGTCGGTCGCGTCGATGCGGGCCAGGTGGGCCTCGGTGACCTCGACGGCCGTGAGCTCGCCGGAGGCGATCTTCTCGGCGGTCTCGGCGGCCGTGAGCTTGATGATGTCGGTCATGGCTGTTAGTCCTCCCCCAGGATCTGCGGCACCTTGAATCGCTGCTGCTCCTGGGCGGGAGCGCCGGAGAGCGCCTGCTCGGGGGTGAGCGAGGGACGGACCTCGTCCGCGCGCATGACGTTCGTCAGGGGCAGCGGGTGGGAGGTCGGCGGGACGTCTTGGTCGGCGACCTCGGATACGCGGGCGACCGCGCCGATGATGTCGCCGAGCTGTCCGGCGAAGTGATCCAGCTCGTTGCTGGACAGCTCAAGGCGCGCCAGCCGAGCGAGGTGGACGACCTCCTCGCGCGTAATGCCAGGCATGCAGCGATCCTCTGGGGGTGGGTGGATGTTTCTTTTCGGACCCAATCCTATGGGGCCCTGCCCCCGACCCACGAAACGGTTTGCGCTGATGCCGCCACGAGGCTGGGCGCGGGCCCGCCGCACGGGGCTTCCCGGGCTCCGCCCGGGGTCCGGGGCGGAGCCCGGCAACGGCGCCGCGGCCGACCGCGGTCAGACCGCGTCGGCCTCCGCGGCCGCGAGCTCCGCCGAGATGTCGGCCGGGCGGCGCCAGCCGCGCTCGCCGCGCGCCAGCAGCCAGGCGGTGGCCTCCTGCGGCGGCATCGCGGCGGCGACCAGCCAGCCCTGCACCGCGTCGCAGCCCAGGTCCCGCAGCCGCTCCCACGTCTCGTCGTCCTCCACGCCCTCCGCCACGACCAGCAGGCCCAGCGAGTGCGCCAGGTCCACCGTGCAGCGGACGATCTCCGCGTCCTGCGCGTCGACGGCGAGCCGCCCGACGAAGGACCGGTCGATCTTCAGCTCGCTGACCGGCAGGCGGCGCAGGTGGACCAGCGAGGAGTACCCCGTGCCGAAGTCGTCCAGGGACATCTTCACGCCGTGGCCGGTGAGCCCCGCCATGGTGTCCGCCGCCCGCTGGGGGTCCTCCAGCAGCACGTGTTCGGTTATCTCCAGCTGGAGGCCGCTCGCCGGGACCCCGTGCCGGGCCAGCCTCGCGGCCACCGCTCCCGCGAACCCCGGGGTGTGGACGTCGCGCGGCGAGACGTTGACGGCCACCGGGACCTTCAGGCCCTGGGCCCGCCAGCGCGCCGCCTGGGCGAGGGCCGTCTCCAGGACGTACTCCGTCAGGTGCGGCATCAGGCCGGAGGTCTCGGCGATCGCGATGAACTCGTCCGGGGACACCCGCCCGCGTTCCGGATGCACCCAGCGCACCAGGGCTTCGAGCCCTGCGACCTGCCCGTCGAAGCGAACCTTGGGCTGGTAGTGGAGTTCCACTTCACCGGCGTCGAGGGCCCGGCGGAGATCGCCGAGGAGGCCCAGGCGGTCGGGCGTGTTGCTGTCCCGCTTGGACTCGTACACCTCCACGCCCGTGCGGTCGCGCTTCGCCTGGTACATCGCCACGTCCGCGCGCCGCAGCAGCCCCTCCGCGTCCAGCGCGTGGTCGGGGAAGACGGCGAGGCCGGCGCTGGCCTCCAGGACGAGGGTGAGGCCGTCCAGGTCCAGCGGGGAGCTGAGCTCCGCGACCAGGTGGCGGGCGATCCGCTGGGCGCTGGTGGTGGAGTCGGCGACGGGGAGCAGCACGGCGAACTCGTCACCGCCGAGCCGGGCCGCCTCGGCCTCCTCGGGCAGGGCCTGGCGCAGCCGGTCGGCGATCTGGAGGAGCAGCCGGTCGCCCGCGAGGTGGCCCAGGGTGTCGTTGACCGCGCGGAAGCGGTCCAGGTCGATCAGTACAAGAGCTGCCCGAGTGCCCGAACGTTCGGCCTCGTCCAGGGCGCTCCAGGCCCGTTCCAGCAGCCACTGCCGGTTCGGCAGCCCGGTCAGCGGATCCCGCAGCTGCTCCTCGGCGCGTGCCCGGGCGATCCACAGGGTGGAGTCGAGCGCGATCAGCGGTACGGCGAACAGCGGCAGCAGCACCGGCTGCGTGACCGCGACGACGCAGATCAGCGGGGCGATGCCGAGCAGGGCGACGGCTACTAAAGCCTGCCGGATCAGGGCCGTACGGGCGACCGTGGGCAGGCCGCCGCCGCGCGGGGCCAGCGCGATCCGCAGCAGGACCCTGGTGGAGAGCAGGTAGGCGACGGCGACGAGGACGACCTCGGGCACCGCGTCCAGGCCCCAGGTGGTGGGGTTCCAGGGGGTCTCGACGGACGGGGCCTCGCCGAAGGCGGCGAGTACGAGGGCTCCCGCGCCGATGCCGAGGATGTCCACGGAGCCGTGCAGCAGGCCCTGCCGCCAGCGGTGCCGGCGGGCGGCTCCGACCAGGGAGACCACCGCCAGCGAGACGAGGCCGGCGGGCACCCACCCGTAGAGGATGAGCACGCCGAGGGTGAGTGCGGCGCCCGATCCGGTGCCGCCCCACCAGCGGTCGCGGCCGAGCGCGACGAGGTGGCCGACGATGATACCGGTGAGCAGGGCGAGCGCCCAGCCCACCGCGCCACCGGGGAACAGGACATGACGGCGGGTCAGGGAGGAGGCGATCCCGGCCGCGAGCACCACGACGGACAGGCCCACGACGGCGAAGGACAGCACGCCGCGCCGTCCCACTCCGGGCCCGCCGGCCGTGAGCGGCCGGGTCTCCGGTGTCCTGGACCCCAGGACACCCATCCGCCCCGCCCGCATGGACGGGATGTCCCCGCCGAATTCATGTGACGGGTCGGCGCTCTCGGTGGGTTTCATGCCCGTCCCTCTCACAGCCGGCGATGCCGATGTCACGCAATGGCCCCGTTGTCGTGCCACCACGGCTGGAATCGCATCCTGCAGCCGTGCACGAGGGGCGCACCCCTCAACAGTAGGACGCGAGAGGGGCCCAGGGGCAGCGGTCGGCGGTGGTTGCCCGAATGCGACCCGGCCATCCTCATCAGTACGGTATCCGCCGAACGGGTGAGTTTGAACCAGGACCCCCTGGTCACCCATCCGATGATCCGACAGGTCACCGCCCTGCCACCAGGCTTGTACCAGCCGTTTACCACCGTCCGTCGCGCCTGGCGTGCGCCCGCCCGTACGGCCGCACCCCACGCATCCGTTCGCCTTCGCTACTCCCGTCGGGCCTGTCGGCCGGTTGCCCCTACCGAGGTCTTACTCCGCTCCGCCGTCGCCGTCCACCGCGAGCGCCGCCTCCCGGGCCGCGTCCGGGCCCTGCTCCAGCAGCACCTCGAAGCCGGCGTCGTCGAGGATGGAGAGCTTCAGCTGCACGGCCTTGTCGTACTTCGAGCCGGGGTTGTCGCCGACCACGACGAAGGAGGTCTTCTTCGAGACGGAACCGGTGACCTTGGCCCCGCGGCTCTGCAGGGCCTCCTTCGCGCCGTCCCGGGTGTGGCTCTGCAAAGTGCCGGTGACGACGACAGTCAGCCCCTCCAGCGGACGCGGCCCCGCCTCCTCGGCGGAACCTTCCTCCTCCATCCGGACCCCGGACTCCCGCCACTTGCGCAGGATCTCCTGGTGCCACGGCTCTGCGAACCACTCCTTGAGGGACGCCGCGATGATCGCCCCGACCCCGTCGGTGGCGGTCAGCTCCTCCTCGGTGGCCTTCTCGATGGCCTCGATCGACCGGAACTCGCGGGCGAGGGCCTCCGCCGCGACCGGGCCGACATGGCGGATCGACAGGCCGTTGATGACGCGGGCGAGCGGGCGGGCCTTGGCGGCCGCGATGTTCTCCAGCATCGCCAGGGCGTTCTTCTTCGGCTCGCCCTTCTGGTTGGCGAAGACCGTGACGATCTTCTCCTCGCCCGTCTTCGGGTCCCGCTTGGGCAGTCCGCTGTCCTGGTCCAGGACGTACGCCTTGATGGGCAGCAGCTGCTCGATGGTCAGGTCGAAGAGGTCGCCCTCGTCCAGCAGCGGCGGCTGGGCCGGTTCCAGCGGGCCGGTCAGCGCGGCCGCCGCCACCATGCCGAAGTTCTCGATGTCCAGACTCTGCCGGCCGGCGAGGTAGAAGAGCCGCTCGCGCAACTGGGCGGGGCAGGTCTGCGCGTTGGGGCACCGGACGTCGATGTCCCCCTCCTTCATCGGCCTCAGCGCCGTCCCGCACTCGGGGCATTCGGCGGGCATCACGAACTCGCGCTCGCTGCCGTCCCGCAGGTCCACGACCGGCCCGAGGATCTCGGGGATGACGTCGCCCGCCTTGCGCAGTACGACGGTGTCCCCGATGAGCACGCCCTTGGCCTTGACGACCTCCTGGTTGTGCAGCGTCGCGAACTCGACCTCCGAGCCCGCCACCGTCACCGGCTCCACCTGCGCGTACGGGGTCACGCGCCCGGTGCGCCCGACGCCGACCTTGATGTCGATGAGCTTGGTGTTGACCTCTTCGGGCGCGTACTTCCAGGCGATGGCCCAGCGCGGGGCGCGGGCGGTGGAACCGAGGCGGCCCTGGAGGGCGATCTCGTCGAGCTTGACGACGACGCCGTCGATCTCGTGCTCCACCGAGTGCCGGTTCTCGCCGAAGTACGCGATGAACTCCCGGACCTCGGCGAGGGAGGAGACCACCTTGTTGTGCTGCGCGGTGGGCAGGCCCCACTCGTGGAGCAGCTCGTACGCCTGCGACTGGTGCTCGATCTCGAAACCCTGGCGGGCGCCGATGCCGTGCACGACCATGTGCAGCGGGCGGCTCGCGGTGACCTTCGGGTCCTTCTGGCGCAGCGAACCGGCCGCCGCGTTGCGCGGGTTGGCGAAGGGCTTGCCCTCGGCCTCGACGAGCCGCGCGTTGAGCTCCTCGAACTTCTCCATCGGGAAGTAGACCTCGCCGCGGATCTCGACGAGCGCCGGGATCCGGTCGCCCTTCAGCCGGTCCGGGATCTCGGCGATGGTGCGGACGTTGGGCGTGATGTCCTCACCGGTGCGGCCGTCGCCGCGGGTGGCGGCGCGGGTCAGCCGGCCGTTCTCGTAGGTGAGGTTGACGGCGAGTCCGTCCACCTTCAGCTCGCACAGGTAGTGGTAGTCCGGGGTGTTCACGTCCCGGGCCACCCGCTCGGCCCACGCGGCCAGTTCCTCGTCGTCGAAGGCGTTGTCGAGGGAGAGCATGCGCTCCCGGTGCTCGACGGAGGCGAAGTCCGTCTCGTACGCCCCGGCCACCTTCTGGGTCGGCGAGTCGGGGGTGCGCAGCTGCGGATACTGCTCCTCCAGCGCCTCCAGCGAGCGCAGCAGCTTGTCGAACTCGGCGTCGCTGACGACCGGCTGGTCGTTCACGTAGTACCGGAAGCGGTGCTCCTCGACCTGCTCGGCCAGCAGCGCGTGCTGCTCACGCACCGCCGCCGGTGCTGCCGTGTCCTGCTGTTCGGCTGCCATGCCGTGTCCTCCCGTGCCCCGTCTCGACCGTCACTCAGGGTTGTCGGCGAGCGACCTCGCCGCCCTGACGCAATGCGCCTGCACCGCGCGCGCGTAGGCGGGTGAAGCGCCCGCCAGACCGCACGACGGGGTGACCACGACGGACTCCGCCAGAGTCCCCGGGGCCAGTCCCAGCCTGCGCCAAAGCTTCCTGACACCCATGACGCTACCGGCAGGGTCTGACAACGGGACGTCGGTGCCCGCCACCACTCCGGCGAAGAGTTTCGTACCGCCCTCGACGGCCTCCCCGATGGCGTCGTCCTCGCGCTCGGTGAGCAACGAGAAATCGAACGACACGCCCGTGGCACCGGCCCGCCGCAGCAGCCCGAAGGGGACCTCGGGCGCGCAGGAGTGGACGACGACCTCCCCGTCATGGACGGCGAAGAGCTCGCGCAGGGTGCCCTCGACGACCTGCCGGTCCACGGCGCGGTAGGTGCGGTAGCCGCTCGCGGACCGCACCCGGCCGAGCAGCACCGAGGTCAGGGACGGCTCGTCGAACTGCAGCACGATCTCGGCGCCGGGAATGCGCTTGCGTACGTCCGCCAGGTGCTCGCGCAGCCCCTCGGCCAGCGATCCCGCCAGGTCCCGGCACGCGCCCGCGTCCTGGAGCATTGCCTCGCCGCCGTGCAGCTCCAGCGCGGCGGCCAGCGTCCACGGACCGACGGCCTGGACCTTGAGCTTGCCCTCGTACCCCTGCGTGAACTCCTCCAAGGCGTCGAGGTCCTCGCCGAGCCAGGACCGGGCCCTGCGCGTGTCCCGCCCGGGGCGGTCGCTGACCCGCCAGCCGCTGGGTTCCACGTGCGCGTACATCTCGACCAGCAGCCCGAGGGAGCGGCCGATCATGTCGGCGCCGGGCCCCCGGGCGGGCAGCTCGGCCAGGTACGGGAACTCCTCGAAGGAACCGGTGACGGTCTTGGCCGCCTCGCGGGCGTCGCCCCCGGGCAGCGAACCGACGCCGGTGGCGCTCGCGCTCATCGGCCGGGCCTGACGCTCAGGTCGTTGACCTCGGCGTCGCGCGGCAGATCGATGGCCATGACGACGGTCGTCGCCACGGACTCGGGGTCGATCCACTTCGCGGGGTCGTACTCCTTGCCCTCCTGCGAGTGCACCTTGGCCTGCATGGGGCTCGCGGTACGGCCGGGGTAGACGGAGGTCACGCGGATGCCGTGGGGCTTCTCCTCCTCCCTGAGGGAGTCGGCGAGCGCCTTGAGGCCGTGCTTGGAGGCTGCGTACGCGCTCCACCCGGCGTGCGCGTGGAGCCCGGCGCCGGAGTTCACGAAGACGATGTCGGCGCGCGAGGCGCGCAGGGTGGGCAGCAGCAGCCGGGTCACCTCGGCGGGGGCGATCAGGTTCACGTTGAGCTGCTGGTGCCAGGTCTTGGGCCGCAGCTCGCCCACCGGTCCGAGGTCCACGATCCCGGCGATGTGCAGGAGCGAGTCGATCCGCTCGGGCACGGGCTGCTTGGAGAAGGCCCACGAGAGCCGGTCGGGATCGGCGAGGTCGCCCACGAGGGCCCGCGCCCCGGGGTACCGCTCGACGAGCTGCTTGCCGCGTCCGGCGTCGCGGGCGAGGAGGACGAGGTCGTCGCCGCGCGCGTGCAGGCGGGCGGCGACGGCGGCGCCGATGCCGGATCCGGCACCGGTGATCAGGTGAGTAGCCATACCGCCCATGCTCGCACCCGTCAGGCGCCGGCGGCCTCGCGGTACGCCGCCTCGATCACGGCGCGGGCGGTGACGGCCGGATCGGCGCCCACGGCGGGGCCGAAGCCGTCACCGACCAGGATGTGCGGGTGCGCCGCGACCAGCGCGGCCCGCGCGTCACGCCGCGGCCCGGCCCACCGCTCCAGGGCCTGGTCCCGTACTCCCCCAGCGGTGGCCCACGGTCAGAGCCCGGCGGCTTCGCGCAGGGCGGCCGCCGTCTTCGAGGCGTCGTAGTCGGCCGGGACGCCCTCGACCAGGATGACCTCGCCCGCGATGTGGTCGGTGCGCAGCGGGATGAGGGCCTGGTAGGCGTCGGAGGCGTACCAGCCGCGGGCCTTGTCGATGTCCGGGAAGCCGATGACGACGACCGTGCCGGGCCAGGGGCCCTCTTTGACCTCGACCTCCTTGCCGTGGACCAGGAAGCGGCCGTCGAAGGGGTCCATGGTGGACTGGATCTCCTCGATGTAGCGGAGGACGTCCTCGTTCATCGTGTCGGGGCGGATGTGTCCGATGGCGTATGCGGTCATGATGATCTCCCCCTTCAACCGGCCCGCGGGTTCGGGCTGTTGGCCAGATCCTGTCAGGACGCGGCGTCGGAGGCGATTACTCCTGAGGTCATGCCAGGGCGGGGCTGTGCGGCTGGAAGGTGCGGCGGTAGGCGATCGGGGAGATCCCGAGGGCGGTCCGCATGTGCTGGCGCAGGGAGCCCGCGGAGCCGAAGCCGGCCCGGTGGGCGACCAGGTCGACCGGCAGGTCGCTGGACTCCAGCAAGTGCCGGGCCACTTCGAGGCGTTGGGTGGTGAGCCACTGCACCGGGGTCATGCCGACCTCGTCGCGGAAGCGCCGGGTGAAGGTGCGCAGGCTCATCCGGGCGTGGGCGGCCAGCTCGCCCAGGGTGATCGGGGAGTCGAGGCGTTCCAGGGCCCAGGCACGGGTGGCGGTGGTGGTGGCGATGGTGGGTTCGGGAACGGGCCGGTCGATGTACTGGGCCTGCCCGCCGTCACGCCACGGCGGGACGACGCACAGCCGGGCGGCGCGGTTGGCGACGGCGGAGCCGTGGTCCTGGCGGATCAGGTAGAGGCAGAGGTCGACGCCGGCCGCCACGCCCGCCGAGGTGAGGATGTCGCCGTCGTCGACGAAGAGGACCTCCTCGTCGAGCCGGACGCGCGGGAAGCCGCGCTGGAACTCGGGCGCGTGCAGCCAGTGCGTGGTGGCGGGCCTGCCGTCGAGCATCCCGGCGGCGGCGAGGACGTAGGAGCCGGTGCACAGGGAGACGATCCGGGTGCCGGGCCTGATCGCGGCGAGCGCGTCGGTCAGCGGCTGCGGCAGGGGCGCGCCCTGCGCGAGCTCGTCCATGGAGTGCGTGGGCGTGATGATCACGGTATCGGCGGCGGCGAGGGCCTCGGGGCCCGCCGAGACGCCCACGGTGAAGCCCGCGTCGCTGGCCACGGGTCGTCCGTCGGCGGTGCAGACGGTCAGCTCGTAGAGCGGGTTCCCGGCCTCGTCCAGGGCGTTGCCGAAGACCCGGGAGGGGATCCCGAGCTCGAACGGGGGGACGCCTTCGAGGGCCAGTACTGCGATCCGGTGCATGGCCAAATCCTGACACATGGTGGCCGTCCGGCCAACACCATGGACTGCCGTCGGCGCCGAAGCTGGTTCCGGAGCAGCGCCGGACACACCGGACACGCCTGCAACACCTGAGGAGAAACACATGCGCGCCGTCGTTGTCAGCCAGTGGGGCGGACCCGAGGTACTGACCGAGACCGAGCTGGACCGCCCGGAGCCGGGCATGGGAGAGGTCCTGGTACGCGTCCACGCGGCCGGGGTGAACCCCGTCGACTGGAAGACCCGGGCCTCCGGAGCCCTCATTCCCTGGGGGCCGGTCCCGCAGGTCGGCTGGGACGTGTCGGGCACGGTCGAGGCCGTCGGACCGGGCGTGACCCTGCACCGGGTGGGCGACGAGGTGTACGGGATGCCCCGCTTCCCGCAGCAGGCCGGCGCCTACGCGCAGTACGTGGCGGCTCCCGCCCGGCACTTCGCCCGCAAGCCCGCCTCCCTGGACCACGTACAGGCCGCCGCGCTGCCGCTGGCGGCACTGACCGCCTGGCAGGCGCTGGTGGACACCGCCGGGGTCTCGGCCGGGCAGCGGGTGCTGGTGCACGCCGCGGCCGGCGGGGTCGGCCACCTGGCCGTGCAGATCGCCAAGGCCCGCGGCGCGTACGTGATCGGCACCGCGAGCGCGGGCAAGCACGACCTGCTGCGCGGTCTGGGCGCCGACGAGGTGATCGACTACCGCACCACCGACTTCGAGGACGCGGTCGCGGACGTGGACGTCGTGATCGACGCCATCGGCGGGGACTACGGGCAGCGCTCCCTGAAGGTGCTGAAGCCGGGCGGCCACCTGGTGACCCTGCCCGGCCCGGACGGCATCCCGGCCGACACGCAGGGCGTGCAGGCCGCCTGGGTGCTCGTGGAGCCGGACCTGAAGGGCCTGGAGGAGATCGCGGCCCTGGTCGAGCAGGGCCTGCTGAAGCCGCTGGTCGACACGGTGCTGCCGCTGGAGCAGGCCGCGAAGGCCCACGAGATCGGCGAGCAGGGCCGCACGACCGGCAAGATCGTCCTGACGGTCGCCTAGCCGAACGCCTAGCCGGTCCGGGATCCAGCAGCGGTCAGGGGGCGGCCACGGGGGCGGTCACAGGGACTTCGCGAAGCGCGAGGATCTCGCTCGCCGACGTGGCCCGCAGGGTGGCGGGTGCGGACTGGGCGGCGGCCGCAGTACCCGCGGCGACTCCCATGAGCAGCAGCGGGACCGCACAGGGCGGCAGGACCGGGGGTAGTCCCCCTCCGCTCCCCGGCGTCCCCCACTTCCACCTTCGCGTCCGGGTCGCCCCGCTCCCGCACCCGGGGCGGGGCTCACACGGCGGCGGCCGCGGCCCGAGTGGTCGTGGCGATGGTGGCGGAGCCCACCACGCGGGTGCCGTCGTAGAGGACGATCGCCTGGCCGGGGGCCACGCCGCGGACCGGTTCGGTGAAGGAGACGTGCAGCTCGCCGTCCACGAGCTCGGCGAAGACCTCGGTCTCGCCGCCGTGGGCGCGCAGCTGGGCGGTGTAGGTGCCCGCGGCGGCGGCCGTGGATCCGCACCAGCGGGGGCGGATCGCGGTCAGGGCGGTGACGTCGAGGGCCTCGACGGGGCCGACGGTGACGGTGTTGTTCACCGGCGAGATGTCGAGGACGTAGCGCGGCTTGCCGTCGGGGGCGGGGTGGCCGATGCGCAGGCCCTTACGCTGGCCGATGGTGAAGCCGAAGGCGCCCTCGTGGGTGCCGACCTTCTCGCCGGTCGCCTCGTCGACGATGTCGCCCTCGGCCTTGCCGAGGCGGTTCGCGAGGAAGCCCTGGGTGTCGCCGTCGGCGATGAAGCAGATGTCGTGGCTGTCGGGCTTCTTCGCCACGGCCAGGCCCCGCTCCTCGGCCTCGGCGCGGATCTCTTCCTTGGTGGTGAGGGTGTCGCCGAGCGGGAAGAGGGCGTGGGCGAGCTGCTTCTCGTCCAGGACGCCGAGGACGTACGACTGGTCCTTGGCCATGTCGGAGGCGCGGTGCAGCTCGCGCGTGCCGTCCTCGTTCAGGACGACGGTGGCGTAGTGGCCGGTGCAGACGGCGTCGAAGCCGAGGGCGAGGGCCTTGTCGAGCAGCGCGGCGAACTTGATCTTCTCGTTGCAGCGCAGGCAGGGGTTGGGCGTGCGCCCGGCCTCGTACTCGGAGATGAAGTCCTCGACCACGTCCTCGCGGAAGCGCTCGGCGAGGTCCCAGACGTAGAAGGGGATGCCGATGACGTCCGCGGCGCGGCGGGCGTCGCGGGAGTCCTCGATGGTGCAGCAGCCGCGGGCTCCGGTCCGGAAGGACTGCGGGTTCGCGGAGAGCGCCAGGTGGACGCCGGTCACGTCGTGCCCGGCTTCGACCGCGCGGGCTGCGGCGACGGCGGAGTCGACACCGCCGGACATGGCGGCGAGGACGCGAAGGGGGCGGGCGGTGCGCGGCAGGTTCTCAGTCATAGCACCGTCCAGAGTACGGGGAACCGAGCGGGGTCACAGCGCGTTATCGGGGTACGGGGGGTGGATCACATGGGGAGCAAGGGCGGAAAGGTCGACGGAGCACCGAAGCCGGCGCCGCGCAGGACGCGCCGGGCGGTGCTGTTCGGGGGTCTGGGGATCTTCACGGTGGCGGCGATCGCCGGCCGTGACGAGCTGCAGCGCGCCTGGTGGCTCCTGCCAGGGGTGGGCAAGCCGCGAAAAGAGGGCGCGGTGGACCATCCGGGCGTGGGCTGGACGGCGGCCTCGCCGGCGAACTGGCGGCTGGCGGACCGGCCCGACGACTACCCGGTGGACCGGATCGTCATCCATGTCACGCAGGGCAGCTTCGCGTCCTCGGTGGACGCCTTCAAGAACCCGTGGCACCAAGCGTCGGCCCACTACATAGTGGCCCAGGACGGCCATGTCGAGCAGATGGTGCGCGAGCTGGACGTCGCCTTCCACTCGGGCAACCGCAAGATGAACGAGCGCAGTGTGGGCATCGAGCACGAGGGCTTCGTGGACCGGCCGCAGGACTTCACGGACGCGATGTACGCGGCCTCGGCCCGGCTGGCCGCCGACATCTGCCGCAGGTACGACATACCCGTGGACCGTACGCACATCCTGGGCCACTCCGAGGTCCCGGGCGCCGACCACACGGACCCGGGCAGCCACTGGGACTGGGACCGCTACCTGGGGCTGGTCCGATCGGAACTCGCGGCGGCCCCCCGCTGAGCCCTAGCTGAGGCCTGCCGTACGGGCGCGTTCGACGGCCGGGCCGATGGCTGCGGCCAGGGCTGCGATGTCGTCCTTGGTGGAGGTGTGGCCGAGGGAGAAGCGCAGGGTGCCCCGGGCCAGTTCGGGGTCGGTGCCCGCGGCCAGCAGGACGTGGCTCGGCTGGGCCACCCCGGCGGTGCAGGCCGAGCCCGTCGAGCACTCGATGCCCTGGGCGTCGAGCAGCAGCAGCAGGGAGTCGCCCTCGCAGCCGGGGAAGCTGAAGTGGGCGTTGGCCGGGAGCCGGTCGTCGGGGTCTCCGCCGAGGACGGCGTCCGGCACGGCCGCGCGGACGGCGGCGACCAGCTCGTCCCGCAGTGCGCCGATCTCGGCGGCGAACCGCTCGCGCCGCTCGGCGGCGAGGACGGCGGCGACCGCGAAGGCGGCGATGGCGGGCACGTCGAGGGTGCCGGAGCGGACGTGCCGTTCCTGGCCGCCTCCGTGCAGTACGGGCACGGGACTCTGGTCGCGGCCCAGCAGCAGCGCGCCGATGCCGTACGGGCCGCCGACCTTGTGCCCACTGACGGTCATGGCGGCGAGGCCGCTGTCGCCGAAGGAGACGTCGAGCTGCCCGAAGGCCTGCACGGCGTCGGAGTGCAGCGGGATCCCGTACTCCCCCGCGACGGCGGCCAGTTCGCGGACCGGCATGACGGTGCCGATCTCGTTGTTGGCCCACATGACGGTGGCCAGGGCCACGTCGTCGGGGTTGCGCTCGACGGCCTCGCGGAAGGCGTCGGCGTGCACGCGCCCGTAGTGGTCCACCGGCAGGTACTCGACCTGGGCGGCCTCGTGCTCGGCGAGCCAGTGGACCGCGTCGAGCACGGCGTGGTGCTCGACGGGGCTGGCCAGGACCCGGGTCCGGGCGGGGTCGGCGTCGCGGCGGGCCCAGTAGAGGCCCTTGACGGCGAGGTTGTCGGCCTCCGTACCGCCGGCGGTGAAGACCACCTCGCTCGGACGGGCGCCGATCGCGTCGGCGAAGGCCTCGCGGGCCTCCTCGACGGTGCGGCGGGCCCGGCGGCCGGCGGCGTGCAGGGAGGACGCGTTCCCCGTGGCGGCGAACTGCGCGGTCATCGCCGCGGCGGCCTCCGGCAGCATCGGGGTGGTGGCGGCGTGGTCGAGGTAGGCCATGATCCCCCGATTCTACGAGTGCGGCGGCACCCTCCCGCGCCGCGGTCCCGTCAGGCCGGCCGCTTCGGGGCCGCCGGGGCCCCGTGGGGCCCGCGGGCCCCCGGCCGAGGATCGGCCGACGGAGTCCGTCGCCGCGCCCCCGAAGCCCTCCGGGGCCGAGCGGTGCGAGGGGGGCGCGGGGGCGCGTCGAGAAGGTGTCAGGACTGGCGCGGGGCGCGGGCCAGCTGGCGGGACTGGGCGACCAGGTGGTCCGCCGAGTCCCAGACCTCGGCGTCCTCCTCCAGGAAGCCGCCGGCCAGGTTGCGCGTGGTGATGGCGACGCGCAGCGGGCCCGGGGCCGGGCGGCGGCGGATGTGCGTGGTGAGTTCCACGGTCGGCGCCCAGCCGATCAGCCCCAGGTCGAAGGCGGTGGGCGGCAGCGCGTCGACGGCGAGGAGCATGGACAGCGGGTCGGCGTCACGGCCGTCGGCCAGCTCGAACCAGGCCCGCATCTCGCCCTTGCCCGAGGGAGCGCCGACGGCCCAGCCCGCGGTCGCGGGGTCCAGCCGCAGCCGCAGCCGGTCGACGATCTCGGAGCTCCCGGGGATCGGGGCCGGTCCGGCTTCCGCGCCGAGGCAGTCCTCGTAGGCCGGCATGACGGGCGCCGTGGCCACCGTCCGCACGTCGTCCGGCAGGGACGAGAGGTCGCCGTAGGAGGCGAGGACGCGGATGCGCTCGATCTCGGCGCCGCTCTCGTCGTACTGGAACAGCGAGGCCTGGCCGGTCGAGAGGGTCCGGCCGACCCGTACGACCTGCGTGCGGATCACGGCGGGGCCGGGCACGGAGGAGGTCAGGTAGTGCGCGGAGACGGTGAAGGGGTCCGGGTGCGGGAGGGCCGCCGACAGGGCCCGGCCGACCAGGGCCAGCAGGTAGCCGCCGTTGACGGCGGTGATGATCGTCCACCCGGCGGAGAGCTCCGCGTCGTACACCCCGGGCTCGCCCGCGCGCGCGGTGATCGTGGTGTCGCGGTCGAACTCGCTGTCGCCGATGGTTGCCTGGGCAGCTGCGTTTGACATGAAAACGACGGTACACCGTGAAGCTACTAAGCGGTAGCTTTCTATTGTTACGGCTCTTCGGCCACCGACGACCGACGGTTCCAGGCCAGCGGCGCCCGCCAGTGGTAGCGCATGGCGAGGAGGCGCAGAACGAATGTGGTGACGATCGCCAGGCCGGTGGTGAAGGCGTTGAGGGACTCCAGGGCGATGAAGACGGCGACCATAGCGGCGCCGACCGTGGCGGGCACGGCGTACATCTCGCGGTCGCGCAGCAGCGAGGGCACCTCGTTGGCGAGTACGTCGCGCAGTACGCCGCCGCCGACGGCCGTGGCCAGGCCGAGCGCGGCGGACGCGGTGAGGCCGAGGCCGTACTCGTACGCCTTGGTGGTGCCCGTCACGCAGAACAGCGCGAGGCCGGCGGCGTCGCAGACGTTGATGGCCCGGTTGATCCGCTGGACCTCGGGGTGGAGGAAGAAGACGAGCGCGGCGGCGATCAGCGGCGTGACGAAGAAGCTGAGCTCGCCGAAGGCGGCCGGCGGGACGGCGCCGATGACGAGGTCACGGAAGAGGCCGCCGCCGAGGGCGGTGACCAGCGCGAGAACGGCGATGCCGAAGACGTCGAAGTTCTTGCGGACGGCGAGCAGGGCGCCCGCGGTGGCGAAGACGAAGATGCCGGCGAGGTCCAGGGCATGCTGGATCCCGGGCGGGAAGAGATCGTGGGACACCGGGCCATTGTCGCCTGCCGGGCGGCTCCGCCCGGCTGCGGGCCCCTGGCCGGTGCGGCTTCAGGATCCGGGGCTGCGCCCGCTACCGCCGCGAACGCCGACGGGGCCGGATGCGCGCCGCCGCGCGCATCCGGCCCCGCCCACACCTTCGGCCGTTACTCCGAGACCGTGGCCACCGCGTCCGCCGCGCCCGGCAGGGGCTGGTCGCCCGGAGCCTGGTCGGGGGCGTTCTCCGGGTGGTGGCAGGCCACCTGGTGGCCGGTCTTCAGCGCCAGCATCGGCGGTTCCTGCGTCGTGCAGATCTGCGTCGCCTTCCAGCACCGCGTGTGGAAGCGGCAGCCGGTCGGCGGGGAGATCGGCGACGGCACGTCGCCCTTGAGCAGAATGCGGCCGGTCGCCGCGCCCCGCCGCCTCGGGTCGGGCACCGGCACGGCCGACAGCAGGGCCTTGGTGTACGGGTGCATCGGGTTCTCGTAGAGCGACTTGCGGTCCGTCAGCTCCACGATCTTGCCGAGGTACATCACCGCGATGCGGTCGGAGACGTGCCGGATGACCGACAGGTCGTGCGCGATGATCACGTACGTCAGGCCGAGCTCCTCCTGGAGGTCGTCCAGCAGGTTCACCACCTGGGCCTGGATCGACACGTCCAGCGCCGAGACCGGCTCGTCGGCGACGACCAGCTTCGGCTTCAGGGCCAGGGCCCGGGCGATGCCGATGCGCTGGCGCTGGCCGCCGGAGAACTCGTGCGGGTAGCGGTTGTAGTGCTCCGGATTCAGGCCGACCAGCGACAGCAGCCGCTGCACCTCGGCCTTGAGACCGCCCTCCGGGTTGACCCCCTGCAGCTTGAACGGGGCGCCGACGATCGTGCCGACCGTGTGCCGCGGATTCAGCGAGCCGTACGGGTCCTGGAAGATCATCTGCACATCGCGGCGCAGCGGCCGCATGCCCGCCACCCCGAGGTGCGTGATGTCCTTGCCCTCGAACTCGACCGTTCCGCCGGTCGGTTCGAGCAGCCGCGTGATCAGCCGGCCCATGGTCGACTTGCCGCAGCCGGACTCGCCGACCACGCCCAGCGTCTCGCCGCGACGGACCTCGAAGTCGATCCCGTCGACGGCCTTGACGGCCCCGACCTGCCGGCGCAGCAGCCCCTTGTTGATGGGGAAGTGCTTGACCAGGCCGGTCACCTTCAGCAGCGTTTCCGCGGGCGCCTTCTCGGAGGCCTGCTCAGAGGCCTCCGCCGCGCCGGTCTTCTTCATGTCGGTCACAGCTTCGGCGCAATCTCTTCGGTCCAGATCCGGGTCCGCTCCTCCTGCGACATGTGGCAGGCGGACCAGTGCCGGCTGTCGTCCTGGGTCAGCTCGGGCCGCTGGGTGCGGGTGATGCCGCCCTTGGGGATGTCGGCGTACGGGCAGCGCGGGTTGAAGGCACAGCCGCTGGGGATGTTGATGAGGCTGGGCGGCGAGCCCTTGACCGGGATCAGGCGCTCGGTCTGGTCGCGGTCGATGCGCGGCATCGAGCCGAGCAGGCCCCAGGTGTACGGGTGGCGCGGCTCGTAGAAGACCTTCTCGGCGGTGCCCCGCTCGACGCACCGGCCGCCGTACATGACGAGGATGTCGTCGGCCATCTCGGCGACCACGCCGAGGTCGTGCGTGATCATGATGACCGCGGAGCCGAACTCCTTCTGCAGATCGCGGATCAGGTCCAGGATCTGCGCCTGGACGGTGACGTCCAGGGCGGTGGTCGGCTCGTCCGCGATGAGCAGCTCGGGGTTGTTGACCAGGGCCATCGCGATCATCGCGCGCTGGCGCATGCCGCCGGAGAACTCGTGGGGGTACGCGTCCACGCGCCGGTGCGGCTCCGGGATGCCCACACGGTCGAGCATCTCGACGGCCCGCTTGCGCGCCGTCTTCTTGTCGACGTCCTGGTGGGTCCGGTACGCCTCGATGATCTGCTTGCCGACCGAGTAGTACGGGTGCATCGCGGACAGCGGGTCCTGGAAGACCATGGCCATCTTGCGCCCGCGGAGCTTGCGCACGTGGTCCGCGTCGGCCCGTACCAGGTCCTCGCCGTCGAGCACGACCTCGCCCGAGATGTGGGGGCGGCTGCGCGCGTTGCCGGTGCGGTGCAGGCCCATGATCGCCAGCGAGGTCACCGACTTGCCGGAGCCGGACTCGCCGACGATGCCGAGGGTCTTGCCGCGCTCCAGGTCGAAGGAGAGCCCGTCGACGGACTTGACGAGACCGTCGTCGGTCGGGAAGTGCACCTTCAGGTCGCGCACGGAGAGGAAGGCGCCGTCCTTGGGCGGCCCGGCCTGCTCGGGGATGAACGCGGGCCCGCCGACGACGGGTTCGCGGTCATCGGGCTCGCCGGAGCCGGTGGTGGGGTTCTCGGTCACGTCAGCCTCACGCGCGGGTCGATGACGGCGTACAGCAGGTCCACGATCAGGTTGGCCATCACCACGAACAACGCGGCGATCAGGGTGACTCCCATGATCACGGGGAGGTCGCCGGCGCCGATGGCGGCAACGGCCGCCGTTCCCAGACCCTGGAAGTTGAAAGTCGTCTCGGTGAGCACCGCACCGCCGAGGAGTCCGCCGAGGTCGAGGCCGAACATCGTGACGATCGGGGTGAGCGTGGAGCGCAGGGCGTGCTTGCGGATGACCACGCCCTCCTTGAGCCCCTTGGCGCGGGCCGTGCGGATGTAGTCCTCGCCGAGGACCTCCAGCATCGTGGCGCGGGTGATGCGGGCGTAGGTGGCGGCGAAGAGGAAGGCCAGGGTGACCCAGGGCAGGATCAGGCTGTTGAGCCAGGCTCCTGGATCCTCGGTCAGGGGTTTGTAGTTGGACACGTCCAGCCAGCCGAGACTGTAGACGAAGATCGCGGGGGCCACCATGCCGGTGAAGAAGATCGGCAGGGAGACACCGGCGAGCGCGCCGACCATGACGGTTCGGTCGATGGCGGTCCTGCGTTTGAGCGCCGAGATCACACCGGTGGCCACACCGGCGATCACCCAGATCAAGGCCGCACCGAGGGCGAGCGAGAGCGTGACCGGCATGCGGTCGAGCATCGTCTCCCAGACGGGCGCGTCGGTCTTGAAGGAGTACCCGAAGCACGGCGCCGCACAGTGCGTGACGTCGGAGCCGCCGTCGTAGTCACGGCCGGTGAAGATGCCCTTGAGGAAGAGCAGGTACTGCTCGGAGATGGGCTTGTCGAAGCCCATCTTCACGCGGATGCCCGCCAGGGCGGTCTCATTGGTCTCGCGTCCGGCGTACATGAGCGCGGGATCGCTGCCGGTCAGCTTCGGGACCGCGAAGAAGATGCCGAAGGTGACCACGGAGACCACCAGCAGCGTGGCGGCGACGTTGAACAGCCGCCGTATGAGGTAGACGAGCACTGCAGTCGGCCGCCCGGGGCGGGTGGCCGCCGCCCCTTGTGGGGACGGCGGCCACCGCCTGCGGCCTTCACCTGCCCTTCGGACTAGCGCATGTGCGGTGAAGGCACTTACTTACTTGCGTGCTGGGTTGATTCCCTGCACCGGACCGGACTACTTGGCGGCGATACCCACGGTGGCAAGGTCGATCTTGCCCATGGAGTCGTTGAAGTAGACGTTGGTCAGACGCGGGTTGTGGTAGACGAAGGCCTTGTCGAAGTTGATCGGCAGGTAGAGCGCCTTCTCCATGATCTTCTTGTTGATGTCCGTGTAGAACGGCGCGGCGGCTTCCGGCGTGGCGGCGGAGGCGGCCTTGTCGAAGAGGCCGTTGACCTCGGCGTCGTCGAGCATCGAGTAGTTGTTGTTGCCGTTCGGCTGGATGAACGATCCGTCGACCAGCGGCTGCAGGAAGCCCGCGCCGGAGTTGTAGTCGGCGCCCCAGCCCATGACGATGATGCCGTAGTTCTTCTTCTTCACGTTCTCGGGCGAACCGATCGTGGAGGAGGAGAGCTTGCCGTCGTACTGGTCGATCGTCGCCTTGATGCCGACCTTGGCGAGCGCCGCCTGGAGGGACTCGGCGGTCTTCACCTCGGGAGCGCGGTTGTTGCGCACGGCGATCGTGGTCTCGAAGCCGTCCGGCTTGCCACAGGCCTTCAGGGCCTCCTTGGCCTTGGCCTCCTGCGGCTCGCCCTTCGTCAGACCGAAGGGGTCGTAGGACTTGTCCGAGCCGGGGATACCGGGCGGCAGCATGTTGGCGCCGAGGTCACCGCTGGTCGGGCCGCCGCGGGCGGTCTGCAGGGACTTCGGGTCGGCCGCGTAGATGACGGCCTTGCGGCACTCGATGTTCTCGAACGGCGCGACGGTCTGCGGGAAGACGAAGTAGCGGATGTAGCCCGTGAACGGGTTGTCCGCGTTCGCCTTGAGCTTCTCGTCCTTGATGATCTTGTTCTTCGCGGCCTGCTGGACGCCGGTACCGTCGACCGCGAGGTCGATGTCACCCGACAGCAGGCGCTGGTCCATGTCGTCCGGGTTGGTCGTCACCGTGAAGGAGACCTTGTCCGGCAGACCCTTGCGGATCGTGTCGGTCTTCGGGTCCCAGTTCTCGTTGCGGACGAAGGTGGCACCCTTGCCGGCGGTGAAGCTCTCCACCTTGTACGGGCCGGTGGAGACCGGCTTGTTGGTGTAGGTGGCGCCCGTGTCCTTGGCCGCCGGGACCGGCGAGGAGGACGGCATGGCCAGCAGGTAGCTGAAGTCGGAGTTGGCGCTCGCCAGGTTGAAGACGATCGTCTTGTCGTCCGGCGTCTCGACGGACTTCAGACCCATCTTGTTGGGGTCGGTGTCCTTGTACGGGCCCGGGTACTTCTGGCCCTGGTCGAGCAGGTCGATCAGGTAGGTCGGGCCGCCGGACAGCACGTCCTGCGCGAAGTTGCGCTCGACGCCGTACTTGATGTCCTTCGAGGTGATCGGCGTACCGTCCTCGAACTTCACGCCGTCCTTGAGCTTGAGCGTGTAGGTCTTGCCGTCGTTGCTCAGGACCGGCAGGGCCTCGGCGAGGTCCGGGACCAGCTTGGTGCCGTCCTTGCCCGGCTTGCTGTCGTATGCGAGCAGCTGGCGTACGTACAGGCGCTGCATGTTCCAGACGAAGCCGTAGTAGGCACGCGCCGGGTCGAGGTAGTCGACGTCCTGCGGCGACCAGAGCTTGAGCTCTCCGCCCTTGGCGTCCGACGGGTTGACGACTCCGGTGGTGGCGGCGTTGAACGCGGCGGCACCGTTGCCCTTCCCCTCGCTCTTCTTGCCGTCGTCGCCACCGCACGCGGCGGTCAGCGACAGGGCGGCGATCACGGCGGTGATCGCGAATGCCTGCTTTCTGCGGATCACGGTTGTCCAACCTCCATGGTGGGTGAATCGATACAGCGGTTCAGTTGCCCTTGGGGTCGAGTGCGTCACGCAGCCCGTCCCCGAAGAGGTTGAACGCCAGGACGGTGATGAAGATCGTCATACCGGGGACCACCATGTACATGGGGTCGTCCTGGTAGATGGGGACGGCGTCGGACAGCATCTTTCCCCAGGAGGCCGTGGGCGGCTTGACCCCGGCGCCGAGGAAGCTGAGGGCCGCTTCCGTCAGGATGTTGGTCGGGATGATCAGCGTCGCGTAGACGAGGATCGGTGCGACCAGGTTGGGCAGCAGCTCCTTGATCAGGATGTAGCCGCGGCCCGCCCCGAGACTGCGCGCGGCCTCGACGTACTCGCGTTCCCGCAGGGAGATCGTCTGGCCCCGGACGATGCGGCCGATGTACGGCCATCCGAAGAAGCCGATGACGACGATCAGTACGCCCATGCGGACACCCGAACCCTCAAACCCCCAGAGGGAGTTGGGGACCACGGAGACCAGGGCGATGGTGAACAGCAGCTGCGGGAAGGCCAGCAGCAGGTCCATCGTGCGGCTGATGAGGCCGTCGACCCAGCCGCCGAGGAACCCGGCGAGCGCGCCGAGCAGGCTGCCGATGACGACCGAAACGAAGGCCGCCAGGAAGGCGACGACCAGCGAGATCCGGGCGCCGAAGACGATCCGGCTGAACACGTCGCGCCCGTTGGTGGGTTCGACGCCCATCAGGAAGTCGGAGCTCATGCCGCCGAAGGAACCGAGCGGCGTGCCCAGGTCCGGGTCGATCAGGTCCTCGTGGAACTCGTTGGGCGGGTGGCCCAGCAGGCTCACGATCTGCGGCGCGAAGACCGCCACCAGGATCAGGAGGATCACGACCACGCCGCCGGTCAGCGCGATCTTGTCGCGCTTGAGCCGCATCCAGGCGATGCGGCCGGGCGAGCGGCCTTCGATGGCCTTGGCTGGGACGTCGGCTACGGACACAGGTGCGGGTGTTTCCGCGCTCGTGTCATGCAGTGGTGCCGTCATCGTGGTGGGGACCCCTCTCGGCCGACGGGTGGCCGGCCCATGCCCGCCGCTGTGGCGGCGTTGGTGCGGAGTGGCGCTTGGAGTGCGTGGGACACACAGGACGCGTGTGAAGTGCAGGAACTGCGGGAATTGCCGTGCCGAACAACAAGCGAAGTGCACATGCCGAGCCGGGTGTCGAAGGACTGACCGGGCTCTTGGGTGGGGAGTCTTCATCGGGCGCTCAAGCGGCCGCCAGACCTCCCGGTGATGTGATGCGCAACCGTGATCTGCGTCTACACCTTCCGTTATCCGAACCGCGCGCCCTGTTGAGCGGTGAAACACCTCCCCTTCGGCGCGGAACGGACATCCGGCCCAACTGCCATTTCAGGCACGGTTCTTGGGTGGAGTCGGCGGATACGCCGAAGGCCGCACCGATGGGGTCCGGTGCGGCCTTCGACACAGATGTCTCGATATGCGGATGTCTGGGGATCGGAACGGGAGCGGTCGGACGGCGCCGGTCAGTAGGGCGGCGCCTGGCCCTCGCGGTCGTAGAAGGGACGGGTCTGCGCGCGCAGCCACATCGCGACGGGGTCGTGCTCGTCCGCCAGCGCGACCGTGCACACCGGGACGCCCTCGGGGACCACGCCGACCGACTGGCGCATCATCTCCCGTACGGATTCCAGCGCGGGCGCGGAGGCGTCGTACAGGTCGAGCCCGATCGCGAGGTACGGGGACCCGAGCGCGGGCTGCACCCACGCGCGGCGCAGCGACCGGACGGCCGGGGTGCGGTGCGCGTGCTGGGTCAGCAGCCCGTAGAACTGCGGGAGCTCGATGGCGGGCTCGGACAGCCGCAACGGCCCGGCCGGCATCCGGTCCAGACCGGTCGCGATCCGGCGCAGGTCGGCCCAGGGGATGCCGAGGCCGCCGCCCTGGGCGTGCGGGTTGAGCCACAGGCCCCAGCGGTCCGGATAGAGCGCGCGGGCGATGTCCCGCCCGGTGACCACCTCGTAGCCCCGGTTCCAGCCGCTGGCGGCCAGTTCCTGCGGGGAGGTCACGCAGGGCGCGTACCCGAGGCTCTCGACCTCCATGCCGCCGTACTGGGCGTCCGGGGAGCCCGGCTGTCCCTGCCAGAGGAGCATCCACAGCCGGCCCTCGGCGAGGGCGTGCAGAAGCGACTCGTAACTCTCATACCGCCCGGGAGTCACCTGGCGGAGCATGTGCTCGACCTGCCCGGCCGCGGCCGTGCCTGACGCACTCACCCGGTACCCCTCTTCGTCCGCCCGTCGTCCACGCGTACCAACAGCTTAAGCGGCCCTATGGGAGGTAGAAGGGGCGTACGCGCTCACGAATCCACTCTGTGACCGGGTCCTGGGCGGCGTCGAGGAGGATCAACTGCACGGGCCAGGGCGCCGGTACGCGGGTCAGGGCCCGGCCGAGGGCCTCCATCGGGGCGTTTCGCATATCGGCCTCCCATCCCACCAGTCGGACACCGATGAACAGCTGCGGCTCCCCGCCCTCGACGCTGGCGAGGCAGCGGTGTGCGGCGGCGACCACGCCGGTGGCGCGGAACTCCTCGGCGGCGGCGGCCAGGAAGTCCACCGGGTCCTCCTGCCAGTCGGGCTCGTAGAGCCGCACCCGGCCGCCGGTGGACGGGCCGTCGAGCGGGGTCCGGCCCGTGCGGCACAGCTCCGCGACGGCGGGCGGGGGCAGGGGGACGCCGACGGCGCCCTCGGGGTTGAGCGCGATGCCCAGCTGCGGGGGCAGGCCGCGGGCGAACTCGACGGCGGGGGCCACCGCGAAGTCCGTGCCGGGGCCGACGCAGGCGAGGAACTGGGCCTCGGAGCTGTAGACCGGGACGTACGCCGCCCCGCCGATGTCCATCGTGGGCAGGTCCAGGGAGGCCGAGTCCTGCCCGCCGCCGCCGGGCAGCGGCACCCACACCTGGCTGCGCCCGAGCACTTCCAGGATCCGCCCGCCCGCGTCCGGCTGCCCGAGCGCCGCCCCGAGCACCTGCTCCAGCTCATTCTCCGGCCAGCCGCTGCCCTGCATGTGCGTGTGCCTCCGTTGGTTCCGCGGATCGTCGTCGCCGAGGTTATCGGCCCGGGGTGCGGCGCCGCTGCCGGGGCCGGATCGCGCCGCACCCGGCGGTTACGGGTGGAACACGATCCTCGTCACCGCGGAGGCGGACGCGCGGTCCAGAAGGGTCGCCGAGGCGCAGCCCGCGGGCGGGTGGCCGGCCTCCGCGGCGCGCAGCAGGCGGGTCACCGCGCCCCGGTGGCGGGCGAAGGCGTACGCCGACACGCGGCGCCCCCGCGCCGTCTGCCCGGCCAGGGCCTCCGCGGGGCTGCTGTCCAGCAGGAGCAGGTGCAGCGCCCGTCCCCGGCGGCGGGCGGCCGCCGCGAGCAGGCCCCGTACCCAGCTCTGCGTTCCGCAGTCGTGGACGATCACCGAGGCGCCGGAGCGCAGGGCCCTCCACAGGCCCCAGTAGTGGGCACCGCGCACCAGCGGCCGGTAGACCGCGTACGGCAGGGTCCGCGGCATCCGCCGCTCCCAGCGCTCACGGGTGTCCTGGGAGTCGATGGCCCCGCCCCCGGCCGCCACGCGCTTGATCAGCGTGCTCTTGCCGCCGCCGGGCAGGCCGGACACCACGACGATGTCGCCCGCGGCGAAGGCGAGGCGCTGCGGGCCGCGCACCCCCGGGCCGCGGAGGTCACGGACGGGACCGGCCGGCCCGCTCCGCACGCGCGCACCCCGCTGCGCGGGCACCGCGTCGACGGTCGCCCCGGCCGCCACACCTACGAATCTCCGCACAGTGATCGCCTCCCCCGAATCGGGTCACCAGGACCCTTGCCCACTGAGTGTAAAGAGACGGTAATCCGGCAGCCCCGGTTCCGGTCGGGCCGCTCGAGTGCCGCACGAACTTTCGGGGCCCCACCCCCGATCACGGCGGTGGCGTGCAATGATGTGCGCCATCTGGACCAACTGCATACCGGCCGCTTGAATCCGCGCGGGAGAGTCCCGGCACGCCGCAAGGCCGTGCGCGGGCGCCGAAGGAGCAAGAACCTCCCTTGAATCTCTCAGGCCCCGTACCGCGTGGATGAGGCAGATCTGAAAAGCGAGCTGTCCGACAGCTCCACCCAAGGTGCAAGCCGAAGATCCCGGGCAACCAGGAACTCTCGGCGAACCTCTCAGGTTCCGATGACAGATGGGGAGGACCCTCCTCGTCATGTCATGCCCTGGGACTCGGGAGCCACACCCATGAGCACTGCCCCCCGTCTGACCGCCCTCGATGCGCTGCACCGTTCCCTCGGTGCGACCATGACCGACTTCGCGGGCTGGGACATGCCGCTGCGGTACGCGAGCGAGCGCGACGAGCACAACGCCGTACGCACCAAGGCCGGTCTCTTCGACCTGTCCCACATGGGCGAGATCACCCTGACCGGCCCGGAGGCCGTCAAGGCCCTGGACTACGCGCTGGTCGGCAACATCTCCACCGTCGGCGTCGGCCGCGCCCGCTACACGCACATCTGCCAGGAAGACGGCGGCATCGTCGACGACCTGATCGTCTACCGCCTCGGCGAGACCGAGTACATGGTCGTCGCCAACGCCTCCAACGCCCAGGTCGTCCTCGACGCCCTGACCGAGCGCGCCGCCGGCTTCGACACCGAGGTCCGCGACGACCGCGACGCGTACGCGCTGATCGCGGTGCAGGGCCCGGAGTCCCCCGGCATCCTCGCCTCCCTCACCGACGCCGACCTGGACGGGCTGAAGTACTACGCCGGCCTGCCGGGCACCGTGGCCGGGGTGCCGGCGCTGATCGCGCGTACGGGCTACACCGGCGAGGACGGCTTCGAGCTGTTCGTCTCCCCCGAGCACGCCGTGGAGCTGTGGCAGGCGCTGACCAAGGCGGGCGAGGGCGTCGGCCTGGTCCCGGCCGGGCTGTCCTGCCGCGACACGCTGCGCCTGGAGGCGGGCATGCCGCTGTACGGGCACGAGCTGACCACCTCCCTCACCCCCTTCGACGCGGGGCTGGGCCGGGTCGTGAAGTTCGAGAAGGAGGGGGACTTCGTCGGCCGCGCCGCGCTGGAGGCCGCCGCCGAGCGCGCCGCCACGAACCCGCCGCGCAAGCTGGTCGGCCTGATCGCCGAGGGCCGCCGCGTGCCGCGCGCCGGCTTCCCGGTCGTGGCCGACGGACAGGTCATCGGCGAGGTCACCTCCGGTGCCCCGTCCCCGACGCTCGGCAAGCCGATCGCGATGGCGTACGTGGACGCGGCGCACGCCGCGCCCGGCACCTCCGGTGTCGGCGTCGACATTCGCGGTACGCATGAGCCGTACGAGGTCGTGGCCCTGCCCTTCTACAAGCGGCAGAAGTAACACTTCGCACGACCCGGCGCGCAGGCAGTCGTACGGACATCCGTACGGCGCCGTCTCAGTACCCAAGACCACAGTTCGTATCCACTCCCCCGCATCCAGGAGAATCAGGTCATGAGCACCCCCCAGCAGCTGCGTTACACCAAGGAGCACGAGTGGCTGTCGGACGCCGTTGACGGCGTTTCGACGGTCGGCATCACGGAGTTCGCGGCCAACGCGCTCGGTGACGTCGTCTACGCCCAGCTCCCCGAGGTCGGCGAGACCGTCACCGAGGGCGAGACCTGTGGCGAGCTGGAGTCGACGAAGTCGGTCAGCGACCTGTACTCCCCCGTCTCCGGCGAGATCGTCGAGTTCAACCAGGACGTCGTCGACGACCCGGCCCTGGTGAACTCCGCTCCCTTCGAGGGCGGCTGGCTGTTCAAGGTGCGCATCTCGGAGGAGCCCAAGGACGTGCTCTCCGCCGAGGAGTACACCCAGCTCACCGCCGGTAACTGACCCCAGGGGATCCTGATGTCCGTACTGAACACCCCTCTCCACGAGCTCGACCCCGACGTCGCCGCAGCCGTCGACGCCGAGCTCGTGCGCCAGCAGTCCACCCTCGAAATGATCGCGTCGGAGAACTTCGCTCCGGTCGCCGTCATGGAGGCCCAGGGCTCGGTCCTGACCAACAAGTACGCCGAGGGCTACCCCGGCCGCCGCTACTACGGCGGCTGCGAGCACGTCGACGTGGTCGAGCAGATCGCGATCGACCGCATCAAGGCGCTGTTCGGTGCCGAGCACGCGAACGTGCAGCCCCACTCGGGCGCGCAGGCGAACGCAGCCGCGATGTTCGCGCTGCTGAAGCCGGGCGACACGATCATGGGCCTGAACCTGGCCCACGGCGGTCACCTGACCCACGGCATGAAGATCAACTTCTCCGGCAAGCTCTACAACGTGGTCCCGTACCACGTCGACGAGACCGGCGAGGTCGACATGGCCGAGGTCGAGCGCCTCGCCAAGGAGTCCAAGCCGCAGCTGATCGTCGCGGGCTGGTCCGCCTACCCGCGCCAGCTGGACTTCGCCGCCTTCCGCCGCATCGCGGACGAGGTCGGCGCGTACCTGATGGTCGACATGGCGCACTTCGCGGGCCTGGTCGCCGCGGGTCTGCACCCGAACCCGGTGCCGCACGCCCACGTCGTCACCACCACCACGCACAAGACCCTCGGCGGTCCGCGCGGCGGTGTCATCCTGTCGACGCAGGAGCTGGCCAAGAAGATCAACTCCGCGGTCTTCCCGGGTCAGCAGGGCGGTCCGCTGGAGCACGTGATCGCGGCCAAGGCCGTCTCCTTCAAGGTCGCCGCCTCACCCGAGTTCAAGGAGCGCCAGGAGCGCACCCTGGAGGGCGCGAAGATCCTCGCCGCCCGCCTGGTCCAGGACGACGTCAAGGCCGTGGGCGTGGACGTCCTCACCGGCGGCACCGACGTGCACCTGGTCCTGGTCGACCTGCGCAACTCCGAGCTGGACGGCCAGCAGGCCGAGGACCGCCTCCACGAGGTCGGCATCACGGTCAACCGCAACGCCATCCCGAACGACCCGCGGCCCCCGATGGTCACCTCGGGTCTGCGGATCGGTACGCCGGCGCTCGCCACCCGCGGTTTCGACGCCGAGGCCTTCACCGAGGTCGCCGAGATCATCGCGCAGGCGCTGAAGCCGACGTACGACTCCGAGGGCCTCAAGGCGCGCGTCTCGGCGCTCGCCGCGAAGTTCCCGCTGTACCCGTCGCTCTAGTCGGCACGGGGAGGGCCCGGCCTCGCTGGTGCAGAGGCCGGGCCCTTCTCATGGCCGAGGACGGGGCGGACGCGGCCCATGGCCGCACAGGCCGGTGTGTGCGGGAGCATGAGTGACACCCGCGTGACCCCCCTCCGTCCCTTTCCGGCAGACGAGCCGTTCATTTCACCGCGTTAAGCTCGTCTGTCGGACAAAATCCGAACAATCCACATCTCCCGCCCCCTCCACCCCACGAGCAGACAAGGGAGTCCGCCAGTGGCCATCTCCGTCTTCGACCTCTTCTCCATCGGCATCGGCCCGTCCTCCTCCCACACGGTCGGCCCGATGCGTGCCGCGCGCATGTTCGTGACGCGGCTCAAGAAGGACGGTGTCCTCGCCCAGACCGCGTCCGTCCGTGCCGAGCTGTTCGGCTCCCTCGGCGCGACCGGCCACGGCCACGGCACTCCCAAGGCGGTCCTGCTGGGTCTGGAGGGCCACTCCCCCCGCACCGTGAACGTCGAGACGGCCGACGACGAGGTCGAGCGCATCCGCAAGAGCGGCCGCCTGCGCCTCCTCGGCACGGAGATAGGCGATGGCCACGAGATCGCCTTCGACGAGCCGACCCAGCTGATCCTGCACCGCCGGCGCTCCCTGCCGTACCACGCGAACGGCATGACGCTCTTCGCGTACGACGACACCGGCGCCCCGCTGCTGGAGAAGACCTACTACTCCGTCGGCGGCGGCTTCGTCGTGGACGAGGACGCGGTCGGCGAGGACCGGATCAAGCTCGACGACACGGTGCTGAAGTACCCCTTCCGCTCCGGCGACGAGATGCTGCGCCTGGCGAACGAGACCGGCCTGTCGATCTCCTCCCTGATGATGGAGAACGAGAAGGCCTGGCGCACCGAGGAGGAGATCCGCGAGGGCCTGCTGGAGATCTGGCGCGTCATGCAGTCGTGCGTCGCCCGCGGCATGTCCCGCGAGGGCATCCTCCCGGGCGGCCTGCGCGTCAAGCGCCGCGCCGCCTCCACGGCGCGCCAGCTGCGCACCGAGGGCGACCCGATGATGCACCGCAGCGAGTGGACGACGATCTACGCGATGGCGGTCAACGAGGAGAACGCGGCGGGCGGCCGGGTCGTCACCGCGCCCACCAACGGCGCGGCCGGGGTCCTGCCCGCCGTCCTGCACTACTACGTGAACTTCGTGCCGGGCGCGGACGAGGACGGCGTGGTCCGCTTCCTCCTCGCCGCGGGCGCGATCGGCATGCTCTTCAAGGAGAACGCCTCGATCTCCGGCGCCGAGGTCGGCTGCCAGGGCGAGGTGGGCTCGGCCTGCTCGATGGCGGCCGGCGCGCTGGCCGAGGTCCTGGGCGGCACCCCGGAGCAGGTCGAGAACGCGGCCGAGATCGGCATGGAACACAACCTGGGCCTGACCTGCGACCCGGTCGGCGGCCTCGTCCAGATCCCCTGCATCGAGCGCAACGGCATGGCGGCGGTCAAGGCCGTCACGGCGGCCAAGATGGCCATGCGCGGCGACGGCAGCCACAAGGTCTCCCTCGACAAGGTCATCAAGACCATGAAGGAGACCGGTGCGGACATGAAGGTGAAGTACAAGGAGACCGCCCGCGGCGGCCTCGCGGTCAACGTCATCGAGTGCTGATCCACGGCAGGTGACGCGCAGGGCCCGGCGCACGGCGAATTCCAGAGGTCGTTGCAACACGTGATCACCGACGCGTGGTGGCGAGCAGTTTAGACAGGCGCTCGGCTGGGGTTTCCCAGCCGAGCGTCTTGCGTGGGCGGCTGTTGAGTTCGGCAGCGACTGCGTCGAGGTGGTCCCGGGTGTGGCCGGACAGGCTGCTGCCCTGGAGACTGCCCGATTCGCGACCAGCGTACGGGCCCCAATCTCTCGCCCCATGGCAGCTCCAGCCCAAAGCCGCTCCCGCCGACCTCATCTGGCTCGTGTGCGATCGTCACGCCTCCCAGGTACGTTGAGCCGTCAGCCGAGGGAGAACGCTCGCGAGGGAGTCGCCCCGCAACGCGTGGCTGCGGGGCGACGATCCACTTTCGCAACGGGCCTAGTGGGGTTTAGTCGACCGTCTGCCCGTCGTACATACCGCCCCTGCAGGTCGGGAGCACGGGCGTCGACCGATCGATCGTTCCGCCGTTGTCCGTGCACTCACCCGGGGTGACGCTGGCCGGGGTGACGCTGCCGGCGGTGGCGGTGGCGGTGGCGGCGCCTGTGAGGCCGAGTCCGGCGAGGGCTGCCGTGGCGAAGACTGCGGCGAGGATTCGTCGAATGCGCATTTGGTTCGCCTTTCACAGATTGCCTCGGTTGGGGCACTAGCCAGCTTGATCTTCACCCATGTGGGTGGCACGTCATGTTGGGCCATTCGGGTGACAGTGTTATCGGGTGCGGGGTCGGTGACGCGACCCGTCAGAGCGGATGGAAGCCCGTGCCACATCCGTGCCAGAACGAGCGGATCCCAGCAGTCAAGAGCAGTCAAGCGCGACGCCTCGCGATTAATCACCAGAGGCCGTTTGCGCTGGTCAGCGTCAACCCCCTCCGTGACGGCCCGGTGATTCCCAAGCTCAGAGCGCGGGTTCGATTCCCGTCACCCGCTCCACGGCGAAGGCGGTAGATCGTCTCGTGAACCACGTGCATCTCCGGCCGGGCGGGGAAGCGTCTGCGCAGAGCGTGGCAGATCTGCTCGGGACTCCAGCGCAGGGTCAGGTGATGCTGGACGAAGTCACGGAGCTCCGGGTTCTGGCCGATCTTGCCGACCTTCGGCCGAGGCCGTCGCCGAATTGCTCGCCGGTGGGCCGCATGCGGTCGGTAGTACCACTGGCCGCTGGGCAGGACCGTGCGGTTGCGGCGGATCTCCCGGCTGATGGTGGACGGGCTGCGTCCCAGCTCGGCAGCGATCGTGCGGACTGACGCCTTCTCCCGGAGGCGGTCGGCTACGTGGATCCGGTCCGCCTCGCGCAGGTAGCGCGAAGGAGCGTCGTCCTCGGGCTCCTGGGCGGCCGCCGGCTCTGGGGCCTCGGTGTACCGCCACGGCCCCGTTTCCACGAGAGGCGGTGCCGCCTTGTTCTTCCCGGACGCCTGCCGGCCGTTACGCCATCGCCTGCCTGTCCCGTCGTTGATGCCAACGATCCCGCAGGCGTCCAGGTGAGAAGTCCCTTGATCCACGAGCAGAAGGTATGTCTCCCGCTCGCGGCTCAACTTCTTGCGTCCCTGTGGCCGTCGATCCGCCCGAACCTCGAAGTCCATCGCATCCCCTGAGCTGGGGTGTTGCGACGACCACTAGAACTCAAGCACGCGCCGGGCCCTGCGCGCTGTCCGGCGCCGTCCGCGGCGCCGTCCGCTTCACTGTCCGCGGCGCAGGGCCTTGAGGACGCCCTTGGCGAAGTCGTCCACCGACGCGTCGTACGCCTTCAGGCTCTCGGGGGTGGGCTGGGTGCGCGCTTCGGCCGTGACCGTCACGTCGATCATCAGGTTGCTGTCCCGCAGGCGCAGCTCACGGACCTGGCGCAGCTCGGTCGGCTTGTCGTAGGCGAACCGGTAGGCCTCCTTACCGACGCCCTTCACCTCGGTGAGGCCGCTGTCCGGCATGGCCTTGACCGTGTCCTCCCGGCCCCTGGCGAAGACGTCCTTCGCGAAGTCGACGCTCTCGGTGTAGGCGAGGTCCAGCTCGACCTTGACGCTGCCGTACTTCGCCGGGCCGGACTCGACGAGCGGCTGTTCGCACTTGACGCCCGGGGCGCCCCCACCGGACCGCTTGATCCGGTCCGCGGCCTCCTCGCGCGCACCCAGCGGGTCGGCGAGCTCGCCGTAGGGCAGCACGTTGCAGATCTCGTCCGTGGCCGCCCAGTGGTAGCCGCCCTTGCCCTCCTGCGAGACCTCTCGGTCCGCGTCGCCGCCGCAGGCGGTGGCCGCCAGGACGAGAGCCACGGCGACCGTTCCACGGCGCGTAAGACGGCGTCGGCGCATCCGGTTCTCTCCTGTGTCGAGCGGGTCGGATTCCACTCAACCAGCCTGCCACCAAGGGGAGTTGCGTACCGGAGGAATTGCGGAAGGAGAAGTGGAACTACTGGGTCCGCTACGGCGTCCTAGGCTGTGTCACAAGTCCCCGCCTCCCGAGAATCGAGGGGACGTCATGATCCACCCGACCTTCCGCCGGATCGTGGCCCTGGCCTCCGGCGCCCTGCTCGCCGCCGGGCTCTCGTCCGCCGCGCCGGCCTCGGCCGCCATCGCCGCCCGGACCCGGACCCAGACGCAGATCCAGACACCGCTCGTCGTCAACGCCCGCTGGGGCGGGCACCCCACCTACGACCGGATCGTCATCGACCTGCGGGGGTTCGCCCCCGGGGTGAGCGTCACCTCCGTCCCGCACCTGTTCTACGACGGGTCCGGCAAGCCCGTGCCGCTGGCCGGGAAGTACTTCCTGGAGATCCGCCTCAACCCCGCCGCCGCCCACGACGACGCGGGCCACAGCACCTACCAGGGGCCCGCGCTCCAGAAGATCAACCTCAGCAAGCTCAAGGGCCTCGCCCTGACCGGCGACTTCGAGGGGTACGTGACCTTCGGCGCCGCCTTCGACACGGTCCCGTACTACCGCACCTTCTCCCTGCACTCGCCGGAGCGGTTCGTCGTGGACATCGCGCACCAGAGCGGGTGCTGAACCCCGGGATGCGCACAGTCCGAAATGTTCCTAAGGTCGATGGACAGGGATACGCCGCAGGAGAACCCGGTTCCCCTCCACTGACGGCGTCAGCCCCCCGATCCCGTCAGGAGATGAACCGCATGACGTCTGCGTCCGACACTCCTGTCCTCGACACCCTCGCCGCCATGACGCTCGACTCGCTCGAGCGGTGCGGCCTGTCCGCGGACACCCTCATCCTCACCCGCATCGCCGCGCTCGTCGCCATGGACGCGCCCGCGATGTCCTACGTCGCCCACGCCGGCCCCGCCATGGAATCCGGCGTGGACGCACAGAAGCTCCAGGACGTCCTGGTGGCCATCGCGCCGATCGTGGGCACCGCCCGCGTCATGTCCGCGGCCACCCACATCACGGAGGCTCTGGGGATCGCCATCGCAGTGGCCGAAGCCGAATCCCGATCCGAGTCCTGAGCACCATCCGCGGCGGGTGAGGACGATGTCCCTGTCGCCCGGATCCGGCACGCCGGCGCGCGCACGCGCGTCGGCGCGCCTGGCCGTGGTCTGCGCGCTGGGAGCGGCGGTGTCGCTGGTGGCGGCGAGCGGGTTCGGCGGTCTGGTCATCCTCGCCGCCGGGGTGGCCTGTTCGGCGCTCACGGCGATGGGTACGTGGTGGGCCCTGTCCCATCGCGGGGCGGTGCGGGCGGCCGGGGTGCTGGTCGCGGTGGCCGCGCCCGTGGCCGTCCTGGTGCTCTACACCCGGGCGGGCCTGTGGCCCACCCTGCTGGCCGCGATCGCACTGTGGGCGGCCGCCGTGGCGTGCTCGCGGTGGGCGCTGCTGCGGGCGCGGAAACCCGAAGGCATGCGTGCCGTCCCGTGCTCCCTCCCCCGGCATCCGGTACTGATCATGAACCCGAAGTCCGGCGGCGGCAAGGTCGGCCGCTTCGGGCTGGTCGAGAAGGCCGAGGCGCTGGGCGCCCGGGTCGTGCTGCTGGGCGGCGAGGGCGAGGCGGACCTCGCGACGATCGCCCGCCGGGCGGTCGCCGAGGGCGCGGACCTGCTGGGGGTGGCCGGCGGCGACGGCACCCAGGCCCGGGTGGCCGAGGTGGCCGCCGAGCACGGCCTGCCGTTCCTGGCGATCTCCGCGGGCACCAGGAACCACTTCGCCATGGACCTCGGCCTGGACCGGGAGGACCCGTCCCGGTGCCTGGACGCGCTGACCGACGGGGAGGAACTCCGGATCGACCTGGGCGTCGTGGGCGGCCGCGCCTTCGTCAACACGGCCTCGTTCGGCGTCTACGCACAGGTCGTGCAGCGCCCGGAATACCGCGACGCCAAGGCGGGCTCGATCCTGGACGCGCTGCCGGACCTCCTGCTCGGATACTCCGGCCGCCCGCTCGACGCGCAGACGGACGACACGAAGCTGGAGTCCCAGCAGGCCCTCCTGGTCAGCAACAACCCGTACTCCACCCCCGATCCCACGTCCGCGGGCGGCCGCAGGCCCCGGCTCGACCAGGGGTCGCTGGGCGTCGTCGGGATCCGGGTGGGCAATGCGGCCCAGGCGGCGGACGTCGCCGTCAGAGGGGCCCGTGCGGCAGGTCTGCACGTACTGACCTCCCGCAGGATCGTCGTCACCTCGGACGGCGACCGCATCGCGGTCGCCGTGGACGGCGAAGCCCTCACCCTGCCCGCCCCCGTCACCTGCACCATCCGTCCGGGCGCCTTGCGCGTTCTGGTACCCAAGGACCGGCCCGGGTCCCGCACGCCCGCCCCGCCCCCCGACTGGCGCGAAGTCGTCGCGCTGGCCTTCGCCCGCCCGACATGAAGATGCCCTCTATGAGACATACCGCCACAATTAGCCATGTCTGTCGTTCCCCCCAGGTTGGAGACAGCCGTGAAGGACCTCGAATTCGAGCAGAAGAGTTCGCTGACACGCCTTGAGGCCGCCGATCAGCTCTCCGCGCTCGCGGACGCCCTCAGGCGCGGCGGCACGGCCGAACTGGATCTCGGGCCCGGAACGCTGACCCTGCGGATCCCCGACGAACTCCGCACCGAAATCGAGGTCGAGGTCGGCGACGGGGAGATCGAGCTGGAGATCGAATTCAAGTGGCCGACCCTGCAGGCAGCCGCGACGAAGGAATAGGCCTCGCCCGCGATCCGCCGTCCCCGCCGTTCGGTCAGGGTGCGGAGCGACAAGGAGCAGACCATGACCAGTCCAGCCGACCGGGCCCGGATCGGGCGCGCGGTCCGCAAGCAGGTCAGCCGGGCCTCGCACGGCCGGTGGACCCCTGCCGAGGACCGTCCCGATCCCCTGTGGGTGCTGCAGCGGCAGGCTGCCGACCGGGTGGCCGAGCTGCTGCCGATCCGCTACGGACGGATGGCGGTCTCCCCGTTCACCTTCCTGCGCGGCGCGGCCGCCGTCATGACCGCGGACCTGGCCGCCGTACCGAACACCGGTCTGACCGTCCAGCTCTGCGGTGACGCGCACCTGATGAACTTCGGCGTCTTCGCCTCACCCGAACGGGCCCTGCTGTTCGACCTCAACGACTTCGACGAGACCCTGCCCGGCCCGTTCGAATGGGACGTCAAGCGGCTCGCCGCCAGCGTCGCCGTGGCCGCCCGCGACCGGGGGCAAGGTGACGCACGCGCGTGGCAGGCCGCTCTCTCCGCTGCCGAGACCTACCGGCGCGCCATGCGGCAGCTGGCCGGGCAGGGCGAGCTCGCCGTCTGGTACCAGCGGATCGACCCCTACGAGGTACTCCCCCTGATCCGCCAGCGCAAGCAGCGGGGACGGGCCGAGGCGAACCTGGAGCGCGCCCGCGGACGCACCAGCCTGCAGGCGCTCGACAAGCTCACCGAGATCCGGGACGGACGCCGACGCATCATCGACGACCCCCCTCTGCTGGAGAACGCCGGCCGGCGCGCGACACAGGCCGTCGACAAGATCTTCAGGGAGTACCGCAGCACCCTCCCCGAGGAGCGCCGCCTCCTGCTGGACCGCTACCGGTTCGTCGACGCGGCCCGGAAGGTCGTCGGCGTGGGAAGCGTGGGCACGCGCTGCTACATCGCCCTGCTGACCGGCCGCGACGAGCAGGACCCGCTCTTCCTCCAGATCAAGGAGGCCGTGCCGTCGGTGCTGGAGGCACACCTGCCGGCCGGCAGTCATGACCATCACGGCCACCGGGTGGTCGCGGGGCAGCGGCTGATGCAGGCCACCAGCGACATCTTCCTCGGCTGGACGACCGGACCGGAGGGGCGCCACTTCTACTGCCGCCAGCTGCGCGACATGAAGGGATCGGCGGTGGTCGAGACCATGACCCCGTCCGCGCTCCGCGACTACGCCGGACTGTGCGGGATCGCCCTGGCCCGCGCCCACGCCCGTACCGGCGACCGCATCGCCATCGCCGGCTACCTCGGCAACGGCGACGCCTTCGACCGGGCCGTCGCCGACTTCGCACTCGCCTACGCCGACCAGACCGTCTCCGACCACGCCGCGCTCACCGCTGCCGTCTCCGCCGGCCACATCATCGCCACCCCCGACGTCTGAACGGGAACACCCGCTCAGGGCCGTTTCGGCTTCCGGGCCGGCCGGAAACGAGTGATCTTCCCCCGGGTGGTGTGCCACCGCTCTCTCATCTGGCCGACCACGTTGTCCCATTCGCGGCGGACCTCGTCATCGGGCGGCCGCTCGCCCTGGCGGATCCGGCCGAGTTCGTCGTGCACCTCCCGGCCGAGCGCCGCCGACCCCACCACGACCAGCACGACGGCGAAGAACGACGAGAGCATCGCGAAGACCACGCCCACCGCGCCGTAGCGGTCGGCGTAGGAGTTGAACAGGCGCGGCAGATAGAGCTCCGCGGCCACGAAATAGACCGCCGTCGCGACGGACGCGATGACTCCGAACGGCAGGAGATCACGCCAGGCGATCCTTTTCGCCGAGAGGATCCAGCCGCCCCAGATAAGGAAGATCCCGGTCAGCGACGCCTCGGCCAGGCTCACCGCCAGCGTGAGGTGTCCGCGGCCGGTGACGGCGACGAGCCAGCCGCTCGCCGGCACGTAGAGCACGAAGACGAGGGCCCACTTCGCGTCGTTCACCGTGTTGCGCACGCTCAATGGCCGCAGCTCCCACGTCTGCTCGAACAACCGCTGCACCGCCCGCGCGAAGCTCAGCGTGGAGATCAGCAGGAACAGGGCCCCGAGGACGCCGAGGCTCGTGTCGGCCGCCGAGGAGAAGAGCTTCCGCACCGCGTCGGCTCCGGCCCCCGTGAGGCCGTACCGTTCGATGATCCGGTCGGCGACGTCCTTGTCACCGATGCCGGCCAGAACGGCGCCGCAGAGGATCGCGAGGGAGACCATCGTGGTCAGCATGCTGGAAGCCAGCGCCATCGAGCGGTCGAACCCCGCGATTCTCTGGAATCGGTTCACCACGCGGAGCGCGAATGCCGGACGCAGCCAGAACGTCAGCGTTCTCAAGAATCGCTCGCGGTCGATCTGAGCCGCCCTCCCCTCCGTGGATCGCGGAGGTCCGTGCCCGGGTGCCTGCCGGAGCGTCCCTCACCTGTGCTCGGGGTTCTCGAAGTCGAAGCGGCACCCCGCGTCCCACTCCGACCGCTGATTGCCGTGGGCGGGGATGCCGCCGGCGTCCTTCAGCATCCTCGCCATGTGGAGCATGTTCCAGGTCATGAAGGTGGTGTTGCGGTTGGTGAAGTCGTTCTCCGGGCCGCCCGAACCCGGGTCGAGGTACGAGGGACCGGGGCCGGCCTCCCCCACCCAGCCCGCGTCCGCCTGCGGCGGGATCACGTACCCCAGGTGCTGCAGGCTGTACAGCACGTTCATCGCGCAGTGCTTCGCACCGTCCTCGTTGCCCGTGATCAGACATCCGCCCACGCGGCCGTAGTAGGCGTACTGGCCGGCCTCGTTCAGGATCGACGAACAGGCGTAGAGACGTTCGATCACCTGCTTCATGACCGAGGAGTTGTCACCCAGCCACACCGGCCCGGCCAGCGTCAGCATGTCGGCGCCCATCACCTTGCTGTAGACGACCGGCCACTCGTCCGTCTCCCAGCCGTGGTCGGTCATGTCCGGCCACACACCCGTGGCGATGTCGAGGTCCACCGCCCGCACGACCTCGACCTGCACGCCCTGGCGTTCCATGATGCCGCGGCTGAGGTCGATCAGGCCCTCGGTGTGGCTGCGCTCCGGCGACCGCTTGAGCGTGCAGTTGATCACCAGGGCCCGCAGGTCCCCGTACCTCTCTCCCGCCTCCGCCATCGTCCTGTCTCCTTCACGCGGCAGGAGCGAGCCGGGCTCGCGTACCGCCCTGGTGGGGGAACGTGTACCGCACTGCGCCCTCCACTTCACCAGGCCGCTCCCCCGTGCGCCCGACGGGCTGGGCCACCTGCCGTACTCCGGGCACCGCCTGGTGGTGTTCGGAGCGGTTTGTCACCTCTCCGCGCGGCCGACTAGGGTCAATGGGCCTTGGTGTTCGGGAAACCGGTGCGAAACCGGTGCGGCCCTCGCCACTGTGATCGGGAAGTCCGGCTCCATTCCTACGGAAGCCACTGGGCCCGCGCGGGAGACCGCACGGCCCCGGGAAGGCGGAGTCCGGGCATCAGTACCCGTGAGCCAGGAGACCGGCCGGGGCGCGCTGTCCATCCACGAGGTGCTGGAGAGGTCTTCCCCACTCATGCATATAGCCGAGGGGTTTCTGCCCCCGTTGCACGCGGTCGCCTGGGGCGCCGCGTCCGCTCCCTTTGTCGTACACGGAGTACGCGCCCTCACCCGCGAGGTGAAGGCCAATCCGGAGAGCACGCTGCTGCTCGGAGCATCCGGAGCATTCACGTTCGTCCTGTCCGCCCTGAAGATCCCTTCCGTGACGGGCAGTTGCTCCCACCCCACCGGTACCGGGCTCGGGGCCATCCTCTTCCGGCCGCCGATCATGGCGGTGCTCGGCACGATCACCCTGCTCTTCCAGGCGCTGCTGCTGGCGCACGGCGGGCTCACCACCCTCGGCGCCAACGTGTTCTCGATGGCGATCGCCGGACCCTGGGCGGGCTACGGCGTCTACCGGCTGCTGCGGAAGTCCGGCCTGCCGCTGATGGTGACCGTGTTCTTCGGCGCCTTCTTCGCCGACCTGGTCACCTACTGCGTGACCTCCGTCCAGCTGGCGCTGGCCTTCCCCGACCCGGGCACCGGATTCCTGGGCGCGCTGGAGAAGTTCGCCGGCATCTTCGCGCTCACCCAGATCCCGCTCGCGGTCAGCGAGGGGCTGCTGACGGTGCTCGTGATGCGGCTGCTGATGCAGTCCAGCAAGTCGGACCTGGTCCGGCTCGGCGTCGCCAAGCTCACCGGATCCGGGACGAAGCAGGAGGCGTCGGCCTGATGACCAGGAACGCGAAGATCAACACCCTGCTGCTGCTCCTGGTGGCGGCGCTGGCCGTGCTCCCGCTCGTGCTCGGCCTGGGCGAGGGCAAGGAGGAGCCGTTCAGCGGCGCCGACGCGCAGGCGGAGGCGGCCATCACCGAGCTGGAGCCGGACTACGAGCCCTGGTTCTCGCCGCTGTACGAACCCCCGTCCGCGGACATCGAGTCGGCGCTGTTCGCCCTCCAGGCGGCGCTGGGGGCGGGCGTGCTCGCGTACTACTTCGGCGTCCGCAAGGGCCGCCGCCAGGGAGCGGAGGCGGCGGCCGCCGCGTCCGCGTCCACGTCCGCCACGGAGTCGTAGCCGGTGCTGCCGATCGACGCGGCGGCGCACAGCAGCCGCTGGCGCCACCGCCACCCGCTGGAGAAGGCCCTGCTGGGGATCGGACTGACCGTCACCGCGGTGTGCCTGCCCCCGTGGCCAGGCGGTCCGCTGGTCGCCGCGGCCACCCTCGCCGTGCTCCTCGGCCCCGCCGGGGTGGCCGGGCGGCAGCTGTGGCGGGCCTTCCGGATCCCGCTCGGCTTCTGCTTCACGGGGGCGCTGCCGCTGCTGTTCGCCGTCGGCGGGCCCGGCGGGATCGTCTCGCTGGCCCCGGACGGCCCCCGGCACGCCGCGGAGCTGCTGCTGCGCACCTCGGCGGCCTCGCTCGGTGTGCTGCTGTTCGCGTTCACCACCCCGGTCTCGGACGTGCTGCCGCGGCTGGTCCGGGCGGGGGTGCCGGCTCCCGTGGTGGACGTGGCCCTGGTCATGTACCGGATCGGGTTCCTGCTGCTCGACTCCCTCGCCCGGATCCGGCAGGCCCAGGCGGCCCGGCTCGGCACCACCGGCCGGGCGGCGGCATGGCGTTCGGTGGGCGGTCTCGCCGCGACCTCGTTCGTACGGGCCTTCGACCGCGCGGCGCGGCTCCAGTCGGGCCTGGCCGGGCGCGGCTACGACGGCGCGCTGCGCGTGCTCGTCCCCGAGGCGACGCTGTCCTGGCGGTTCCTGGCCGCCTGCGCCGCACTGCTGACCGGTCTGACCGCCGTGACGCTCGTACTGAAGGAGTTGTACCTGTGAGGCCGTTGGTGGAACTGGTGGGCGCGGGCTACGCGTACGAGGACGGGCCCGCCGTGCTGCGCGGAGTCGACTTCGAGATCGCCGAGGGCCGGGCGCTGGTCCTGCTGGGCCGCAACGGCAGCGGCAAGACCACGCTGATGCGGCTGCTGAGCGGCGGCCTGCGGCCGGGGCCGGGCGAGCTGCGCCTGGAGGGGGCGACGGTCTCGTACGACCGCGCCGGCCTGACCCGGCTGCGGACGGCGGTCCAGCTGGTCGTGCAGGACCCGGACGACCAGCTGTTCGCGGCGTCGGTGGAACAGGACGTCTCCTTCGGCCCGATGAACCTGGGCCTGCCGGTGGCGGAGGTCCGCGAGCGGGTCGACTCCGCGCTCGCCGCACTGGACATCACGGCGCTGCGGGACCGGCCGACCCACCTCCTCTCGTACGGGCAGCGCAAGCGCGCGGCGATCGCGGGCGCGGTGGCGATGGCTCCGCGGGTGCTGATCCTGGACGAGCCGACCGCCGGGCTCGACCCGGACGGCCAGGAGCGGCTGCTGGACGTCCTGGCGGGGCTGCGCGCCTCGGGAACCACGGTGGTGATGGCCACCCACGACGTGGACCTGGCCGTACGGTGGGCCGACGACGCCGCGGTCCTGACCCCGTCGGGCATCCGGGTGGGCGCGGCCCAGGCGCTGCTCTCGGATCCTGCCCTGCTCGCCGAGGCGGGCCTGCGCCAGGCCTGGTCCCCGGCGGTGACGGCCTTCCTGCGCGCCCACGGCCTGCTGCCCGCAGGCGTCCCGGGCCCCCGTACCCCTGGCGCGCTGTCCGCCTTGCCGTCCGCAGACCGGCCGGAGCGGCCGCAAACCTAGGATGGCGTCATGTCGCTGCCGCACGCCATCCTCACCGCCCTGCTCGAGAAGCCCTCGTCCGGGCTGGAGCTGACCCGGCGGTTCGACAAGTCGATCGGGTTCTTCTGGTCGGCGACGCACCAGCAGATCTACCGCGAGCTCGGCAGGCTGGAGGAGTCCGGGCTGATCCGGGAGCTGCCGAGCGAGGTTCCCGTGCGGGGGCAGAAGAAGGAGTACGAGGTCCTGCCCGCGGGCGGCGCGGAGCTCGCGCGGTGGGTCGGCGAGAGCCAGGACCCGAAGCCGATGCGCGATCCCCTGCTGCTGCGCATCCGCGCGGCGGGGGTGGTCGGGCCGCAGGGGCTCGGCCTGGAGCTGCGGCGCCACCTGGAGCTGCACCAGCGGCAGCTGGCCCAGTACCAGGCCATCGAGGAGAAGGACTTCCCGCCGGAGCGGGACGCCGTGGAGGACCGGCTGCGCCGGCTCGTCCTGCACGGCGGGATCGCCCTGGAGACGTTCTGGCTGCACTGGCTCCAGGAGGCCCTCACCGAGGTCGAGGACATGACGCCCCCGGGCGGCGGCAGGGCATGACCGCGCCCCCGCCCGGCAAGCGGGGCGGGGGCGGCGCGGAGGCCTGCTGCGCGGGGACCCGCTTCGCGGAGGCCTACTTGTTCAGGGCGGCCCAGAACTCGTCGAAGCTCAGCAGGCCGTCGCCGTTGGTGTCCTTGGCGGCAAGCACGGCGTCCGCGACCGCGCCGGTGACGTACGCGTCGCCCATCGCCTTCATGGCCGCGCTGTACTCGTCGGCCGTGACGAAGCCGTCACCGTTCACGTCGAACTTGTTGAACGTCGCCCGTGCGCTCTCGATGTCCGCCACTGGGTCCACCCTTTCTCGGTGCTTGTTGACCGGCTCAGGGTAGCGGCCCGCGGAGCCGGCCTCCGCTCCGGGTCCCGTTCGGGCGGCAGATACATATTCAATTACCCGCCCGTAAACCGGAAGCGATAATTCCGGCCAATAAATGCCACGCGGACTTGTCACGCTCCGGGACCACGACATAACGTACCGACATTGCCGCCACACCAGGAGCACAGGGCTCCCAGGGACAAGCGGCAACAAGGGCGATCACACAGGTGACGATCACAGCCGACGCATCATTCGAAGTTCTGCCCTTCACACGTACCTGCCGCCATATCTGGGAAGACGGCGACCATGTGCTCATCGGGGTGAGTCCCGGAAACAGCTACTTCAGCTCCGAGCGCATCACCCGCCTTGCCGAGTGGGCCACGACCCGCTTCGCGCAGGTCGACTTCGTCTACGCAGACCTCCACGTGGACCGGATGTTCGCCGCCTTCGGCTACACCCAGGAGCACGCGGAGAAGCGCGCCACGAAGGAGATAAAGGCAGTCCGGCGGCGAATCCTGAAGGGCGTGGAGGAATCGGGGCCGCCCCAGGGAGAAATCCGCGTGAGGGCGCTTTCGGAGTTCCGGGACAACCCCGTCTACCAGCTACTGCACCGACGTGTGCTGCATTTCCTGGAGACCGACGACGAATTCCGCAAGGGCTGCGAGAAGATGGCCTTGCACTTTGTCGGCTCCAAGTTGCCGGAAGGTGAATCCATCACGGACGGGCAGTTGCAGGTCTGTTTCGATTACATGGCGGCCGAGCTGCCGTTCTTCGTGGACACCCCGAGCATTCTCGACGTGCCGTCCTCGGTGGCGGCGTACCACGTCAAGATGCCGCTGACGGACCTCCTCTTCGCGCGCGGCGGGGGCCTGCGCGCCACCCGCAACCAGGCGTACGCCGTCGTCCGGCCCGAGGCGGCGCGGACCGCCGGCGAACACACGCCCGCGGGCGACACGAACCACGCACCAACCGAAAGGAACGTCAATGAGCGTCGAGCAGCTTGAGGGCCCGGAGACCCAGGAGCAGCCGCTCCTCGACTTCCCGCTCTCGCGGCGCGGTGACGTGCTCCCGGAGGAGTGCACGTGGCTCCGCGAGAAGGCCCCGGTGGCGAAGGTGCGCACCCTCACCGGGGACCCGGCCTGGCTGGTGAGCAGCTACGCCCTCGCCAAGCAGGTGCTGGAGGACGAGCGGTTCAGCCTCAAGGACACGGCGAACGCCGGAGTCCCGCGCCAGTACGCGCTGACGATCCCGCCCGAGGTCGTCAACAACATGGGCAACATCAACAGCGCGGGCCTGCGCAACGCCGTCATGAAGGCGCTCAACCCGCGCCAGAAGGGGCTCCAGGACTGGCTGCGCGCCAAGGCGGGCGAGCTGATCGACCAGCTGGTCGCCGAGGGCGGTCCGGCCGATCTCCGGGCGGGGTTCGCCGACCCCTTCTCGGCGGCACTGCACTGCGCCGTCCTCGGGGTCCCCTTCGAGGACTGGCGGCGGCTGATGTCGGGGCTGGACGTCGCGTTCATGACCGCGCGCGAGCCGTTCGCCGACTCGGCCCTCAACTGGTACAAGGACGTGGGCTACTTCGCCGAGCAGCTGAACGTCCAGCTGGCGCTGCCTGCCGAGGAGCGTACGGGGCTCCTCGGCAGGTTCGCCGCGCTGAAGGAGGCGGACCCGGAGTCGGCGCACCTGACCGACGACATGTTCGCGACGGTCGCCGTCTCGCTCTTCGGCGCGGGCGCGGTCTCCACTTCCGCGTTCCTGGTCCTCGCGGTCCTGGCGCTGCTCCAGAAGCCGGAGCTCATCGGGTACCTGCGCGAGCACCCGGAGCGCATGGGCAAGGCCGTCGACGAGCTGCTGCGCTGGAACCTGTCCGTGGGGGACGGCCTGCCGCGCATCGCTCTGGCGGACGTCCAGGTCGGCGACGTGCTGGTGAAGGAGGGTGAGCTCGTCCTCGTCCTGCTGGAGGGGGCCAACTTCGACCCGGCGGCCTTCGAGAACCCGGACGAGCTGGACCTGGGGCGCGAGAGCTCCAACGCCAACCTCGCCTTCGGCGCCGGCCGGCACTTCTGCCCGGCCTCCGCGCTGGGCCGGGCTCACGCCGAGATCGCGCTGGAGGTGCTGGTCGAGCGGCTGTCCGGGCTGCGGCTCGCGGTGCCCGCGGAGAACCTCGTCTGGCGTACGGGCTTCATCAAGCGGCTGCCGGAGCGGCTCCCGGTGGCCTGGTAGTCCGCACACGGCCGTGTACCGCGGTGTCCCGGGAGCTGTGCGAGCTCCCGGGGCACCGCCTTGCCCGCGCGGCCTACCGGAAGATGCCGGTGTGTCCGAGCGAGTAGCGGCCGGGCTGCGGGTACACGGCGAGCCCGTGCGGTCCGCCGCCCACCGGGATCCGGGCGAGCTCCTTGCCGGTGGTGGTGTCGATCGCGTAGACCTCGGAGTTGTAGCGGCCCGACAGCCAGAGCACCTTGCCGTCGGCGGAGACGCCGCCCATGTCGGGACTGCCGCCGTCGGGCAGCTCCCACTTCTTGGTGAGCTTGTTCTGCGGGAAGTCGAAGACGGAGACGGTGCCTTCGCCCCGGTTGGAGACGTACATCTCCTTGGAGTCACGGCTCACGTAGAGCCCGTGGCAGCCCTTTCCGGTGGGCAGCAGCTTCGGGACCTCGAACTTGTCGCCGCTGAGCACCCACATGCCGTCCGCCATCATGTCCGCGACGTAGAAGGTCTTTCCGTCCGGCGAGACCTTGACGTCCTGCGGCATCGCCCCTTCGAAGGGCAGTTTCTGCTGCCCGATGACCTCCATCTTCTCGGTGTCGACCTTGAGGAGTTCGCCGGAGAACTCGCAACTCACGATGAAGTAGCGGCCGTCGGCGGAGAAGTCCGCGTGGTTGACGCCGAAGCAGCTCACCGGGACGGTCTTCACCCGGTCCATCGTGTGCGGATCGCGGAAGACGAGCTCCTTGTCCATCGAAGCCATGACGACGGCGTACTTGCCGTTCGGCGTGAAGTACAGGTTGTACGGGTCGTGCACCTCGACGGGCTCTCCGGCCTCGCCGGTGGCGGGGTTGATCGGGGTGAGCGTGTGGCCGCGGTTGTTGTTGACCCACAGGGTCTTCATGTCCCAGGAGGGCACCACGTGCTGGGGCTGGACCCCGACCGGGATGGTGTCGATGACCTTGTACGTCTCCGGGTCGATGACGGACACCGTGTTGGAGGTGGTGTTCGGCACGTAGACGCGGGACGGGAAGTCCTTGACCACCGGCGAGAGCTTGTTCGGCCGGTCCGCCGCGTACACGTCGTCCGGATCGAGCAGCGGGGGCATGCCGGGAAGGCCCGGCGGGACGGCCTTGACGGGTTTGGCCGGGCCCTTGGTGCCGAGCGCCTCGGCGGGTCCCTTGTCGGCAGATCCGCAGCCGGCCAGGGCGGCGAGGACCAGACCGGCCAGCAGCACGGAGGCCTTCCGGGGAAGGCGGGTGGTCTTCATGGCGTCAGCAGCTCCGTGGTGGTCACCGCGCGCAGCTTGCGGCGCGCGAGTTCTTCGAGGAGGGGCGGCATCGCGTCGACCGTGTCCGCGTAGCCGAAGTGCAGGCTCACCACCGATCCGGCGAGGATCGTCCCGGTGACGGTGCGGATGACGGCCGCGGCGCCGGGCGAGGTGAAGTCGAGGGAGTCCACGTCGTACGAGAGGACGTGGGGGTAGCCGGCCCGCTGGGCCAGCTTCTGGACGAGCGGGGTGGCGTACTGGGTCTGGGAGGGCCGGAACCAGGTGCCGATGGAGCCGGTCAGCCGCTTGAGCCGGGTGGCGCAGCCGGTGATCTCGGCGTACGCCTCCGCCTCGGGCATGGTGTTGATCGCGAGGTGGCGCTGGGTGTGGTTGCCGAGCTCGTGGCCGCCGTCGAGGATCCGGCGGGCCATGTCCGGGTGGGCGTCGAGCCAGCTGCCGATGGCCAGTACGGTGACCCGCGCGCCCGCTCTCTCCGCCTCGGCCAGCACCGCCCGGGCGATGGCGGGTTCCCCGTTGCCGTGGAAGGTGAGGGCGACCGCGGGCCGGTCGCGCGGACCGTGGCCGATCTCGACGGGCTGCCCGGCGAACCGGCGCGGGACGGCCGGGGCCGCCCGGGCGGGGCGGACCGGGCCCGGCGGCGGGGTGGTGGGCGCGGTGGCGGAGGCGGGGCGGCCCGATCCGCAGGCGGCGGTGAGGCCCGCCGTGGCGGCACCGGTCACCCCGAGACCGGCCGCGCGCAGGACCGCCCTGCGGCCTGGATGTGAGAGCACTCGCCCATTTAAGAGGCGGAAAGCCCGGAAGGTAATGATTGACCCAATTCGGTACGTCCGCCGAAGTGGGCCAAACGGGCGACCCGTCCGCTACGTGATCAACGATTCACACAGAGCAGTCGATACTTATTCATAGATTGCGAGGTGAGTGGCCCACCTCACCTAGGATTTAACTAGAAACTCTCACTATTTGCACACTTATGTCCGAGTAGGGACTTTTGGCGTTCGGGCCCACGTCTGCCATAGTCGGTAGCACGACTTCCCCATTGACCCGAGCGAAGTCGCCACGCCGAGGATCACACCCCAATCGGTCCTCGGCGCACCCACGAAGCCCCCACACCGCCCCACCACGGCGACCGGGGGCTTCAGGCGTTCTGACGGTCGGCGACCCGCATCTCGAACCACGTGATCTTCCCGCGGGGCAGAAGGTCCGCACCCCAGCGGTCGGAGAGCTTGTCGACGAGGAAGAGCCCGCGGCCGGTGACGTCCAGCTCGTGGACCGGCATCAGGCAGGGCAGTCCGCGCGAGGGGTCGCGCACCTCCACCCGGATCCAGCCGCGCCGCCGCTTCATCTGTAAGCCGAAGGTGCGGGCCCCGGTGTGCCTGACCGCGTTGCCGACGAGTTCGGAGACCAGCAGGACGGCATGCTCGGCGATCTGCGGGGAGAGGCCCCAGAGGCGGACCACCACGCACTGGGCGAGCCTGCGCGCGGTACCGGCCGATTCCGGCATCGACGGCAGGATCACTTCGCCCTCGGCCGGGTTCCCGTACAACTCCAGCGCCTTGAAGCCCTGTTCGTCCTCGACCGCCGCCGTGAGCCGTACGGCCGAAGCGCTGCTGCGCTGCCGCGGCTGTTCCACACCCTCCAGGCCCGCCATGCACCCATCATGGAGGGCCGCCCCGTCCCTCCGGGCCGTTCCACGGGAAAACACCCCCCGGATCCGATGAACCCGGGGGGGTGTCCTGTCATATGCGTAAGGCAAGCGGAGGGCTCCGCTACACGCCCTGACCTGCCGTGACGCAGCGCACAGCGATGATCACCGTGAGTGGATCAACGATTTCCTTTAAGGCTCCTTTAAGGCCTGGCTAATCCACCCACAGGGAGGACCGGGCGACGCGCCCTGCACGACGGCGCCTACACGACTGCGCCTATACGAACTTGGCCTTGCCCGGCCCCTCTTCGACGAAGCTGCGCATGCCGCGCTCGCGGTCCTCGGTGGCGAACAGGCCCGCGAACCAGTTGCGTTCGATGGTCAGACCGGTGTCGATGTCGGCCTCCAGGCCCGCGTCCACGCACTCCTTGGCGGCACGCAGCGCGATCGCCGGCCCCTGGGCCAGCTTGGCGGCCCAGGCGTGGGCCTGCTCGTACACCTCGGCGGCGGGGACCACCCGGTCGACCAGGCCGAGGGCGAGCGCCTCGTCGGCCTTGACCATGCGCCCGGTGAAGATGAGGTCCTTGGCCCTGGACGGGCCGATCAGCCGGGACAGCCGCTGGGTGCCGCCCGCCCCCGGGATCAGGCCGAGCAGGATCTCGGGCTGCCCGAGCTTCGCGTTGTCGGCGGCGATCCGGTAGTCGGCGCACAGCGCGAGCTCGCAACCGCCGCCCAGCGCGTAGCCGGTGACGGCCGCGACCACGGGCTTGGGGATCCGGGCCACGGCGGTGAAGGCGTCCTGCAGCGCGCGGGACCGGGCGATCATCGCCGCGTGGTCCATCGCCTGCATCTCCTTGATGTCCGCGCCCGCCGCGAACACCTTCTCGCCGCCGTAGAGGATGACCGCGCGGACGTCGTCCCGGTCGGTCGCCTCCACCGCGAGCTCGCGCAGCCGGTCCTGGGTGGCGATGTCCAGGGCGTTCATGGGCGGCCGGTCCAGGCGGATGGTGCCGACGCCTTCGGAGACTTCGAGAGAGATGGTCATACGAGGAAGGTTAGCGGCGGTTAACGGCAGGTGGCCCGGTGCTGTGTGTCACAGCACCGGGCCACCTGGGACTACGTACGGGGGACTACTTGATCCACTCCGCCCAGTCCATGTTCCAGCCGTTGAGGCCGTTGTCCGGGGCGATCTGCTTGTCCTTGGAGTTCTTCACGATGACCACGTCGCCGATCAGCGACTCGTCGAAGAACCAGGCGGCGGGCTGGTTGCCGTCGCCGGCGCCGCGGACGTCCTTCAGGCCGACGCAGCCGTGGCTGACGTTCTCCGAGCCGAAGGTGCCCGAGGAGGCCCAGTAGTTGCCGTGGACGAAGGTGCCCGAGTTCGACAGCCGCATGGCGTGGGGGACGTCGGAGATGTCGTACTCGCCGCCGAAGCCGACGGTCGCGCCGTTCATCCGGGTCACCTTGTACTTCTCGCTGATGACCATCTGCCCGTTGTACGTGGTCGTCGACGGGGCGCCCGCGGTGATCGGGACGTTCTTGAGCACCTGGCCGTCGCGGACGACCTCCATGGTGTGCTCGCTCGCGTCGACCGTGGAGACCTGGGAGCGGCCGACGGTGAAGGTGACCGTACGGGTCTGCTTCCCGTAGACGCCGGGGCGGCCTTCGACCCCGTCGAGGGCGAGCTTCACGGTGACCTTCGTGCCCGCGGCCCAGTACTTCTCGGGGCGGAAGTCGAGGCGGTCGTTGCCGAACCAGTGGCCCTCGACCGGCACGGCCGGCTCGGCCGTCACGGTGATGGCCTTCTCGACGGCCTCGGGGTTGGTGATGCCCCGGCTGAAGTTGATCGAGACCGGCATGCCCACGCCGACGGTGGCGCCGTCCTCGGGCGTGTAGTGGCCGACGAAGGTGTTCGTCGGGGTCAGCGTCGTGAAGGTGGTGTCCTTGGCGGACTCCCGGCCGGCCTCGTCCTTGGCGACCGCGTGCACCTTGTACTCGGTGGCGGAGGCCAGGTGGCGGGACGGCTCCCAGCTCGCGCCGTCGTCGGCGACCTTGCCCTCGACCGCGTTGCCCTTGGTGTCGGCGACGGTCACCGTGGTGAGCTTGCCGCCGGTGCTGGTTATCTTCAGGATGCCGCTGGTCGCGACCTCCTTGGCGCCGTCGTCCGGCTTGACGTTGACCACGGCCTTGGACGCCTCGGTGCCGGTCTTGGCACCGTCCCCCGCCTTGTCTCCACCGCTGCCGCTGCTGTTGCCGCCGCCGCCACTGCACGCGGTGGTCAGCAGCAGGGCCGCCCCCAGCAGAAGGGCCGGCAGGCCGGTGCGGGCGCGGCCGCGTATCGGCTGCAGGTTCACTCGTGTTCTCCCCATGTCCCCCGCGCGCGGGCAATCGCGCGCATGTCGACAGGTAATCACATGGGGACAACACGAAAAGCCACGGTCTTGTCACCATTCCGTCCCAACCGTGGGTGCGGAATCGGTGACGGTGTCGCAGGTCAGTCCTCGGTTCCGGGCTTCGTGCCCCAGACGTAGACGGCGTCGCCCTCGGTCAGCAGGTTCCAGAGGCGTTCGGCGTCGGCCACGGTGAGGTTGACGCAGCCGGCGGATCCCCCGTGGGCGTAGAGGTAACCGGTCCGGCCGTGCAGCGCCTGGCCCCCGTCGAAGAACTGGGAGTACGGCATCGGGGAGTCGGCGTACAGCGTGGACTTGTGGTCCTTGCTGCGCCAGTACACCTCGTGCCAGCCGGGCCGGGTCTCCTGGGTGTCGCGGCCCGTGCGGATGGGCACGACCGGGAAGACGATCCGGCTGCCCTGCTGCACCCAGAGCAGCTGCCGGCCCATGTCCACGCACGTCACGCGGTACGAGCGCACGGGGCAGTCGCCCTCGGCGTTGGGGTTCGGGCGGGCGGCCACGACGAGCATCGTGCGGTAGGTGGCCACGCCCGGGTAGCCGTCCGCGGGAGTGACCCCGTTCTTGCGCTGGAAGGCGCGGACGGCGAAGCAGTCCGCCGAGGACTGCACCCCGTCGACCGGCCGGCCCACGTGCTCCTCCAGCTCCCGCTGGTAGGGACCGGTGCCCGCCGCGCACGCGGACTCCGGGCCCGGCGCGGGCGCAGCCGCCGCGGCCGCCGGGTTCAGCCCCGCCAGTACGAGCAGGGCGCCGAGCACGGCCGCCCGGACACCGCCTCGGGGGCTCGTCGCCTGACCTGTAGTCATCCGGGCCTCCTCGGGCCCGCCAGCCGGACCCTCGCAGCCCAGCTAACCCGCGGGGCGGGTCTACGGCCCGTGCTGCTCCGCCGAGGGGGTGAGCGGGCCACTCCAGCGGCGCACCCGCCGGGCGGCCCTGCCCTCGTCCGGGTCTGTGATGGGGACGCCGGCGTAGGAGTCGCGCGCGTTCTCCAGGGTGACCACGCGTCGGCCGCCCGGGGTCTCGTCGTCCAGGCGGAGCGGGCCGGTCACCGTTCTCGCCGGCAGGACGTACCCCTCGGGAACGTCCGTCTCGACCAGGTAGTACTCGCCGTCGGGGAGTCCCTCGAAGTCGCAGACGCCGTCCTCGTCGGTGGCGCAGCCGGGCCTGACCCGCTGGTCGGCGTTGATGCCCCGGGTCTGGAGTCCCCCGGTGCTGTTGGTCTCCCTCCAGAGCTCGAACACCGCACCGGCCAGCGGTGACCCAGTCTTGGCGTCCTCCTTCAGGACCCGGACGGCGCCGCTGTACGCCGCGCCGCGCTTGTGGTGCGGGACGTTGAGGACGATCCCCTCCTTGGCGTCGGCCCCCCTCACGGTGAAGCCGGTGACCGGGTCCTCGGGGGCCTCGTACCCGGCGGGGACGACGGTCTGCCGCCAGTAGTACGTCTCGCCGACCGGCAGCTCCACCGTGCAGCTGCCCCTGGCGTCCGTTTCGCAGGCGCCCTCCTGCTTCTCGTCGGCGGCCGGTCCGGTGACCTGGAGCCCCGGCTGGTCGTTGACCTCCCGCCACAGCTCGAAGCGGGCACCGGGCAGGGGTGTTCCGGTGTCCAGGTCCGTGTTCCGCAGCACCACCTGGGCGCTGGGGACGGGTCCGTCCACGCCCGCGCAATGGGCCGGCGCCGCCGCGACGACCACCGCTGCGGCGGCGAGGCCGAGCGGCCACACCCTTGCTGTCCTGGCTGCCATGACACTCCGTCCGTCTCCTGGGGCTGTCGCCCCCTGACAGGCTGGGGGAGCTTCGTACGCGAGTACGGGAGGACACTCGGCCGCTACGGCATTCCGGTCATACCGATCACCCTCCCGTGGCCACGGGAGGGTGATGCGCGGTGGCGGGCGGCGGCGGGCGGCGGCCCTCAGGCGATGGCGGAGCCCGCGACCCAGTCGGCCCAGGACATGTTCCAGCCGCCCAGGCCGTTGTTCGGGGCGACCGTCTTGTCCTGCGAGTTCACGACCTCCACGACGTCGCCGACCAGGGTCCGGTCGAAGAACCAGCCGGCCGGGGTGTCCGAGCCGCCGCCCTTGTCGTCGCGCAGGCCCACGCAGCCGTGGCTCATGTTGCTGCTGCCGAAGGTGTCGGGGCTGAGCCAGTAGTTCCCGTGCAGGAAGGTCCCGGAGGAGGTGAGCCGCATGGCGTGCGGGACGTCGGGGATGTCGTACTCGCCGCCGAAACCGACGGTCTGGCCGTTCATCCGGGTGACGTCGAACATCTCCATCACCACCATCTTCCCGTTGTACGTGGTGGTCTTGGGCGCTCCGGCGCTGATCGGCACGGTCGACAGCAGCTCCCCGTCCCGGCGGACCTCCATGGTGTGCGCGGCCGCGTCCACGGTGGAGACCTGGGAGCGGCCCACGGTGAAGGTGATCGTCTTGTCCTGGATGCCGTAGGAGCCGGGCGCGCCTTCGATGTCGCGCAGCTTCAGCTTCACCGTGACCTGGGTGCCCGCCTTCCAGTACTCCTTGGGCCGGAAGTCGAGCCGCTCCTTGCCGAACCAGTGGCCGACGACCTGCACGGCGGGGGCGGAGGTGACGGTGATGGCCCGCTCCACCTCCGCCCGGCGTTCGATGGCCCGGTTGAAGTTGAAGGAGAGGATCATGCCGGTGCCGACGGTGGAGCGGTTCTCGGGCTTGAAGTAGCCGATGAACCGCTCCTCGGGGACGTAGGTGGTGAAGGTGGTGTGCCGGGCCTGGCGGCGGTTGTGCCCGTCGAGGGCGACGGCGTCCACGGTGTACTTGGCCGCGAGCGAGAGCCGGGCGGCCTCGGGGTCCGGGCTCCAGCTGAGCCCGTCGGCGGCGATGGCACCGGGGACCTGCTCCTCCTGCGCGTCCTCCACCTTGGTGACCACGACCCGCTCCAGCCGGCCCTCGGGCACGGTGACGCCGAGGCGTCCGTCCGCGGGGACCGCCTTGGCGTTGTCGTCGGGGGTGATCCGGATGGCCTCGTCCGGCGAACGCGGTTTTCCCGGCAGCTCGATCTCGACCGGGGCCCGGCCGTCCTGGGTGCATCCGGTCAGGCCGCCGAGGAGGCCCGCCCATGCCGCCACGGCGGCCAAGCCCGCCCCTGCCCGCCTCGTCAGAAGTGTCACGACCCTCCAACGACCGGGCCCCTCCGGGGGAAACGTGAGCGGGCTGCACGTTCCGGGCGGATCAGTCCGGGCAGAACAGTGGGAAGGACCAGACGGGGGCGGGCCCTGGCCGGGACGCCGGGGCCGCACTCCCCTCCCCGCAGGTACCCAGGAGCCGTGGAGGCGGGCAGTGTCGAGCGCAGCCGAGCAGGAAGAGGCGGTGGAAGCCGTCGGAAACGCGGTGGACGCCGTGGATGCGGTGGATGCCGTTGATGCCGTGGACGGGGTGCGCAGCGGCCGCGCCGCGCCCGCGCCACGGGTGGACGAGCCGCCCAGCGGGCGGCCGAACGGCCAGGTCAGAGGGCAGGTGTTACGGGCATCCGGGCGCCCGGGACCACAGGTGTGGCCCGGGTCCTCGCATCCCCTGGGGGCACGGTTCCATCACGGTCCGGACGGGACGGCGGGCACCAACTTCGCCCTGTGGGCGCAGGGCGCGGAGGCGGTGGAGGTGTGCCTGTTCGACGCGGGCGGGGCTGAGACCCGCTGCGCCCTGACGGAGCTCACGCACGAGATCTGGCACGGATTCGTGCCGGGCGTACGCCCCGGGCAGCGGTACGGCTTCAGGGTGCACGGGCGCTGGGACCCCTGGACGGGCGCCCGGCACAATCCGGCGAAGCTGCTGCTGGACCCGTACGCCCGGGCCGTGGACGGTGACTTCAGGCTGCCGCCGGAGGTGTACGGGCACGTCCGGGACTGGCCGCAGCAGTACATCGCCGACACCGTGCGCGACGACCGGGACTCGGCGCCGTTCGTCCCCAAGGGGGTCGTGGTCCACGATCAGGACGACTGGGCGGACGACGTCCGGCCGAAGACCCCCTGGGCCGATTCGGTGATCTACGAGCTGCACGTGCGCGGCTTCACGATGCGCCATCCGGGGGTTCCCGAGGAGCTGCGCGGCACGTACGCGGGTCTCGCGCATCCGGCTGCCGTCGAGCACCTGGTGAAGCTGGGCGTGACGGCGGTCGAGCTCCTGCCCGTGCACCAGTTCGCGCACGAGGACCACCTGCTGCGCAGGGGACTGCGCAACTACTGGGGCTACAACTCGGTCGGCTACTTCGCCCCGCACGCGGGGTACTCGTCGAGCGGTACGGCGGGCCAGCAGGTCGGGGAGTTCAAGCGGATGGTGCGGGCCCTGCACGCGGCCGGCATCGAGGTCATCCTTGACGTGGTCTACAACCACACGGCGGAGGCGGGCGAGCTGGGTCCGACGCTGTCGCTGCGCGGGATCGACAACCGGGGCTACTACCGGCTCCAGTCGGACCAGCGCCGGTACGCCGACTACACGGGCTGCGGGAACACCCTGCACGCGGGCCGCCCGCACGTGCTGCGCCTGATCACGGACTCGCTGCGCTACTGGGTCACGGAGATGGGGGTGGACGGCTTCCGCTTCGACCTGGCGGCGGCGCTGGCCCGCTCGATGCACGACGTGGACATGCTGTCGCCGTTCCTGGCGGTGATCGCCCAGGACCCGGTGCTGCGTCGGGTCAAGCTGATCGCGGAGCCGTGGGACGTGGGCTCGGGCGGCTACCAGGTGGGGGCCTTCCCGCCGCTGTGGACGGAGTGGAACGACCGGTACCGGGACGCCGTACGGGACTTCTGGCGGGGCGCGCTGCCCGACGTACGGGACCTCGGGTACCGGCTGTCGGGGTCGAGCGACCTCTACGCGTGGGGCGGGCGGCGGCCGTACGCCTCGGTGAACTTCGTGACCGCGCACGACGGTTTCACCCTGCGGGACCTGGTGAGTTACGAGCGCAAGCACAACGAGGCGAACGGGGAGGCGGGCCGGGACGGGACGAATGACAACCGGTCGTGGAACTGCGGCGCGGAGGGGGAGACGGACGACGCCCGGATCGCCGCGCTGCGCCGCCGGCAGCTGCGGAACCTCCTCACCACCCTGCTGCTGTCGACGGGCGTGCCGATGCTCGTCGCGGGGGACGAGTTCGGGCGCACCCAGGGCGGCAACAACAACGCGTACTGCCAGGACAACGAGACGGGGTGGGTGGACTGGTCGCTGCTGGAGGACCCGGCGTGGCGGGAGCTGTTCGCGCTGACGACGCGGCTGATCTCGCTGCGGCAGGCCCATCCGGTGCTGCGGCGGCGGGCGTTCTTCTCGGGGCGCCCGCAGGGGGTGGACGGGCTGCGGGACCTGGCCTGGTTCATGCCGGCGGGTGCGGAGATGACGGAGCGGGACTGGTACGCGCCGGGCGCCGCGCTCGGGATGTACCTGTCGGGGCGGGACATCCCGGGCCGCGACGAGCGGGGCCGGCAGGTGACGGACGACAGCTTCCTGGCCCTGCTGCACACCGGGGACCGGCCGGTGGCGTGGGTGCTGCCGGGGGCGCCGTGGGCCGAGGGCTACGAGGTCGTCCTGGACACCTCCCGCGAGGACCAGTCCACCGCCCCGCTCACCCGCCACCGCGGCGGTGAGACCGTGACGGTGCCGGCCCGGTCGATCGTGCTGCTCAGGGTGGTCGGCTGAGCCGTGGACCCGGGGTCCGGACGGATCTAGTACTCCAGTTCGCCCTGCGATGATGTGTTCGACATCGTCACTGAGGGGGTCCCTGCATGGGCAGAGTCGGAACCGCGCTGCGGGAGTTGCGCGGAGCGCAGAAGTCGGCGAAGGGGGTGTCGCTCTACTCACGGTTCGTCAACCGGCCCGCTGGACGCTATCTGGCCGCCGGGTCGTACGGGCTCGGGCTCACCCCGAACCAGGTGACGCTGGTCAGCGCCGCGTTCAGCTTCGCCGCCGCGGCCGCGGTCGCGCTCACCGAGCCCTCCTGGGGGCTCGGGATCGCCGTCTGGGCCGCGCTCGCGGTCGGGTTCGCCTTCGACTCCGCCGACGGACAGCTGGCCCGGCTTCGCGGGGGCGGCAGCGCGGCGGGCGAATGGCTCGACCACGTCGTGGACTGCGCCAAGCTGACCGCCGTGCACTCCTGTGTACTGATCGCCTTCTACCGCTTCCCCGACTCGTACGGGATCGGCGGGGCCGGGACGGGCGGCGACGGCTGGCTGCTGGTGCCGCTCGGCTTCCAGTTCGCCGCGATCGTGACCTTCTTCGGCGGGCTGCTGACCGAGAAGCTCAAGCCCAGGCCGGCTCCGGGGAGTCCCGCCGCCGCGCCGTCGACCGTGCGCGCGGTGGCGTTGCTGCCCGTGGACTACGGGGTGTTCTGCCTGGTGTTCCTGCTGCTCGGCGGCGGGCTGTTCCGATGGGCGTACGCGGGGCTCGGGGTGGTCGCCGGACTGTTCCTGCTGGCGTTCCTCACCAAGTGGTACCGGGAGCTCAGCGCCGTTCCGCGGTGACCGGCTCCGTGAGGGGCTCGGCGAGCGCGTCCAGCGCCCGGCGCAGCTGGGTGCTGGAAGTGTGGACGGTGTAGGGGAAGTAGACGACGTCGACGCCGTGGGCGGCGAAGTCCTTCTCCAGCTTGTCGCCCTTGGGGGTGCCCCGCCAGTCGTCGCCCTTGAAGATGACGTCGAAGCGGACCTGCTTCCAGGTCTCCACCTTGTCCGGGACCGTCTCGACGAAGGCGGCGTCCACGTACTTCACGCTGCGGACGATCTCCAGCCGCTCGACGAGCGGGATCATCGGGCGGCGTCCCTTGGCGAGTTCGGCCATCTCGTCGGAGACGACTCCGGCCACCAGGTAGTCGCACTGACTCCGGGCGTGCCGAAGGATGTTGAGATGCCCGATGTGGAACAGGTCGTATGCGCCCGGCGCGTAGCCGACTCGATACGGTTTGCGCGCGGACGCGCGAAGTTCGGACATGTCACGGTCCGTCATCTCTTACCCCCCAGCAGCCACACCCCCCGGCGTAGCGGATTAGCAGACAATAGCGTGCACGTTCCGCACCGTGCGGGTGAACGAATAGGGTGACGTGCGCATCATCCTGGGGAGAAGGGGACGTTCAGTGTCGAGATCCGGTCACCGGCGCATGCTGCTGGTTTCCACCAATTACGCTCCCGAACACGCGGGGATTGGGCCGTACGCCACCCAAATCGCGGAGCACTGGGCAGATCTCGGCCACGAGACCCACGTCCTCGCCGGAATGCCGCACTACCCGGCGTGGTCGCTGGAGCCGGAGTACCAGGGGGCGTTCCGGCGCACGGAGCAGCGCGCGGGGGTCACCGTACACCGGCGTGCGCACACCGTGCCGCAGAAGCAGACCGCCGTGAAGCGCGCCCTTTTTGAAGGATCGATTCTGCTGCACGGCGCCGTGGCCCCGCCCCGGATGCCCAAGCCGGACGCGGTCCTCGCCCAGATGCCCAGCCTGGCCGGCGGCGTGCTGGCCGCCCGGCTCGCGGCGCGGTGGAAGGTCCCGTACGTCCCGGTCGTCCAGGACCTGATGGGCGCCGCCGCCGCGCAGAGCGGGATCAGCGGCGGCGACAAGGCGGCCGCGGTCGCCGGCCGCGCCGAGGCGTACGCGTTGAAGCGCGCCACCCTCGTCGGCGTCATCCACGAGACCTTCGTGGAGCGGGTCGTGGGCATGGGCGTGGATCCCGGCAGGATCCGCCTCGTCCCCAACTGGTCCCACGTCGCGGTGCCCAGCAAGCCGCGCGGCGAGACCCGTCACCACCTGGGCTGGGCCCCCGGCCAAACCGTCGTGCTGCACTCCGGGAACATGGGCCTGAAGCAGGGGCTGGAGGTCCTCGTGGGCGCCGCCCGGCTCGACCCGAGCGTCCGCTTCGTCCTCATGGGCGACGGCAGCCAGCGCTCGGCCCTCACCGAACTCGCCGCCGACGTCCCGAATCTGGACATCATCCCCCCTGCCGCTGACGGCGAGTTCCCCGATATCCTCGCGGCGGCGGACGTACTCGCGGTCACACAGCACGCCGCCGTGCTGGACATGAGCGTTCCGTCGAAACTCACCTCCTACTTCCAGGCGGGCCGGCCGGTCGTCGCCTCCGTGGCGGCGGAAGGCGGAACCGCCCAGGAGGTGGAGCGCTCGGGGGCAGGGGTGCTCGTACAGCCGGAGGACCCCGAGGCCCTGCTGAAGGCCGTACGGGCCCTGGCGGAGGACCCCGAAGGCGCGGACGCGCTGGGGGCGGCCGGACCCCGCCACGTCGCGGCCCACCTGAGCCGCGAAGCGGGCCTGGCCCGCATCGACGCACTGATGGACGAAGCACTTGGGGGATCCCGGCCGTGATCGAGACGAACCGCCCAGCAGCGGCACCGGCCGAGGACGAACCGGACCTCCTCCGGGATCAGTTCCGCCAGCTCCTGCGCTACCGCAGACTCATCGGCGCGGGCATCGCAGTCGGCCTGCTGGGCGGCGTCTACCTCGGCATCTCCACGGCCGACACCTACGTCGCGACCGCCGACGTCGTCCTGCGCGCACCCACCGACGACCCCTTCAACCCGAGCCTCGCCCCCGACAAGGCGATCAACATCGGCTCGGAGCGCCAGGTCGCGCTCAGTTCCTCCATAGCCAACGAGGCCGCCAAGAAGCTCGGCGTGTCCGCGTCCGGCCTGGCGGCCCTGCGCAGCGGTCTGCAGGTGACCAACCCGCCGCAGACGATGGTGCTCCGCTTCACCTACACCGCGTCCTCCCCCGGCGAGGCCGCCAAGCGCGCCAACGCGATGACCGATGCGTATCTGCTCAAGCGTCAGGAAGCCCTCGACGCCACCCGCGACAAAATGGTCAAGGGGTACAAGGAGCAGCGCGATCCGATCTCCAAGCAGCTCGACGAGCTCTCCAAGGAGATCGCCCGGATGCCCGCCGGCTCCGGGCGCGACGCGGCCACCTCCTCCAAGACCGACCTGCAGAGCGAGGTCGGCGGCTACAACACCAAGATCACCAAGCTCGAAGCCCTCGACATGACCCCGGGCCGGGTCACCAGCGCCGCGACCGCGCCCACCGCGACGGACGGGCCCGGCATCGTCATGTCGCTCGCGCTCGGCGCGGCCGTGGGCCTCGCACTCGGCCTGCTGGCCGCCTGGGTCCGGCTGGTCTTCGACCCGGCGCCGCGCTCCGAGGGCGATGTGGCGCGGTCCCTGCGCGCGCCCGTACTGGGCTACCTGCCCCGGGACAGGACGGGCGGCGGACCGCTGCTCGCCGCCGGCGAGGCCGATCCCCGGGTCGCCGAGGAGTACCGCTCGGTGGCCTTCCGGCTCGCCTACGACTCCCGCTTCGCCGACCGGCGCCGGCTGCTCGTCGTCGCCCCCCGCGGCAGCAGCGAGACCGCCGCCGCGGTCGCCGTGAACCTCGCCGCCTCCTTCGCGGAGACCGGCAAGGACGTCCTGCTCATCGAGGCCGACCTGCGCACCCCGGTGCTGGCCAGCCAGCTGCCGACGGACGCCGGCGGCCGGCCCCGGTGGAGCCGGACCCCGGGCGGCCCCTCCGCCGCCGGACGCCACGCCGACTCCGAGTGGCCCGACGGGCGCCAGCTCGTCGTCGACGCCGGGGAGTCCGGCACGTTCGAACTGATTCCGGGCGAACGGGCGCGCAACGTCCCGCGCGCGCTGACCTCCGCCCGCGCCACCCAGCTGATCTCCGAGGCCGACTCCCCCAACTCCACCGTGGTCGTGCTCGCGCCTCCCGTGCTCTCGTACGCCGACGCCCTCGCCCTCGTCGACCGTGTCGACGGCGTCCTGGTGGTCTGCAACCCGCGCGCCGTCCACCGCAGCGACCTGTCCCGGATCCGCGAGCTGATCAGCGGCGCCGGCGGCACGGTGCTCGGCGCGGTGCTGCACGCGCCGCTGCCCGGCGAGAAGCGCGGCCGGAGCAAGGACAAGGTCGTCCCGGCCGCCACCGGCCCGGCCGCCGGCTCCGGAACGTCCGGGAAGTCCGCCCCGCAGCCCGAGCCGATCGCGTACGAAGTGGCCGAGCCCGAGCAGAACATCGCCGGTGACGGCACCGACACCGTCGCGCTGCGCACCGTCCGCCAGGGCCGCAGATGAGCCGACGCGGCCTCGCCGCCGTCGCGTCGGTGCTGGACCAGGCCGCTTCCAGCGCCACGAACATCCTGGTGCTGGTACTGGCCGCCCGGCTGTCCACGGAGTCCGGCTTCGCCGACTTCTCGATGGTGTACGTGACCTTCACCGTGCTCCTCGGGCTGAACATGGCCTACGTCGGCCAGAGCGTCGTCCTGGAGAACGGCGCGGGACTCCCCCCGGACGAAGTCCGCGGGAGGCTGGGCGAGGTGTGCCGGTCGGCCGTGGGCTTCACCGGGGCGGCTTCGGTGGTGGCCGGGGCCGCGGTGGCGGCCGTGGGCCTGGCCCTGTCCGGCTCCGCCGGGCCGGCGTTCCTCGCGCTGGGCCTCGTGCTGCCGCTGGTCCTCCTCCAGGACGGGCTGCGGTACTGCTTCTCGGCGCTGCGCGCCCCCGAGCGGGCGCTGGCCGCCGACGCGCTGCGGCTGGTGTGCGTGGTCGCGGCGCTGGCCGCTCAGCCGTCCGGGGCCTCCGCGGGACGGCTGGTGCTGGTGTGGGGCCTCTCCGCGCTGCCGGCGCTGGGCCTCGGGCTGTGGCTGCTACGGCCCTACGTTCGCGGGGCGCGGGCCGATCTGCGGCCGTACGTGCGGCGCGGGCACCTGGGGCAGCGGTTCGTGGTCGAGTTCGCCGTGGGCAACGGCTCCAGCCAGCTCGCCGTACTGGGCCTCGGAGTCTTCGCGACGCCGCTGGCCGTCGGTGCGCTGCGGGGTGCGACGACCCTCTTCGGTCCGCTGAACGTGCTGTTCAACTCGGCGAACTCCTTCGGGCCGCCGGTGCTGTCGCGGCTCGGCGGCAAGCGGGCCACGGTCCGGGCCACGGGTCTGCTGGGCGTGGTGCTGGCGCTGCTCGGTGCCGGGTGGGGGGCCGTGCTGTACGCGCTTCCCGAACGGGCGGGCCGTCAGCTGCTGGGCGACACCTGGGCCTCGGCGTCCGCGCTACTACCGGCGACGGGTGCCCAGTACGCGGTGATGGGTCTGGGCACCTGCGCGCTGCTCACCCTGCGGGTGCTGGCCCCCAAGGCCACGCTGTCCCTGCAGGTGGTCTTCTCGCTGCTGTCGGTGGGGCTGCTGCTGGGCGGCTACGCGGCCTTCGGTGTGGCGGGCGCGGCCTGGGGCCTGGTGGCCGGCTCCGCGCTGAAGGCCCTGGCCGCCTGGTTGCGGGTCGCCCGCCTGCCGGCCGCCACCACACGGGACAGTGAGCCCCTGTCGGCTTCCGCCGCCTGATCCGCTGCGCGGAGCTCCGCCCTGACTAGCGCAGGGTGGTGGACTTGTCCGTGCGGTAGGTCGCGACCAGCGCCAGGCACAGGGCGGCGATCGCGACGCGCCCCGACGCCTGGAGGAGCGGCCCGCGCAGCAGGATGAAGGAGTAGCCCGCGACCAGCGGGACCACCACCGAGATCAGACTCCCCGGCGGGGACCGCCGGGTGGCGCGCTTCGCGTAGCGCCGGTCGACGCGGGCGGCGGCGTACCCCATGGCCAGCAGCCCGGCGCCCATGCCCAGCGGGCCGAAGTCGATCCACAGCTCCGCCCATATCGGGGAGGAGAGGTTGGTGTTGACCGTGCCCATCCACTGACCGACCATCACGCCCGTGTCGCGCGGCTTGCCCGGCCACACCGAGCGCGGCACCGCGAAGAAGACCGACCCGGCCAGCTGGCGGCCGTAGAAGTGCCCCGGCCCGGAGTTCGAGAAGGTGATGGTGTTCGCGAACATGCCGATCTGGTCGTAGTCCTTGAGCGCCATCGGCTCCAGGAAGGACGTGGTCTCGACCGGACGGTAGTTCTTCTCGTCGTACCGGAAGCGGTCCGCGAAGGGGAAGACGAGCAGGGCGACGACCACGGCCATCGACAGGGCCACCCGGTACATCGCCGCGCTGACCGGGAAGACCGTGAAGAGCATCGCGAACATGACCGTCAGGAACCAGTAGCGCGGGTTCGAGATCGGGTTGTTGACCACCAGGTTCAGCAGCGCGAGCGCCGACCAGGTGACGATGACCGAGACCTTGCGGCGGGCGAACTTCGAGGTGATCAGCCAGCGCGTGTAGAGCAGCAGCGAGAGCAGCGCCGGCACGGTGCCGAAACCGCGCAGCAGGGCCTGCCCCGCCTGGCCGTCGCCGTTGGAGACACCCGCCTCCTGGATGCCCGCGATGATCTCCTGGCGGCTGGAGAAGAAGACCGCCGGACCGCCGAGTTTCAGCACGAAGGCCGCGCTGCACGCGAAGGACACGACCGTGAGCAGCTGGAGCCGCCGCCGGTGGGCCATGACGGGGCGCGACTCCTTCTGGGAGCCGCCCGCGCGGCCGGCGGGCCGGTGGCGGGCGAGCAGGACGCCCACGTCGAAGGCGGTGCAGCCGAGCAGCACCAGGCCGATGGCGACGGTGAGGTCGGAGCGGGGCCCGACGACGGGCGTCGGGACCTGGCCGAGGACGGCCTGCGCGAGGGGGGCCACGCCCATGGCCATGTAGACGAAGAGCCAGAAGGAGCCCTGGAGCAGCTTGCGTCGGCTGGTGAGCACCATCGCGGAGAGGCGGGCGCCCGCGTACATGGTGAGCAGCAGCTGGAGCCAGAAGGCCGCGTCGCGCTGGCCCGCACCGGGCTGGACGGCGACGAACAGCGGCAGGAAGACGGTGAATCCGAGGGCGAGCGGGACGGACAGCGCGCGGGAGAGCAGGGTGCGCGGGGTGGTGACCCGGCCCCACAGGGTCTCGTCCTCAAGTGGGTGCGGCACCGGGGCTACGGAAGGCTTGCGTATGTCCGTTGCCACTGCTGCCCCCACCCCATGTGCCTGGCTCCGCGCGCAGTCTAGTCTGAGCGGGCGGCGCCCGGGGAGGCGCTGGGGGTCCCTCCGACGAGGTCGGAGGGAGGGTGGACGATCGGGGCTTCAGTTGCGTGACCTTCCTGCCTTCACGCTGGCCGGATACGACAAGGGGCGGGGTCTGCTGACGCAGGCGCTCTGGTTCGCCGTGATGAACACGCTGTTCATGAGCTGGTTCTGTCCGGCGCGGCTGCGGGTCGCGCTGCTGCGCGCCTTCGGCGCGGAGATCGGCGAGGGCGTGCTGATCCGGCACCGGGTGCGGGTGCTGTGGCCGTGGAAGCTGACCGTCGGGGACCACACGTGGATCGGCGAGGGCGCCTGGCTGCTGAACCTGGAGCCGGTGACGATCGGTTCGCACGTGTGCCTCTCGCAGGAGGCGATGCTGTGCACCGGCTCGCACGACCACCGGGCCGCCGATTTCCGCTACCGCAACGCCCCGATCACGGTCGGGGACGGCGCGTGGGTGGCGGTGCGGGCGACCGTGCTGGCCGGGGTGACGGTGGGCCGCTGCGCGGTCGCAGGCGCGGGCGCCGTCGTACACAAGGACCTGCCGGAGCTGACCCTGCAGACCCAGGACGGGCAGCGCCGCCCGGTGGAGGAGCCGAAGTGAGAGTCCTGCACACCGTTACGCTGCACTCCCCCACGCACGCCTTCGGCGGGCCGGTCCGGGTCGCGCTGAACCTGGCGAAGGGACTGCGGGCCCGCGGCCACGAGGCGCGGCTGCTGGCGCTGGGCGAAGGCTTCGACCCGTGGCCCACCTCCGTGGAGGGCGTCCCGGCGAAGCTGTTCCCGGCCCGGCGGCTGCTGCCCCTCGGCTTCAGCGGGATGACCTCATCGGCGCTGCTGGCGTCGGCCGGGCGTCTGGTCCGTGACGCCGATGTCGTCCACGTCCACCTGGCCCGGGACCTGGTGACCCTGCCGGTGGCGCTGGCCGCGCTGCGGGCCGGGAGGCCCCTCGTCCTGCAGACCCACGGCATGGTGGATCCGAGCGGGAAGCTGCTGGCCAAGGTGCTGGACGCGGTGGCGGTGCGCCGGCTGCTGCGGGGCGCGGACGCGGTGCTCCACCTGACCCCGCACGAACGGACGGGCCTGGACGCGGTGGTGGGGGCGCCTCCGCTGGCGAACACGGTCCGCCTGGTCAACGGCACCCCGGCGCAGGAGGAGCGTCCCGCTCCGTCCGGCCCGCCGCGCGTCCTGTACTCGGCGCGCCTGCAGGCCCGTAAGCGGCCGGTGGACTTCGTGGACGCGGCCCCGGCGGTCCTCGCCGCGCATCCGGACGCGCACTTCGTGGTCGCGGGCCCGGACGAGGGCGAGCTGGCTGCCGTCCGCGCCCGCATCACGGCACTGGGCCTCTCGTCCCGCTTCACGGTCCCGGGAGCCCTGTCCGGCGGGGAGGTCCTGGCGGAACTGCGCCGTGCGCACGTCTACGTACTGCCCTCCGTGGACGAGCCGTTCCCCATGTCGGTCCTGGAAGCCCTCGCGGTGGGCGTTCCCCCGGTGGTGACCCACTCCAACGGCCTGGCCCGCGACATCGCGGCGGCGGGCGCGGGACACGCGGTCGACCCGGGCCCGGCGGGCGTGTCGGCTGCGGTCCTGTCCCTGCTGGACCCCGCGGCGAACGCGGCGGCCTCCCGCGCGGCCCGCAAGCTGGCCGCGGAGTCGTTCTCGATGGACGCGGTCCTGGACACCCTGCTCCCGGTGTACGAGGCCGCCCGCCGGAACCAGAGCCCGCTCTAGACGCCGTCCCGGCGGCGCTCCTCCACCACCGGGATGGCGCCCGCCGTGCGACGCCGCCCCAGGACCCTGGAGTACACGGCGAGGCCGATGGCTCCCGCCGCCATCATGATGAGGCCGACCAGGTCGAGGTCGACGCTGCGCATCTCCCAGTCGGTGGCGAAGGTGAGGATGGCCCCCACCACGATCAGGCCGATGCAGCCGCCCAGGCCGCGCATAGGATCGCCTCCGGATGCCGGTGTCGTGGTTGCGTACTGGCACGCGGCTACCCGGCACGGGGACACGAAAACGCCCCCGGGGACCGGCAGTCCGGCCCCGGGGGCGTTCTCGTACGGCAGTGGCCCTAGACGGGCAGCCAGGCGTAGCAGCCCGAGGAGTTGAACTCCGCCGTGCCGGACGGGATCGTCGCCGTGATCTTGTCGCCGGCCTTGGGCTGGGTCTCGGGGCCCGAGGCCAGGATCGAGCCGTCCTTGGCCTTGGCCTCCCACGTGCAGGTGGTGGCCTGGGTCAGCGCCCGGTACGTGCCCGCCGCGGGCGACTGGCGGGAGCCCTCGGGGAAGCCCTTCTCGGCCGCCGCGAGGATCGGCTTCTGCTCCGGGCACAGCAGGGTGATCGCGTCCTTCGCGCCCGGGATCTCCCCGGTGATGACCGCGCCGGTCGCCGCGTCCTTGTCGCGCTTCGCGGTGCGCTCCACGCGCTGGCAGGCCTCCTGGCCGCTCTGCAGGACGGCCGCCGGGTCCATCTTCTCCGGGACGCGCCCGCTCAGGTACTTCTTCTCCTGCGCCGTGAAACTGCCCGTCTTCGGGGTGAGCTTCGCGTCGGGCAGGACGGGGCCCGTCGGCTTCGCTTCGGGCGCGGACGCCGAGGGCGCCGCGCTGTCCGCGGGATCGGGGGCCGCCGACGAGGCCGGGGGCTTCGCCTTGCCCTCCGCGCCGGAGTCGGCCTTGCCCGAACTGCAGGCGGTCAGCGTCAGGGCGGCGGTCAGCAGAACAGCAGCCGCTGCGGAGCGTCGGTACATCGGATGGCTCCCGTACTTACTGGGTGGGACAGGAGTGCGGGGCCCGGCCGGGAAGGGCCGGGCCCCGCACGCCGTCAGGCGGTTACTTCGGTTCCCGTCGCTACTTCGCGCCGAAGGTGAGAACCAGCTGCGGGATGCCGTCCGCGGCCGTGGACTCCGAGGACCAGATCCACAGCGGGTCGGTGCCCGTGCTCGTCAGGCCCATGCTGTAGCTGGTGCCCAGCACCGCGGAGACCGCGGCGGTGTCCAGCTCGACGCTCTGGACCGCCGAGCCGTCCGGCACGCCCGCGATGGTGCCGAGCGGGGTGGTGCCGAGGGTGGGCTTGGTGTTGAAGGTCGTGCCCGCGCCGCTCCAGGTGCCGGTGACGGGGACCACGGAGACGGTGTCGGCGGTGCCGGCGCCCGTCTGCGTGGTGGTCTTGACCTGCAGGGCGGCGGACTTGAGGACCTGGCCGGCCGGGGCGGCCGGGAGGTCGAAGCGCAGGTACGTCTCGTACGCCGAGGTGCCGCGCACCGCGAGCGAGCTCGACGTGCCGTACGCGGTGCTCGGGGCGCCCTGGTTGATGTAGGTGTCCTCGGTCGCGTTGACCTTGGAGACCGTGTCGGTGGGCGCCTTGGCCAGCGTGAAGTGGTTCTTGACCTGGGCCTCGGTGAGCGCCGACGGGTAGACGGCCGTCTCGTCGATCTGCCCGGCGAAGAAGTTGCTCGTCGGGCGGGTCGGCCAGTTGGCCAGGTTGTCGCCGCCGACGTGCCAGTAGCCCGCGTAGGTCATGTTGCTGGTGGCGTTCAGCGAGCCCTTGTTCTGGCCGTCGACGTACAGGGTGATGCCGCCGGGGCCCTGGGTGCCGACCACGTGGTGCCACTTGTTGTCGTTGTACGTGTCGAGCAGGCCGGTGGAGACGGTCCGGGTCGAGCCGTTGTAGACGCCGAAGACCAGACGACCGGTGTTGGTCATGTAGATCTGCCGGTCGTACGAGCCGCTGTTGCGGTCGGTGTTGTTGCCGAAGCCGATCAGCTTGCCGCCGCGCGTGCTGCCCGTCTTGAACCAGGTCTCGATGGTGAACGCGTTGCCGACCGTCTGGCGGTGGTCGCTGTAGACCTGCTGGCTGGTGCCGTTGAAGCCCATCGCCGTGCTGGTGCCGGAGACCGCGCCGGGGGTCTGGCGCAGGGCCGGGGCGTTCAGCTGGACACCGCCGGTGTTGCCGCCGACCGAGGAGTCGGCGACGTACGGGCTGACGGTGTCGTCGTAGCGCCAGTACAGGTCGGCGCCGTCCGCGCGGACCTGGTTCGGGTACGACTGGACCGCGGTCGGGACCGTCACCGAGACGTTGGCCGACAGGGCGCTGGTGTTGCCCGCTCCGTCGGTCGCGGTCACGCGGTAGCTGTACGACTGGCCGGCCTTGACCGTGGTGTCGACCCAGGAGGCCTGGGGCCGCTCGAACTCCAGGGATTCCGCGCTCACCGTGGCGGCGGGCGTGGCCGAGCCGTTGCGGTAGATCCGGTAGGTCAGCTTGCTGTCGTCCGCGTCATAGCTGGTGCGCCAGCGGACCTGCGCCTCACCGGGCTTGACGCTCGCGGCGCTGACCACCGGGGTGGTCGGGGCGCCGACGTCGCCGGTGGAGGCGAAGCGGGTCAGGGCCTTCTGCGGCTTGCCGTTGATGAGGGTGAACTCACCGCCGACCCACATGTACTTGACGTCGTTCTTCTCCGCGACGGACATGACGCGCGGGCCGATGCCCTCGCCGATGCCGTCGTTGGCCGTGGGGAACCAGCCGAGCTTGCGCGGGCCGCGGACGAAGCCGTCCACGGGCGCGGGGGCGGCGCCGGTGTGGTCGGTCGGCTGGGCCAGCAGGAAGTGGCGCTTGCCGTCGGGGTACTCCAGCTCGGTGGAGCAGTCGTGCGCGTGCGAGGAGCTGTAGAGCACCCCGTCGTACGGCAGCACGTACTGGGTGGCGCCGAGGCAGCGGTCGCGCCACTTCTCCTTGAAGTCGGTGCCGAGGCCGATGCGGCCGTCGAAGACACCGCCGCCGGAGCCCTCGCTGCCGGTGTAGTAGCCCGTCGCGTCGGCCGAGATGTCCTTGACCACGGAGTTGGACGGGATGTTGGTGTACGTCTTGGTGACCGCGCCGGTGGTGGCGTTCACGACGGCCAGCGCGTGCGAGTTGGTGCCGTTGACCGAGAAGAAGTCGCCACCGAGCAGGACGTTCTTGCCGTCGTTGCTCACCTCGACGGCGCGGCCGGGCTCGTCGGCGTTGGCGACGAAGGGCTTGAGGGCGCCCGAGGAGGCGTCGACCGCGGCGAAGCGCTCGCGGGTCTGGCCGTCGACCGCGGCGAAGTCACCGCCCACGTACAGGGTGTCGTCGGTGACGGCGAGCGCGCGCACGGTGGCGGGGACGCCCGGGTGGAACGCGGCCTTGGGGGTGCAGGTCTCGATGTCGACCGCGGCGAGGCTGGAGACCGGGGTGCCGTTGACGGCGCCGAAGTACCCCCCTGCGTAGAGGGTCTTCTTGTCCTTCGAGACGACCAGCGTGCGGACCGTCGCGGTGCCGTCGCCGATGGTGAAGGCGAGCTTGCACGAGGTCGGGTTGCCCGTCGCGGCGTCGAGCGCAACGAAGTTCACGGCTTCTTGCTCGGCCCCGGCCGCGCCGTCGGGTGGGCTGACGGCCGAGAAGGTGCCACCGGCGAAGACGGTGCCGTTCGCCTGGGCCATCGCCCACACGACCCCGTTGGGCTGCCACGTCGGCAGGTTGTCGGCGGTGAACGCCACCGGTGCCGTGATGGCGGACGCCTGCGGCATCAGCACGAGGCCTATACCCGTGCCGGCACCGGCCAGTGACAGGACGAGGGCAACGGTCAGCCCTCTGGATCTACGCATGAGCCCCCCAGGGCAATCGCCCGGTTTGATGGCTGGAACTATCCGAACAGCCATATGTACTGGCGCAGACTAGGGCTCACGCGAGGGCCCGGTCACCTCACTTGACCCATTGCATACCAACTTGGAATCAACAGGGTTCAGCATGGAGGGCGCACTTCGGACATACAGCAGGTTTAACCCGGCCGCACCCACACGGACCTGCGAAGTATGGCCGGGGCAGGGCAAATCTAGGGGAAATATAAAGCCTCAGCGGTCAATGCGTACCGTCACGCCCGCCAGTTGGTCCTCGACCTGGCGGATGTCGGCGTCGACCATGATCTTGGCCAGTTCGGAGACCAGGACCGTCGGCTTCCAGCCGAGCCTGTCATGGGCCTTGGAGGCGTCGCCGATGAGCGCGTCGACCTCGCTGGGGCGCTCGTACTTGGGGTCGTAGCGCACGTGCTCGTTCCAGTCGAGACCGGCGTGCCCGAACGAGGCCTCGACGAACTCGCGGACGGTCGCGGCCACTCCGGTGGCGACCACGTAGTCGGTGGCCTCGTCCTGCTGCAGCATCCGCCACATCGCGTCCACGTACTCCGGGGCGTAGCCCCAGTCGCGGACGGCGTCGAGGTTGCCGAGGTAGAGCTTCTCCTGGAGACCGGCCTTGATGCGGGCGACCGCGCGGGTGATCTTGCGGGTCACGAAGGTCTCGCCGCGGCGCGGGGATTCGTGGTTGAAGAGGATCCCGTTGACGGCGAACATGCCGTACGCCTCGCGGTAGTTCACGGTGGTCCAGTACGCGAAGACCTTGGCGGCGCCGTAGGGGCTGCGCGGGTGGAACGGGGTGCCCTCGTTCTGCGGCGGCGGGGTGGCGCCGAACATCTCGGACGACGAGGCCTGGTAGATGCGGGTGTCGATGCCGCTGGCCCGGATCGCCTCGAGCAGGCGCAGTGCGCCGAGGCCGGTCACGTCGCCCGTGTACAGGGGCGCGTCGAAGGAGACGCGGACGTGGGACTGCGCGCCGAGGTTGTAGACCTCGTCGGGGCGTATGTCGCGGAGCAGGTTCACCAGGGCGACGCCGTCGGAGAGGTCGGCGTGGTGCAGGACGAAGGACCGGTTCGCGGTCTGCGGGTCCTGGTAAACGTGGTCGATCCGCTCCGTGTTGAAGCTGGAGGACCGCCGCACCAGACCGTGCACCGTGTAGCCCTTGGAGAGCAGGAGTTCGGCGAGGTACGAGCCGTCCTGCCCGGTGACGCCGGTGATCAGTGCGGTCTTGCCCATGTGGTCCCCCTGGTGATGATTGCTGGTCGTGGTCTTGAGCGGGCTGCACCCCCGGCAGCGCCCGGCCCGCCGGGCGGGGGCCCGGGGACTGGATGCGTACCGTACACGCCGGGTCCGGCCGCGTTTGCGGCGGATTCCGCGGTGCGGCGCGGGAGATGGGGGCAGAACTCCCGTGGAAGGGCCCCGGGATGCCGGACCGGGCCGGGGCGGACTGGCGCCGCCTCCGCGGGAGCGGACTGGCATCATCGGCGGTATGACAAGTTCGCTGCCGCTGCTGCCCCCGAACGCCCGTGTCTTCGTCGCGGGCCACCGCGGCCTCGTGGGGTCCGCGGTCGCCCGCCGGCTCACCGCCGACGGCCACGAGGTGCTCACCCGGGGCCGCGCCGACCTCGATCTGCGCGACGCCGCCGCGACCGGGGCGTACCTCAGGGACGTCCGCCCGGACGCCGTGGTGCTGGCGGCCGCCAAGGTCGGCGGGATCATGGCCAACAGCACGTACCCGGTGCAGTTCCTGGAGGACAACCTCAAGATCCAGCTCAGCGTCATCGCCGGTGCGCACACCGCCGGTGTGAACCGCCTGCTGTTCCTCGGCTCGTCGTGCATCTACCCGAAGCTGGCCCCGCAGCCGATCAGCGAGGACGCGCTGCTGACCGGCCCGCTGGAGCCGACCAACGAGGCCTACGCCCTCGCGAAGATCGCCGGCATCGTCCAGGTCCAGTCGTACCGCAAGCAGTACGGGGCCTCGTACATCTCGGCCATGCCGACGAACCTCTACGGCCCGGGCGACAACTTCGACCTGGAGTCCTCGCACGTCCTGCCCGCCCTCATCCGGCGCTTCCACGAGGCCGCCGCCGAGGGCCGCGAGGAGGTCACCCTGTGGGGCAGCGGCACTCCGCGCCGGGAGTTCCTGCACGTGGACGACCTCGCCGCCGCCTGCGCGGTGCTGCTCGGCAGCTACGACGGCGACGAGCCCGTCAACATCGGCTGCGGCGAGGACCTGACGATCAGGGAACTGGCCGAGACGGTCGCCGAGGTGACGGGCTTCCAGGGCGAGCTCGCCTGGGACACGTCCAAGCCGGACGGGACCCCGCGCAAGCTGCTCGACGTCGGCCGTCTGACCGCCCTCGGCTGGAAGCCCGGCATCCCGCTGCGGGACGGCATCGCCGCCACTTACCGGTGGTGGCGCGAGCAGAACGGCTGATCCCAAACCAGAGCCTCTCAGTACGCTCCGCGGCCATCGACGACGGCGCGGAGCGTACGGCCCATCACGTCGACGTCACTGGTGAAGGACCAGTTGTCGACGTACTGCAGGTCGAGCTGGATCGTCTCGTCCCAGGACAGGTCGGACCTCCCGCTTATCTGCCACAGCCCGGTCATGCCGGGCCGCACGGTGAGCCGGCGCAGTTCGACCTCGTCGTACTTCGCCACCTCCTCCGGCAGCGGCGGGCGGGGGCCGACCAGCGACATGTGTCCCGTCAGGACGTTGATCAGCTGCGGCAGTTCGTCCATCGACGTGCGGCGCAGCAGCCGGCCCACCCGGGTCACCCGCGGGTCGCGGCGCATCTTGAACATCAGGCCGTCGTTCTCGTTGGACCCGGCCAGCTCGGCCTTCTGCGCGTCGGCGTCCACCACCATCGTGCGGAACTTCCACATGACGAACGGGATCCCGTCGCGGCCGATGCGCCGCTGGCGGTAGAAGGCCGGGCCGCGCGAGCCGAGCCGTATCGCCAGGACGATCCCGAGGAACATCGGGGCGAGCAGCATCAGTCCGGCCGCGGCCCCCGCCCGGTCCAGGACCGACTTGAGCAGGGTCTGCAGGCCGCGGCCGACGGGCGGCGCGACCCGCAGCACGGCGAGTCCGCCCGCGGACAGGGTCTCCAGGCGCTTGACGGAGACCTCCACCAGTCCGGGGAAGACGGCCAGTTCCAGCCCGGCGTCGTGCAGGGCCCAGGCCACCCGGCGCAGCCGCTCCCCCGCGATCCGCGCGCCGGTGGCCACCAGGACCAGGTCGGCGTGGTGGCTGCTGACGGCTCCGAGCACGGCCGCGGAGTCACCGGCGGGCGCCGCGGGCATCGCCGCGTCGAGCCGGGCCGCCACGGGCACCCCGCTGGCGAGGGTGCCGGCGCCGACCGGGACCACGCCCACGACCACGTACGGATGGTCGGTGCGCGCGGCGAGGTGGGCGATGACGTCTTCGGCGGCGTCGGGCTCCCCTATCACCAGGACCCGGCTGACGGCGTGGGCCTCGCGGCGGGCGGCCGAGAGGTGACGGTAGGTCAGTTTGTGGCAGGCGACGGTGATCAGCAGGGCGGGCAGCAGTGCCCCGAGGGCGGAGAGCCGGGGGGTGTCCTCCTCGGTCACCACGCGGGCCACGGCCAGCACGCCGATCAGAATCAGCCAGTCGTGCACGACCGGCAGCACTCCGCGGGATTCTCCGAGCACCCGGGCCACGTACCGTCGGCGCAACAACTGCACGCCGGTCCACGCCAAGGCGGCGCCGAGGGCGCAGTAGAGGGGCCGGACCTGCTGGGCGGCCGCGAAGACGAGTCCTACGGGAACGGCCGCGCCGAGGAAGTCGGCGGTGACGGCGGCGGGCAGATACCAGCGGGCCTTGTCACCGAGGCGCCGTGCGGACTCATGGGCCGTTCCGGCCACCCTTTGCGCAGGAAAATGGACATGCCTCATGGGCCCCCCTGGCACGTGGTCTATGACAGCGACGAGTCTCCACCGCTTCCCCAGGCAGTGGACACCTGTCGCACCGGGAAACAGTACGACAAACACCCGTTCGCCAGATGCCGTTTGGGGCATCAGGAACTCCCGTTGCCCAAGTGTGAGCAACTGGTATGAGCCGTTCCGTATAGCGGATGCCCCCTTGGCACGCAAAGGTGAATGGTTCGGATACCGGATATGACTGATCGGACAACGAACTATTTCTGGCCAACTTTTTGACGCGGTCCTGACATCATGGCCAACAGGTGGCACTCTTCGACCGTTCATCGCACCAGCCCTGATCTGCCCGGAGGCCCACCCAGCCATCCGGAACCCCCCTTGCAGAAGGAGTCTGCGTTGAGAGCCACCCCCCAGAGGCGTGCCACGGCGGCCGGCGCACTCGTTGCCGCGGCAGCCCTGCTCGCCGTCGGCATTCAGACCGGCACCGCGACCGCCGACGCCACCGCGTCGCAGGCCCGTCAGGCCGTCAAGTCCAACCCGGGCGCGGCCAACCGCGCACTCAGCGCTTCGGAGCGTGCGACGCTCCTCGCCGAGGCCAACTCGACCACCGTGCAGGCCGCCAAGGCGCTCGGCCTCGGCGGCGGCGAGAAGCTCGTCGTCCGCGACGTGGTCAAGGACGCCGACGGCACCACGCACACCACGTACGAGCGCACCTACAACGGCCTCCCCGTGCTCGGCGGTGACCTCACGGTCCACGCCAAGGACGGCGTCACCAAGAGCGTGACCAAGGCGACCAACCACGAGATCAAGGTCGCGGACACCGACGCCACGGTGACCCCGTCGGCCGCGGAGGGCCAGGCGGTCGCCGCCGCCAGCGCCGCGGGCTCCAAGGACGCCAAGGCCGCCAAGGGTGCCCGCAAGGTGATCTGGGCTGCCGAGGGCGCTCCGGTCCTCGCCTTCGAGACCGTCGTCGGCGGCCTCCAGGACGACGGCACCCCGAGCCAGCTCCACGTGGTGACGAACGCCAAGACCGGCGCGAAGATCACCGAGTGGCAGGCCATCGAGACGGGCACCGGCAACACGCAGTACAGCGGCCAGGTGACCCTCGGAACCTCCCAGTCGGGCAGCAACTACACGCTGACCGACGCCGGGCGGGGCAGCCACAAGACGTACAACCTCAACCACGGCTCCTCCGGCACCGGCACGCTCTTCACCGGTACGGACGACATCTGGGGCAACGGCTTGGCCTCCAACCTGGAGACGGCCGGCGCCGACGCCCACTACGGCGCCCAGGTGACGTGGGACTACTACAAGAACGTGCACGGCCGCAACGGCCTGCGCAACGACGGCGTGGCCCCGTACAGCCGGGTCCACTACGGCAACGCGTACGTCAACGCGTTCTGGGACGACTCCTGCTTCTGCATGACCTACGGCGACGGCGAGGGCAACAACAAGCCGCTCACCTCGACCGACGTGGCCGCGCACGAGATGACGCACGGCCTGACCTCGGTCACCGGCAACATGACCTACAGCGGTGAGCCCGGCGGTCTGAACGAGGCCACCTCCGACATCATGGCGGCGGCGGTCGAGTTCTACGCCAACAACCCGCAGGACGTCGGTGACTACCTCGTCGGCGAGAAGATCGACATCAACGGCGACGGAACCCCGCTGCGCTACATGGACAAGCCGAGCAAGGACGGTGGATCCAAGGACTCCTGGTACTCGGGCATCGGCTCCATCGACGTCCACTACTCCTCGGGTCCGGCCAACCACTGGTACTACCTGGCCTCCGAGGGCTCCGGCGCCAAGGTCATCAACGGCGTGAGCTACAACTCGCCGACCTCCGACGGCCTCCCGGTCACCGGGATCGGCCGTGACGCCGCGTCCAAGATCTGGTTCCGCGCGCTGACCACCGGTCTGTTCAAGTCGAACACCAACTACGCGGCCGCGCGTACGGCCACCCTGCAGGCCGCCGCCGACCTGTACGGGTCCGGCTCGGCCACGTACAACAACGTCGCGCACGCCTGGGCCGCCATCGGCGTCGGGGCCCGTCCCCAGGTCGGGGTCTCGGTCACCAGCCCGGGTAACCAGACCACCGTCACGGGCGGTGCCGTCAGCCTGCAGATCCAGGCCACCAGCAGCAACGCCGGTGCCCTGAGCTACGCGGCGACCGGTCTGCCGGCCGGCCTGTCGATCAACTCCTCCACCGGCCTGATCTCGGGTACGGCCACCACCGCGGGCACGTCCAACGTGACCGTCACGGTGACCGACTCGGCGAACCAGACCGGTACGGCGGCCTTCACCTGGACGGTCGGCACCACGCAGCCGAACGTCTTCGAGAACACCACCGACTACCAGATCGCGGACAACTCCACGGTCGACTCCCCGATCACCGTGAACCGCACGGGCAACGCCCCGAGCACCCTCAAGGTGGACGTGAACATCGTCCACACCTACCGCGGTGACCTCCAGATCGACCTCATCGCCCCCGACGGCTCGGCGTACCGGCTGAAGAACACCTCCAGCTCGGACTCCGCGGACAACGTCGTCGCCTCCTACACCGTGAACGCCTCCTCCGAGGTCGCGCAGGGTGTCTGGAAGCTGCGGGTCAAGGACGTGTACGCGGCCGACACCGGCTACATCAACAGCTGGAAGCTCACGTTCTGACCCCCACCGGGGCCGTGTGAGAAGAAGCTGACCAGATAGACCACGGGGCCGCCCGGGAGACGACCTCCCCGGGCGGCCCTGTTCCATCGGACCCGACGAGGCCCGGCGCCCCCTGTGCGGGACGCCGGGCCTCGTCGGTCAGACAGCCGCCGGATCAGCCCATGTTGCGGAGGATGCGGTCGAGCATGTCCTCGTCGCCCTGGTCGTCGCGGGCCTGGTCCTGGCGGGCCTGGTCGTCACGGGCAGCCTGGTCGCCCCGGCCCTGGTCCTCACGGGCCTGGTCCTCACGGGCCTGGTCCTCACGGGCCTGGTCCTCACGGGCGGCCTGGTCGTCACGAGCGGCCTGGTCGTCACGAGCCTGGTCGTCACGAGCGGCCTGGTCGTCACGGGCCTGGTCGTCACGGGCGGCCTGGTCGTCACGGGCCTGGTCATCACGGGCCTGGTCGCCCAGGCCCGCGCCCGGCTGGTCGACCGGCTTGAAGAAGACCGAGACGGCCTCCACGTCCTGCGCCTTCTGGCCCGGCTCCAGGACCCGCTCCGCCTTGCCGTCGCACGTCCGGTTGTCGAAGAGGACGGCCAGTGACTCCGTTTCGTTGCGCACCTCGACGGTGGGCTCCGCGCCGGAGGTGCGCGTCAGCACGTAGCAGGTGTCGTTCTCCGCGGGCTGGAGCTGCGCGCTGCGCTCGTCGCCCTGGTCGTCGACGAAGTGGTAGTGCAGCGTGCCGAGGGTGCGGCTGCCCTGGTCGTCGGCCAACGACGGGCCGGCGGTGGGCAGGACGAGCGCGAGGGCGCCGGCGAAGACGGCGGCGGTGGTGCGAAGACGCATGGAAAGTCCGTTTCTCGGGGTCCGCGGATACCGGGTCCGGTGGCATCCGCGGGCCAACGTAGGAGCGGACGGGGGTGATGAAACGATTCGGCAGGCTCAGCGCGTTCGAAGGTTCACCCTTGCGATACCAGGCCACCCGCCTTATGGCCGGGTGCAGTTACCGCCGGGCCACAAAACGCCCGTCCGTCGGCGCCGCCTGAACCGGGACCGCCGCCGGGGCGCCCGGAGCCGGTCGCGGGCCGGTGCGGACCAGCAGGAAGACCGCCAGGGCTCCGGCCAGTCCCATCGCGCCCGAGACCAGGAACGTGTCGCGGAGCCCGCTCGCGAAGCCCGCGTCCACCAGCGCGGTCAGCGCCTCGCGCGTCGCTCCCGCCGGGGCCTCGGCGAACAGCCGCCCGGCGCCGCCGGAGGCCAGCGGCTCCGACAGCTCCCGGCCGCCCTCACCCAGCCCGCCGCGCAGCCCGGCGTGGAAGACCGCGCCGAGCACGGCGATCCCGAGGGCCGTGCCCAGCTGCCGCACGGTGTTCAGGGCTCCGCCGGCCATGCCCGCCCGGGCCGGGGCCACGGCGGCCATCGCGGTCGCGGCCAGCGCCGGGGTCGCGGCGCCCACTCCCACGCCGGTCACCAGCAGCCCCGGCACCATGGCCGCCCAGCCGTCACCCGCGTCCATCATCCAGGCCAGGATCAGCGCACCCACCCCGATCAGCAGCAGTCCGCCGCCGATGGTCAGCCGCGCCGGCATGGCGTGCAGCAGACGTCCGGCCACCGCCGAGACGACGAGCGCGGCCGCGGCCATCGGCATCAGCGCCAGGCCCGCGCCGACCGGGGTCATCCCCCGGACGGACTGCAGCCAGAGGGAGACGTACATCAGGTACGAGAAAGCGGCGCCCGACAGCAGCAGTGCCGCGGCCATGACCGCGACGAAGGTGCGGCTGCGGAAGAGCGCGAGGTCCAGCATCGGGCGGGAGCTGCGCAGTTCGACGAGGACGAAGGCGGCGAAGGCGGCGGCGCCGAGGCCGAGCAGGCCCAGCGTGGTGGGCGAGCCCCACCCGTTCTCGCCGCCGCGGATCACGGCGTACGTGACGGCCCCGGCGCCCGTGGTGAAGGTGGCCATGCCCGGCAGGTCGAGGCCCTTGGCGTGCGGATCGCGGGACTCCGCGACGGCCTTGAGGGTCACGTACACGGCGAGCGCGCAGACGGGCAGGTTGATGAAGAAGATCCAGCGCCAGCCGAAGTGCTCGGTGAGCAGCCCGCCGATGACGGGGCCGGCCGCGGCGGCGGCGCCGTTGACCGAGCCCCAGACGCCGAAGGCGATCCCGCGGTCGCGGCCCTGGTAGGCCCCGCTGAGCAGGGCCATGGTGGTGGCGAACATGGCGGCTCCGCCGATGCCCTGGACCGCGCGGAAGGCGATCAGCTCGCCCGGGCCTGTGGCCAGCCCGCAGACGAGCGAGGCCGCGGCGAACAGCACGAGCCCCGCGAGGTAGACGCGGCGGCGGCCGATCCGGTCGGCGAGCGAGCCCGCGCCGAGCAGCAGGGCCGCCAGCGCCAGCGCGTAGACGTCCATGACCCACTGGAGTCCGGCGAAACCCGTGTGCATGTCGGCAGCCATGTCGGGCAGGGCGACGGTCACGATCGTGACGTCGACCAGGAGCATGAAGGCCCCGAGGCAGACGGCCGTCAGCGGCAGCCATTTGCGCATGGGAGTTCTCCTCTGATTGCGGAGGGCGGAGGGACCCGGGGGGATCCCGGTGACCCAAGTTCTCAGCGCCCCGCACCACACCCCCACCTGGATACCCGTACTTGCCGGATTTCCGTCACCGAAGCCTCTGCCATGATGGAAACCGTGAACGACACGGAGCTGGACGTACTCGACCGTTCCCTGGTCCAGGCCCTCACGATCGACGGCCGGGCCGCCTTCAGCCGCCTCGCCGAAGTCCTGGAGGTGTCCGACCAGACCGTCGTGCGCCGCTACCGGCGCCTGCGGACCGCCGGCCTGATCCGGGTCGTCGGGCTGCCGACGGGCAGCCGCGTCGGGCTGTTCGAGTCCTGGCTGCGGGTGCAGTGCGCCCCGGACGCGGCGCTCCCGGTGGCCGAGGCGCTCGCCCGCCGCCCCGACATCGCGTGGGTGACCCTGAATTCGGGCGGCACGGAGATCCACTGCATGACCCGGTCCCGTACCCGCAAGGACCGTGACGGCCTGCTGCTGGACAAGCTGCCGCGCACCCGCCGGGTGACCGGCATCAGCGCCCACACCATCCTGCGGAAGTTCTTCGGCGGACGCGACGCCTGGGTGGGCCTGGACGTACTGCGCCCCGACCAGATCGAGGCCCTGCAGCGGCCGCCGGTCGAACCCGTCCCGGACCGGTACGCCCTGGACGAGCCGGAGCTCGCGCTGCTCGCCGTACTGGGCCGGGACGGACGCGCCGGATACCCGGAACTCGCGCGCGCCACCGGCCTGTCGGAGTCCACCGCCCGCCGCAGGCTGGAACGGCTGCGGGACCTCGAAGCGCTCTTCTTCGACGTGGAGTTCGTACCCGCGCTCTTCGGCTACGAGGCGGAGGCGACCTTGGTGCTGACCGTCCCGCCGGCCCGGCTCGCGGAGGTGGGCGCGGCGCTGGCGAGCCACCGCGAGGTGGCCTTCGCGGCGGCCGTGACCGGTGCGGCCTCCTTGATGGCGGTGGTGGTGTGCCGGGACACCGAGGCCCTCTACACGTACCTGACCGAGCGGATCGGCGCGGTGGACGGCGTCGGCCAGGTGGAGCTGATCCCGACGCTGCGCAGCGTCAAGCGGGCCGGGATGCTCGTGGAGGACGGGCGGCTGGTGGACCCGCCGCCCGTCCCCCGGTGAGGGTTCACCGCAGCAGTACGCCGCCTCCCGCGTCTGAGTCCATCGGGGCGGCGACCAAGCCCAGTTCGGCCGGATTCGCCAGCAGCCGGTGCGCGGGCAGGATGCGTACGGTGTAGCCGTAGGGTCCCGTACGGTCGAGGGCGAGCGGGCCCTCGTACACCCAGCGGCCGTCCAGGTCGGGCCCTGCGGCCGGCTTCAACGGGAAGGTCCGCCCGTCCCGGATCACGTCCTGCGGGTCCACCCGCCCGGCGAAGGCCTGCACCTCCACGTCCTCGGGCACGAGCGCGTCCAGCGACACCTGCACGCGCAGCGTGAGGGTGGCCCCGAGCTCGGCGGTGCCGCCCACCGGGGCCGCGGCGAGGGCTTCGACGTGTTCCACGCCGACCCGCGGCCAGGCGGCCCGGACCCGGCCCTTCCACCAGGCGAGGTCCCGTGCCGCGTCGGGGGTGAGGGCGCGGTGGGCGAGGGCGGCCGGCGCGTACAGCCGTTCCACGTACTCCCGCACCATCCGCCCGGCCAGCACCTTCGGCCCCAGCGAGACGAGCGTGCGCCGGACCATCTCGATCCACCGCACCGGGAGCCCGGTACGTCCGACCCGGTCGTAGAAGCGGGGCGCGACCCGGCCCTCGATCAGCTCGTAGAGCGCGTTCGCCTCCAGGTGGTCGCGGCGGTCCTCGTCCGCGCCGAGCCCGTCGGCGGTCGGGATGGCCCAGCCGAAGTCGGGCTCGAACCACTCGTCCCACCAGCCGTCCAGCACGGACAGGTTGAGGCAGCCGTTCAGCGCGGCCTTCATCCCACTGGTCCCGCACGCCTCCAGCGGCCGCAGCGGGTTGTTCAGCCAGACGTCGCAGCCCGGGTAGAGCTTCTGCGCCATGGCCATGCCGTAGTCGGGAAGGAAGACGATCCGGTGCCGCACCCGCGGGTCGTCCGCGAACCGCACCAGCTCCTGCACGAGCCGCTTCCCGCCGTCGTCGGCCGGATGCGCCTTGCCCGCGACCACGATCTGCACCGGCCGGTCCGGGTCCAGCAGCAGCCTGCGCAGCCGGTCGGGGTCGCGGAGCATCAGGGTCAGGCGCTTGTAGGAGGGCACGCGCCGGGCGAAGCCGATGGTGAGCACGTCCGCGTCGAGTACGGAGTCCACCCAGCCCAGTTCGGCGTCGGCGGCCCCGCGCTGGCGCCACGAGGCCCGCAGCCGGTCCCGTACCTCCTGGACCAGCTGCTCGCGCAGCACGCGCCGCAGGTCCCACACGTCCTGGTCGGGGATGTCGGCGACCGCGTCCCAGCGGGCGGAGCCGCCGACCGACAGGGCGTCCTCGGTGCGGCCGGCGCCGATCTGGCGGGCGCCGAGCCGGACGACCTCCGGGGCCACCCAGGTCGGGGCGTGCACCCCGTTGGTCACCGAGGTGATGGGCACGTCGGACGGGTCGAAGCCCGGCCACAGCCCGGCGAACATCTCCCGGCTGACCGCGCCGTGCAGGGTGGACACCCCGTTGGCGCGCTGGGCCAGGCGCAGCCCCATGACGGCCATGTTGAACACCCCGGGGTCGCCCCCCGGGTAGGACTCGGCGCCCAGCTCCAGGATCCGGTCGACCGGTACGCCGGCCAGCTCCCCGCCCTCCCCGAAGTGCCGGGCGACCAGGGCCCGGTCGAAGCGGTCGATACCGGCGGGGACGGGGGTGTGCGTGGTGAACACGGTCCCGGCGCGGACCGCCTCGACGGCGGCGTCGAAGCCGAGTCCCTGCTCCCTCTCCAGTTCCCTTATGCGTTCGAGTCCGAGGAATCCGGCATGCCCCTCGTTGGTGTGGAAGACCTCGGGGCCGGGGTGGCCGGTGAGCCCGCAGTAGAGGCGGACGGCGCGGACGCCGCCGATCCCCAGCAGCATCTCCTGGAGCAGCCGGTGGTCGCTGCCGCCGCCGTAGAGCCGGTCGGTCACCTCCCGGGCCGCGGCGTCGTTGTCCTCGACGTCGGAGTCCAGGAGCAGCAGGGGGACGCGGCCGACGCGGGCCTGCCAGATGTGTGCGTGCAGGGCCCGGGCACCGGGGAGGGTGAGCGAGATCCGGGCCGGGGAGCCGTCGTCCTGGCGGAGCAGGGCGAGCGGGAGTTCGTTGGGATCGAGTACGGGATAGTGCTCCTGCTGCCAGCCGTCGCGGGAGAGCGACTGGCGGAAGTAGCCGTGCCGGTAGAGCAGTCCCACGCCGATGAGCGGGACGCCGAGGTCGCTGGCGGCCTTCAGGTGGTCCCCGGCGAGGATGCCGAGGCCGCCGGAGTACTGCGGCAGGGCGGCGGTGATGCCGAACTCGGGGGAGAAGTAGGCAATGGCGGCGGGCAGTTCCGTGCCGTTCTCCTGGCTCTGGTACCACCTCCCGCCGTTCACGTAGTCATCGAGGTCGGCGGCGGCGACGGCGAGCCGCCGCAGGAAGCGGCGGTCGCCGGCCAGCTCCGCGAGGCGGGCGGCGGGGACGGCGCCGAGCAGCCGGACGGGATCGCCCCCGGCGGCCTGCCAGCCCTCGGGGTCGACGGATTGGAAGAGTTCGCGGGTCTCCGCGTGCCACGACCAGCGCAGGTTGCGCGCGAGGTCGCTGAGCGGCAGCAGGGTCTCCGGAAGGACGGGGCGCACGGTGAATCGACGGATAGCCTTCACGTGTTCCACCTTCGCAGGGGATTACGGATCGGAGCGGCCGCACCACGCTGTGCATCCGCGCATCACCCCCGGAAGGCTAGCGCCGCCCCGCCCCCGCGGCCATGCCGCCTCGGGCGGGCCCGTATGGCAGGGTCGGCGGTATGAACGGTGGGGTGGGTGTGGCACGCGACAGCCTTGAGGGCCTGGTACTCGGGGACGCCTTCGGGCAGAGCTGGTTCGTACGGGACGCCGAGGCCGGGGAGCGGTGGCTGGCCGGGCGGGTGCTGCGGCCGGGGCCGTGGAAGTGGACGGACGACGGGGCCATGGCGATCGTGCTGTACGAGCACCTGGTCCGCTACGGGGAGGTCCGCGAGGACGCGCTGGCCGCCGGCTTCGCCGCCGAGTACGCGCGGGACCCGTATCGGCAGTACGGGGCTTCCATGCACGAGGTGCTGGAGCGGATCGGGGCCGGGGAGGGCTGGCGGGCCGTCACCGCCGAGCAGTTCGACGGCCAGGGTTCGTGGGGCAACGGGGCGGCGATGCGGGTGGCTCCGCTCGGCGCCTGGTTCCGGACGGACCTCGCGATGGTGGTCGACCAGGCGCGGCGCTCGGCGCTGGCCACGCACGCGCACCCGGAGGCGGTGGCCGGTGCGGTCGCCGTGGCGGTGGCGGCCGCGCTGGCCGCCGCCGGCCGGGGCGGCCCCGCGCCGAGCCGCCCGGAGTTCCTGCGCGAGGTGGCGGCCCGGGTGGCGCCCTCGGAGGTACGGACCCTGCTGCTGGAGGCCGCCGCCCTGCCCGCCGGGACCACGGTCCGGAAGGCCGCCGACCGCCTGGGCTCGGGCTGGCGGATCTCGGCGCCGGACACGGTGCCGTTCGCACTGTGGTGCGCGGCGCTCTCCCCCGACGACCTCCCCGAGGCGCTGTGGCGCACCGTGGAGGGCTGGGGCGACCGGGACACCACGTGCGCGATCGTCGGCGGCGTGATCGCCGCCCGCACGTCGCTGTCCGCCGTCCCCGCGCAGTGGCGCGCCCACACCGAAGCGATCCCGGCCCGGCGTCCCTAGCCCACGTCCACGTTCCACTCGGCCGGCAGGTCCCCGTCGCAGAAGACGCACACGAACCACGCGTCGCGGACCACGTTGCATTCCCCGCAGGCGGTGCAGCGCCGGAACACCACCGCGTGCGTGAACCCTTCGGGACGCCCGATCCCGGCCCGGTCCAGCGCCTCGGCCACCGCCGGCCAGGACGCGAGGTCGGGGCAGTAGCCGGTCGACAGGTTGCTCACCTCGTCCGCCTCCCACGCCGGTTCCCGGCCCGGGCAGGCGGTGAAACGTATCTCCCCGGCCGCCAGTACCGGATCGCCGCCCGCGCACGCCACGTGCTCGCTGCGCCGCGGGGCGAGCCGGAGCACGCCCGCCCCGTCCACCACATAGGTGAACGGCTCGGCGGGAGCGCCGTCCCACTCCGTGAGATCGCGGGCCGAGCGTACCGGACGGCCCCGGCCTCCGGATCGCACGGGACCGGCCAACTCCGGCGGTCCCACATAGCGGTACGCCCGCGTTCCGGCATTCACGTTTCGCCCTCCATCCTCCCCGTTCGTCCCTGTGACCCGGCGGACCTGAAGCAACCCGTGGGACTGATGAGAAGCACGTTGTCCGTCACTACATCAGGTAGTCCTGGCCGACTTGACGGAGCCCCGGCGGATGTCGATCCGGGGCTTGGTATCGGGCGTGCCACTACGTACGAGTAGTTAACCAAGCGCGCGGATTGGGCGGGGAGAGAGTGGGAAGGGCTCACCGGGTACACGTCGTACACGCACGGCGCACCCGCCCCCAACCTCTCCCCGCCACCCGAGTGAACGCGGACAGGAGCGGCCATGCCCGCAGCCCAGCCGTCCACCGAGCGGCTAGAAACAGAGCGAACAGAGCGTGCACTACCAGCCGCCATGCCGGCTGGCCTGTTGTCACCGAGCCCTGCGAACTGCCCCCAGGTGAGCCCATCATGATCGGTCGCATTCCCGTGCTGGACGTCCGCCCCGCCGTCGACTGCGGCGCCAGACCCGCCAAGGCGGTCGTGGACGAAGTCTTCGAGATCTCAGCCACCGTGTTCCGCGAGGGACACGACGCCGTATCCGCGCACGTCGTGCTGCGGGATCCGAGCGGGCGGCTGCGGCCCCCCGTACCGCTGCGCGAGCTCGCCCCCGGAACCGACCGGTGGGGGGCCCGGGTGTCCGCCGAGGCCGAGGGGAGGTGGACGTACACCGTCGAGGCGTGGAGCGACCCGGTGGCCACCTGGCGGGCCCATGCGGCGATCAAGATCCCCGCCTGTATCGACACCGGCCTCACCCTCCTCGAAGGCGCCGATCTCTACGCGCGCGCCGGCGCCCGGATCCCCAAGCGGGACGGCCGCGAGGCCGTGCTGGCCGCCGCCGAGGTGATGCGCGACGAGGACCGGCCGGCCGCCGAACGGTACGCGGCGGCCCTCGGCCCGGCCGTGGACGCGGCGCTCGCCAAGCGCCCGTACCGCGAGCTGGTCACCTCCGCCAAGCCGCTGCCCCTCCTCGTCGAACGCAAGCGCGCCCTCTTCGGATCCTGGTACGAGATGTTCCCCCGCTCCGAGGGAGCCGTCGTCGAGCCCGGCGAGGCTCCGGTCAGCGGGACCTTCCGGACCGCCGCCGAACGGCTGCCCGCGATCGCCGCGATGGGCTTCGACGTGGTCTACCTGCCGCCCATCCACCCCATCGGTAGCACCTACCGCAAGGGCCCGAACAACACACTTTCCGCCGGTAGTTGGGACCCGGGCGTGCCCTGGGCCATCGGCTCCACCGAGGGCGGGCACGACGCCGTGCACCCCGAGCTCGGCACCATCGAGGACTTCGACGCCTTCGTCGCGCGCGCCCGGGAGCTGGGCCTGGAGATCGCCCTGGACTTCGCCCTCCAGTGCTCCCCCGACCACCCCTGGGTGGAGAAGAACCCGCAGTGGTTCCGCCACCGCGCCGACGGGACGATCGCGTACGCCGAGAACCCGCCGAAGAAGTACCAGGACATCTACCCCGTCCACTTCGACACCGACATGGCCGGCATCGTCGAGGAGACCTGCCGGATCCTGCGGCACTGGATGGACCACGGCGTCCGCATCTTCCGGGTGGACAACCCGCACACCAAGCCCGTCGTCTTCTGGCAGAAGGTGATCGCGGACATCAACAAGTCCGATCCCGACGTGATCTTCCTGGCGGAGGCCTTCACCCGTCCCGCGATGATGCGCGCCCTGGCCGCCGTCGGCTTCCAGCAGTCGTACACGTACTTCACCTGGCGCAACACCAAGGCCGAGATCACCGAGTACCTGACCGAGCTGTCCGACACCCCGTCGGCCTGCGTCATGCGGCCGAACTTCTTCGTCAACACCCCCGACATCCTCCACGAGTACCTCCAGCTGGGCGGCCGCCCCGCGTTCGAGGTGCGCGCGGTGCTCGCCGCCACCCTGTCCCCCGCCTGGGGCGTCTACGCCGGCTACGAGCTCTGCGAGAACACCCCGGTGCGGGAGGGCAGCGAGGAGTACCTGAACTCCGAGAAGTACGAGCTGCGGCCGCGCGACTGGGCCGCCGCCGACCGCGAGGGCCGCACCATCGCCCCGCTGATCACCGCCCTGAACCGGATGCGCCGCCGCAACCCCGCGCTCCAGCAATTGCGCGACATCCACTTCCACTCGACCGACAACGAACAGGTGATCGCCTATTCGAAGCACGCCGGAGCCAATTCCGTACTGGTGGTCGTCAACCTCGATCCGCACCACACCCAGGAGGCGACGGTGTCGTTGGACATGCCGGTACTCGGCCTCGACTGGCACGGGTCCCTCGCGGTGCGCGACGAGCTCACCGGCGATACCTACCACTGGGGCAGGGCCAACTACGTGCGCCTAGAGCCGGGCCGAACGCCCGCGCACGTACTGGCGGCTCTGCGACCGTCCCCGCCCACCGGAGGGTCACCCACCACATGATGATCAACGATCCCGTCCACGACACGTTCGAGGACACCCCCGCCAAGGACCGCGATCCCGACTGGTTCAAGCGGGCCGTCTTCTACGAGGTCCTCGTCCGCTCCTTCCACGACAGCAACGGCGACGGCGTGGGGGACCTCAAGGGGCTCACCGCCAAGCTGGACTACCTCCAATGGCTCGGTGTCGACTGCCTCTGGCTGCCGCCGTTCTTCGCCTCACCCCTCCGCGACGGGGGCTACGACGTCTCCGACTACACCTCGGTACTCCCCGAGTTCGGCGACCTCGCCGACTTCGTGGAGTTCGTGGACGCCGCGCACCAGCGCGGCATGCGGGTGATCATCGACTTCGTCATGAACCACACGAGCGACCAGCACGAGTGGTTCCAGCAGTCCCGCAAGGACCCCGACGGTCCGTACGGCGACTACTACATGTGGGCCGACAACGACAAGCAGTACCAGGACGCCCGCATCATCTTCGTCGACACCGAGACCTCGAACTGGACGTACGACCCGCTGCGCAAGCAGTACTACTGGCACCGCTTCTTCTCGCACCAGCCGGACCTGAACTTCGAAAACCCGGCCGTCCAGGAGGAGATCGTCTCCGCCCTCCGCTTCTGGCTGGACCTCGGCATCGACGGGTTCCGGCTCGACGCCGTCCCGTACCTGTACGCCGAGGAGGGCACCAACTGCGAGAACCTGCCGCGCACCCACGAGCTGCTCAAGCGGGTGCGGGCGGAGATCGACGCGCACTACCCCGACACGGTGCTGCTCGCCGAGGCCAACCAGTGGCCCGAGGACGTCGTCGACTACTTCGGGGACTACGCGAAGGGCGGGGACGAGTGCCACATGGCGTTCCACTTCCCCGTCATGCCGCGCATCTTCATGGCCGTACGAAGAGAGTCCCGCTACCCCGTCTCCGAAATCCTGGCCAAGACCCCGGCGATCCCGGACCGCTGCCAGTGGGGCATCTTCCTGCGCAACCACGACGAGCTCACCCTCGAAATGGTCACGGACGAAGAGCGCGACTACATGTACGCCGAGTACGCCAAGGACCCGCGGATGCGGGCCAACATCGGCATCCGGCGCCGGCTGGCCCCGCTCCTGGACAACGACCGCAACCAGATGGAGCTGTTCACCGCCCTGCTGCTGTCGCTGCCGGGCTCGCCGGTGCTCTACTACGGCGACGAGATCGGCATGGGCGACAACATCTGGCTGGGCGACCGCGACGGCGTGCGCACTCCCATGCAGTGGACCCCGGACCGCAATGCCGGTTTCTCCTCCTGCGATCCGGGCAGGCTGAACCTGCCGGTCATCATGGACCCGGTCCACGGGTACCAGGTCACCAATGTCGAGGCCGCGATGGCATCGCCCTCCTCACTGCTGCACTGGACCCGTCGGCTGATCGAGATCCGCAAGGCGAACCCGGCCTTCGGACTCGGCTCGTACACCGAACTGCCCTCGTCCAACCCGGCGGTGCTCGCGTTCCTGCGCGAGTTCGGGGACGACCTGGTGCTGTGCGTGCACAACTTCTCGCGCTTCGCGCAGCCCACCGAGCTGGATCTGCGGTCGTTCAACGGGCGGGTCCCGGTGGAGCTCACGGGTGATGTGCGCTTCCCGCCGATCGGCGAGTGGCCGTACCTGCTGACCCTGGCGGGACACGGCTTCTACTGGTTCCGCCTGCGCACCGAGCAGCGCGCCGAGAAGTAGCCGGGTACGGGGCGGGCAGCGCGAATGGGTCAATCGCCCGCCCCTGTACGGATCATCCTGACCCGACACTCGCACACGCCGGAGAAGCAACTGCCGCACATCCGGGACACTCTGCGCATTCTGTGACGGCCCGGGGAAAGGACGCGACGCCATGTCGGAGGCTGCATCCGCCCGGAGCCGGCTGACGGCCGACCGGGCCACCGGGATCGCCGGGATCGCCGGGTTCGCCGGGATCGCCGGTATCGGCCCGCTGGAACCGATGCTGCGGGCCTGGCTGCCCGCACAGCGCTGGTTCGCGGGCAAGGGCCGCACCATCGGCACGCTCAAGGCCGTGTCGGCGGCCGAGCTGCTGCCGCCGGGATCCACCCCCGGACTCCTGCACCTGCTCCTCGACGTCGACGGGGACTGCTACCAACTCCTGCTGGGCATCCGCCCGTCCCTGCCGCCCGCGCTCGCGCCCACGTTGATCGGGCACGCCGAGGACGGCCCGTACGCGGGCCGGGCGGTGTACGAGGCGCTGGGCGACCCCCGGCTCGCCGCCATGCTGCTGGAACGATTGCGCTCCCCCGGCAGTCTCGGCCCGCTCCGCTTCGACCGGGACCCGGACGCGCCGGTACCGACCGGGCTCGCACCCCGGCCGCTGTCCGGCGAGCAGACCAACTCCTCTCTGATCTACGGGGATTCGTACATCCTGAAGGTGTTCCGGCGGGTGGGCCCCGGGGTCAATCCGGACCTGGAGCTGCCCCGGGCCCTGGCCGCCGCCGGCTGCGCCCGTGTCCCGGCGCCCGTCGCCTGGTACGAGGCCGAGCTGCCCGGGAGCGAGCCGCTCACCCTGGGCGTGCTCCAGCCGTACCTGCGCGGCTCCGACGACGGCTGGCAGCTCGCCCTGCGCCGGCTGGACGCCGGGGAGGACTTCACGGCCGAGGCGTACGCGCTGGGCCGGGCCACCGCCGAGGTGCACAGCGCGCTCGCCGCCGCGCTGCCCACCGTGGCGCTCGGCCCGGAACAGACCGCCCGGCTCGCCGCCGGAATGACGGCCCGGCTGGCCGCCACCGCCCGGGAGGTGCCCGCGCTGCGGCCCTACGAGGCGGGGCTGCGGGGGGCGTTCGACGCGCTGGCCGCCTCCCGGGGGGCCGGGGTACCCGCGCAGCGGATCCACGGGGACCTCCATCTGGGGCAGACCCTGCGCACCCTCGACGGCTCCTGGTCGTTGATCGATTTCGAGGGGGAGCCGGCCCGGCCGCTGGCCGACCGGCGCCGCCCCGAACCGGCCGTTCGCGACATCGCCGGGATACTGCGCTCCTTCGACTACGCCGCGCGCTCGCACCGGCCGTTCGCCCCCGCCTGGGCGGACGACTGCCGGGCCGCCTTCTGCGAGGGCTACGCCCGCACCACGGGCCGCGACCCCCGCGAGGACCCGGTGCTGCTGCGCGCGTACGAGACCGACAAGGCGGTGTACGAGGCCCGTTACGAGTCCCGGCACCGCCCCGACTGGCTGCACGTCCCGATGGCCGCGATCCGGCGGCTCTCCGAGCCGCAGCGGCCCGCCCACCGGGTACCGCCGACCCCGCCCGTCCCCGGCTCCATCTCCACGCATCCCCAACCCCATCAGAAGCCCCCGAGGAGGCCGCTCGCGTGAGCGCCGCACGACAGCCGTCACCGACCGTCCACGACGAAGCCGCATCCGTCCCGGCGGCGGCCAAGAAGCCGCGCGCGCCACGGGCCCGACGTGCCGCCCCGCCCCGCGGGGTCCGGCCGGCGCCCGCGCTCGGCGGGGAGGAACGGGCCCGGCTGCTGGAGGGCCGCCACCACGATCCCCACGCGGTGCTGGGGGCCCGTGCGCAGCGGGGCGGGGTGGCCTTCCGCGTGCTGCGCCCGTACGCCAAGACGGTCACCATCCTCGCCAAGGGGCTGCGGACCGAGCTCTTCGACGAGGGCGACGGGCTGTTCTCCGGGCTGCTGCCGCTGACCGGGGTGCCGGACTACCGGCTGCTGGTGGCGTACGACAGCGACGAGATCGAGATCCACGACCCGTACCGGTTCCTGCCCTCGCTCGGCGAGCTGGACCTGCACCTGATCGGCGAGGGCCGCCACGAGCAGCTGTGGAAGGCGCTCGGCGCGGAGCCCGTCGAGCACCAGGGGGTGGCCGGCACCCGGTTCACGGTGTGGGCGCCCAACGCCCAGGGGGTCCGGGTCACCGGTGACTTCTCGTACTGGGACTCCGTCGCCTACCCGATGCGCTCGCTCGGGTCGAGCGGCGTGTGGGAGCTGTTCCTGCCCGGCGTGGGCGCCGGGGCGCTGTACAAGTTCGACATCACGCGCCCCGACGGCAGCCACACGCTGCGCGCCGACCCGATGGCCCGCTCGGCGGAGGTCCCGCCGGCGAACGCCTCACGGGTGACGGCGAGCGCGCACGAGTGGCGGGACGAGGAGTGGATGGCGAACCGCGGCGCCCGCACACCGCACCAGGCCCCCTTCTCGGTGTACGAGCTGCACCTGGCGTCCTGGCGGCCCGGGCTCTCCTACCGGCAGCTCGCCGAGCAGCTCCCCGCGTACGTGAAGGAGCTCGGTTTCACGCACGTGGAGCTGATGCCGGTCGCCGAGCACCCCTTCGGCGGCTCCTGGGGCTACCAGGTCACCGGCTTCTACGCGCCGACCTCGCGGATGGGCACCCCGGACGACTTCCGCTTCCTGGTGGACGCGCTGCACCGGGCCGGCATCGGGGTGATCGTCGACTGGGTGCCGGCGCACTTCCCGCGCGACGAATGGGCGCTCGCCGAGTTCGACGGGCGTCCGCTGTACGAGCACCAGGACCCGCGGCGGGCCGCCCATCCGGACTGGGGGACGCTGGAGTTCGACTACGGCCGCAAGGAGGTCCGCAACTTCCTCGTCGCCAACGCCGTGTACTGGTGCGAGGAGTTCCACGTCGACGGGCTGCGCGTGGACGCGGTGGCCTCGATGCTCTACCTCGACTACTCGCGCGGTGAGGGCGAGTGGGCGCCGAACGAGCACGGCGGCCGGGAGAACCTGGACGCGGTGGCGCTGCTCCAGGAGATGAACGCGACCGTGTACCGGCGCTGCCCGGGCGTGGTGACGATCGCGGAGGAGTCCACGGCCTGGGAGGGCGTGACCCGGCCGACGGACGTGGGCGGGCTGGGCTTCGGCCTGAAGTGGAACATGGGCTGGATGCACGACACGCTGCGCTACATGTCGAAGGAGTCGGTGCACCGCAAGTACCACCACCACGACATGACCTTCGGGATGGTCTATGCCTACAGCGAGAACTACGTGCTGCCGATCTCGCACGACGAGGTGGTGCACGGCAAGGGCTCGCTGGTGTCGAAGATGCCCGGCGGGGACTGGTGGCAGCAGCGGGCCGCGCACCGGGCGTACCTGGGCTTCATGTGGGCCCACCCGGGCAAGCAGCTCCTGTTCATGGGGCAGGAGTTCGCCCAGGGGTCGGAGTGGTCGGAGACGTACGGGCCGGACTGGTGGGTGCTGGACGACTCCTACGCGGCGGCCGGCGACCACCGGGGCGTGCGCACCCTCGTGCGCGACCTGAACCGCGCGTACACGGCGGCGCCCGCCCTGTGGGAGCGGGACTCCGTGCCGGAGGGCTTCGCCTGGGTGGAGGCGGACGCCGCGGAGGACAACGTCTTCGCCTTCCTGCGGTACGCGCAGGACGGCTCGCAGCTGCTGTGCGTGTCGAACTTCTCGCCGGTGGTCCGGCACGGGTACCGGATCGGCGTCCCGGAGGACGTCGCGCAGTGGCGGGAGGTCCTCAACACGGACCAGGAGCAGTACGGCGGCAGCGGCGTGCGCCATCTGCAGCCGCTGCGGCCCGAGCCGGTGCCCGCGCAGGGGCGGCCGGCGAGCCTGCGTATGACGCTCCCGCCACTGGCGACGGTCTGGCTCAGGCCGTAGCGAGCTGCTCCTCCAGTTCCTGCAGCAGGCGGCGCTTGGCCCGGGCGCCGACCATCTGCTGCACGGGCTCGCCGTCGCGGAAGACGAGCAGGGTCGGCATGGACAGCACCCCGTACCGCGTGACGGCGGCGGGGTTGCGGTCCGCGTCGATCTGCACGACCTTGAGGCGGTCGGCCTCCTCGGCGGCGATCGCGGACAGCACGGGGGCGAGCTGGCGGCAGGGGCCGCACCAGTCCGCCGTGAACTCGACGAGGACGGGCCTGCCCCGCTCGCCGAGCACCTCCGCCTCGAAGTCCGCGTCGGTCACTTCCGCAACACCCTGTGCGTGGATCATGTCGTGTCCCCTCTTGTGTCGGTCGTGTGTGCGGGCCGTTCAGCCCGTCATCTCGCAGCGCGGGGCGGCCGCCTCCCCGGCGGCCTCCTCGGCGTCGGCCAGCCGGCGCGCGACCTGGTCCCGTACGTCGGCGAGCTGGCCGATCAGGCCGTCCAGCTCGGCGAGCTTGCGCCGGTACACGGCGAGCGAGGCCGGGCAGGAGTCCCCGTCCGGGTGGCCTGCCCTCAGGCAGTCCACGAAGGGCCGGGTCTCCTCCAGTTCGAAGCCGAAGTCCTGGAGCGTGCGGATCTGGCTCAGCAGCCGCAGGTCGTCCTCGTCGTACGTCCGGTAGCCGTTGTCCGCCCGCCGCGCGGGCAGCAGCCCGCGCGACTCGTAGTACCTGAGCGTCCGGGTGCTGGTCCCGGCCCGTTCCGCCAGTTCGCCGATGCGCATGGACCGACCGTATTCCTTGACGCCGACGTCAAGGCAAGAGGAGCAGCGGGGCGGGCCGCCGGGGGCGGGGCCCTCGCCACCCCCGTCCGCGAGGGCCCCCACAGGTGTCACGCACGGGGTGGACGTGCGGTTCAGGTGTGTGCAGGAGCTGTGAGGGGTCTTGCGCCGAGGGGCGCTGGCTGGAACCGTACAGGTGCAGTCGATCTTCGAGTCGCACCGGTTACCGGACAGTCGCACAGGAAACCGATAAAAGCCCCTAACTCCATAGGACGTTCCTACGAGTTCTGGGCTTGTTTGATTGGTCTGTAGTCGCCACAGCCCGGCCACTCCTACGGTGTGCCGTGTGCACTCCAGCCCACCCTTCAATGCCCCCGCCGCGCGTCGCCTGCGCGCGGCCCTGGGCATGGCTCCCGGTCATGTCGCCTATGGCCTGCGCGCCCAGTACGGACTGATCGTCGCGCCCGAGACCGTGCTGGCCTGGGAGCGTGGCGAGATATCGCCCACCTCGGCCGAGCTCACGGCCCTCGCCGGCGTCCTGTGGTGTTCGCCCGGGGAGCTGCTGGCCGAGCCGGTCACCCTGCGGGAGCACCGGATCGCCAGGGGGCTGGCCGCCGAGGAGCTGGCCCGGCGGATCGGGCTGGAGGCGAACTCGTACCAGAAGATGGAGGACACCGGGCGCTGGAAGGGCAACGAGCGGCAGTCCGCCTCCCTCGCGACGGTGCTCGGGCTGACCCTGGCCCAGTTCGTGGCGGCCACCGGCAAGCAGGAGGAGCTGGCGGAGCTGCTGCGCAGTGCGGTGACCACGCGCTGGCAGGCGTACGTGAAGCCGCTGAGCAAGCTGCTGCCCATCCCCAAGGCCAATCTGGAGCGGGTGCTGGAGCAGCTGCACGGGGACTACCAGTCGCGGATGGTGGCGACGCTCAGCTGGGGCGGCGGCCAGGGTGAGGCGGGCAGCGGCGACGCGGGCCGGGCGTTCCTCGCCGAGATCGTGGACCGCTTCTGGCACCTCGCGGGCGGCGGGGCATAGGAGACATCGGGGCGGCCCGGCCCGCCCGGCGAAGGGCCGGGACGCGGCGAGGCCCCGGAGCACTGGGCTCCGGGGCCTCGCCGCACGGAAACCGGGGCCGGAGGCGGCGGTCAGAACACCGACTCGGCCTCGTACATGCGGTACTCGGGGACGGTCTTGAGCTCGCTGACGGCCGAGGCCAGCGGGGCCATCACGATGTCGGTGCCGCGCAGGGCCGTCATGTTGCCGAAGTCGCCGCGGTGGACGGCTTCGACGGCGTGCCAGCCGAAGCGCGTCGCGAGCACGCGGTCGTACGCGGTGGGGGTGCCGCCGCGCTGGACGTGGCCGAGGATGACCGGCCGGGCCTCCTTGCCCAGGCGGTGCTCCAGCTCGACCGCGAGGCGGTTGCCGATGCCGGCGAAGCGCTCGTGACCGTACTGGTCGATCGCGCCCTTCTCGTACGGCATGGAACCCTCGGCCGGGTGCGCGCCCTCGGCGATGCAGACGACGGCGAACTTCTTGCCGCGGGCGAAGCGTTCCTCCACCATCTTCACCAGGGCGTCCACCTCGAACGGGCGCTCCGGCAGGCAGATCCCGTGGGCGCCGCCGGCCATACCGGACTCCAGGGCGATCCAGCCCGCGTGGCGGCCCATGACCTCGACGACCATGACGCGCTGGTGCGACTCCGCGGTGGTCTTCAGGCGGTCGATGGCCTCGGTGGCGACCATGACGGCGGTGTCGAAGCCGAAGGTCCGGTCGGTGGAGGAGATGTCGTTGTCGATGGTCTTCGGTACGCCGACGACGGGCATTCCGGCGTCCGACAGCATTCGGGCGGCGGTCAGGGTGCCCTCGCCGCCGATCGGGATGAGGGCGTCGATGCCGTACCGCTTCGCCAGCTCCTGCGCGTTCTCGGCGGCCTCGTGCAGACGCGCGCGCTCCATGCGGGCCGAACCGAGGATCGTGCCGCCGCGCGCCAGAATGCCGCTGACGGCATTGATGTCGAGCGGGCGGAAGTGCCCGTCGAGGAGTCCTTTGAATCCGTCCTCGAAACCGATGACCTCATCTCCGTGCCCGACCATGGCACGGTGTACGACCGACCGGATGACAGCGTTGAGGCCCGGACAGTCGCCGCCTGCGGTGAGAACTCCGATACGCATCGTGCTGTGTCTCCTGCCGTACATATGAAGGGCGTAATGGTGAAGCCTGTCCGATTCTTCCACGGGCCCGGGGTGCCGCGCGTCTTCTGCTGCTCCGCCCTCCGGGCCTCTCGACCCTTCCGGCCAGGCCTTTTCCCGGGGGGCGCCCTAACCAGCGACAGAGGTATTGTCAAGAGGTCAAGCCAGACTAAACAGACATTCACAGCAAGGGATGGAGAGCAGGCGTGACGCGCAGCGTGTATGTGACCGGCATCGAGCGGGGGGACGGCCGGCAGGTCGTCGAGCTCGGGATCATGGAGCTCCTGACCCGGCAGACGGGCCGGGTCGGCGTCTACCGCCCGTTGCTCCACGACGGGCCGGACCGGCTCTTCGATCTGCTCAAGGCCCGCTACCGGATCGATCAGGACGCGGCGACCGCCTACGGCATGGAGTACGACGAGGCCTCGGTGATCCTCGCCGAGAAGGGCACCGACGAGCTGGTCTCCCAGCTGGTCGACCGCTACCACCGGGTGGCCCGCGGCTACGAGGTCATGCTGGTCCTCGGCACCGACTACGCCGACACCAATCTCCCCGACGAGCTGGCGCTCAACGCCCGCCTCGCCAACGAGCTGGGCGCGGTCGTCGTTCCCGTCGTGGGTGGCACCAAGCACCCCGCGGAGGCCGTCCGCGCCGAGGCCCGCAACGCCTACCGCGCCTACGAGAGCCTGGGCTGCCACGTCGTCGCGATGATGGTGAACCGGGTGGCCGCCGAGGACCGCGACCTCATAGCCGAGCGCCTGGCCGCCCGGCTCCCCGTGCCCTGCTACGTACTGCCGGACGACAAGTCGCTGTCCGCCCCCACCGTCGCCCAGATCACCCGCGCGCTCGGCGGCGAGGTGCTCCTCGGCGACGAGGCCGGGCTGGCCCGCGACGCGCTGGACTTCGTCTTCGGCGGAGCCATGCTGCCGAACTTCCTGAACGCCCTGACCCCCGGCTGCCTGGTCGTCACCCCCGGGGACCGCTCCGACCTGGTCATCGGCGCGCTGGCCGCGCACACCTCGGGCACCCCGCCGATCGCCGGTGTGCTGCTCACCCTGAACGAACGCCCGGGCCCGGACATCCTGACGCTCGCCTCGAAGCTCGCCCCGGGCACGCCCGTGGTGTCGGTCGCCGGCAACAGCTTCCCGACCGCCGGCGAACTCTTCGCGCTGCAGAGCCGCTTGAACTCCGCGACCCCGCGCAAGCTGGAGACCGCGCTCGGCCTCTTCGAGCGGCACGTGGACACCGGCGAGCTGCGCGACCTGCTGTCGGTGACCCGCTCGGAGCGCGTCACCCCGATGATGTTCGAGCACGAGCTGCTGGAGCGGGCCCGCTCCGAGCGGCGCCGCGTGGTGCTGCCCGAGGGCACCGAGGAGCGGGTGCTGCGCGCCGCGGACGTGGTGCTGCGCCGGGGGGTCTGCGAGCTGACCCTGCTGGGCGAGGAGCCGGCGATCCTGAAGAAGGCCGCCGACCTCGGCATCGACATCTCGGCCGCGCAGCTCATCGACCCGGCGACCTCCCCCCTGCGGGAACGTTTCGCCGAGTACTACGCCAAGGCCCGCGCACACAAGGGCATGACCGTCGAGCTGGCCAACGACGTGGTCGCCGACGCCAATTACTTCGGCACCCTGATGGTCCAGGAAGGCCTGGCCGACGGAATGGTCTCCGGCTCGGTGCACTCCACCGCGGCGACCATCCGCCCCGCCTTCGAGATCATCAAGACGAAGCCGGACGCGTCCATCGTCTCGTCGGTCTTCTTCATGTGCCTGGCCGACCAGGTCCTCGTCTACGGCGACTGCGCCGTCAATCCCGACCCCGACGCCGAGCAGCTCGCCGACATCGCCGTCCAGTCGGCCGCCACCGCCGCCGCCTTCGGCGTCGAGCCGCGCATCGCGATGCTCTCGTACTCGACCGGCACCTCGGGCAGCGGCGCGGACGTGGACAAGGTCCGCAAGGCCACCGAGCTCGTCCGCGAGCTGCGCCCCGACCTCGCCGTCGAGGGCCCGATCCAGTACGACGCGGCCGTGGAACCCTCGGTCGCCGCGACGAAGCTGCCCGGCTCCGAGGTGGCCGGCCGCGCGAGCGTGCTGATCTTCCCCGACCTCAACACCGGCAACAACACGTACAAGGCCGTGCAGCGCTCGGCGGGCGCCGTGGCGGTCGGCCCGGTGCTCCAGGGCCTGCGCAAGCCGGTCAACGACCTCTCGCGCGGCGCGCTCGTCCAGGACATCGTCACCACGGTGGCCATCACCGCGATCCAGGCGCAGGGCGCGGCCGCGCCCACCGCCTGACCTCCCCCCACCACCGACCGCGACAAGGAAAGACCTCCACCGTGACCGCATCGCGCGTACTCGTCCTCAACTCCGGCTCCTCGTCGGTCAAGTACCAGCTCCTCGACATGGCGGACCGCTCCCGGCTCGCCGTCGGCCTGGTGGAGCGCGTCGGGGAGGAGACCTCCCGGCTGGTGCACGAGCCGCTGACCGGGCCGGGCGCCGCGGGCGGCAAGCGGGAGCGGCTCGGCCGGATCGCCGACCACGAGGCGGCCCTGGGGGCCGTAGCGGCGGAGCTGGCCGCCGACGGGACGGGCCTGGACTCTCCCGAACTGGCCGCGGTGGGGCACCGGGTGGTGCACGGCGGGACGAGGTTCACGCAGCCGACCGTCATCGACGACGAGGTGCTGGCGGAGATCCGCAGCCTGATCCCGCTGGCCCCGCTGCACAACCCGGCGAACGTGACGGGCATCGAGGTGGCGCGCGGGCTGCGCGGGGACATCCCGCAGGTGGCCGTCTTCGACACGGCCTTCCACTCCACGATGCCGGAGTACGTGGCGCGGTACGCGATCGACGCCGCGACCGCCGACAAGTACGCCATCCGGCGGTACGGCTTCCACGGCACCTCACACGCCTACGTCTCCCGGGCGACGGCCGCGCTGCTGGGCCGGCCGGTGGAGGACGTGAACGTGATCGTGCTGCACCTGGGCAACGGCGCCTCGGCCTCGGCCGTCCGCGGCGGGGTGTGCGTGGAGACGTCCATGGGCCTGACCCCGCTGGAGGGTCTGGTCATGGGGACCCGTTCAGGCGATCTGGATCCGGCGGTCGTCTTCCACCTGGCGCGGGTGGGCGGCCTCTCGGTGGATGAGATCGATTCGCTCCTGAACAAGAAGAGCGGTCTGCTGGGCATGTGCGGCGACAACGACATGCGCGAAGTGCTGCGGCGGGCGGGCGAGGGCGACGAGGCGGCGAGCACCGCCTTCGCGGCGTACGTCCACCGCCTGAAGAAGTACATCGGCGCCTACTCGGCGGTGCTCGGCCGGGTGGACGCGGTGGCGTTCACGGCCGGGGTCGGCGAGAACGCCCACCAGGTCCGGGAAGCTGCGGTGGACGGCCTGGCCGAGCTGGGCCTGGTGCTGGACCTGGAGGCCAACGCGGTGCGCTCGCCCGAGCCGCGGCTGGTCTCGGCGGACTCTGCCCGGGTGGCCGTCGCCGTGGTCCCGACGGATGAGGAACTGGAGATCGCCACCCAGGCGTATGCGCTGGTTACTCACTAGTCACTTGGACTTTCCGCCAGACGGAATATTCCGCTACGAAACAAACCGATAGGATCCAGTCATGCGCCGTTCCAAAATCGTCTGCACGCTGGGCCCCGCCGTCGACTCGTATGAGCAGCTGAAAGCGCTCATCGAGGCAGGTATGAACGTGGCCCGATTCAACTTCAGCCACGGGTCCCAGGCAGAACACCAGGAGCGGTACGACCGCGTCCGGAAGGTCTCCGAGGACACCGGGCGCGCCGTCGGCGTCCTCGCCGACCTCCAGGGCCCGAAGATCCGTCTGGAGACCTTCGCCGAGGGCCCCGTCGAGCTGGTGCGCGGTGACGAGTTCACCATCACCACCGACGACGTCCCGGGCGACAAGTCCATCTGCGGCACGACCTACAAGGGTCTGCCGGGTGACGTCTCCAAGGGCGACCAGATCCTGATCAACGACGGCAACGTCGAGCTCCGGGTGACCGAGGTCGACGGCCCCCAGGTCAGGACCATCGTCATCGAGGGCGGTGTCATCTCGGACCACAAGGGCATCAACCTGCCGGGTGCCGCCGTCAACGTCCCCGCCCTGTCGGAGAAGGACGTCGACGACCTCCGCTTCGCCCTGCGGATGGGCTGCGACATGGTCGCCCTGTCCTTCGTCCGCGACGCCAACGACGTCAAGGACGTCCACAAGGTCATGGACGAGGAGGGCCGCCGGGTCCCCGTCATCGCCAAGGTCGAGAAGCCGCAGGCCGTCGAGAACATGGCGGCCGTGGTCGACGCCTTCGACGCGGTCATGGTGGCCCGTGGCGACCTGGCCGTCGAGTACCCGCTCGAGAAGGTCCCGATGGTCCAGAAGCGGCTCATCGAGATGTGCCGCCGCAACGCCAAGCCGGTGATCGTCGCGACCCAGATGATGGAGTCGATGATCACCAACTCCCGCCCGACGCGCGCGGAGGCGTCCGACGTCGCCAACGCGATCCTCGACGGCGCGGACGCGGTCATGCTGTCGGCCGAGTCCTCGGTCGGCGCGTACCCGATCGAGACGGTCAAGACGATGTCGAAGATCGTCACGGCGGCCGAGGAGGAGCTCCTCTCCAAGGGCCTCCAGCCGCTGGTCCCGGGCAAGAAGCCCCGCACCCAGGGCGGCTCCGTCGCCCGCGCGGCCTGCGAGATCGCGGACTTCCTCGACGGCAAGGCGCTCATCGCCTTCACCCAGTCCGGTGACACGGCCCGCCGGCTGTCGCGCTACCGCGTGACCCAGCCGATCCTGGCCTTCACCACCGACGCCAACACCCGCAACCAGCTCACGCTGAGCTGGGGCGTCGAGTCCTACATCGTCCCGCACGTGAACAACACCGACGCGATGGTCGACCTGGTGGACGGCGAGCTGCTCAAGCTGGGCCGCCACAACCCGGGCGACACCATGATCATCACCGCCGGCTCGCCCCCCGGCGTCCCGGGCACCACCAACATGGTCCGCGTCCACCACCTGGGCGGCGGCGAGCGCGACTGACTCCCCCGGCCACCGCTGGGAAGTCCCCCACCCACCGCCTGAACTCTGCCGCACAGAGACCGAGGGCGGCACCCCGATCCCGAGGAGGATCGGGGTGCCGCCCTCGGTGTTTCTGCGCCGACGGTTCCTACCTCCAGGTCAAGGATCTGGTGATCGTCCGCGAACCCGGTGTGGAAGCCATGACCCGCGCGCTGGTGGGCATCTTCGACGAGTACGGGATGAACACCGAGGTCCTGCCGCGGTTCGACGCCTGAGCACCACACGCACGACTGAGGCCCGCTCCCTGTGGGGAGCGGGCCTCAGGCCTGTGCGGGACCGTTACTCCGGCGGGCCGATGTAGTTCTTCAGGCCCGGAACGGTGAGCGTGCCGCCGAACTGGCCGGCCTGGACGACCTTGACGTTCGTGAAGAACGCGAACGGGACGTTCAGCGGCGGCGGGCTGTTCGGGGTGAACTCGATCGGGATCAGGCCGAAGAGGTTGCCCTTGAGGCTCTCGGTGTACATCGTCACCGTGCCGCCGCGGATCTTGGACGTGGAGCCCGGACGGGACTTCAGGTGGGCGACGTTCCCCTCCTTGCCGACCGTCTGGTAGAGGTCCTTGATGTCCAGCGAGTCCGCGGTGAACTTCAGGACTTTCTTGGTCTTGCCGCCGGCCGTCTTCACCTCGACGATGCCGTGGTAGTCCAGGCCGTAGAGGGTCAGCAGGGAGCTGTCCAGGTACCAGGGCTCGTCCGGCAGGAGCGGGACGCCCTGCTCCAGCTCGGCGTCGGCCAGCGCCTTGGCGTCATAGGTCGGGCAGGGGAAGGGTTCCTTCCCGTCCGGGTCCTTCTTCTCCTCGGTCTTGGCCTTGTCGTCGTCGGCCTTGCCCTCGCCCGTCTCGTCCTTCGGGGTCTTGGCGGTGTCCTTGACCTCGTCGGACAGCTCCTTGACGTCGACGCCGGCGTTCTTCGCCGCGTCGCGGATCGCGTCCGCCGCCGGGTCCGCAGCCTTGGACGGGGCCGGGGCAGGCGTCTGCGGAGCGGTCGTGGAGGGCGCGGGCGTCGGGGTCACCGGCGTCTTCGCGTCCTTGAGCGGGTTGCCGAGCTCGTCGACCAGGCCCTTGAGCGCGTCGCCGAGACCCAGCGGGTCCAGCGGGTTCGTGGTCTTGGTCGGCGACGGGGTCGCGGACGGGGACGTCTTCGGCGCCGGGGCGTCGGCCTGCTTGTCGGCCGCGGGCTTGGTCGCCGACGGGGACGGGGACGTGCTCGGCTTCGGCTTCGCGGAACCCGACGCGGACGGCGAGGGGCTCGCACTGGCCGACGCGCTCGGCGAAGGCGAAGGCGACGTCGAGGGCGTCGGGGACGCCGACTCGGCTGGCTCGTCGGACCGCGTCACGCACGGGCCGGGCGCGAAGGGGATGTCCTTCTCGTCGGCCACGGCCAGCTTGGGCGCCATGCCCATCCCGACGAACACGGCCGTCGGCATGGCCGCCAGCGCCATCGTCTTGCCGACGGGTATCTGGAGCTTGTTCAGCAGCGATTTCCTGGGCGCCGCATGCCGCGGCCCCTTGATCTCGCGGGACTCTGCGCCTGGGGCCACGCCCCGCTGCGTCTCGTCACCCCGCACTGTTCCTCCCGCCATCGGCGTGGGCAGTCGTCTCGCTCGCGTGTGCCGTTTCCGTCTCACGGTGTGCGGGGAAGCCCTGGGGGCCGACCGCCGACTCCGCCTTGCCCATGTCCACCGGGGCGGGCCGCTGGTCGACCGGGGCCTCTTCCACCGGCTGACCAGGGGCCCACGACAGGGCGAGGGCGCCGCCGAGCATGGAGAGGAGGAAGCCCATGAAGAAGCCGCCGAGGTTGGACACCGGGAGCGAGACCAGGGCGAGCAGGATCGCGGCGACACCGGCGAAGACGCGGATGGCCTGCTGGAACCACAAGGCCAGGCCGAGCGTGATCAGCAGGACGCCGATGATCAGCGCGCCGGCGCCACCCGTGGTGGCCATCGCCAGACTGACGTTGCCCAGCCGGAGGTCCGCGTACGGGAAGTACGCGATCGGGAAGCCGCCGAGGAACGTGAACAGCCCGGCCCAGAACGGACGGCGGCCGCTCCACGCGTGGAAGCGGTAGTACACCGCGGTGAGCCAGGCGTCATCTTCGGCGCGAACGTAAACCGGGGCCTGGGGGTTCATGGACAACAGCTCCCTGGAAACGGTGGTACTTGAGAACTCTGTGGAGCCCGGACGGGGCGGACGGCGACTCGCGCCGCCGGCCGCCCCTCCGGTCACTCGCCGGGACGGATTACTTCTCGTCCTGGTAGCACGGCTGGTCGCCGCCCATGAGGCGCAGCTTGAGGTCGGGCAGCCGGAAGGTGCCCGCCGTCGTCGCCCACGCCTTCTGGCGCACGTTCGACAGGATCGCCTTGTCCGCGCGCTGCGAGAACGCGTACGGGCTGGAGACCGTGCCGGCCTGCGGCTTGGTCTTGTGGCTCGCGTCACCGACCGCGACACCGATGTCCAGGTTGGTGAACTCGGCGTCGGTGTCGAGCTCGGCAACATCCAGGTAGATGTTGTCGGCGACGGCCGGCTTGCCCTTGTGGCCCGTACGCAGCTGGAGCGTGATGTTGCCCAGCGGCGTCGGGGTGACCAGGGACTGGCACATGTTGGTGATCTCGGCGTGGCTGAACCCGGAGATGGTGACCGGGTGGTCAACCTCCTTGCCGGTCTTCAGGTCGTGCCCCTTGGCAATGCCGCCGTACTGGATGAGGTTGTCACCGTCGAGCTTGTCGGCCGAGACCTTGAAGTCCTGGCCGGAGACGCTGAAGGACGCCGCGAGGGCACCCTGCGCCAGACCCACACCGACCGCGGCGGTGGCCGCGATGCTCGGCACCATGACGAGCGCGAAGCGCTTCCATCTGGTCCCGCCACGAACCTGAGAACTCATTATTCGTTCCTCCTTCTCGGACGTACATCTCCGGTCCGGGCCGTACCCGTCCTGGGATGGGAGAAGTGCTACGTCCTCGGGAAGGAGCGCTGGCGGCCCGGCCGCGGCTGTGCCACGTCCCGTACACCGGCGATCACCCCCGAGCGACAACCACTGGGCCACGCGTTCGCGCAACCTGGAGGACAGGCCCTGCCGTGCGGCAGAGACCCCCCTGTCCCACGGCCGGTGCCACTGCCACCGGCCGGCTCGGTGGGGACCCTCCACCGCGGCTCCGGGTGAGCGGCTCTGCGGGAAGGACCGAGCGTCGCCGATCGTGGTCCATTCCCGGCCGGGGCACAAGGGGGGTCGTTACTGGCGGGTAACGGCCAGATAACCGGGGTGCTGCCTCCTGTTGTCGGGCAGCAACACAGGGTGTCACCGAGGGCCACGACAGAACGGGGGAAGAGTGAACACACCGGACAGTTCACGGGGTTCGGCTTACTGCGAGTAACAGCGGCCGCAATTGCCAAGTTTTGGCAAAGCGCGGCCGCTGTTTCTCTCTGTGTCAATAAATCGCCGGTGGTCCACCGGCCTTCGCGGCGGCTCTCGGAGCCGCTCCTGGAGCCGCTCCTAGAACAGCACCCGCGCCAGTGCCGTACGCGCCGCCGACACCCGCGGGTCGTCCGCGCCGATGACCTCGAACAGCTCCAGCAGGCGCAGCCGTACGGCGTCCCGGTCGTCACCGAACGTCACGCGCACGGTGTCCACCAGGCGCCCGAAGGCGTCCTCGACGTGCCCGCCGACCAGATCGAGGTCGGCCGCGGCGATCTGCGCCGCCGGGTCGCGCGGGTTCTCGGCGGCCGCGGTGCGCACCGCCTGCGGGTTCATGCCCTGGACCCGGATGAGGAGTTCCGTCTGGGCCAGGCCCAGCTTGGCCTCGCTGTTGGCCGGGTCGTCGGAGAGCACGTTCTTGTACGCCTGCACCGCGCCGCTCAGGTCACCGGCGTCCAGCGCGGCGACGGCCGCTTCCAGCAGGGCGTCGTACGGACCGGCCGGGACCTCGGCCTCGGCGGCCGGGGCCGCACCCTCGGCGTTCGGGTCCACCTCGATGCCGATGATCCCGAAGCGCTCCTCGGCGACCTGGACCAGCTGGGCGAGGGTCTCGCGGATCTGCTGCTCGGGGGCCACGCCCTGGAACAGCGGCAGCACCTGGCCCGCGACCACGGCGAAGACGGCCGGGATGCCCTGGATGCCGAACTGCTGCATCAGCATCTGGTTGGCGTCCACGTCGACCTTGGCCAGTACGAGCCGGCCGTTCGCCTCGACGGTCAGGCGCTCCAGGAGCGGGCTGAGCTGCTTGCACGGCTCGCACCACTCGGCCCAGAAGTCCAGGACGACCGGGACCTCGGCGGAGAGCTGGAGCACATCGCGTTCAAAGCCGGCCTCGTCTACGTCGATGACGAGCGCGGACGGCGGCACGGCGCCGGCGGCCGGGCCGGTCCCGCCGCCCTGTGCCGCCTGCCGCGCCGATTCGGCGCGGGCCTGCTCGGCCTTGGCCTTGGCCTCGCCGGCCGCCTTCACCGCGGCGAGGTCGACGACGCCGCTCATGGACATGTTTCTGGGCTGCATGCGTACATCCTCCCCCGTGTGCGCGCGCCGACGAAAAAGATCGCGAGAATTACCTCGTCGCGACCGTCGAAACGGTGCGGCGCCGGGTCCCCACCTGGCGCCAGTAGCCCTTCGCGTGGTTGTCGCTCTTACGCTACGAGCCGTAGCGTAACTCCTCCCGGCCCCACGGCGCCCCGTGATCTGAACCACAGCGGCCCGGTCGGCTACCGGCGGGTATGGTCTCGGCCATGCGCAACCCCAGCCCTGGCCGGACCGGCCGCCCCCGCAGCGCCACCGCGGACGCCGCCATCCTCGCCGCGACGCGGGACGCGCTGGTGGATCTGGGCTGGTCGAAGCTGACGATGGGCGACGTCTCGGTGCGGGCCGGCGTGGCCAAGACCACCCTGTACCGGCGCTGGGCGGGCAAGAACGAGCTGGTCGTGGACGCGGTCGCGGAACTCTTCGACTCGCTGGAACTGCCCGACCGCGGTTCCCTCGAAGCCGACGTCGAGTACGTGGTCCTGCAGTTCGCGGAGCTGCTGCGGCGCCCGGAGGCCCGTACGGCCCTGATGGCGGTGGTCGCCGAGTCCACCCGGGACGAGGCCCTGCGCTGCCGGATCCGGTCGGCCATCGTGGACCGGCAGAAACGTCTCGTCGTACTGGGGCGCGAGCGGGCCCAGGCGCGCGGGGAACTCCCGTACGAGGAGGACGAGTCCCTCACGGGCCGCACCACCGACCTGATCTTCGACGTGATCGCGGGCACCGTGGTGCACCGCGCGCTGGTGAGCTCCGAACCGGTGGACGAGCTCTGGGTGTCCACCTTCACGGCGCTCCTGATGCACGGCCTCCGGGGCCCGGCCCAGCCCTGACGCGGGGCGGGGTCAGGCGCCCTCCTTCGGCTTCGGCCGGGGCTTCCCCGGCCAGTTCACCCGGATCTGCCGGCCCTGGTCCTGCGGCGGGGGTCCGAGCCCCGAGGCCGCGAGGGCGGCTCGGCCCGCCTCTCGGCCGGCCAGCCAGTAGCCGTAGTCCCTGGAGTCGACCTCGTGGAAGCCCCCGTCGGTGAGCAGCACGGTGGCCGCCACTGCGCCGAGCCCTTCCCGGATGCCCTCCCACACCGCGGGCAGGAACTCGTGCGGCAGCCGCGCGTCGGGCACGGTGTACAGGAACTCCTGCCCGCCGTCCGGGCCGGGCGGTTCGAAGTCGACGACGACGTACGCGTACGGTCCGCAGCCGGTCTGCATCACCACGCGGACGCTCACGCCGGGCACGGCGCGGTTGATCGAAACAGCGGAAGGGCCGGCCATGCCGCCACCGTAGGGCGCCATGACCGGCCTTTCCGGCCGACGGGGTCTCAGAAGCCGGGCGGCTCGGTGTAGGTGCCCCACTCCTCGCGCAGCACGTTGCAGATCTCGCCCATCGTGGCCTCGGCCCGCGCCGCGTCCAGCATGGCCGGGATCATGTTCGACCCGTCCCGGGCGGCCTCCAGCATCGCGGCCAGCGCCCCGGACACCTTGGCGTCGTCGCGCCGGTCCTTGCGCTCGGCCAGCTCCCGTACCTGTACCTTCTCCACCTCGTGGCTGACCCGCAGAATCTCCAGGTCCCCGGTGACCGACCCGTGGTGGACGTTGACGCCGACGACCCGCTTGTCGCCCTTCTCCAGCGCCCGCTGGTACTGGAAGGCCGACTCGGCGATCTCCCCGGTGAACCAGCCGTCCTCGATGCCGCGCAGGATGCCCGAGGTGATCGGCCCGATCGGGTGCTGCCCGTCCGGGTGGGCGCGCAGGCCGCGCTCCTTGATCTGGTCGAAGATCTTCTCGGCGTCGGCCTCGATGCGGTCGGTGAGCTGCTCCACGTACCAGGAACCGCCCAGCGGGTCGGCCACGTTGGCCACCCCGGTCTCCTCCATCAGCACCTGCTGCGTGCGCAGGGCGATCTCGGCCGCCTGCTCGCTCGGCAGCGCGAGGGTCTCGTCGAGGGCGTTGGTGTGCAGCGAGTTGGTGCCGCCGAGGACGGCCGCGAGGGCCTCCACGGCGGTGCGCACGACGTTGTTGTACGGCTGCTGGGCGGTGAGGGAGACCCCGGCGGTCTGCGTGTGGAAGCGCAGCCACATGGACTTCTCGCTCTTCGCCCCGTAGACCTCCTTCATCCAGCGGGCCCAGATCCGGCGCGCGGCGCGGAACTTGGCGATCTCCTCGAAGAAGTCGAGGTGCGCGTCGAAGAAGAAGGACAGGCCGGACGCGAAGTGGTCCACGTCCAGGCCGCGGGAGAGCCCGAGCTCCACGTAGCCGAAGCCGTCGGCGAGGGTGTACGCGAGCTCCTGCGCGGCCGTGGCTCCGGCCTCGCGGATGTGGTAGCCGGAGACGGACAGCGGCTTGTAGGCCGGGATGCCCTTCGCGCAGTACTCCATGAGGTCGCCGATGAGCCGCAGGTGCGGCTCGGGCTCGAAGAGCCACTCCTTCTGGGCGATGTACTCCTTGAAGATGTCCGTCTGGAGCGTGCCGTTGAGGGAGGCGGGGTCCACGCCCTGCCGCTCGGCGGCGACCAGGTACATGCAGAAGGCGGGCACGGCTGGGCCCGAGATGGTCATCGAGGTCGTGACGTCACCGAGCGGGATGTCCTTGAAGAGGACCTCCATGTCGGCGGCGGAGTCGATGGCGACCCCGCAGTGGCCGACCTCGCCGAGGGCGCGGGGGTCGTCGGAGTCCCGGCCCATGAGGGTGGGCATGTCGAAGGCGACGGAGAGCCCGCCGCCGCCGGCGGCCAGGATCATCTTGTAGCGCTCGTTGGTCTGCTCGGCGTTCCCGAACCCGGCGAACTGCCGGATGGTCCAGGTCCGGCCGCGGTACCCGGTGGCGTGCAGGCCGCGGGTGTACGGGTACTCGCCCGGCCAGCCGATGCGCTCGAATCCCTCGTACGCGTCGCCGGGCCGGGGCCCGTAGACCGGTTCGACGGCATCGCCGGAGAGCGTGGTGAAGTCGGCCTCGCGCTTGCGGGCCCTGTCGTAACGGGCCTGCCAGCGAAGGCGGCCTTCCTCGATGGCGTCTGCGTCCATACCCATGAATTTACTAGGACGTCCTAGTAAATGTCGATGGCAAACCCCCGGGAGATGCCCCGGGGGTTTGTGACGATCAGGCCTCGGCGGTCGCGAGACCGCCGCTGACCAGCGGCTCGATCTCGGCGCGGACCTTGCGCTCGACGAAGAACGCGGCCAGCGGGATGGTGCCGCTGAGCATGACCCAGAGCATCTTGCCGAAGGGCCAGCGGGCCTTCGAGCTCAGGTCGAAGGCGAAGACCAGGTAGATCATGAAGAGCACGCCGTGGGCCTGGGACACCACGAACGTCAGATCGGCGCCCTTGTCGAAGCCGTACTTGAAAATCATGCAGGTGCACAGCACCAGCAGCATCACGGCGGTGGCAAAGGCCATCACCCGGTAGCGGGTCAGCACGCTCTTCTTCATGCCACTGAGACTAACCGTCCGTTTTGCTCGATCTTGACGGGGGCTTACTTCTCGTCGAAGTCCCCGCTGGCGACCCGCAGCGGGCGCAGCAGCGCGAAGATCTCCGCGCACTCCTCGGCGTCGTACGCGCCGAGTCCGAAGTCGATCTCCATCAGGTCCCGGGTGGCGGCCTCGACGACCTCGCGGCCCTTGTCCGTGATGGAGGCGAGGGTGCCGCGGCCGTCGTTCGGGTTGGGCCGCTTGTCGACGAGCCCGGACCGCACCAGCCGGTCGACGGTGTTCGTCACCGACGTCGGGTGGACCATCAGCCGCTCGCCGATCTTCGACATCGGCAGTTCGCCGGCCTTGGAGAAGGTGAGCAGCACCAGCGCCTCGTACCGCGCGAAGGTCAGACCGTACGGCTTGACCACCGCGTCGACCTCGCCGAGCAGGATCTGGTGCGCCCGCATGATCGAGGTGATGGCGGCCATCGAGGGCACCGGCCCCCAGCGCTGCTGCCAGAGCTCGTCGGCGCGGGCGATGGGATCGAAGGGAAGGCTGAGCGGCTTGGGCACGCGACAGACCCTACCGGGCGGTCATTTGGCGGCGAGTCCCGTCTCACTCCTCGGCCGTTCCCGCTCCGGGGCGCAGGCGCGGAGTTCGGCGAGCAGCAGCAGGACGACGGCCGTGCCGAGGATCGCGGCGGCGGTGACGACCTGGTGCACGGGGAAGAACTCGGCGGCGAGGCCGGCCAGGGCCATGCCCACGCCCTGGAGGGTCATCAGACCGGTGCTGAGCAGGGTCATCGCGCGGCCGCGCAGCTCCTCGGGGACGGCGTCGACGTACCACTGGTCGAGCCCGAGGGTGTAGGCGTGGGCCAGGCCGGCGAGCAGCAGGGCGGCGAGCGCCAGCGGTACGCCGGGCCGGACGGCGTACAGGAGCAGCGGCAGCAGTCCGGCGGCCACGAGCGGGCCCGTGATCCGGGAACGCGTTCGGGCGGTGAGGGCCGAGCCGGCCCAGAGTTCGCCGGCGATGGTGCCGACGGGCATCGCGCACATCAGCAGCCCCAGCGCCACGGTCCCGGAGCCGAGACCGGCGGCGTAGGGGGCGAGCAGGGCCTCCGGTACGACGACGAAGACGGGCGGCAGCCAGAACAGCAGGGTGAGCACCCGGATCCGGCGGTCCCCGAGGACGGCGCGCAGCCCGCGCAGCGGGGACTCGCGGGAGCCCCCGCGGGCGGGGCGGCTGCGCGTGCCGAGGCCCAGCAGGAGCGCGGAGCCCAGGAATCCGGCGGCGGTCAGGCCGATGGCCCCGCGCGGCGCGAGGACGGTGAGCAGCAGCCCGCCGAGGCCGAAGCCGATGAGCTGGGAGCTCTGGGCCACCATGCGCAGCAGTGAGCGGCCGAGGACGAAGGCGTCGCCGGCGCCCAGGATGTCGGTGAGGGAGGCGGCGCGGGCGCCCTGGAACAGCGGCGCCACGAACGCCATCGCGCAGCGCAGTACGAGGAGCACCGCGACGGGGGTGCCCGGCAGGGCCATGGCCGCGGCGCAGGCCGCGCAGAGGAGGTCGCAGCCGACGAGCACGCGCCGGGCGGGGTGGCGGTCGGCGATCCCGGCGAGCAGGGTGCCGCCGAGGGCGTACGGGAGGAAGCCGAGGGCGAAGGTGAGCGCGCTCATCAGGGGCGAGCCGGTGGCGCGGTAGACGAGGACGGTGAGGGAGATCTCGGCGACGACCACGCCGAGCACGGAGATCAGGTGCGCGGCGAAGACGGGGCGGAACTCGCCCGTACGGAAGACGGCCCGGTAGCCGCTGGAGGCGGAGGTGACGGCTGACATGTCCGGCAGCTTCGCCGCGGCTACGGTGGGCGCCGTAGAGATTCGTCCCCGCACGAATCTTCGGTGGACGGGACGCGGACGGGGACGCGAAGGGGCGGGGAGGGGCGCGATGGGCTTCCACTACCGGTTCGGGCCCGGCGACCTGCTGCGGTGCCGCTTCGCCGTGTCCGCTCGCTGGGAGACGCAGGAGGCGGTACGGACCCTGCTGCGGCCGCACCGGCAGACCTACCACCTGCCGTGGCTGCGGCAGGTCCGGGCGGCCGCCGAGGGGCTGGACCTGCGTCCGCTGTGGCTGCTGATGCCGCGGGCCGGGCACCACCCGGACTTCCTCAGCCCGTCGCCGCTCGGTCCCTCCGTCACCTTCGAGGAGGAGCTGGCTCGGGTGCGCGCGGCCGATCCGCGGGCGGCGCGCGAGGACCTGCGGCTCTCCCTGGTGTGCACCCCGGGCGCCCTGGAGAGCGACATCGGGCAGCGGATGCTCGCGGATCCGGCGCGGGCGGTACGGGAGCTGGCCGATCTCACCGAGCGGGCCTGGGAGGCGCTGATCGCCCCGCACTGGCCGCGGCTGCGGGCACTGCTGGAGGCGGACATCGTCTTCCACTCGCGGCGCCTCGCGGCGGGCGGGCTCCAGGCGCTGTTCGACGGGCTCCATCCGGAGCTGCGCTGGTACGAGGAGACGGCGACGCTGACCATCGAGCGGCCCGCGCACCACGACCGCGCGCTGGACGGGCAGGGGCTGCTGCTGATGCCGAGCGCGTTCGTCTGGCCGGAGGTGGTCGGCGGCTACGACCCGCCGTGGCAGCCGACGCTGGTGTACCCGGCGCGGGGCGTCGGCGCGCTGTGGACCGCCCGGGCGGGGCCGACCCCGCACGCGCTGGCCCGTCTGCTGGGCCGGGCCCGGGCCGATGTGCTGTGCGCGCTGCACGAACCGGCCTCCACCACGGCGCTGGCCCACCGGCTCGGGCTGGCCCCTTCCACCGTCTCGGCGCACCTGACGGTCCTGCACGCGGCGGGCCTGCTCGTCTCCGCCCGCCACGGCCACCAGGTCCTCTACGAGCGCACTCCACTGGCCATCGCCCTCACGACGGGCGACCCGGCTCCCTGACCCGCACGGTGCCGCACGCCTCAGCCGCGGCCGCCGCGCCGCAGTCCGTGCCGGACCGCGCGCTGGCTCAGCGGCCCGAGGCCTTCCAGCGCCTGGGCGAGCCCGGCGAGCTGCTCCAGGGCGTCGAGCGCCCGGCCGACGCCCTGCGGGTCCACGCCCTCGTGCAGCTCGATGCCGACGAAGGAGGCGGCGGCGGCCCGGGCCAGTCCCGCCGGGTCGGCGAACCCGGCCAGCGGGGTCGCCGCGAGCATGCGGCGCTCGCGCACGGACTGGGCACCGCCCTCAGAGACTGCACGGTGCCGCAGGCGCGCAGCTCGGCCCCGCCGATGCGCGAAACCAGGGCGGGCCGGCCTGAGTGCGTCGCCTGCGCAACGGGCTTCGGCCTGGCCGACTGGCGCCGGATCGGCACCGTCCTGGGGCAGCCCGACTCCCACCGAAGAAGGGGCCGACGCGGTGGATGCCTGCGTGGCCCTGGCAGCCACGAAGCACGGCAGCGCCGTGATCTTCACCAGCGACCCGGAGGACATCGCTGCTTATCTGGCGGTGCTGAATCCGCCGGACGTGCACATCCACGCCGTGTGAGCGCGTCAGCCCTCGGCGAGGTGGCGTTCCACCGTCTCGACCTTCGAGGTCATCCCGTCCGAGACCCCGGGCCGGATGTCGGCCTTCAGGATGAAGGAGACCCGCGGCGCCCGCTCCTCCACGGCGGCCACGGCGCGCCGGACCACGTCCATGACCTCGTCCCACTGACCCTCGACGGTGGTGAACATGGCGTCGGTGCGGTTGGGCAGGCCGGACTCACGGACCACGCGGACCGCGTCGGCCACGTACTCCCCGACTTCTTCGCCGACCCCGAGCGGGGTCACGGAGAACGCGACGATCACGCGTCGGCCGCCGCACGCGCGCGGGCCGCGATCACACTGTCGGCCTCGTCCCGCTTGAGCAGCCGGTCGCCGTACAGGCCGCCGAACGGCAGCAGCGCCAGCCCGAAGAACAGGGCGACCTTCGAGACCGGCCACTTCGCCTTGTTCCAGACATCCAGCAGGAAGACCGCGTAGATGACGAACAGGATCCCGTGGAGGATGCCCAGCGGCATCATCAGGTAGTCGATGTCCGAGATCCGGCTCAGCAGCGAGCCGAAGATCAGCAGGGCCGGGAACGACAGCGCCTCCGGGACGGAGATGAGGCGCAGCCGGTGCAGGGCGGAGGCGGTCTTGATGTCCACGGGGAACCTTCGGGGTGGAGGTCAGGGCGTCCCAGTGTCTCAGCCGCTTTTGCGTGATCTTGACCCGGCCCCTGACCCGGGCCGCTGCCCGCGGGCCGCCGAAAGGTGCGCGCACGGCATCCGTTCGGCGTCCGTTACCGCCCGGGTGTGGCGTATATCGGCCACGGGACCCTGTTCGTGCCCGCCCACTGCCGATAACGTCATCCCGTGGCTCAGTTCCGACTCCAAGGCAGCAAGGTGCTCGCCGTCGACCTGACCGGGGATGCCGTGAAAGCGAAGAACGGCTCCATGGTCGCGTACGACGGTCAGATGGCCTTCAAGAAGATGACCGGCGGCGGCGAAGGCCTCCGCGGAATGGTGACCCGCCGGCTCACCGGCGAGCAGATGACCGTGATGGAAGTGCAGGGGCACGGCACCTGCTTCTTCGCCGACCGCGCGAGCGAGATCAATCTCGTCGACCTGCGCGGCGAGAAGCTCTACGTCGAGTCCAGCAACCTGCTGTGCACCGACGCGGGGCTGCGCACCGGCACGACCTTCACCGGTCTGCGCGGCGCGACGACCGGCAATGGCCTGTTCACCACGACCGTCGAGGGCTCGGGCCAGGCGGCGATCATGTCCGACGGTCCCGCGGTGGTGCTGCGCGTGAGCGCCCAGTACCCGCTCTCCGTCGACCCGGGGGCGTACATCGCGCACACCGGAAACCTCCAGCAGTCCTTCCAGTCGGGTGTCAACTTCCGCACCCTGATCGGCGAGGGCTCCGGGGAGTCCTTCCAGATCCGCTTCGAGGGCGAGGGCCTGGTCTACGTGCAGCCCAGCGAGCGCAACACCATCGGGGGCGACATCTGATGCCGTTCCGCGAGATCAACTCGAAGATGGTCGAGGCCCAGGTGATCCCCGGGCAGCGGATGTACAGCCAGCGCGGCGCGATGCTCGCGTACCGCGGCGAGGTCTCCTTCACCCCGAGCCTGACAGGCGGTCAGGGCGGGGTGATGGGCATGATCGGGCGCCGGGTGGCGAACGAGCAGACCCCGCTGATGACGGTCGAGGGCAACGGCACCGTGATGTTCGGCCACGGCGGCCACCACATCCAGGTGATCAGCCTGACCGGCGAGACGCTCTACGTCGAGGCCGACCGGCTGCTGGCCTTCGACGGCAACCTCCAGCAGGGCACGATGTTCATGGGCTCGCAGGGCGGGGTCATGGGCATGGTCCGCGGCCAGGTGACCGGCCAGGGGCTGTTCACCACCACGCTCAAGGGGCACGGCGCGGTCGCCGTGATGGCGCACGGTGGGGTCATCGAGCTCCCCATCACCCCCCAGCGCCCGGTCCACGTGGACCCGCAGGCGTACGTCGCCCACCACGGGGACGTACGCAACAAGCTCTCCACCGCGCTCGGCTGGCGGGACATGGTGGGGCGCGGCTCGGGCGAGGCGTTCCAGCTGGAGCTGTCCGGCCAGGGCGCGGTGTACGTACAGGCCTCGGAGGAGAAGCTGTGAACTTTGGCCCCGTGACGGGCGGCCCCGGCGGCCCGACGGTCTACGACCCGTACACCCTGCCCTCCGACGACAACGTGAACGCGTACACCTTCTGCGTGGAGCTCAAGGGGAGCCAGTGGTTCCTGCAGAAGGGCAAGATGATCTCGTACTACGGGAGCATCGAGTTCAACGGCATCGGCAACGGCCGCTTCGACCGGCTGCTGCGCACCAGCTTCCACTCGCCGCTGCACGCCAGCGACTGGGTGGTGGCCGAGGGCCAGGGCAAGATGCTGCTGGCCGACCGGGCCTTCGACGTGAACTCGTACGACCTGGACAACGGGAACCTGACCATACGGTCGGGCAACCTGCTCGCGTACCAGCCCTCGCTGGCCCTGAAGCAGTCGATCGTCCCGGGCTTCCTCACGCTGATCGGAACGGGCAAGTTCGTGGCGGCGTCCAACGGGCCGGTGGTCTTCATGGAGCCGCCGCTGCGCGTGGACCCGCAGGCGCTGGTGGGCTGGGCGGACTGTCCCTCGCCGTGCCACCACTACGATCACGGCTACATGTCGGGCGTGATGGGCGGGCTGCGCTCGCTGACCGGCATCGGCGGCACCTCGGGCGAGGAGCACCAGTTCGAGTTCGTGGGGGCGGGCACGGTCCTGCTGCAGTCGTCGGAGATGCTGATGGCGGAGCAGGCGGTCGGAGCGGTAGGCGCCGGCGCGGCCACGGGCAACGCGCAGGGCGTGCCGGGAGCCGGCCAGGGCCCGCTGGGGCAGCTGGGCGTGCCGCGGATGCCGGGGCAGCTGGGTGATCTCCAGCGGCGCTTCGGACTGTAACCGCTTACCCGCCCCATTTTTGTACGTAATTCAACTTCTTAGGTAGAGTTCACTCATGGAGACCATGGAGACCGAGACGGCAGACCTCCCCCGGACGGAGTCCGGCGGGACCCGCTGGCTGACCGACGCCGAACAGTGCGCCTGGCGCACCCACCTGGACGTCAGCCGACTGCTGATGCACCAGCTGGAGAAGGACCTCCAGCCCTTCGGTCTCACCAACAACGACTACGAGATCCTGGTGAACCTCTCGGAGTCGGTGGACCACCGGATGCGGATGAGCGATCTCGCGACCGCCACCCTGCAGTCAAAGAGCCGACTGTCCCACCAGATCACGCGCATGGAGGCGGCGGGCATGGTCCGCCGCGTGAACTGCGAGTCCGACCGCCGCGGCCTGTTCGCGGTGCTCACGGACGAGGGCATGGAGACGATGCGAAAGGTCGCTCCGCATCACGTGGCGTCCGTCCGGCGGCACTTCATCGACCTGCTGCCGCCCGAGGCTCTGGCCGCGCTGCGCGAGTCGCTGCGCCCGGTGGCGGAGCACCTGCGGGGCAACCGCGGCAAGGCCTGACGCCGGCCCGCCCCTCGCCGGGGTGCCGTCCCCGGCGGCAGCCCGGAGAATGGATGGTCGGTAACGCTCGCTCGCCGGCCGCCCGCCGGGCAACCGTCAGCGCATGGCCGGCCTGAGGAGGTCAGCCATGCACTGCACGCACAAGGCGTACGTCTCGACGGCCGCGGCCGTGGCCCTGATGATCGGGGGCCCGGTGGCGGCCGCCGCCGCGAACACAGCCGACGCGGCGGGATCCGCCCCCGCGGCAGCGGCGGCCCGCTCCGAAATGACCGCCGAGCAGGCAACCTCCGCCGCGCTGAAGAAGTACCCCGGCGTCGTGGAGTCCGTCGACAAGGACGACGCCGTCTGGCACGTCGACATCATCGCCAAGAACGGCAAGCACGCGGAACTGACGGTCGACACCCGCAGCGGCAAGGTGTTCACCGAGAACGCCGACGAAGACAGCGACGACGCCGGCGGGAACAAGGCGCTGCTCAGCGCGAAGGTCACCGCCGTGCAGGCGATGAAGGCAGCCCTCGCCGCCCACCCCGGCCAGGTCTCGTCGGTGGAGTGGGACGACGATGACGACAACGCCTCCGCCCCCTACTGGAACGTCGAGATCAAGTCCGGCGACAAGACCACCAACGTGCACGTCGACCCCGCGTCGGGGAAGGCGACAGTGTCCGACTCGGACTCGGACGACAACGACGACAACTGACGCCCACCGGCCCGCGGGATCTGATGCGGACCGGACCGGGCGCCCCTAGACTGACGAGCGCCCGGTTTACCCCGATCTTCGAGGGAGTGGCGTCATGGCCAAGCGCGGCAACAAGAAGCGAGCACGCAAGAAGAAGAAGGCGAACCACGGCAAGCGTCCCAACGCCTGAGCGGTCCGCCCCACAGACGCGCGAGAGCCGCGCCCCGGTCGATCGGGGCGCGGCTCTCGCGTACGGCGTAGGGCGTACGGCCTCTCAGGCCTCCGTCAGCGTCGCCAGGAGCGTGTCCGCGGCCGCGTAGGGGTCCATCTCGCCGGCCGCGACCCGGGCGGCCAGGGCGCCGACGTGGTCGTCCCCGTGCACATCCGCCATGCGGGCCCGCAGGGCCGTCACCGCGATCGTCTCCACCTCGCGGGCGGCCCGCGCCGTACGCCGCTCGGCCAGCACCCCGTGCTCGTCCATCCACGCACGGTGCTTCTCCAGCGCCTCGACGAGTTCGTCGATGCCCTGCGCCCGCGCGGCGACGGTCTTGACGATCGGCGGACGCCAGTCCCCCGCCCCCCGGGACTCGCCCAGCCCCAGCATGTGGTTCAGCTCCCGGGCGGTGGCGTCCGCCCCGTCCCGGTCAGCCTTGTTCACCACGTACACGTCACCGATCTCCAGGATCCCCGCCTTCGCGGCCTGGATCCCGTCGCCCATCCCGGGCGCCAGCAGCACCACCGAGGTGTCGGCCTGCGCGGCGATTTCCACCTCCGACTGGCCGACCCCGACCGTCTCGACCAGGATCACCTCGCAGCCGGCCGCGTCCAGCACCCGGATGGCCTGCGGGGCCGCCCAGGCGAGACCGCCCAGGTGGCCGCGGGTGGCCATGGAGCGGATGTAGACCCCCGGGTCGGAGGCGTGGTCCGACATCCGCACCCGGTCGCCGAGCAGCGCCCCGCCGGAGAACGGCGAGGACGGGTCGACGGCGAGGACGCCGACCCGCTTCCCGGCCTTGCGGTACGCCGACACGAGCGCCGAGGTCGAGGTCGACTTGCCGACGCCCGGCGACCCCGTCAGCCCCACCACGTACGCGTTGCCCGTGAGCGGGGCCAGCGCCGCCATCACCTCGCGCAACTGCGGGGACGCCCCCTCCACCAGCGAGATCAGCCGGGCCACCGCTCTCGGCCGGCCTTCACGTGCCTGGGCCACCAGCTGGGGGACGTCCACCGCCGTCATACGTGCTGCGCTCCTCGGTTCTCGTACGGGTACGGGTACGGGCGGGTGCTGCCGGGCTCGTGCTACGCCTTGGGCACGCGGACGATCAGGGCGTCGCCCTGGCCGCCGCCACCGCACAGCGCGGCCGCGCCGGTCCCGCCGCCACGGCGCTTGAGCTCCAGCGCCAGGTGCAGCACCACGCGGGCGCCGGACATGCCGATCGGGTGCCCCAGGGCGATGGCGCCACCGTTGACGTTCACCTTTTCCGGGGTCACGCCGAGGTCCTTCATTGACTGCACGGCGACCGCCGCGAAGGCCTCGTTGATCTCGATGAGGTCCAGGTCAGCGACCTGCAGGCCCTCCTTCTTCAGGGCGTGGGCGATGGCGTTCGACGGCTGCGACTGGAGGGAGTTGTCGGGACCGGCCACGTTGCCGTGGGCGCCGATCTCGGCGAGCCATTCCAGGCCCAGCTCCTCGGCCTTCGCCTTGCTCATCACGACCACGGCGGCGGCGCCGTCGCTGATCTGCGACGAGGTGCCGGCGGTGATCGTGCCGTCCTTGGCGAAGGCCGGGCGCAGCTTGCCCAGGGACTCCACCGTGGTCTCCGGACGGATGCCCTCGTCCTGCGAGAAGACCACGGGCTCGCCCTTGCGCTGCGGGATCTCGACCGGAGTGATCTCCGCCTCGAAGACGCCGTTCTTCTGCGCGGCGGCGGCCCGCTGGTGCGAGGCGGCGGCGAACTCGTCCTGCGGGGCGCGCTCGATGCCCAGGCGGGTGTTGTGCTTCTCCGTGGACTCGCCCATCGCGATGTTCTCGAAGGCGTCGGTGAGACCGTCGTAGGCCATCGCGTCGAGCATCTCGATGGCGCCGTACTTGTAGCCCTCGCGCGACTTGGGCAGCAGGTGCGGGGCGTTCGTCATGGACTCCTGGCCGCCGGCGACCACGATGTCGAACTCACCCGCGCGGATCAGCTGGTCGGCGAGCGCGATCGCGTCCAGCCCGGAGAGGCACACCTTGTTGATGGTCAGGGCGGGCACGTTCATCGGAATGCCGGCCTTGACCGCGGCCTGGCGGGCGGGGATCTGGCCCGCACCGGCCTGGAGCACCTGCCCCATGATCACGTACTGCACCTGGTCGCCGGAGATCCCGGCCCGGTCCAGCGCGGACTTGATGGCGAAGCCGCCGAGGTCGGCACCCGAGAAGGACTTCAGCGAGCCGAGCAGCCGCCCCATGGGCGTGCGGGCCCCGGCGACGATCACTGAGGTGGTGTTGTTCGATCCGGACATGAGGCACAGCCCCTTGAGGATGAGGAGTGAACGAGGGTTTACATGAATGTACTGAGCGGTACCCGCGCCGTCACCGGGCTGCCGGTGTGATCGCTGGCACGTTGCGTAACCACCCTCTTCGGCAGTGCACTGGTTCCATGCTGACAAGGATCGACCACATCGGGATCGCCTGCTTCGACCTGGACAAGACCGTCGAGTTCTACCGTGCCACGTACGGCTTCGAGGTCTTCCACACCGAGGTCAACGAGGAGCAGGGCGTCCGCGAGGCCATGCTCAAGATCAACGAGACGTCCGACGGCGGCGCCTCCTACCTCCAGCTGCTGGAGCCCACCCGCGAGGACTCCGCGGTGGGCAAGTGGCTGGCGAAGAACGGCGAGGGGGTCCACCACATCGCTTTCGGCACCGAGGACGTCCAGGGCGACTCGGAAGCCATCCGCGGCAAGGGCGTCCGCGTCCTGTACGACCAGCCCAGGACCGGCTCCATGGGGTCCTCGATCACCTTCCTGCACCCCAAGGACTGCCACGGAGTCCTCACCGAACTCGTCACCTCCAACCCCGAGCACTGATGTCCCCATTCCCCGGCCGGTAGAGTGGCCATGGCTCGGCCGGGGTTCGGTGCGGAGACGGGGTCGGGGCCTGTGACCCCTGCCCCGGTATCTGACACCATTCACCCGGGGGCGTCGTTCAGCGGGCGAGCGATGCTCATTTGGGAGTGAGCTTGCGACCAGGGGACGGATGGGACCGCGCTGTGCGGGGCTACGAAAGCCAGGAGAGCCATCAGGCCGAGGCCGACCATCTCTCGCGCTTCGAGGCCGAGATGGAGCGGCTGAAGAAGGAGCGCGGGAAGGCCGTCCAGCACGCTGAGGACCTGGGATACCAGGTCGAGGTGCTGCGCGCCAAGCTCCACGAGGTACGCCGAGCTCTGGCGTCCCGCCCCGCCTACGACGGCGCGGACATGGGGTACCAGGCGGAGCAGCTGCTCCGTAATGCCCAGATCCAGGCCGACCAGATGCGCTCCGACGCCGAGCGCGAGCTGCGCGACGCCCGGGCCCAGACCCAGCGCATCCTCCAGGAGCACGCCGAGCACCAGGCACGACTGCAGGCCGAACTGCACAGCGAGGCCGTCAACCGCCGCCAGCGTCTGGACCAGGAGCTCAACGAGCGCCGCCAGACCGTCGAGGCACACGTCAACGAGAACGTGGCCTGGGCCGAGCAGCTGCGCGCCCGTACGGAGTCCCAGGCGCGCAGGCTCATGGAGGAGTCCCGCGCCGAGGCCGAGCAGTCCCTGAACGCCGCCCGCGCCGAGGCCGCCCGGGTCGCCGAGGAGACCCGGCGCCGGATGGCCGCCGACGCGGAGACCGCCCGCGCGGAGGCCGAGGCCACCCTGCTGCGCGCCCGCAAGGAGGCCGAGCGGCTGCTGACCGCCGCCTCCACGCAGGCCCAGGAGGCCAGTGAGCACGCCGAGCGGCTGCGTTCCACCACCTCCGCCGAGGCGGAGCAGACCCGTCAGCAGACCCTCGACCTCGGCCGGGTGGCCGAGGCCCGCGTGCAGGAGGCCGACGCCGCGCTGCGCGAGGCCCGCTCCGCGGCCGACAAGGTCCTCGCCGAGGCCAAGGAGAGCGCGGCCCGCCAGCTCGCCTCGGCGGAGTCCGTCAACGAGCAGCGCACCCGCACCGCCAAGGAGCAGGTGGCCCGGCTGGTCGGCGAGGCCACCAAGGAGGCCGAGGCCCTCAAGTCGGAGGCCGAGCAGTCCCTGGCCGATGCCCGCGCGGAGGCCGAGCGGCTGCGCAGCGAGGCCGGCGACCAGGCCCGTACGGCGGCGGCCGAGGACACGGCGGCGCAGCTGGCGAAGGCCGCCCGCACCGCCGAGGACGTACTGAACAAGGCCTCGGAGGACGCCCGGGCCACCACCCGGGCCGCGTCCGAGGAGGCCGAGCGGATCCGCCGCGAGGCCGAGGCGGAGGCCGACCGGCTGCGCCTGCAGGCTGCGGCCACGGCCGATGAGCTCAAGGGCGCCGCGAAGGACGACACCGAGGAGTACCGGGCCCGTACGGTCGAACTCCAGGAGGAGGCCCGGCGGCTGCGCGGCGAGGCCGAGCAGCTGCGCGCGGAGGCCGTCGCCGAGGGCGAGCGGATCCGCGGCGAGGCCCGCCGCGAGGCGGTCCAGCAGATCGAGGAGGCGGCCCGGACGGCCGAGGAACTCCTCGGCAAGGCCAAGGCGGACGCGGACGAGCTGCGCGGCGGGGCGACCGCCGAGAGCGAGCGCGTCCGCGCCGAGGCCGTCGAGCGGGCCACCACCTTGCGCAGGCAGGCCGAGGAGACCCTGGAGCGGACCCGCGGCGAGGCGGAGCGGCTGCGCGCCGACGCCGAGGAGCAGGCGGAAGCCGTACGGGCCGAGGCGGACGCTGCGGCTCTCGCCCGGCGCGCGGAGACCGAGCAGGCCGTCGCCGCGAAGCGGGCGGAGGCCGACGAGGAACTCGTACGCCTCCACACGGAGGCCGAGAACCGGCTGGGCACGGCCGAGCAGACGCTGCGCGACGCCCGCTCCGCGGCGGAGAACATCCGCCGGGAGACCGGCGAGGAGACCGACCGGCTGCGCGCCGAGTCGGCGGAGCGGATCCGGACCCTCCAGGCGCAGTCGCAGGCCGAGGCCGACCAGCTGCGGGGCGAAGCGGCGCAGGACGCCGGCCGGGTGCGCGCGGAGGCCGAGCAGGCCGCCGTACGCCTGACCGGCGAGGCCGAGGCCGAGGCCGAGCGGGTGCGCTCCGAGGCGCAGGAGACCGCGGACCGGCTGCGCTCCGAGGCGAAGGCGGCGGCCGAGCGGGTCGCCGCGGAGGCCGCGGAGGCGCTGGCCGCCGCACAGGAGGAGGCCGCCCGGCGCCGCCGGGAGTCCGAGGAGACCCTGGCGTCGGCGCGGACCGACGCGGAGAACGAGCGGGCGCAGGCCCGGGAGCAGAGCGAGGAACTGCTGGCGCAGGCCCGCAAGCGCTCCGAGGAGGCGCAGGCCGAGGCGGTCTGGCTGACCGAGGAGGCCGAGCGGCGCGCGTCCGAGGTCGTGGCGGCGGCGGAGGCCACCGCCCAGCAGGTGCGGGACTCCGTGGCCGGGCTGCACGAGCAGGCCGAGGAGGAGGTCGCCGGACTGCGCAGCGCGGCCGAACACGCGGCGGAGCGCACGCGGACCGAGGCCGAGGAAGAGGCCGGGCGGGTCCGCGGCGACGCGTACGCGGAGCGGGAGCTGGCCACCGAGGACGCCAACCGGATCCGCAGTGAGGCGCGCGCCGAGACGGACGCGGCCAAGGCGCTCGCGGAGCGGACGGTCGGCGACGCGATCGCCGAGGCTGAGCAACTGCGCAGCGACACGGCCGAGTACGCGCAGCGGGTGCGGACCGAGGCCACGGACGCCCTGGCGGCGGCCGAGCGGGACGCCGCCCGGACCCGGGCGGATGCCCGGGACGACGCGAACCGCATCCGCGGCGAGGCGGCGGAGGCCCTGGAAGCGTCACGCGCCGAGGGCGGACGGATCACCGCCGAGGCGACGGCGGAGGCCGAGCGGCTCACCGAGGAGACCCTCGCGGCGAACGCCGAGACGGTCGGCGAGGCGACCGCCGAGGCCGAGCGGATCACCGCCGAGGCGGCGGCCGCGGCGGAGGCCATCGGTGCCGAGGCCGAGCTCACGCTGGCCGAGGCGCGCGGTGAGGCCGAGCGGCTCACCGAGGAGACCCTGGCGGCGAACGCCGAGACGGTCGGCGAGGCGACGGCGAAGGCCGAACGGCTCACCAAGCAGGCGGCGGACACCCTGGCCGCGGCCGAGCGGGACGCCGCGAGGGTGCTGGTCGATGCCCGCAACGAGGGCGACCGGCTGGTCGACGAGACCCGTGCGGCCAACGAGCTCACGGTCGGCGAGGCCACCGCGGAGGCGGAGCGGCTGCGCGCCGAGGCGGAGCGGACCCTGGACGACGCCCGTGCGGAGGGCGGCCGGATCATCGGCGAGGCCACCGCGGAGGCGGACCGCGTCACGGTCGCGGCGAACGAGACCCTGGCGAGTGCGGAGCGCGAGGCCGAGCAGACGCTGGACGAGGCGCGCGCCGAGGCGAACCGGCTGCGGACCGAGGCCGCCGAGCAGGCGGACCGGCTCATCACCGAGGCCGCGTCGGAGGCGGACAAGCTCACCGCCGAGACCCGCAAGGCGAACGAGCGCACGGTCGGCGAGGCCTCGAACGAGGCCGAGCGGCTGCGCGCGGAGGCGTCCGAGGCGCTGTCCTCGGCGCAGGAGCACGCGACGCGTACCCGGTCGGAGGCCGAGCGGGTCAAGGCGGAGGCGGCGACCGAGGCCGAGCGCATGCGTACGGAGGCCCGGACGGAGTCCGAGCGGCTGCTGGACGAGGCGCGCGAGGAGGCCAACAAGCGCCGCAGCGAGGCCGCGGAGCAGGTCGACCGGCTCATCACCGAGGCCGCGGCGGAGGCCGACAAGCTCACCGCCGAGGCGGGCAAGCAGGCGCTGGCCGCCACCACGGCCGCCGAGGAGCAGGCCGACGCGATGGTCGACGCGGCCCGCAAGGAGGCCGTGCGGATCTCTTCGGAGGCGACCGTGGAGGGCAACTCCCTGGTGGAGAAGGCCCGTACGGACGCGGACGAGCTGCTGGTCGGGGCGCGTACGGACGCGTCGGCCATAAGGGAGCGGGCGGAGGAGCTGCGCGGCCGCGTCGAGGCGGAGGTCGAGGAGCTGCACGAGCGGGCCCGCCGGGAGTCGGCCGAGCAGATGAAGTCGGCCGGCGAGCGCGTGGACAAGCTGGTGCGGGCGGCCACCGAGCAGAGCGCCGCGGCCGAGGCGAAGGCCAAGGAGCTGGTGTCGGACGCGAGCAGCGAGGCGAGCAAGGTGCGCATCGCCGCGGTGCGCAAGGCCGAGGCGCTCCTGAAGGAGGCCGAGCAGAAGAAGGCCGAACTGGCCCGCGAGGCCGAGAAGGCCCTCGCGGAGGCGAAGGCGGAGGCCGAGCGGCTGGTCGACGAGGGACGCCGCGAGCTGGAGGTCCTGGTGCGCAGGCGGCAGGACATTCAGGGCGAGATCTCCCGTGTCCAGGACGTTCTTGAGGCGTTGGAATCATTCGAGGCGCCTTCGGGCGGCGCAAAGCCCTCGGTCGGCGGCCAGGGCGCGGGGGGCGTGAAGGCCGGAGCTGCGGCGGGTTCGACTCGTTCGGGTGGTAAGTCGTCGGAGGGGTAGCAAGCGTGCGGGATGTGTGTTCCTGATGAAGGTTCAGTCGAACGAGTGACAAGCATTCTGTCGCCTTGCCACTCAAAAGGGGTCTCATTGTCCAGATCAATCGCGGATTGACTCGAAGACACGCCGCTTCGGCGCCTAGGATTCCCCTAACACCTCACGTAGCACCTCATCGGTCTCATTCGACAGGAACCCCATGAGCGACACTTCCTCCCCCTTCGGCTTCGAGCTCGTGCGGCGTGGTTACGACCGCGGTCAGGTGGACGACCGCATTACCAAGCTGGTCTCCGACCGCGACAGCGCCCTTGGACGTATCAACTCTCTGGAAAAGCGGATCGAGGAGCTGCACCTCGAAACGCAGAACGCCCAGGCCCAGGTGAGCGACGCGGAACCGTCGTACGCCGGCCTCGGCGCCCGGGTCGAGAAGATCCTGCGCCTGGCCGAGGAGGAGGCGAAGGACCTGCGCGAGGAGGCCCGTCGCGCGGCCGAGCAGCACCGTGAGCTGGCCGAGTCGGCTGCCCAGCAGGTGCGCAACGACGCCGAGTCGTTCGCCGCCGACCGCAAGTCGAAGGCGGAGGACGAGGGCGTCCGCATCGTCGAGAAGGCCAAGGGCGACGCCTCCACCCTGCGCGCCGAGGCCCAGAAGGACGCGGCCTCCAAGCGCGAGGAGGCCGACGCCCTGTTCGAGGAGACCCGCGCCAAGGCCGCCCAGGCCGCCGCGGACTTCGAGACCAACCTGGCCAAGCGCCGCGAGCAGTCCGAGCGCGACCTGGCCTCGCGCCAGGCCAAGGCCGAGAAGCGCCTCGCGGAGATCGAGCACCGCGCCGAGCAGCTGCGCCTGGAGGCCGAGAAGCTGCGTACGGACGCCGAGCGCCGCGCCCGTCAGACCGTGGAGACCGCGCAGCGCCAGGCCGAGGACATCGTGGCCGACGCCAACGCCAAGGCGGACCGTATCCGCAGCGAGTCCGAGCGCGAGCTGGCGGCGCTCACCAACCGCCGCGACTCCATCAACGCGCAGCTGACCAACGTCCGCGAGATGCTGGCGACGCTGACCGGTGCGGCCGTCGCGGCGGCCAACCCGATCGTCGACGACGAGCCGGTCTCGCGCGGGGTCCCGGCTCAGCAGAGCCGCTGACCCCCGCGTCACGGCTACCGGGCGGTACTGTTCGCCCGTTTCACGACCAAAGCAGGGCCGTACGTCACCTTTCGGAGGTGGCGTACGGCCCTGCGGCGTTCTAGCGTGGCCTGCATGATCGAGCTTGAGGGCCTTACGAAACGATTCGGCGCGAAGACCGCCGTGGACAACCTCAGCTTCCAGGTCAGACCGGGGGTGGTGACCGGCTTCCTCGGCCCCAACGGGGCGGGGAAGTCCACGACCATGCGCATGATGCTCGACCTCGACAACCCGACCAGCGGTACGGTCCGGATCGACGGCAAGCACTACCGGGATCTGCCGGAGCCGCTGAAGTACATCGGTGCACTGCTTGACGCGAAAGCGATGAACGGTGGCCGAACTGCATACAACAACCTTCTCTGTCTGGCCCAGTCGAACCGGATCCCGGAACGCCGGGTCGCCGAAGTACTCGACCTGGTCGGCCTGACGGCTGTCGCGAAGAGGAAGTCGAAAGGATTTTCGCTGGGCATGGGCCAGCGGCTGGGAATCGCCTCCGCACTGCTCGGTGATCCCCAAATCCTGATGTTCGACGAACCCGTCAACGGTCTGGACCCGGAGGGAATTCTCTGGATCAGGAATCTCATGAAGGGACTGGCGGCGGAAGGACGAACGATCTTCGTCTCGTCCCATCTCATGAGCGAAATGGCCCTGACGGCCGAACATTTGGTCGTCATCGGGCAGGGAAAGCTGCTGGCAGACCTGTCGATGGCCGATTTCATCCACCAGAACTCGCGCAGTTACGTCCGGCTGCGCTCGCCCCAGCAGGAGCGGCTCAAGGACGTCCTGCACGAGGCGGGGATCGACGCCGTCAGCGTGCCGGCCACCGGCGCGCTGGAGATCGACGGCGTGGGCCCGGAGCGGCTCGGCGAGCTGGCCGCCCAGCACCAGATCGTGCTGCACGAACTCAGCCCGCAACGGGCTTCACTGGAGGAAGCGTTCATGCGCATGACGGCGGACTCCGTCGAGTACCACGCCCACGCACCGGGCGCGCCCGTGCCCGCGGGCATGGCCGCCGACCACCCCTCCCGGCCCGCCGACGCTCCCGGCTGGGGCGCCGGCTACGAGGCGACCCCCAAGGGCGGTGAGTGAGCATGGCCTTCTCCGCCGTCCTCAGGTCCGAGTGGACCAAGATCCGCACGGTCGCCTCCACGAGCTGGTCCCTCGCCGTCTCGCTCCTCGCCACCGTCGGGTTCAGTGCCGGTTTCTGCGCCCTGGTCAACGCGAGCTTCGACAACATGGGCGCGGTCGAACGGGCCACGTTCGACCCCACCCTGCTGAGCTTCAGCGGGATGCAGTTCGGCCAGCTGGCGATGATCGTCTTCGGGGTGCTGGTGGTCAGCACCGAGTACAGCTCGGGCATGATCCGTACCTCGCTGGCCGCCGTACCCGCACGCGCGAGCTTCCTGCTGGGCAAGCTCGCCGTGGCCACGGCCCTGGCCCTGCTGGTCGGACTGCTGACCAGCTTCGTGTCGTTCTTCCTCGGCCAGGCGATCCTGGGGGACCACGGCATCGGCATCGACGGGGAGAACGTCCTGCGCGCGGTGGTCGGCGCCGGCCTGTACATGGCGCTCCTCGCCCTGTTCTCCATGGGCGTGGCCGCCATGCTGCGCAGCTCGGTCGCCTCGATCAGCATCCTGATCCCGTTCTTCCTGATCGTCTCGAACCTCCTCAGCGGTTTCGAGGCGACCCGTAAGTACGGCCAGTACCTGCCCGACAAGGCGGGGTCCAAGATCATGCAGATCGTGCCGGACGCCATGGGCAGCTCCGAGACGCCGTACGGCCCCTGGGGCGGCCTCGGGATCATGCTCCTGTGGGTGGCCGCCTCGGTGCTCGGGGGCTACCTCGTCCTCAAGAAGAGGGACGCCTGACGCACTACGGGACATCCCCGGGTCGGTCTCAGGGGCAGCTCAGGGATCCGGCCCGGGACGGAACCGTAGGAGACTGGATATCCTCTTAACCCTTACGCGGGCGAGAGTCGTCCCGGCCTGGTAAGGGGCAGCAAGATGATCGAGGCAGTCGGCCTGACCAAGCGCTACGGCGCCAAGACCGCCGTCGACCAGCTGTCCTTCCAGGTCAGGCCGGGTCATGTGACCGGTTTCCTGGGGCCCAACGGCTCCGGGAAATCCACCACCATGCGCATGATCGTCGGCCTCGACCGGCCCACTTCCGGCCATGTCACGATCAACGGCCTCCCCTTCCGGGAGCTGCCGAACGCCCAGCGGCACGTCGGGGCCCTGCTGGACGCCAAGGCCGTGCACGGGGGCCGCCGGGCCCGGACCCACCTGCTCTCGATCGCCCAGCTCTCCGGGATCCCGGAGAAGCGGGTGGACGAGGTACTGGCCGTGGTCGGCCTCCAGGACGCCGCCCGGCAGCGTACGAAGGGCTTCTCGCTCGGCATGGGCCAGCGGCTCGGCATCGCCACCGCCCTGCTCGGGGATCCCCAGGTGCTCCTCTTCGACGAGCCGGTCAACGGGCTGGACCCGGAGGGGATCCTCTGGGTCCGCAACCTCATGCGCCGGCTCGCCGCCGAGGGGCGCACCGTCCTCGTCTCCTCGCACCTGATGAGCGAGATGGCGCTGACCGCCGACCACCTGATCGTGATCGGCCGGGGACGGCTGCTGGCCGACATGGGCACCCAGGAGTTCATCGCGCACAACTCGGCCGGATTCGCTCGGGTACGCGCGGCCGACACTGATCCCGATGGCTGGGACACGCTGGGTACGGCCCTCACGAAGGCGGGCGGCCGGGTCCTCCAGGAGCCCGATGGAGCACTGCGCGTGACCGGGCTGGAGCTCCCCCGCATCTCGGACCTCGCGCACGAGGCGGGCGTACGGCTGTGGGAGCTCTCGCCGCACCGGGCCTCGCTGGAAGAGGCGTACATGCGGATGACCCAGTCGTCCCTGGAGTACACCTCCACCGAAGACCCGCGGGCCGAGCTGTGGGAGCCGGAGCCGCTGACCGTCCCGGCATGGGAGGACGAGGCGCCCGCACCGGAGATCCCGGGGACGGGCTTCTTCGCGCCCCCGCCGCCCGGAGCGGGCGGCCGGCCCTTCCTGATGCCGGAAAACCCGGGCCAGCTCGCCGAGGCCGCCCAGAACAACCCCGAGGAAGCCCGATGACCCCGCCGACGACCGCGGACCAGCCGAAGAGCTACAGCTCGCCGCTGCCGACACCGCGACCGCACCTGGGACACGCCATGGCCTCGGAGTGGACCAAGCTGGTCTCGGTCCGCTCCACGATGTGGACGCTCGGCTCGCTCGTGCTGACCGTCGTCGGCGTCGGGCTGCTCTTCGTCGTGCAGACGGGGGACCAGGACTACGCGGGCATCTCCTTCACCACGCCCGCTCTCTTCGGCCTGCTGATCGGGCAGCTCGCGGTGATGGTCCTCGGCGTCCTGACGATCACCTCGGAGCACGCCACCGGACTGGTGCGGACCACCTTCACCGCCTCCCCGGAGCGGCACCGCGTGCTCACCGCGAAGTACCTCGTCTTCGGCATGACGGCCTTCGTCGTCACCGCCGGGTCGGTCTTCCTCGTCGGGCTGGCCGGTGCACTCTTGCACAACGGCTCCGCCGCCGGACGGCACGGGGCCGCCGAGTGGTTCGGCGCGCTGGCGGGCGTCCTCTACGTCACACTGCTCGGCGTGCTCGCGCTCGCCGTCGGCGCGCTGGTGCGGCATTCCGCCGGGGCGATCGCGGTGATGCTCGGCGTCGTCACGCTGCCGCCGCTGACGGGCGGGATGCTCAGCGCCTGGGAGTCGTCCGCCGCCGTGGGACGGCTGATCCTCCAGTACAACGCGCCGGTGGCCCTGATGCAGCTGTTCGGCATGTCCGACACCGGCCCGGACATGGCTCCGGTGCCCGGCGGCCTCGCGCACATGATGCTGATCGTGCTCGTCGCGGGCGGCGCGGTGGCGGCCTCGTACGTGCTGGTCGGCCGCCGGGACGTGTGAACCGCCGCTCAGTACCTGGGCGCGTTGCGGGACCGCTGCACCTTCGAGGTGCGGCGGTCCTTCGCGTTCCAGCAGGCCTTGTGCCAGTGCCGGCGGTCGTCCACGCCGCCGTACTCCGGCCAGGCCACCAGGTGCGGGGTGCCGGAGGGGATCTCCTGGTCGCAGCCCGGGCAGCGGTAACGCTTGCCCGCGGCGCTCGCGCCCGCGACGTGCCGGACCTTCCAGTCCTCGCCCTGGTACTCCTCCGTGCGCTCCAGCCCGTAGCGGTCGAGGCCGGTGCTCGGGCGTTCGTCCGGAGTCTCGCCGCCCCTGGGGCGGTTGTGGCGCGGTGACACGTATACCTCACGGATGGGCGGACGGCAGTGACTTTCTCCCAGACTACGCGCAGCGAGGCCGGGTACCCGCAGGGTGGTTGCGGGAGCCCGGCCCCACGAAGAGGAATGGCCTGACAATCCCAATAACTTTCGTGTCAGCCCGTGCCTTTGGCACGTGTCAGACGTTGTTGCCATAGGAAGAACCGGTCAGCCTGGGGAGGCCGCGTCAGCCGCGAGGAGGATAAAGGCGATGCGCGTAGGAGCGTTTGTACTGGCTGCCCAGTTCCCGGGCCAGGGACAGGGCGAGGCACTGCACCGGGCGGTGCGCACGGCCGAGGTGGCCGAGGAGTCCGGGCTCGACTCGGTCTGGCTCGCCGAGCACCACTTCGTCCCGTACGGGGTCTGCCCCTCGGCGGTGACACTGGCGGCCCTGCTGCTGGGCCGGACCCGGAGGCTGCGGGTGGGCACGGCGGTCAGCGTGCTGCCGAGCACGCACCCGGTGGCCCTCGGCGAGCAGGCGGCGCTGCTGCACCTGACCTCGGGCGGGCGGTTCAGCCTCGGGGTGGGCCGCGGCGGGCCGTGGGTCGACCTGGAGGTCTTCGGGGGCGGCCTGGACCGTTACGAGAACGGCTTCCCGGAAGCCCTGGACCTGCTGCGGCGCTGGCTGACGGAGGCGCGGGTGGGGGCCGCCGGCGAGCGGTACGACTTCCGCGAGGTGGCCGTCGTACCGCGCCCGTCGGAGGCGCTGGACGTGGACGGGCCGGGCCCGGAGGTCATCGTGGCCTGCACCTCCCCCGCATCGGTGCGGCTGGCCGCGGAGCGGGGGCTGCCGATGCTGCTGGGCATGCACTGCGGGGACGAGGAGAAGGCCGAGATGGTCGCGCTGTGGCGGGCCGCGGCGCTGGCGGCGGGCCACTCCCGGGAGCACGTGGCGAGCGCGGGCCATGTCTCCGCAGGGGTCTGCCAGCTGGCGGACCGTACGGCGGACGCCCGCGAGTCGCTGCTGAAGGCGATGCCGGGCTGGCTCAGGCAGGGCCTGGACGCGCATGTGACGGTGGACGGCCGGGTGCGCGCGATGCGCGACCCGGTCGCGTACACGGAGCTGCTGTGCGACCTGCACCCGGTGGGCACACCGGCACTGGCGGCGGACCGGCTGGCGGCCACCGCCGAGCGGACCGGCATCACGCGCTTCGCCCTCCTGACGGAGGGCTCGGGCGATCTCGCCGCGACGGAGGAGAACGTACGGCGCCTCGGCACCGAAGTCCTGCCCCGTCTCGGCTGAGATCTGCTGTCGTTGCTAACAGTCCCGCAGTTCGGGTGACTGGTTGAGCAGCTGGCCGCGGATCGAGGTGAACTTGGCGAGCCGGTCGTCCACCGAGGGATCCAGCGGGAACACCGCTACCCGGTGGCAGTTCTGGAACGCCAGGCGCACTCCGAAGTGCCGCTGCAGCGCACCGCGTATCGCGTCACTCGCGAGAGCGCGCAGCAGCTGCCCGCGCGCCTGCTCGTCGGGCGGCGGCGTCTGGTTGTCGGCGAACTGTCCGCCGTCGACCTTCAGCTGGGCCACCAGCGAGCTGATCATCTCCCATGCGTAGGGCAGGGAGGTCCGGACGCAGTCGACGAAAGCGGCTTCGTCGACCTCGCCTCGCTCGGCCTGTTCGAGTAGGGCCGGTGAGACGTCGAGCGACATGGGTTCTCCTCTCGCGACTCCGGCGGACTGGTTGCCGGAGTCTTACGGGCAGGGAAGGAGGCCGCGACGCTGCGTACACGCTCGGCAACCTCCCGCTCACCACGGTAGGCGTCCCATGGGTGACGCACCAGGAGAATGCGCATACAACGCGCCATCGGCGAAGGGGGCTTTCAGGGGCGAATCGCGTGGAGCCCTTCTCGTCGAGTAGCGTTGCCGACCATGCGTCTCGTCATTGCCCGCTGCTCCGTCGACTACGCGGGCCGGCTCACCGCCCATCTGCCCTCGGCACCCCGTCTGATCCTCGTGAAGGCCGACGGCAGTGTCTCGATCCACGCGGACGACCGGGCGTACAAACCGCTCAACTGGATGTCGCCCCCGTGCACCCTCAAAGAGGGGAGCGGTGACGAGGCCGGTGTGTGGACCGTCGTCAACAAGGCTGGTGAGAAGCTCATCATCACCATGGAAGAAGTCCTGCACGACTCCTCCCACGAGCTCGGCATCGACCCCGGGCTGATCAAGGACGGCGTGGAAGCACACCTCCAGGAACTCCTCGCGGACCGCATCGAAACGCTGGGCGAGGGCTACACCCTGATCCGGCGCGAGTACATGACGGCGATCGGGCCCGTGGACATCCTGTGCCGGGACGCCTCCGGCGCGACGGTGGCCGTGGAGATCAAGCGGCGCGGCGAGATCGACGGCGTCGAGCAGCTGACCCGCTACCTGGAGCTGCTGAACCGCGACCCGCACCTGGCCCCGGTCCGGGGCGTCTTCGCGGCGCAGGAGATCAAGCCTCAGGCCAAGGTGCTGGCGACGGACCGCGGGATGGACTGCGTGGTCCTCGACTACGACGCGATGCGCGGCATCGAGGACGACAAGCTCCGGCTGTTCTGACCGTCCGCCCGTCCCGTCGCCACGGCTCCGTCCACGAGGACGGAGCCGTGGTCGTTCACCGGACGGTGCCCGGGCCCGGGCTGGTCGTGGTGCCCGTGGCGGTGGCCGTCCCCGTGGCCGTGGCCGTCGGCGACGGAACGACCGACGCCGAGGGCGTGTCGGACGGGGTCGGCGCGGCGGAGGTCGGCGGTACGGGGGCCGACGACGAGGCCGGGGGCTGCGGCCCGGTCGACTGCGGACGGCGCGACGGCGTGCGGGAGGGGGTCCGGCCCGGGGTCGGAGCACCGGCGGTCCCGCCCGGGGCGGTGGACTGCGCCGACGGTTCCACCACCGGGTCGGCTGGATCCGCTGGAGAATCGTTCCCGCTGATGCCCGGCTCCGACGGCTGAACCATCCGGGTCGGGCTGGTCGACACCGCCGGACCCTGCGCGGGCGGCTCGGAGTCCGAGGAGTCCGAGGAGGCCAGCGCGAGGCTCACCACCGTGCCCAGCACGACCACGGCCAGCGCCCCCGCCCCGGCCAGCAGCGCCCGGCGCCGACGGCCCGAGTCCGCGGCGGGTCCGGCCACGGGCGTGGGGGCGGGCGCGGGCTTCGGCGACAGCGGGAAGGCGTCCTCGAACACCTCCGACAGCGTCGTGGGCGGCTCCTGACGCCGGGTCACGGGCACCACCGGAGCCACCCGCGTCACCGCCTCCGAAGCCGCCGACGGGGCTCCGGCCGCAGCGCGCCCGGCCGTCGCGGAACCGGCCCCCGGCCGGGCTGCCGACCGGGCCACCGGCCCGGGAACCGTGAGGGCCTCCGATGCCCCCGAACCCCTGGTCAGAGCCGGCGCCGTGACGCCGGCGGCCGGCGAGTCGGCCTGCGGGACGGCTGGCGCCTCCAGCCGCAGCGGCGGCGACACCGTCACCTCCGCGGCCTCCCGGTCCACGACCAGTGCCAGCGCCCGTCGGCCCGCGACCGTGCCCCGCTTGTCGGCCAGCGCGCCGCGCAGCCCGATCGAGGTCTCCAGTTCGGCCCGCGCCCGGTCCAGGCGTCCCTCGCACAGCGCGAGCACACCGAGTTCGTGGTGGAAGTACGCCTGCTCGGCGACCTCTCCCGCCTTGCGCGCGGCCTCGGCGCCCGCGCGCAGCACCCGGTCCCAGGCCTCCCAGTGCAGCGAGGCGGCGAACGCCGGAGCCGCCGTGCGGGCCAGCAGTACGGCCGCCACCACGTCGGCACCGCCCAGCGCGGCGAGCACCGCGTCGGCCTCCGCCGCGACGCGCTGCGGGTTCACCGAGGCGTGACCGGTCCACCAGGCGTAGTGCCGGGCGGCCGTACGGGCCTCCTCGGCCGCGGTGTCCCCGTACCCGACCTCCTCCAGCTGCCGGGCGACCCCGGAGGCCAGCCGGTAGCGCGGGCCGACCTGGGTCAGCATGCCGCAGCCGAGCAGTTCCGCCACCGCGGAGTCTGCGTGGGTGTCCCCCACCAGCGCGGGCAGGTGTGCGTGGTGCGGCAGTTCACCGCCCAGCGCGCACGCGATCCGCAGGGCGGCGCGCGCCGACTCGCTGACCCGCGAGGCCAGCAGCTCCGCCGGGGCGGCGCCCTCGGCCAGCGTCGGCAGCGGCACCTCGACGGTGTCGCGCGGGCGCTCCTCGAAGACGCCCGGCTCCTCCTCGTCGTCCGCCTCGTCGGTGTGGTTGATCTCGTCCCGCTGCCGCAGCAGCGCGGCTGCCTGCACGAAGCGCAGGGGGAGCCCCTCGGAGGCGAACCGCAGGTCGGACGCCCAGGCGGTCTCCGCCTCCGTCAGCGGCCGGCCGACGCCCGCCTCCAGCAGTTCCAGGCATTCGTTCTTCCCGAGCCCGCCGAGGAAGACCTCTTCGATGTGCGAGTCGTCGGAGGGGGCCCGGGTGTCGGGGGTCGCGGCCAGCAGGTAGGCGCATTCGGGGGTGGCGCGCAGCAGCTCGTCGAGGGCGACCCCGCCCATCTCCAGGTCGTCGAGGAGGACGACGGCGCCGATGTCGCGTACGCGGGCGAGGATCTCGATCCGGTCGGGCCGCGTGTCCGAGGCCTCGTACACGGTCTCGTAGAGGGTGTGGAGCAGCTCGGCGGGCTGCTGGTGTCCGTAGCCGGAGAGCCGTACGACCCCGTCGGGGGCGAGGCCCGCGCACTGGGCCGCGACCTCGTCGAGCAGCGAGCTGCGGCCCGATCCGGCGGGCCCGGTGAGGCGTACGGACCGCCCCCGGCCCAGCAGCCGTACGAGCCGCTCCAGCTCCTCCTCGCGCGCCCGCGGGGGGCGGGCGGGTACCGGAGCCCCGGGCAGCGCGGGCGGCCGTGCGGCGGCGTCCCTGGCGGCGCGGGCGGCCGCGTCGCGCTTGGCGGGGCGGCCCGCCCGGGTGCCGGGCCGGAGCGGTTCGATCTCGCTGCCGTCGACCGGGTTGACGGTGAGGGTGAACTCCCCCGCGGTCAGGGTGACCACCCGGGCGGGCGCCACGGGCGCGGGCAGCGCCCCGGCGCCTCCGGACTGTTCCTCCGGTTCGGCCTGCCCCTGTATGTGGTCCATGACCAAGTCCCCCGATCGCGCCGTGCGCCTCGCCGTCGTACCGCCCGGCCTTCGCACACGCCGCTGCCGCTACTGGTCCGGTTTTCCGCCCGAACCCTAGACCGTGGCCGGTCCTGCGGGGAACCGCGGGGGTGCCATCACCACCGGACCGTTACGTTTCCGCAGGAAAACGGAACACTGTGTTCACGCCCTGGGCAGGGACTCCGCTTCCAACCCGCCCTCGATCGCGAGGATCCGGTGCAGGCGGGTCGCCACGAGCAGCCGCTGCATCTGCGGCGGCACCCCGCGCAGGACGAGGCGCCGTCCGGTCCGGCCGGCCCTGCGGTGCGCGCCCATGATGACGCCGAGGCCGGTCGCGTCCCAGGAGTCGAGCCCGGTGAGGTCGAGCACGAGGTCGCCGTGGCCGTCGTCGAGGGCGGAGTGGAGGACCGTACGGGCGTCCGCCGCGCTGCGCACGTCGAGGCGACCCCCGACAGCGAGTTCGGCGTGGTCGCCCCTGATGTGCATGTGTACTCCCGGCAGTACGCGTACGTATGGTCCGACTGGTCCGTGGTCGGCAACTCTCACTGCAACTGACTGCCTCGCGGGCAGGGAAGTTGCCGACCGTGAGCGAACCGATACCTAATTCACCCCGACGGGTGAAGGTATTCGAACGGTGGTGCTCGGCGGCCCGGCCTCAGTGCTTGTAGAAGCCCTGCCCGCTCTTGCGGCCGATGTCCCCGGCGTCCACCATCCGGCGCATCAGCTCCGGCGGCGCGAACTTCTCGTCCTGGGACTCGGTGTAGATGTTGCTGGTGGCGTGCAGCAGGATGTCGACGCCCGTCAGGTCCGCGGTGGCCAGCGGGCCCATCGCGTGCCCGAAGCCCAGCTTGCACGCGATGTCGATGTCCTCGGCGGAGGCCACGCCCGACTCGTACAGCTTGGCGGCCTCGACGACCAGCGCGGAGATCAGACGGGTGGTCACGAAGCCGGCGACGTCGCGGTTGACGACGATGCAGGTCTTGCCGACGGACTCGGCGAACGCCCGGGTGGTGGCGAGGGTTTCGTCGCTCGTCTTGTAGCCGCGGACGAGCTCGCAGAGCTGCATCATCGGGACGGGCGAGAAGAAGTGCGCGCCGACGACCCGCTCCGGGCGCTCCGTCGCGGCCGCGATCTTGGTGATCGGGATGGCGGAGGTGTTGGAGGCGAGGATGGTGTCCTCGCGCACGATCTTGTCGAGGGCGCGGAAGATCTCGTGCTTGATCTCGATCTTCTCGAAGACGGCCTCGACCACGATGTCGACGTCGGCGACCGCATCCAGGTCGGTGGTCGTCGTGATGCGCGCGAGGGCCGCCTCGGCGTCCTCGGCGGTCAGCTTGCCCTTGGAGACGAACTTGTCGTACGAGGCCTTGATCCCGTCGGTGCCACGCGTCAGCGCGGCGTCGGTGACATCGCGCAGCACGACGTCCCAGCCCGCCTGAGCGGAGACCTGAGCGATACCGGAACCCATCAGTCCGGCACCGATGACGGCAAGCTTCCCAGCCACTGCACACCCCACGTTCTTGATACGGCCCGGCCTCGAAACGGCCCGGACTCCTGGCCCCTCCGGCGGAGACTAGCGTCCGGGCGGTGCGGTGTGACCTCGAAGTAACACGCGTCACGTCTCAGATGACGGACATCACACCGGGACGGGTCAGTCGTCCGCCGGTCCCCCAACCGCTCCTCGATCGACCGCAGTCGCCCGACCTCGCGCGGCGCCGGCGGTCTGTTCGACCGTCAGGCGCGCGCGGTTCCCCCGCGTGACGCGAGCCGGGGAACCTCACCAGGACGTCGACCCGCCCGGCCGGTTCGGCTCACTGTCAGATTCCGAACATGTCGGTCAAACCGTCACCTCTTCACCCTCCTCTGCCCCTTTCGGGCTGCCCGCGGACGGTACCGGGCTCACAGACGGCTCCGCGTGCGATTCTCCGGCGGGCGTCACTACGCTGGCCGCATGGTGAACCTCACGCGCATCTACACCCGTACCGGCGACAAGGGCACGACCGCCCTGGGCGACATGAGCCGCACGGCCAAGACCGACCTGCGGATCTCCGCGTACGCCGACGCCAACGAGGCCAACGCGGCCATCGGGACGGCGATCGCCCTCGGAGGCCTGCCGCAGGACGTGGTGAAGGTCCTGGTCCGGGTGCAGAACGACCTGTTCGACGTCGGCGCGGACCTGTGCACCCCGGTGGTGGAGAACCCGCAGTACCCGCCGCTGCGGGTGGAGCAGTTCTACGTGGACAAGCTGGAGGCGGACTGCGACGCCTTCAACGAGCAGCTGGAGAAGCTGCGCAGCTTCATCCTCCCCGGCGGCACCCCGGGCGCGGCCCTGCTGCACCAGGCCTGCACCGTCGTCCGGCGCGCCGAGCGCTCGACGTGGGCGGCGCTGGAGGTGCACGGCGAGGTCATGAATCCGCTGACCGCCACCTACCTGAACCGCCTCTCCGACCTCCTGTTCATCCTGGCCCGTACGGCCAACAAGGAGGTCGGCGACGTGCTGTGGGTGCCGGGCGGCGACCGCTAAGCGGTCTCGGGGAAGTGGGGTGCGTTGGACGTGCCCCACTTCCCCGAGGCCGCTTAGACCCTCGGCTCCGCCGCGACGCCGCCCTGCGGGGCCTTCTTCGGCCAGATCGTGTACGCGACGGCGATCAGGCCGTGGATGACGACCGCCCGCAGGGCGCCGAACTGCCACGCCTTGAGCGAGCTGACGTCGCCCGCGTCGCCGACGTACCAGATCGCCACCTGGAGCAGGCCGAGCGCAACAGCGGCGGCGATGACGGTACGGACCCACAGCCGCCACTCGTGGACGGTCCTCGCCTTCCCGTACCCGGGTCCGGCCGGCTTGGGCCCTCCGGCCAGCCGGTGCGCGGCGTGGCCGTCCAGCCACTTGATCGTGTAGTGGCCGTAGGCGACGGTGTAGCCGATGTACAGCGCGGCGAGGCCGTGCTTCCAGTCCGGCTCGGCGCCGTTCTTGAGATCGACCGTGGTGACGACCAGCAGGATCAGCTCCATCAGCGGCTCGCACAGCAGGACTGCCGCGCCCACCCCGGGCATCTTCGCGAGGTAGCGCAGGGCCAGTCCGGCGGCCAGCAGCACCCAGAAGCCGACCTCACAGGCGATGATCAGCGCGACGATCACGGGACTCTCCGTTCCTCTCGGGTGGTGCGACGTACTCCCAGCCTCCCGTCCGGACCGGCCCGGTACGTCGTCGCCAGTGACGACGTGTGACTGCATCCTTCGATGTACCGACAACTCGGCCTCTCCGCCGAGGCCCGCGCCCCGCCCACCCTGTTGGATGGGACCGTGACCGAGAAGAGCCTGCGCCCCCACCGACACGACGTCCTCCTCGCCGTGGTCGGCGTGCTCGCCGGCCTGGCGATGTGGTCACTGGGCGTCTACAGCAGCGCCGGCCGGGACTTCCTGCCCGCCTGGGCCGCCCTGGTACCCCTGGTGATCCTCGGCGGGATGGAGCTGCTGCGCCGCTCCAGGCCGGCGGCGGCCCTGGCCGTCGGCACGCTCGGCGTGATCGCCAACGAGTTCACGGTCGGCAGCCTCGCGACCGTCCTGATCTTCACCGACCTGATGTACGCCGCCGTCGTCTACGGGAAACCCGTCACGGCCCGGCGGCTCCCGGTCAGCACCGGCCTGGTCACCGTGGCCGTCACCATCGCCGCCCTGGCGTGGCTGCGCACCCCCGAGGCGCTGCTGATCGGCGTGGTCACCGGCCTCGTCAGTTTCGGCCCGGCACTGACCGGCGCCACCCTGCGCAACCACCGGGAGGCCGCGGTGGCGGCCCGGCTGCGCGCCGAGCAGACCGCGCTGCTGGCCGAGATGGACCGTACGCAGGCGGTCGTCGCCGAGCGCGCCCGGATGGCGCGGGAGCTGCACGACATGGTGGCCAACCACCTCTCCGCCATCGCCATCCACTCCACCGCCGCGCTGTCCATCGACAAGGCCGAGACCAGCCGTGACGCCCTCGGGGTGATCCGGGAGAACAGCGTCCAGGGCCTGGCCGAGATGCGCCGGCTGATCGGGCTGCTGCGGGACGCCGGGGCGGAGCGCGAGCCGGTCGCCGTACCGACGCTGGACGGTCTGGACGCCCTGGTGGGGCAGGCCCGGACCAACGGCTCGGCGAGCGGGCTGGACTTCGTACTGCACGACGACCGGCCGCCCGGGGAGCCGACGGCGGCCCCGGTGGAGCTGGCCGCCTACCGGATCCTCCAGGAGTCGCTGACCAATGCCCTCAAGCACGCCTCCCCGGGCACGGTCACGGTCCGCGTGGCCCGCGCGGCCGGGATGCTGACCGTGACCGTGGACTCCCCGTACGGGGACCGGCCAGGTCCGCGCGCGCCCGGCTCCGGGGCCGGGCTGATCGGCATGCGGGAGCGGACGGAGCTGCTGGGCGGGGAGTTCACGGCCGGCCGGGCCGACGGGGTGTGGCGGGTACGGGCGACACTGCCCGCGGAAGAGAAGGCGGTGGAAGCATGACCATCAAGGTGGTGGTGGCGGAGGACCAGAGCGCGGTCCGGGCCGGGCTGGTGCTCATCCTGCGCAGCGCGGGCGGCATCGAGGTGGTGGGCGAGGCGGCCGACGGGGAGGAGGCCGTACGCCTCGCGCGCGAGCTGCGGCCGGATCTCGTCCTCATGGACGTGCAGATGCCGAAGCTCGACGGGGTGTCCGCGACCCGCGAGGTGGTCGCGGAGGGACTGGCCGATGTCCTGGTGCTGACCACCTTCGACCACGACGAGTACGTCTTCGGGGCGCTGCGGGCGGGGGCCGCGGGCTTCCTCCTGAAGAACGCGGAGGCCGCGGAGCTGATCGAGGCGGTACGGACCGTCGCGCGGGGGGAGGGACTGATCGCCCCGGCGGTGACCAGGCGGCTGATCTCCGAGTTCGCGGCGCCGCGTCCGGCGCGGGCGCCGGTGTCCCCGGAGGCGACGGCGGCCGTGGCCTCCTTGACCCGGCGGGAGCGGGAGGTGCTGAGCGCTCTGGGCGAGGGCCTGTCGAACGCGGAGATCGCCGAACGCCTGGAGATGGCGGAGTCGACGGCGAAGACGCACGTCAGCAGGCTGCTGGGGAAGCTGGAGCTGCGCAGTCGGCTCCAAGCGGCCGTCCTGGCACAGGAGTTGGGGATCTAGAACCCCGAATGCCGCACCGGTCTGGACCTCTTGACGGTTGGTCCAGACCTTTCTACCCTCACGAACACTGTGGTGAGCGTGCCATGACAAAGCGTGCTCACGGGCGGCGCAGGTCCCACCCCCATGTCGAAGTCGGCCCCACGACCGCGACGGACCTACGGAGGATCACCCTTGAGCACAGCATCCCCACCCCGCACCCGGCGCACCCGGTTCTTCACCCGGGTCGCGGCGATCGTCGCCGCGCTCGCCCTGCCCGTCACCGGGCTCGTCGTGCTGGCAGGACCCGCCCAGGCCGCCACCTCGGCGACCGCGACGTACACCAAGGTCTCCGACTGGGGCACCGGCTTCGAGGGCAAGTGGACGGTGAAGAACACCGGCACCACCACGATCACCTCGTGGACCGTCGAGTGGGACTACCCGGCCGGCACCGCCGTCACCTCCGCCTGGGACGCCACCGTCACCAGCTCCGGCACCCACTGGACCGGCAAGAACGTGGGCTGGAACGGCACCCTCGCACCCGGCGCGACCGCCAGTTTCGGATTCAACGGCACCGGCAGCGGCTCCCCCGGCGGCTGCAAGGTCAACGGCACCTCCTGTGACGGCACCCAGCCCGGCGACACTCCCCCCACCGCTCCCGGCACCCCCACCTCGAGCAACGTCGCCGACACCTCCCTGACCCTGAGCTGGTCCGCCGCCACCGACGACAAGGGCGTCAAGAACTACGACGTCTACCGCGGCTCCAGCAAGATCGCCACGGTCACCGGGACCACCTACGCGGACTCGGGCCTGACCAAGGGCACGACCTACTCGTACAGCGTCACCGCCCGCGACACCGTCGACCAGACCGGCCCCTCCTCCGGCTCCCTCTCGGTGACGACGACCGGCGGCGTCATTCCCCCGGACCCGGGCGGCAAGGTCAAACTCGGCTACTTCACCGAGTGGGGCGTCTACGGCCGCAACTACCACGTCAAGAACCTGGTGGCCTCCGGCTCCGCCGCGAAGATCACCCACATCAACTACGCGTTCGGCAACGTCCAGAACGGCCAGTGCACCATCGGTGACGCCTACGCCGACTACGACAAGGCCTACACCGCCGACCAGAGCGTCGACGGCGTCGCCGACACCTGGGACCAGCCGCTGCGCGGCAACTTCAACCAGCTGCGCAAGCTGAAGAAGCAGTACCCGAACATCAAGGTGCTGTGGTCCTTCGGCGGCTGGACCTGGTCCGGCGGCTTCGGCCAGGCCGCGGCGAACCCGGCCGCCTTCGCCCAGTCCTGCTACAGCCTGGTCGAGGACCCGCGCTGGGCCGACGTGTTCGACGGCATCGACATCGACTGGGAGTACCCGAACGCCTGCGGCCTGTCCTGTGACACCAGCGGCGCCGCCGCCCTGAAGAACCTGATGTCCGCGCTGCGCGCCAAGTTCGGCGGCTCCAGCCTGGTCACCGCGGCCATCTCCGCCGACGGCTCCAACGGCGGCAAGCTCGACCTCGCCGACTACGCGGGCGCCGCACAGTACGTCGACTTCTACAACGTGATGACCTACGACTTCTTCGGCGCGTGGGACGCCAAGGGCCCGACCGCCCCGCACTCCCCGCTCACCTCGTACACCGGCATCCCCATCGCCGGCTTCAACTCCGAGGCCGCGATCACCAAGCTCAAGGGCAAGGGCATCGCGGGCTCCAAGCTCAACCTCGGCATCGGCTTCTACGGCCGCGGCTGGACCGGCGTCACGCAGGCCGCCCCCGGCGGCACGGCGACCGGGCCCGCGCAGGGCACGTACGAGCAGGGCATCGAGGACTACAAGGTGCTCAAGGGCAGCTGCCCGGCCACCGGCACGGTCGCCGGCACGGCCTACGCCAAGTGCGGCAGCAACTGGTGGAGCTACGACACCCCCGCCACCATCGCCGGGAAGATGACCTGGGCCAAGAACCAAGGCCTCAAGGGAGCCTTCTTCTGGGAGTTCAGCGGCGACACCGCCAACGGTGAGCTCGCGAACGCGATCCACACCGGACTCCAGTAAAGACCGAAGCCGGGGAGACGGGTCCGCCCCCGTCTCCCCGGCTTCTTCACGTCAGTGAGGCCTCAGGCCACGTTCACCCGCTGGCCGGGCGGCGCCGCCTCCAGCCACGCGAGGAAACCGGTCAGCGCGTCCTCGCTCATCGCCAGCTCCAGGCGGGTCCCCCGGTGGAGGGCGCCGAGCACGACGGCGTCAGAGAGCAGGGCCAGCTCCTCCTCGCCCTCGGGGGCGCGGCGCGAGACGACCTCGATGGAGGAACGCTCCAGCAGCCGGCGCGGGCGGTGCGAGTAGCTGAATACGCGGAACCACTCGATCCGGTCGCCGCTGTAGCGCGCGACCCCGTACACCCAGCCCTTGCCCGAGGTGTCGGTCTCCTCGGGCACACCCCAGCGCATGCTGCAGTCGAAGGTGCCGCCGGAACGCTGGATGAGTCTGCGGCGCAGCCCGAAGACAAACAGCCCGATCACCACCAGGGCTACGACCAGGCCGCTCACAAGCAGAGCGAGGAGCATCTTCACCGACCTCCTCGCTCATCGAAATACCGCACACGACCGTGCCCATCAACGGACAAGTCCGAAGACGGACGTACATCGCCTCAGCCGCGACCCGGTCTGGAAAATTCCAGAACGGACCGCGGCTGAGGTCTGCTGTGTCCCGGAGGGTGACCCTCCGGTACTCAGCGGTTCAAACTCCGACGGGTGTTCAGCCCGTTACGGCGCGCAGCCGGACATCCGCGCGACGCTCGGCGGCGGCGTCCGCCTCCGCCTTCGCGCGCTCCAGTGCCCGCTCCGCACGCTGGACGTCAATCTCGTCCGCGAGCTCGGCGATCTCGGCCAGCAGGGACAGCTTGTTGTCCGCGAACGAGATGAAACCGCCGTGCACCGCCGCGACGACAGTGTCGCCCCCACTGGTGCGGATGGTCACAGGGCCCGATTCCAGCACACCGAGAAGCGGCTGGTGACCGGGCATGACGCCGATGTCGCCGGACGTGGTGCGGGCGACAACAAGGGTGGCCTCGCCGGACCAGACATTGCGGTCCGCCGCGACCAGCTCGACGTGCAGCTCAGCAGCCAAGGTGGCTCCTCGGGTCACCACCCGGCGGGTCAGCCGGGTGTTGGGTCAAATTCTAATGGGCGTGGGGAGAGGGACGGGACACACCCGCCCCTCTCCGTGAATCCTTCGAGCCGGAAGCGCTCCGCGAGGAGCGCGCCGGATCAGGAGACGCCCAGCTCCTTGGCGTTGGCCTTCAGGTCCTCGATGCCACCGCACAGGAAGAACGCCTGCTCGGGGAAGTGGTCGTAGTCACCGTCGCAGATCGCGTTGAACGCGGTGATCGACTCTTCGAGCGGAACGTCCGAACCGTCCACGCCGGTGAACTGCTTCGCCACGTGGGTGTTCTGCGACAGGAAGCGCTCGACGCGACGGGCACGGTGGACAACGAGCTTGTCCTCCTCGCCCAGCTCGTCGATACCGAGGATCGCGATGATGTCCTGGAGGTCCTTGTACTTCTGGAGGATCCCCTTGACACGCATCGCCGTGGCGTAGTGGTCCGCCGCGATGTACCGCGGGTCGAGGATGCGGGACGTCGAGTCCAGCGGGTCCACGGCCGGGTAGATGCCCTTCTCGGAGATCGGACGGGAGAGAACCGTCGTCGCGTCGAGGTGGGCGAAGGTGGTGGCCGGCGCCGGGTCGGTCAGGTCGTCCGCGGGGACGTAGATCGCCTGCATCGAGGTGATCGAGTGACCACGGGTCGAGGTGATGCGCTCCTGCAGCAGACCCATCTCGTCAGCCAGGTTCGGCTGGTAACCCACGGCGGACGGCATGCGGCCCAGAAGGGTCGACACCTCCGAACCGGCCTGGGTGTAACGGAAGATGTTGTCGATGAAGAAGAGCACGTCCTGCTTCTGCACATCGCGGAAGTACTCCGCCATGGTCAGACCGGCGAGCGCGACGCGAAGACGCGTGCCCGGGGGCTCGTCCATCTGGCCGAAGACGAGGGCCGTCTTGTCGATGACGCCCGAGTCGGCCATTTCCTCGATGAGGTCGTTGCCCTCACGGGTACGCTCACCGACGCCCGCGAAGACCGACACACCGTCGTGGTTGTTGGCGACGCGGTAGATCATTTCCTGGATCAGAACGGTCTTGCCGACACCGGCACCACCGAACAGACCGATCTTTCCACCCTTGACGTACGGGGTGAGAAGGTCGATGACCTTGACGCCGGTCTCGAACATCTCGGTCTTCGACTCGAGCTCGTCGAAGCGAGGGGCCTTGCGGTGGATCGGCCAGCGCTCGGTGACGTTGGCGTTCTCCTCCGGGTAGTTCAGCACCTCACCGAGGGTGTTGAACACCTTGCCCTTGGTGAAGTCGCCGACGGGGACGGTGATGCCCTCGCCCGTGTCGGTCACCGGGGCCTGGCGGACCAGACCGTCGGTCGGCTGCATCGAGATGGTACGGACGAGGCCGTCACCCAGGTGCTGCGCGACCTCAAGGGTCAGGGTCTTGAGCTTGCCGTCCTCGGCCGGGTCGGCGACCTGGACCTTGAGGGCGTTGTAGATCTCGGGCATGGCGTCGACGGGGAACTCCACGTCGACGACCGGGCCGATGACCCGGGCGACGCGGCCCGTGGCGGCGGCCGTCTCAACAGTGGTCGTCATTACTTGTCACTCCCCGCGGTCGCGTCAGCCATGGCGCTCGCGCCACCGACGATCTCGCTGATTTCCTGGGTGATTTCGGCCTGGCGGGCCGCGTTGGCAAGCCGGGAGAGGCTCTTGATGAGGTCTCCGGCGTTGTCGGTCGCCGACTTCATCGCGCGGCGGCGGGCGGCGTGCTCGGAAGCGGCCGACTGCAGCAGTGCGTTGTAGATGCGGCTCTCGACGTAGCGCGGCAGAAGGGCGTCGAGGACGTCCTCCGCCGACGGCTCGAAGTCGAACAGCGGAAGGATCTCGCCCTTCGCGCCGGTCTCCTCCTCTGCCTTGTCGAGGCTGAGCGGCAGCATCCGGCCGTCGACCGCGTTCTGCGTCATCATCGACACGAATTCCGTGAAGACGACGTGCAGCTCGTCGACGCCGCCGTCGGCCGTGTCCAGCTGGATGGCCTCGATCAGCGGTCCGGCGACGCGCTTGGCGTCGGCGTAGGCCGGGCTGTCGGTGAAGCCGGTCCACGAATCCGCGACCTTGCGCTCGCGGAACCCGAAGTAGGCGACACCCTTGCGGCCGACGATGTACGTGTCGACCTCCTTGCCCTCAGCGCGCAGCCGCTCGGTGAGCCGCTCCGCCTGCTTGATGGCGTTCGAGGAGTAGCCACCGGCCAGACCGCGGTCGCTCGTGATGAGCAGGATCGCGGCACGGGTCGGCTGCTCGACCTCGGTCGTCAGGGCGTGCTTGGTGTTCGAACCGGTCGCCACCGCGGTCACCGCACGGGTGAGCTCGGTCGCGTACGGCATCGACGCCGCCACCTTGCGCTGCGCCTTGACGATGCGCGAGGCGGCGATCATCTCCATCGCCTTGGTGATCTTCTTGGTCGCCGTGATGGCACGGATGCGACGCTTGTAGACCCGGAGCTGCGCTCCCATGAGTCAGGTCCCTTCCGTCGTCACTTGGAGACGTTGACGGCCGGTGCGTCCTCGCCCAGGAGCTTGCCGTCCGAGGTCTCGAACTGACGCTTGAAGCCGGTGATGGCGTCCGCGATGGAGGACAGGGTGTCGTCCGACATCTTGCCGCCGTCGGCGATGGAGGTGAGGAGGTCCTTGCGCTCGCGGCGCAGGTGCTCCAGCAGCTCCGACTCGAAGCGACGGATGTCGTTGACCGGGACGTCGTCCATCTTGCCGGTGGTGCCGGCCCAGACGGAGATGACCTGCTCCTCGACGGGCATCGGCTGGTACTGGCCCTGCTTCAGCAGCTCGACCAGACGCTTGCCGCGCTCCAGCGAGGCCTTCGACGCGGCGTCCAGGTCGGAACCGAAGGCGGCGAACGCCTCGAGCTCACGGTACTGGGCGAGGTCCAGGCGCAGACGGCCCGAAACCTGCTTCATGGCCTTGTGCTGGGCGGAGCCACCGACGCGGGAGACCGAGATACCGACGTTCAGCGCCGGGCGCTGGCCCGCGTTGAACAGGTCGGACTCCAGGAAGCACTGGCCGTCGGTGATGGAGATGACGTTGGTCGGGATGAACGCCGACACGTCGTTCGCCTTGGTCTCGACGATCGGCAGACCGGTCATCGAACCGGCACCCATGTCGTCGGACAGCTTCGCGCAGCGCTCCAGCAGACGGGAGTGCAGGTAGAAGACGTCGCCCGGGTAGGCCTCGCGGCCCGGCGGGCGGCGCAGCAGCAGCGACACGGCGCGGTAGGCGTCGGCCTGCTTCGACAGGTCGTCGAAGATGATCAGGACGTGCTTGCCGGCGTACATCCAGTGCTGGCCGATGGCGGAACCGGTGTACGGCGCCAGGTACTTGAAGCCGGCCGGGTCGGACGCCGGGGCGGCGACGATCGTCGTGTACTCGAGCGCACCGGCGTCTTCCAGGGCGCCGCGAACGGACGCGATGGTCGAGCCCTTCTGGCCGATGGCGACGTAGATGCAGCGAACCTGCTTGTTCACGTCGCCCGAGCGCCAGTTGTCGCGCTGGTTGATGATCGTGTCGACGGCCAGAGCGGTCTTACCCGTCTGACGGTCACCGATGATCAGCTGACGCTGGCCACGGCCGACGGGCACCATGGCGTCGATGGCCTTGTAGCCGGTCTGCATCGGCTCGTGGACCGACTTGCGGACCATGACGCCGGGGGCCTGCAGCTCGAGGGCGCGGCGGCCTTCGGTCGCGATCTCGCCGAGACCGTCGATCGGGTTGCCGAGCGGGTCGACGACGCGGCCGAGGTAGCCCTCGCCGACGCCGACCGAGAGCACCTCACCGGTGCGCTGCACCGGCTGGCCCTCCTCGATACCGCTGAACTCGCCGAGGACGACCGCACCGATCTCGCGCTCCTCGAGGTTGAGGGCGAGACCGAGGGTGCCGTCCTCGAACTTCAGCAGCTCGTTCGCCATGGCGGAGGGCAGGCCCTCCACCTTCGCGATGCCGTCGCCGGCAACGCTGACCGTTCCGACCTCCTCGCGCGAGGCCGCGTCCGGCTGGTACGACTGGACAAAGTTCTCCAGTGCGTCCCGGATCTCCTCCGGCCGGATCGTGAGCTCCGCCATCTGGGTTCCCTGCTCTCCTTGTTGGGCCTGAAGCTTCTTAGGGGTCTGGGGGCGACCCCCAGGAATCTTCTGCAAGTTCTGCACGGCCCAACCGGGCCGCTAGGAATGCTTTTGTTCTGTTGGTGGCTGGTCAGCCGGCCATGCGGCGGGACGCCTCGGCGAGGCGGTCCGCGATGGTGCCGTCGATGACCTCGTCGCCGACTCGCACCGAGATCCCGCCGAGGACCTCGGGGTCCACGTCGAGGTTCAGGTGCATCTGGCGGCCGTACAGCTTGGCCAGCACCGCGCCGAGACGCGCCTTCTGCACGTCGCTGAGCAGAACCGCGCTGGTCACGGTGGCGACCATGCGGTTGCGGCGCTCGGCGGCGAGCGTGGAAAGGGACTCGAGTCCCGCTTCCAGGCTACGTCCACGCGGCTGCGTGACGAGACGGATCACCAGGCGCTCGGTGACGGCGTTCACCTTGCCGCCGAGCAGGCTGCGCAGCAGCTCGCTCTTGGCGGAGGCGGTGGCCGCGCGGTCGGTCAGCGCGGAACGCAGCTCGGTGCTCGAGGACACGATCCGGCCGAAGCGGAAGACCTCGTCCTCGACGTTGTCGAGCGCGTCGGCCTGCTGGGCCGCCGTGAGGTCGGCGGTGGCCGCCAGCTCCTCCAGCGAATCCACCAGGTCACGGGACTGCGACCAGCGCGACCGGGCCATGCCGGACACCAGGTCGAGGGCTTCCCCGCCAACCTGACCGCCGAGCAGCCGGGCGACGAGCTCGGCCTTGGCCTCGCCGGACTGCGCCGGGTCCGTGATGACCCGACGCAGCGAGACCTCACGGTCGAGCAGCGCGGTGACGGCAGCCAGCTCACCGGCAAGCTTCGCCGCGTCGACGGACATGTTGTCCGTCAGCGCGTCGAGACGCTCGCGCGCGGAGGCCAGTGCCTCGCGGCTCGCTCCGTTCATCGGGCGGCCTCGGCCTTCTCCTCAAGCTCGCTGAGGAAGCGGTCGATCGTGCGGCTCTGCCGGGCGTGGTCCTCAAGGGACTCGCCGACGAGCTTGCCGGCCAGGTCGGTGGCGAGCTTGCCCACGTCCTGGCGCAGCGCCTGAGAGGCGGCCTTGCGGTCTGCCGCGATCTGGGCGTGACCGGCAGCGATGATCTCCTCACGCTGCCGCTGGCCCTCTGCGCGCAGTTCTTCCTTCAGCGCAGTGCCCTGCTCCAGCGCTTCCTGGCGCAGGCGCGCGGCCTCGTGCCGGGCTTCGGCGAGCTGGGCCTTGTACTGCTCCAGCACGCTCTGAGCCTCGGTCTGAGCGGCTTCCGCCTTCTCGATACCGCCCTCGATCGCCTCGCGGCGCTCTTCCAGAACCTTGTTGATGTTCGGGAGGAGCTTCTTCGCGAGGAAACCGAAGACGATGACGAAGGCGATCAGACCGATGACGAGCTCGGGGATCGGCGGGAAGAGCGGGTTTTCCGTCTCTGCCGCGAGAACCAGGAGGTTCACATCAGTGCCTTTCGTCTAGTGGGCTGTTCGTCGAGACCGAGGATCAGGAGGTCGGGTAGACGAACGGCATGACCAGACCGATCAGGGCGAGCGCCTCACAGAAGGCGAAGCCGAGGATCTGGTTGGCGCGGATCAGGCCGGCAGCCTCGGGCTGGCGGGCGAGAGCCTGGGTGCCGTTACCGAAGATGATGCCGACGCCGACGCCGGGGCCGATGGCCGAAAGACCGTAACCAACGGAGCTGAGGGAGCCGGTGACGGCGGCAAGGGTCTGGGACATGCCAGTTCTTCCTTCTCTTTCACGGACCGGTGGGGGTTGGCCACCGGACGAATACGGGGGGGCTGAGCGGGGCGGGCCTGGCTCAGTGGTGCTCGGCGAGCGCGCCCTGGAGGTAGCTGCAGGCCAGGAGGACGAAGACGTACGCCTGGACGGCCTGGATGAAGAGCTCGAAGGCGGTCATCACGATGACCATCACGAACGAGACACCCGCGTAGGCGATGCCGATGCCGTTCAGCAGGTACCAGCTGGCGATCGTGAAGAGCAGCAGCAGGGTATGACCGGCGAACATGTTCGCGAACAGTCGGACCGCGTGGGTGAAGGGCCGCACCAGGACGTTCGAGAAGAACTCGATGACCATGACGAGCGGCAGCACGCCGCCGAGGCTCTTGTCGTAGCCCGTCAGGTTCTTGAGGCCGCCGACGAAGCCGTGGCGCTTGAACGTGACGCTCATCCAGATCGCGTACACGATCAGAGCCAGGGCGGCGGGGTACGCGATGATCGCCGTCACCGGGAACTGGGCCACCGGAATGATCGACCAGAGGTTCAGGACCCAGACGAAGAAGAACAGCGAGACCATGAAGGGGACGTACTTCTCGCCCTCCTTCTTGCCCAGCGTCTCGTACACGATGCCGCGGCGCACGAAGTCGTAGCCGGCCTCGGCGACCATCTGGAGCTTGCCGGGGACGACCTTCGGCTTGGCGAAGGCGGCCCAGAAGAAGCCCACGATGATGACGGAGCCCAGGAGGGCCAGCAGCATCGGCTTGTTGAAGTACGTGCTGGTCAGGCCAGGCTCGCCCCAGAGCGGCTCGAAGAGGAACGAGTGCAGGCCCGGGCCGGGGAAGCCACATCCGTCGAAGATGTGACAGTCGGTCTCGAAAGCGAGCACCTGCGTCGGGTCAGCACTCACCGCGGGCTCCTTCAGCGTGGCGCATAGGTACGGCAACCTCGTTGTGTCGGCGCGGCGCGCAGCCGCGGTTCGGCACTGGACTGGTGTTTCGGATGGTGGGGCGGCAGTCAGGCATCGAGCCTCGCGATGGGACAGGCGTCAGCTCAGATGCCCGCGCCCGCAGTGCCGCAGTTGGCACCGGACGATAGCAGGACACCGTAGGCGCACTTATCCCGACCCTACCCTTCACGACTTGGGCCCCGGATTTTCGGGCTTGTCGCCCTTCATCGAGTCCGGTTCGACGTAAAGGATCTTGGCCTTCATGTGAGCACGCGTCTGCGCACCGATCCACACGAGGGTGGTGGCGACGAGCGAGATCGCGAAGGCCCTGGGGTTGAACAGGGTGGTGTTCTTGAACGCGGCGAGAAAGACGAAGAGCAGCAGGATCTGGGTCGCATAGAGCATGAGCCCCATGGCCTGGAAAAGGTGCGGGAGTGATTTCGCCGTGCGCTGCAGAACGACGAATCCGATGCCCATGAACAGGATCACTACCAGCGTCGCGACGATGGCACCGACCGCGCCCTTGCTGCCGACGACCAGCCCGCTGATCAAGGCGGCTACAGCGCCTGCGACAGCAGTGGGTACGGCAGCTTGAAGGAGGGATCGGACGTCATCTGACCGCATGGCGGTTTGCTCCGCGTGGTGGTGGGGGCACGGGACTCGTACAGGACGAGCGTAAGCCCGGTCCGAGAGGGAACCTCGGGCCAATGGACCGTCGCACTACGGTCCTTCGGCTCTGTCGCCGGGTTTAGTGAACGGTATCACAAACTATTTGATGAGAGCTTTACCTGCAGAGTGTGCTGACTGTCACACATGAGAGTGACCCTGCGCGTGTGTGCGCGACAGCAGAACCCTTTGTCTGGTAAAGGGCGTTCATGTCCGACATGCGTCGGCGCCGTCAGCGGGCAGATTCAGCCTTACGCCGCTCGGGGAAGCGCGAACGGGGGCCGATGGCGGTCGCCCCGTTGACGCCTGACACACCGGCGGCGATCGGCCTGACGGGTTCCGGCTCGGCTCCCGAGGCGTCTGCGGCGGCGGCCTCCGCCGCGGCCTCGGCGGCCCGCACGGAGTGCCGGTAGCGCGGCGGCACCAGCCCCTGCGCCCAGCGCGGGGCACGCGGGGTGAAGCGCGGCAGGAGCAGCAGGATCAGGCCCACCGCGCTGAGCGCGGCGATCGCCAGCACGATCCACATCGATGCGGAATTCACCGAGTACGCCACGGTGCCGAAGGCGATCAGCCCCGACCAGAAATACATGATGAGCACAGCGCGGCTGTGTGAATGCCCGAGTTCCAGCAGCCGGTGGTGGAGGTGCCCGCGGTCGGCCGCGAAGGGCGACTGGCCCTTCCAGGTACGCCGGACGATGGCCAGGATCAGGTCCGCCATCGGGATCGCGATGATGGTCAGCGGCAGCAGCAGCGGGATGTAGGCGGGGAGCATCGCGTGCGTCGCGTTGCGCTCGCCGCCCGCGAAGAGGGCCAGCGCGTCCGGGTCCACCTGCCCGCTGATGGAGATCGCGGAGGCGGCCAGCACCAGGCCGATCAGCATCGAGCCGGAGTCGCCCATGAAGATCCGGGCGGGGTGCATGTTGTGCGGCAGGAAGCCCAGGCACATCCCCATCAGGATCGCGGCGAAGAGGGTCGCGGGCGCGGCTTGTTCGATGCCGTAGCCGAACCACAGCCGGTAGGCGTAGAGGAACAGCGCGGTGGCGGCGATGCAGACCATGCCGGCGGCGAGGCCGTCCAGTCCGTCCACGAAGTTCACGGCGTTGATGGTGATCACGACGAGCGCCACCGTGAGCAGGTTGCCCTGCCACTGGGTGAGCGGGACCGTGCCGATCCCCGGGACGGGGATCCACAGGATGGTCAGACCCTGCATGACCATCACGCCGGCGGAGATCATCTGCGCGCCGAGCTTGATCAGGGCGTCGAGCTCGAACTTGTCGTCGAGTACGCCGACCAGCCAGATCAGGGCGGCGCCGGAGAGCAGCGCGCGCGGTTCGTTCGACAGCTCGAAGACGCCGTTGAGGTTGCGCAGGTGGTCCGCGACCAGCAGTCCCGCGCACAGTCCGCCGAACATGGCGATGCCGCCCAGCCGCGGCGTGGGCTCGCGGTGCACGTCACGCGCGCGGATCTCCGGCATGGCCCCGGCCGCGATCGCGAACTTCCGCACGGGCCCGGTCAGCAGGTAGGTCACCGCGACCGTGACGCAAAGCGTCAGCAGATATTCACGCACGGGCTGCCCCAGATGTATCGCCGGCCATCTCAGCCCCACACATTAGCTGTGATGTCGCCACCATCGAGGACGCGAGGGGGCGGTATCCCGGTTGCAGTACGTCCCTCTTGTCCTGATTACTCACCGTACGGGGGAAATCCCATTGTGAGCTCGTTGACCTCCGCACGGGTTTTCGCGGCTTCCCCGTGGATCGCGGCGGCAAACAGTGCCGCGATGCGGAGCATCTCCGGCTCCCCCATCCCCTGGGTGGTCACGGCGGCCGTGCCCAGCCGGATGCCGCGCTGGTCCCCGTACGGGAGGGCGCAGGTGTCGAGCACGATCCCGGCGGCGGCCAGCCGGCCGCGCGCGGTCGGGCCGTCGACTCCCAGCGGTGCCGGGTCCGCGGTGATCAGGTGGGTGTCGGTCCCGCCGGTGGTGAGCGTGAAGCCGTGGTCCTCCAGCGCCTCCGCCAGCGCCCTGGCGTTGCCGACGACCCGGTGGGCGTACGTGGTGAAGGCGGGACCCGCGGCCTCCCCGAAGGCGACGGCCTTGGCGGCGATGGTGTGCATCTGGGCGCCGCCCTGGGTGAAGGGGAACACCGCCCGGTCGATCCGCTCGGCCAACTCGGAGCCGCACAGGAGCATCCCGCCGCGCGGACCGCGCAGCACCTTGTGCGTGGTCGCGCAGACGACGTCGGCGTACGGGACCGGGCTGGGCGCGGCCCCGCCGGCCACCAGCCCGATCGGATGGGCGGCGTCGGCGATCAGGTAGGCCCCCACCTCGTCGGCGATCTCCCGGAAGGCGGAGTACTCGGGGTGGCGCGGGTAGGAGATGGACCCGCAGACGATCGCCTTGGGGCGGTGCGCGCGGGCGAGGTCCTGCACCTGCTGGTAGTCGATGAGCCCCGTCTCGGCGTCGACGCCGTACCCGACGAAGTCGAACCACCGGCCGGAGAAGTTGGCGGGCGAGCCGTGGGTCAGGTGGCCCCCGTACGGGAGCCCCATCGCCAGCACCGTGTCCCCGGGCCGCAGCAGCGCGGCGTAGGCGGCCAGGACGGCGGAGGAGCCGGAGTGCGGCTGTACGTTGGCGTGCTCGGCCGCGAACAGCGCCTTGGCCCGCTCCACGGCGACCTGCTCGGCCACGTCGACGTACTCGCACCCGCCGTGGTAGCGGGCACCGGGGTACCCCTCGGCGTACTTGTTGGAGAGCGTGGACCCGAGCGCGGCGAGCACGGCGGGCGAGGTGAAGTTCTCGGCGGCGATCAGCTGCAGCGTGCTCGCCTGACGCTGCCGCTCCCCCGCGAGCACGTCGGCCATCTGCGGGTCCTGCCGTCGCAGGAGGTCCGTGGGCTGGGTGATGACGCTCATGGCGCGACTCCAGGGGATACCGGGTACCAGCCACTGTAGGCCGAGGCCGCGCATCGTGCCCTGCGACGGGCCGTCCTCCCGGGTACCGCCGTCGGCCCCGCGGGGTCAGCGGGACGCGGTGACGCCCGTCAGGGCCGTGACCACCGGGTCCAGCGCCTGGTTGATCTCGTCGCCGATCGAGCGGAAGAAGGTGATCGGCGCCCCGTACGGGTCGTACACCTCGTCCGCGTCCGGCGACGGGGCCAGCAGCCAGCCCCGCAGGGCCGCGGCGGCCCGTACGAGCGCCCGCGCCCGCTCCGCCATGCCGTCGTCCAGCGGCGGCAGCGTGGCCGGATCTATCGCCCGGACCAGCCGGGTGAACTCCTTCAGCGTGAAGGTGCGCAGCCCCGCCGAATGCCCCATCGAGATGACCTGGGCCCGGTGGTCGCGGGTGGCGGTCAGCACCAGGTCCGCGCGTATGACGTGCTCGTCCAGCAGCTCCCGCCCTGTGAACCCGGAGGCGTCGGCCCCGAAGTCGGCCAGCACGGCGGCCGCGTTCGCCTCCATGGGGGCGCCCTCGTGGCCCCAGGTGCCGGCACTCTCCACGATGAGGTCCCCGTGGGCGAGGCCACCGAGCCGGTGCGAGAGGGCATGCCGCGTCAGCCGCTCGGTGATGGGCGAGCGGCACACGTTGCCGGTGCTGACGTGGAGGATGCGGAAGGTGTCTCCCCCAGCCTCTGCTGGGAGGTACCCCGTTGCTATGCCACGCCCCTCAGGGCTCACGGGGCGACCTCGAGGTCGGGTACGACCTCCCGCAGCTGGTCCGCGGTGAGCGCCCCTTCCCGCAGCAGGACGGGAACCTTCCCGGTGACGTCGACGATCGACGACGGCTGGATGCCGGGGGTCGGCCCGCCGTCGAGGTACACGGACACCGAGTCCCCGAGCATCTCGCGCGCGGCGTCGCAGTCCTCCGGCGCCGGGTGCCCGGACAGGTTGGCCGAGGACACCGCCATCGGGCCGACCTCGGTCAGCAGCTCGATCGCGACGGGGTGCAGGGGCATGCGTACGGCCACGGTGCCGTGGGTGTCGCCGAGGTCCCACGCGAGCGAGGGCTGGTGCTTGGCGACCAGCGTCAGCGCGCCCGGCCAGAACGCGTCGACGAGCTCCCAGGCCTGCTCGGAGAAGTCGGTGACCAGGCCGTGCAGGGTGTTCGGGGAGCCGATGAGGACAGGGGTGGGCATGCCGCGGCCCCGGCCCTTGGCGGCGAGCAGGTCATGGACGGCCTCGGGGCTGAAGGCGTCCGCGCCGATCCCGTACAGGGTGTCGGTGGGCAGCACGACGAGCTCGCCGCGGCGCACGGCGGATGCGGCTTCACGCAGACCCGTCTTGCGGTCCGTCGCGTCGTTGCAGTCGTATCGCCGGGCCATCAGCGGGACTCCTCGTGCAGCAGGGGGGTGGAGGGGTGGGTCGCGCCCGTCACGGCAGGGCCTTGCGGGCGGTGGCGAAGCGGGGGCGGTTGTTCAGGTCGGGGTGGTCGGCGGCGTCGGCCCAGCCCCGTTCGTCGGCGAAGATCCAGGGAACCTGGCCGCCCTGGGTGTCGGCGTGCTCGATGACGACGATGCCGCCCGGCCGCAGCAGCCGGTGCGCGGTGCGCTCGATGCCGCGGATGGTGTCGAGGCCGTCCTCGCCGGAGAACAGGGCCATCTCCGGGTCGTGGTCGCGGGCCTCGGGGGCCACGTACTCCCACTCGGTGAGCGGGATGTACGGCGGGTTGGAGATGACCAGGTCGACCTGGCCGTCGAGCTCCGGCAGGGCGCTCAGCGCGTCACCCTGGTGGACGGTGACCCGGGAGCCCTCAGCGTTCTTGCGGGTCCACCGCAGGGCGTCCTCGGACAGCTCGACCGCGTGCACGCGCGAGCGCGGCACCTCCTGCGCCATGGCCAGCGCGATCGCGCCGGAACCGGTGCACAGGTCGACGATCATCGGCTCGACCACGTCCATCGCACGGACGGCGTGTATGGCCCAGTCCACGACCGACTCGGTCTCGGGCCGCGGGACGAAGACCCCGGGCCCGACCTGGAGCTCCAGGTACCGGAAGAAGGCGCGGCCGGTGATGTGCTGGAGCGGCTCGCGCGCCTCGCGGCGGGCGACGGCCTCCCAGTAGCGGGCGTCGAAGTCCGCGTCCTTGACGTGGTGCAGTTCCCCCCGCTTGACGCCGTGCACGAAGGCCGCGAGCTCCTCCGCGTCGAAGCGCGGTGAGGGCACGCCGGCGGCGGCCAGCCGCTGGGTGGCCTGGGCCACCTCGGCAAGCAGCAAGTTCACGCTGGTCCTCCGGGCTGCTGTCGTACGGGGTGAAGCGGGGGCAGGCAGGTCAGGCAGGGGTCAGTGCGCGGCCGCGAGCTTCGCGGCGGAGTCCGTGTCGACACAGGCCTGGATGACCGGGTCGAGGTCCCCGTCGAGCACCTGGTCCAAGTTGTACGCCTTGAAGCCGGTCCGGTGGTCCGAGATCCGGTTTTCCGGGAAGTTGTACGTACGGATCTTCTCGGAGCGGTCCACGCTGCGCACCTGGCTGCGGCGCACGTCGGAGGCCTCCTGTTCGGCGGCTTCCTGGGCGGCGGCCAGCAGACGCGAGCGCAGGATGCGCATCGCCTGCTCCTTGTTCTGGAGCTGGCTCTTCTCGTTCTGGCAGGAGGCGACCACACCGGTCGGGATGTGCGTGATGCGCACGGCCGAGTCGGTGGTGTTGACGGACTGGCCGCCGGGGCCCGACGAGCGGTACACGTCGATGCGGAGGTCGTTCATGTTGATCTCGACCTCGACCTCCTCGGCCTCCGGGGTGACGAGCACGCCGGCGGCGGAGGTGTGGATGCGGCCCTGGGACTCGGTGGCCGGAACGCGCTGGACGCGGTGCACGCCGCCCTCGTACTTCAGGCGGGCCCACACGCCCTGGCCGGGCTCGGTGGCGCCGTTGCCGCCCTTGGTGCGGACGGAGACCTGGACGTCCTTGTAGCCGCCGAGCTCGGACTCGGTGGCGTCGATGATCTCGGTCTTCCAGCCCACGCGCTCGGCGTAGCGCAGGTACATGCGCAGCAGGTCGCCGGCGAACAGGGCCGACTCGTCGCCGCCCGCGCCAGCCTTGACCTCCAGGAGCACGTCCTTGTCGTCGCTGGGGTCGCGCGGGACCAGGAGCAGGCGGAGCTTCTCGGTGAGCTCCTCGCGCTGCTGGGTCAGCTCCTTGACCTCGGCGGCGAAGTCCGGGTCGTCGGCCGCGAACTCCTTGGCCGTCTCGATGTCCTCGGCCGACTGCTTCCAGGCACGGAAGGTCGCAACGATCGGGGTCAGCTCCGCGTAGCGCTTGTTCAGCTTGCGGGCGTTGGCCTGATCGGAGTGGACCGAAGGGTCGGCGAGCTTCTTCTCAAGATCGGCGTGCTCGCCGATCAGTTCCTCGACCGCCTCGAACATCGGGGTACTCCTGGTGTGAAAGTGCGATGGGACCGCACGGGGCTGGGTTACGGGCTAGACGACGACAAAGGCGCCGGTCCGGCCGCCCCCGAGTGGACAGGGAGCGGCCGGAAACCGGCGCCTGGGTCGCGCTACTTCTTGGCCGCACCCTTGCCGAAGCGAGCCTCGAAGCGGGCCACACGGCCACCGGTGTCGAGGATCTTCTGCTTGCCCGTGTAGAAGGGGTGGCACTCGGAGCAGACCTCGGCACGGATGGTGCCCTCGGTGAGGGTGCTACGGGTGGTGAACGACGCGCCACAGGTGCAGCTGACCTGGGTCTCGACGTACTCGGGGTGGATCTCGCTCTTCAAGGTGTCTCCTAGATTCGGGAGGGCGCCGGGTCGCAGGAGCCGAATTGCGCGCTGCGTGAACCGGGGCCGACAGACCAGTCTGCCAGGACCGGGCTGCCTGTCAAAATTCTGAGGACGCCTCCCTCAACGGAGAGGGGCCGGCATCTATTCCGGACCGGCTCCGGACCGTCGCGGACCCCCTTGTGGACAGGGCGCTACTGGACGATCCCGCCGACGGTGCCCTTGTCGCCCATCGAGTTCTCTGTGGCCTCCGGAGGGACGGGCTGGTCGGCGAGCAGGGCGTCCCAGACCATCTTGGACTGCTTGGTCAGCGGCGCCACGCGGTCGGGATCGATCGGGTCCGCGGTCACCGGCAGCGTGATCATCTGCATGCCCTGGGCGTCGATGCCCTGGAGGCTCTGGGCGAAGCCCATGAGGGACTTCACATCGCCGAGCGCCTTGTCGGTGGTGAGCGCCTTGGTGCCGGTGTCGGCGAGGTCGAGCAGCCGCTTGGGGTTGTCGAACAGGCCGACGCCCTTCACCTGCTTGATCAGCGCCTTGATGAAGGCCTGCTGGAGCTGTATTCGGCCGAGGTCGCTGCCGTCGCCGACGCTCTTGCGGGTACGGACGAGGCCGAGGGACTGCTCTCCGTTGAGCCTGTTCGGGCCCGCCGCGAGTTCGAGGTGGCTGGCCCCGTCCTTGATCGGCTTCGTGATGTTCACGTCCACGCCGCCGAGGGTGTCGATGATCTTCTTGAAGCCCGTGAAGTCGACCTCGATGTAGTGGTCCATGCGGATGCCGGACATCTTCTCGACCGTCTTGACCGCGCAGGCCGCCCCGCCGACGGTGAACGCCTCGTTGAACTGCCTGCGCGTCCCGCCGGGGTCGGTCTTGCCGTTGGCCGTGGTGCAGGCGGGGCGGGCGGTCATGGTGTCGCGCGGGATCGATATGACGCTGGCCTTCTTGTGGCCTTCGTAGAGGTGGACGATCATCGCGGTGTCGGAGCGGGCGGAGCCGCCGTCGTCCTGGCCGTACTCGCCGTTGGCGCCGCCGCGGGAGTCGGAGCCCAGCACCAGGATGTCCATGGAGCCGTTGTCGACGTTCTGCGGGCGGTCGGCACCGAGCGCCTGGTCGATGTCGACGGTCTTCAGGTTGCCGTTGAGCTTGAAGTAGAAGTAGCCGACCCCCGCCCCGCCCACCAGGACCACGCCGGCGGCGCTCCACGCGGCGATGACGAGGGCTCTGCGGCGCTTCGGCGGTTTCCGTCGGCGCCGGCTCGCGGCGCGCCCGCCGCTGCCCGTGCTGTCGTCGCTCATGCTCTCCTCGGTCCTGAGTCCGTTTCCCCGGGTCGTCTGAGGCCGCCGCAACCGTGCGGTCCCCTGACACAGACGGCCGCGCGCCCCCCGGGGTTCCACGGCGTCCGGAGCGCGGACGGGGTGTGTGCAAGAGCACAGCCGCCCCCGCCGCGGGCGCGGCGGGGGCGGCTGTGGTGATGCCGTGAAGCGGATCAGTCGTCGTTCTTGCCCGACGGAGTCGTCTTCGCGATCTGCATCAGGAACTCGGCGTTCGACTTCGTCTGCTTCATCTTGTCGAGGAGCAGCTCGATCGCCTGCTGCGAGTCGAGCGCGTGCAGCACCCGGCGCAGCTTCCAGACGATGGCGAGCTCCTCCGCGTTGAGGAGGATCTCCTCCTTGCGGGTGCCCGACGGGTCGACGTCGACAGCCGGGAAGATGCGCTTGTCGGCGAGCTTGCGGTCGAGCTTGAGCTCCATGTTGCCGGTGCCCTTGAACTCCTCGAAGATCACCTCGTCCATGCGCGAGCCGGTGTCGACCAGCGCGGTGGCCAGGATGGTCAGCGAGCCGCCGTCCTCGATGTTGCGCGCGGCACCGAAGAAGCGCTTCGGCGGGTACAGCGCGGTCGAGTCGACACCACCGGACAGGATGCGGCCGGAGGCGGGCGCCGCGAGGTTGTACGCGCGGCCCAGACGGGTGATGGAGTCCAGCAGGACGACCACGTCGTGACCCAGCTCGACGAGGCGCTTGGCGCGCTCGATGGCCAGCTCGGCGACGGTGGTGTGGTCCTCGGCCGGGCGGTCGAAGGTCGAGGAGATGACCTCGCCCTTGACCGACCGCTGCATGTCGGTGACCTCTTCCGGACGCTCGTCGACCAGGACGACCATCAGGTGGCACTCGGGGTTGTTGGTGGTGATCGCGTTGGCGATCGCCTGCATGATCATGGTCTTACCGGTCTTCGGCGGGGCCACGATCAGGCCTCGCTGACCCTTGCCGATCGGCGACACGAGGTCGATGATGCGGGTCGTCAGCACGCCCGGGTCGGTCTCCAGGCGGAGCCGGTCCTGCGGGTAGAGCGGGGTCAGCTTCTGGAACTCCGGTCGGCCGCGGCCGGATTCGGGCGCCATGCCGTTCACCGAGTCGAGCCGGACCAGGGCGTTGAACTTCTCGCGGCGCTCGCCGTCCTTGGGCTGGCGCACGGCACCCGTGGTGTGGTCACCCTTGCGCAGACCCGCCTTGCGGACCTGGGCCAGGGAGACGTACACGTCGTTGGGGCCGGGCAGGTAGCCCGAGGTCCGGATGAACGCGTAGTTGTCGAGGATGTCGAGGATGCCCGCGACGGGGATCAGGACATCGTCGTCGGCGACCTGCGGCTCGTTCGGGGCGAACTCGTCGCGGCCACGACGGCCACGGCGGTCGCGGTAACGGCCGCGACGGCCGCGACGGCCGCCCTCGTCGTCGAAGTCGTCCTGCGGACCGTTGTCCTGGCGGTCCTGACGGCCCTGCTGCTGGCGGTCCTGACGGCCGCCGCCCTGCTGCTGGCGGTCGGCGCGGTCCTGACGGCCGCCGGCCTGCGCGCCCTGGCCCTGCGCGCCCTGGCCCTGCTGGCCCTGGCCGCCCTGGCCCTGGGCGCCCTGACCCTGCTCGTCGGCCTTGGCACCGCGGTCGCGGCGGTCACGCTGGCGGTCGCCGCGCTCACCGCGCTCGGCACGGTCACGGCGGTCGCGACGGCCGCGGCCCTCGCCGTCCTGCGCGGGGGCGGAGACGGCGGTGGCGGCCTCGGCCTTCACGTCCGTCTGCGGCGCGGTGGCGGTCGTGGTGGCGGCCTCGGCCTTGACGGTCTCGGTCTTCTGCTCGACCTGCACGGCGACGGGGGCGGAGGCCTCCGGGCTGCCGGAGGGCGCGGTGGCCCGACGGCGGCGGCGCTCGCCGGCCGGGGCGTCGTCACTGGCCGGCTGCCCCGGGATGTCGATCTGCGCCTGCGCGGCAGGCTTCTCGGCGGGCGCCTCGGCGGCGGCCTCGCCCGTACGGGCCTTGCTGGTGGCACGGCGCTTCGGCTTGGCCTCGGCGGTGTCGGCGGCGCCCGCGGCGGTGGAGGCGGCCTTGGACGCACCCGCGCCGCCCGCCTGCGTCTCCTTGATGACCTCGATCAGCTGGCTCTTGCGCATCCGCGCGGTGCCCCTGATGCCGAGGCCCGACGCGACCTGCTGCAGCTCGGCCAGGACCATGCCGTCAAGGCCGGTGCCGGTGCGGCGACGCTTGGGTGCGGCGCCCGCGGCGGGGGCACTGGTGTCGACAGATGTGTCGGCAGCGCCCATCAGATCGGTGGTGTCGCTCACGAAGGGTCCTTCCCTGGAGCGGACGTCGGCCTGTCTGGCTCGGCGACCGGTTGTGCTGTCCGACAACAGTCCGTGACCTGATGGGGCATGAACTGCGGCCGGGGCGGTGGTCCGCCGGTAGAGATACGGCGGAAAGAAACGTGCATGAGTGGTTCCGGCGAGAAGCCCCCGAGCTGGAAGCGTGGGAATGTCACGCCGATTCCGGAGCGTGCTCGAAACTGCTGGAAGTGATCAAAGCAGTCGGGGAGGCTCCCGGAAGAAAGGTGGTCCCGGATGGGGACACTGAGCACCGAGCCATGGCGGCTTCGGATACGCACTTGAGAGTAACACTACCGGATCCAACAGATATTCCCCCTCTCAATCACCGGCAATCGCGCCCTTCCGCTCGGGCGGCCTGCCCTGGCCGCCCGCCCCTGACCGGCCCTGATTCAGCCGCCCTGGGTGCCCAGCGGAAGTACGCTCGCGCCCGCGGCGTCGAGTGCGAGCCGGTTCGCCGCCCACCCCTCGCCCGCGAGCTGCGCGACCTTGTCGGCCGCGCCGTTGTCGACCAGCGCGAGGACCGTGGGGCCCGCGCCGGAGATGACCGCGGGGATGCCGTCCGCCCGCAGCCGGTTCACGAGGGCGACGCTCTCGGGCATCGCCGGGGACCGGTACTCCTGGTGGAGCCGGTCTTCGGTGGCCGGCAGCAGGAGCTCGGGACGCCTGGTCAGGGCCTCCACGAGCAGTCCCGCGCGACCTGCGTTGACGGCCGCGTCCACGTGCGGGACGGTGCGCGGCAGCAGGCCGCGCGCGGTCTCCGTGAGGACGGGCTTGGAGGGGACGAAGACCACCGGAACGATGGAATCGGCGGGCTCCATCCGGATCGCCTTGGCGCTGCCCCCTTCCATCCAGGCCAGGGTGAAGCCGCCGAGCAGACAGGCGGCGACGTTGTCGGGGTGGCCCTCGATCTCGGTGGCGAGCTCCAGCAGCGCCGCGTCGTCGAGCCTGGCCTCTCCGCCTATGGTCACGGCGCGGGCGGCGACGATGCCGGCGCAGATGGCCGCGGAGGAGGAGCCGAGGCCCCGGCCGTGCGGGATGCGGTTGGCGCAGACGACCTCAAGGCCGCGCGGCTGCCCGCCCAGCAGGTCGAAGGCGGTGCGCATGGAGCGTACGAGCAGGTGGCTCTCGTCCCGCGGGAGGGTGTCGGCGCCCTCACCCGCGATGTCGATGTTCAGGCCGGAGTCGGCCACCCGGACGACTACGTCGTCGTAGAGCCCCAGGGCCAGGCCCAGGGCGTCGAAGCCCGGGCCGAGATTGGCACTGCTGGCGGGGACGCGCACCCGTACGGCGGCGGCGCGGAACGCTGGACCGGCCATCGTCCGATGACACTCCTTGTGACTGTGCGAGATCTTCGCTCTTCGCTGGCTCGCTGCGAATGTACTGGAGAACGTACGACACCCGAAGGCCCTGTGGGCAGCACCGCAGTCATATGCGCGGTGGCGGATGTAAGTACAGCCTATCGAAGGAAGGTTCTCTCGCGACATAGGGCGCACGGGAGGCGCACGATGCGTGTCGCGCGCGACGGCTAACTCCGATGGAATTCGGCCACACTTTTGTTGTCGTACGGGGCGAGTTGCCGGGTTCCGGAGGGCTCGTTCGCCCTCCGGAACCCGGCTCTCGGGCGGTGCGCAGGACCGGCGCGGCGGACCTTTCCGCCGGACCTTCCGGCCGGATCCGGACTCAGACCAGGCCGAGGCGGATGGCCGCGGCTTCGGCGTCCACCGGGACGGTGACGGGCTGCGGAGCGCCGGCGACCGCCCAGTCGGGGTCCTTGAGGCCGTTGCCGGTGACGGTGCATACGATCTTCTGGCCCGGGTCGACGAGGCCCTGCTCGGCGGCCTTGAGCAGACCGGCCACGGAGGCGGCCGAGGCGGGCTCGACGAAGACGCCCTCCTGGGCGGCCAACAGCCGGTAGGCGGCCAGAATCTGACGGTCGGTCACTTCGTCGATGAAGCCCCCCGACTCGTCGCGCGCCTGCAGGGCGTAGTCCCAGGACGCCGGGTTGCCGATGCGGATCGCGGTGGCGATGGTGTGCGGCTCCTTGACGACCTCTCCGCGCACGATCGGCGCGGAGCCGGAGGCCTGGAAACCCCACACGCGGGGCGTACGGGAGGCCAGGCCGTCGGCCTTGTACTCCTTGAACCCCCTCCAGTACGCGGTGATGTTGCCGGCGTTGCCGACGGGCAGCACGTGGATGTCGGGCGCGTCACCGAGCGCGTCGACGATCTCGAACGCGGCCGTCTTCTGGCCCTCGATGCGCACCGGGTTGACCGAATTGACCAGCGCCACCGGGTAGTTGTCGGAGAGCGCGCGGGCCAGGTCCAGGCAGTCGTCGAAGTTGCCGTCCACCTGCAGGATCTTGGCGCCGTGCACGAGGGCCTGGCCCATCTTGCCGAGCGCGATCTTGCCGCGGGGCACGAGCACCGCGGAGACCATCCCGGCGCGCACCGCGTAGGCGGCGGCGGAAGCCGAGGTGTTGCCGGTGGAGGCGCAGATGACGGCCTGCGCGCCGTCCTCCTTGGCCTTGCTGATCGCCATGGTCATACCGCGGTCCTTGAAGGACCCGGTGGGGTTCGCGCCCTCGACCTTGAGGTGGACCTCGCAGCCGGTGCGCTCGGAGAGCACCTGCGCGGGAACGAGAGGAGTGCCGCCCTCGCGGAGCGTGACCACGGGAGTGGCATCCGTCACCGGCAGGCGGTCCCGGTACTCCTCGATGATGCCGCGCCACTGGTGGGTGCGATTGCTGCTCATGGGCCCTTACTCCCCTTCAACACGCATGATGCTGGCGACACCGCGCACGGTGTCCAGCTTCCGCAGCGCCTCGACGGTCCCGGAGAGGGCGGCGTCGGGTGCGCGGTGAGTGACGACGACGAGGGAGGCCTCGCCGTCCTTTCCCTGCTGACGGACGGTGTCGATGGAGACACCGTGCTCCGCGAAGGTGGTCGCCACCTGGGCGAGGACGCCCGGCTTGTCCGCCACATCGAGGCTGATGTGGTAGCGGGTGACGACGTCCCCCATGGGGCTGACCGGCAGCTGGGTGTACGCCGACTCGCCCGGCCCCGTTGCCTCGGCGAGCTTGTTGCGGCAGACGGCGACGAGGTCGCCGAGGACCGCGGACGCGGTCGGCGAACCGCCCGCGCCGGGCCCGTAGAACATGAGCCGACCGGCGGCCTCGGCCTCGACGAAGACCGCGTTGTAGGCCTCGCGGACGGAGGCGAGGGGGTGGCTGAGCGGAATCATCGCGGGATGCACGCGCGCGGTCACCGACTCCCCGTCGGCGGCGCGCTCCAGGATCGCCAGGAGCTTGATGGTGCAGCCCATGCGCTTGGCGGAGGCGAAGTCGGCGGCGCTGACCTCGGTCATGCCCTCGCGGTACACGTCGTCGAGGCGGACCCGGGTGTGGAAGGCGATGCCGGCCAGGATCGCGGCCTTGGCGGCGGCGTCGTAACCCTCGACGTCGGCCGTGGGGTCGGCCTCGGCGTACCCGAGGGCCGTGGCCTCGTCGAGCGCCTCCTGGTAGCCGGCGCCGGTGGAGTCCATCTTGTCGAGGATGAAGTTCGTCGTGCCGTTGACGATGCCCATGACGCGGTTGATCTTGTCGCCCGCGAGGGACTCGCGCATCGGACGGACCAGCGGAATGGCGCCGGCGACGGCCGCCTCGTAGTAGAGGTCCAGCCCGTGCTTCTCCGCGGCGGCGTGCAGCGCGGCGCCGTCCTGGGCGAGCAGCGCCTTGTTCGCGGAGACGACGGAGATGCCGTTCTCGAAGGCGGTGGTGATGAGCGTACGGGCGGGCTCGATGCCGCCGATGACCTCGATGGCGATGTCGATGTCGCCGCGTTTGAGGAGGGCGGTGGCGTCGGTGGTGACGAGCGCCGGGTCGATGCCCTCACGGACCTTCGAGGGCCGCCGTACGGCCACACCGGCGAGCTCGACGGGCGCGCCGATCCTCTGCGTGAGGTCGTCGGCGTGCGTCGTCATGATGCGGGCAACTTCCGAGCCGACCACTCCACAGCCCAGCAGCGCCACCTTCAGCGGACGCGTACGCATCATCGACCTACGCCTTTCGATCTTCCATCAGTACCCCGTGCGCGGCTTGCGTGCGGGGTGGGAACCAGTCTCACTCAATGGACAGCAGTTTCCACCTTCGGTCCATTGAGTGAGATGTCTATTTCATCATCCGAGGTCGAGACGCAGGAGATCTTCCTCCGTCTCGCGGCGGACGATCACGCGGGCCTGTCCGTCGCGCACGGCGACGACGGGCGGGCGGAGCGCGTGGTTGTAGTTGCTGGCCATGGACCGGCAGTACGCGCCGGTGGCGGGGACCGCGAGGAGGTCACCGGGGGCGAGGTCGGCGGGGAGGAAGGCGTCCTTGACGACGATGTCGCCGCTCTCGCAGTGCTTGCCTACGACGCGGACGAGCATCGGCTCGGCCTCGGACGTGCGGGAGACGAGCGCGACGGAGTACTCGGCGTCGTAGAGCGCCGTCCGGATGTTGTCGGACATCCCGCCGTCGACGCTCACGTACGTACGGAGCCCTTCGAGCGGCTTGATGGTGCCGACCTCGTAGAGGGTGAAGGCGGTGGGGCCGACGATGGCGCGGCCGGGCTCGACGGAGATGCGCGGCGCGGCCAGGCCGGCGGCCTCGCACTCGCGGGCCACGATCTCGGTGAGCGCCTTGGCGATCTCGTACGGCTCGCTCGGGTCGTCGCCGGAGGTGTAGGCGATGCCGAGGCCGCCGCCGAGGTCGATCTCGGGAAGCTCGACGCCGTGCTCGTCGCGTACGGCGGCCAGCAGCCGCACGACGCGCTTGGCGGAGACCTCGAAGCCGGCCATGTCGAAGATCTGCGAGCCGATGTGGGAGTGGACGCCGAGCAGCTCGAGGCTGTCGTGACCGAGGGCGCGCCGTACGGCCTCGGCGGCCGATCCGTCGGCCACGGCGATGCCGAACTTCTGGTCCTCGTGGGCGGTGGCGATGAACTCGTGGGTGTGCGCCTCGACGCCGACGGTGACGCGGATCTGGACGGGCTGGCGTACGCCCCGCTCACGGGCGATGTGCGCGACGCGGGCGATCTCCTGGAAGGAGTCGAGCACGATGCGCCCCACACCGGCCTCGACGGCGCGGGTGATCTCGCTCTCGGACTTGTTGTTGCCGTGGAAGGCGATCCGCGAGGCGGGCATCCCGGCGGCCAGCGCGGTGGCCAGCTCCCCGCCGGAGCACACGTCGAGATTCAGCCCTTCCTCCTTCAGCCACTTCACGACGGCCTTGGAGAGGAACGCCTTGCCGGCGTAGAAGACATCGGCGTCCTTGCCGAAGGCGTGCGCCCAGGCCCGGCACCGCGCCCGGAAGTCCTCCTCGTCGAGGAAGTAGGCGGGCGTCCCGAACTCCTCGGCGAGCTTGGTGACTTCGATCCCGCCGACACTGGCGACGCCCTCACCGTTGCGTGTGACGGTACGGGCCCAGACCTTCTCGTCGAGGGCGTTGAGGTCGGCGGGCGGCGGGGAGTAGTGCCCCTCGGGCAGGACGTCGGCGTGGCGGGGCCCGGCGGGGTGCGCGGAACGGCTCATCGGTATCTCTCTTCGCGGGTCACAGGCGTGTCGGTGCGTCTATGCCGAGGAGGGCCAGGCCGCCGGCCAGCACCGTCCCGGCGGCTTCGGCGAGAGCCAGCCGGGCACGGTGGGCGGCCAAGGGTTTCTCGTCCCCCTGGGGCAGTACGCGGTACTGGAAGTCGAGCAGCGCGTCCGCCAGCTCGACGAGGTGCCGGGTGAGCCGCTCGGGGGCGCGGTGGTGCGCGGCGGCTTCGAGGACGAGCGGGTGGTCGGCGAGGACGCGCAGCAGGGCGGGGGCGTCGTCCACGTCCCCGGCGTCGGGCCCGAACCCCAGCTGCTCGGCATTGCGTACGAGGTCGCGGGCGCGGGCGTGGGCGTACCGCACCCGGAAGAACTCGCTGGCCTCGCCCTGGAGGAGCAGCGCGTCAGTGAACGTGGGCGTCTCCTTGGCCGGCACGGCGAGCATGGCCCACACGGCGGCGTCGCGCCCGTACCGGGCGAGGACGTCCCCGTCCCGCCCGGCGACAGCGGCGACGGAGAGCCCGTCGGCGTCACCCTTGCCCTGGGTGCGCACGAGCCGCAGCACACAGTCGTGCACGACCCGCTTCCGCAGTTCGAGGGAGGGGTCCGCCGCGTCGGCGGGCGAGAGGAAAGCGGCCCCTCCCCGCACATCGCGGATGACGATGTCGTCGACGATCCCCCGCGAGATGACGTCTTGGGCGGTGGGCGTCGGCAGCACGAAACACAGGAACCCGGGGCCGGTGACCTCGACGCGCTCGATCCCGGGCTGCTGCGCGAGCCGACGGGCGAGCACCTGCGCCACGGCGTGCGGCGCACACCCGGCCCGCTTGGCGACCTGGAAGGCGACGGGGGTGGCGTAGTCCCCCACCCCACCGGGCCGGGTCCGCTCGACGACGACCCGCTCGGGCACGGCCGCACCGATGGCCAGTTCCCCGTCCTCGACGGCGCAGCGCACGGCGCGTACGACGGTACGGGGGAGGTCGGCGGGGTTCACGGGACCCAGCCTAGGGGAGACGGCCTGCCATCACGCGAAGGGTTTCGCCATGTGAAATGCGGGCAACGGGATCAGCCCCTCCCCCTCCCGGCGGGAGCCCCTTTCCGCCCGTCGCGCCGCTCCTTCCCCTCGGCCAGCCGCCGTACGACCCGCACCAGCTCGGCGGGCTCGAAGGGCTTCGCGACGAAGGCATCCACGCCGGCCGTGATCCCGGCCTCCACCTCGTGCTGCGTACAGGCGCTCACGATCGCGACGGGCACGTCCCTGGTCCGCGGATCGGCCCGCAACTGCGCAGCGGTCCCGAAGCCGTCCAGCCGGGGCATGACCACATCAAGGGTGATCACGTCAGGACACACGTGGTGTACGACGTCCAGACACTCGGCACCATCGTTCGCGGTCACGACCTCGAAGCCCTCCAGCTCGAGATTGACCTTGATCAACTGCCGGATGACCTTGTTGTCGTCGACAACAAGCACCCGGCCCGAGACGCCTGACACAACTCGAGAGTAGGTCGGCCCGGGCCCCCGCGTCCGCGTTTTTGCCACTTCCACCCCCTCCGGGCGACCCACCCCCTCTCCCCCGCAAACCGGTTCCTGATCACCCCACGGAAGCTGGTAGTGTTCAACCCGTCGCCGCACAGCGAACGACGCGCCCCCGTAGCTCAGGGGATAGAGCAACGGCCTCCGGAGCCGTGTGCGCAGGTTCGAATCCTGCCGGGGGCACTCCAGCCGGACCAGCATGATCACGCTGCTGACCTGCACGAGTGCCAAGCATGAAGACCTGGACCCAGTCCCACTGAGTCCAGGTCTTTGTCGTTGTTACGCACCAGTCGCGATAGACCTGCGATAGACGTCGCCTCGCACGTATGCCCTCACGGCTCCGGCTGACGAGTCTCCGGCCTGAAGATCGTCTCCCACCAGGTCCGGGGCTCGTTCGGCAGCCCCTGACTCACCCTGTCTCGGCGTGTCTTCTCGCGACGGCGAACGCATCGGCTCGTGAAGCTCCAAAGCGCCTCCGTAGCGCAGGCGATGACACCCACGACAACAGCTGCGATCCGCACCTTGGACGGGTGACTTCCGGGCGGAACGACGACGATCGTTAGCCCAACGAGCAGAAGGATTACCGCCGCGTCGTATGCGTTGACTGCCCGCTTGATCCATTGATTAAATCCGTCGGCATGGGTTCGTTGCTCCGCGATCAGAAACCGGCGACGGTCGACTCCTAGATCATCAGGGAACCACTCCAACATCTGCTTCGGGGTGGTCAGGTATGAACGGGCCCACAGCGTCGCGTGCACACTCCCGACAAACAGCACGGCGGACAAGAGGAAGGACAGCAAAGCCCAGTTAAGCAAGGGCGCTTTGCTTGCATCCAGCGAAAGCGTCACAAGAGCCGCCGTTAGGGTAAAGCCCGCCAGGAACGGCGCAGCAAAGAGACCCATGCAGCTTCGCGCTTCAGAAATGCCGAAGAGAGGGGGCACCGCCCATAGGCGACCGCGTTCCCTTAACCACCAGCGCGCATCCTGCTGCTGCGCCTGCCCTTCCCCCTCAGGAGTAGGGTCAGGTGCCGGAGGATCTTGGTTTGCCATCGCTCCACACCTCCGCTCAAGAGCGACCGCGGATTGGGGCGTGTACAACAAATTACCCCTCCGAATGAGGCCGCGCCTGTTCGGTAAGCTGCCCGGTCGGCTCCGACCGGGCAGCAAAGGAGGTGTTTAGGACTCGGATGATCGCGAAGTCAAGAGACTCATGGAGTTCCAGCCGAGGCTGTTTACGCCTCTGCGTACGTCTGCTTCACGACCAGTCAAGTTCCTTCTCGATCTTCTTGTTCATAACGTCCTCCTGTCCATAGATGCAGCCCTCGTAGACGCGGTGGATCACTTCGGGCGAGTTGCCGACTCGCCGAGCGACCTCTGCCACGGGAACGCCTGCGTTCAGCCACATCGTGATGCAGGTGTGCCGGAGGTCATACGGCCTCCCACCCAGAATGGACGTCTGGAGGTCCGGCGGAAGTGCGTACTCTCGGGCGTCCTTCCAGACCCGCCAGTACGTGCTGCTGCCGACGAGACCGAGCCGCTCGTTGGTGAACAGCCGGCCGTCCTTGGCCGTGCCGAACTGCTCCAGGTGAGCCCGGAGCATGGCAACCAGTGCCGGAGGGATCGGGACCGGCCGGTCGTCCTTGGCCTCCCGGGACTTCAGCCCGCGCTTGTCGTGGCGTTCCCCGCTGTCCGTCCACTGCTTGCCCGACACGGGGTGCGTGTCCCGGAGGGTGAGCGTCCCCCATCCTTTCTCAGGGAGGTAGCAGTCCGACTTTCGCAGCCCCACGGCCTCACTCGGGCGGAGCGCCGCGAAATACATCACCGCGTAGAACGCCACCAGACGGCGCCCCTTCTTGCGGTCCCACGTCCCGACGTACGAAACCGCGGCGAGCAACTGAGCGGCTTGGGTCTTGTTGACGAGAACACGCGGGTCGACGCGGTCCGACGACGCGGTCTTCACCTTCTTGAGTCCGGCGAGAGGGTTCTCGACCAGGAGCTTGCGCTCGATCGCGTACTCCACAGCGGTGTTCAACGCGCGGCGCCTGCGGCGGGACGTCTCACCCGCCGCAGGCGTGCCGTCCAGCTTGAACGAAAGCCGGTACTGGACGTCTCGCAGAATCTTCGGATCCTCCAACGCGGAAACGAGCAGTGATTTCGTCGAAAGCCACTCATGGGCATCTTCGAGTTCGTCCGGCGGCTCCAAGTCGGCGTTTGCTGGGACAACGGCCCAGCGAAGAGCGAGGCGCAGTTCCTCCACCTCGGGCATGTGCTTGTCCTGCTCCACCATGGCCAGGGTCACCGCGGCGAGACCGTCCGCGATGCCCTCGCGTGTTTTTGCAGCAGCCGTAGGCCAACGCATGGCCAAGTACTCACGGCAGAACGTGAACCAGGACAGTTCCTCGCGAGCATCCGGGGGTTCTGCGACCTGCGTGGCGGCGCGGACTTCGGACTCAGGCAGGCCGTCCTTGATACGGAACGCCTCGCCGCGCTTCATGGCCAACCACAATTCGGAACGGCGGCTCCCCGCAAGCGCCACGGTGGCGAACGTCTTGCTACTGACCTTGCCCCCGACGATCCAGCGGAGCTGATACGGGCGGGTCTTGCTCTGCGCCTTGGTCACATTCCACAGGCGTACATCGAGTGAAAACCCTTCCGGGTCCAAGCCGTTGTTCTGCTCAGACCCGGATTCGGTGCCGTTCGTCACGCGGTTTCCTCCCGCATCTCCAGCCAACGGGTCAGCTCGGACCGGCGGATCCGGACGGAACCGTTCGGGAGCTTGATGGACTTGGGGCCCTTTTTGCACTGGCGCCAGCGGTAGAACGTTGCTCGCGGAACGCCGATCTCTTCGACCACCTGCGGGATGGTCAGCATTTCGTCGCGAGGCTTGGCCACGGCGAGGCTCCTTCGTCACGGGAGAGTTCGGTGACGGGGTCGGCCCTGATGGGCCCCTCCGTCAGGTCCGCTACATCCGCTACATCCGCTACATCGCAGGTCAGGGGCCTGTTGGATGTAGCGGATGGGTGCTCGTGTAGCGGATCGGTCCGCTACACGAGCACGAGGGTGTAGCGGATGTAGCGGATGTAGTGCGCGGGTGTAGCGGACGGATTCCGCGTGTCCGCTACGTGTTGTCGCTGGTCAGGGCGGTGTCGAGGGGTGGCGTAGCGGATGTAGCGGATGTAGCGGACGTCCTGGGAGGGCAGTACCGGGTCCAGGCGTCGTGGAGGTCTTCCGCGTAGTAGCCGCGGACGACGCCGGCGCCGGTGCGGACAGGGCGGGCGGCAATGGGCTTGTTGCCGCTGGTGGTGTACTCGCGCAGGATCCGGGAGAGGGCCCGGGAGTCGATGGGCTTGCCGCCCATGTCCGCCCAAGGCGCGTCTTCGAGGGCGTTGAGGCGGTCGAGGATGACAACGGTCGGAACCTTGTTCGCGTCGCCGAAGACCTGGTCGCGGAGGTCGGTGAGGAGCCGGATTCCGATGCTGCCTTTGTCGTCGGCGGCGAGGGCGTTGACCATCTCGGCACACGCTGCGCGGGCCCGCTCGGGCCATGTCCCGCCGGCGGCCTCGGCGATGGCGAGGAGCGGCTCCCACACGTCGGCGGGCCGATCGGTGACGCCTTCGGGCATCTGAGGGAAGGAGCCTTCGACGACGTGTCGGACGCTGTCGGCCCAGGCGGCGAGGCGGTCGCGAAGCGCGTGGCCTTCCTTCTCGTTGAAGCGCTGGCGGAAGGGCTCGACGTGCTCATTGGGGGCCCGGCGGCGCATGCGGACGATGACGGACCGGGTGAGGATCGTGTCTGGGAGGGAGCCGAGTCCGGCGACAGCGACCGCACAGAAGGAGGGGAACTCCTGGACCTGCTGGTTGGATCCGTCGCCCACGCAGCGGTACATGACGCCGGAGCGGCGGTGGCCAGCATTGAGGAAGCCCCGGAGCTGTTCGTTCTCTCCGGCCTTGGGGCCAAAGACGGTATCGATCTCGTCGAACAGGATGGTGGGGCGGGCATCCATCCCGGACACGGCCCGGAAGAGGGCTGAGGCAGAGGCGTTCACCGCGACCATCGGGTACGGGGCGAGCGTCTCGACGATCTCCAGGGCCCTGCTTTTGCCGCTAGCGGGTTCCGGAGAGAGGAACGCCAGGCGGGGTGTGGCGTCGAAGCAGTCCAGCAGGTGGGCGTGCGCGTCCCACAGAGTCACGGCGACGTAGGCGGCCTCCATCGGGAAGATGTTGAAGCGGCGGTGGAAGCGCTCGATCTCGTCCAGGAGCTGGGCGCCATCGGGTGTGACTGGCGTGGGCGCGTCCGGGATGCTGGGGGTCATGCTGCGTTCCTCGCTTCCTGCTGGGTGAGCAGCGGGCAGACGGCGCGGTGGTGGTTGTGGGCCTGGACGAGCTGGAGGACTGCGGGACGACCGATCGCGGTCCGCTCGTATCCGCAGGCGCACCAGGACCGCGCCCGTACCGGGGCGCTGAACGTCGGCGGGGCGACGATGTGCAGCCAGGCCACGGGGCGGCGCCCGTCGTCACTGCGTGGGTCAGGGCGAACGGATGAAAGGACGCCTTCGGCGACGACCTTCGGCGCACCACTGCCGTCCGGGGCGAGAGCCGGTTCGGCGAGGCTGATCCCGGCCGCGGCTGATCGAGGGCTGTTAGCCGACGGGTGTTCGCGGGCGCTCATGCCGTCCGCCGACCGCTGGAGTTGTTACGGATGGACCAGTTGAGCGCGCTGGTGATGGCGGACCGGAACTCGTAGGGCTTCAGTCCAGCCGATGCCGCCCCCCGGCTAAGAGCCTCTTCTACCACCGTCCGGTCGAGGTCGCCGGACGCAACCAGCCGCCCCAGAGCGCGCGCGGCCCGTACAAGAGCCTTGTTCCGATGCCCCTCCGGCGCCGTGCTGACGGCAGTCTCCTCGTTGCGCAGGGCTGCATCTGCGTACGCGGCCTGGCGGCCGCCGCTGCGGCCCACGCAGGGGTGGAGGGGGACGGCCTTAATCCGGGGCGGCGCGGTGAGCCGCTCGCGGAGCCATTCCGGGAGCGGGACCGGGTCCCGGGGGTCGGTGACGGTGTAGGTGCCGGCCGGTGTGGTGCTGCCTGGGGCGACGACGTACCCGCCCCACGCGCGGGTGTCGATGTGCCGTCCGAGGATGTCCTGGGTGCTGCGCATCGGGGGTCCGTCGGGGGCGGTGAAGTACAGGTGGGTACCCCCGGACGGCGTGGCCACCGTGTACGAACGCGGGATGGTCTCGCCGACTGTCCGGCTGAGGGCGAGGAGGATGACGGCGCCGCTGTGGGTACTGGGAGGGTCGGACGGTTTGGGAGGGTCGAGGTCGACGACGACGAGCCCGGCCGGGCCGGTCGCCAGCCCCACGTTGTAGGGAGCCTCGGCCCACGCGGAGCGGATCCGCTGAGGGTTGGTGGTGGCGCGCTGCTCGGGCTTCGCGTGTCCAGCCGTGCACGGCCCGGTACGCGGGCACTTCGCTTCCCCGTGCAGGGCGGGGACCTTGGTGCCAGGGCGGAGGGGGAAGACGGGCCAGCCCCGCTCAGCGGCGGTGAAGGCAGCGTTCAGCAGAGCCTCGTTCATGCGGCCACCACCAGTGTGCGGATGTGGGCCAATGCGGCGCGGCCGATCCATTCGGTATAGGCCGGGGGGATGCATTCGCGGATCCCGTCGCGGCTCATCCACGTGACACCCATGTCGTTGCGGGCTTCGGCGACGCCGGAGAAGTTCCCGACGTAGTGGGCGAAGTCCCCAGGCCTGCGGGGGCGGCCCATCTTCGTGAGCGGCGCCGAGTGCGTCTGGTGGGTGGGCGGGGTGAAGGTGAAGCCTCCGCCGGTCTCGAAGAGGCGGTGGCGGTAGGTGCGCATCCCGAACACGGCCGCGCACATCACCATGGGGTTCCGCAGTTCCGGGGCGGCTTCTTCTACGTTCTCGATTGCCCAGGGGCGGCCGGTGGAGTTGAGGGCTTCGCGGACGGGAGCGATCAGGTCCGGGTGGTCGCGTCCTTGGATCTTCTGGGCGAGGGTGTAGCGCTGGCAGGGCGGCGAGGCGTGGATGAAGTCGAACCCTGCTCCGAACTTCCAGATGAAGTTCAGTGCGTCGTCCTGGTGGAAGCCGAGCGGGTACCGGGGTTGGGCGGTGATGTCGACGCCGGTGACGTCGAATCCGGCCCGGTGGTAGCCCATGCCGGCGCCGCCCTGGCAGCAGAAGGCATCCAGGAGACGCGGTCGGCGCTCTCGCCGGATGTCAGGGGTCTGGGTCATGCTGGGTATCTCCAGTTCTGTTGGGTTCTGGACGAGGGCGGCCCGGTTCATTGGCGTGAGAGCGGGCCGCCTTCGGCGTTTAGTGGCGGGTGTGTTCGGTGGCCAGGTCGATCAGTCGCTTGGCCTCGGCGGGGGTGACGGCGCGGTAGCGGATGTGGAGGCCGCATCCGGGGTGCGGGCAGCGGATGGTGTGCTTGCCGGTGAGGACCGCGATCGCGTCGTAGATGCGGTCGGCCAAGGGCAGCGGGTGCTGGTTCAAGGGCTGGCCTTTCAGCGGTCGTGGATGCCTCCGTGGGCGCGGCCGAAGAGGCCGGTTGCGGTGACGTGCTGGGTGATGTGCGTGGTCGGGCGGCTGGCGCCTCGGCGGGGCCGGGCCAGGACGGCGACGGATCCGGCGGCGATGAGGGCGACGGTGGCCCAGAGGGCTTCGGTCAGGGCGATCAGTCCCGGGGCGGCGTAGGCGAGCCCTGCCGAGGCGGCCGCGATGCCACCGCCGACGGTCGGGGCGAGGAGCGCGGTCGTCTTGGCCCACGCGGGGATCCGCTGGACGGGCGGGGTCTCGGGGATGGGGGTGTAGGCGAGGGTGCGGGTTCCGTCGGGAAGGGTGACGAGCTGGACGCCGGGGGGTATCTCGGCGGGCAGCATCCGCGGCTCGGGGACGGCCGGCGGGTAGAGGATCGCGTCCCCGTAGCGGAGGGGCGCGGGGGTGGTCGGGTGGGTGGGGTGGTGGGTCACGGCAGCCTCCGGGGAAGAGGGACGGGGCCCGCGCCGGTGTGGCTCGGGCCCCGTCAGGGCTGGGTGTCAGGGGTGTCTGGACAGGTGTCGGGTGGGGGTGTCAGACGCGTCAGACACCCGTCTGACACCCCTCGCGCGCACGTATGACCTGTGTTTCGGGACTTCTGGCTGTCAGGGGTGTCAGACGCGTCTGACGCGTCAGGCCGCCACCCGGTACGGCACGATCCGGTAGCGGCCGACCTCGTTCGTCTCGGCGAGACGACCCGCCATGACGAACGCGGCGACCTGTCCGGAGACCCAGGAACGGGAGCGGCCGTGGCGGTCGCAGTGGGCCATGAAGTCCGCCGGGCCGACCATGTCGAGGCCCTCGTCCTCGAACTCCTCCAAGATCTCTTCCATTGCCGCCCGGGCTTCCGCGGCGGTGAGCTTGACCTGAGGGACGTCCGGGGGACGCTGGGCGAACTCGACGACGTGCTCGACTTCCGGCAGCTCCTCTTCCGGGTCCACGAACTCCCCCTCGTCGTCGTCCTCGTCGACGACCGCCAGCGCCCGGCCGTCGTACTCCTCCTCGTCGAAGTCGTCGTCCTCGTCCGGGTCGTCTCCGTCGTGCATGTCGACGTCCTCCGGCTCGTCAGCGGTGCCGGGCAGGGGGTGGCGGGTGCGGGCGGTGAAGGCCCGGTCGACGGTCCGCGCCGCGGCCCCGGCGGTGACGGGGTCGACGGAGGCCCGGGTGTCGGCGAAGGCGAGGACTACCCAGGTCAGGTAGTCGGTGCCGCTCAGGTAGTCGCGGAGCGGGGTGGCCCAGAACGTCTCGGGGACGCCGTTGGCGACGAGGTAGCTGTAGCCGGGCTTCTTGTCCTTCCACACGTGCGGCGCCGCCCCGGCGTCGAGGACGTCGTCGTCGAGGGCGAAGCGGGCGTCGCCTTCGGTGCGGACGCCGTGGCACCAGGAGGATCCGAGGGAGGCGCGGGTGTCCGTGCTGACTTGGTTGCCGGAGGCGCGCTGCATGGAGACGACGAGGGAGACGCCGGCGGAGCGGGCTTCCTGGGCGATGCCGGTGAACACATCGTCGTCGATCTCGCGGATCGTCTTGGCGGCCTCTTCGAACCAGGCCACCAGGTACGGCATGCCGGGGGCTCCGTCGGCCTGGACTTCGGCGCACGCGGGTTCCCACTGCTTGTAGCCGTACTTGGCCAGCCACGCCGTCCGGACGGGGATGGCAGCGCGGAGTGCTTCGACCATGGCTTTGGTGGAGGCCATGTCGAGGGCGGCCCAGTCGATCGCCGGGAGCAGCGGCCCGAGGGTCTGTTCCGCCTTCGCGGGGTCGGACGCCCAGACGATCACGTCCCGGCGGGTCAGGACTTCGGCGAGGGCAGTGAGGCCGCCCTCACTCTTGCCGGAGCCGGTCATCCCCATGACCAGGAAGTGCGCCGCATTCCGGGCCGCGGCCGGGTCGCCGGGGAAGTAGATGACCGCTTCAGTGCCGTCCTCGTAGATGCCGACAACGACCGGGTCCGCGATCGACCCGCCTGGGTGGGACGGCCCGGGGCACGGCACGGTGTTCTTGAGCAGGTCCAGCGGCACCACGGTGAGCGTGACCCGGGACGCCGAGTCCGCGCTCTCCATCATCCGGACCGCGGTCTTGGGAACATCCAGGGCTCCGGCGATGCGCTCCAGGTTCTTCGAGACGTCGCTGCTGGTCAGCTCACCGCGCGGAAGCTGGAGATCGAAGGACGCCTTGTTGGGGCCGACTTCCGAGCGCACCACCTGGGTCTTGGCCAGCCCGACTTTCTCCAGGAACCCGCCGTCTGTGGTTCCGCCTCCGTCGACGTTGCGGCGCAGGATCTGCCGGATGTTCCACGACAACGCGAGCGCGGGTGCGCCGATGAAGTACAGCTCCCCCAGCGGCCCCGCTGACGGCCCTGCGATCGAGGCCGCCGTGAACCACGTGGATGCGGCGGCGACGGTGACGGCGGAGTGGAGGCGCCGCTGCTGGGTGGTGTTGCGTCCGGCCCACCACGTCAGGCCCGTCAGTGCGACGGAGGCGAGGGTGAGGCCGGCCGTGACACCGGCCTCGCCGTTCCAGAAGTAGTGGGCGGGCAGGGAGGCCAGGCCCGTGCCGACCCCGGCAAGCCACGGGGGAAGGTGCGGCTTCGCACGGTGCAGCAGGTACTCGCCGACCCCGCCCCCGTCGCCCTGGGCGTTGCGCAGCTGCACGTCGTACTGCTGCTCCTCGGTCTGTGTTCGGGACATGGCCTGACCTCCTTACAGGTCGGGTGCGGGTTAGGAATTGAAGTCGAAGCGGCGGCCGCCCTGACGCGGGCGACGTGCCTGGTACGGGGCGAGTTCGGGGTCGAACTCGCGCTGGAACGCCGCGTAGGTGGCGGCCATGTTCTTCGCGGAGCCGAGCGCGTCCTCGGCGGCCTTCTTCAGCCGCTTGGAGACCCGCCGGGCCCGGGCCCGGGAGCCGAAGGGGCGGCCCTCGGGATCGGGGATTTCCTTCAGGACGGCGTTGAGCATCTCGGCGGCGTTGGCCAGTTCGAACGACATCTGCAGGAACACCGCGCGGCCGTTGTCGCAGTAGTTGCGGATGTCGACGTTGGAGAAGAACTCCGGGTCAGCGAGGGGGCTGTAGGCGCCGTGCCGGGCGCCCTGGCCCCGCCCGGCGAAGCCGCGCTGCCCGCCCTGCGGACCGCCACGGCCCTGCGCCTGCCCGCCACCCGATCCGCCCTGTCCACCGATGTTGAAGTTGTAGTTCCGGGTCCGGTTCGTCGTCCGGCTACGGCCACCGCCCGTGCCGGCGTTGTTCTGCTGGCCGCTGTTGCCACGCGGCTGGCGCGGCACCCCGGCGGCGTTGTTCGCGGTGTTGGCCATCAGATGCTCCCCTTGACGGTGGTGGAGGTACGGCGGGCGATCAGCCACATGACCTGTCCGGCGATGGCCGTGAACGTCCACAGCCCCATCAACGGCCCACCCAGCGGGCCGAACCACAGGGCCAGGGAGAACCAGGTGGTCCCGGCCAGGGCGAGGGTGGCGAGGGCGATCCGCCAGACGGTCGTCGTGAGGTCGGCGGCTGGGCGGGACTTGGCCTCCCACCCGAGCTTTACCAGCGGTGCCAGCCCGGCGGGGGCGGCGATGAACGCGGCCCAGGGGGCGAAGATGTGGACGATTCCGGCGACGGCCAGGACGGCGACGGCGAAGCCGGTGGGGGCCCAGGCCCGGCGGTGCTTCCACACCCAGCGGCCGGTAGCGGAGGTGGCGCGGGCGGTCAGGGTGGGCTGTTCGGAGACGACGACGATGACCGGCATCTCCTGACGGCGGCCGCGGCCGCGCTGGCGGGGAATGTGAACGGTCGTGGGCGCGGCCGCCTTCGCGGCCTGTGAGCGGGTACGGCGAGACACGGCAGAACTCCTTCAGACGGAGGGAAGGTTCAGGCGGCGCGCTGGACGTCGTCGGGGTAGGCGCAGGGCACGCACGTGCCGAGCGAGGCCGGGATGACGTACCCGGCGTCGTGGCGGCAGGCGGGGCACGTACGGCGGGCCGTGTTCGCCTTCGCGAGGGCGGCAGCCTTCGCCGGGGTCATAGGCCGGACCGGCAGCGCGAGCTCAATCCGGTAGAGGAAGGCGATCAGAGGCCCTCGCCGGTAGCGGGGCCGCTCCACCTGCGCGGCGACGTCCTGACCGCCCGGCCGGAGGCCGGCGGCGCGGAGCTGACGGCGCGTGGCCAGCCCGTCCGGGGCCAGCCGCCAGGAGTAGACGGGCAGCGAGGCCATCAGCCCACCCCCGCCGGAAGGGCCTGACGGCTCTCGTTGAGGCGCTGGTAGATCTTGTGGACGTAGGAGGTGGAACGGGTGGAAAGCCGGGCCGCCTCCGGGATCGACATCCCCTCCACCCAGCACGCTCGGATCACGTTCGCGGCCTCACCAGCCGACAGCCGCTCCGGCTCCGGCTGCGCCGGGGGGACCGGGGTGGATGTCCGGGGGAAGCCAGGGTGGAACACCTGTCGGTCACCGCAGATGACCAGCGGCGTCCGGAACACAGACGCAGATACTGCGGGGATCGCAGCATCCGGTGGCACCGGGGTGGATCGCTCGGGGGCCTCTTCGGGTTCCACCTCGTCCACCGGGGCTTCCACCTGGGCCCGCAATTCGGCGATCTTGGCGAGGATCGCGTGCCGGTAGTGGTTGATCGCCTCTGCGAGAACGATCAGGAGGACCGGGGGGATGGAGTGGAGGACCAGACCGGCCGGGTCCACGTCCCGGGGGATCCCGAACCCGGTCCCGGCAGGCCACAGCGAACTCCAGCAGTTCATCACCCACGTGCCCACACCGGCGAACCAGCGCAGCACCGCGGCCCAGCCCGATGGGTACAGCCCGTACTCGGAGAGGCGTCCGTCGAAGATGAGGACCGCTCCGAGGGCGACCGCGACCATCGGGTCGAGCAGCCACGCGATCCACGGCGAGACGTGATGGGTGATCGCGAACATCGTCACGTTCGACGCGGTGAACACCAGCGCGACCACCGCCACGGCCACCAGGACCCGGGTCAGGGTTCCCAGCAGCCGGTGCAGGGCTGTGATCTGCTCGGCTGGAGTGCGCGCCGTCACCGGCTCGCCACCAGGCTCACGCGGATGACCTGGACGGAGGCGTAGAGCGCTGCGTGCCCGGCCGGGTCGACCGGGTCTGTGCCGTACTCGCCCCACGACCACCACTCGGCCGGGGCGATCTCGTATCCCATGTCGGCCAGTGCCTGGGCGCGCTCGACGAGGGTGGGCACGCCGTGGCCGCTCGGCCACACGCGCTGCGGCCAGTGCTCCACGCCGAGGAGCACCACGTATAGGCACCAGCTGTCGCCGCTGTTCGTCATCTGGGCCCGGAACATCAGGCCACCTCCGGCGAACCCGAAACCAGCCGGTTTGCCAGCGCGACCCGCTCCGTCAGCACCCTCCGGCGGGCCCGCCGGATCCGCCGCTCATCCAGCTCCGACGGCGTCCGGTCGAGCGTCACGATCTCGGCGTCGAGCAACTCGACCTCCGCCGTGATGACGGGCATCTCGCACTCGATCGCGTCCAGCTCCGCGGCCGTCGGCTCACGGTCGAACTCGTCAGCGGTAACAACCGCCTGAACAGCACCGATGAACTTCATTGGGTCTTGCTCCTCTCACACAGGAACGGGCCCGAACAGCAACCCCCGGCGCTCGAACGCCGGGGGCTGTACATCGTTGGGGGTGGAGCGGATGAACACGGCTCCCTGCAACCCCGCCCGTACGGCGCGGTGTACGCCGGACGGGCGGAGGAGGCAACCGGCCGCAGCACGAAGCTGCGGGCCCTGAAGCGCGAATCACCGGCTATCCCGGTGCGCTGAAGCGGCGACTCAGGGGATGACGCGAAAGGCTCACCCACCCGCGCCGGTCCAGCGCGAACGGGGCCCAAAGTCTTAAGCGGATCACTGTTCCTCCTCCTACGGATCCATCTGGGATGTGCACTGCAAGGGGGACCACGTCCCCACCCTCCGGCCGTTGCTCGCGGTCGCCGGGCCACCTCGCCAGTCAGGCGCCAACTGCTCGCCCTATCCCCTGGCCTTTAGCGGGATTGCAGCGTCCCCGCCCTCAGCTGTGGGCCCACGCAGTTCCGGGCCCCTTGCTTCGCATACACCGCTCGTAGCAGGCATCCATGCAGGTCAGCGCGAAGTAGCCGCACTCGAAGCATGAGATACATGCTTGAACGTGTATCTCACATTGGCGGTTCTGGTTGAGGCTGTCAAGCTCTGCGCCTCAGCCGGTCCGCCTTGCGATGTGTCACCAGAGTGCCGCCGAAGGGCGGGACGAAGTCACCACGTCCCTGGACGACTTGGGACGTCCTCGGTAGCGTTCTGGCGGGCGGATACGTCCCTGGACGTCCCTGGGGGTTGGATGGCGAACGAGCGGTTAAGGTCCGCGATGCTGACGCAAGGCGTCACGGCGGAATCCCTGGCGGAGCACCTTGGCGTCGACCCCAAGACGGTGGAGCGCTGGATCACCAAGGGGCGAGCGCCGTACCGACGACACCGCCTTGCCATCTCCGCCTTCCTGCGGGAAGACGAGGGGTATCTCTGGCCGGACGGCCTGCCGGACGGGCAGCGTAAGGACGCTGCTGATGCCGAGGTCCTGAAGGTCTATCCGCATCGCTCCTACGTGCCGGCGGACCTATGGCTCCAGCTGTTCGGGCGGGCCGAACGCGAGATTGGCGTACTGGTACACGCGGGTGTCTTCCTCGCCGAGAATCCTCGCTGGGCACAGTTACTCAGGTCGAAAGCGGCTGGCGGTGTTCGGGCCCGCATCCTGCTCGGCGACCCGGAAAGTCCAGAGATCCGGCGCCGAGGCGAGGAGGAGGAAATCGGCGAGGGGGTGGCCTACAAGGTTCGAGAGGTAATGAAACTCTATCGCCCCCTCTATTCGGTTTCGGGGATCGAGTTCCGTCTTCACCGGTCGACTCTGCACAACTCGCTCTACCGGTCGGATGACGAGTGGCTGGTGAACACACAGGTGTACGGGGTGAGTGCACCCCTGACGCCGGTTCTCCACCTGCGCAAGGTCGCGGGTGCTGAGCTGGTCTCCACGTATCAGCAGAGCTTCGAGAAGGTCTGGTCCGAAGCTGTCCCCATCGAAAGGTGAGCATGAGTCGCCGCACTGACTACTTCAACGATCCCAACGCGCCGAAAGCCAACAGCATCGTGCCTGCGGTGACGGCGTTCATCGTCAACGATGCGGGCGATGTGCTGCTGGAACGGCGATCGGACAACGGACGTTGGGGCATGCCGGGGGGTATCCAGGAGCTTGGGGAAAACATCACGGGAACGGTGGTCCGAGAGGTTCTGGAGGAAACCGGGATTCTGGTCGAAGTCGTCGGCCTGGTGGGAATTTTCACCGACCCAGGGCACGTCATCGCGTTCGCGGACGGTGAGGTGCGGCAAGAGTTCTCGCTCTGCTTCCGCGCTCGACCGGTCAGCGGCGAGATCAAGGTAAGTTCGGAATCCCTAGAGGTGCGGTGGGTCCCCGGGGCGGAAATCGAGTCTCTAGACGTATCGCCCACCACGCGTCGGCGGCTCGTCGAAGGCTTCCGTGGCTCACCGGTTCCCCGGATCAGCTGAGCTTGGACCGCTCTGTCTCGAAGCTGCGTTGGCGCACGCGGGCCACCCGGGACAGCAGCTCCGGTCGAGCCGCGGACACGGCCCGGAACACGACGTGATCGGGGCCGTACCGGTCCAGAACCTCGGTCAACCGATCCGCTGGATCCACGAGCGCGCCCACGGGGCTGCTGGTCAGGTCGCAGTAGGTGATCGCGTCCACCAGATCAGGCTCTGCGGGACCGAACTCCGCCAGGGCCTCGCTCAGTCCCAGCTCGGAGGCCTCCCACGGTGAAGATGTGTGGAAGGCCACGACACTGCACAGCCGAGGGTCGGCACCCACCACATCACGCAGGTAGCGCGCCCCGTCGATCATGTGTTGCCCAGTGTCGACTGCCGCCCGCGCGTACCCGACGTCGTGCGCGATGGCCGCCGCCGCCAACAGCTCCGCATCCTCGCCCAGAGCCGGGGCTAGCGTCAGGGCCTGCGAGTAGACGCGCTGTGAATGAGCCCACCGCTTTGGCAGGCTTTCGGCTAGCAAGGACTCCGCGAGGTCGTGAGCCCACTTGGCCAATCGCATGCGAGTGCCTCCCCAGCTGTCGAGGTTCAGGACGTCGGGCTCACGAACCGCCCGACTCCGTGCCGTGCTTGAACGTGCCCCGCGGCTTCCAGTTCGTGTACGGCGCGACGGACAGTACCCCGCGAGACTCCGTACGAATCGGAGAGTTCAGCCTCGCTGGGGAGGCGAGCACCGGCGGGCAGTTCGCCTGTCAGGATGCGGTCCAACAGGTCTGCCATGATCCGCTTGTACGGCGCGACCTGTGAGCCGCCAGCAACCCGTCGGCCAACCCCGGCGACGGTGGCCACATCGCCAGCTTCCTCCAGCGCGCGAAGAGCGCGGCGGACGGTCGTGCGTGCCACGCCGAACTCTCTCCCGATCTCAGCCTCGGAGGGAAGGCCATCCGGGTAGATCCCCTCTGCGATCCTCGCCCGCAGGGCCTCCGCAATCGTCAAGTACGTCCCGCGCGGGCTCGGGTTCGACACGCCTTCCTCCTTCTTCCGCCTCATGCGCGATGGCGCCTGCCGGCGTCCGCGCGCTCCAGCTTCGCACGTCGTCGCCCTGGCAAAAGAGGGCCGATCCTGGGGCTGTCCCCAGGCGGCCCACGACCACTGTCGACCGCCAGCAACAAGACCAGGGGTGCCACTCGATCACATTGCGGCCAGGTTTAAGAGCTGACCGAGTTGCCGGGCAGCGTACGTTCCCTGATCATGCTCGACCTCAACCCTGGCAGGACACGGCCAACCCGCTCCCACGACTCTGTGCCTGAGCGCTGCACTTGCATCAGGACGAGCTAGTCGATCATGCGAGCCATCACCCAGCCATGCAGATCGTCCACAAGTTCCTTATAAGAACTCACATTGGCGAGCCGCCCTGCATAGCTCTTCCCATGGGCCGTATCATTGCGGATCTTAATGAGAGTACCTAGGGAATCGCGCTTATTCCCCACGTCAAGCAAGTCTTTGAGCTCGCCGCTCCAGATCTCACCAAAGCGCCCGATCAGATCCTCCAACGCCTTAGGGCTCAGGTTCGGCGCATTCCTGAACCATGACAGTGCGAAACTCCGCGCCGCCGCCCCTCCGACAGAATCTGACACGTATGCACTGATTGCCTGATGGAGGAGCTGCTCAAGGTAACCGGAGAGCCTCACACACATGTACAGATGAAGGTCCTGTTGTACCGCAATAGGAACGTCCAGAATCGATTCGCGATAGCGATCGTACGTTGAGTCCAGAGAGGACTTCATCCTGTGAATCTCTACGCGCGCGCTTCGCCTATCGGTCGGCATTTACGACCCCGTAAATGCCTTGAGTGCTGCGCTTAGCCTATTCTTCACGCTAGCTCGGTGCGAAGTGCTCTTCTGGGTGCTCTCAAGATAGGACGCATCACCTTCCAGCATGGCCAAAGCGGAGCGAACGCGGGCCGCGCCAATCGAAGGATCCTTTCGGATGGCGAGAGTCAGGCCCGTAAGGATGGAATCAGCCCGCGCTGCGTTGATCACATTGTTACGCCGTAGCGCGAGATCCCCTGCCGCCTCAACAAGCAGGGCGCAAGCCGACTGAAATTCGCCCACCTCCCGCTCGCGATCCGTTTCCGACATCTCTTCATTGTCGCCAAGGTACGCAGACATGAAGCTTGCCATCGGCGGCTTGAAGGTAGTGGCGGCCGAGTCATCTTCCTGCTCCATTGCAACAGCTACTCGCTTTAGAGCCAAGTACCGGAGAATCAGTTCCTGATCTCGCAGGTCTCGATGCTTGGGACCAAAAAGCTTCCTCCAATTAGCGTCGAGATTCATGGACCGCACCAGCTGAGTCGCTCGCCCTGGAAAGATGGCTACGCGAATCTGCTGGTCCTTGAGCTGGGTTCCGCCACTATTAATGCGCTCAAATAGCGTGTAGATTGCCAGCTTCCCCGAATCGCCGATCGGCAACGTAACGGTAGCCTGGATCAGGGCATTATTCAGCACGCGCTGATCCGCAGGCTCTAGAGTCTCGTAGGTTTTCCCCTTGAACGGCGGCGCAGCATATTCAAGAATGAATTCACGCGCACCCTTTTCCGTGACAACCTCACCCTTGAAGAAATCTCGAAGTGTCGTGAGTCGCTGCTGTCCATCCAGGACAAGATACTGACGACTCTTCAACTCGACAAGAAATATCCCAGGAACCGGATAGCCGAGCAAGATGGACTCAATAAAACGATCCATCTGGCGCTTCCCCCAGACGAAACCCCGCTGAAATCCAGAGTATCCGGTGCCTTGATTCTCCGGCTCCTCAGGATCAAATCGAGGTACGATTAGTTCTTTTCTCTCGAAGCGCCGAACGAGCCCTTCCACATCAAAGTCGACCCCAAAGTACCGGAGTGACTCCTCAGCGGACGGCGGGCCCAGTACTACTTCGTCTTCGTCAAGTTCCGGGTCCAACACCTCTGTCTCGTCGTTCCCTGCCGGGCCCTTGACCGTATTGTCGGTGTTCACGCTCGATTCCTCCCAGTGGCGGCAGAGGCGATCTTAAGGTGCTTACCGGGGCATGTCACCGGTTCGTTGGAACCGGCCAAGTCGGCGAGGAAGGCCGAGCCTTGATGCTCTGACGCAGACCGCCCAAGAGGCTTGCCGCGTTACCAAGGATCCGCCGACGAGGCGGTTGATCCTGAGTCGGCCTCGGGCCGTCGAGAGGTGGCCCGAGGTCACCACCAACGACCAACAGCGGACGGCTTGAGCCTGGTCCGCTGGGGGCTCAAGGAGTCTGCAGGTGGTCGACGAGCCGTATGACTTTCTCCGCAACAGATGGCGGGCGAGTGGTGTGGCTACCGCACGCCTGTAACCGACCGGTCTGCAAGCCTCGGGCGGGGCATGGTGGTCACCCCACTTGTCACCTGCCGTTGAACGAGGTCGCGCAGCCCGGCAGGCGTAGGCCATGGTGCGCTGCGGTGGATCATGCGGTGGCAGTTCGAGCAGATGAGTGCCAGGTCTGAGAGCTTCGTCGTCCCCTCGCCCGCCTCGTGCAGCGGGACTACGTGGTGGCACTCGATGTAGCCCTCGCCGCGCTCGCCGTAGACCAGTGCGAAGTCGAAGCCGCATGCCTCGCAGGCGAGGTTTCCGCCAGCTTTCAGGACCGCGGCGATCTTCTTCTTTCGAAGCCCCTTGTTGCGCTCACGGGTGCGGTGTCGTCGGTACAGCACGCGTCCCTCAGGGGCGCTGGCTTCGTCCTCGGCATCGTCATCGTCCTCGGCCAAGACGGTCTCAAGAGTCCCGGCCTTCAGGCCTTCGCGGAGCAGCTGGGCGGCCTGGGCCATCTCGGCCGGCCGGTCAAGGAAGTCCTGGAGGACGACAAGGTCCAGCCGGCCGCCGTTCGTGCGCTTCCCGGTGTAGTCGGGGTGATGCGTCGCGATGTCGTAGGTCTTCCGGGCCGCTCCGTTGCGGTTGCGGTAGGTGGCGGCCCGCTCTTCCACGGGATAGGCGGCGAGGACCTGTAGGAGGTCGGAGAGCTCTGCGATGCGAGGGTCTTCCGCGGCGAGGCCCTCCCACCCGTTCCGCACGACCAAGTCGCAGGCAAGGATCAGCTCGTCCCTCGTCCACTTCGGATTGCGAGAGACGACGACCTTGAAGCCCTCACGCTTGAGCCAGTCCACCGCCTCGCCGAGGCCACCGTTGAACTGCTGCCACGTGAGCGGTCCGCCGTGCTGGTGCTTGTGGGCAACGCCAGCGATGGCCTTGGAGTCGTACTCCTTGTCTTCGTGCACCAGCAGGTAGGTGCTGGCCTCCCGGTAGCCGTACCGGTCGAGGAAGGTGTCGCGCCCCAAGGCGTCGTACTCCTCCAGCGTTTTGAGGATGTCGTCCCGCGAGATCAGTCCCTTGGCCATGGCCAAGGAGTGTATGTGGAGGGTCTGACAGGGTGCCTGCGGGCACCACTGCACGGTATGCGATAGAGATCGGTCTTCTGGGGAGCCGATTCCGAGGAATCGCAGGTCAGATGGTATTTCGATGGTCCCGTAGACACTGCCTCCGGAGCCGTGTGCGCAGGTTCGAATCCTGCCGGGGGCACTTCTCAGGAAGTGCCCAAAGACCCCGCCATCAGCGAGTTCGCTGAGACGGGGTCTTCGCGTATCCGGGCAATGGCCCGGTGGGGTGGGTCTGCCGGAACTGCCGCTGTTCCCGCGTCCCTTCGGGACGCGGGAGCTCCGTCACGTGAGGGTGTTCGTGAGGTGCGGGCCTATGTAGCCGATGAAGATGCCGTGGGTGGCGCAGGAAGCGTCGTAGTAGTGCAGGCGCGGGGCGACCGTGTTGCCGCCGCCGATCCTGATGTGCGCGCCCATGAAGACCTTGCGGGTGGGGTCGACGTCCACCGGCACGGGGAAGGTCCGTTCCCTGCGCCAGTCGGTCTTGGTCTTCACCGACTTCGACTCGTCCCGCACGATCTTCCGCGGCGAGATGGCGTGCATGCCGTCGGGCGCGTCCTCGCACCACTGCTTGAAGTCCCGCGAGGTCTCCCCGCCGGCCGCGGCGTCGGCGTAGTCCCGGAGTGCCAGCAGGGCGTCCCAGGTCATGCGCCCCCAGGACGAGCCGTAGGCCTGGTCGTCGAGTTCCAGGGTGACCTTGCGGGCACCGGTGAAGTGGACGTGGGGCATCGCGTCGATCCGGCCGAGGATCTCGGCGAACGACGCGGGTTCCACGGGGCCGGGCTCGGCCGGTGTGTACGCGGCCTCGCCGGCGTTGAGCACGAGGAGCCGGTTCTGGAGCACCCGCACCTGGGCCTTGGCGCCCTGCAGCTCCCGGTACTGATCGTCGTACTCGACGGCCAGCATCGACTCGCCCCGCCGTGCCTGCTGCAGTTCCTGCTTCAGGTCACGGATCTCGTCCGCCCGGACCCTCTGCTCGCGTCCCGCCTCCTCCAGGATTTCGAAGAGGGCGTGGTTCTCGTCCCTCAGCCGCTGCAGCTCGGACGTCCCGACGCCTTCCTTGGTCCGGGCGCGCAGGACGGGGACGGAGTCGAGTTCCGTCGGCAGCGGGGCGTGCGTCGCCAGACTCTGCGGGAGCTGGGCGAGGAGGCGGCGGGCCCGCTGCGGGCTCTCGATGACGGCCCTGCGGGACATCACGCGGTGGCGCTGGCCGTCGGCCGCCCAGGCCGGGTCCACTCCCGGCAGGTAGGTGCGGATCCCGCCGGCGAAGACCTGGTGGTATTCCAGGGCCCGGTTGAAGTGCGGCTCGGCCTCGGGCGCGAGGACGTAGAGGATGGCCAGGCCGGCCAGGGGGCGGACGAGCGGGTCCAGGGTGCGTTCCAGCCAGGCGTCGAAGTCCACGCCGTACGGGGTGCTGGCCACGACGACGGGCAGGCGCCGCCGGTCGTCGCACAGCTCGTCTATGACGCAGTCGACGTCGTCGACCTCGATGACCTGCGGCATCCGCGTCACGTCGGCGAGCCCGTCGCGCGCCCGGAGCACGTCGAGCAGGCTTCCGGCGAGCCGGGGGGTCTTGGCCGGTACGGGGAGCGCGTCGGGGTCGTCGGGGAGGTGTTCCACGTCCAGCTGGACCCAGGTCGGTCCGGCTCCGGTCTGGCGGATCACCACGGTCGTCTGCCAGGTGCCGTCGGGGGTGGTCTCGCGGAGCCGCCAGCGTCCGTAGGCTCCTGACGTCCCGGTCGCGGAGTCGTGGTCGAGGGTCACACCGCGGGCTATCTCGTTGCGCCCTTCGGCGAACGCGTCGATGTCGTACGTCTTCGGCGGCTCCTTCAGCCAGCTCCGCAGCCGGTCGTCGACCTGGGCTCCGGTTCCTACGTAGTCGAGTCCGCTGGTGACGACCATGCGGTAGCGGCGGGTGTCCACGTGGCGCGGTTCCTTCCGTACGGGGGTCACGGCCTGCTGGGAGCGGGAGTGGGCGGCATGGATCGCAGGAGTTCCGTGACGTCCGCGTGCCAGGCCCGCACCTCGGCTGGCGTGGGCGGCAGTTCGTAGGTGTGGTGGTGGCAGGCGGCGCTGAGGGCCGACCAGACGGCGTACCACTGGCGGGCCACCGAGGGGCTCACGTACCAGTCCAGGCAGAGGGCCTTGGTCCGGCCCCTGCTGTGGACCATGCGCGGGCTGACGCTCCGCCAGAAGTCGTCCATGGCCTCGTCCAGGGCGAGGCGCAGCAGAGCGGCCGCGGCGCGGGCGCGCAGTCCCGGCGTGAGCGTGGTCATGGTGCCGGGCGGCGGCGTGAGCAGGCGGTCGGCGGCGGCCACGAGGTCGCGGGGGGACCGGGTCACCGGCGCTGCACCGCCCTGGCGAGCCGCTCGGTCTCCCGGACCAGGTCCTTGGGGGCGACGGACGGGGCGGGAGCCTGGTGGGCACCCGCGTTGCACCGCTCGATCAGGGTGCGCGCCCACGGCCCGTGGTCCTGGGCGATCGCGGCGAGCACCTCGGCCGGTGCCATCGCGCTGTCGTAGAAGGCGAGCGCGGCCAGCTCGGTGAGCTTGTGCGTCCTGCCGATCCTCGCCTCGATGTCGTCGTGGCCGTGGCCGTCGGCGCGCAGCCGGCGCCGTGCGGGCTCCAGGTACGCCGCTTCCAGCGCTCCCCGGCACATCTGGGGCAGCACCCGGTCGGCGACGTCCTGTGGCACGTTGCGGTCACCGGCCACGGCTCGGGCCTCGCCGAGCGCGAGGGTGACGGGGTCGTCGGTCCGGGTGACCCGTACGACGGAGTCGGTCTGACGGGAGACCTGCATGATCGTCGCGGGGACGCGCAGCCGGTGGATGGCCTGCTGGAGGCGGGTGTCGTGGGTGAAGACGACCACTTGGCGTTGCTGGGAGTGGAGGTGGAGGACGCGGGCGAGCCCTTCGACCTTCTCCGGGTCCATGGACTGTACGGGGTCGTCGATCACCAGGAAGCCGAAGGGGCTGCCGCGGTGCGTGGCGCGCGGGAGGAACAGGGAGAGCGCGAGCGAGTGGAGTTCGCCCTGGCTCATCACGCCGAAGGCGGGCGCGTCGATCGTGTCCACGGAGGCGTCGAGGACGACCTTGCGCGCGTTGGCGGTGCCCGCGAGGCTGATCGGGCCGAGCGAGACGCTGCTGCGTTCGCACAGCAGTTTCCAGATGGTCTGCGACTGGTCGGCGAAGGGCCGCAGCCGTTCCTCGCGCAGTTCGTCGGTGACCTTCCTCAGCCACGCGCGGCCGTCCTTGATCTGTTTGACGAGCGGACGGGCGGCCTCCGCCCGCTCGGCCTCGCGGAGGCATTCGGCGAGGCGCAGGGCGAGGGGCTGCCACCGGCCGTCCTGCTCCGCGATCCGGTCCGCGGCCTCCTCGCTCAGCTGTCGGCAGGCCTCGGCCAGCGCGGCCACCACGCGCTCGGTCCGGTCCGCGAGTTCATGTGGATCGGCGACTCCCCGGCAGGCGGCCCACTCGGACCAGAGGGAGGTGAGCTGCGAAGCGTCGCCCTGGAGCCGGCCCGGGACCGGCTGGACGAGGTCGTGTACGGCTCGCACCGCGGCCGCCAGGTCCGCGCGTGCCGTCTGCGCCTCGGCCGCCTCCCGCCGGAGCCGTTCGACCTGTTCCCGGGCGTGCTCGGCCCAGTCCTCGTCGAGGCGGCTTTCGCCGCCGCACACGGGGCAGTCGGCGGACCGCGGGTGGCGGCGGCGGTGGTCCAGGGCGCGCTCCAGCAGTCCGATCAGCTGTCGGGCGTCTTCGGCGGTGGTGAAACGCGCGTCCTCGGCAACGGCGGCGGCCTCCCGGAGCCGGGCGGCCGCGGCCGCGGCCTCGCGCGGGTCGGGTCCTTCGAGGGCGGCGAGGCGGCGCAGGCGGGCGAGCTCGGCGCCGTCGGTCGCCACCTGGCCCTTGAGCAGCCCGCGTAACCGGTCGAGGTCCGGCAGGCGTCCGCCCAGCGCCGCCAGGGCCTCGGCGGCCCGCGGGTCGTCCGACTCCGACAGTTCGGCGCTCACGGCGCGGACCAGGTCTCCGGCTCCCGTGACGGTGTCGGTGAGTTTCTTCGCGCGGGCGCGGGCTTCGTTGTCGGCGTCGCCGAGCAGGTCCAGGCCGAGGATCTGCGCGAGCGCGTCGTGCAGGGCGCTCATCCGCCCGTTGATCATCGCGCCGAGCTCGCTGTACGAGAGGAACGGCCGGTAGAGGGCCAGGTCCTCGGCGTCGATGACCTCGCGCGGGTCCTGTTCGGGGCCGCCGGGCCGGTGGACGACCGTACGGGAGTCGTCCAAGCCGTCCCCGTGCCAACTCCTGTGGACGGTCAGCGGATCGCTCTCGCCGTCGAGGCAGAGCCGCACCGACACCTGCGGAGCGCTGTGGTCGTGCAGGTTGCGCCAGCCCTGCTTCCAGACCTGAGTGCGGTCCTGCCAGCGGAAGTTGTCTCCGGTGAGCACCATCTCGGCGGCCTCGGCGAAGCTCGACTTCCCCGAACCGTTGCGGCCTGCGACCACGGTGAGGCCGGGGCCCGGTGTGAGCTCCAGCGTGGTGGCCGGTCCGATGCCGCGCCAGCCGGCCGCCGAGATCGACCGCAGGTAGACCGGCCCTGCCCGCCCGGCACTTCTGGCCCGCGGCTCGGGCAGCAGTTCGGCCACCAGGTCCCGCGCCGCGGAGTCCAGCCCGGACACGGCGAGGCGGCCGAGCACCAGGTCGCGGAGGGAGGGGTGGGGCTGGTCACTCACGGCGGCTCCTTGCGGGGGCGCGGGGGCGGCGCTGATCGAGCTGTTCGCCCATGTTGCCCGAGTCCGCCGCCCCCGGGAGGCGGAACCGTCCAGCCAGGTCACCGGTCCTGCGGGCTCGGTCCGCCCGAGCCCCGGTGCTGCGGTTCCGGTGGTCCGTACGAGGGGGTGGGGGTGGGTCTGTGGGTTTGGGGGGTGGGTGGGGGTGGGGAGCGTGCGTAGGGTGGGTGATGAGGCCGCATAGTGCCGTTGACCTGGCACTTTGCGGGGAGTGAGCTCGCATAGGGATGGGGCGGCGCGAATGCGTGAGCTGGTGGAGACGGCGCGGCAGTGGCTGGCCGAGGGGCGGGCGGGGTATCTGGCCCGGCCCGTGACCGAGCAGGGGTTCGGACCGCGGGATCCGGCCGGGGCGCTGCTCGTGGATGCGCGCGGGGAGTGCGTCGGGGCCCTGTACCGGGGCGTCTTCGACGCCGAGCTCGCCGCCGAGGCAGGGGCCATGGCGGCCGGGACCACCGCGCGGGTGTGCGAGGTGTCAGTGCGCGCGGCGGAGGCCGCGGAGGCGAAGCTGACCTGCGGCGGGCAGGCCGAGGTGCTGCTGCAGCCGCTGACGGCGATCCCGGCCGAGTGGTGGGAGCTGCTCGGCGAGGGGGCCGGGGTGGCGCTGGTGACCCGGTTGAACGAGGCGGCCGACAGGGCCGTCAGTGAGGTCGTACGGGCCACGGACACCCCGCGCGACGATGCCGGACGGCGGGCCGGGGAGCTGCTGGGCACCCGGCGGCCCGGGCGGGACGCGCTGTACGGGGAGACCGGGCTGGTGCTCGTCGAGGCGTACCCGTCGGCCCCGTACGTGGTCATCGGCGGCGGCGGCGAGCTCGCCGGGATCATCGAGCGGCAGGCCGCCCTGCTGGGCTGGGACACGCGGCTGGTGGACTCCGCGGCGGACGCCGCGAAGGTGCTCGCGGACCACCGGGACGCCGCCTGCCTGGTCATGCTCAGCCATGAGCCGGACTTCGACGTCCCGACGCTGCGCAAGGCGCTGGAGCTGCGGATCCCCTACGTCGGGGCGCTGGGGTCGCGGCGGACCACGACGCGGCGCCGGGAAGGACTGGTCGCCGCCGGGGTGAGCGAGGCCCGCCTGGCCCTGGTGCACGGGCCGATCGGGCTGGACCTGGGGGCGAAGACGCCCCCCGAGACGGCCCTGGCCATCTGCGCGGAGATCCTCGGGGTGCTGAGCGGCCGGGCGACCCCGGCGCTGCGTGACTCCGAGAGCCCGCTGAGGGGATGAGCCGGCCCGCCGGGCGGATCCGCCCTGGGGGACACGCCCCGGCGGACCCGCTCCGGCGGAAAAGGAGTTGATGCGGGGCACGGCGGCTGGCACGCTCCCCCGCATGACCTTCGTAGATGGAAAGGCGGGCTCCGCCGGGCGCCTGTGAGCGCCCGGGAGTTCGCGTACGAGTACGCAGACGGGTACGAGCGCGTGCGCGAGGCGTGCGCGCTGCGGGACGAGTGGCTGGCGTACGGGCTGAGCACCCGGCCGGCCGAGCGGGCGGACGCCGAGGACGCGGTCGGGGAGATCTACCGACTGCTCGGGGAGGCTCCGCCGCGCTTCGAATGGGTGGCCTCCCCCGCCGCCGCCCTCGATGCCGTACGGGACGAACCCGGCTTCCGGGGCGGGCCGTTGCGGTATACCGATCGGCCGCAGACCGCCCGCGCCTCGCCGTTGCCGGACCGGCTCGCCCGCATGGAGTCCGCTCTGCGCCACCGGCTGGGCGAGGCCGTGGCCGAGCCGTGGACGCCACCCTGGTCGCACCGCGGACCGCTGCCGCCCGGCACCGCGGCCGAGGAGGCGCTGGCCGCCGGATTGCCGGTGCAGCGGGTGCTGCGCACCGCCGTGGGGGACGCGCTGAAGGCCTCGGTCGCCGACGCCGTCCGGGCCGCCGTGCGCCACTCCGTGGGGACCGTGCCCGGACTGATGACCTGGTACGGACAGCACGACGCGCACTGGGTCGGCCATTACGACGTCTGCGCCCGGGTCGGGGCCGCCCGGTACCGGGCCCAGGACGCCGCCGAACTGCGCTTGTGGGCGCGGCTCGCCCGCGCCACCGGCTGGTGGTGGGCGGCGCCGGGCCGGTGCGTGATGGCCGAGCGGCCCACCGCCGTGCGCACGGAGCCGGCTCCCGCGGCGGCGTACGGGGAGATCCGGCTGCACCGGGACGACGGGCCCGCCGTGCGGTTCGCGGACGGCAGCACGGTGCACGTGCTGCACGGGACCGTGGTGCCGGAGTGGGTGGTGACCGGGCCGACCGTCGAGCGGATCCACGCCGAGGCCAACATCGAGGTGCGGCGCAGCGCCATCGAGCGCATCGGCTGGGGAGCGTACGTCGAGCAGGCCGGGCTGGAACTCGTCGGGACGGCCGACGATCCCGGCAATCCCGGGTTCCGGCTGAGCCTGTACGACGTACCGGCCGGGGCGTGGGGGCGGCCCGGGCGGCTGCTGCTCACCGTCAACGGCTCCGTGGAGCCGGACGGCCGGCGGCGGCGCTACGGGCTCGGGGTCCCCGCCCATCTCGACGATCCGCTCGACGCGGCCGGCTGGACGTACGGCGTGAGCGGGCAGCAGTACGCACAACTCGTGCGCAGGACATGACGGTTCATGACGAGAGGGGAATGGTGATGCGCATGGTGACGCTCGGGGAACTGACGGAACGGACCGGGCTCGACGTGCTGGAGCACCTCGCGCGCGAGGTGGCGGTTCCGGTGGTCGACGGGATGCAGGCGCAGGGCGACCTGCTGCTGGTGCCGATGGGGATGCTGGGACATGTGGGTCTGGGGCGCAGCTGGTCCCCCCATCCGAGGTGGCAGGACGTACCGCCCGAGGGGATCGAGCTGCTGCGCAGCACGGCGGGCGGGAACCCGCACACGCTGGTCGCCGATCCGCAGCAGTGCCGCTGGACGGACGACGTCACGGACCCGACCGGGCTGGCGATCGGGGCGCTGGAGGCGACCGCGATCGCCTACCTGATCCACCCGGAGCACGGCGCCACGGGCATAGCGCCCGGGCGCTACCTGGTGCGGCGGCAGCGGGAACGGGCGCTGGGGGCGCCGCCGGGCCGGCTGCGGTCCCAGCTGTTCCGCGGGGGGAACCAGTTCGTCTGCGACTGACCGGAACCGGCCGGCCTCAGTCGCCCAGGGCGCGCTTCAGCTGCGCCTTGTTCATGTCCGACCGCCCGTGGACGCCTCGGCGCCGGGCCTCCGCGTAGAGCTGGTCGTACGTGGGGCCCTGCGCGCCGGAGTGGGAGCGCAGGCCGCCGCGCCGGGACGAGGACATGTCCTCCAGGGACTCCTTGCTCGCGGTCTTGGATTCGCCGGCCCGGGCGCGTTCCTTGTTGACCGTCCGGGCGGCGATCTCCTTGGCCTTCTCCTCGGACTCGCCGCGCTGCTCGGCGCTCTCCTTGATGTGTTCGTACTGGCGTTCGCGCTTGGGGGAAGATCCGCGGGGCATGACCGGCTCCCTTCTCCGCTCCGGCTTCCGCAGGGCGCGTACCCCGGACGGCGCAAGATATCCCCCACCGAACAGCGCATTCAGTGCTGAAATGCGGGAAAGTGGACTTCATGGACATGACCCTGAGCGTGGACGAGACGCTGACCCACATCGCATGGTTCCTGATCGTCGGGCTAGCGATCGTCGGCTTCCTTCTCGCCGGCTTCAAGCTGGGCCAGCGGGTCCGGGCGAAGGAGCCCCCGCCGCCCACTCCCGAGAGCCAGCCCCACCTGCCCAACGGCGGAGCCGTGTACGAGGTCCGCGAGGAGCGGGACCCGGTGGAGATCCCCGAGGGCGGCCTGAGACCGCACGAGATGCAGGGCTACGGGAACTTCGGCTCCACGACCTCCGGTCATCCTGACGAAGTCCGGGCGGAACGCGAGTCCGGCTACAAGCCCGTGGAAGGCCCTGGTCCGCACCCACAGCCCGGGGCTCCCCCGAACGCGGGTCGCGGCGCCCACAGCTGACACCTCACCTCACCTCACCCTCTGAACCGCGCCTCCCGCGCGGCTCAGAGGTCTGTCCGCAGCCGCAGCACCTCCGGCGGCGGATGCCGGGCCGAGGCGTGGCGGACCTCCGCCGCCAGCGGCGGGTCCAGCGGGCGGTAGGGGACCTCGCCGAGCCCGATCGCGGTGACGGTCGCCCCGGCCTGCGCGGCCTGCGCGCGGTCGGCGACGGCCGCCGCCACCTCCGCCCGCAGGGCCGCCGTCAGCGGGCTCGACACCGTCGGGGTCTCGTCCCCGACCGGCAGCACGAGCACCAGGGCGAGCGGGCGGCGCGGGGTGCCGGTGTAGCCGACCACCGCGGCGTCGCGGACGTCCGTGTGCCGGAGCTTCTGCCAGCCGCGCCGCCCGGCCGGGTAGGTCTGGTCGAGCCGCTTGATGACCAGGCCCTCGACACCGCTGGCGGGCAGGGTCTCGTACCAGGTGGCGGCCAGTTCCGGGTCGGTCGTCATGGGCACCGGCTGCAGCGGCGGCCCGAGCGGCAGCAGCAGGTCGACCAGGAGCGCACGGCGGCGCTCGTACGTACGCCCGCGCAGGTCGAGCCCGGCCAGTTCCAGTACGTCGAAGGCGGCGTACGAGGCCGGCAGGCTCTGGGCCAGTACGGCGGCCCGCGCGGGCGTGGCCGCCGCCCGCCGCTGCACCAGCGCGAAGTCCGTCCGGCCCGCGTGCCAGACCACCACCTCGCCGTCCAGGACCGTTCCGGCGGGCAACTGGCGTGCGGCCGCGGCCAGATCGGGGAAGGCGCTCGTCACCATCCGGCCGGAGCGCGCCTGCAGCGCCACGTCCGCCTCGGAGCGCACGACGACCAGGCGGTGGCCGTCGAACTTCGGCTCGTACGCCAGGCCCGCCCCGCGCGGCAGGGTCCGTACGGCGGCGGCCAGCGCGACCAGGATCACGGCCCGGCTCCCCGCACTCCGGGCAGCCGGCCGGCCAGGGCGGGGTTGAGCATCGGGCCGAAGATGTCCCCGTCGCGCTCCAGCCGCGGACCGATGTCGTCGGCGAGGAAGACCAGGTCGGCGGGGGTCCGGCAGGCCGCCACCTCCTCCCAGGACACCGGCGCGGACACGGTCGGGCGGGCCCGCGCGCGCAGCGTGTAGGGGGCGGCGGTGGTCTTGGCGGCGGCGTTCTGGCTGTGGTCGACGAAGACCTTGCCGGGGCGCAGGGCCTTGGCCATGCGGTGGACGATCAGGTCGGGGAGCTCGCGCTCGGCCTCCTGGGCGAGGAGCTTCGCGTACGCCGACACCTGCCCGGACGGGGTCGGCTCCAGGGGCACGGCCAGGTGCATGCCCTTGGAGCCGGAGGTCTTGGCGTAGGCGTGCAGGCCGTCGGCGGCGAGCCGGTCGCGCAGCCAGAGCGCGGCGGCGCAGCACTCGACGACGGAGGCGGGCGCGCCGGGGTCGAGGTCGAGGACCATCCGGTCGGCGACCGCGGGGGCGCCGGCGGGCCACTGGGGGGTGTGGAACTCCACGACGAGGTTGGCGGACCACATCAGGGTGGCCATGTCCGCGACGACCACCTGTTCGGCGGAGAGGTCCTCGGAACGGGGGACGGGGGTGGTCTTCACCCAGGCGGGTGCGCCGGGCGGCGGGTTCTTGGTGAAGAAGAGCTGGCCGTCCGGACCGTCGGGATAGCGCAGGAAGGACACCGGCCGGTCGTGGATGTGGGCGAGGAGGGAGCCCGCCACGGTGGCGTAGTAGTGGAGCACCTCGCCCTTGGTGAAGCCGGTCTCCGGATACAGGACCTTGTCGAGGTTGCTGAGCGTGATGCGACGGCCCTCCACCAATGTGATCGGCGTCATACGATGAGACTGCCACGAATCAGGAGGAACCGTGCGATCCATTTGGAACGGGGCGATCTCCTTCGGCCTGGTCAGCATTCCGATCAAGCTCGTGAACGCCACCGAGAGCCACTCGATCTCCTTCCGCCAGATCCATCTCGCCGACGGCGGGCGGATCCGCTACCGCAAGGTGTGCGAGCTGGACGGCGAGGAGGTGCCGGGCACCGAGATCGGCAAGGGGTACGAGGAGGCCGACGGGTCGCTCATCCCGATCACCGATGAGGACCTGGGGCAGCTGCCGATCGCGACGGCCAGGACGATCGAGATCATGTCGTTCGTGCCGGCGGAGGAGATCGATCCCCTCCAGATGGACGCGGCGTACTATCTCGCGGCGAACGGGGCGACGGCGGCGAAGCCTTACACGCTGCTGCGGGAGGCGCTGAAGCGGAGCCGGAAGGTCGCGATCGCCAAGTACGCGCTGCGGGGGCGGGAGCGGCTGGGCATGCTGCGGGTCGTCGACGACGTGATCGCGATGCACGGGCTGCTGTGGCCGGACGAGATCCGGGCGCCGGAGGGGGTGGCGCCGGAGGCGGACGTGTCCGTACGGGAGGCCGAACTCGACCTGGCGGACGCGCTGATGGCGACGCTCGGCGAGGTGGAGATGTCCTCGCTGCACGACGACTACCGGGATGCAGTGGAGGCGATGATCGCGGCGAAGGCGGGTGGCGCGTTCGAGCCGGCCGAGGCCGTCGTGGAGCCGGCCGGGGGCAAGGTGATCGACCTGATGGCGGCGCTGGAGAAGAGCGTGAAGGAGGCCAAGGCCTCGCGGGGCGAGACCTCCGCGGCGGAGGCCGGGGTGGAGGCCGACGTGACGCCGATCCGGCGCAGGGCGGCCGCCGCCGCGCCGAAGTCGGTGGGCGGGAAGAAGTCGACGGCGGCTTCGGCGAAGAAGACGGCCTCCGGCGCGACGAAGAGGACCGCGGCCGCCGCCAAGTCCACGAAGACGACGAAGTCGGCGGCCAAGACTGCCAAGGCGGCCAAGACGGCCAAGACGGCGGCGACCAAGTCCACTTCGGCGGCCGCGAAGAAGACGGCCGCCGCCACGAAGAAGGCGGCGCCCCGGAAGCGCACCTCCGCCTGACCCGGGCGGGACCGGTTGGGGCCGGGCGGGGCCCTGCGCCGCTGCCCCTACCCGGTCACCCGGCGCCCCCGGCTCCCCGGCCTCAGCCGCCGAAGCCGCTGATGCCGCGGCCGGACCCGCCCAGCCACGTTCTCGCGTCGCGGGCGAGCGTGAACAGGGCCTCGATGTCCGGGGGTTTGAGGGCGACCTCGGATCCGGTGAGGTCCGCGGCGGCCGTCGGGGGCTGCAGGACCCGGATGTCGCGGACGGTGGGGGCCACCTCGACGCGGGAGGCGTCGGCCACCGCCAGGGCGGGGGTGACCTGGGCCGTCAGGGCGAGGGTGGCGCGGGCCGCCGCGCGGCGGGCCCAGCGCGGGTCCGGGCGGGGTTCCGCGCGGCCGACCGTGAGCAGCAGGTCTCCGACCACCGCGCGCTGGCGGCGGCCCGGGACCGAACGGACGCAGAAGATCCCGGCCGGGCCGATGAGCAGGTGGTCGATGCGGCCCGTTCCCGGGAGCGGGACGCAGTGCAGGATCCGCCAGCCCTGCGCCTCCAGGGCGTCGCAGACGTCGCCCGTCCGCTGCTGGGCGGCCAGGTCCTGGCGCAGCCGGTGCCGGGTCCGGCTGCCCGCCGGGCCGTGTTCCAGCTCCCCCAGCAGGGCCTCGCCGGGGCGGTTGGGAGCCAGGTCCGCGTCCGGCGGGAGGGCGAGGCCGGCCAGGTCGGCGGCCGTGGGTACGGGGGGCGGCCCGATCGAGACCGTGCCGCTGAGATAGGGCCGTAACACCGCCAGGATCGCCTCCCGATGGTCGTCCGCGAGCACGCTGATCCGGTTCGCCTGCCGGTCGTACCAGGCCACCGCCTGCCCGTCGGGCAGGTTGACATACAGCCGGCCGCGGCCGGGCCGGCCGCTCGGCAGTACCTTGAGTCCCCTCATCGCCCTCACCCCCGCGCTCCATGGGAGCAGCCGGGACGCCGCACGGCAATCCCCCGGTTGTGTAACGACTCCGACGTGACCCTGCGACACCGCTGTTACACGAACGGGGCGCCGCCGCAACGGCCGCCCCCTAAGTTGGTCGCACCTGGACCCGCCAGGCTCCGAACAGCACCGAAGGGCTTCCCGTGAGCACCGTCAGCCGCCGCACCGTCGTTCGCGCCGCCGCCGTGACCGCGTGCGCCGGAAGTCTGCTGGCGCTGCCCACGGCCGCCGCTCTGGCCGAAGGCGTGCCCGCGGCCTCGGCCGCGCACTCCGCGGGCCCGCGGGGGGTTCTGGTCAAGAGCCTCGCCCTCGCGGACGGCACCTCCACGGCGAAGGTCTACCGCATCGCCGACGGCGCGTACCAGGCGGACATCCTGACCGCCGAGGGCTACAAGGCCACCACCCTGACCAGCCATGACGGCATCACGGGCTTCGGCAGTGCCGGGGAACTGCACGCCTCGCTGGAGTCCGACGGGCGGCTGACGTCCTGGGTGGGCGGCGCTCCCGCCGGGGCCGTCGCGCACGCCGTCGGGGGCGAGGGCCACAAGACGGGCACCCGCAGCCGGCAGGTCGTCCCCGCGTCGGCGTCGAAGGCGGCGGGCGGCGGCATCGGGGCCGTCGCCACCGGCCCGGCCGGGGTGCAGCGCCTGAACACACTGGCCGACGGACCGGGCGAGGGCGTGCTGCTGCTCGCCGCGGGCGGCGGCATCGCGGCCGTCGGCGCCGCCGGGCTCGGCTTCGCGATGCTGCGGCGCGGGCGGACCGAGGGCTGAGGCGCGGGCGCCGTCCGCAGGCGGGGAAAGCCGCGAGCGAAAACGTCATACCTCTGCATAAGGTTGCCGAGATCGATCTCGCACCGCGCGGACAGGAGGACGTCGGGGTCCGTGAAAGCGCTTTCATTCCGCTCGGCCGCCGCCACAGCCACCGCCTCCGCGGCACCGGCACTCACGGTGCTCGCCCTGGTGACCCTGCTGGCGGGGTGCGGCGACGGCGGCGAACTGGCCGGCGCGGGCAGGGCGCCGACCGCGAGCGGGCCCGTACACCTGTGGCCCGACCGTCAGGGCGCCGTCGTACCGCCGGCCGATCCGGGCGGAGCCCCGCCCGAGTACGTCAAGGGGATCCCGCCCGTCCGGGACCAGGACGTGCGCGGCGTCGACCCGGTGGCCATCGTCCAGGCGGAGCTGCGGGCCCATCCGAAGACGGACGTCGGCGCGGACGGGATGCCGCCCCGGACCGCGGCCGCGATCAAGGACTGCGGCAAGCAGGACGCGGAGCCCGAGGCGTGCCCGGTGCTGGCGCCGTACTACCGGGACCTCACGGGCAACGGCGAGGACGAGCTGATCGTCGGCATCGAGTTCCCGGACAAGATGATGTCGGTACGGGTGTACACGGCGGACGAGCACGGCCGGCTCAACCGGATCATGGCGACCACGCAGACCGTCATCTCCGTGGACCTGGCCGGGCGTGACGTGGTCCTGCGCGCGCCCAGCGGGAACAACGGCTACGAGCTGATCACCGCCTGGTCCTGGGACGAGAAGCAGCTCACCATGCTGCCGACGCGGGAGCAGATCGTACGGGTGCCGGGCGGTCCGCAGGGCCCGGCGAGTCCGTCCGGCCCGGGCACGGGCGGGCCGGGTACGCCGTGAGGCCCTGGCTGCCCGCCTGGACGGCGACGCTGACCTGGAAGGCGGCGTGCTTCATCGTGGTGATGTGCTGCTCGCTGGCGGCCGCGCTGGGGGCGCTCGTGCACGTCGAGGTGACCCGCCAGACCGTGGCCGCGGCGCGCGAGAAGGCGCTCGCCAAGCTGGACGACGCCTCGCAGGCGTACGAGGACGGCGAGGCGCTGCCGCCGGAGTCGGGGCTGGATCCCGCGGGGCTGCCGCCGCGGTTGCGTGCGCTGGCCGTCAGCGGGTACCGCGGGACGGTCCTGGCCGACCACCGGGGCCGCCCGACGATGTGGGCGGCGGCGCCGGCGGACGGGCGGGCGCTGGCCACCGTCGTCGACTACGAGCAGAGCGCGCGCACCATCAACGGGCTGGACAACGCGATCATCGGGTCGTCGGTCCTGGCGATCGGCGGGACGCTGCTGGTCGGCGCGTTCGCGGTGACGCGGGTGACGCGGCGGCTGCACCAGACGGCGACGGTGGCCCGGCGGATCACGCAGGGCGACCTGGACGCGCGGGTGGGCGATCCCCGGACGAAGGACCCTTCACGGCACCAGGACGAGGTGGCGACGGTGGCCGGGGCGCTGGACACGATGGCGGCGACCCTGCAGGAGAAGCTGGAGGGCGAGCGGCGGTTCACGGCGGACGTGGCACATGAGCTGCGCACGCCGCTGACCGGGTTGCAGGCGGCGTCGGAGCTGTTGCCGGAGGGGCGGCCGACGGAGCTGGTGCGGGAGCGGGTGCGGACGATGCGGCAGCTGACGGAGGACCTGCTGGAGATCTCGCGGCTGGACTCGGGCAGCGAGGCGGTGGAGACCGATCTGCACCAGCTGGGGCGGCTGGCGGGGCGGGTGGTGCGGGCCTCGGGGACGCGGACGGAGGTCGTGGTCGTCCGGGACGCGCACGTGGAGACGGACCGGCGGAGGCTGGAGCGGGTGCTCGGGAACCTGGTGGCCAATGCGCACAAGCACGGGCGGGAGCCGGTGGTCCTGACGGTGAACGGGCCGGTGGTGACCGTACGGGACCACGGGGACGGGTTCCCCGACTACCTGCTGGCGCACGGTCCGCAGCGGTTCCGCACCGGGGAGAGGTCGAAGGGGCACGGGCTGGGCCTGACGATCGCCGCCGGGCAGGCGGAGGCGATCGGGGCACGGCTGGAGTTCCGGCGGGCGGAGGGCGGCGGGGCGCTGGCGGTGCTGTCGCTTCCGGGCTCGTAGGAACCGTCGACGAGCGGGGCGGACACCTTCACCGTGCCCGCCCCCGCCGCGGCGGGAAGCAGTGCCGGCGCCCCGGACGCGCAGCGGCAGCGGTTACGGGCGGGGGGACTTGGTCCAGGGCCAGCGGACCTTGGGCTTCTGGCCCGAGGGGGCGAAGGTGTACTTCCAGCCCTTCTGGAGGCCCAGGCGCTTGGAGTAGCCCGCCGGGACGCGCTCGTACAGCAGGACCGTCGGGGCGCCGCCGTCGGGTGCCGGGACCGGGATCTCGTACCACTTCGGGGGGTGTCCGGTCGGGCCGAGGAGGATCGGGAGGACCCGGCCGTCCATCGGGCCGCCCTCGAAGGGGGTCGGTTCGCTTTTCACCCCACCAGTGTCACAGCAGGTGGGCGGCCTCGGAGACCACCGGGATGACGCGGCGGGCCAGGACGCCGACCGGGCCGTCCGCCGATTCCAGGGCCAGGGCGGCGCGGGCCGCGGCGGCCGTCTCCGGGTCCGTGGCCGCCGTGGCGGTCAGCAGCGCGACGAACTGGTCCACCAGCCAGTCCCGCAGGGACTCGACCTCCGGCTGCTTGCCCTCGTCGATCCAGATGAGGGAGGCGGCCTCGACGGCCGTGATCCACGTGCGGACCATCATGCGCAGGCGCGGCCCGGGGGCGGGCACGGACAGGTGGAAGAGGATCTGTTCGGCCGCCGCGCGCCGGATGCCGTCGACCGTCGCGGTGGTGCGCGAGGTCTCCACGACGCTGCCGCCCTGGAGGAGGGCCGAGAAGCCGGCGTCGTGTTCGTCGACGAAGGCCAGGTACCGGTCGAGGGCCCGGGTGAGCCGCTGGGTCAGGGGGCCTTCCTGGGGTTCGGCGAAGCACAGTTCGAGGACGTCCGCCGCAGAGCGCAGGGCGGCCTCGTAGAGCTGCTGCTTGCCGCCCGGGAAGTACCGGTAGACGAGGGGGCGCGAGACCCCGGCGGCCTCGGCGACGTCGTCGAGCGAGACGTCCTCCGGCGCCCGGTGCGCGAACAACGACAGGGCGGCGTCGAGGAGTTGGGCTCGCCGCTCCTCGACGCTCAGTCTGCGGTAGGCGCGTACGGTCATGCCCGCAGCGTAGACGACCTTCCTACGCCAGGAGGCCCGAGCTCTTCCACAGCCGGCGGCCGGGTCCGCGCAGGATGCCGATGTCTTCCAGGAAATCGGTGAGCCGCTTGGCGCCGGTCTGCATGACCTCGCGGCGGTGGCCGCTCGCCTTGACCTGGGCGACGGCTTCGCGGCGGTCCAGGCCGATGTTCTCGTAGACGGCCGGGTTGACGAAGGCGAGGGAGAAGACGCGGGCCGCCTCGCCGCAGCTGATCCGGGTGAGTTCCTGTTCCCAGCGCGGGGCCGTCAGCATCTGGCGGCGCAGTTCCTCGCGGGCGTACCGGACGTGCCGGGCCTCCTCGATGACGTGGATGCGGGTCACGCCGCGGACGAGGGGCTGGACGCGCTCGTCCGGGAAGGTCAGGCGCTGCATCCAGTCGAGGATCTCCTCGCCGAGGAGGGTGCAGGCGAAGGAGCCGGGGGTGGTGGAGACCGTCTTGAGGATGCGGGCGAGGTTGTGGTTGACGCGGGAGACGGGGTACGCCGGAGCGCCGGCCTTCTCGATCATGCGGGCGAACATCATCGAGTGGCGGCACTCGTCGGCGATCTCGGTGAGCGCGTAGCGCACGTGGCTGCTGGTCAGGGACTTGTCGTAGATGTGGCGGACGAGGAGCTGCATGAGGATGATCTCGAACCAGATGCCGAGCGAGCCGAGCGCCGCCGCCTCGTGGCGGGAGAGGTCGATGCGCTGCTCCTCGCCCATCTTCTTCCAGAGCGGGGTGTCGTAGAGGGACAGCAGCTCCGGCGGCCAGTAGTACTTGCCCTCGACCATCGGGGCGTCCCAGTCGAGTTCCTTGTCCGGGTCGAAGGAGTGCCTGGCGGAGGATTCGAGCAGCCGTTCGGCGATCTGCTCGCGGTCCTTGAGCAGGCCGAGTGCGTCCCTCAGCGCGGTTCGGTCGGTCACGGTCGTCATGGCTTCGGATACCTCGCTCGTTGGGTTACCGGCGGTCATTGCTTATGAGACTGCCTGTCAGCAAGGTCGTCAATCCCTCGCGCACGACTTGTTGACCGCGCGTCTACCAACGTGTGACGCTGCCAACTGTCCAGTCCTGTGCGGAAGTACGTGAGACGAGGAGGCGTCAGTGTCGACGCACGAGCTCTACACCAAGGACCCGGGCGAGGGCGTCTGGCAGATCCCCGCCACCGGCTCGGCCCGCTTCAGCTGGGAGTACGACGAGGGCCGCGAGCGGCTCCTCGCGCTCTACCAGAAGGGCAAGGACAAGCAGTGGGACGGCGCCAAGCGCATCTCCTGGGACATCGAGGTGGACCCGTACGACCCGCTGGGCGCCCCGGACGAGGCACTGACGCTGTACGGGACGCGGCACTGGGCCAAGCTCACCGAGAAGGACAAGGGCGAGCTGCGCCGGCACTACGCCTCCTGGCAGTTCAGCCAGTTCCTGCACGGTGAACAGGGCGCGATGGTGTGCGCGGCGCGCATCGTGGAGTCGGTGCCGGACCTCGACGCGAAGTTCTACTCCGCCACGCAGACCATGGACGAGGCCCGGCACGCCGAGGTCTTCGGGCGCTTCCTGCACGAGAAGGTCGGGATGCTGTACCCGATCAACAACAGCCTCCAGGCGCTGCTGGGCGACACCCTGCGCGACTCCCGCTGGGACATGCCGTACCTGGGCATGCAGGTGCTCATCGAGGGGCTGGCGCTGGCCGCCTTCGGGATGATCCGCGACACGACCGACAAGCCGCTGCCGAAGCAGATCCTGGCGTACGTGATGCAGGACGAGGCCCGGCACGTGGCCTTCGGGCGGATGGCGCTGCGCGATTACTACAAGCAGCTCACCGACGCCGAACGGCGCGAGCGCGAGGAGTTCGTGATCGAGGGCTGCTACCTGATGCGGGACCGGCTGCGCGGGGTGGAGGTGCTGGAGAACTTCGGCATCCCGAAGAAGGAGGCGGAGCAGTTCAGCGAGCAGTCGGAGTTCCTGGCGCTCTTCCGCAAGCTGCTGTTCAGCCGGATCGTGCCCTGCGTGAAGGACATCGGACTGTGGGGCGAGCGGCTGCAGAAGGCGTACCTGGAGATGGGCGTCTTCGAGATGGGCGACTCGAATCTGGACCTGCTGATGCGCGAGGACGAGGAGATCGCCGAGGCCCTCGACCGCGTGCGGTTCGCGGCCGAGGAATCGGAGCGGGTGGCGGAGGTCGAGGCCGCCATAGCCGACGGGGCCGCCTAGCCCCGTCCGCCGCTTCCCCCCCAGGTCCGCCCCGCTTCACCGTGCGGACAGCGCCGCCTCCATCACCGCCCGCGCGATCGGCGCGGCGGCCAGGTTCCCGCTGATGTCTCCGCGGTCCGCCGCCGCGTCCTCGACCACCACCGCCACCGCGACCCCCGGCATCGGCGCCCCGTCTGCCTTGGCCCAGGAGATGAACCACGCGTAGGGGGTCCCCGCGTTGCCCACGCCGTGCTGCGCGGTGCCGGTCTTGCCGCCGACCACCGCGCCCGGGATCGCCGCGTTCTTCCCCGTCCCGTTCTCCACCACCTTCACCATCAGCCCCTGCAGCCGCAGCGCGGTGGCCGGATTCATGGCCCGGCCCAGGCTGCGCTGGTCGCCGCGCCGCACCGGCGACCCGTCGTCCTGCGTCGTCCGCTCCACCAGGTACGGGGACTTCAGCTCCCCGCCCCCCGCGACCGCCGCCGCCACCATCGCCATCTGCAGCGGCGTCGCCCTCGTGTTGAACTGCCCGATCGAGGACAGGGCCAGCTGGTCCTGGCTCATGTCGGTGTCGAAGTTCGACCGGGACACCCACGAAGGCACCCGCAGCCCGCCGCCGTTGAACCCGAACCGCTCCGCCGCCGCCACCATCCGGCGCAGCCCGACCCGCACCCCGATCTTCGCCATCACCGTGTTGCAGGACCACTGCACCGCCTCCGCCATCGAGGCGTCCTGGCAGCCCGTGGCCGCGTTCGGCAGCAGGGTGCTGGTACCGGGCAGCGGGTACGGGTCCGGGGTCTGCGTCGGCGCGTCCGCATCGGCGACCACGCCCGCGTCGAGGGCGGCCGCCGCCGTCACGATCTTGAAGGTGGAGCCGGGCGGGTAGGTCTCGCGCAGCGCCCGGTTGAGCATCGGCCGGGCCGGGTCCGCGTTCAGCCGGGCCCAGGCCTGCTTGACCCGCGCACCCGTACCGGAGAGCACGGACGGATCGTACGAAGGGCTGCTGACCAGCGCGAGGATCTTCCCGGTGGCCGGCTCCACGGCGGCCACCGCGCCGCGCTTGCCCGCGAGCCCGGCGTACGCGGCCCGCTGCACGCCCGCCCGGATGGTGGTGGCCGCGTTCCCGCCGGCCGGGCGGCCGCGGGCGAGGTCGTACCAGAGCGGGAAGGCGGAGAGCCCGGGGTCGGTGCCCGAGAGGATCGCGTCCTCGGCGCGCTCGACGAAGCTGGTCCCGTACGTCTGCGAGGAGAAGCCGGTGACGGGCGCGTACAGCGGGCCGTTCGCGTACGTCCGCTCGTAGCGCAGCAGTTGGCCGCTGTCGCGGGAGCCGGTGACGGGACGCCCGTCGACCAGGATGTTCCCGCGCGGCTGCGCGTAGCGCTCGATGGCGGGGCGCTTGTTGGCCGGATTCGCCCCGTAGGCGGCGGCCTCCCAGACCTGCACGCGCCCGATGTTGACCAGCAGGGCGACGAGCAGGAGGGCGCAGAAGTACGCGCACCAGCGGATGTAGCGGATCACGCGGCGGCCTCCGGGCGGGCGCTGTCCGGGCCCGCGGCCCGCTGCGCGGGGCGCGGTCTGCGCGCGCTGTCGCTGAGCCGGACGAGGAGGGCGACGATGATCCAGTTGGTGACGACGGAGGAGCCGCCCTGGGCGAGGAAGGGCATGGCCATGCCGGTCAGCGGGATGAGGCCGGTGACTCCGCCCGCGATGACGAACACCTGGAGCGCGACGATCGAGGCGAGACCGGTGGCGAGCAGCCGGCCGAAGGGGTCGCGCAGCGCGAGCCCGGCCCGGAAGCCGCGGGCGACGAGGAGCCCGTAGAGGAGCAGGATCGCGGCGAGGCCGACGAGGCCGAGCTCCTCGCCGGCGGTGGCGAGGATGAAGTCGGACTTGGCGGCGAAGCCGATGAGGAAGGACTGGCCGTGGCCGAGCCCGGCGCCGAGCAGGCCGCCGGCGGCGAAGGCGAAGAGGGACTGGGCGAGCTGGCCGGGGCCCTCGCCGCGCTCGATGGAAGCGAAGGGGTTCAGCCAGTCGTCCACGCGACTGTTCACGTGCGGTTCGAAGGTCCCGACGGCGTACGCGCCGAGGGCGGCGAGCAGCAGCCCGATCGCGATCCAGCCGATCCGGCCGGTGGCGGTGAACAGCATGATCACGAACAGTCCGAAGAACAGCAGCGAGGTCCCGAGGTCGCGCTCCAGGACCAGCACGCCGACGCTGAGCAGCCAGATCGTGAGGATCGGGCCGAGGACGCGGCCGGGGAGCAGGCGCAGCTTCCAGAAGAGGCGGCGGCCGGTGAGGGCGAGGGCGGTGCGGTTCGCGGCGAGGTAGGAGGCGAAGAAGACGGCGAGCAGGATCTTGGCGAACTCCCCCGGCTGGAAGGAGAGTCCGGCGAAACGGATCCAGATGTGGGCGCCGTTGACCGCCGGGAAGAAGACGGGGACGAGCATCAGCCCGAGGGCGGCGGTGACGGAGAGGTACGCGTACCGCTGGAGCGTGCGGTGGTCGCGCAGCGCCGCGACGACGAGTACGAAGAGCCCCATCCCGAGGGCTGACCAGAGGAGTTGGTCGTCGGCGGTGAGGTGGGCGGGGGTGGTCGCGTCGAGGCGCTGGATCAGGACGAGGCCGAGTCCGTTGAGCAGTACGGCGATCGGCAGCACGAGGGGGTCGGCGTACGGGGCGCGCAGGCGTACGGCGACGTGCGCGAGCAGGGCGGCCGCGGCGAGGCCGCTGGCGTAGTGCGCGGCGGGGCGCGGGATGTGGCCGGTGGTGGCGAGGCCGACGTAGAGGTGGCCGAGGACGGAGATCAGGACGGCGCCGGCGAGGAGCGTCAGCTCGACGCCGCGGCGCTTGGGGGCGCGGGCGTCGGGGGGCGGGGGCGGGGCGGGCTCCGCCACCTCTGCCGTCAGAGCGGTCATACGCGAAACGTAGCAAGCGGCGGATGTTATGTCCGGTTATGCCATAGTGTGCCGAGGAGTCGTCACAAACGGTCGGAAGCGGAGCCGAGCCTTATGGGACCTGTGGAATTCATCGTGCTCGCCTTCCCGGAGGAGCAGCTTCGGGTGCCGGCGGTCGAGGCCGTGATGGGCCTGCGCAAGACCGGGGTGGTCCGGCTGATCGACGGGCTCGTGGTCACGAGGACGGCGGCGGGGGAGGTCCTGGCCGCCGAGTTCGACGAGTTCGTTGAGCTACGGGGCCTGCTGACGGGCCGGGACGTGGCACGGCTGATCGGGCCGGAGGACGTACAGGAGTCGGCGGGGCTGCTGGAGCGCGGGAGCTGCGCGCTGCTGCTGGTGGTCGAACACGTGTGGGCCGAGGACGCGGCGATCGCCGTACGGGCGGCGGGCGGCCGGATCGTGGGTTCGGTCCGCATCCCGGTGGACCGGATCCCGGCCGATCCCCGGATGGGCGTGGCCTGATGTTCATCAGGCCGGTGGGAGTGACGGTGCGGTCCGCGGACCGCCCGCCGGGCCGCCCGCTGCTACGGGGCCTGCTGGCGCGCGCGGTGGGCGCGACGGAGGGCACGGTGAGGGCGGACGAGCCACGGCACGGGGTGCGCTGGACACCGGCGGGGGCGGTGGAGCCGGTGGAGGCGGAGCCGGAACCGGAGGCGTGGGAGGCGGAGCGGGCGGAGCCGGAGTGGGAGCCGGAGGCCGGCTCCCCGGTGGGTATGCCTCCGGGTGGAGCCACTCCCCCGGCGGGCCTGGTGGCGGAGCTACGGCAACTGGCCGACCTGGCCCGGGAAGGCCTGCTGACCCCGGAGGAGTTCGCGACGGCCAAGAGCCGTCTCCTGCGCGGCTGACGGCACAGGGGCTCGCGCATCACACGGCCGGGTCCTCCCGGACACGGCGCTCCGATTCGAGGGCCGCGGCGCCGGCGCACACGGCGGCGGCCAGCGCGAAGCCGAGCGCGGCCGGGTTGATGTAGCCGGGCACGGACTCGGCGGCGTACCGCCCGCCGCCCGTCGTCTCGCAGACGAAGCGGAGGGGCACGTAGTCCACGGTGTAGTCGACGACCGTCAGCGCCCGCTCCCACTGGCCCGGCGTCCGACAGGGCCGGAGCGGCGAGGAATCGGTGCCGCCGTCTTCCGCGTCCACCACCGCGCCGGCGACGTACAGCAGGCCCCACGTGTAGAAGGCGGCGGCGACACCGGCCAGGAGGGCGGCGAGGCCCCGCTTCCACACCGGACGGCCGGTACGCCGCCGCCCGGTCCGGCCGAGGGTGACGAGGCCGTAGCCGAAGAGCCCGAAGGCCGCGACCAGCCCGGCCGGAATGAGCAGCAGAAGCAGGAGCGCCATCCGCCGAGTCCACCAGGCCGGGACCACACCGCCTATGGCGGACCCCACAGTTCCGGCAACGGGGTTGTTACAGGGGGGTGGGGTTGCGGGGTGGGGTGGGGTTGGTCGGTGGCTTCGGGAGGGGCGGGACGCCCGCCCCCGCCCCGCCCCCCGCCAACCGGGTGAGTGCCCGAGGCCCGCCGATGCCGCTCGGGGATTCGTCATACCGGGCGTGGCAGCATCGGCGGCCTCGGAGGTGATCACATTGTCCCATCGGCTGCTTCGTGCCGTCTGTATCGCCGCGGTGCTCCTCACGGCCGGGCCCCTGCCCGCCGTCCGTGCCGAACCGCTGCCCGGTGAGAACGTCGGGGTGCTCCTCACCCGTCTGCAGGGGCTCTACCAGAAGACCGAGGAGGCCGCCGAGGCGTACAACGCCACCGACGCCGCCCTCACCTCACGCCAGGAGGAGGAGCGGCGGCTCACTGCCGAGTCCGGCAAGGCCCGCAGCGCCCTCGGTTCCGAGAAGGCCCTGCTCGGGCGGCTCGCCCGGGAGCAGTACCAAGGCAGCCGCGGCCTCTCCCCGTACGCCCGGATGCTGTTGGCCGGGAACCCGCAGGCCGCCTTGGACCAGCGCCGCCTCGTCGCCCGCGAGGGCGCGCGGCAGGCCGCCGTACTGAAGCGGCTCACGCGCGGCGAGCGGGCGGCCGACGCCCTCGCCGCCCAGGCGCGCAAGGCGCTGGACTCCCAGCGGGCGCTGGCCGCGCAGCGCAGGCAGCGGAAGGACGAGGTCGCGGTGCAGCTCAAGGAGGTCGAGCGGGTGCTCGCCTCCCTGACCGCCGAGCAGCTCGCACAGCTCGGCGCACGGGAGGCCCGTGACACCGCCACCGCGCAGCGGGAGCTGGTGGCCTCCGGCCGGCTCCCCACCCGCTCCGGTACCCCCACGGCCGCCGGCGGCGCGGCCCTCACCTACGCGGCCGCGCAGATCGGTAAACCGTACGTGTGGGGCGCCGAGGGTCCGGCGTCCTTCGACTGCTCCGGGCTGACCTCGCAGGCCTGGGCGCACGCGGGCCGCGCCATCCCCCGTACCAGCCAGGAGCAGTGGGCCCGGCTGCCGAAGGTGCCGCTGGACCAGCTGCGGCCCGGGGATCTGGTCGTGTACTTCCCCAAGGCCACCCACGTGGGCTTGTACGTGGGCGACGGGAAGGTCATCCAGGCGCCGCGGCCGGGCGCGAAGGTCAAGGTCTCGCCGATCGCCGCCAACCCACTGCTCGGGGCCGTACGGCCCGACCCCGACGGGACGCCGCTCGCGGAATTCACCCCGCCGTCGCTCCCCGAGGGCGCGACGGCGGGGGACGACACCGGTTATTCGGAAGAGGAGGCGCCGACGGAGGCCGCGGCGGAGGCGGTGGACGAAGCGACCTCCGCCAGGTAGTCCGCCGTGTCCTCGGGGTCGAAGAAGTACGTGTCGAAGTCGGCCGGGTTGTCGAAGCCATTGGCGAATCGATTCGCCACCGGCTGGAGCTCCCCGGCCGCGCCGATCAGGTTCAGCACGTGCTCCGGCGGGACGCCGAGCATCGCGTTCGTCCACTGGGTCACCGGCTTGCCCGTGGTGAACCAGTACTTGTCGAAGGTCGCCTTCATCCACGCCTCGTCGAACGGGTTCTCCCCGTGCATCAGGATCGACGAGAGGTACGAGGCCGCGCACTTGGCGGCGGAGTTCGAGCCCTGGCCGGTGATCGGGTCGTTGGCGACGACCACGTCCGCGACGCCCAGCACCAGCCCGCCGCCCGGCAGGCGCCCGATGGGCCCGCGGACCACCGGCGCGTAGCGGCCGGCGAGCGTGGCGCCCGCGTCCGTCAGCTCCACCTCCGTGGCACGCGCGTGCTCCCACGGCGTGAACTTCTCCATCAGTTCCAGCGTGAGCGCCAGGTGCGCCGCCGGGTCCGTGACGCCCTTGAAGGCGTCCAGCGGACCGCCCGGGATGCCTTCCCAGAACAGGATGTCCGCCCGCCCCGAGGTGGTGAGGGTCGGCATGACGAACAGCTCGCCGACGCCCGGGACCAGGTTGCACCGGACGGCCTCGGTCTGCGGGTGCTCCGGCCGCGGGCCGAGCCCGTGCACGTAGCTGACGGCGAGGGCGCGCTGCGGGGCGTCGTACGGGGAGCGGGCCGCGTCCCGGCCGAACATCGACACCAGCTCGCCCTTGCCGGCGGCCACCAGCACCAGGTCGTACGTGCGGGAGAAGTAGTCGAGGTCGGCGACGGACGCGCCGTGGATGACCAGCTGGCCGCCGCGCTGCACGAAGGTGTCGAGCCAGCCGGCCATCTTCACGCGCTGGTCGACGGACTGCGCGTACCCCTTGAGGTGGCCCAGCCAGTCGATGGCGCGGCCGGAGTCGGGGGCGGCGACGGAGACGCCGAGGCCCTCGATCTTCGGGGCCTGCTGCTCCCAGAAGTTGAGCTGGAGGTCGCGCTCGTGCTGCAGGGCCGTGTCGAACATGACCTGCGTGGACATGACCCGCCCGGTGCGGATCTCGTCCGCCGTCCGGTTGGACATGAGGGTGACCTCGTACCCCTTCGACTGGAGTCCGAGGGCGAGCTGGAGACCGGACTGGCCGGCTCCGACGACAAGTATCCTGCGCATCTGTCACGTTCTCTCTTCGGGAGTGCCGGCGAGGGCGTGGTCCACCAGGGTCAGCAGGGATTCGACGACCGTGCGGCGGCTCCGCGCGTCCATGATCACGACGGGCACGTCCGGCGGGATGGTGAGCGCCTCGCGCACGTCCTCGGGCTCGTACGACTCGGTGCCCTCGAAGTGGTTGACGGCGACGGCGTAGGGCAGCCCGCAGCTCTCGAAGTAGTCGAGCGCGGGGAAGCAGTCGCGCAGCCGGCGGGTGTCGGCCAGCACGATGCCGCCGATGGCCCCGCGCACCAGGTCGTCCCACATGAACCAGAACCGCTCCTGGCCCGGGGTCCCGTACACGTAGAGGACGAGGTCGTCGTCGAGGGTGACGCGGCCGAAGTCCATCGCGACGGTGGTGGTGTTCTTGTCCGGGGTCGCGGACAGGTCGTCGGTCGGGACGCTGGCCTGGGTCATCACCGCCTCGGTGCGCAGCGGGGTGATCTCGGAGAGGGAGGAGACGAAGGTGGTCTTGCCGACGCCGAAGCCGCCCGCGACGAGCACCTTGACGGCGACGGGCGCACGGGAACGGTCGTACTGCCAGGGCTGGACGGCCTCGTCGTCCGCCACGCCCGACACGTCCGCCACGGGCGTTTCAGAGACGGCGAAGACCACTGAGCACCCTTTCGAGCAGCGCGCGTTCGGGCCGGCCCGTGCCGTGGCCCGTCCCGTAGACGCGGATCCTGCCCTGGTCGGCGAGGTCGCTGACCAGGACGCGGACCACACCGAGCGGCAGCTTCAGCAGCGCGGCGATCTCGGCGATCGTGCGCATGCGGCGGCACACCTCGACGATGGCGGGCAGCTCGGGCACGCGGTCGGGCTTCTGCGGCTCGGACACCTTGGTGTCCAGGGCGGCGACGAAGGTCTCCACCAGCAGGACCTCTGTGAACCGGGTACGTCCTCCCGTGAGGGAGTACGGGCGTACGCGGGCGGGTCGGCGATCGGCGCCGCGTATCGGCAGCCGGTCGGAGGCCTGGCTCCTCACGGGGTCTTCTCCATCGACTGGCGCAGCTCACTGCGGACTTCGGGGGTCAGGACGTGGCCGGCGCGGCCCACGAACAAGGCCATGTGGTAGGCGACGACGCTCATGTCGCAGTCGGGGGCGGCGTGCACGCCCAGCAGCGAGCCGTCGCTGATGGCCATGACGAAGACGGAGCCGTGCTCCATCGCCACCATGGTCTGTTTGACGGAGCCGCCGTCCATCAGGGCGGCCGCACCGGTGGTGAGGCTGCCCAGGCCGGAGATGATGGTGGCCAGGTCGGCGGAGGCGCCCCGCGGCCCCTTGCTCCTGGCCTGCGGGGCGGTGGCGGCGCCGTCCGTCACGGGGTCCGAGGACAGGAGCAGGAGCCCGTCCGAGGAGACGACGGCGACGGAGGTGACGCCGGGTACCTCCTTGACCAGGTCGGTCAGCAGCCATTGCAGGTTGCGGGCCTGGGTGCTCAGTCCGTACGTACTGGGCGCGGTCATGTGCGTGCCTCCTGTGCGGTGTCCCCCTGGTCGGTGTGGCCCTGTTCCTGTTCCTGTTCCTGTTCCGGGTCCTGCGTGTGCTCGCGCCCCGTGTCCCGCGCGATCTCGGCCGCGGCCACGCGGCGCCCGTCCTGGGCGCCCTGGTAGAACCCGCCGAGGCGGCGGCGCAGTTCGTCGGCGTCGACCCGGCGCGGCGGCTCGGACGGTCCGTCGTCACTGACGCGAGGGACGGGGACGGACCGCGGGGTCCGCTTCGGCAGGCCCTTGTCGGTGACGGGCTCCGCCTCGGCGGGGTCGGCGGGGTGGCTGCCCTGGCGGGGGAGCCAGTCCTCCTCGGCGGCGGTGGCATGGCTGTGCGGATCCGGCTCGGGGTCGGATTCCCGTACGTCGGCACCCTGCCCGGCATCGTGCGCCGCGGCCGGGATCCCCGGCTCGGGGTCCGCCGCCCCGGAGGCGGCCGCGTCCGCGTCGGGGACGACCCGCGCGAGCAGCCGCTCCTCGGGACCGGGCCCGGCCGGGACCTCCGCGGCCGGGTTCGGCTCCGGGTCCGCCGCCGGGGCCGGGACGGTGAAGATCTGCTCGGCGGGCGGCAGCGGGCCGTCCACCGGAGCGGCGGCGTCGGCCTCGGGCGCGGACTCCGGCTCGGCGGCGACAGCAGCGGCGACGGGCTCCGCCTCGGCGGCCGGGGCCTCGTCCGGCAGACCGGCCCCGTCCGGCCCGGGCTCCGGCTCCGGGTCGAGCTCCGATTCCGGCTCCGGCTCCAGGCCGGGCTCCGGCTCTCCGGCAGCGGACGCCGCCTCGCCGCGCAGGCGGCTGTGAAGCGTGTTCTCGTTCGCCTCGGCGATCACGCCGGGCAGGTGCAGCGCGGGCCCGCCCTGCGTGGCCAGGGTGTGCACCGGGGAGGCCGGCGGGGTCGCGGGCAGCAGCGCGGCCGGGACGACCACCAGGGCCTCGGTGCCGCCGTCCCGCGGGGCGCGCAGCTCCGCGGTGACCCCGTGGCGCGCCGCGAGGCGTCCGGCCACGTACAGGCCGAGGCCCAGGCCGTGTTCCGCCTCCGGCTCCTCGTCGTAGGCCTCGGGCGTGGCCAGCCGGGAGTTCAGTGCTTCCAGCCGGTCCTCGGTGACCCCGATGCCCGCGTCGACGACGGACAGCACCACGTCACCGGAGTCCAGCAGCCACCCGGACACCTTCACCTTGGCGTCCGGCGGCGAGAAGGTCGTCGCGTTCTCCAGCAGCTCGGCCAGGACGTGCGAAATGTCGTCGGCCGCGTGCCCGGCGACCTGGGTGTGCGAGGGCAGCGCGGCGAGGTCGACGCGCTCGTAGCGCTCGATCTCGCTGACGGCGGCCCGCATGACGTCGACCAGCGGTACCGGCAGTCCCTGGCCGTGGCCGTGCTCCTGACCGGCGAGGACCAGCAGGTTCTCGTTGTGGCGGCGCATCACGGTGGCCAGGTGGTCGAGCTTGAAGAGGGTCGCCAGCCGGTCCGGGTCCTGTTCCTTGGACTCCAGTTCCTCGATGACCGCGAGCTGGCGCTCCACCAGGCCCAGGGTCCGCAGCGACAGCGAGACGGAGGTCGTCGACATGATGCGGCGGTGCTCTTCGAGCCCTGCGCGCAGCGCCGTCAGCTCCTCCTCCAGCACCTCGCGGCCCGAGGCGAGCGCCTCGTTGCGGCCGATGATGCGGCGCCGGTCTGCGTCGAGCCCCGCGATGCGGGTGTGCAGGGAGACGGTCTGGTCCCGGACCGCGTTCAGGTGGCGTACGACCTCGGCGAACTCGTCGTTGCGGCCCGTGAACCGGACCGGCTCCACGGAGCCCTCCGGCGTCGCCAGCCGCTCCGCGCCACGGCGCAGGACGGACAGCGGCCGGGTCAGCGAGCGGGCCACGGCGGTCGAGACGCCCACGGCGATCAGGAACAGCAGGCCCATCACCGCGATGATGGTCTCGAGCCGGGTCACGTCGTCGTCGCGCAGGGCGGCGAGCGCGGAGGCCCGCTGTCCCGCGAGGGTGGATTCGACGGACCGCATGCGGTCTATGCGGGCGGTGAGCGCGGAGCCGACGGCGGCCCCGTCGGCCTTGCGGTCGGCGGCCGAGAGCGTGGGCCGCTCGGTCAGCCGCTTGAGGTGGTCGTCGGCCGCCTTGACCTCGGGTCCGGTGACGGTGGCGGCGAGGGTCTGGCGTACGTCGGGCCGCGCGGCCCGCGCGAAGTCGTCCAGCGCGGCCTGTTCCCGTACGCGCGAGCGCTGGGCGGCGGTGCTGAGTTCGTCGGCCACGGCGGAGTTGGGGAGCTGCTCGCCGCGGGGGACGGCCAGTGCGGCGAGCAGCAGTCCACGGGTGGCCGAGGCCTGGTCGACCGCCTGGCCCAGCGGGGCCATCGGGCGGGTGGTGGCGAGGGCGGCCACGGCGCGCGGCGGGGTCAGTTCGGCGAGCCGGTCGCCGGGGGCGAGGAGTTCCGCGATGACTCCGGCGTAGGCCTGGTGGGCGGCGAGGGCGCTGCCCTTGCCGTCGACGGCCTCGGCGCGGACGGCCTGGACGCGGGCGAGGGCCAGGGCGGTCGGCTCGTCGGCGTCGGCCTGGACCTCGGCGAGCTGCCGGTCGGTGCGGGCGGCGCGTTCCTGGACGGGGCCCTTGGCCCCGCCGGGGCGGCCCTTGGCGGCGTACTCGACGACGGCGTCGCGCTCGTCCCCGAGGAGGTGGGCGAGGGTGAGGGTCTGCCGGGTCTGCTCCGCGAGGGTGACCAGGCGCTGGGAGTCGTTCAGTTCCCTCGTGGCGGAGACGACGGCTGGGCTGCCTGCCGCGAGGACGGTGAGACCGGCGACGGCCACGCCTACGACCAGCCTGCGGCGCACGCGGACGCGGCGTCCTGCGGGGGCCGGGCCGTCGGTGGCGGTGCCGTTCTTCCGAGACCGCTTCTTCTGCACCGGTGCTCGCAATCCTGTACGTGTGCTCTTGCTCGTCTACTCGTGTGGCCGAGGTAACGGCCGGTCAACAAGTAAACGCGCCCCGCTCCCCCGTACCGCCTCAGACCTTTGCAGTGCGATGGGAAGAGAGCCGCACATCGCCCACCCGGCCACTCGAACGAGTGAACATCACGGATGAGTTGGCGACCAACTCGGACACCGGATGTCAGGGCGCGTCCATGGACGGACGGTTGAAAGATCCACGCGGGCTTTGGCAGTATGCCCGCCCACACGCCGCGGGGCCTCGGCGGGGCTCCCGCCGGGCGTGCGGGGCCGCTCTCGCCCGCCCCGCCCGCATTGGTACGTACCTACCCGCGCACCGGACCCCCGCGCCCGGCAGAATGATGGCATGCGCATCGACCTCGCTTCGGCCCCCGGTAACGAGGAACGCCCCAATGAGGACTGGGTGTCGGCCGCGATCCCCGCCTCGGGCGGCGGCGTCGTGGTCGTCCTGGACGGGGTCACCCCGCCGCGCGGCGACGACGGATGCGTGCACGGAGTGCCGTGGTTCGCGACCCGGCTCGGCGGCCGATTGACCGAACTGTCCGGATCGCGGCGGGACATGCCGCTGGACCGGATCCTGGCGGAGGCCGTCCGCTCCACGGCCGAGGCACACCGGGACACCTGTGACCTTTCTCACGTCCGCACGCCGCAGGCGACGGTGGTCGTCGTCCGCTGGGACGAGGCGTACGTGGAGCACCTCGTGCTCTCGGACTCCGTACTGCTCCTGCAGGCTCCGGGCGGAGAGGTCACGGCCGTGCTCGACGACCGGCTGGACCGGGTCCCGCCGCACATGCTGCGGTCGGCGGAGGCGGCGGACACGCTGCGGAACGCGGAGGGCGGCTTCTTCACGGCGGCCGCCGATCCGGCGGTGGCGGCCCGGGCGGTGACGGGGCGCACCCCGCGCGGGCGGGTCCGGGCGGTGGCCGCGCTCACGGACGGGGCGAGCCGGTGGACGGACACGTTCGAGGAGGGCGACTGGTCGCAGTGCCTGGCGGTGCTGCGGAAGGAAGGCGCGCAGGGGCTGATCGGCCGGGTCCGCGCCATCGAGTCCGACCCGGCGCGCCCGTCGGGCCGGGGCAAGCGGCACGACGACGCGTCGGTGGTCTACGCGGAGCTGTAGGGCTGCGCCGCGGCTGCCGCGGCGCTTGCCCGGAGCGGCCCCGGGACTGCTCGGGGCCTACTCCTCGCCCGCGTTCAGCTGGTTGAGCAGCCGGGCCAGTTCCGCCACCTCGCCGCGGTCCCAGTCGGCGAGCTTGCGCATGTACTGCTCGCGCCGCGCGTCCCGTACCCGCAGGAACCGCTCGCGGCCCTCCTCGGTGAGGCCGACCAGGAAGGCCCGGCCGTCGGCGGGGTCCGGCTCGCGGGCGACCAGGCCCAGCACCTCCAGGGCCCGCAACTGGCGGCTCATGGTGGCCTTGCCGACGCCGAAGTACGCGGCGAGCTCGGTGGCCCGCTGCCGGCCGGCCGCCTCCAGGCGGGTGAGGAGTCCGTACGCGGCGGGTTCGAGCTCGGGGTGGAGCTCGCGGGCCATCTCGCCGGAGGAGGCGCGGGCGCGCCGGAGGAAGACGGACAGCTCCCGCTCCAAGGCAAGGAACTCCTGGTCTTCGCTCCCGTGCACGTCCGGCTCCCTCTGTGGTGTGTTGGGCCGCCAGTATTTCGCAGCGGACACGCCGACGGCCCGGGGCCCCGCCTGGGGGTCCCCCCGGACGGAGTCTGGGGGAGGGGACCCGGGCGCCGCTTCCCGCCCCTACGCGGCGGTGGTGTAGGGCACTTCCGTCCGGGCCCGGGTCCCGGCCAGGGCGAGCTCCAGGACCTGGCGCACATCCGTCACCGGGTGTACTTCCAGCCCCTCCAGCACCTCGGCCGGGACGTCGTCCAGGTCGGCCTCGTTGCGCTTGGGGATGATGACGGTGGTCAGCCCGGCCCGGTGCGCGGCCAGCAGCTTCTGCTTGACCCCGCCGATCGGCAGGACCCGCCCGGTCAGCGAGACCTCGCCGGTCATGGCCACGTCCGTGCGCACCTGGCGCCCGGAGAGCAGCGAGGCGAGCGCCGTCGTCATGGTGATGCCCGCGCTCGGCCCGTCCTTGGGCACCGCGCCCGCCGGGAAGTGGATGTGCACGCCCCGGTCCTTCAGGTCTGCCACCGGGAGTTCCAGTTCGGCGCCGTGCGAGCGCAGGAAGCTGAGCGCGATCTGCGCGGACTCCTTCATGACGTCACCGAGCTGGCCGGTGAGGGTCAGACCGGCCGCGCCCGTCTCGGGGTCGGCCAGCGAGGCCTCCACGAACAGCACGTCGCCGCCCGCGCCGGTCACGGCGAGGCCGGTGGCCACGCCGGGGACCGCGGTACGCCGCTCCGCCGGGTCCTGGGCGGACTCCGGCACGTGGTGCGGGCGTCCGATCAGGGCGCGCAGGTCGTCGGCGCCGATACTGAAGGGCAGCTCGCGCTCGCCCAGTTCGTGCTGCGAGGCCACCTTGCGGAGCAGCCGTGCGATGGACCGCTCCAGGGTCCGTACGCCCGCTTCGCGGGTGTACTCGCCGGCGAGCTTCCTGAACGCCTCCTCCTGCAGGACCACCTCGTCGGCGCCGAGGCCGGCGCGCTCCAGCTGGCGGGGCAGCAGGTGGTCGCGGGCGATGACGACCTTCTCGTCCTCGGTGTACCCGTCGAGGCGGACCAGCTCCATGCGGTCGGCCAGGGCCTCCGGGATGGCCTCCAGGACGTTGGCGGTGGCCAGGAACACCACGTCGCTGAGGTCGAGCTCCACCTCCAGGTAGTGGTCCCGGAAGGTGTGGTTCTGGGCCGGGTCCAGGACCTCCAGGAGGGCGGCGGCCGGGTCCCCGCGGAAGTCGGAGCCGACCTTGTCGATCTCGTCGAGCAGGACGACCGGGTTCATCGACCCGGCCTCCTTGATGGCCCGGACGATGCGGCCGGGCAGGGCGCCGACGTAGGTCCGGCGGTGTCCTCGTACCTCGGCCTCGTCGCGTACGCCGCCGAGCGCGACCCGGACGAACTTGCGGCCCATGGCGTGGGCGACGGACTCGCCGAGCGAGGTCTTGCCGACTCCGGGCGGTCCGACGAGCGCGAGGACGGCTCCGCCGCGGCGGCCGCCGATGACGCCCATGCCGCGCTCGGTGCGCCGCTTGCGCACGGCGAGGTACTCGGTGATGCGGTCCTTCACGTCGCTCAGCCCGGCGTGTTCGGCGTCGAGGACGGCGCGCGCGCCCTGGATGTCGTACCGGTCCTCGGTGCGCTCGTTCCAGGGCAGCTCCAGGACGGTGTCCAGCCAGGTGCGGATCCAGGAGCCCTCCGGGCTCTGGTCGCTGGCCCGCTCCAGCTTGTCGACCTCCTTGAGCGCGGCCTCGCGGACCTTCTCGGGGAGGTCCGCGGCCTCGACGCGGCTGCGGTAGTCGTCGGACTCCTCGCCCTCCTTCTCCCCGTTCAGCTCGCGCAGCTCCTTGCGGACGGCCTCCAGCTGCCGGCGCAGCAGGAACTCGCGCTGCTGCTTGTCGACGCCGTCCTGTACGTCCTTGGCGATGGATTCGGCGACGTCCTGTTCGGCGAGGTGGTCGCTGAGTGCCTTGACGGCCAGCTTGAGCCGCGCGACGGGGTCGGCGGTCTCCAGCAGTTCGACCTTCTGCTCGACCGTCAGGAACGGCGAGTACCCGGAGTTGTCGGCGAGCGCCGACACCCCTTCGATCTGCTGGACCCGGTCGACGACCTGCCAGGCCCCGCGCTTCTTGAGCCAGCTGGTGGCGAGCGCCTTGTACTCCTTGACGAGCTCGGCGACCGCACCCGGCAACGGGTCCGGCACGTGCTCGGTGACGGTCTCGCCCTCGACCCACAGTGCGGCCCCGGGTCCGGTCGTACCGGCGCCGATGCGGACGCGGCCGCGGCCGCGGATGAGCGCGCCGGGATCCCCGTCGGAGAGCCTCCCCACCTGCTCGACGGTCCCGAGCACACCCGTGCCCGCGTACTTCCCGTCGATCCGCGGCACGAGCAGCACTCGGGGCTTCCCGCCGCTGCCCGCCGCGGCCTGGGCCGCCTCCACGGCCCCGCGCACCTCGGCGTCGGACAGGTCCAGCGGAACGACCATCCCAGGCAGCACGACCTCGTCGTCGAGCGGCAGCACGGGCAGAGTGAGCGTTACGGACGTCGAAGCCATGATCTTCCCTCCGGCAGTGAAGTTGAGCTATGCCGACTCAATGCATGTGCGCCGCCCGTTGTTCCCCAACAGCCGTTCGCCCGGGGCGAACGGCTGAGGGGTCAGCCGGCCGGTGTGGAGACGCGGACGTTGCCCGAGGTGGTCTTCGCCGCGAGGCGGGAGGGAGCCGAGGGGTCCGCGGGGACAGTGACGTCGCGGGTGCCGGAGGTGGTGGTGACCGCGAGCTGGTAGGGGGCCGGGGGGACCTTCAGGATGACGTCGCCCGAGGTGGTTTCGGCGCGGACCGAGGACGGGGCCACCGCGAAGTGCAGGCGGGCGTCACCCGATTCCGAGTGGACGTCCGCGCTCGGGCCGGACAGGCCGGTGGCGGTGATCCCGCCCGAGGAGGTGGTGGCCTTCAGCGGGCCCGTGACGCGGTCGGCCCGGACCTCACCGGAGTCGGCCGTCAGCTCGGCCGCCGCCACGCCCGTGACCGTGATGCGGCCGCTGCTGCTCTCCAGCCTGACCGTGGCGGAGGCCGGGACCTCCAGGCGGTAGTCGATGAAACAGGTGGCGTCGCAGCCGCTGGAGAAGGTGAGCACGCCCGCGGTGACCCGCTGTCCGGGCGTCGGGGCGGTGTCCCCGCGGTAGTGGACGGTCCGGCGGACCGTGACTCCGGCCCCGTTTCCGGCGGTGACCTCGATCGAGCCGGCCCGGGCGCCCGTGACCTCCACCGCCGTGACGGCCTCGGTGACCGTGGCGTCGGCCGTCGCCTTCTTCTGCGGGCCGTCCCCGAGGGAGCAGCCCGCCAGCAGGAGCCCGGCCCCGAGGGCGACGACGGCGGTGCGGGCGGGGCGACGTGACACGGCGTGAGAGATCATGGTCACGAGTCTCGGGCGGAAAGCGCCCGCGGCCGATGGGGCGGGTCCCCGGTCCTGTGGTGGGGTTATCCCCCGCTGCGGCCCGCGTCCCCGGCCGCCGGCCCGGGGCCCGTGACCACCGGCCGCCGGTCCGAGGGCATGCCCCATTCGCTCCACGAGCCGTCGTACACGGCCAGGTCCCGGTAGCCGGCGAGGGTGGCGCCGAGGGCCAGGACGCAGGCCGTCACTCCCGATCCGCAGCTGAAGTAGAGGCGCTCCCGGTCGCCGGTCAGCGCGCCGATGGCCGCGCGGAGTTCCTCCGCCGGCCGCATCAGGCCGTCGGGGCGCTGGAGTTCGGCGAAGGGCAGGTTGAACGCGCCCGGCATGTGGCCGCCGCGCAGGCCCGGGCGGGGTTCGGGAGCGGTGCCGGCGAAGCGCTCACGGGTGCGGGCGTCCAGGACGGCCGCGGCCGGGTCGGCCAGGGCCGCGGCCACGGTGGCGCTGTCGGCCAGCAGTCCGGGGCGGGGGCGTGCGGTGAAGGAGCCGCGCGGGCCGTCGTATTCCGGGCCGGAGGCCTCCACGGGCAGGCCGGCGGCCTTCCAGGCGGGCAGTCCCCCGTCGAGTACGGCGGCCCGGTCGAAGCCCATCGCGCGCAGCATCCACCAGGCGCGGGCGCTGGAGTAGATGCCGGCGCCGTCGTAGACGACCACGGTGGAGGTGTCGTCGACGCCGAGGGCCCGCATCGCCTCGCTGAACCGCGCGGCGCCGGGCATGGTGTGCGGAGCGGGGGCGTCGTGGTCGGACAGGTCCCCGTCGAGGTCGAAGGGGCGGGCGCCCGGAATCCGGTGGGCGGCGCCGCGATGGGCGCCGACGGAGGCGTCGAAGAGCACCAGCCCGGGCACGGTCAGCCGCTCCGCGAGCCAGCCCGCGCCGACCAGCGGTCCGGGGATCTCTGAAACGGCCTCTCGGGACGGGGAGTTCTGGGACGTGGGCATGCAGCGCCTCCTGTGCGAACCGGGTCGCCCCATCCTCGCAACCGGCCCGTCGCGAGAACGCGCCCGGGCGGGCTCAGGGTCCGCCGCAGCCTCCGGGGCGGGCGTACACGGCGACCCGGGCTCCGCGTACCGCGGTGACCGAGCACAGGTCGAACCAGGCGGCCAGCGTCTGCCGCTTCACGGCCTCCCGCGGGTACGGGTCCAGCGGCTGGCCGGCCGGGTCCAGCAGGGCGATCACCCGGGGGGATCCGATCAGCGCCTCCCGGATGGCGAGCGACGGCAGCTCGGTGCCCTGCAGGCTGCGCGAAGCCGCCGGGGTGCGGTCCAGGGCCACGTCGCGCAGCTGCGCGTAGACGTCCGGCGAGGACAGCAGCCATTCGCGCCGCCGCGACGGCAGGAAGGCCACCGCGTCCCCCGGCCGGGCCTGCTCCCGGACGGCGGCGGCCACCGCGAGGACGTCGTCCTTGCGGCTCTCGGGCGTGCGCAGCCACGCCGACCAGAAGGCGAAGGGCACCAGGAGGGCGGCGGCCGCGAGCCACGGCCACCAGCCGCGGGCCGACGCCAGCCGGGCGCCCGCCAGCAGGGCCGGCCCGGCCAGCGCGTAGAGCACGTACCGGTCGACGTACCAGGGGTCGAGGAGGGAGACCGCCAGCAGCAGGCCGGGCGGCAGCAGGGCCAGCGGCAGGGCCACGCGTACGAGCTCTCCCGGTGCGCCCCGCGCGAGCAGCAGGGCGGCCGCCGCGAGGACCCCGTACGCCGCCCAGTCCTGCCAGCCCGGCCGGCCGAGCCAGCCGAGCTGCTGCTGCGCCTGCCGGGCGCTCACCAGGGCCAGTGGCAGGAGCAGGGCCACGACGGTCCCGGCGGCGACGCGCCAGCCGCGCGAGCGCCAGGCGCTGAAGGCGTGCGCGAGCAGGGCCAGTACCGCGAACTCGTGCAGCCAGCAGCCGAGCAGCAGCACCGCCGCGTACGCCGTCCACCGCTCGCGCAGCATCAGGTACGTCGCCCACACCACGGCGGCGGCGACCAGGGCGTACGAGCGGCCCTCCTGGGCGTACATCTGCACGGGCGGCAGCACGGCGTAGGTGAGCCCGGCGATCAACGCGGCCCGCTCCCCCGAGAGCCGGTGGGCGATCGCGGCCACCCCGGCGGCCGCGAGGGCGGTGGCGGCGACGGAGGGCAGCCGCAGGGCCCACAGGCCGCCGTCCCAGACCAGGAGCACACCGTGCATGAGCAGGTAGTACAGGCCGTGCACGGCGTCCACCTGGCCCAGCAGCTCCCGGATCCCGCCGAGCGGGCGGTGGGCCACCTGCCAGGTGACCGACTCGTCGCGCCACATGCTGCCGCGCCGCTCCAGGCCCCAGAGGCCGAGGAGGACGGCGAGCAGCGGGGGCAGGACGCGCCAGGACCAGGGGGCGATGCGGGTGATGGCTGCCTCCGGGAACTGTCGCGACGGGCGTGGGGACTCCATACTCGGGGTTCGGGGGAAGTACCTGCGGAGGTGGGTGTGCGAGCGTACCGGGCGGTGGCAGGAGCGGTGCTGTGCGCGGTGGTCCTGGCGGGCTGCGGGGCGTCCGGATCCGGGAGCGGCGACGACGCGCCCCCGACGTCACCGTCCCGGGCCCCGGCGCCGAGCGGCGCCGCGAGCCCGACGGCCGGCAAGCCGCCCTCCGCGGACCAGACCCTGGTACGGGTCACCCGCACCGGCGGCTTCGCGGGCCAGACGCACTCGCTCGTCGTCAAGGACGACGGGTCGTGGACCCGGCTGGACGGCGGGGCGAAGCCGGAGGGCACCGGAAAGCTGTCGGAAGCCGAGCTGGCCGCGCTGCGCACCGCGCTGCGCGAGGCGGACTTCGCCGGGCTGCCGCGGATCGCGACGGGCGGCCCCACGATCTACGACGGGTTCTCCTACGAGTTCGTGCACGGCGGTTTCGAGGTGGCGGGCGCCGAGGGCAGCCTGGCCCCGGCCCTGGGCAAGGTCCTGGCCGCGCTCCCCCCGTTCACCCAGTAGCAGGCGGGCCCGTCCCCGCGGCCGGGATCTCCCACGGCTGCCGGTCCGGGCCCGGCCTGTTCGAGGACCCGTACGTGGATCCGGACACGGCGGCCGAGTGGTGGGCCGGGCCGGTTCCACGGCTCCGGGGGCCGCGGCGCGGCGTCACTCACCGACGGTCCTGACAAATCCGGAGGGATTCCTTCCGCTCTCCGCGAAACTCTCCGCGAAACCGGAGCCGTACCTGCGCAACGTGGACAAGGCCGTCGCGGGACGGGCTGTCGTCGCAGGGCACGCAGACAGCTGCGCGGGGTCCTCGCCCCGCCCGCCGGGAGCCGGTCCCGCGGGGGGTCCGGCGCCCGGTACATCCCGCCCTCTACCAGGATGATCAGCACAAATGCCCTGTCCGAACCCCGCATAGCCGCAGGCCGGTGCCTCCTCTACGCTGCACCCCACCACGCAGATCTTCATGGGGCGGGACCGGGACATGGAACAGACACACACCACCCACAACGGCGCCTCGGCGACCCCCGGCGCCCAGCGGCGCGTACTCGTCGTCGAGGACGACCACACCATCGCCGAGGCGATCGCGGCCCGCCTGCGGGCCGAGGGCTTCCAGGTGCAGACGGCCGCGGACGGCCCGGCCGCCGTCGCCGCGGCCGAGAGCTGGCTGCCCGAGCTGCTGGTCCTCGACATCATGCTGCCGGGCTTCGACGGCCTGGAGGTCTGCCGCCGGGTCCAGGCCCAGCGGCCGGTCCCGGTGCTGATGCTCACCGCCCGGGACGACGAGACCGACCTGCTGGTCGGGCTCGGGGTCGGCGCCGACGACTACATGACGAAGCCGTTCTCGATGCGCGAGCTGGCCGCGCGCGTCCACGTACTGCTGCGGCGCGTGGAACGGGCCACTCTGGCCGCGCACGCCCCGCGCGGGGCCACGCTGCGCCTGGGCGACCTGGAGATCGACCACGCGCAGCGCCGGGTCCGCGTGCAAGCCGAGGACGTGCACCTGACGCCGACCGAGTTCGACCTGCTGGTGTGCCTGGCCGGCACCCCGCGGGCGGTGCTCTCGCGGGAGCAGCTGCTGGCCGAGGTGTGGGACTGGGCCGACGCGTCCGGGACCCGTACGGTCGACAGCCACATCAAGGCCCTGCGCCGCAAGATCGGCGCGGAGCGGATCCGCACGGTCCACGGCGTCGGGTACGCCCTGGAGACCCCGGCGCAGGCGTGAACAGCACACCCGGGCAGCGCTCCGCCGGGGCCCTGCGGCCCTTCTCGCCGTTCTCGATCAAGACCAAGCTGGGCACCCTCGTGGTGGTCTCGGTCTTCATCACGACGGGCCTGCTGCTGGTGGCCCTGCGCACCGACACCGAGCTGCGGTTCATCACGGTCTTCTCGGTGATCGCCTCGATGCTGATCACCCAGTTCGTGGCGCACAGCCTGACGTCGCCGCTGGACGACATGACGACGGTGGCCCGGGCGATCTCCCACGGCGACTTCACCCGCCGGGTGCGCGGCGCGGGACGCCGGGACGAGCTGGGCGACCTGGCCTCCACGATCAACCTGATGGCGGACGACCTGGAGGCGGTGGACCGGCACCGCAAGCTGCTGGTCGCCAACGTCTCGCACGAACTGCGCACGCCGATCGCGGCGCTGCGCGCGGTGCTGGAGAACGTGGTGGACGGGGTCTCGGCCGCCGATCCGGAGACCATGCGCACGATGCTGAAGCAGACCGAGCGCCTCGGCCGGCTCGTGGAGACGCTGCTGGACCTGTCCCGGGTGGACAACGGCGTGGTCCCGCTGCGCGCCCGCCGGTTCGAGGTGTGGCCGTACCTGTCGGGGGTGCTGAAGGAGTCGGCGCTGGCGGCCGCGGGCCGGCCGGGGCTGTCCAGCGGCTCCGGCGGGCACACCCGCAACGACGTGCACCTGCACCTGGACGTGTTCCCGCCCGAGCTGACGGCGTACGCGGACGCCGAGCGGCTGCACCAGGTGGTGGCGAACCTGATCGACAACGCGGTCAAGCACAGCCCCCCGCACGGCCGGGTCACGGTCCGCGCGCGGGCCGGCGACACGCCCGGCAGCCTGGCGCTGGAGGTGCGGGACGAAGGTCCCGGCATCCCGGAGGCGGAGCGGCACCGGGTCTTCGAGCGGTTCAACCGGGGCAGCGCGCGCGGCGGCGACGGCGGTACGGGGCTGGGCCTGGCGATCGCCCGCTGGGCCGTGGAGCTGCACGGGGGGCGGATCAGAGTGGCCGAATCGTCACGGGGCTGCCGCATCCTCGTCACGCTTCCGGGCAGCTCGTAGGCGCTGTGTTGACGTAGGGTTCGAGTGGGAAGGACATGATCTCGGCCACACGTACCCGGGGTCCGTCAGGGGTGCGAAGCCATGAGGCCGCAACCTCGGTGCCCCCTACCCGAACCACACGTGTTTCCCGCCATTCCAGGCGATGAAACCCGCCGTTCGATGTGACCTACGCGACGGAAGTCCCGCCCGGTCTGCATCTCGCGGTCCAGGAGGCGTAGCCTTTATTCCCGCTGTCCATACCTTGTGAAGCGGAAGAGGGCGGTTGCCGCCGTGTCGCCACAGTCCCCCAGTAACTCGAGCACCACGACCGAAGCAGCAGGGGGCGGGAAGAACCCCGCCTCAGGCTTCGGCGCCAATGAGTGGCTCGTCGACGAGATCTATCAGCAGTACCTCCAGGACCCGAACTCGGTCGACCGGGCCTGGTGGGACTTCTTCGCCGACTACAAGCCGGGGGCTGCCGCTCCGGTGAAGTCCGAAGAGCCGAAGAAGACCACTGCGACGACGGACGGCGCCTCCGCACAGGCCGCCACCACCGTCACCGCAGCCCCCCAGGCCGCCGACGCCGCCGCCACGGGGGCGGCGAGCGCCGGTGCGAGCACCCGCTCCACTGGAGCGGCTGCCACCGCGCCCTCCGCCGCGCCCACGCCTGTGTCAGCTCCTGCCCCTGCTCCTGCCACCCCCTCTGGTGCCCCTGCTGTGACTGTCACCTCCCAGGCCCCGGCCGCCGCACCGGCCGCGCCCGCCTCCTCCGCCGTAGCCGCTCAGAAGGCCGCGCCCGCCACCGAGGCCCCCGCGGGCCCCGAGCTGGTGACGCTCCGCGGCCCGGCTGCCGCCGTCGCGAAGAACATGAACGCCTCGCTGGACGTGCCGACGGCCACGTCCGTCCGCGCCGTCCCGGTGAAGCTGCTGTTCGACAACCGCATCGTCATCAACAACCACCTCAAGCGCGCCCGGGGCGGGAAGATCTCCTTCACCCACCTCATCGGCTACGCGATGGTGCAGGCGATCAAGGCCATGCCGGCCATGAACCACTCCTTCGCGGAGAAGGACGGCAAGCCGACCCTGGTCAAGCCGGAGCACATCAACTTCGGTCTCGCGATCGACCTGGTGAAGCCGAACGGCGACCGCCAGCTGGTCGTCGCCGGCATCAAGAAGGCCGAGACCCTCAACTTCTTCGAGTTCTGGCAGGCCTACGAGGACATCGTCCGCCGCGCCCGTGTCGGCAAGCTGACGATGGATGACTTCACCGGCGTCACCGTCTCGCTGACCAACCCCGGCGGCCTGGGCACCGTGCACTCCGTGCCCCGCCTGATGCCCGGACAGTCGGTCATCATGGGCGTCGGCTCCATGGACTACCCCGCCGAGTTCCAGGGCACCTCGCAGGACACCCTGAACAAGCTGGGCATCTCCAAGGTCATGACCCTGACCTCGACCTACGACCACCGGGTCATCCAGGGCGCGGCCTCCGGCGAGTTCCTGCGCATCGTCGCGAACCTGCTGCTCGGCGAGAGCGGCTTCTACGACGACGTCTTCGAGGCGCTGCGCATCCCGTACGAGCCGGTCCGCTGGAACCGCGACATCGACGCCAGCCACGACGACGACGTCACGAAGGCCGCCCGCGTCTTCGAGCTGATCCACTCCTACCGGGTCCGCGGCCATGTCATGGCCGACACCGACCCGCTGGAGTACAAGCAGCGCAAGCACCCCGACCTCGACATCACCGAGCACGGCCTCACCCTGTGGGACCTGGAGCGCGAGTTCGCGGTCGGCGGCTTCTCCGGCAAGTCGATGATGAAGCTCCGCGACATCCTCGGCGTGCTGCGCGACTCGTACTGCCGCACCACCGGCGTCGAGTTCATGCACATCCAGGACCCCAAGCAGCGCCGCTGGATCCAGGACCGCATCGAGCGTCCGCACACCAAGCCGGAGCGCGAGGAGCAGCTGCGCATCCTGCGCCGCCTGAACGCGGCGGAGGCCTTCGAGACCTTCCTGCAGACGAAGTACGTCGGCCAGAAGCGCTTCTCCCTGGAGGGCGGCGAGTCCGTCATCCCGCTGCTCGACGCCGTCATCGACTCGGCCGCCGAGGCCCGCCTCGAAGAGGTCGTCATCGGCATGGCCCACCGCGGCCGCCTGAACGTGCTCGCGAACATCGTCGGCAAGTCGTACGCGCAGATCTTCCGCGAGTTCGAGGGCAACCTCGACCCGAAGTCCATGCACGGCTCCGGCGACGTCAAGTACCACCTGGGCGCCGAGGGCACCTTCACGGGCCTGGACGGCGAGCAGATCAAGGTCTCGCTCGTCGCCAACCCCTCCCACCTGGAGGCCGTCGACCCGGTCCTGGAGGGTGTCGCCCGCGCCAAGCAGGACGTCATCAACAAGGGCGGCACGGACTTCACGGTCCTCCCGCTGGCCCTGCACGGCGACGCGGCCTTCGCGGGCCAGGGTGTGGTCGCCGAGACGCTGAACATGTCGCAGCTGCGCGGCTACCGCACCGGCGGCACCGTGCACGTGGTCATCAACAACCAGGTCGGCTTCACCGCCGCCCCGGAGTCCTCGCGTTCGTCCATGTACGCGACCGACGTGGCCCGCATGATCGAGGCGCCGATCTTCCACGTGAACGGCGACGACCCGGAGGCAGTGGTCCGCGTCGCGCGGCTCGCCTTCGAGTTCCGTCAGGCGTTCAACAAGGACGTGGTCATCGACCTCATCTGCTACCGCCGCCGCGGCCACAACGAGTCCGACAACCCGGCGTTCACGCAGCCGCTGATGTACGACCTGATCGACAAGAAGCGCTCGGTGCGCAAGCTGTACACCGAGTCCCTCATCGGTCGCGGCGACATCACGCTGGAAGAGGCCGAGCAGGCGCTCCAGGACTTCCAGGGCCAGCTGGAGAAGGTCTTCGCGGAGGTCCGCGAGGCCGCCGCGCAGCCCGCCGTCGGCGCCCCGGTGCCGCCGGCCCAGGTCGCGCAGCAGTTCCCGGTCACCGTGAACACCGCGATCTCCCAGGACGTCGTCAAGCGGATCGCCGAGTCCCAGGTCAACATCCCCGAACACGTCACCGTCCACCCGCGTCTGCTGCCGCAGCTGCAGCGCCGTGCGGCGATGATCGACGAGGGCACCATCGACTGGGGCATGGGCGAGACCCTGGCCTTCGGCTCGCTGCTGATGGAGGGCACCCCGGTCCGGCTGTCCGGCCAGGACTCCCGCCGCGGCACGTTCGGCCAGCGCCACGCGGTCCTCATCGACCGGGAGACCGGCGAGGACTACACCCCGCTGCAGTACCTGTCGGACGAGCAGGCCCGTTACAACGTCTACGACTCGCTGCTCTCCGAGTACGCGGCCATGGGCTTCGAGTACGGCTACTCGCTGGCCCGCCCGGACGCGCTGGTCCTCTGGGAGGCCCAGTTCGGTGACTTCGTCAACGGCGCGCAGACCGTCGTCGACGAGTTCATCTCCTCGGCCGAGCAGAAGTGGGGCCAGACTTCCGGCGTCACGCTGCTCCTGCCGCACGGCTACGAGGGCCAGGGCCCGGACCACTCGTCCGCGCGCCCCGAGCGCTTCCTGCAGATGTGCGCGCAGGACAACATGACGGTCGCGATGCCGACCCTGCCGTCGAACTACTTCCACCTGCTGCGCTGGCAGGTCCACAACCCGCACCACAAGCCGCTCATCGTCTTCACCCCGAAGTCGATGCTGCGTCTGAAGGCGGCGGCGTCGAAGGCGGAGGAGTTCACCACCGGTTCGTTCCGTCCGGTCATCGGCGACGCGACGGTGGAGCCGAACGCGGTCCGCAAGGTCGTCTTCTGCGCGGGCAAGGTCTACTACGACCTGGAGGCCGAGCGGCAGAAGCGCGGCATCACGGACACCGCGATCATCCGCATCGAGCGGCTGTACCCGCTGGCGGGCGCTGAGCTCCAGGCGGAGATCGCCAAGTTCCCGAACGCGGCGAAGTACATCTGGGCCCAGGAGGAGCCGGCGAACCAGGGTGCGTGGCCGTTCATCGCGCTGAACCTGATCGACCACCTCGACCTGGCGGTCGGCGCGGACGTCCCGGCGGGCGAGCGCCTGCGGCGCATCTCGCGCCCGCACGGCTCGTCGCCCGCCGTCGGCTCGGCGAAGCGCCACCAGGCGGAGCAGCAGCTCCTGCTGAACGAGGTCTTCGAGGCCTAGTCGCCGCGCGGCCCAGCAGTGGAAGGCCCGGCCCCCTCACGGGGAGCCGGGCCTTCCGGCTCTACGGCTGGGGCTCGAAGTCCCAGTACGGGCGGGCCTGCTGGCGGGCCGAGACCGTGTGGACGTGTTGCGGGCCCAGTGTCCGGATGAGGCCCTTGATGCCGGCCTCCTCGTGCTTGCCGGCCTCCGCGTCCTCCCGTACCGACCGCAGGTCCGCGGCCAGCGCGATCTGCGCGCTCAGCGTCATGGGGTGGTCCGGGCCCAGCACCTGCTCGGCGGTGCGCAGCGTCTCGCGGCTCAGGTCCAGCGCGTCTTCCAGGCGCCCGGTGATGTTGCGGTGTCCGGTGGCGTTCAGGGCGCAGCCCAGCGTCCAGGGGTGCCGGTCGCCCAGTGCGCCCCGCATGCCGACCAGCGCCTGTTCGGCGAGCGAGAGGGCTTCGGCCCGCTCGCCCTGGGCCCGCAGCACCAGGCCGAGGTTGCCGACCGTGCCGATGCTGTACGGGTGGGCGAGGCCCAGCTGGGACTGGTAGCCGCGGACCACGTCCTCGGAGATCCGGCGGGCCTCGCCGATGTCCCCGTACTCCCTGAGGTAGGTGGCGTAGTCGGAGGCCACCATCAGCGTCCACGGGTAGTCGATGCCGAAGACCCGCGTGGCCCGTTCCCACACGGCCCGCAGCCGCATGCCCGCACCGGGGATGTCCCCGGAACGCCGCAGGCACAGCCCGAGGTTGTGCTCGGCGCGCAGGGTCTGCGGGTGGCCCAGCCCCAGCACCTGGGTGTTGAGCTTGAGCCCCTGCTCCTGCCGGGTCTGCGCCTCCCGGTAGCGGCCCATCATCCGCAGCCCCATGGCGCAGGCGATGCCGGAGGAGAGGGTGGAGATGTGCTGGGCCCGCAGCACCCGCTCGCGGCGGCGCAGGGTGTCCAGGTCGAGGTCGTAGGCGTCCTGGTAGCGGCCCAGCAGCCGGTAGGTGGCGGCCAGGTTGTTCTGGGCGCCGAGCGTCGTCGAGTCGTCCTCGCCGAGCAGCTCGCGGTACATGGCCAGGCAGTGCTCGAAGATCTTGCGGGCCGGCTCGAACTTGGCGATGCACAGCAGGACTCCGCCGTACGCGCTGCTGGCGCGCAGGGTCTCCAGGTCGCGGTCGCCGCGTTCGCCGGTGAGCCGGTCGGCGACGGCCTTGGTGAGGGTCTCGGCGCGGCGGAAGAGGCCGAGGTTGCGCAGCGCTCCGCCGTACTGGTAGCTGAGCTCGCGGACCTTGGGGTGGTCCTCGCCGAGCATGGCGCGCCAGGCGTGGTCGGTCTCCTCGGAGAGCCGCAGGCAGGTGCGGTACTCCCCGGCGAGGATCAGGTAGCGCAGGCAGTGCAGCAGGAAGGTCTGGATGCGCGGGTTGCTGCTGGTCAGCACCCCGGCGGTGGCCAGGTGCGGGATGAGCTCGGCGTAGCGGGGCCACAGCCGGGAGTCGGACGGCCGGCCGGGGTCGGCGGCGGCGAGGACCTGGCGGACGGCGCGGGAGAGCGGTTCGGCCTCGTCCTCGGAGAGGTTGTCCCGGACGATGCCGTGGACCATGCGGTGCAGCTGTACGGTCTCCAGCCCGCCGCCGCCCTCCTCCACGGGCAGGTCGGAGTACTCCAGGCGGACCACGGAGAACTGGACGAGCTTGTTGAGGGCCGCGTTCCACCGGATCTGGTCGTTGATCAGCCCGGCGAGTTCCTCGGGCACCTCGTCGGCGGGGAATTCGCGCAGCAGCCGCAGCGGCACCGGCCCGGGTGCGAAGAAGACGAACAGCCGCAGCAGGGCGAGGGCGTCGGGGAAGTTCTCCCGGACGTTGTTGAGCAGTATGGCCAGGGCCGTGGGGAAGGGCAGCGGGTAGTCGTCGGAGACGGTGACGGCCTCGCGGGAGTCCATCCGGCGCTGGAGCAGCGCCAGGTAGTCGCCGACGGTCAGCGGGGAGTCGGCGAGCCAGCCGGCGGTCTGGTCGAGGGCGAGCGGGTAGTCCTCCAGGGCCTCGGCGAGCTGGTCGGCCTCCACGGCGGTGAGCCGCAGCGCACGGCGCCGGATGAAGGTGATGGACTCGGGGCGGGCGTAGAGCGGTACTTCGACGAGGTTGGTGTGCCGGGAGGCCCACTCGCGGTTGCGGGAGGTGATGATGACGTCGCCCGCGCCGGAGGGCAGCAGGTCGGTGAGGTCGTCGGGGTTGTCGCAGCCGTCGAAGACGATCAGCCAGCGGCTGTAAGGGGATCCGCGCCGCAGTGCTTCCAGGACGGCGCGGATCTGCTCGCCGTAGCTGCCGGCGCCGCGCGGCAGGCCGAGGGCGGGGGCCAGGTCGGCGAGGCGTTCGCGCAGGGTGGGCCGGTCCTCGGCGGGGACCCACCACACCACGTCGTACTCGGAGGCGAAGCGGTAGGCGTACTCGGTGGCGACCTGGGTCTTGCCGACGCCGGAGAGCCCGAGCAGGGTGACGGTGGAGGCGCCGGCCGGGGCTTCGGCGAGCGCCGCGCGCAGGGTGCCGATGACGTCGTTGCGGCCGGTGAAGCGCGGGTTCCGGCGCGGGACCCGGCCCCAGATCTCGGGCGGGTCGTTGGGGAAGCGGGGGCCGCGTCGGCCGCTCTCGGTGCCGATCCGGTCGGTGGGCAGCTCCAGGCGGCGCAGCACGCGGTACTCCGCCTCGTACGCGTCCAGGCCCCACAGGTCGGTCTTCTCCAGGACGGCCACGGCGCTGGGCAGCGGGGAGTCGGTGAGGCAGACCGCCGCGAACCGGTCGCGGTGGCGGTCGGTCACCGCGCGCAGGGCGGTGTTCCACTCCTCGTCGGTGTGGGTCCCGGCCGAGAAGTAGCGTTCGCTGAGGACGAGGAGGACCCGGCTGCCGGAGCGGGCGAGGTCGTCGAGGGCCTGGGCGAGGCCGGGCCTGTTCTGCGGGTCCCAGCGCTGGAGGGCGACGCGGTGGCCGTGCTCCTCCAGCCGGTGGGCGATCCACACGGCCCAGGGCCGGTTGAACCCGGCGAAGCTGATGACGAACCGCTGCGGCCCAGCGGCTGAAATGGTCTGTTCCTGCCGACTACCGGTCATGCGGCCGTCTCCCTGAGATCCGGGCAGTGGACGGGATTGAAAAGGTACCTCAGCGGACGGTCCGTCAGCCTTGTGCGAACGGCGCGAGTTCGGGGTGTTCCGCGCACCAGGCGCGGCGCTCGCGGTCGACGGCCCGGCGGGCGGTGGCGTGCTGGTCCCCGGGGGGCGGGAGTTCGTCCATGGCCCGTTCGGCGGACCTCATCGCTTCGGTGAACTCCCGTCCCGCGGAGGTCAGTCGGTCGTCCGCGTGCAGTACGGGCAGGACGGCGGCGACCTGGGCGCGGATCCGGGCGTGCTGGGCCCAGGCGCCGCGTGCCCCGTAGAGGGCGGCGCGCTGCCAGTACCCGGCCAGGGCCAGGTGGGCGTAGGCGCCGTGGAGGAGTCCCTCCAGCGGGCGGGGGTCGGCGCGCCAGGGGGCCCAGTAGCGGGGGACGCGGTCGGCGGTGTGCAGGGTCAGGACGTCGGCGAGGGCGGTGAGCTTGCCGTGCTGGACCTCGTGCACGAGGGTGGCGGCCAGCGCGGGCGGAGCCTGTGCGCGGGCCAGTACGGAGCCGGCGGCCGCGGGCAGGGTCGCGCCGCTGGAGCGGGAACCTCCGGCGAGCGGTACGACGGAGCGCAGCAGCTGCACGGTCTCCTCGGCGCGGGCGGTGTCGTACCGCTGGAGCAGGGTGAGCGCGCCGGACCACTGGGTGTCCCAGCGCCGGTGTCCCTTGGAGGTGAGCCGGCGGGCGGGGCGTACGGGGGCCTGCTGCGCGGGGCCGGATGCCCGGTAGGGGTCGAGGTCGTCGAGGGCGGTCCGGCCGCCGGGGAGCGTGTGCAGGGGGAGGGTGACGGGGTCCTCGGGGTCCCAGGTGCGTTCGGTGAGGGCGAGCGGGCCCGGGCGGTCCGGGCGCAGGAGTCCGAGCGTGGGCAGGACGAGGCGGCCGTGCTGGGGGCGCAGGGTGTGGGTGAAGGAGATCCCGGCGCGCAGGGCGGCGGCGACGGCGAGGGCCCCGAGGTGGCCGAGGTCCGGCGGGGGGCCGTCCGGGGCGTGCAGGCGGCGCAGGGTCTCCTCGGCCCACACCCCCGTAGCCGGGTAGTGCAGGACGTCGCGCACGGCGGCGGGGGCGTGGCGTTCGGCCTCCTCCAGCAGGGCCCAGTGAGCGGCGGTCTCCCCGGACCGGCCGCCGGGGGCGGCGTCGAGGACCCCGCGCAGCAGGACCAGGCGCTTGGAGCGGCGGACGTCGCGGACCAGGCGGGTGCCGTCGGTGGAGGGCTCGGTGGAGGCGAGGGCGCGCAGGGTGCGGGAGGAGACGGAGAAGGCGGCGAGGGCGGCGGTCATGAGGCGACCGCCGGGGGGTGGGCCGCGGTGGCCGTGGACGCGGCCCGCTGGAGGGCCGCGGCGATGTGCCGGATCAGGACCTGGAGGTCCGCGCAGTACACGGAAGGCTGCCGGAATCCCTCGCCGGCGCGGTAGCGGTGCGGGTAGTGGCCGCCGCCGCACACGTCCACCAGCTCGCAGGCGCGGCACCCGGCGGCGAGCGCGTCCCGCCCGAGCTGGCGGGCGGCGAATCCGGGGTGGTCGAGGATCTGGTCGAAGCTGTGGGTGGCGAGGGTCGCCCCGGTTGCGGCGGCGCCCTCGTAGGCGGACTTCAGCGAATCGGCCTGTTCGATGGAGCCGTCGGTCTCGATGACGGCGGTGGCGGCGGGCGCGAGCCCGAGGGTCTCGGTGGCGGCGGGCAGGCCGAGCAGCAGCGCGATGATCTCCTCGAAGATCCGGATCCGGGTGCGTCGCACCCCGTCGTGCCACCAGCGTTCGAAGACGGCGAGGAGCCAGTCGGCGTACGGGGTCGCACCGGGCCGGTGGCCGGCCGGCGGGGAGCTCCAGTTGGCGAGCGGCAGCAGCAGCCCGAGGCTGGGCGGGGCGAAGGCGAGCAGGGACTCGTACGTCTCCACCGGGTCCTGGTCGAGGTCGATGACGCACAGCACCCCGGCGTAGCTGTCCGGATGCCGTGCCAGTAACCGCAGGCCGCGGGCGGCGGCGCCGAACCCGGGGCGCCCGGTGTGGTCGACGCGCCGGGCGTTGTGCGCGGGGAGGCCTCCGTCGAGGCTGACGCCGACGCGTATCCCGGCGGCGGCCAGCGCGGCGATCCGGCCGCGGGTGAGGAGGGTGCCGTTGGTCTGGACGGCGGCGGTGACCCGGGTGCGCGGGGCGGCCGCGGCCACGGCGGCCCGTACGGCCTCGACGGGCCCGGCCAGCTGGGCGGGCGCGGTGAGCAGCGGTTCGCCGCCGTGCAGTACAAGGTCGACGCGGGGCAGGTCGTGGGCGGCGGCGTGCTCGGCTATCCGCTCGGCGGCGCGGCGGGCGGTGGCCGGGGCCATGACGGCGGGCTGGCCGCGCCAGCTCTGGTCCGCCAGTTCGTAGACGTAGCAGTAGGTGCAGGCGAGGTTGCAGCGGCTGCGCGTCTTGAGCACGAACTGCCGTATCGGATGGGGCCGGTGGCCGGCGGTCCGCAGGGCGGGCACGTCGAGCCGGGTGTGGGGCCAGGGCGCGTGGCGGGCGTGGGCCTCCTGCGCGGCGTTGCGTCCGGGCGGCGCGGCGTCCTGTGCGGGCGGCGCCGAGTCCTGTGCGGGCAGCGCGGCGTCGCTCGTGCCGGTGTGCCTCATCGCCCGCGCCTCCCTCCCCCGGTGGCTGCTGGGAGGTACCCCAGCGACGGTCCATCCCTGCCCTTCGGACGGCCTCGGCTAACGGCGGAAAGCGGTCAAGTGGCGTGCGGCCCGCCACCGCGTCCGGTCAGGCGACGCCCGAGTCGAAGGCGTTGAGGATCTCGGCCGGATTGGTCACCCGCTCGACCATGCCCTCGATCACCTGGGCGAGCACGGGATGGTCGATCCCGCGCAGCGCCGCCAGATCCAGGCCGGAGAGATCCGGCAGCCCCCCGGAGCACCGCTGGACCACCACTGCCACATCCTGATCCTTCGTCACCATGGGCCGCCCGTCCCCCTCTTGCGTCGCACGTTCGATGGTCCACTGCCTTTTCCCCTCCCCCCGGCGCCCGGAAACGGGCGGACCGGGGGCGCAGGGCGGCTCAGAGGGCCGCCTCCAGGGCACTGATCCGCGCGGCGAGCGCCTCGGACCGCCCTTCGGCCCCCGCCTCGGCCGCCCCTTCCGCACCTGTGCCGATCCGCATCCACAGCTCCAGCGCGGAGCGGTACGCGTCCAGGGCCGCCCGGGGCCGGGCGAGGCGCTCCAGTACCTCCCCGCGCAGCTCCTGCACGCGGGCGGCCAGCGACACGGCGGTGCCCGCGGCCCGGCGCTCCTCGTGGTCGGCCTCCAGGGCGGCCCGCCAGGCCCGCCGGTAGGAGTCCGCCGCCCGGTCCAGGCGGTCCACGGCCCGGGTGTGGCCGTGGATCTCCTGCTGCACGTCCCCGTGGTCCCGCCAGGCGCGGGCCCTCTCCAGGGGGCTGCGGCTCTGCCGGACGGCGAGTTCCAGCAGGTACTCCGCCTCCCGCAGGTCCACCGGGTCCCCTTCGTAGGCGTGCCGCAGCCGGAGCCCCGCGGCCAGTCTCAGCAGCCGGTGCGCCGCCCCGGGGTCGGACTGCGGCACCGCCGCCCGGCTCTCGCGCAGCACGCGTACGGCGGCCCCGGTGAAGCGCCGCCCGTCGGCGGCCCGGGCCCGCTCCAGCAGGACGTCGCCCCATTCGGGCAGCAGCTCGGCGAAGGCCTCCGCGTCCCGGGGGATCAGCCGCCGGGCGCGGCCGTACGCCTCGGCGGCGTCCTCCAGGGCCGCCGGGTCGGCGTCCCGCTCGTGGCGCGCCCGGTGCACCCGCGCCAGGCACACCAGGGCCGCCACCCGCAGCTCGGCGTCGCCGCCGGCCTCCGCGAGGGCCGCGTCCAGCTCACCGGCCGCCTCCTCCAGCCGCCCGGGCAGGTACCGCAGGGCGCCGGCCAGCTCCACCCGCACCCGTGCGCGCCCTTCTCGACCGGCCGTGCCGTCCGTGGTCAGGGCGGTCGCGGCCAGCCGCGCCGCGGCCTGCTCGGCCAGGGCCGTGCGCTCGGCCGGGTCCGGGGTGTGGGGCAGCAGGGCCAGCAGGACGCGGCCCAGGGCCTGTTGGAGTCCGGGATGCGGCGGCGCGTCCACGGCTCCGCCGGGCGTGGGCCCGGCCAGCGGCTCCAGGGCGGCCCGCGCCTCGCGCAGCGCGCCCGGGTCGTCCCGCAGGGCGCTCAGCCGGATCAGGGTCTCGGCGCGGCGCACCGCGCAGTCCCGCCGCAGTGCGGGGTCGGCCGAGGCGCCGGCCGCCGCGAACTCCCGGTCGGCGGCGGCCAGCAGCTCCGCGTCGACCGACGAGGCCGTACGGGCGGCCGCCCGCGCCCGCTCGTACAGCACCCGGCCCCGCGCGAACCGGGCCGGCGCGGTGCGCAGGCCGGTCAGGGCCCGCTCGGCCTCGGCGAGGAGTTCCGGGTCCCGCTGGGCCGCCCACAGCCGCAGCAGCGCGCCCGCCAGTTCGGTCTCCGCCTCCTCCGGCGGATCGCCGGGCCCGGGCGGGGCCGTCACGGCGCGGCGCAGTACCGCCACGGCTTCGTACAGGGCGCGCGCGTCCCCGTCCGCGAGCCGGTCGCGCGCCGCGCGCACCGCGCCGGCCCGGCCGGGCGCCGGGGGCGCGGCGGGCTCGCGGACCGGCGGGTCCCCGTCCTCCGGCACCCCGGGCAGGTAGCGCCGTACCACCTTGGCCGAGACCTGGGCGAAGGCCTGCGGGAGCCGCCCGGCGGGCGTGCGCTCCGCGGCGTCCTCCGGCGCTGGTCCGGCCTCGGCGGACGGTGCTCCGGTGAGCTGCGAGACCGCGAGGGCGGGGAAGTTCCGTACGCCCCGCCCGAAGTGGGCCTGTACGTACTCCGAGCAGTGCTTGAGCACGAGGGCGGCCTCGTCCCGCCCCAGCGGCCCCAGCAGTACGTCCTGCACGCCGGGCGCGAACTCGTACCACTGCCCCGGCGCCTCCGCGCTGCGCCGCAGCAGCCCGCTCAGCAGCACCTCGGCCAGGTCCGAGGGCTCGGAGTCGGGCAGCATCGTGCGCTGCACCAGCCGCATGACGGGCAGCGTCAGCGGGGCCGCCGACAGGTAGACGGCCAGCTGTACGGCCCGGGGCGCGGCCGAGGACCTGAACCGCGCCACCAGCTCGCGCGGCGGCCGTACGGCACGCGGCGGCGGCGGGGGCGCCGCCGGGTGGGCGGCCAGCACCCGGCCCACCTCCGCCGGAACCGGGCCGGTGCCCAGCCCGGCGACGAGCCGGGCCCAGGCTCCGAGGGCTGTCGCGCCCGGGGGCAGCACGGGCACGGTCAGCCCGCCCACGAGCCGTCCGGGCAGCGGCGGCCGGTCCGACCGGAATTTCAGCTTCCCGCCGCTGCCCTCGACGCGGGAGAGCGTGCCCCGCTCGGTCGGCAGCCAGCTGCGGCCCCACAGCCGCTGCGGCAGCGGCTGCACGACCACGCACGGGGTGCACTCGGCCCACCGGTGCAGCAGCCGCTGCGCCGCGCCCTCGCGCCACAGCGGTCCGGCGCAGTCGGAGACCATCATGGTCAGGGCCCGCCCGGTGGGGTCGCGCAGCTGTTCCCCGGAGCGCAGCCCGGGGCCGGGCACGGGGCCGCGCCCGAGCGCGGCCGTACCGTCGGCGAGCCGGTGCAGGTAGTGCACCTGGACGTCCCGGAAGGCACCCAGCCGCTCGCACACGGAACGCAGTTCCTCGAACATGTCCTGCCACACCGCCATCGACGGCGACGCGTCCATCACCAGCCGTGCGGTCGCCTCGCGCCTGCTGTCGGGCCGGAGCACCGGGATGACCAGCCCGAGGGCCCGGGCGCTGGCCTCGGCGGTGGCCGACTCGTCGAGGACCATCCGGGTGGGCGGGGCGGGCGGGCGGTGCCGCTGGAGGGCGCGCAGGGCGCGCTGTATCTCCAGGATGCGTGGCAGCGCGGCCGCCCTGGGGACCCGTACGGGCACCCCGCGCTCCCCTGGCACCTCCCCCGCGAGCTCCGCCTCGGTCTCGCCGCCGCGGCGCGTCCCAGGCGGATAGAGCCTGACCGGATCACCGGCTTCCGGCTCCGCGCGCCCGGGATCCACGGGCGGACTGACCGGATCCTCATCCTCCGGTTCTGGTGCGGACGCCTCCGCACCCGGTGCGGGCCGCCCGGGCCCGCTGATCCGACCGGCCAGCCACAGCGCGTCGGCGAGCTCCTCGGCGGACGGATCGAGCCCGGCGCGGCGCAGCAGCACGGCCAGTTCGCGGATGCCGGACGGTCCGGCCGGGGGGCTTCCCGCGGGCGGAGGTCCGGCGGGCGGAGGTTCGTCGCGTGGCGGCACGGCCCGTCACCTCGGGCGGTCGAGTCGCTGGATGAGCAGGTCCGCGAGGTCCTCCCGGGTGGGCGGGGCGGCGTAGTGGGTCAGGTAGACGGCGTTGAGCAGCTGGTCGGCGGCGACCAGCTCGGACTGCGAGCGGCTGAGGAACTCCCGGATTAGGTCGGCCCCGAGCTGGGCGGCCTCTTCCCCGAGGTGGGCGCGGACCATGGTCGCGAGCCGCTTCTCACCGGGCTGCCCGAGCTTGAGCTGGATGCAGCGCCGCAGCAGGGCGGCGGGGAAGTCCCGTTCCCCGTTGCTGGTCAGGATGATGAAGGGGAAGGCCCGGCAGCGCACCCCGCCGCCCCGGACGGTCACCTTCGCCCCGTCGTCGGTGAGCACCTGCACCTCGGGCTCGGTGTCGGCGACCCGCTCCAGCTCCGGAAGGGCGAACTCCCCTTCCTCCAGGACGTTCAGCAGGTCGTTGGGCAGGTCGATGTCGCTCTTGTCGAGCTCGTCGATGAGCAGCACCCGGGGCCGCTCGGCGGGCAGCAGGGCGGTGCCCAGCGGCCCGAGCCGGATGTACTTCCCGATGCCCGGAGGCCGGCCGGCACCGGGCGCCCCGCCCTGCCCCCCGCCCACGGCTCCGCCGCTCGCGGCGATCTGCACGTCCTGGAGCCGGGCGAGGGCGTCGTAGCGGTACAGGCCGTCCTGGAGCACGGTCCGCGACACCACCGGCCAGCGCAGCACCCGGCCCAGCTTCAACTCGTGGGCCACGGCGTGCGCGAGGGTGGACTTGCCCGTTCCGGGAAAGCCCGTGACCAGCAGCGGCCGCCGCAGGTACAGCGCGGCGTTGATGGCCTCCAGCTCCTCGGGCTCGGGCCGGTGCAGCTCGGCGGCCTGCCGGTGCGCGCCGAGCCGCCGGGCGATGTTGCCGTCGGCCGTGCCGGCCCCGGCCGCCGCGCCCTCCTCGTCCACGGGCCCGCCGTCGAAGTCCCGCCACGGCGGCGGATCGGGCAGGGCCTCGATCCCGTCGTGGGGTTCGCCGACACCTCGGTATATGAGCCATTCGTCGTTCATGGGTGCTGCTCCCTCCTGCCGGTCACAGGTCCCCCTGGAGCGGCTCGTCCTCGGGCAGGGCGCGCGCGGGGTCGTCCCATACGAGCGTCGCCCCCGCCGCCCAGTAGGCGTCCGGGTCGGCCCCGTACGCCCGCCCCCGCAGCGCCTGCAACCGCAGCGGCAGCACCTCCGCCCGGCCCGCTTCGGCCAGTTCCTCCCGCAGCCCGCGGTGGAAGGGGGCGCACGACACCCCCGGATCCGCCGGGGGCCGGCGGCCCACCGCCATCCCGTACCCGGCGTCCCGCACCGCGTGCAGCGCCCCGAGCGTGGGCTCCAGCGCCGCCGCCCGGCAGTGCACCGGCACGGTGTTGTCCGGGAGCGCGGCCAGCCAGCCCGGCGCGGGGCTGCGCGCACGCCCCCGTACGCAGTCGGCCCGTTCGTCGAGCAGCGGCCCCGCCTGCACCCGGGCCCACCGGGCGGCCGCGGCGGGCGCGCCGCTTCCCTCCGGGTAGCGGAACACCACCGGCCGCTGCACCCCCAGCGGTACGCCGCCCACCAGCACCCATGCGTCCACGGGCACCCCGAACAGCTCCGGTTCGACGGCCACTTCGAGCACGGCCGCCGCCTCGTGGGTGTCGGAGGCCCGGAAGGCCTCGGCGAGCGGGGCCCGTAACACCTCGGGCAGCTCCCGCAGGGTGGCCCGTACGCCCGAATCCACCGCCCGCACCCGCCCGGGGTGGGCCGGGCCCGCCAGCACCGAGACCTTCCAGTCGTAGACGTCCTCCCAGCCGTGCGCCCACAGCTGCAGCAGGGCCGAGGCCCCGGTCGGCAGCCCGCCGGCCGGGCGGGCGGGACCCCGTACGGCACGCCCGGCCGAGGCCCGCCGGCGCAGCTCGCGCTCGGCCAGGCCCCGTTCGTGGCGCTCGCCGAGCTCCCTGCGCAGCGGCCGCCACAGCCGCTCGGCGGTGGCCCGTACCCAGTCCCACAGTTCCTCGTCGGCGCCCGGTGTGGGCGGCTCGCGGTAGTCGGCCACGCTCACGTCCGTCGCGTACCGCAGCATGGCCGCCGCCTCCCCTGCCCCGCCCGGCGGGTCGTGCAGCAGCCCCAGCCCGTCGCGCCAGCTCAGCGGGGCGAGCGGGTGCGGGTCCGGCTCCTCCCCGCGCGCCGCCTCCACCAGGGCCCGTACGACCTCGGAGGAGCCCGGCGGGGGCAGTTCGGCCAGCAGCCCGCACAGGGTGGTGCGCTCGCCGGGGGTGAGGCGGCCGCGCCCGGCGTACGGGTCCCCGTCCTCGGCCGGGAGTTCGTCGTGCACGTCCGTCCAGGTCCGCCGGCTGTTGAGGTCGCTGAGGTGCTGGTCGTAGTGGTGCAGGTCGTGGGCCTGCATGACCCGCCGGTAGAGCCCCGTCTGGCCGCGTGCGGGCATCGGCAGCGTGCGCAGCTGCGCGACCGAGACGGCGAGTCCGCCGGCCCCGGTGTGCCGGCGGGCCTTGACCACGCCGACGACCTCGCCGCGGGCCAGGTCCACCACGGGGCCCCCGGACATGCCGGGTTCGATCTCGTCGTCGTCGCCGAGCCGGATGGCCGCGCCGTTGCCCGCGGTGCCGCGGAGCCGGGTGGTGCGGCCCGTGATCTCGGGCGTGCCGAGGTCCTCGGTGCAGCCGAAGTACGCGACCTCCTCGAAGCGCGGCCGGGAGCGGTCGGTCAGCCAGACGCAGGCGTGCGAGACGGGGGCCAGGACCCGGATCAGCGCCAGGTCGGGCAGGTCCCACATGGTCCGCGGGCCGGGGCGCCGCTCCTCCAGCCGCTCGGGCAGTACGCACTCCACCCGCCCGGTGACGGTCCCGGTGGAACCGTTGCCCCCGGAGGAGAAGGTGATGCCGACCTCGCGCCCCGTCAGACGCACCGCAGCACCCCCTTCGCCGACGACGTGCGCGCACGTCAGGACCCAGCCGGGGGCGATGAAGAAGCCGCTCCCCCAGGTGGGGCCGGTCACAGGGGATCCATACCCGCCCGCCGGGGCGTGGACGCGTACGGTCGCGGCCTGTACGAGGGGCTCCAGAAGCTCGAAGGCGCGCGCGGAGCGGGCCGTGCGCCCTTCCGTCATTCGCGCCCCCTGCTCGTGAGACATCCAGGCTAGCGCCGCAGGCGCAGCAGGCGGGAGGTCTCACCGCAGAGCGGATTATCCTGGCGGGAAACACCCCCCTGCACATCCACATCACGGCACGGAGCCCGACTTGTACTTCACCGATCGCGGCATCGAGGAGCTGGAGAAGCGGCGCGGCGAGGAGGAGGTCACCTTCGAGTGGCTCGCCGAGCAGCTTCGTACGTTCGTCGACCTGAATCCCGACTTCGAGGTCCCGGTGGAACGCCTGGCCACCTGGCTGGCCCGCCTGGACGACGAGGACGACGACACGGAGGACTGACCTGGACACGAGAACGGCCCGGCTGCGCGCTGCAGTCGGGCCGTTCTCGTCAGGGTGCACCAGGTGCACAAGGCGCCGGATCAGGCGGCCTTGGTCTCCCAGAAGATGCGGTCGATCTCGGCGATGAGCTCAAGGGCCTTCGCGCCGGTGGCCGGGTCGTTCGACGCCTTGGCGGCCGAGAGGGCCTTCAGGGTGTCGTTGACCAGCGTGTGCAGCTGCGGGTACTTCTCGAAGTGCGGCGGCTTGAAGTAGTCGCTCCACAGCACCGAGACGTGGTGCTTGGCGAGCTCGGCGCGCTGCTCCTTGATGGTGATGGCGCGCGCGCGGAAGTCGGCGTCGTCGTTGGCCTGGTACTTCTCCTGCACGGCCTTGACGGACTCGGCCTCGATGCGGGCCTGGGCAGGGTCGTACACGCCGCACGGAAGATCGCAGTGGGCGGAGACCTTCGCCTTGGGGGCGAAGAGGCGGGAAAGCATGGAGTTTGTCCTCCTCGTGATCGTCTTCTCAAGGGGGAGATTACTCGCTCGGAATGCCGTTTTCGCGGTCGCCCCCATGGGCTTAGGACAAAAGTCCAGCGTCGTGGGCGGACCGGTGCGCGAATGTACGGGGCCTTACGGCAGCATGCGGGGGTGACGAGGAGGTCGGGAATGGTGGAGAGCGGGCACCCGCGGGGGCGCTTCGGACTGGTCGACGTGAGCGGGCCGTCGATGGTGCCGACGCTGGTCCACGGGGACCAGGTGCTGGTCCGGTACGGAGCGGCGGTCCGTCCGGGTGACGTGGTGGTGCTGCGCCACCCGTTCCAGCAGGACCTGCTGGTCATCAAGCGGGCGGTGGAGCGGCGGCCGGGCGGCTGCTGGTGGGTGCTCGGCGACAACCCGTACAACGAGACCGGCGACAGCACCGTCTACGGGCCGGTGCCCGACGAACTGGTGCTGGCGACGGCGGTCCTGCGCATCCGGCCGCGCGGGGAGGATCAGCGCTCGCTCAGGGCCCGGCTCTCCTGGGCGGTCTCGGCGGTGCGTCCGCTGCGGGCGGACTCCTCGGCCTCCAGCCGCTTGCGGGCACGGTAGGCGGCCACGTTGGCCCGGGTGGCGCAGCGGTCGGAGCAGTAGCGCCGGGAGCGGTTGGTGGAGGTGTCGAGGTAGGCGTTGCGGCAGGGCGCTGCCTGGCACAGGCCGAGGCGGTCGGGGCCGTGCTCGGTGACGTGGAAGGCCAGGCCCATCGCCGCCATGGCGGCGTATCCCGCGGAGGCGTTCGAGGGGTGCTCGGCGAGGTGGATGTGCCAGTCGGGGCGGCCGTCCTCGCCGATCGTCTCGTGGCCGGAGACCTGGGGGCTGACGGGGAACTCCATGAGCAGCGAGTTCAGCAGGTCGACCGCGAGGACGTGGTCCCCGCTGTCGGCGGCCTCGAAGACGGCGCGCAGCCGGCCGCGGACGTTGCGGAAGCGGGTGACGTCGGTGTCGGTGACCCGGCGGGCCATCTGCAGGCTTGCGCCGAAGAGGGCGCGGACGGCGTCCACCGAGGTCAACGAGTCCTTGTTGCGGGCCGGCTCCTCGGTGTTGACCAGGCTCACGGCGAAGTCCGAGTAATGGGCCAGTTCCACTTGTAGTCCTTACGGCTGCGGATTAGTGTCTCCGGTAACGGCTGAGACGTCTTCGAGGGTATTACGCATGGAGGGGTTCGTGATGGCGGATACGGCGGAAACCGGCACCGGTCGGCGGGCGTGGCAGGCATGGCAGGACAGCTGGGACCGGCAGCAGGAGTGGTACATGCCCGACCGCGAGGAGCGGTTCCGGGTGATGCTCGACATGGTCGAGGCCCTGGTCGGCCCCGCCCCCCGGGTCCTGGACCTCGCGTGCGGTACGGGAAGTATCACGGACCGCGTCCTCAAGAGGTTCCCGGAGGCCACCAGTACGGGCGTCGACCTCGACCCGGCGCTGCTGACCATCGCCGAGGGCTACTTCGCCGGGGACCGGCGGGTCACCTTCGTGACCGCCGACCTCAAGGACCCCGACTGGCGCGCGGCCCTGCCCCGCGCCACGTACGACGCGGTCCTGACGGCCACGGCCCTGCACTGGCTGCCGAGCAAGGAGCTCGCCGTCCTGTACGGGCAGCTGGCACCCCTGGTCAGGCCGGGCGGGGTGTTCATGAACGCCGACCACATGCCCGACCCGGCCACCCCCCGCATCGGCGCCGCCGAGCGCGCCCACCGGCACGCCGGCATGGACCGGGCCAAGGCGGCCGGGGCCGTGGACTGGCGCGAGTGGTGGGCCCTGGCGGCCGCGGACCCGGCGCTGGCCGAGCCGGTGAAGCGGCGCTTCGAGATCTACGGGGAGCACGCCGACGGCGACACCCCCACCGAGGCCTGGCACGCCGGCACCCTCCTGGACGCCGGGTTCGCCGAGGCCCGTACGGTCTGGCGCTCCCCCTCGGACGCGCTGGTCCTAGGTCTCAAGTAGGGACCGACACGCACATGCGTGAGGGGCGGTACGGGAAACCCGTACCGCCCCTCACCTGTCCGCGGGTGCGACTACAGCACCTTGGACAGGAACGCCTTCGTCCGGTCGTGCTGGGGGTTGCCCAGCACCTCGCGGGGGTGACCCGACTCGACGACCACGCCGCCGTCCATGAAGACGAGGTTGTCGCCGACCTCGCGGGCGAAGCCCATCTCATGCGTGACCACGATCATGGTCATGCCCGACTCGGCCAGGTCCCGCATGACGTCGAGGACGTCACCCACCAGCTCCGGGTCGAGCGCCGAGGTGGGCTCGTCGAAGAGCATCAGCTTCGGCTCCATGGCGAGCGCGCGGGCGATCGCCACGCGCTGCTGCTGGCCGCCGGAGAGCTGGGTGGGGTAGTTCCCGCCCTTGTCGCCGAGGCCGACGCGGTCCAGGAGGCGTACGGCACGCTCGCGCGCCACCGCCTTGGACTCGCCCTTGACCATGACCGGGGCTTCCATGACGTTCTCTATGGCCGTCATGTGCGGGAAGAGGTTGAAGCGCTGGAAGACCATGCCGATGTCCCGGCGCTGGGCCGCGACCTCGCTGTCCTTCAGCTCGTAGAGCTTGTCGCCCTTCTGGCGGTATCCGACGAGCTCCCCGTCGACGTACAGCCGTCCGGCGTTGACCTGCTCCAGGTGGTTGATGCACCGCAGGAAGGTCGACTTGCCGGAGCCGGACGGGCCGACCAGACAGAAGACCTCACGCGGGGCGACCTCCAGGTCGATGCCCTTGAGGATGTGCGCCGCACCGTAGGACTTGTGGACGCCCTCGGCCTTCACCATGGCAGTCGTCATCAGGCCACCGCCTTGCGGTTCGAGAAGCTGGACAGTTTCGCCTTGACCTTCTGGAACGGCGTGGGCGGCAGGGAGCGGAGCGCACCACGGGCGTAGCGGCGCTCCAGGTAGTACTGGCCGACGCTGAACACGCTGGTCAGGGCGAGGTACCAGATCGACGCGACGAAGAACATCTCCATCACCGCGAACGAGGTGGACGCGATGTCCTGGGCCGCGCGCAGCAGGTCGAAGTACTGCACGGCCACGACGAGCGACGAGGTCTTGAGCATGTTGATGAACTCGTTGCCCGACGGCGGCACGATCACGCGCATGGCCTGCGGCAGCACGACCCGGCGCATGGTCTGCATGCGGGTCATGCCGAGTGCGTGCGAGGCCTCGGTCTGGCCCTCGTCGACCGACTGGATGCCGGCGCGGACGATCTCCGCCATGTACGCGCCCTCGTTGAGGCCGAGGCCCAGCAGGGCGGCCAGGAACGGCGTCATGACCTGGGTCATCTCGTCCTTGTAGAACCCGAGGTTCAGGATCGGGAAGATCAGGGCGAGGTTGAACCAGATGAGGAGCTGCACGTACACCGGGGTGCCGCGGAACAGCCAGATGTAGAACCAGGCGATGGTGCTGGTCACCGGGTTCTTCGAGAGGCGCATGACGGCGAAGAGGACGCCGAGCACCAGGCCCAGGGCCATGGACGTGATGCTGATCCAGACCGTGTTGACCACACCGCGGAGGATGGTCGGGTCGAACAGCTTCTCCGGCACGGTGGCCCAGCGCACGTTGCCCTGCGAGAAGGCGAACGCCAGGGCCACGACCAGGCCGATGACGACCACGCCGCTGATCCAGCGGCCGTAGTGGCGGACCGGGATGGCGCGGATCGCCTCGGGGTGGGCGGTACCGGCCGGCGGGGTGTCCGCCGGGTCCGGGACCTTGTCGAGCTTGTCAGTCACAGTGACTGCCCTTCAGTGTGCTGCGGTCTGCGCGGAGGTCAGGAGCCTGCGTTGGTCTTGGCCTCGGTCACGGCGCCGGAGCCCGCGTTCCACTTGTCCAGGGCGGCCTTGTACGTGCCGTCCTTGATGACCGCGTCGAGGGCTTCCTTGAGCGCGTCGCGCAGCTCGGTGTTCTTCTTGTCCACTGCGATGCCGAAGAGGCCGGCGTCGGTCGGGTTGGCAACGGCCTCGAAGTCGTTGCCGCCGCCCGCGGTCTGCGCGATGTACGCGGCGACCGGGGAGTCGTTCAGGTCGGCGACGGCGCCGCCGGCCTTCACACGGGTCTGGGCCTCGGCGTCGGTCGGGAAGGACTCGATGGCGACCTCGCCCTTGCCGGCCGCCTTGCACTTCTCGGACTGGTCCTTGGCGGACTGCTCGTACGTCGTGCCGCGCTGGACGGCGACCTTCTTGCCGCACAGGTCGTCGAGGGTCTTGATGCCCTCCGGGTTGCCCTTCTTGACCAGGATGCCGGTCGAGGCGGAGAAGTAGTCGACGAAGTCGACACCGGCACCGGTCTTGGCGCCCTTGTCGTCCAGGCCCTCCTGACGGGCCTTGGTGTCGGTGAGCGAGGACATGACCAGGTCGCTGCGGCCCGTCTGCATGCTGCCGATCAGGGTGTCGAAGGTCCCGGACTCGAACTTGAACTGGACACCGAGCTGCTTGGCCAGGGCCGCCGCCACGTCGGGGTCGACACCGACGATCTTGCCGCCCTCGGTGAACTCCATCGGCGCGTAGGTCGCGTCCGTACCGACCTTGATGACACCCGCGTCCTGGATCTTCTTCGGAAGCTTCGAGAAGAGCGGCGCGCTGCTGTTCGCCTGGCCCGACGGGGCCGTGGAGGCCTTGTCGGTCTGGTCGCCACAACCGGTGAGGACCAGGGCGCCGGCAACCGCGATCGCGCCGACCGCGGCGATCCGGGACCGGGCGGCGGTCGTACGACGGGTGATGCTTGCGGTCATGAGCTGGTTCCTCCGGCTGGTGGAAAAGCACCGAAAAAAGGTCGAGCACGCACCATCGAGTGTCGCGACCTTGTGTGATTACGGCATCTTGCCATTCGGACTGGCGCATTCAGGGTGCTCGTGAGGTCAAAATCAGATAACGGACACCCCGGGCTACCCAACAGGACTGCGGGCGAAGCCCCTCGGAGCCACAGAAAACGCTGCGACCAGGCACTTCGGGCTCACTATTTACGGCACGTCTCGCCCATTGGACACAGACGTTTGGACTTTTAGCCAAAACCAGGACATGCAGCCTATGGTCGAGCAGGAATCGACTCGTCTGGGTGAGCGTTCATCCGGTAGAACAGATCCTTACACCCCTCATCCGGGGCTCAGGGCGCGCGTGCGGCGCGCCCGCGCGTACGAACCTCCCCTTCGCGGAGACGGGCCAACCGTCGATGCGGAGTACGGACGCGGTGCCCGCCCACCCCTTAACCAGGAGTGGCCACCCTCAACGATTCAAAGGACTTAAGGGGTCACACACAGTGGCAGCGGAGATCTTCAACCCTCGCAGTGACAGCGTGACGGACAACAACCCGGACGCGGTGTTCGCGCTGCACCGGGGCGGCAAGATGGCCATCCAGGCCACGGTGCCGGTCAACGACAAGGACGACCTTTCCCTCGCGTACACCCCCGGCGTGGCGAAGGTGTGCACCGCCATCGCCGAGCAGCCGGAGCTGGTGAACGAGTACACCTGGAAGTCCAACGTGGTCGCCGTCGTCACCGACGGCACGGCCGTGCTCGGACTCGGTGACATCGGTCCCGAGGCCTCCCTCCCCGTGATGGAGGGCAAGGCGATTCTGTTCAAGCAGTTCGGCGGCGTGGACGCGGTCCCGATCGCGCTCGCGACCAAGGACACGGACGAGATCATCGAGACGGTCATCCGTCTCGCGCCGTCCTTCGGCGGGGTGAACCTGGAGGACATCTCCGCACCCCGCTGCTTCGAGATCGAGCGCCGCCTGCAGGAGGCGCTGGACATCCCGATCTTCCACGACGACCAGCACGGCACGGCCATCGTGACGCTGGCCGCGCTGCGCAACGCCGCGAAGCTCACCGGGCGCACGCTCGGCGACCTGCGCGCCGTGATCTCCGGCGCGGGCGCCGCGGGCATCGCCATCGCCAAGATCCTGGTCGACGCGGGCATCGGCGACGTCTGCGTGACGGACCGCAAGGGCGTCGTGTCCGCCGACCGCTCCGACCTGACGGACGTCAAGGCGGAGATCGCGGGCCTGACCAACCGGACGGGCCAGACCGGCTCGCTGGAGCAGGCCCTCGCGGGGGCCGACGTCTTCATCGGCGTCTCCGGCGGTACGGTCCCCGAGGAGGCGGTGGCCTCGATGGCGAAGGACGCGTTCGTCTTCGCCATGGCCAACCCGAACCCGGAGGTCCACCCGGACGTCGCGCACAAGTACGCGGCGGTCGTGGCCACGGGCCGTTCGGACTTCCCGAACCAGATCAACAACGTGCTGGCGTTCCCGGGCATCTTCGCGGGCGCCCTCAAGGTGCGCGCCACCCGGATCACCGAGGGCATGAAGATCGCCGCCGCTGACGCCATCGCCGGTGTCGTGGGTGACGAGCTCTCCGCCGACTACGTGATCCCGTCGCCGTTCGACGAGCGCGTGGCCGAGGCCGTCGCGTCGGCCGTCGCCGCCGCGGCCAAGGCCGACGGCGTGGCCCGTCTGGTCTGACCGCAGCGCCGAGCTGTACGGGCAGGGGCCCGGCCGGAGTGATCCGGCCGGGCCCTTCCTTGTGACGCCCCCTCGGCCCGGTGCGACGAAGGCCTCACCGCCGGGGTCCCGGGAAGGCTGGAACCCTGCGCTACCGAGCGGTAGCGTCGCGGCATGTTCGCTGCCTACGCCGCCCGAATCGACCGTGACCACCCCCTGAACGGCCTTGAGCTGGGCGAGCGCCCGGCCCCCGAGGTCCGGCCCGGCTGGGTGACCGTGAACGTCAAGGCCGCCTCCCTCAACCACCACGACCTGTGGTCGCTGCGCGGGGTCGGCCTCGGCCAGGAAAGACTCCCGATGATCCTCGGCTGCGACGCCGCCGGGATCGACCAGGACGGCAACGAGGTCGTCCTGCACTCCGTGATCGGCCAGAGCGGCCACGGGGTCGGCCCGGACGAGCCCCGCTCGATCCTGACCGAGCGCTACCAGGGGACCTTCGCCGAGCAGGTGACCGTCCCCGCCTGGAACGTCCTGCGCAAGCCCGCCGAGCTCTCGTTCGAGGAAGCCGCCTGCCTGCCGACGGCCTGGCTGACGGCGTACCGGATGCTGTTCACCAACGCCGGGGTCCGCCCCGGCGACTCCGTCCTCGTACAAGGCGCCGGCGGCGGGGTCGCGACCGCGGCCATCGTCCTCGGCAAGGCGGCCGGCCTGCGCGTCTTCGCCACCAGCCGGGACGAGGCCAAGCGCAAGCGGGCCGTGGAGCTGGGCGCCGTGGAGGCGTACGAGCCGGGCGCGCGGCTGCCGCAGCGGGTGGACGCGGTGATCGAGACGGTGGGCGCGGCCACCTGGTCGCACTCGGTGAAGTCCCTGCGCCCGGGCGGCACGCTGGTCATCTCCGGCGCCACGAGCGGCGACCGCCCGGCGCACGCCGAGCTGACCCGGATCTTCTTCCTGGAGCTGAAGGTGGTCGGCTCGACGATGGGCTCGAAGGACGAGCTGGAGGACCTGCTGTCGTTCTGCGCGACCACCGGGGTCCGGCCGGTCATCGACGAGGTGCTGCCGCTGGAGCGGGCGCGCGAGGGCTTCGAGAAGCTCGCGTCGGGCGACCTCTTCGGGAAGATCGTGCTCAACCCGTAGGCGTCAACGATGGTTGACACTCCTCCCTGCGTCAACCTACATTGACACGCATGACGGAAGCTACCGATCTCGCCGAGCGGGCCGGTGACCGCGACCCGCGTGTGGGCCTGCGTGCCGTGGCCGCCCTCCGCAGACTGCTGGAGCAGCTGGAGGCCGTACAGGTACGCAGTGCCCGCACGCAGGGGTGGTCCTGGCAGGAGATCGCGGCCGAGCTGGGCGTCAGCCGGCAGGCCGTGCACAAGAAGTACGGGAGGCTTTGATGTTCGAACGCTTTACGAGCGAGGCCCGCGAGACCGTGACGGGCGCGGTCGCCGAGGCCCGGCGCGCCGGGTCCGCCACCGTCGGCGAGGAGCACCTGCTGCTCGCCCTGCTCGCCCAAGGGGCTCTGGATCCCCTGGGCGTGGACCGCGAGGCAGTGGCCGCGGACCTCGCCGCGGCCCGCCGGCGCGGCGGGATGTCCAAGGGCGACGAGGAGGCGCTGGCCGGGCTCGGCATCGACCTCTCGCAGATCGTCTCCCGGGTCGAGGAGACCCATGGCGAGGGCGCCCTGTCCTCGGCGGCTCCCCGGCGGCGGACGCTGGGGGCCTCGCTCCGCTCGGCCCTCGGCCGCCCGGAGCCGGACAACCGGCACGTCCCCTTCACCCAGGGCTCGAAGAAGGTCCTGGAACAGTCCCTGCGCATCACCCTGGGGCGGGGGGACCGTCACATCGCCGCCCTGCACCTGCTGTTGGCCCTGCTCTCCCGCCCCGGCACGGTCTCCGAGGTCCTGACGGACCACGGAGTCACCTACGGGACGGCCGAGACGGGCCTGGCCGCCTGACGGCAGCTCCACGGGCACCTGACCGACGCCCCTGACGCCGTCAAGCCCCGAGTTGTCGGGACGTGCCGCGGCGGGTCCCTTCAGGCCCACTGGACGTGCAGGCCCCACCGGGAGAACCCGAGGCGGGGCAGCACACAGAAGGCCCCTCGGCACCGAAAGGAAAGGACCATGATCCACAACATCCGCAACGACACCAGGCCCCGGCGGCGGAGTTCCCGCATGGTGATGGCCGCCGCCGCGACCGCGCTGATCTCCGGGGGCGTCATCCTTCCGGCATCCGCCGCGACGCCGTCCTTGAGTCACTCCACGGCCGCGACCGTCGTCACCAACGACGGCGCCGACCCCGGCGACGACGGGCTCTTCGGCGGTGGTGGCGGCGCCGCCGGTGACGCCACCACCGCCGGTAAGGCCGATGACAGCCTCCGCGCCCCCCACGGCGGTGGCGACGTCATCACCGACAACGTCAACGCCGGTCACAACGACGACAGCCTCTTCCGACGCTGGGACACGCCGAACTGGGATACCTGGGGACTTGATGAGCAGGCCGTCGACGAGGAGGAATTCTGAGCACTCCGGGCCGGCGGCCCGGAGGGTCCGCCACCTTCCGGGCCACAACGGCCCCGAACTACCGGGCTCACAGGCCGCTGGAAGCCCGCCCTCGGCCCCTGGCAGTCGTGCTCCGGCCGGACCCGCCGCCCTAAGGCCTGGCCCGCAGGGTCTGCGTCAGCCGGGCGGCAGCGGCGGCGAGATCGTTGCGCGCCTCGGCCAGCTGGGCCGCGGACACACCGTGGTCGCGCGCCGCGTCGCGGACATCGTCACGGAAGCGGTCCAGAAGCCGGTCCAGGTCGCGGGCCGCGTCGCCCGAGGGCGTCAGGTCCTCGGCCCAGTCCGTGTCGACCACCAGGGGCGTACCGGACGCGGCGGGTCCGGTCGGCGTGGAGCCGCCGAGCCAGGCTTCGGCCAGACTGCCCAGCACACCACCCGACTTGGCGAACTGCTCCTGGAGCTGGCCCGCTATGCGCTGGACCTCCTCGCGCGCCCGCTCCTGGGCCTCCTTGGCCTGACGGCGGGCCTGCTGGGCCTCCTCGCGGGCCCGGCGGCTCTCGTCCTTCGCCCGCCTCGCCTGCTCCTTCCACTCCTGACGCGCCTTGCGCAGCTCCTCCTTGGCCGCCTTCCAGGACTCGTCCTCGACCCGGGTCGCCGACGCGGAGGCCGCCGCCCGCATCTCGCGCCGCAGATCACCCGCCGCGCCCCGGACGTCGTCGCGGATCTCGGCGGCCAGTTCGGTGACCGAGTCGCGGATCTCCAGCTCCAGGTCGGCGAGTTCACCGCTGCGGTCGGCCAGTTCGGCCCGGCCCGCCTCGGTGATCGAGTACACCTTGCGCCCGCCCTCGGTCGCGTACGTGACCAGGCCCTCGGCCTCCAGCTTGGCCAGGCGCGGGTACACCGTGCCCGCGGACGGCGCGTACAGGCCCTGGAAGCGCTCCTCCAGCAGGCGGATCACCTCGTACCCGTGGCGCGGCGCCTCGTCCAGCAGCTTGAGGAGGTAGAGGCGGAGGCGGCCGTGGGCGAAGACGGGCGGCATGTCAGAGCACCTTCTTGTCGAGCAGGGGGGCTTCGGCTTCGGCCTGCGGGCGGCGCAGCAGCGCGATCCCGCCCGAGACCGTGGTGGCGCGCAGGGTACCGGTGCCGGAGCCGAGGGTTCCGGTGATCCGCTTGGAGCCCAGCTGGCCGGAGACCCGCAGGTCCTCGAAGGCGTTGGAGACGCCGCCGGTGGTGGTGTTGGCCTCCACGCGGGCGTCGGCGGGGTGCGGCAGCCGGATGGCCACCTGGCCGGAGACGGAGTTCAGCGCGATGTCCACCGGCCGCGGGGCCGACGGGTCGAGGTCGAGGTCGATGAGCATGTCCCCGCTGACCGAGTCGGCCCGCAGGCTCACGCCCGCGCCGTCGACCACCGTCAGGCCGCCGGACACCGAGTGGAAGCCGAGGTCGCCGGTGACGGACTGGGCCTCGACACTGCCGGAGACCGTGTGCGCCTTGACCCGGCCCGACAGCCCGACCAGCGTGGCGTCGCCGGAGACGCCGTTGACGTCGGTGCCCCCGGAGATCCCGGAGACGAAGGCGGTGGCGTGGACCGTGGCCAGCTGCACCTGGGTGGCGGCGGGGACGGTCAGGGTGAGGGCGGCGCTGCGCTCCCACACCTTGCGGCCGGAGGCGGAACCGGACCAGGCCTTCCACGGCTTGGCCTCCCACCACTCCTTGAAGCCCTGGAATCCATTCCAGGGCAGGTCCTCGTAGGAGACGGTGAGGGTGCCGCCGTCCTGCACCACATACAGGGGCGGCCCATCCACCTCGGTCACCTCCAGGCGGGCCGGGCCGTCCTCGGCGGCGACCACGTTGACCGTGCCGCTCACGAGCCGGACGCGGAGCTCGGTCACCGGCTGCTCGAAGGCGAGCTTCTGCGGGTCGGCGATGTGCCACGTCGACTGCGACGTCTGCTCTGCCATGGGGCTGATCCTCCTCGTGCGCTGACGGACGGGTCTCGACGCACGCAACATATCGCGTCTTCTGAGTAACACGATATATCGCGGTCGAGTGAAGTCAAGCGTGCTGCTGAAATCTCCGATATGGGATGGTTTGCCTTAGCGTGTGGGCATGCCCATCTCCCGGACCACTACCGGCGGACTGCTGCTCTGCCGGGCCGAACCCCTCGCGGCCCGTCCCGCCGCGCACCTGCTCCGCGTCCGCCTGCTGCTCGCCCCGGCGGGCGGGTGGAGCGTGCTCGTGCCCGACGTCCAGCCGTGGCTGGGCGGCGAGGAGACCGTGCCGGAGGTGCTGTCCGGCTGGGGTGCGGCGGTCGCGGTCGGCGTCAACTGGCCCGTGCTGAGCGTGTGGTGGGAGGACGGCCGGACCGGCTTCGCCCTGTCGAGCGGCTTCCGGCGCACCGCCGTCTACGAGTGGGACGAGCGCGGCCGACCGTCGGGCGAGCCGGACGCCATGCGGAACCTGTCCGCGCGGCTCGGCCTGGACCCCGTACTCGACCTGGAGGAACTGGAGCGGCTCACCCGGCCCGACCCGGCCGCGGACGGTACGGCCCGCCTCCTCGGCCTGATCGCCCTGCTGGCCCGCGCGGGGCTGGCGCTGCCCCCGGGGCTCGGCCCCGGCGAAGGGGCCGACCGGCTCCGGGAGGCGGCGCGCGTCGCGCCCGGCGCCGAGACGGTGGAGTGGTCCGGATGGCGCGACGCGGTGCGGGCGGAGCTCGACGTGGTGGAGGAGGGCCCGCTGGGCCCGTGGGTGCGCGGCCCGAAGGCCCGGCTGCTGGGCGCGGCCCAGGTCGCGGCGGGCGCACCGCTGCTGGTGTGGGCGGCGCACCGGCGCAGCCCGGGGTGGGCCGCGGCGGGCGCGGTCCTGGTGGCCCAGGGTGCGCTGTCCCTGGCGTACGACCGGGTCCGCACGCCGCACTGACCCGATCCGGCGCCCGCGTTACGCCGCTTCGAGCAACGGGCTCGCGTGGTGGCGCAGCCACGCCCGGTACGGCGGCGTCCGCATGGCCGCCTCGCGGTACGCGGCGCGGAGGTCCTCGTAGACCTCCGCGTGCGCGCCGGGCCGGGTCGCCAGGAGCAGCCGTACGGCGAGCGGGTCACCCGACAGCGGCCGGATCGCCATGTCCTCGCGCGGGCCGGAGGTCGGCTGACAGGGGGCCACCGCCTCGCCGGAGACGATCAGCGAGGTCGCCGTGTGGTAGTCCGCGTGCAGCACCGGCGGGTCCAGCCCGGCCCCCGCGAAGACCCGTCGCAGCCCGTCCCATTCGCCGTCGACCGACGGGTCCACCATCCAGCGGTCCGCGGCCAGGTCCCGTAAGGACACCACCGACTGCCGGGCGGCCGGATGGTCCCGGGACATCGACACGAACTGCGGCTCCCGTTCCATCAGCACGTGCAGCTGCAGTCCGGCCGGCACCCGCAGCGGGCTGCCCTCCACCTCGTGCACGAAGGCCACGTCCAGCTGGCCTGAATCCACCATCCGCAGCAGCGCGTTGGCGGACACGTCCACCACCAGCGAGGTCTCGGTGTCGGGCATCCGCCGGTGGATCCGCCGGAGCCAGCCCGGCAGCGCACGGCTGGCCGTGGAGCCGATCCGCAGCCGCGGCCCGCGGGCCAGCGCCCGGGCCTCCGCCACCAGCGCGGCCATCTCGGCGAGCAGCGGACGGGCCCGGCCCAGCACGGTGCGGCCGAAAGGCGTGGGCCGGCAGCCGGTCCGTTCCCGCAGGAACAGCTCGCCGTCCAGGGCGCGTTCGATGCGGCGCAGCTGCGTCGTCAGGGAGGGCTGGCTCACGCCGAGCTGCCGGGCGGCCTTGTGCAGGCTTCCGGCGTCGGCGATGGCGCACAGCGCGCGCAGGTGCCTGACCTCAAGCTCCATGCCCCGAGAGTAGGCCGCGGCCCGTGGGCCGCACCAGTCACCGATAGCCCCCCGAATCCCGCCATTCTCATACTAGTTGATCTGTCGAAATCTTCCCGATAGGCCCGTGCTATCGCAGAGTGACATCATCCGCCGGGCACTTCCGCTCCCGCAGACTCCGGTCACGAACGACCACCCCCCACCGCACCGGACGAGTAGGAGCTCCCCCACATGCGCCACTCCCGTAAGGCCGTTCTGGCCACCACCATCGGCCTCGGCCTGGCCGCCGCCCTCGGCGTCGCCCCCACCGCCACCGCCGCCACCGCCCCCGCCGGCACTCCCGCGAGCTACGCGGCGTACACGAACTCGCAGGAGAACCAGGCCGCCAACCAGGCCTTCTTCGAGGCAGTGCAGCGCTCGGTCGCCGAGCAGCGCGCCGCGAACCCGGCCGCCCTGGCCGTGACCGTCACCTACAACACCCGCAACGCGCCGAGCTTCCGCAGCCAGATAGCCCGCTCCACGCAGATCTGGAACAGCTCGGTGAGCAACGTCAAGCTGCAGGAGGTGTCCTCCGGCGGGAACTTCTCGTACCGCGAGGGCAACGACTCGCGCGGTTCGTACGCGAGCACGGACGGGCACGGCCGGGGGTACATCTTCCTCGACTACCGGCAGAACCAGCAGTACAACTCCACCCGGGTGACCGCCCACGAGACGGGTCACGTCCTGGGCCTGCCGGACCACTACTCGGGCCCGTGCAGCGAGCTGATGTCGGGTGGCGGCCCGGGCACCTCGTGCCAGAACGCGACCCCGAACAGCACCGAGCGGGCGCGCGTCAACCAGCTCTGGGCCAACGGCCTCGTCGCCTCCGGGATGGGGACGAAGGGCTGACCGGGTTCAACCGGGTCAACCCCCAGGGGGAACGCACTCCGGACACTCCGGGTTCCGACAGGGACCCCGGACCCATTCCGGGATGAAGATCCCCAGGGACTTGCGTCGCCTGAGCACCGTGTCCACGGGGCTCCCGCAGGCCGGGCACACCTGCTGCTCGTGCCCGGCCTGCGGAGCGACCGTCCCGTGCTCGTGCTGTTCCCGCTGTTCACCGGCCATACCTCCACGGTAGGCCGGTTTCGCGCGTTCGGCGGGTCAGCGCGTGACGCTGTACGAGGTGACGACCTGGCCGCCGCCGAGGGCCTTGACCCCGGTGAGCTCCAGGGGGCGCACGCCGAAGCCCGCCCGCGACATCGGCATCCCGGTGCCCACGAAGAACGGGTACGTCTTGACGACGAACTCGTCGATCTCGTCGATCAGCTGGGCGGCCAGGTCCGCCCCGCCGCACAGCCAGATCCCGAGCCCCTCCTGGGCCTTGAGCTCACGGACCCGGGCCGCCACGTCCCCGCTGATCAGCCGGACCTGCGGGTCCGGCGGGGTGGTGAGGGAGCGCGAGACGACGTACTGCTCGGGCAGGTGGCCGTACGGGCTGGTGACGCCGGCCTTGACGCCCGGCTCGTAGGTCCCCCGCCCCATGAGCACCGCGTCGAAGCGCTTCGGCTCGGCGTCCTCGATCCCGAGCTGGGCGCGCCCCTGGGCGGCGATCGTCTCCGGGTACTCGGCCTTGAGGAATTCGATGAACTCCGGGTCGAGGCGGCTGTAGAAGAAATCGCCGTCACCGTCCGGGGCCCCGATGAACCCGTCGACCGACGTGGCGATGAAGTACGTGAGCTTGCGCAAGCGATTCTCTTCCGTTCGACTGGGGGCACCTCCCAGCGGTAGCTGGGGGCGCCACCGCTTCGGAGGCACGTCGCATAAAGTACTTCAGGTGAAGTGGTTACGCAACGGGATGCGCGACCCCGTCCGGCTTGCGCCACATCGGCCACATCAGCGGTCCGTCGGGCAGCTGCACCGGCGACCCCGTGTGCGCGAATCCGAGCCGTTCGTAGAGCCGGCCGCTGCGCTCGCTGCTCGCCTCCAGGTACGCCGGCACACCCTCCCGGTCGCAGCGCTCCAGCACCGGGCGGATCAGTTCGCCGCCCAGCCCTTCCCCCTGCCGGTCCGGGGTGACCGCGATCATCAGCAGGTACTCGTGCTCCTCGGCCATCGGGTGCACCGCGCCCGTGAGGCGGCCCACCAGCTCGCAGCGCTCGTTGTCCGGGTCGGCCACCGCCCGCATCTTCGCCGGGACCTCGTCCTCGCCCTCCGGCTCGCCCGCCGGGATCCGCAGCCACAGCGCGGCGGCCGAACCGTCCACGGCGTAGTCGATCCGCCCCTCGGCCAGCGCCACGTCCACGAAGACGCCGAGGAACTTGCCGTGCACCGCGGCCCGGTGGTCCGGGTCCGGGAAGACCCAGCTGCTCACCGGGTCGGTGCGGAAGGCCTCGTCGAGGAGGCGCGCCACCGCGTCCCGGTCCGACTGATCCGCCTGGCGTATCTCCAGCGCCACTGGTCACACCCTTCACTCACGTGTCAACAACCGTGAGCGATCCTAGAGTTGGGGCGGAAACGCGGTAAGGCCCGTTCCGGCACCATCCGGTGCCGGAACAGGCCTCTCCCGTGCCCCTGCGCGATCACCGCGTACGGCGCGTCACGAACTCCGCGAGCGCCAGCAGCCCGCCCGCCGCCCCGAGGTCCGGTACGGCCCGGGACAGCTGCTGCACGGCCCGGCCCATCCGGTCCGCGGCATGGGCCTGCGCCCAGTCCCGCCCGCCGGCCCGGTCCACCGCGTCGGCCGCCCTGTGCACGTCGTCCCCGGTCATGGGACCCCCGTACAGGACCGCCAGCTCCTCCCCCGCCGCGGTGCCCGAGGTGAGGGCGGCCACGACCGGCAGGGACTTCTTGCGGGCGAGCAGATCGGCCCCGGCGGGCTTGCCGGTGTGCCCCGGATCGCCCCAGATGCCGATCAGGTCGTCGATCAGCTGGAAGGCCAGGCCGGCCTCCCGCCCGAAGGCGTCCATCGCGTCGGCCTCGTCCGGCCCGGCGCCCGCGTACAGCGCACCCAGCGCACAGGCGCAGCCCAGCAGGGCCCCGGTCTTGGCCGTCGCCATGGTCAGGCACTCGTCGAGCGAGACGTACGGGCGCTGCTCGAAGGCGCAGTCCGCCCGCTGGCCCGCGCACAGCTCGATGACGCAGGCCGCGAGCCGGGCCGCGGCCGCCGCCGCGGCCGGGTGCGGGTCCTCCGCGAGCAGCCGCTGCGCGAGCGCCATCATGGCGTCGCCGGTGATGATCGCGTCCGGTATCCCGAAGACGGTCCAGGCGGTGGCCCGGCCGCGGCGCCGGGCGTCCTTGTCGATGACGTCGTCGTGCAGCAGCGTGAAGTTGTGCGCCAGCTCCACGGCGACCGCCGCCCGGACGATGCCGTCCACGGGTCCGCCCGGCCCCCGCAGGGCCTGGGCCGCGGCCAGCACCAAGGCGGGCCGGATGGCCTTCCCGGTGTTGCCCGTCGCCGGGGTGCCGTCCGCGTGTTCCCAGCCGAAGTGGTACATCGCGACGCGCCGCATCGAACCGGGCAGACTCTCGACGGCCCGGCGCAGTTCCGGGTTGACCGTTTCTCTTGTCCGCTCCAGCAGGGCCGCGGCCTCCTGGCCCTCACCGGTCGCCAGGGCGGCGTCCACCGCGCTCAGCGCCAGCGGCCGATCTCGACGTTCTCCAGTACGCCGAGCGCGTCCGGCACCAGCACCGCGGCGGAGAAGTAGGCGGTGACCAGGTAGGAGATGATCGCCTGCTCGCTGATCCCCATGAAGCGGACCGACAGGCTCGGCTCGATCTCGTCCGGGATGCCGGGCTGGTGCAGGCCGATCACGCCCTGCTCGTCCTCGCCGGTACGCATGCACAGGATCGACGTGGTGCGGGCGTCGCTGATCGGGATCTTGTTGCTCGGGAACATCGGCACCCCGCGCCAGGCCGGCACCCGGGTGCCGCCGATGTCCACCGACTCCGGGTACAGCCCGCGCTTGTTGCACTCGCGGCCGAAGGCGGCGATGGCCTTGGGGTGGGCGAGGAAGAACTTGGAGCCGCGCCTCATGCTGAGCAGCTGGTCCATGTCGTCGGGGCTGGGCGCGCCGTCGTGCGGCTGGATGCGCTGGTCGTAGTCGGCGTTGTGGAGGAGGCCGAAGTCGCGGTTGTTGAGCATCTCGTGCTCCTGGCGCTCGCGCAGCGCCTCGACCGTGAGCCGCAACTGCTGCTCGGTCTGGTTCATCGGCTGGTTGTAGAGGTCGGCGACGCGCGTGTGCACCCGCAGGACCGTTTGTGCAATGGAGAGTTCGTACTCGCGCGGGCGGGCCTCGTAGTCCACGAAGGTGCCGGGGAGCACGGCCTCGCCCTGGTGGCCGGCGGAGAGCTCGATCGCGGCCTCGCCGTACGTGTTGGCGTGCCGGGCGGGCTGCGTCGTCACGTTCCCCACGTGCTCGCGCAGCGAGTCGACGCGATCGGCGAGCAGCTGGAAGTCCTGCCGGGACAGGACGAGCGCGGTGCCGGAGGTGGCGGCGCGGGCGGTGTACTCCCAGATCGCCGCCTCGTCGACGAGGGAGTACTCGCCGAAGTGGGCGCCGTCGGCGACGGTCCCGAGGACGGCGTCCTCGCCGTAGGGGCCCGGGCCGATCTGGTCGATGCGGCCGTGGGCGAGCAGGAACACCTGGTCGCAGGGGCTGCCGAAGGAGGTCAGCTCCTGGCCGGGCTCGAAGTCGATCTGCCGGAAGCGCTGGGCGAGTTCGCCGAGGACGTCGAGGTCCTCGTAGTCGCGCAGCAGGCGGAGCTCACCGAGCTCGGCCGGGATCACCTGGACCCGGGTCCCGGTCTTGATGAACTCCACGCGTCCGTCGCCGACCGTGTAGCTCAGCCGGCGGTTGACGCGGTACGTGCCGCCCTGCACCGAGACCCACGGCAGCGTCTTCAGCAGCCACCGCGAGGTGATCTCCTGCATCTGCGGCGCGGACTTGGTCGTGGTTGCCAAGTTCCGCGCGGCCGATGTCCCGAGACTGCGCTGCGGAGCCTGGGCCTCGGACTCGGAACCTGCCTGGACCGACATGTATTTCCCTTTCGATCACTCCATGGATCTGCAGGGTGCAGCCTTCCGGCACGGAACCTGGTGGGCCCATTACACAAAAGGGTGGGACTACTCCCTCCGGGGACGGGGCACCCTCTCGGGTCGACCTGTTCCCCGCGAGCCCCCCTGGACCCACCGCTTTCAGCCACGCACGCGATCGCGCGCCGGTTTAATTTGCAGGCAGGATGCAAGTTTTCTAGGGTGGGCGCATGCGCCTGACCCGATTCACCGACGTCGCCCTGCGCGTCCTGATGCGCCTGGCGGTCCTGGAGACGGACCTCCCGACCACCCGCGAGGTGGCGGCGACCATGGAGGTCCCGTACACCCACACCGCCAAGGTGGTCGCCAGGCTGCAGCACCTCGGCTTGGTCGAGGCGCGCCGCGGCCGCGGCGGCGGGCTCACCCTGACCCCCGCCGGTCGCGCCGCCTCGGTCGGCGGGGTGGTGCGCGAACTGGAGGGCGCGGGCGACGTCGTGGACTGCGACGGCACCACGCCCTGCCCGCTGCGCAGCGCCTGCGTGCTGCGCGGCGCGCTGCGCCGGGCCCAGGAGGCCTTCTTCGCCACCCTGGACCCGCTGACGGTGAACGACCTGGTGGCGGCCCCGACGGGTCCACTGCTGCTGGGCATCTCGGGCGGCGCACCGAGGAGGGCCGAAGGGCCCTGACACCCGGGCCGAATGGCCGATACGCACCCGTCCCGGGCCCGCCTAGCCTGACCCGGACGGAAAGTTCGAACAGAAGTCCGCCCTTCAATGGGCGGCCGACCCTGCCCAATAATACGCATGTTAAATGCCAATTAACGAGGAGACCTGATGCTGTCCGAGAAGTCCACCGCGACCGTACGAGCCACCCTGCCCGCCGTGGGTGCTGCGATCGGCGACATCACGGAGCTCTTCTACACGAAGCTGTTCGCGGCCCACCCGGAACTCCTGCGCGACCTCTTCAACCGGGGCAACCAGAACGTCGGCCTCCAGAAGCAGGCCCTCGCCGGATCCATCGCCGCCTTCGCCACCCGCCTCGTCGCCCGGCCGGACACCCGCCCCGACGTGATGCTGGGCCGCATAGCCCACAAGCACGCCTCCCTCGGCGTCACCCGCGAGCAGTACCAGGTCGTCCACCGGCACCTCTTCGAGGCGATCGCCGAGATCCTCGGCGAGGCCGTCACCCCCGAGGTCGCGGCCGCCTGGGACGAGGTCTACTGGCTGATGGCGGGCGCCCTCATCGCCATCGAGGAGCGCCTGTACGCCGAGCAGCGGGTCGTCGCCGGAGACGTGTGGCGCGAGTGGACGGTCACCGGCCGGACGGAGGAGACCGCCGACTGCACCACCTTCCGCATCGCCCCGGCCGACGGCGCCCCGGCTCCGGCGTACCTGCCCGGCCAGTACGTCTCGGTCCAGGTCGAACTCCCGGACGGCGCCCGGCAGATCCGCCAGTACAGCCTCTCCACCGCCCCCGGCTCCCCGGTCCGCGCGATCACGGTCAAGCGGGTCCACGGTCCGGCCGCGGCCGGACCGGACGGCGAGGTCTCCAACCACCTGCACGCCCGGGTCCACGTCGGCGACATCCTGAGGGTCTCGGCGCCCTACGGCGACCTGGTCCTGCGGGACTCCGCCGCCCCGGTGCTGCTCGCCTCGGCCGGCATCGGCTGCACCCCGATGCTCTCGATGCTGGAGCACCTGGCCGACACCGGGCACGCCGCCCCGGTGACCGTCCTGCACGCCGACCGCTCCCCGGCCGACCACCCGCTGCGGGCCGACCACCGGGCCCTGACGCACAAGCTGGCCGACGCCTCGGCCCGGTTCTGGTACGAGGAAGCGGCGGAGCCGGGCGACGGCGAGGGCTTGATCGACCTCTCGGCGGTCCCGGTCGCCCCCGGCACCCAGGCCTACCTGTGCGGGCCGCTCCCCTTCATGCGGTCCGTGCGCGAGCAGCTGATCGCCAGGGGCGTGCCCGCCTCCGACATCCACTACGAGGTGTTCGGCCCGGACCTGTGGCTGGCATCCGCCTGACAGCTGGCCGGATAACGCCCTAGCCCCGGAAGAGCCGCCTCCGCTAAACCGGAGTGTAACGAGACACACACATAACGTGTCCGTCACGCACTGTAAAGGAGGCGGCCATGGCCGCACCCATGTCCGCGGACCGATTCATCAGCGCATTGCGGCACGAGGGTCTGACCGTCGTCGAGGTCGGCGCCTGGCGCACCCACAACCGCAACCACAAGGGCCCCTGGGGGCCGGTGCACGGGGTGATGATCCACCACACCGTCACGCACGGCACCCCGTACACCGTCCAGCTCTGCCGCGACGGCTACTCCGCCCTGCCGGGCCCGCTCTGCCACGGCGTGATCGCCAAGGACGGCCGCGTCCACCTGGTCGGCTACGGCCGCGCCAACCACGCGGGCGCCGGGGACCCCGACGTCCTGGCGGCGGTGATCGCGGAGAAGCGGCTCCCGCCCGACAACGAGGCGACCACCGACGGCAACCGCCACTTCTACGGCTTCGAGTGCGAGAACCTCGGCGACGGCAAGGACCCCTGGCCGGCGGTCCAGCTCGACGCGATCACCCGCGCGGCGGCGGCCGTCTGCCGGGTCCACGGCTGGACGGCCCCCTCGGTGATCGGCCACCTCGAATGGCAGCCGGGCAAGATCGACCCCAAGGGCTTCACGATGAAGTCCCTGCGCGAACGCGTGGCCGAACGCCTCAAGTAGCCCGGCCCGCGCTCCGCCTCCCCAGCCCCGCGCGAGGCGGCGGAGCGCGGCTACGACGGCTGCGCCCGGCCGGCAGCGCGTGGTTAGCCGAGGTACGGCGCGGGACGGTGCTCCAAGAAGTGTTGGAGGCGCAGTCGTTGGGTGTGGTGCATGGGCAGCCCGTCGAGGTCTGCCGGTGCCACGAACCGCAGTTCCGTGCTCTCGTCGGAGAGCGACAGTTCTCCGCCCGTGATACTGGCCGTGAAGCAGACGTTGAACTGCCGCCTGACCTCGCCGTCGGTGTACTCGATGATGTGCCGGGGGTCCGTGTACGTGCCGACCAGTCCCGTGATCTCCACGTCGAGCCCGGTCTCCTCCTTGACCTCACGGACGGCCGTGCCGGGCAGCGAGTCGCCCAGGTCCATCCCTCCGCCGGGCAGCGCCCACACGAGCAGGCGGACGCGCAGGACTGGGCGCTGCGCCACGCCGGGCGGACGGGGCACGACCTGTTCAGGCGGGTGTTCACGGATCACGCGCGCGTCACCCGCGAGGCATAGGCCCCGGCCCGCCGGGCGACGGCGATCGGGACAGTCCAGCGCGTCGGCTCCGGCCCCGTTCACACCACCCGAATGGTGTGGGCGGGGCTCTGACGTGCGATGGCACGGGCAGGAGCGGCCCACAATGGGTGGGTGAACCGCCCCGCGAACCTTGACGTGCTCCTGCAGCCGCGCCCGCCGTCCCCCTTGCAAGAGGTCCGCGACGACCGGTTCGCCGCGCACGGCGTGCGGCTGCTGCTCAAGCGGGACGACCTGGTGCACCCGGAGCTTCCCGGGAACAAGTGGCGCAAGCTCGCGCCGAACCTGCGGGCCGCCGTGGCCGCCGGGCACGACACGCTGGCCACCTTCGGCGGGGCCTACTCCAACCACCTGCGGGCCACGGCTGCCGCCGGGCGGCTGCTCGGGCTGCGGACGGTCGGCGTCGTGCGCGGCGACGAGCTGGCCGGGCGGCCGCTCAACGACTCCCTCGTCCGGTGCGCGGCGGACGGCATGCGGCTGCACTTCGTGTCCCGGGCCGACTACCGCCTCAAGGCCGAGCCGCGGACGCTGGCCCGCCTGCTGGACGGGGCCGGTGCGCAGGAGGCGTACGTCGTCCCGGAAGGCGGCAGCAACGTCCTCGCCCTCGCGGGCTGCGCCGAGCTGGGCCGGGAGCTGCGCGGGCGGGCCGACGTGGTCGCGGTGGCCTGCGGGACGGGCGGCACCCTGGCGGGCCTGGCCGCAGGGCTCGACCCCGGCCAGCAGGCGCTCGGCGTGCCGGTCCTGGCGGGCGGGTTCCTGGACGCGGAGATACGTTCCCTCCAGCACCAGGCCTTCGGCGGCCCGGCCGGCGGCTGGGCCCTGGCCGAGGGCTTCCACCACGGCGGCTACGCCCGCGTCCCGGCCGCGCTGGACGCCTTCGCCGCCGACTTCGAGGCCCGCCACGGCCTCCCGGTCGAGCGGATCTACGTGGCCAAACTCCTCTGGGCCCTGGCCGAGCTCACCGCCTCCGGCACCTTCCCGCGCGGCACCACCCTGGCCGCCGTGGTCACGGGCCGGCCGTGACCGAGCGCGTGCGCAGCCAGTACGACCGCGTCGCCACCAGCAGGGCCAGCCCGTATCCGGCGAAGGCCGAGAAGCCGATCCAGCCGACCAGCACCGCGTCCGCCGGGGAGTGGAAGTCACCGGCACGGACGCTCACCACCCCGGCCGAAGCCAGCGTCAGATAGCCGACGCCGAACAGGCCGTAGGGCACCAGCGTGCCCACGCCGATCAGGGCGGGCCCGAGCGGCAGCCAGCGCGGCACCCGGCGGCCGCGCAGCGCGAGGGTCCACCGCGGGAAGACCTGCCCCCACGACCCGACCAGGCCGAAGAGCAGGAAGACCCCGAGCGCGGCCAGCAGCACCGTGCCGTCCAGCCCCCAGCGCTCCAGGGTGAGCCAGAGTCCGGACGCCCCGTTGCGCTCGGAGGCCGCCAGCATCTCCGCGCCGCTGATCCCCGCGAAGGTGCCGCCCAGCGCCCACGTCAGCTTCATCGCCACGTACGGAACGAAGGCCAGCGCTCCCGCGCACGCGGCGAGGTGCGCCCGGCGGGAGGCCGCGGAGGGCTGCGGCGCCACCACGGGCCCGGTCCCACGGGGTCGTGCGGCGCCCGCGAGCAGCACCGCGCCCAGCAGGCCGAGCGCGTGCAGTACCGCCGCCGCCCCGTCGTCGACCCCCTGCGCGAACAGCAGTCCCACCACGTCCATCAGCAGGCCGAACCCCGCAGCCGCGGACAGCCCGCAGGCCGCCCACAGCACCGCCCGCCGCCGCACGGCCAGCCCCGCCCCGGCCACGGCGGCCGCCCCGGCCAGCCCCCAGGCGAGCGGCGGCGGACCCGCCCCCAGCAGGCCGGCGCCGAGCGCGAGGGTGCTCGTACCGGCGGCCCAGAATCCGCACGCGGCCGAAGAGTTCGGAGAGTTCGGTGTCATGGGTCGAGCCTCGGGTCCGGCGCGGCCCGGCGCGTCGGCCCCCGGTCCCATCCCGCTCCCCCGTGCGGGGGACGGGATCAGCCCGCCTCCTCCCGGTACGCCGCCGCTTCCTCCAGGTCCAGGCGGCGCAGCAGCGCCCGCAGCATCTCGTCGTCGATCCGCCGCCGGTCCCGCAGCGCGACGAAGACCTCCCGCTCCGCCTCGATCATCTCCCGCGCGAGGCGCCGGTAGATGTCGTCCGCCGACTCCCCCGTCACCGGGTTGACCTCGCCCAGCCGCTCCCACACCGCGTTGCGCCGGCGCTCCAGCACCGTCCGCAGCCGGTCCGCCAGCGGCGGCGGCAGCGTGCTGTTCTCCGGTTCCTCCAGCAGCTCCGCGAGCCGTTCCTCCGCCGCCCGCGAGGCTTCGCTCTGCGCCTGCGCCTCCGCCAGCGTCTCGGCCTGCGCATCGCGCGGCGGCAGCCTCAGCAGCCTGATCAGCGGCGGCAGCGTCAGCCCCTGCACCACCAGCGTCCCGATGACCGTCGTGAAGGTGAGGAACAGGATCAGGTTCCGGTGCGGCACCGGCATCGGCACGGAGAAGGCGATGGCCAGCGAGACCACGCCCCGCATCCCGGCCCAGCCCACGATCACCGGGGCCTTCCAGTTGGTCTCCGGCTCCCGCTCCCGGATCCGCTCCGACACCCACCGCGGCACGAAGGTCGCCGGGAACACCCACAGGAACCGGGCCACCACCACCGCGACGAACACCACGACCGCGTACCAGGCCGCGTGCAGGCCCTCGTACTCCCCGAGCCCCTTGAGGACCACCGGCAGCTGCAGGCCGATCAGCGCGAAGACCACCGACTCCAGCACGAAGGCGATCACCTTCCACACCGCCTCCTCCTGCAGCCGGGTGGCGAAGTCGACCTGCCAGTTGCGGTGCCCGATGTACAGCGCCACCACGACCACGGCGAGCACCCCGGAGGCGTGCACACGCTCGGCCGCCGCGTACGCCACGAAGGGGATCAGCAGCGAAAGGGTGTTCTGGAGCAGCGGCTCCTTCAGCCGCTTGCGCAGCTGGTGGATCGGGACCATCAGCAGCAGGCCCACGCCGATCCCGCCCACGGACGCCAGCAGGAACTCCGCGATCCCGCCCGCCCAGCCGGCGCTCACCCCGACAGCCGCCGCCAGGGCCACCTTGTACGCGGTGATGGCCGTGGCGTCGTTCACCAGGGACTCGCCCTGCAGGATCGTGGTGATCCGGTTCGGCAGCCCGAGCTTGCGGGCGATCGCGGTCGCCGCGACCGCGTCCGGCGGCGCGATCACCGCGCCCAGCACCAGCGCGACCGGCAGCGACAGGCCCGGCACCAGGAGGTACGCCGTGTACCCGACGGCGATCGTCGCGAAGAGCACGTAGCCCACCGACAGCAGCGCGATGGGCCGGATGTTCGACCGCAGGTCCAGGTACGAGCTGTCGACGGCGGCCGTGTGCAGGAGCGGCGGGAGCAGCAGCGGCAGGACGATGTGCGGGTCGAGGGTGTACGGGGGCACCCCCGGCAGGTACGCGGCGACGAGCCCGGCGGCCACCAGCAGCAGCGGCGCCGGCACCGGGGTCCGGCGGGCCACGCCCGCGACGGCCGCGCTCCCCGCGACCAGCGCCACCAGCTGCAATACCTCCATCGAAGATCCCCTCCCCGCCCGTCGGAGCCATCGCGCACCCGCACCCTGGCCGTACGCTGGCAATCATGAGCGAGTGCACCCACGTTGCCGAACTGCCGCGCCCCGAGCCCGCCCCGTCTGACCTGACCTGCCCCGAATGTCTGGCGATCGGCAGCCACCCCGTGCAGCTGCGGATGTGCCTGGAGTGCGGACGCGTGGCCTGCTGCGACTCCTCGCCCCACCGGCACGCCACCGCGCACCACGAGCAGACCGGCCATCCGGTGATGCGGAGCTTCGAACCGGGCGAGATGTGGCGGTGGTGTTTTGTCGACGGTTCGATCGTCTGAAGCGGGGTAGGTCAACCCTCCGCCGGTTCCCCAGATTTGGGCCCGCAGACCCCTAGCCACTGTGCGTACCCATGGGCTTACCATCAGTCACTGGCCGTGGGAAGGGGTGCCCCCAGCGGGCGCCACGAGGGGTGCCGCGACACGATTGCCCGGATCGCGATAGCGTCACCGGCGAACACAGCTCGTACCACCTTGGAGGTGAGGGTGTCCCAGATCGCAGGCGAGCCCGGGACCCAGGACTTCGTGGAAGTCCGGCTGCCCGCTGCGGGTGCCTACCTGTCGGTGCTGCGGACGGCCACGGCCGGCCTCGCGGCACGTTTGGACTTCACTCTCGACGAGATCGAGGACCTCCGCATCGCGGTGGACGAAGCCTGCGCGATCCTGCTCCAGCAGGCCGTGCCGGGCTCCGTCCTCAGCTGCGTCTTCCGGCTGGTGGACGATTCGCTGGAGGTGACCGTCTCGGCGCCGACCACGGACGGACGTGCGCCGGAGCGCGACACGTTCGCCTGGACCGTACTGTCGGCCCTGGCCGGCAAGGTCGAGTCGACGGTCGAGGAGGACCGGACGGTGAGCATCAGTCTCTACAAACAGCGCGGCGCGGGACCAGGCCCGGCGTGAGCGGCGGGGAGATCCCGGTGCGGGGCGGGGATCGGCCCCGGGTACGGCACGAGGTCGACGGCGGCATCCCGGAGCAGCAGCACGCCCGGCCGCACCCGGCTGACGCGGATGCGGAAGACGGCTTTTTGGACTCGGCGGAGCGACGGGCGGGCCCTATGAGCGAGAACCAGCACGACCAACCACAGCCACCCCAGACCCCGGCGGTTCCGGTGGCACCGGCGGAGCCCCTGGCGGCTCCGATCTTCCCGGTGGCGCAGGCGCTGCCGGATCCGCGCGACCGCAGTGGCGCGCGGGCCCTGTTCATCGAGCTGCGGGCGCTGCCCGACGGCTCGGCGGAGAAGGCGGAGCTGCGCAACCGGCTCGTACGGATGCACCTGCCGCTGGTCGAGCACCTGGCGCGGCGCTTCCGCAACCGCGGCGAACCGCTCGACGACCTGACGCAGGTCGCGACGATCGGCCTGATCAAGTCGGTGGACCGGTTCGACCCGGACCGCGGGGTCGAGTTCTCCACGTACGCCACGCCCACGGTGGTCGGCGAGATCAAGCGCCACTTCCGTGACAAGGGCTGGGCGGTACGCGTACCCCGGCGCCTGCAGGAGCTGCGGCTCTCGCTGACGACGGCCACGGCCGAGCTGTCCCAGCAGCACGGCCGCTCCCCCACGGTGCACGAGCTGGCGGAACGGCTCGGGATCTCCGAGGAGGAGGTGCTGGAGGGGCTGGAATCAGCCAATGCCTACAGCACGCTTTCGCTGGACGTCCCGGACACCGACGACGAGTCGCCGGCGGTCGCGGACACCCTGGGCGCGGAGGACGAAGCCCTGGAGGGCGTCGAGTACCGCGAATCCCTCAAGCCGCTGCTGGAGGGGCTGCCTCCGCGGGAGAAGCGGATCCTGCTGCTGCGGTTCTTCGGCAACATGACCCAGTCGCAGATCGCCCAGGAGGTCGGCATCTCCCAGATGCACGTCTCGCGCCTGCTGGCCCGCACCCTGGCCCAGCTCCGCGAGAAACTCCTCGTCGAGGAGTAGGCGAGGAGCCGGGGAGTAACAGCGGCAGCGGTTATCGGGTCTCTTCGCGAGGCCCGATTCCGAGGGCCACGGTCGCCGTCGGGTTCACCAGCAGGGCCACGACGGCCACCGCGGTCGCGGCCAGGACCACGGCGGCGGCGATCATCGCGCCGCCCGTGGAGTACAGGGTCCAGGCCACCGGCAGCGCCATCAGCTGGGTGATCAGGGCCGGGCCGCGGCTCCAGCGGCGGCCCAGGCGCAGCCCGCGGGCCGCGACCAGCGGCAGCGCGGCGAGCGCGAGCAGCGTGATGCCTCCCGTCTCGGCCTGCTGCGGGGAGTCGGGGTCGCCGGCGATGCCCACGAACAGCATGTAGACACCCAGGCCTGCCAGCGCCAGACCCTCCAGGGCCGTCAGCACGGCGGCGGCGGTCAGCCGGCCGGGCAGGACGGCGGGCCCGGCGGCGGGGGTGGCGGCGGGGACGGCGGCTTTCGGGGGCTGCTTCTTGCTCACCCCAGCAGGGTAGCCGCGGGCCCCGCAGGCCGGAGGGGACGGGCAGTAGGGTCCGCGTCCGAAGGGGTGGGTAGTCTGGCGCTCATGCGTGCACTTCTCGTGGCCAACCCAGCAGCGACGACCACCAGCGCGCGCACGCGTGACGTCCTGACCCACGCCCTGGCCAGCGAGATGAAGCTGGAGGCGGTGACCACCGAGTACCGCGGCCACGCCCGTGACCTGGGACGCAAGGCCGCGCACGAGGGGCTCGACCTCGTCGTGGCCCTGGGCGGCGACGGCACGGTCAACGAGGTGGTCAACGGACTGCTGCACGACGGGCCCGATCCGGAGCGGCGGCCCCGGCTGGCGGTGGTGCCCGGCGGCTCCACCAATGTGTTCGCCCGCGCCCTCGGCCTGCCCAACGACGCGGTCGAGGCGACCGGCGCCCTGCTCGACGCACTGCGCGAGCAGCGGGAGCGGACGGTGGGGCTGGGCCTGGCGGCCGGCGCCCCGGGCACGGAGGACGAGTCCGTCCCGGCCCGCTGGTTCACCTTCTGCGCGGGCTTCGGTTTCGACGCGGGCGTGGTGGGGCGGGTCGAACAGCAGCGCGAGCGCGGCAAGCGTTCGACGCACGCCCTGTATGTACGACAGCTGATGCGGCAGTTCCTGGAGGAACCGAACCGCCGACACGGGACGGTCACGCTGGAGCGCCCCGGCGCGGATCCGGTGACGGACCTGGTGCTGTCGATAGTCTGCAACACCTCGCCGTGGACGTATCTGGGCAATCGTCCGCTTTACGCCTCCCCGGAGGCGTCGTTCGATACCGCACTTGACGTATTGGCCCTCAATCGTTTGTCAACTCCGGCGGTCGCGCGCTACGCGACACAGCTCCTGACCTCGACTCCTGAGCGGGGGCCGCACGGCAAGCATGCGGTGTCTCTGCACGATCTGACGGACTTCACCTTGCATTCGAAGGTGCCGCTTCCGTTCCAGATGGACGGAGACCACCTCGGTCTGCGCACCAGCGTTCGGTTCACAGGCGTACGCCGGGCACTGCGTGTGATTGTGTGAGTGGAAGGACCCAAAGTCCTTTCACTCGAACGTTTACACGCTGGTCCACCCCCAGGATGTAGGGCTGTGACCTAGTAGACACCGACGAATCAAAAAAAACTTTCCGGAAGGGGTTGTATCCCCGTCCGAGGTTTGCGAATCTCTACATGGCGATCGGGACAGCCCGCAGAACCGGCACCCACACAGCCGCCAGAACCCCACCACGCATCTTCGGACCGCACCAGGCGACTGGGCGTCGGCCCTTCCCTCACGGGGGGATTCGTGAAAGCGTTCACATTCACAAGCAACGTGCATGTCACACAAGAGAGGTAGCAGCCATGGACTGGCGTCACAACGCCGTTTGTCGTGAGGAAGACCCCGAGCTGTTCTTCCCCATCGGCAACACCGGTCCTGCGCTGCTGCAGATCGAGGAAGCCAAGGCCGTATGCCGCCGCTGCCCCGTCATGGAGCAGTGCCTGCAGTGGGCGCTCGAGTCCGGTCAGGACTCCGGCGTGTGGGGCGGTCTCAGCGAGGACGAGCGCCGCGCGATGAAGCGCCGCGCCGCTCGCAACCGGGCGCGCAACGCCAGCGCCTGACAACGACTTTCGAGCCTCGACGCGCAGCGCGTAGAACCGTATAAGCGCTCAGCAACGTGCTCTTGAGCCCCGGACCGAGAACCCTTCGGTCCGGGGCTCAGTGCTGTCCGGGCAGCGCCCGAATCGAAGTCGTCACACCGAGTGACGACTTCGCCGCTACTTCTGCGGGCTGGACGGGATGTCGAGTACGACCTTGGTGCCGCGCGGCTCCGCCCGGAGCATGTCGAAGGTGCCGCCGAGCTCGCCCTCCACGAGGGTCCGTACGATCTGCAGCCCGAGGTTGCCGGCCCGCTGGGGGTCGAAGCCCTCGGGCAGACCGCGGCCGTCGTCAAGGACGGTGATCAGCAGCCGGCCGTCCTTGCGGCCGGTGCCGGAGCGGATCGCGGAGACCTCCACGGTGCCCCGCTCCCCCTGTGCGAAGGCGTGCTCCAGGGCGTTCTGCAGGATCTCGGTCAGCACCATCGACAGCGGGGTGGCGACCTCGGCGTCCAGGATCCCGAACCGGCCGGCACGCCGGCAGGCGACCTTGCCCGGCGAGATCTCCGAGACCATCGCGATGACCCGGTCGGCGATCTCGTCGAACTCGACCCGCTCGTCAAGGTTCTGAGACAGCGTCTCGTGCACGATCGCGATCGAACCGACGCGGCGCACGGCCTCGTTGAGCGCCTCGCGGCCGGTCTCCGAATCCATCCGCCTGGCCTGGAGCCTGAGCAGCGCGGCCACGGTCTGGAGGTTGTTTTTCACCCGGTGGTGGATCTCCCGGATGGTGGCGTCCTTGGTGATCAGTTCGCGTTCGCGACGGCGCAGCTCGGTGACGTCACGGCAGAGCACCAGGGAGCCGATCCGGATCCCCTTCGGCTTGAGCGGGATGGCGCGCAGCTGGATGACCCCGCTGTTGCCCTCGACCTCGGTCTCCCGGGGGGCCCAGCCGCTGGCGAGTTTGACCAGGGCCTCGTCCACCGGGCCGCGGGAGGGGGCGAGTTCGGCGGTGGTGTTGCCCAGGTGCTGGCCGACGAGGTCGGAGGCGAGGCCGAGCCGGTGGTAGGCGGAGAGCGCGTTCGGGGACGCGTAGGTGACCACGCCCTCGGCGTCGAGCCGGATGAGGCCGTCCCCGACGCGCGGGGAGGCGTCCATGTCGACCTGCTGGCCGGGGTACGGGAAGGAGCCCGCCGCGATCATCTGAGCGAGGTCGGAGGCGGACTGGAGGTAGGTGAGCTCCAGCCGGCTCGGTGTACGCACAGTGAGCAGGTTGGTGTTCCGGGCGATCACGCCCAGGACCCGGCCCTCGCGGCGCACGGGGATCGACTCGACGCGCACCGGCACCTCCTCGCGCCACTCCGGGTCGCCCTCGCGCACGATCCGGCCCTCGTCGAGCGCGGCGTCGAGCAGCGGGCGGCGGCCTCGCGGAACCAGGTGGCCGACCATGTCGTCCTGGTACGACGTGGGACCGGTGTTCGGGCGCATCTGAGCGACCGAGACGTACCGGGTGCCGTCGAGGGTGGGCACCCACAGCACGAGGTCCGCGAAGGAGAGGTCGGAGAGCAGCTGCCACTCCGAGACCAGCAGGTGGAGCCACTCCAGTTCGGTTTCACTGAGAGCGGTGTGCTGGCGTACGAGGTCGTTCATGGAGGGCACGTGGCGAGCGTACCCCGGGTACGCGGCATGACTTTCCCCACGGGAATACTCAGGAGTATCCAGAAGGCCCGAAGGCCGCGTACTGTTGGATGAAGTGACGGGATTCCAGGGCCCGCCATTGGATGGACAGAAGAGAATGGTCTAGTCCACAATTGCCTGAAGCTTCCGCCCTCCCCGCACAGGAGGACGGATCGAGGTAAGCCGCGCACTCTGCCCTGACTGCGCCGGCACCTCCCACCGGCCGCGGGAACCGCACACCCGCCGGCCGTAAGTACTCCGGGCTACGGTGCCGGGCGGGCTGAGGGTCCCGTCAGGCACCGTGGCCCAGAGGAATTTCCGGGGCCTTTTTCATTTCCCAGGCCTATTCGGGGGACGGGGCCACGCGGCTCCGGTCCGGCGCGGTCCCCGGTCTACGCGGGCCAGGCCAACAGGGCCCGCTCCGCGACCGCCTCCAGCTCCTCCCGGCTCGCCCCGTCGCGCGACTGCTGGGACATCCCCTGAAGCACGGCACCGGCGTACCGGGCCAGCGCCCGCGCGTCCGTGTCGGCGGGCAGCACGCCGGTCGCCATGTCGGCCCGGATCCGGCTCTCGAAAAGCTCCAGGCTGGCGTTGCGTCGCTCGCGCAGGGCCTCGGCCACCTCGTCCGAGGCGGTGTTGACCGCCGCGCTGATCACCAGGCAGCCCGGCGGGTGGGCCGGGTCGGTGTAGATCTCGGCAGCCTCGCGCAGGATGCGGCCGACGGCCGCCCGGGCGGTGGGCTCCTCGGCCAGCGCCACGCCCGCGAAGTCCGCGTAGCGGCCCCCGTACACCATGACGACCTCGTCGAAGAGCTTGCGCTTGTCCCCGAAGGCCGCGTACAGGCTGGGCGCGCCGATGCCCAGCGAGGCGGTCAGGTCGGCGATGGAGGTCGCCTCGTAGCCGCGCTCCCAGAAGGCGAGCATGGCCTTGTCCAGGGCGGCGTCGCGGTCGAAGGAGCGGGGTCTGCCACGCTGTCCGGTCACCATGCCCGGATTCTATAGCGGGCGCTATGGAATCTGATACGTTCCTTTCTGTAGCGACCACTAGCAAATGCTGAAGGGGGGCGCGTCATGGGCGTGCTCAAGGGGAAGACGGCGCTGGTCACGGGCGGCAGCCGGGGTATCGGCCGGGCCGTGGCGGAGCGGCTGGCGCGCGACGGGGCGCTGGTCGCCGTGCACTACGGGCGGAGCGAGGCCGCGGCGAAGGAGACCGTGGCCACGATCGGGGCGGCCGGGGGACGGGCCTTCGCCATCGGGGCCGAGCTCGGGGTCCCGGGCGACGCCCGGGCCCTGTGGGCGGCGTACGAGGCCCACCCGATGCACACCGACGGCGTGGACATCCTGGTGAACAACGCGGGCGCCGCGACCTTCGCCGGAATCTCGGACACGGACGAGGAGACGTACGACCGGGCCCACGCGCTCAACGCCAAGGCGCCGTTCTTCGTGATCCAGCACGGACTGGCCCGGCTGCGGGACGGGGGCAGGATCGTGAACGTGACCGGCACCCCGGACATCGCCCTGCCCGCGATCCTGGCCACGGTCATGGCGAAGGGCGCGGCGAACGCGCTGACCCGGTCGCTGGCCGCCGAGCTGGCCCCGCGCGGGATCACGGTGAACTCGGTGGCGCCCGGCATCACCGCGACCGACCTGAACGCGGAGCTGCTCGCGGACCCCGGGACCCGGGCCCACCTGGCCTCGCGCTCGGTGTTCCACCGGGTCGGCACGGCGGAGGAGGTCGCGGACGTGGTGGCCTTCCTGGCCTCGCCGGACTCCCGCTGGGTGACGGGCCAGCACCTGGACGCCACGGGCGGCCTCCAGCTCTCGCTGGTCTAAGCGTGATCTAAGCGACGCTTAGCCGGCGCCGGCGGCGGATCCCGGTACCCGGGAGGCCGGGCGCCGGGATCCGGACCACGATGGATGTGGGCGGGACCCCCGCCACAGGCGGCCACCTCTGCTAGATTGGTCTATACCACCACCACTCCAGATCGGCAGGCCCCGCGTGGAAGTTGTCATCGTCCCGGACGCCAAGGCTGGCGGCGAGCTCATCGCGGAGGCCATGGCCGCCCTGGTCCGCCGCAAGCCCGATGCCCTGCTCGGCGTGGCGACCGGCTCTACCCCGCTGCCCGTCTACGAAGCCCTCGCCGCCAAGGTCAGGGCGGGGCGGGTCGACGCCTCCAAGGCACGGATATGCCAACTCGACGAGTACGTGGGCCTGCCGGCCGGGCACCCGGAGTCCTACCGCGCCGTCGTACTGCGCGAGGTGGTCGAGCCGCTCGGCCTGTCCGAGGCCTCCTTCATGGGCCCCGACGGCTCGGCGGCGGACATCGTCGCCGCGTGCGCGGCCTACGACCAGGCCCTGGCCGCGGCGGGCGGCGTCGACCTCCAGCTGCTGGGCATCGGCACGGACGGCCACATCGGCTTCAACGAGCCCTGCTCCTCGCTGGCCTCCCGCACCCGGATCAAGACACTGACGGAGCAGACCCGCGTGGACAACGCGCGCTTCTTCGACAACGACATCGACCAGGTGCCGCACCACGTCATCACCCAGGGCATCGGCACCATCCTCGACGCCCGCCACCTGGTCCTGCTGGCCACGGGCGAGGGCAAGGCCGAGGCCGTCGCGCAGACCGTGGAGGGTCCGCTGTCGGCGCTGGTCCCGGCCTCCGCGCTGCAGCTGCACCCGCACGCGACCGTCGTCGCGGACGAGGCCGCCGCGTCGAAGCTGAAGCTGGCCGACTACTTCCGGCACACGTACGCGGAAAAGCCCGCCTGGCAGGGCCTGTAGCCGTACCCGCCGCCGCCGGAGGGCCGGACTCCCCCTGAGGGGCGGTCCGGCCCTCCGTACGTTCCGGTGCCGGGCGCGGTACGCGACGAAGCCGGGCACCACCCCTGTGACGGGTGCCCGGCTCCGGCTCAGTGCGGGTTCACGCCCCCGCGATGACCTCGGCGGCGGCGCGGCCGCAGACGCGCGAGGCGCCGTGCGTCGCGATGTGCAGGGCACCGCGCGGCTGCGCCCGCGGGAGGCCCATCTCGACCACCACCGTGTCCGGACGCGCCGCGACCAGCGCGTCCAGGGCCCGCGTCATCCACGGGTGCCGGTGCGCGTCACGGACCACCGCGACGACGGTACGGTCCCCCGCCGCCGCCAGGATGTCCCCGGCCGAGGCGCCCTCCGGGTAGACGCCCGCCTCCGTGCCCGGGAGCAGCGAGCCCAGTTCCGCGGCCACCCCCCACGGGGTCTCGTCCCCCACCGCGATGTTCGCGACGGGCGCGAGCGTGGCTACGTACGGGGCGGACAGCGGGGTGACCGGGCCGGTGATCATCAGTGCCCGGCGGGCGGCCGTCAGGCCGATGCCGGATGCGCGGCTCCCCTCCTCCGGCCGCGCATCCGGCACGGCCCGGCGGGTCCACGCGGCCAGCGCGCGGACCCGGGCGGCCGCCTCGGCGAGCCGCTCCTCGGGGAGCGCGCCCTCGCGGACGGCCGCGACCAGCGCGTCACGCAGCCGGAGCACGGTCGCCTCGTCGGCGAGTCCGCCGCCGACGCAGATCGCGTCGGCGCCGGCCGCGATGGCCAGGACCGAGCCGCGCTCGATCCCGTACGTCCCGGCGATGGCGTTCATCTCCATGCCGTCGGTGACGATCAGGCCCTCGTAGCCGAGTTCCTTGCGCAGCAGCCCGGTCAGGATCTGCGGGCTGAGGGTGGCCGGTCGGGTCGGGTCGAGGGCGGGCACCAGGATGTGCGCGCTCATCACGGCCTTGGTGCCGGCCTCGATGGCCGCCCTGAAGGGGACGAGCTCGCGGGCCTGGAGGGTGTCCAGGTCCACGTCGATGCGCGGCAGCGCGTGGTGCGAGTCGACGTTGGTGTCGCCGTGGCCCGGGAAGTGCTTGGTGCACGCGGCGACGCCGGCGGCCTGGAGGCCTTCCACGTACGCGGCCGTGTGCCGGGCCGTCAGGTCGGTGTCGGCGCCGAAGGACCGTACGCCGATCACCGGGTTGTCCGGGTTGGAGTTGACGTCCGCGGACGGGGCCCAGTTGAGGTTGACCCCGCACTCGGCGAGGCGCCGGCCCAGTTCGAGGGCGACGTCGCGGGTCAGGGCGGTGTCGTCGACGGCGCCGAGGGCCAGGTTGCCGGGGAAGGACGAGCCGCCCCGGACCTCCAGGCGGGTGACGTCGCCGCCCTCCTCGTCGATGGCGACCAGGACGTCGTCACGCTCGGTACGCAGCTGCGCGGTCAGCGCGGCGAGCTGCTCGGGCGAGGTGATGTTGCGGCCGAACAGGCCGACGGCGGTGAGGCCTTCGCCGACCTGGCGCAGCAGCCAGGCGGGGGCGGTGGTGCCTTCGAAGCCGGGCTGGAGAACCGCGAGAGCGTCCCTGGTCACGGCGTCGTTCGCATCGGACGCGGTGGGGCGGTGCGCAAGGACAGTCATGGGGCCGTTATCCCTTCACGGCCCCGGCGGTCATGCCGCCGACGGCCTTGCGCTGGAGGAAGATGAAGATCAGCAGGACCGGGACCGCGAACAGCGAGGAAGCGGCCATGGTGGCGCCCCAGTCGTTGCCGAACGCGCTCTGGAACTCGGTCAGCCACAGCGGCAGGGTCTGCGCGGTCTTGTCCTTGTTCAGGATCAGGACCATCGCGAACTCGTTCCAGGCGGTGATGAAGCCGAACAGCGAGGTGGACATCAGGCCGGGGGCCAGCAGGGGGAAGATCACCTTGCGGAAGGCCTGGCCGCGGGTGCAGCCGTCGATCTGGGCGGCTTCCTCCAGCGTCACCGGGACGGCGGCGATGAAGCCGCGGAGGGTCCAGATGGTGAAGGGGAGGACCATCACGAAGTAGATCGCGGTGAGCAGCGGGAGGCTGTTCAGGACCTCGGCGTCGCGGGCGATCATGTACATCGCGATGACCATGACCTCCCAGGGGGCCATCTGGGCCATCATCACGGCGAGGACGAGGCCCTTGCGGCCCTTGAACTTCATGCGGGCGATGGCGAAGCTCGCGGCGAGGGCAACGAGCAGGGCCAGCAGGACGGCTCCGACGGTGACCAGGACGCTGTTGGTGACGTACGTCCAGAAGTTGGCGACCCCGGTGGCCTTGGTGAAGTTGTCCAGCGTCGGGGTGAAGACGAAGACCGGGTCCTTGGTGAGGATCTCGCTGGACGGCTTGAGCGCCGAGGAGAACATCCAGTACACGGGGAAGACGAAGACGAGGGCCAGCAGGAGCGCGCCGAGGTTCTTGGCGACGGCTCCGGGGCGGACCGGCCGGCGCGTGCGGAGCTTCTGCTCGGGTTCGGGGGCGGCGGCCTTCGGGGCGGTGGTCGTGCTCACTGCTCCTCCTCCTGCTTCAGGATCAGGCGGAAGTAGAAGGACATGACGATCACGAGGATCAGGATCGTCAGGACGGAGATCGCTGCGGCGAGGCCGTAGTGGGCCTGGCTCTGGCCCTCGACGTAGGCGAAGACCGGCAGGATCTCGGAGGCGCGGTCGGGGCCGCCCTTGTTCATCGCGTAGACCTGGGTGAAGGCCTTGAAGACCCAGATCACCTCAAGGAACGTGGTGACGAGGAAGAAGGGCTTGAGGTTCGGGAAGACGATCTTCCAAAAGGTCTGCCAGCCGTTGGCCCCGTCCATCCGGGCGGCCTCGTACAGCTCGGCGCCGACCGTGGTGAGGCCGGCGTACATGTTGAGGGCGACGAAAGGGATGGAGCCCCAGACGACCAGGATCGTGACGATCACGAGGGTGGAGAGGCCGGTCTCCATCCAGTTGTGCTGTTCGTAGCCGGTGAAGCCGGCGGTGCGCATGACCCAGTTCATGACGCCGAACTGCTCGTCGAACAGCCACTTGAAGACCTGTACCGAGGCGACGATCGGCATGGCCCAGGCCATCACCAGCGCCATCGACAGGACCAGGCGCATCTTCGTGCCGAGCTTGTTCAGCAGGATGCCGATGAGGCTGCCGAGCGTCATGATCAGCACGACGTTGGCCAGGGTGAAGGCGAAGCTGCGTACGACGACGGTCCAGAAGTTCGCGTCACCAAGGAGTTCGGTGTAGTTGTCCGGTCCCGCGAAGGGGTACTTCCGCTGGATGAACTCGATCTTGTTGATGTCCTGGAAGGACAGGATCACGTTCTTGATCAGCGGGTACAGCAGGAGCGTCGCGAGGGCGAGCACGGCGGGCCCGACCAGCAGGTAGGGCAGCCACCCCGAGGGGAGCGGCTTTCTGCCCCCGCGAGGAGACGTATGACCGGGGCCGGTCGTGGTGGCGGGCCCCTCGGGCCGCCCGGCGGACTTCAGTGGTGCGTCCTGTGGAGCGCTGGTCATCGCTCCCTGGGAGTGCACGGTCATGTCTGGCTTCCTCGCGGTTGACTGTGGAGTCAAATGCGCGACCGGGGGCACGGCAGGCGGCTGGGCGCCTGCCGCACCCCCCGGTGCGTTCACACTGCTGGGTAGTGCGGGTCGTGCCGGTACTGCGGGGCGGGACTACTTGTTGATGCGGCTCGCGATTTCCTTGTCCGCGTCCGCGCCCGCCTTGGCGGCGTCCTCACCCTTCAGGACCTTGGTCATGAACTCCTTGACGGGGTTCGGCTCGGTCTCGACGTTCGCCCAGCCCGGGGTGACCGGGGTGATCTTGCCGTTGACGCCGGCCTTGCCCATGGCCTCGGCGAAGGAGCCCGCGGCGGGGGCGAAGTTCGCGCCGGCCTGGTTGGGGAGCAGCGCGCCCTTGGTCTCGGCGGCGTACTTCGCCATCTGGTCCTTGCCTGCGGCGAGGGCCAGCCACTCCTTGGCGAGCTCCTTGTTCTTGGAGCGCTCGGCGACGGCGAGGTTCGAGCCGCCGAGGAAGACGGTGCCGGTCTTGTCGGCGGTCTTGCCCGGGATCGGGAAGTAGCCGAAGTCGGCCTCCTTGCCCGCGTCCTTCAGGGCCTTCTCCGCGCCGCCTGCCTCCCAGCCGAGACCGATCCAGGAGGCGACGCCGCCCTTGGGAACGATGTCGGTGGACTGCTGCGGGGTGGCCTCGTCCTTGTCCTTGGGGGCGGTGGAGTAGGCCTGGAGCTTCTTGTAGAACTCCATCGCGGAGGCGGCCTGGGGGGTGCCGAGACCGCCCTTCCACTTGCCGCCGTCCTTGACGGCGAGGTCGCCGCCCTCGTCCCAGATGAAGCCCGCGAGGACGTACCAGCTCTGTCCGGGGAGGTAGATCGGCTGCGTGGACGGGTCCGCGGCCTTCAGCTTCTCGAGGCCGGCGACCCACTCGTCACGGGTGGTCGGCGGGGTGACGCCCGCCTTCGCGAAGGCCTTCTTGTCGTACACGACGACGCGGTTGGCCGCGTACCACGGAGCGGAGTAGAGCTTGCCCTCGTACTCGGCCGAGGCGAGCATGCTCTTCTGCCAGGCGTCGGCGCCGAGCTTGGCCTTGTCCTTGGTCAGGTCGGCGAGGCCGCCGGTGACCGCGTATCCGGCGGTCTGGGTGTTGCCGAGTTCGAGGACGTCCGGCGGGGTGTTCTCGGAGAGGGCCGTGGTGACCTTCTCCTGGATGCCCTTCCACTGCTGCTCTTCGACCTTTACCGTGACACCGGGGTGCTTGGCCGAGAACTCCTTGTTGACCTCGTCGATCCAGGCCTTCGGCGCGGAGCCGTCCATCACCCAGACGGTGATCTCCTTGGCGCCACCCGCGTCGGTCGTGCCCTTGTCGTCGCCGCCGTTGCCGCACGCCGCGACTCCGGCCATCATGCCCGCGACACTGACCGCCGCGATGAGCTTGCGCTTCACGCCACCCTCCTCAGGGATGCTGCCTGCAACTTCCCTCGCCCGCCGCGGTGACATACGTACCAAGTACTGCCCGTGGGGCCGGGATCTGATCCATATTGGTGTAGACCAGTAGCTGGAGCTTGGCCTAGACCTTTAGGGGTGTCAAGGGTCTAATGAGCGGGTGCTCGGTCCGTTATCGGACCGACACCTGGGGAGAGAGAAGGCCTGTCCCCCCACACGTGTCACGATGTGACCGCACATATCGGAGGAGCCGGTGACGGCAGCGAAACTGGAGTCGGGAAGGCGGGCGGCGATGGCCACCGAAGGGGCGACCACGGAGCCGGAAGGCGGGGCGGCCACCCGCACGGCGCGCGTACCCAAGTACTACCGACTCAAGCGGCACTTGCTCGACATGACCGAAACGCTGCCACCCGGCACGCCGGTGCCGCCGGAGCGCACGCTCGCGGCCGAGTTCGACACCTCGCGGACCACCGTCCGCCAGGCCCTCCAGGAGCTCGTCGTCGAGGGACGGCTGGAACGGATCCAGGGCAAGGGGACCTTCGTCGCCAAGCCCAAGGTCTCGCAGGCCCTCCAACTGACCTCGTACACGGAGGACATGCGCGCCCAGGGACTGGAACCGACCTCCCAGCTCCTCGACATCGGCTACGTGACCGCCGACGACACCCTCGCCGGACTGCTCAAGATCAACACCGGCGGACGAGTCCTGCGCATCGAGCGCCTGCGGCTGGCCAGCGGTGAGCCGATGGCCATCGAGACCACCCACCTGTCGGCCAAGCGGTTCCCCGCCCTGCGCCGCTCGCTCGCCAAGTACACCTCCCTCTACACCGCTCTCGCCGAGGTGTACGACGTCCACCTCGCGGAGGCCGAGGAGACGATCGAGACCTCGCTGGCCACCCCGCGCGAGGCGGGCCTGCTCGGCACCGACGTCGGACTGCCGATGCTGATGCTCTCCCGTCACTCCCTGGACGCGGACGGCGAGCCGGTCGAATGGGTGCGGTCGGTGTACCGGGGCGACCGCTACAAGTTCGTGGCCAGGCTCAAGCGACCCGCCGTCTAGCACTCGGTCCCACATACCGGAATACGGACGGGGTCTTACGTTCTCCGGGCAATCCCCCGTAGATTCCCTGCGCTTGGGCAGTGATCGACGAGGGGACGAGAGCCATGGCGGAACCGCAAGCTACTGGTACAGAACGGGCCGCGGCGAGTCCGGGCGGCGCTCCGGGCTCGCCTTCACCGAAGTCCATCGCCGTGTGGGTACTCGTCGGCCTCATCGGCGCCCTCGGCTGGGCCGTGCTCGCGCTCTCGCGCGGCGAGGAGATCTCGGCCGCCTGGCTGCTCGCCGCCGCCCTGGGCTCGTACGCGATCGGCTACCGCTTCTACTCCCGGTTCATCGCGCACCGCGTGCTGAAGGTGGACAAGACGCGGGCCACCCCCGCCGAACGCCTCGACAACGGTGTCGACTTCCACCCCACCGACCGGCGGGTGCTCTTCGGCCACCACTTCGCGGCCGTCGCCGGCGCCGGCCCGCTCGTCGGCCCCGTGCTCGCCGCCCAGATGGGCTATCTGCCGGGCACCATCTGGATCGTCGCGGGCGTCATCTTCGCGGGCGCCGTCCAGGACATGGTCACGCTGTTCTTCTCCACCCGGCGCGACGGGCGCTCGCTCGGCCAGATGGCCCGGGACGAGATCGGCCCCGTGGGCGGTGCCGCCGCCCTCGTCGCCGTGTTCGCCATCATGATCATCCTGCTGGCGGTGCTCGCACTCGTCATCGTCAACGCGCTGGCGCACTCCCCGTGGGGCGTCTTCTCCATCGGCATGACCATCCCCATCGCCCTCTTCATGGGCTTCTACCTGCGCGTGCTGCGCCCGGGCCGGGTCACCGAGATCTCCGTCATCGGCGTCGCGCTGCTGCTGCTCGCCATCGTCGCGGGCGGCTGGGTCGCCGAGTCCTCCTTCGCCTCCACCTTCACGCTGGAGAAGGAGACGCTGGTCATCTGGATGGTGGTGTACGGCTTCGTCGCGTCGGTGCTGCCGGTGTGGATGCTCCTCGCGCCCCGCGACTACCTGTCCACCTTCATGAAGATCGGCACGATCGCGCTGCTCGCCGTGGGCGTGGTGATCGCGATGCCGACCCTGAAGATGCCCGCGGTCGCCGACTTCGCGGCCCGCGGCGACGGCCCCGTCTTCGCCGGCTCGATGTTCCCCTTCGTCTTCATCACCATCGCGTGCGGGGCCCTGTCCGGCTTCCACTCGCTGGTCGCCTCGGGCACCACGCCGAAGATGATCCAGAAGGAGACCCAGGTCCGGGTCATCGGCTACGGCGCGATGCTCACCGAGTCGTTCGTCGCGGTCATGGCGATCATCGCGGCCTGCATCATCGAGCCCGGTCTGTTCTTCGCCGTGAACTCCCCCGCCGGAGTCATCGGCACCACGGTCGAGACCGCCTCGACGGCGGTGACCAACTTCGGCTTCGCCATCTCCCCGGACGCACTCGCCCAGGCCGCGAAGGACGTGGAGGAGGCCACCCTGCTCTCCCGTACGGGCGGCGCGCCGACCTTCGCACTCGGAATGTCGGAGATCTTCTCGGCCGTCCTCGGCGGCGCCGGGATGAAGGCCTTCTGGTACCACTTCGCCATCATGTTCGAGGCGCTGTTCATCCTGACCACGCTCGACGCGGGCACCCGCGTCGGCCGGTTCATGCTCCAGGACACCCTCGGCAACGTGCACAAGCCCTTCAAGGACGTCAGCTGGAAGCCGGGCGTCTGGCTGGCGAGCGCCATCGTCGTCCTCGGCTGGGGCTACTTCCTCTGGGTCGGCATCAAGGACCCGCTGGGCGGCATCAACCAGCTCTTCCCGCTGTTCGGGATCGCGAACCAGCTGCTCGCGGCGGTCGCCCTGGCCGTCTGCACCACCCTGCTGGTCAAGTCCGGCCGGCTGAAGTGGGCCTGGGTGACGGGTGTTCCGCTGGCGTGGGACGTGGCGGTCACGCTCACCGCGAGCTACCAGAAGATCTTCTCCGACGACGTGAAGGTCGGCTTCTTCGCGCAGCGCGACAAGTACCAGGCCGGGATCGACGCGGGCAAGGTCCTGCCGCCCGCCAAGAACATGGACGACATGCACACCGTGGTCACCAACGCCACGGTGGACGGCGCCCTGTCGGCCCTGTTCGCGATCCTCATCATCATCGTGCTGGCGGACGCGGCCCGGACCTGCTTCAAGGCCGTCAGCAGCCCGGAGTCCGTGAAGCTCGCCGAGGTCCCGTGGACCGAGTCGAAGATCATCGCTCCGGCCGGGCTGATCCCGACCGCCGAGGAGAGGGCGGAGCTGGCCCTGGCCGGCCTGGACTCGGGCGGCGGCCGGGCCAAGGAGCCCCTGTCCTCATGAGCGGCTCCACGAGCGGCCGTACGAGCCTGCGCGGCGTGCTGGCGCGGGCCCGGTTCTACGTACGGGAGTTCTCGGGGGAGGCGGCGTACGACCGGTACGTGGCCCACGCCCGCTCCCACGACCCGGACGCGCGGGTCCTGACCCGCCGGCAGTTCGAGCGGGCCCGCACGGACGCGCGCGAGGCGGACCCCCGCGAGGGCTTCCGCTGCTGCTGAGGGGCAGCCGAAGGGCCCCGCCGTAAAAGGGTAGGGCTCTTCGCCATGCCTCCGGCAGACTCGATTGCATGGACATCACGATCAGGCCGGTGCGGCCCGCCGACCACGCGGAACTGGGCGAGATCACCGCCCGGGCCTACCTCGCCGACGGACACCTGGACTTCGGCGAGGACGACGAGTACCTGCACGTGCTGCGCGACGTGGCCGGCCGGGCCGCCGAGGCCGAGGTCCTCGTCGCCGAACGGGACGGACGGGTCCTGGGCGGAGTGACCTTCGCCCCGCCCGGCAGCCCGCTCGCCGACATCGCCGGCCCGGACGAGGCCGAGTTCCGGATGCTCGCCGTGGCCCACGACGCTCGCGGCCAGGGTGCCGGCGAGGCCCTGGTGCGGGCGTGCGTCGAACGGGCCCGGGCCATCGAGGGCGTGACGGCGCTGGTGCTCTCCACCCAGCACTCCATGGCCGGCGCCCACCGGATCTACGCGCGACTGGGCTTCGTACGCACTCCCGAGCGGGACTGGTCACCCATCGACGACCTGAAGTTGCACACTTATCGGTTGAAGCTGTAGCCACGCCGACACAACATGTAGGGGCTGCCGCATCCGGCCGCCCCCACATGTATGCTCATGCCTGCTGTCGCCGCAGGGGAATCCGGTGCGAATCCGGAACTGTCCCGCAACGGTATGAAGTGCACCGATCGGTGCATAGCCAAGTCCGAGGACCTGCCGACAGCGCGCCCGGCTCGACCGAACCGGGTGCCGATACGTCCGGGCCTCGCGGTTGGGCCGGTGGACGCCATGCGGTCTACGCGTTCCGCCACGCCCGCATGCGCCCGCTCGCGCCCCGCCCCGCCGATGTCCGGGCCGAGCGAGGGAGAGCTCCCGCCGTGACCATCGCGCCTTCCGCACCGCGCGCCGAGTCCACTTCTGGCGACAACACCGAGGGCCCGGGGGCCACGCTGCTGCGTACCCTCACCGAACTGACGGCGGACCTCCCCGACACCGACCCCGGCCGGGTCGCCGCCGCCGCGCTGCGCGGCCGCAGCTCCGCCGCCGACGACGCCGAACTGCGCGCCCTGGCCACCGAGGCCGCCGCGGGGCTCATCTCCGAGGACCCGGCCTACTCCCGCCTCGCCGCACGGCTGCTGACGCTCGCCGTCCGTGACGAGGCCGCCGGCCAGGGAGCCACCTCCTTCTCCGAGTCGGTCGCGGTCGGGCACCGCGAGGGGCTCATCGCCGACCGCACGGCCGATTTCGTACGCATCCACGCGAGCCGCCTGGACGCGCTGGTGGAGCACGCCCTCATCGAGGGCGCCGACGACCGCTTCGGCTTCTTCGGCCTGCGCACCCTGCACAGCCGCTACCTGCTGCGCCACCCGATCACCCGCCAGGTCGTGGAGACCCCGCAGTTCTTCATGCTGCGCGTGGCCTGCGGCCTCGCGGAGGACGAGAGCATGCGCGCCGTCGAGGAAGTGGCCTCGCTGTACCGGCTGATGAGCCGCCTCGACTACCTGCCCTCCTCCCCCACGCTCTTCAACTCCGGCACCCGGCACCCGCAGATGTCCTCCTGCTACCTGCTGGACTCCCCGCTGGACGAGCTCGACTCGATCTACGACCGCTACCACCAGGTCGCCCGCCTCTCCAAGCACGCCGGCGGCATCGGTCTGTCGTACTCCCGCATCCGCGCCCGCGGTTCGCTGATCCGCGGCACCAACGGCCACTCCAACGGCATCGTGCCGTTCCTGAAGACCCTCGACGCCTCCGTCGCCGCCGTGAACCAGGGCGGCCGGCGCAAGGGCGCCGCCGCCGTCTACCTGGAGACCTGGCACGCGGACATCGAGGAGTTCCTGGAGCTCCGCGACAACACCGGTGAGGACCAGCGCCGTACGCACAACCTGAACCTCGCCCACTGGGTGCCGGACGAGTTCATGCGCCGCGTGAACGCCGACGCCGACTGGTCGCTGTTCTCCCCGGCCGACGTACCCGAGCTGGTGGACCTGTGGGGCGACGAGTTCGACGCCGCCTACCGCAAGGCCGAGGAGTCGGGCCTGGCCCGCAAGACCATGCCCGCCCGCGACCTGTACGGCCGGATGATGCGCACCCTCGCGCAGACCGGCCAGGGCTGGATGACCTTCAAGGACGCCTCCAACCGCACGGCGAACCAGACCGCCGAGCCGGGCTCGGTCGTCCACTCCTCGAACCTGTGCACCGAGATCATCGAGGTCACCAACGACGGCGAGACGGCCGTCTGCAACCTCGGCTCGGTCAACATGGGCGCGTTCGTCATCGACACGGCGAACGGTCCCGACATCGACTGGGAGCGGCTGGACGAGACCGTCCGCACCGCCGTGACCTTCCTCGACCGCGTGGTGGACATCAACTTCTACCCGACCGAGCAGGCCGGCCGCTCCAACGCCCGCTGGCGCCCGGTCGGTCTGGGTGCGATGGGCCTCCAGGACGTCTTCTTCAAGCTGCGGATGCCCTTCGACTCCCCCGAGGCGAAGGCCCTGTCCACCAAGCTCTCCGAGCGGATCATGCTGGCCGCGTACGAGGCCTCCTGCGACCTCGCCGAGCGCAGCGGCCCGCTGCCCGCCTGGGACAAGACCCGCACCGCCCGCGGCGTCCTGCACCCGGACCACTACGACGTCGAGCTGAACTGGCCGGAGCGCTGGGACGCGCTGCGCGCCCGTGTCGCCGAGAGCGGCATGCGCAACTCGCTGCTCCTGGCCATCGCCCCGACGGCGACGATCGCCTCGATCGCGGGTGTGTACGAGTGCATCGAGCCGCAGGTCTCCAACCTCTTCAAGCGCGAGACGCTGAGCGGCGAGTTCCTCCAGGTCAACGCGTACCTGGTGGACGAGCTGAAGCAGCTCGGCGTGTGGGACGCCCAGACCCGCGAGGCGCTGCGCGAGTCCAGCGGCTCGGTGCAGGGCTTCGGCTGGATCCCGGCCGAGGTGCGCGAGCTGTACCGCACGGCGTGGGAGATCCCGCAGCGCGGTCTGATCGACATGGCGGCGGCCCGTACGCCGTTCCTCGACCAGTCGCAGTCGCTGAACCTGTTCCTGGAGACGCCCACCATCGGCAAGCTCAGCTCGATGTACGCGTACGCCTGGAAGCAGGGGCTGAAGACCACGTACTACCTGCGCTCCCGCCCGGCGACGAAGATCGCCCGCGCCGCGTCCGGCTCCGCCGTCCCGGCCGCCGCCACCCCGCTCCCGCAGGCCGTCGACGCCGATGCCCTGGCCTGCTCCCTTGAGAACCCCGAGTCCTGCGAGGCCTGCCAGTAATGAGCTCCACCGACAACAAGAACCTCCTGGACCCGGGCTTCGAGCTCACGCTCCGCCCCATGCGCTACCCGGACTTCTACGAGCGCTACCGGGACGCGATCAAGAACACCTGGACCGTCGAGGAGGTCGACCTCCACTCGGACGTCGCCGACCTGGCGAAGCTGACGCCCTCCGAGCAGCACATGATCGGCCGGCTGGTCGCGTTCTTCGCGACGGGCGACTCGATCGTCTCCAACAACCTGGTGCTGACGCTCTACAAGCACATCAACTCCCCGGAGGCGCGCCTGTACCTGTCGCGCCAGCTGTTCGAGGAGGCCGTGCACGTCCAGTTCTACCTGACGCTGCTCGACACCTACCTGCCCGACCCGGACGACCGCTCGGCCGCCTTCGACGCGGTCGAGGAGATCCCGTCGATCCGTGAGAAGGCGCAGTTCTGCTTCAAGTGGATGGACTCGGTCGAGAAGATCGACCGGCTGGAGACGGCTTCCGACCGGCGCCGCTTCCTGCTGAACCTGATCTGCTTCGCCGCGTGCATCGAGGGCCTGTTCTTCTACGGCGCCTTCGCGTACGTCTACTGGTTCCGCTCGCGCGGTCTGCTGCACGGCCTGGCCACCGGCACCAACTGGGTGTTCCGCGACGAGACCATGCACATGAACTTCGCGTTCGAGGTCGTGGACACGGTCCGCAAGGAGGAGCCGGAGCTCTTCGACGACGCGCTCCAGCAGCAGGTCACCGACATGCTGAAGGAGGCCGTGGAGGCGGAGCTGCAGTTCGGCCGCGACCTGTGCGGCGACGGCCTGCCGGGCATGAACACCGAGTCGATGCGCGAGTACCTGGAGTGCGTCGCGGACCAGCGACTGGTCCGCCTCGGCTTCCCGCCGGTGTACGGCTCGCAGAACCCGTTCTCCTTCATGGAGCTGCAGGGCGTCCAGGAGCTGACGAACTTCTTCGAGCGCCGTCCGTCGGCCTACCAGGTCGCGGTCGAGGGCACGGTCGACCTGGACGAGGACTTCTAGCCCGTCCGCGCATGTGCGCACGGAGCCGGAACGCGAAGGACGACCGCGTTCCGGCTCCTCGCGTTCGGGGGCCGGGGCTCAGTGGGCCATGCGTCCCCGACGCCAGGTGACGAACCGGATGCCGCGCCGGCGCGGGGTGGGCGGCAGACCGCCCGCTCGCTGGCGGGGCAGCCACACCAGCCGGGTCGCGGCGGCCCGCAGCTGCCGGTCGATCCGCCGGTCGCCGCGCGCCCCGTACAGGCTGGGCCCGAGCAAGACGGCGGCGATGACCAGAACGGCGAGGTAGTTCACGAAAGTGCTCATACCTCCACTGTCCGCCTGTTCGGCCATGATCGACGAGTGGCAGGACTGTCATCAAAGAACGAATTACTGCCACACTGGGGCCATGCTGACCAATGTGGCCGTGGCTCTCGTCGACGGTGTCGCCCCGTTCGAGCTGGGGATCTTCTGCGAGGTCTTCGGAATCGACCGCAGCGACATGGGACTGCCGGTCTACGACTTCGCCGTATGTGCGGCGCAGGAGCGGCGCTCCCCGACCGGCGACGGGCATTTCGAGATCGTCGTCCCGTACGGCCTGGAGCGACTGGAGAGCGCGGACCTGATCTGCGTGCCGGCCGACCGCCGGGCCGCGACCCGCGAGTACCCCGAGCCGCTGCTGGCGGCCCTGCGCCGGGCCGTGGACCGGGGGGCACGGGTGCTGAGCGTGTGCAACGGGGCCTTCATGCTGGGCGCGGCCGGCCTGCTCGACGGCCGCCGCTGCACCACCCACTGGATGCACGCCCCGACCCTGACGCGCCGCTACCCGCGAGCCCTGGTCGACCCCGACGTGCTGTACGTGGACGAGGGCCAGGTGATCACCTCGGCGGGCACCGCCTCGGGCATCGACGCCTGCCTGCACGTGGTACGGCAGGAGCAGGGCGCCGAGGTGGCCAACACCATCGCGCGGCGGATGGTCGTACCGCCGCACCGGGACGGCGGGCAGGCGCAGTTCATCCGGCGCCCGCTCCCCCGCACGGCCTGCGACACGGTGGGCGAGGTGATCGGGTGGATGGCCCGCCACCTGGACGGCGAGATCACCGTCGAGCAGCTCGCGGAGCGCGCGCACATGTCGCCGCGCACCTTCGCCCGCCGCTTCCTCCAGGAGACCGGCACCACCCCGTACCAGTGGGTGCTCCGCCAGCGGGTCCTGCTGGCCCAGGAGTTGCTGGAGTCCACCGACGAGACCGTCGACGCGATCGCGGGCCGGTGCGGCTTCGGCAACGCGGCCGCCCTGCGCCACCACTTCCTGCGGACGCTCGGCACCACGCCGAACGCCTTCAGGCGCACCTTCCGGGGGCCGCAGGCCGCGGCCTGACCGGTACGCTCTGGCCGAGAAACAGGGAACCTTTGGCCCAAACCAAGTCCCTGCGTAGTCAAGCGGTATCGTACCGTGATGAGGCCTGATCTGGCCGCACCCGTACAGCGTCCGGCCTCGCGCCGCTCACCACTGCCCAGGGGGGCCTGCTATGACCCGTACCGCCCGTATCCTCGCCGCCGCCGCGTTCGCCGTTCTGCTCGTCGGCGGCGCGGCCGCGACCGCTTCCGCGGACAGCGGCTGGGGTTTCGCACCAGTCGACAGCGGCTGGGGCGCGGCTCCGGCCGACGCCGCGTCGAACCCCGTTCCCGGCGACAGCGGCTGGGGTTCTGCCCCGCGCTAGTCCAGAGCCGTGCGCACCTGCGGCAGGACCCCGATCCGGTTCCGGATCGGGGTCCTGCCGCAGGTGCGCGTGCGTACGCCGCGGGAGATCAGTCGTTCGGGACGGTCTCGTAACGCGGGGTGCCCTCTTCCATCTGCCGCAGGGCGTCCTTGCGGTCCCGCTTCGAGAGCCGGTCGATGTACAGGTACCCGTACAGGTGGTCGGTCTCGTGCTGCAGGCAGCGCGCGAAGTAGCCGGTGCCGCGCACCTTGATCGGGTTGCCCTGCGCGTCGTGGCCCTCGACCTCGGCGTAGTCCGGGCGGGCCAGCGAGGCGTACGCCGTCGGGACCGACAGGCAGCCCTCGTTGGAGTCGTCCAGCACCCGCGCGCCGGCCGGCAGCTCCACGAGCTTCGGATTGACCACGACACCGGTGTGCCGCACGCCGTCGTCGTCCGGGCAGTCGTACACGAAGACCTTGGCGTCCACGCCGATCTGGTTCGCGGCCAGGCCCACACCCTCTGCGGCCTTCTGGCTGGCGAACATGTCGTCGATCAGCTGCGCCAGCTCGTCGCCGAACTCGGTGACGTCCTTGCACTCGCGGTGCAGGACCGGGTTGCCGACCACCGTGATCGGGCGGGCGGTGCCGCGCTCGCGGTGGGCGAGCTCGCGCTCCGCACAGTCCTCGGTGTCCACGACGTACCCGTCGTTCACCTCGGTACCGGCCGCCTCGGCCTCGACAACCTCGTTCTCCTGCTGCGCCATATCCGCCGTACGCCTTCCGTAAGTCACCGATGTGCCCGTACAGCCTACGGCCCGGCTCAGCAGACTTCTTCGAGATCCCGCCACTCCCGGCTGTCCGGGCTGTCGGCGACCCAGCCGTCGAGCAGTCCGCGCACCAGGCCGGCCGGAGCCGCGATGCCGCACTCCCGCTCGGGCACCCACAGAGATCCGGAACCGGCCGTGCGGTGACCCAGCGGTCCGGGGTGCCCCGGCTCGCTGTGGTCGTGCGGGTCCAGGTGCTCCCCGTCCCCCTCGTCGCTCGGCATCTCGCTCTCCGAACAGGTCCGGCACAGCAGCCGCACCGACGAGGACCAGTCCTCGGCGGCGAAGCCCGCGTCCGCGGCCAGCTGCTCCAGCGCGTCGCGGTCCGTCTCGCCGGCCGCCTCCAGCAGCACCACCCAGGTCGGCACCGGCGACGGCGCCCACAGCTCGATCTCGTCGAAGACCGGGTACGAGGGTCCGGCCGCGGTGACCCGCTCGCCGTGCGGGACCCCGTCGTGGAGCACCACCTCGCCCCAGCGGCGCCCCGAGGAGGGCAGCGGGATCGACAGGACCTCGATGCGGGCCGGGTCCAGCCGGCGGCCCCAGACCACCTCGGCCTCGCCCTCGGGCGACAGCCGCACGGCTGCGCTGCCGAGCTCCATGCCGACCGGCTCACCGCCGTGCTTCCCGTTGCCCGCTCCGGCACCGTGCGGGTCGCCGGGCACCTTGAGCCCGTACGCCTGCCAGGCCCGCCTGGCCAGCGGCCAGTCCTGCAGGGCGGTCGCGGCGATCCCCACGTTCCACCAGTCCGGGGCGCCGGTCTCCCGGTCCAGCAGGGCCACGGCGCGCAGCCCGGCGGACCGCGCCTGCTCCCAGTCGTGCCGGAACTTGTGCAGCAGAGCCAGGTTGAACCAGGACTCGGACAGCCAGGGCTCCAGGTCCGCGGCTCTGGTCAGGAGCGCCCCCGCGTCCTCGTACCGCCCGTCGCCGATCAGCGTGAACGCGCGGTCGGTGGCCTGCCGCCACGAGGCGGAGGGCCGATGCCGTACCTTCCCGAAGATCCTCACGATTCCCGCCTGCCGGTCCTACAGTGCAACCTTGCGGACACTCTCACGGTCCCTCTTACAGGCATCCAACCATGCCCACTCGGACGGCCGCTCATTACCCATGGGTTACCCAGGTTGGACAGGAACAACTCTGTCACGTCCACCCCTGGCCAGAACCCTCGCCAAGCCCTCCACGACCTCCGGCTGGTACTCGTGCCCGGTGCCCAGGCGGAGCTGCTCCAGAGCGGCCAGTGAGCCGCCCGGGTGACGGTTCCCGCCGACCAGGTCGTCGTACGCGTTCACCGCCCGCACGATGCGGGCGGCGACGGGCTGCTCCCGGTAGGGATCCGCCTGCCGCTCCACCACCACGGCGACCTCGGCCGGCACCCCGGTCTGGCGGGCCACCTCCCCGCCCAGCTCGGCGATCCGCCGGGCTTCGGCGGCGGGCAGCTGCGCGGTCGCCCCGTCCGGGACCGGGTCGACGAGGGAGAGCTGCCCGATGTCGTGCATCAGCGCGGCGTACTCCAGCACCGTGAGCTCCCGCTCCGACAGCCCCAGCTCCCGGCCGACGGCGCAGCTCAGGGAGGCGACCCGGCGGGAGTGGCCGGGCGGGGTGTAGCCGGCGATCTCCGTGGCCCGGGCCAGGGAGGTGATGGTCTGGCGGTAGGTGGTGCGGATCGCGGTGATCCGGTGGAAGGACATCTGGGTCAGCAGCAACGGCACGCTGAACACGGGCAGGGCCCACAGCCCCGCGCCGGCCACGCCGAGGGCCATCACGACGCCCGTGGCGCAGATCGCCGAGCCGATGCCGAGCTGGGCGCGCAGCTCGTCGCGGAGCAGGGGCCCGTACGGCCAGCCGGTCCGGGCCGCGGCGAGGGCGGCGGCGAGCACCGCGTCGCACAGGGCGGTGAGGCCGAGGAGGAGGAGCAGGAAGAGGACGAGGTACGGGCCCTGGCCCACCCGCTCCTCCAGGCGGCCCGAGTTGTAGAGAGGCTGGAAACAGACGGCGGCGAAGGCGACGGTGAGGACCCGGCGGGCGACGTGGTCCACGGCGGGGCCGCGGCCCCGGGCGACGTGCGGGACGGCCCCGGCGAGGGCGGCCGCTACGACGACCGCGACGATCTGCAGCACCCCGTGGTGGGTGGGCCGCCCGGCGAGCTGGCCTAGCAGGGCGTAGGCGAGGGCTCCGGCGGAGCCGAGCGGCGCGGGCCGGCGGTCGGTGGGTTCGCGGCGCTCCCGGCGGGCGAGCTCGCCGATGGTGATCAGGATCCCGAAGGCCAGGGCGGTGCCGGGTTCGGCGAGCCCGTTCCACAGGGTGTGCCCGAGCCCGACGGCGGTGAGTGCTGCGGCCGCGCCCCGCACGGTCCAGACGGCGGCCGGCCTCACGTGCCGGCCCCCGGTGGCGCGGGGGACACGGGGGTGGCCACGGCCGGGCCGGCGCCCTGGCCGGGCAGGGCGGGCAGGGTCGGCGCCCCGGGCCCGCCCCCGGTGGGCGAGCCGCCGCCGATCACCTGGAGGTCGTCGTCGGAGGTGACCACCGGATGCCAGCCGTGCCGTCCGACGGCCCCGGTCAGGGCCCCCACCATCGCCGGGTCGAACTGCGCCCCCGCGCACCGCGCCAGTTCCGCCAGGGCGGCCTCCACGGGCCGGGCCCGGCTGTAGGAGCGGGTGGAGGTCATCGCGTCGAAGGCGTCGGCCACGGCCACCACCCGGGCCAGTACCGGGATCTGGTCGCCGGTCAGCCCGTACGGGTAGCCGGAGCCGTCGACCCGCTCGTGGTGGTGCAGGATCGCGGACCGGGCCTCCCCGAGGAAGCCGATCCCGCGCACCATCTCGTGCCCGTACTCGGGGTGCAGTTCGATGACGCGGCGCTCTTCCGGGGTGAGCGGCCCGTCCTTGCGCAGCAGCCGCGTCGGGACGCCGAGCTTGCCGACGTCGTGCAGGATCCCGGCGATGCGGACGACCTCCAGGCGGTCCTCGGCCATGCCCAGCTCGCGGGCGATCATCGCGGAGGCCTGGCCGACCCGTTCGCTGTGGCCGCGCGTGTAGCGGTCCTTGATGTCGACGGCCTGGACGAGCGCGCGGATGGTGGCCTGGTGGGCGGCGCGTTCGCGGTGGTACTGGGCGAAGACCCAGCAGGAGATGTACATCGGCAGGAGGACGAGCAGCGCGGCCGGGACACCGTACGGGCTGCGCCACATGACGGCCATCATCAGCCCGGCCAGGCCGTGCACGCAGTGCGGGGCGAGCGACCGGGTGAGCAGTCCGCGCCAGGCGGTGGCGGCGGGCCGGCGTTCCGCGGTGGCCAGGACGCCTCCGTCGAGGGCGGTGAGCACCAGGCAGAAGACGACGGCCGCGGCCGCCGCGGGGAGCATCACGTACGGGAAGTCGGCCACCCAGACGGGCGGGTCCGCGGCACCGGGCGGCCCGGAGCCCCCGGAGGAGCCCAGCGCCGCCGGGCCGCGCAGCAGTTGGTACGTCTGCCCGGCGGCCCAGGCGGCTATCGACTGCTGCGCGCCGTGCCACACCCGGCGCACCCAGGCGGGCCGTTGGACCACGGTCCCCGCGAGGGCGCCGGGCAGCGCCACGAGCGCGGCGGCGGCGGGCGGCAGCAGGAAGACGGCGGCCAGCACCACGGGGAAGAAGGAGCCGATGCCCTCGGGAACCCGGCCGCCCGGCAGCGGCCGGCTCTTCACGAGCTCGCAGCCGAGGTAGAGCACGGCGAGCAGCGCCACGGACTCCCGGGGCGCATCGGAACCGGCGAGGGCCGGGGCGACGCACGCGGCTGCCGCGAGGACGGCGCACAGGATGTATCCGCGCGCTCCCGGAGGAAGTACCCGCATGGCGTTCTCCTCCCCTGGGCCGTTCAAGCCGGGTACCGAATCGGACCGGTACCGAATGGGGAGAATAAGTGGGGCCCCGGGCGAAGGGGGCCACATTTTCGTATTGCGCCATACGGACGCCCCTGGATTAGCACCTTCGGGTGAACGAAGTACCTCTCCGGGGGCGGTTGTTCACGCCCTCGACCGTCGCGTCAGCCGGCGGCCGGATTGTCCGCGGTGGCATCCGCCGTGACGTCGGAGGTGACGCCGGCCCCGATGTCGGAGGGGACGTCGGCAGTGACGTCGTGGTCCGGCACGGCTTGCCCCGACCGGATCAGCTCGATCCGGCCCATCACCTTCGACCGCAGGTCGGTCGGCACGTCGTCCGATCCACAGCAGCGCTTGACCAGCTTCTTCACGGCCTGTTCCAGGCCGTACTTCTCCAGACAGGGGTTGCACTCGCCGAAGTGTGTCTCGAACTTCGTGCAGTCACTGTCGGGCATCTCATGGTCGAGGAACTCGTAAAGGTGGTCCAGGACCTCAGAGCACTCCGTCTCGTGCGGCTCTCCGCAACTCATGAGCCCGAGCCTTTCCTGTCGTTCGACTCTCCCGCGCCCGCGGGGACCATCCCGCGCTCACGGGCATAGTCCTCCAGCATTCCACGGAGTTGACGGCGGCCACGGTGCAGTCGCGACATGACCGTACCGATGGGTGTACCCATGATGTCGGCGATCTCCTTGTACGCAAAGCCCTCTACGTCGGCAAGGTAGACCGCGATGCGGAACTCCTCGGGAATGGCCTGGAGCGCTTCCTTCACGTCCGAATCGGGCAAGTGGTCGAGCGCCTGCGACTCGGCGGAACGCAGGCCGGTCGACATGTGCGACTCGGCGCGTGCCAGCTGCCAGTCCTCGATCTCCTCCGCGGCGCTGCGCTGGGGCTCGCGCTGCTTCTTGCGGTAGGAGTTAATGAACGTGTTGGTCAGAATGCGGTAGAGCCACGCCTTCAGGTTGGTGCCTTCGCGGAACTGGTGGAAGGACGCGTATGCCTTGGCGTACGTCTCCTGGACCAGGTCCTCGGCGTCGGCCGGGTTGCGCGTCATGCGCAGCGCGGCCGAGTACATCTGGTCGAGGTAGCCGAGGGCGTCCCGCTCGAAGCGCGCGTTGCGCTCCAGGGTCGTCTCCTCCGCGTGGCCTTCGTCGGTCCCAGCGACAGGACCCACCTCCTCCGACTGCGTGGCGGCTCCGAAAGCGGACCCGCTCGAATCGGAGAATAGTCGACCTTCCCGGGCCTCCGCCGCCCGAAGCGAGCCGCGCTTCGGCGCAGGAAGCACCGTCCAGTCCAGGTCAGCGGCCTGCGGACGGTTCTGGCTGATGACCTGGGTCATGCGCTCCCTCTCCTCCGACGAAATCCCGTGCGTACCGACATCCGGGACAACAGAAGGCGCGGGCGGCAAATTCCCCGCACGGGGCCCGGTTTTCGGCCTCCGTACGGCCCCCGTGCGGCCGACGGAGGGCCACAGTGATCCGGATCACCCCGGAATATGTCAGGTCGCGGTCAGGCCTCCAGGGCCGCGAGCCACTCGGCCACCGCCTCCGTGATCACGACGAGGGCCTCCTCCTGGGTGGTCTCCGCCTTCTTCGGCACGGCGAAGCCGTGGTCCGCGTACGCGACCTCCACCAGCGTGTACGGGACCCCCGCGGCCGACTCCGGGAACTCCTGCGGACGCCCGAAGGAATCCCGGCCGCCCTGGACCACCAGGGTGGGCAGCCCGGCGCCGAGCAGCTCCTCGGCCCGGGACTTCTCCGGCCGGCCCGGCGGGTGCAGCGGGAACGCCAGCGCCAGCACCCCGGCCGCGCCCAGTGCCGCCGCGGTCCGGCAGGCCACCCGGGCCCCGGCGCTGCGGCCGCCCGCGACCACGGGCAGGCCGGGCCCGGCCAGTGCCGGCCACAGAGCGCGCCATCCCTCGTCGAGCACCTTGGGAGCGGCGGCGACCTTCTTCCCGGCGACTCGCCAGGGCTGTTCGACCAAGGCCACGGTGATCCCCCGGGCGGGCAGGGCGGCGGCCAGCGCCTGGAGGTCGCGGGCCTCGACCCCGCCGCCGGCGCCGTGCCCCAGTGCGAGGACGAGCCGGGCCTTGCGGGCGGTGTGCCAGGTGATGCGGGCCTCGCCCGCCGGGGTGTCGACGCTCTCGGTACGCGTGGTCATGGATCCGGTCATGGATCCATCCTGCACGCGGACGGGTTGACGACAGGGTCTAGAAGAGGGTGGCCTCTTCCGGCGCGGCGAGCTCCTCCAGGAGCTCCGGACCGTTGTTCCGGACGTTGCTCACCGCGGTCGCTACCGGATAGGCCCGCATCAGGCCGCCCGGCGGCGGCTCCAGCAGGCGCCGCAGCGAGCCCTCGGTGTCGGTGTTCGCGGGGTCCAGCCAGGCGTCCCAGCGGTCGGGGGTCAGCATGAGCGGCATCCGCGGGTGGATGTCTGACAGGGAGCGCGGCCCCTCGGCGGGAGCCACGCCCAGCGGCCCGGTCTCGGCCTCGGTGGTGATCACCGAGCAGGTGACCCGCCACGCGAGCGGGTGCTCGTCGGGCAGCGTCCGGTCGCGCCAGAACTCGTAGATCCCGGCCATGGCGAAGACGGAGCCGTCGGCGGGGAGCACGAAGTAGGGCTGCTTGCGGGCCCGCTTCTTCTCCCCCTCCACCTCCAGCTGCCGCTCGTCGTGGGCGGTGACCCACTCGTAGTAGCCGTCGGCGGGGATGATGCAGCGGCGCTGGGCGAAGGGCCGGCGGAAGGACGGCTTCTCGGCGAGGGTCTCGGAGCGGGCATTGATCATCCGGGCGGCGCCGTCGGGATTCTTGGCCCAGGAGGGAACGAGCCCCCACTTCAGGACGCGCAGCTGGCGAACCGGACGCTGGGTCGGAGCGTCTTTCACGGGACGGTCGAGGACGACGCGGACCTCTTTCGTCGGCGCCACGTTCCAGTCGGGTGCCAGTGTCTCCTCCGGCTCCCACTTCTCGATGCCGAAGACCTCCACCAGGTCCTCGGGCCCACGGCTCGCTGCATACCTTCCGCACATGCCTGCCACACTGCCATGTCTCTCCCCCAGCTAACGCTGGGAGGTCCCCCCGACCACTACCGCAAGGAGTCCGCCACCTCATGGACAGCACCACGACGGCCGGCCTGTGGGACCGGCTCACGGGCATACAGACCCCGCCCGATCTGTGGCTGGTGATCGTGACGGGCCTGGCCGCGCTGGCCGCCGTCGGCCCCCGCCCGCTGTGGCGGGTCTCGCGCAACGCCGTGACCATCGCGCACGAGGGCGGGCACGGCCTGATGGCGCTGCTGACCAGGCGCCGGCTCGAAGGGATACGGCTGCACTCCGACACCAGCGGGGTCACGCTCAGCGTGGGCAGCCCGACCGGCCTCGGGATGATCCTGACCGCCGCCGCCGGGTACACCGCCCCCTCGCTGCTGGGGCTCGGCGGGGCGGCACTGCTGTCCGCGCACCGGATCACGCTGCTGCTGTGGGTGGCCACCGCCCTGCTGCTGGCGATGCTGGTGATGATCCGGAACGCGTACGGGGTCCTGACGGTCGTACTGACCGGCGGCGCCTTCGTGCTGGTGTCCTGGCAGGCCCCGGCCGACGTGCAGGCCGTCTTCGCGTACGCGGTGGTGTGGTTCCTGCTGCTCGGCGGCGTCCGGCCGGTCTTCGAGCTCGGCGCCAAGCGGCGGCACGGCGGGGCGCCGGATTCCGACGCCGACCAGCTCGGACGGCTCACACACGTGCACCCGGTGGTGTGGCTGCTCCTCTTCCATGTTGTCGCCCTGTGCTCGCTGGTGGGCGGCGGCCGTTGGCTTCTCGGCCTCTGAGACGGCGCAGCGATCAAGATCTGGTGCCGGAGGAAGCCACTAAAGTGGTGGCCATGACCGAGACCCCCGCTGTCCCCGCCCTCTGGCCCGCCCCGACCGCCGACGCGGCCGTCCACGCCACCGTCACCGTGCCGGGGTCCAAGTCGGTCACCAACCGGGCCCTCGTGCTCGCCGCGCTCGCCGCCGAGCCGGGCTGGGTGCGCCGCCCGCTGCGCTCGCGCGACTCCCAGCTGATGTCGGACGCCCTGCGCGCGATGGGCGTCGGCATCGAGGAGACCGTCTCCTCCAGCTCCGCCGGATCCTCCAGCGGCACGGTCGGCGGAGAGGCCTGGCGGATCATCCCGGCGGCCCTGCACGGCCCGACGACCGTGGACGTCGGCAACGCGGGCACGGTCATGCGCTTCCTTCCCCCCGTCGCCACCCTCGCCGACGGCGACATCCGCTTCGACGGCGACCCGCGCTCCTACGAGCGCCCGCTCGGCCAGGTCATCAGCGCCCTGCGCGCGCTGGGCGCCCGCATCGACGACGACGGCCGGGGCGCGCTGCCCATGACCGTCCAGGGCGGCGGGGCACTGGAGGGCGGCACGGTCGAGATCGACGCCAGCAACTCCTCGCAGTTCGTCTCCGCGCTGCTGCTCTCCGCCCCGCGCTTCAACCAGGGCGTCGAGGTCCGGCACGTGGGCACGACCCTGCCGTCGATGCCGCACATCCGGATGACCGTGGAGATGCTGCGCGCGGCGGGCGCCCAGGTCGACACCCCCGAGGCGGGCGGCGAGAAGAACGTGTGGCGGGTGGCCCCCGGCGCGCTGCTGGGCCGCGACATGGTCGTGGAGCCGGACCTGTCCAACGCGCAGCCCTTCATGGCCGCGGCCCTGATCACCGGCGGCACGGTGACCATCCCGGACTGGCCGCGCCGCACCACGCAGCCCGGTGACGCGCTGCGCCGGATCTTCACGGAGATGGGCGGCTCCTGCGAACTGACCGACGCGGGCCTGGTGTTCACCGGCACCGGCAAGATCCACGGCATCGACGTGGACCTGGGCGAGGTCGGCGAGCTCACCCCGGGCATCGCCGCGGTGGCGGCCCTGGCCGACTCGGAGTCCGTCCTGCGCGGGGTCGCGCACCTGCGGCTGCACGAGACGGACCGGCTGGCCGCGCTGACCAAGGAGATCAACGCGCTCGGCGGCGACGTCACGGAGACCGCGGACGGCCTGCACATCCGGCCGCGCCCGCTGCACGGCGGCACCTTCCACACGTACGACGACCACCGGATGGCCACCGCGGGCGCGGTGATCGGCCTGGCGGTGGAGGGGGTACTGATCGAGAACGTGGCGACGACCGCGAAGACCCTGCCGGACTTCCCGCAGATGTGGACGGACATGCTCGCGGGAGACGCCGGGGACTCCGGCGCCCGCGCGGCGGGTGCGGGAGCGTAGGGCCCGTCATGCGCAGGTACGGCAAGCACACCGACGAGGACGACATCCGCCAGCGGCCCAACCCCAAGGGCAACCGGCCCCGGACCAACATCCGGCCCAAGCACGAGGACGCCTCCGAGGGCTTCGTCCTCACCGTCGACCGCGGTCGGCTGACCTGCCTGGTCGGGGACCGCACGGTCCACGCGATGAAGTCCAGGGAACTGGGCCGCAAGGCGGCGGTGGTCGGCGACCGGGTCTGGATCGTCGGTGACCTGTCCGGCAAGAAGGACACCCTCGCCCGGATCGTCCGGATCGAGGAGCGCAAGTCCGTCCTGCGGCGCACGGCCGACGACGACGACCCGTACGAACGCGTGGTCGTCGCAAACGCCGACCAACTGGCCATCGTCACGGCCCTGGCCGACCCGGAGCCGCGGCCCCGGATGATCGACCGCTGCCTGGTGGCGGCGTACGACGCCGGCCTGGAGCCGCTCCTGGTGCTGACCAAGTCCGATCTGACGTCCGCCGACAAGATCCTGGAGATCTACTCGACGCTCGGCGTCAACTACGTGGTGACCAACCGCGAGGACCTCGCGACGGGCGACGCGGCCGACAAGGTGCGCGAGCGCCTGGAGGGCCGGATCACCGCGTTCGTGGGGCACTCGGGCGTGGGCAAGACCACCCTGGTCAACTCGCTGGTGGCGCCGGACCGCAAGCGGGCGACCGGCGTGGTCAACGCGGTCACCGGGCGCGGCCGCCACACCACCACCTCGGCACTGGCGCTGCCGCTGCCCGGGATGGAGGGCTGGGTCATCGACACCCCCGGCGTGCGCTCCTTCGGCCTGCACCACGTGGATCCGTCCCGGGTGATCCTGGCGTTCCCGGACTTGGTGCCCGGCACCGAGGAGTGCCCCCGCGCGTGCAGCCACGACGAGCAGGACTGCGCGCTCGACCAGTGGGTGGAGGACGGTCACGCGGACCCTGCGCGGCTGTATTCGCTGCGGCGGCTGCTGGAGACGCGGGAGCGCCGCGAGGGCGACTGACCGTCCGGCGGGGGCGGCGGGGCAGAAGGGTCCGGCGGGGCGCCGGGGTTTGCCGAAGATCGTGTCTGGATAAATGCATAATCGCACCGAGTGGCGCGAGGGCACGTGACGCGGGGAGGCATTCGACATGGCGTGGCTGCTCGTCGTGGTCGCGGGAATCCTGGAGACCGGCTTCGCTGTCTGTCTCAAGCTGTCCCACGGCTTCACGCGGCTGTGGCCGACCATCGCCTTCGCGTGCTTCGCCCTCGGCAGCTTCGGTCTGCTGACGCTGGCGCTGAAGAAACTGGACGTGGGCCCGGCGTACGCGGTGTGGACGGGCATCGGCGCCGCGGGGACGGCGATCTACGGCATGGTCTTCCTCGGCGACCTGGTCTCCACCCTCAAGCTCGTCTCGATCACGCTGGTGATCCTCGGGGTCATCGGGCTCCAGCTCTCCGGTTCTGCGCACTGAGCAGCCGGAGCAGCTCACCCGCTCCCGGCTCCTCCCCCGGCGCGACCACGTAGGAGAGGGCGAGCCGTACGGCGAGCTCGCACCGCTCGGCGTCCGCCGCGGGCATCAGCACGGCTGCCGCCCGGTCGCGCACGGTCCGGGCGAGCTCACCGGGCCCGGGCGCCCGGCCCGCGGCGGGCAGGTCCGGGTCCCAGAACCCCGTCAGCAGGGCCCGTACGAGGGGGTAGGCGCGGGCCGCCCGTACGGTCCACTCCGCGACCGCGGCCAGCCGCTCGACGGTCCGGCCCGGGACGGTCAGGGCCCGCTCCACGCCCTCGAGGTACCGCGCGCACTCGCGCCGGACCAGGGCGCGGCCGAGGCCGTGCTTGCCGCCGAACTCGTTGTAGAGGGTCTGCCGGGACACCCCGGCGGCCGCCGCCACGTCCACCATCCGCACGGCCGGCCAGGGGCGCGCCGCGAGCGCCGCTCCCGCCGCCTCCAGCAGGGTTTCCCGGGCTGCCGGCACATGCGCCTCCCCCGTTTGGCTTCACGGCCAGAGTTGACGGGGCGACAGATCCTGTCAAGGGCGCGTCCCGGCCGCGCCACCGCCCGCGATACTGTTCGGCCATGTCCGAGTATGACGATGACCTGCGCCTTGCCCTCGAACTCGCCGACGCGGCGGACGTCGCCACGATGGAGCGGTTCCGTGCCCTCGACCTGAAGGTCGAGACGAAGCCGGACATGACCCCGGTGAGTGAGGCGGACAAGGCCGCCGAGGAGATCATCCGCGCGGGCGTCGCGGCCGCGCGGCCGGGCGACGCGATCCTGGGCGAGGAGTACGGCCTCAAGGGCAGCGGCCCGCGCCGCTGGGTCGTGGACCCGATCGACGGCACGAAGAACTACGTGCGCGGGGTGCCCGTCTGGGCGACCCTGATCTCCCTGATGGCCGAGGGCGCCGACGGGGTCTTCCGCCCGGTGGTCGGCGTGGTGTCGGCGCCGGCGCTGGGCCGGCGCTGGTGGGCCGCGCAGGGCGGGGGCGCCTTCGCGGGCGGCGCGCTCGGCGCGACCAGCGCGATCGGCGTGTCGAAGGTGGGCACGCTGGCCGACGCCTCGTTCGCGTACTCCTCGCTGAGCGGCTGGGAGGAGCAGGGCCGCCTCCCCGGATTCCTGGACCTGACCCGCGCGTGCTGGCGTACCCGCGGCTACGGCGACTTCTGGCCGTACATGATGGTTGCGGAGGGCTCGCTGGACCTGTGCGCCGAGCCGGAGCTGAACCTGTGGGACATGGCCGCGATCGCGGTCGTGGTCCAGGAGGCGGGCGGCCGTTTCACCAGCCTGGACGGGGCGGACGGGGTGCACGGCGGGAACGCGGCGGCCTCGAACGGGCTCCTCCACGAGGAGATGCTGGAGCTCTTGCGCCCACGCGCCTGAGCGTGCCCTCTTGTTGACCCTGCGTGTCCGTGGGAATCTGAGAATCCGCCCGCTTGTGCGCTTGTGAATCCATTCTCTTGGATTGCCTGCCGCACCCCACCCAAGCGGCGGGACTCACCAGGAGGTGGCTCTCTTCATGCTCGTCCGTGACGCAATGAGCACCGTGATCCTCACCCTCGGACCCGCACATACCCTGCGTCAGGCAGCCTGCCTGATGTCCGGCCGGCGCGTCGGCGCGGCCGTCGTACTCGACCCCGAGCACAGCGGAATCGGCATCCTGACCGAGCGCGACATCCTCAACTCCATCGGCGCGGGCCACGATCCCGACCGCGAGTGCGTGGGCGCGCACACCACCAACAACGTCGTGTTCTGCACCCCCGACGCCACTGTGCAGGAAGCCGCCGAGGCGATGGCCCACGGCGGTTTCCGGCATCTGATCGTGCTGGAGAACGGCGGCCCGGTGGGCATCGTCTCCGTACGCGACGTCATCCGCTGCTGGGTCCCGGCGCGGCGGACGGTTCCCGCATAGAACGACGGCGGGCCGGAACCCCGTGGGGTTCCGGCCCGCCGTCCTGCTACGGCAAGCGATCCGGATCAGCCGCGGAGGGCCTGGACCGCGGCTTCCAGCCGCTTGCCGAAGTCGCCGTCCGCCTGGCGGAAGTTGTTGATCGCGCGCTCGGCGATGTCGTCACGGGAGACCTTGGCGATGAAGCCGGCCAGGTTCTCGATCAGACGGGACTTCTCGTCCTCGGAGTACAGGCGGTAGAGGTTGCCCGCCTGGACGAAGTCGTTGTCCTCGCTGTGCACGGCGGCGGCGTGGTTGCCCGTGCCGCCGGTCACGTCGATGGGCTGCCACAGCGGGCGGTCCGTCTGGTGCGGGCCACCGAAGGAGTTCGGCTCGTAGTTCTTCGCGCCCTTGTGGCGACCGTCGTACAGGTAGCCGTCACGGGAGTTGGTGCGCGCCTCGGTGGCGTGCGGACGGTTCACCGGCAGGTGGTCGGCGTTGATGCCGACGCGGTAGCGGTGCGCGTCGCCGTAGCCGAAGAGACGACCCTGGAGCATCTTGTCCGGGGACGGACCGATGCCGGGTACGAAATGAGCCGGGCTGAAGATGCTCTGCTCGACCTCGGCGAAGACGTTCTCCGGGTTGCGGTTGAGCTCCAGCTTGCCGATCTCGATCGGCGGGTAGTCCTCGTGCGGCCACACCTTGGTGAGGTCGAACGGGTTGAAGCGGTACCCGGCCGCCTCGGCCGCCGGCATGATCTGGACCTGCACGGTCCAGGTCGGGAAGTCACCGCGCTCGATGGCCTCGCGCAGGTCGCGCTGGTGCGAGTCGGGGTCCTCACCGGCGAGCTTGTTGGCCTCGGCCTGGGTGAGGTTCTCGATGCCCTGGTCGGTCTTGAAGTGGTACTTGACCCAGAAGACCTCACCGGCCTCGTTGTTCCACTGGAACGTGTGCGAGCCGTAGCCGTTCATGTGGCGGTAGGACGCCGGTATGCCGCGGTCACCGAACAGCCAGGTCACCTGGTGGGTCGACTCGGGCGACAGACCCCAGAAGTCCCAGACGTTGTCCGCCTCCTGCGAGCCCGTGTACGGGTCGCGCTTCTGGGTGTGGATGAAGTCGGGGAACTTGATGGCGTCCTTGATGAAGAACACCGGGGTGTTGTTGCCGACGAGGTCGTAGTTGCCCTCTTCGGTGTAGAACTTCAGCGCCCAGCCGCGGGGGTCGCGCACGGCGTCGGCGCTGCCGAGGTTGCCCGCCACGGTGGAGAACCGCAGGAAGGTCTCGGTCTCCTTGCCGACCTCGGACAGGAACGCGGCGCGGGTCCACCGCGAGACGTCACGGGTCAGCGTGAAGGTGCCGTACGCACCGGCGCCGCGGGCGTGCACCACGCGCTCCGGGATGCGCTCACGGTTGAAGTGCGCCAGCTTTTCCAGCAGCAGCTGGTCCTGGACCAGGACGGGGCCGCCGACGCCGGCGGTCTCGCTGTTCTGGTTGTCGGCGACCGGAGCCCCGGCCTCCGTGGTGAGCGGTCCCTGCGTCACGTGCGCCTCCTGCGTCATTCCTGCATGTCCTGTCCTCGGCCTGTGCCGCACTCGACCCTACAATGGACTTTGTCTAAGTCAAGTAAGTATCCAAGTCCGCACTGGTTCGGGAGTTACACCCAGTCCCCTCGCTGTTAGGCTGGTGCCTATGAGTGACCTGCTGGAACGACTTCGCGGACGCGGATGGCGCATGACCGCACAGCGGCGCGTCGTGGCCGAGGTGCTCGACGGTGACCACGTTCACCTGACGGCCGACGAAGTACACGCGCGCGCCGTGGCCAAGCTGCCGGAGATCTCCCGGGCGACGGTCTACAACACGCTGGGTGAGCTCGTGTCCCTGGGTGAAGTCCTGGAAGTCTCCACGGACCGCCGCGCCAAGCGGTACGACCCGAACGCCCACCGGCCGCACCAGCACCTGGTCTGCGCCCAATGCGGCGCGATCCGCGACGTCCACCCGGCGGGCAACCCGCTGGCCGACCTGCCGGACACGGAGCGCTTCGGCTTCGTCGTGTCGGCGGTCGAGGTGACGTACCGCGGGGTGTGCCCGAACTGCGCCGGCGCGTAGCCGGGGACCGCAGCGGACCATCGCAAAGGGGCCGGGAGCTGAATGCTCCCGGCCCCTTTTTCTTCTCGACTGCCCATCTCGATCACCCGAAACGACTGAAGGCCCGGATCCAGAGGATCCGGGCCTTCAGCCTTCAGTAGCGGGGACAGGATTTGAACCTGCGACCTCTGGGTTATGAGCCCAGCGAGCTACCGAGCTGCTCCACCCCGCGTCGGTAAACACGACTCTACGTGAGGCTGCACAGCAGATGCAAATCCGTTGAGGACAGTTCCTGGCCGGCCACCAGCGGTCAGGCCGAGAGCTCCTCGGCCAGGGCCTCGCGCAGCCGCGCCGCGCGCTGCGAAACCTCCTCCGGCCCCAGCTCCATGGCTCGAACGCACCACTTCTGCCCCTCCGCCAAGTCGCCGTGCCGTGCCGCCAGCAGCCCCAGCCGCAGCGCGGCGCGGCCGTGGCCCGCCACCGCGGCGCGGGTCCACCACAGGGCGGCCTCCGGCTCGCTCCCCTCGCGGGCCAGCAGCAACCCCAGGTTGAACGCCCCGTTCCGGGAGCCTGCCTCGGCCGCCTCCCGGTACCAGCGCGCGGCGACCGCCAGGTCACCCCGGGCGGCGGCCAGCATGCCGACCCGCACCTGGGCCCGGCGGTGCCCCAGCTCGGCGGCGCGCTCGTACCACTCCTCGCTCTCGGTCCGCGGGGCGCCGCCCGCCGACTCGCCCAGCGCCACGGGCTCCGGCGGCGGAGCCAGCGACTCCAGCAGCGAGGCCAGCCGGAAGGCCGCCTCCGCGCTGCCGCCGCCCGCCGCGCACCGCAGGTGCCGCTCGGCGGCTCGCTCCTCCCCGTCCCGGACCAGCGCGATGCCGACCTGGAGCGCGGCGTCGGTGTGTCCCGCCGACGCGGCCCGCTCGTACCACTTCAGCGCCGTACGATCCTCGTCGCGGCTGGCGAACAGGATCCCGAGGTTGAAGGCGGCGTCGACGCTGCCCGCCTCGGCGGCCTTGGAGAACCACGGCTCGGCGCCCTCCGCGTCCCCGCCCTGCAGCAGCAGGATGGCGAGCGCGTTGGCCGCCTCGCGGTGTCCGGCGTACGCGGCACGCCGGTACCACTGCTCGGCCTGCGCGGTCCGGTCCTGTGCGACGCACAGCAGAGCAAGGTTGTACGCCCCGTTTTGATCGCCCGCGTCCATGGCGGTCCGGTACCAGCGCTCCGCGGTCTGGGTCTCACCCCGCGCCGCGTGCAGCGCGCCCAGGGCGTTCGCGGCGTTGCCGTCGCCGTCCTGGGCCGCCCGGTGCCACCAGGTGGACGCGCTTTCCTCGTCCCCCGCGTCGCGCAGCAGGAATCCGAGCGCGCAGGCCGCCCTGGCCTCGCCCTGCTTGGCGGAGGTCAGGTACCAGCGCCCGGCCTCCTTGAGCTCGCCGCGTGCCTCCAGCAGCGCGCCCAGGTGCAGCGCGGCACGCCGGTGTCCACGCGCGGCGGCCTGCCGGTACCACTGCTCGGCCTCGGCGGGGTCGCCCTTCCTCAGGTGCCGCGCCAGCCGGTACGCGGCTTCGCGGTGCCCCTGTTCCGCGGCGGCGCGGAACCACCGCTCGACGCCCTTGTCGCCCCGGTGCTCCAGCAGGTCGGCCAGCCCGTACGCGCCCAGGGCGTGGCCGGATTCCGCCGCCTGGCGAAGCCAGTACTCGGCGGCGGGCTCGTCCCCGCGCTCGCGGAAGTGGCGGCCCAGGGCGTGCGCGGCCGGCGCGGATCCGGCCACGGCGGCGACCCGCCACCAGCCGGCCGCGTCCTCGGGGTAGCCCCGCTGGTGCAGCAGGACACCCAGGTTGTTCGCGGCGGCGCGGTCCCCTTCCCCGGTGGCGCCGCGCAGGTACGGCTCGGCGCCGTCGAGGTCGCCGCGGCGCAGCAGCAGCGCACCGAGCACGCTCATGGCACCCGGGTCGCCCTTGTCGGCGGCCACCCGGTGCCGGGCTTCCAGCTCGGCGTCGCTCGCCGCGTCGGTCTCGGCGAACACTTCCTCCGCGAAATCCGCATCGGTCAGCGCGGTCTGCGCGTTGACAACGGGAGCCGACTCACCGGCTCCCGTACCCGGCTCGGCCTCCGCCCTCACAAACCGCCCTGTCTCCAGCAGAGTTGACCTGTCCCCCATAAATCCCATCGTCGCATCACCTGCTACCCGCGTACACCTGGTATGTCGCAGCCAGTGAGGTCACTACAGCGTTTTGTCGACATGCCCATAGAGAGTCAAGTCAAACACGCTCCCGCCCCAACTCACCCTTGTTGGCTACCGCGTGTCCGCCCCGGGCACGACAAAGGCCCGGATCCCATGGATCCGGGCCTTCATCTTCAGTAGCGGGGACAGGATTTGAACCTGCGACCTCTGGGTTATGAGCCCAGCGAGCTACCGAGCTGCTCCACCCCGCGTCGGTGAAACCACAGTATCACGACGCGGGACAGAGCCATTACCGATATATGGCTAGCCGCCCGGTGGGGCCGTGGGCGGGGTCACCTTCGCCTCCGCGTCGATCGCCCGCTTCAGCGCCGCCTTGATCTCGTCCTGCGCCTTGCCGAAGGCCGCCCAGTCGCCGGCCTGCCGGGCCTTCTCGGCGTCCTCGATGGCCCTCGACGCGTCGGCGAGCGCCGCCTTCACCGTCGGGTCCGTGGCGGCCGGAGGCGTCGTGGTGCCCTCGCCCGGCGGCTGGGCCGGCGGCACGGGCGTGGTCGGAGCCTCGGCCCCGAACACCACGTTCAACGCCTTCTCCAGGGTGTCCTCGAAGGCGGTCTGGCCGCCGTAGGTCACGAGCACCTTGCGCAGCAGCGGGTACTTCAGGCCCGAACTGCGCACGTACACCGGCTCCACGTAGAGCATGCCGCCGTCGAGCGGGACCGTGAGCAGGTTTCCGTACTCGACTTCCGAGTCGCCACCGCGCAGCAGGCGGATCGACTCGGCGATCTTCGGTTCGGACTGGAACTTGCTCTGGACCTGCTTGGGGCCGTCGACCGGCTTGCTCGTCGGCAGCTTCAGGACGCTGATCTTGCCGTAGTCCGGGGTGCCCGGATCGGCGTTGACCGCCATGAAGGCGCTCAGGTTGTCCCGCTCGTTCGGCGTGAACGTCGTCGTGAGCGAGAAGACCTGCTCCTTCTCCGTCTGGCCCGGCAGCTTCATCGACAGGTAGTACGGCGGGACCGCCGTACCGGCCTTGGTCGTCGGGTCGTCCGGGACGGCCCAGGCCTCACTGCCGCTGAGGAAGGTCTGCGGGTCGGTGACGTGGTAGCGGGTCAGCAGCTCGCGCTGGACCTTGAACAGGTCCTGCGGGTAGCGCAGGTGGTCCATGAGCGGCTTGGAGATCTCGCTCTTGGGCTTCACCGTGCCCGGGAACGCCTTCATCCAGGTCTTCAGGACCGGGTCCTGGGTGTCCCACTGGTACAGGCTGACCGTGCCGTCGTACGCGTCGACCGTGGCCTTCACCGAGTTGCGGATGTAGTTGACCTGGTTCTCCTGGGCCACCACCGCGCGCTGGCTGTTGGTCAGCGAGTCCGCGGTGCTCTGGCCCAGCGTGGTGCGGGAGGCGTACGGGTAGCCGTTGGTCGTCGTGTAGGCGTCGACGATCCACTTGATCCGGCCGTCCACGACCGCCGGGTACGGGGCGCCGTCGATGGTCAGCCACGGTGCGACGGCCTCGACGCGCTCCTTGGGCGTGCGGTGGTACAGGATCCGCGAGCCGTCGCCGATGGCCCCTGAGTACAGGATCTGCGGCTCGCTGAAGGTGAGCGCGTACGCCGCCCGGTTTATCGGGTTGTCGAGGTTGACGCCGGAGTCGCCCTTGTAGCTGGTCTCCTTCTCGCCCTTGAGGTCGTCCGAGTAGTCGAGCTCCTTCTGCGGTCCGCCGACGATCGAGTACTGCTTCGTCTGCTCGCCGTAGTAGACGCGCTGCTCGAAGTCCGTGCCGAACATCCCCTTGGAGGGCAGGTCGGACTGGGTGAAGTCGGGCGCGCCCTGGTCACCGACCGTGGTGCCCTTGGCCGCGACCACTCCGTAGCCGTGCGTGTACTTGAAGTGGTCGTTGATCCAGTTGTTCTTCGGGATGCCGCCGATGTTCAGCTCGCGCAGCCCGATGACCGTGTCCTGGCCGCTGTACCGGTCCACGGCGAGCGTGGACGGGAAGGCGTAGTAGCCCTTGACCTGCTGGAGCTGCTGGAAGGCCGGCGAGACGATGTTCGGGTCGAGGAGGCGGACGCTGGCGGTCGTGTCGGCCGCCTTGCGCAGCTTGGTCCGGTCCTGCGTCTGCGGAACGCCCGGGTAGTCCTTGACCTCGGAGGCCGCGATCCCGTAGGCGTCGCGCGTCGCCTTGATGTTCTTCTCGACGTACGGGGATTCCTTGGCCTGCTCGTTCGGCTGGACCTGGAACTTCTGCACGATCGCCGGATACAGGCCGCCGATCAGGATCGCCGAGAGCACCATCAGGCCGAAGCCGATGACCGGCAGCTGCCAGGTGCGGCGCCACAGCGTCGCGAAGAACAGCACGGCGCAGATCGCGGCGATGGCGACGAGGATCGTCTTCGCCGGGAGGTACGCGTTCGCGTCGACGTAGCGCAGGCCGGTCCAGTTGTCGGCGGCCTTGAAGTCACTGGACTTCACGGCGAGGCCGTACCGGTCGAGCCAGTACGCGACCGCCTTCAGCGTGACGAAGAGGCCGAGCAGCACCGACAGGTGGCCGGTCGCCGCGGCGGTGGCCCGGGCGCCCGGGCTCGTCACGCGCAGTCCGCCGTACAGGTAGTGGACGACGGCTGCGGCGATCACCGACAGCACGACCGCGGCGAAGCCGAAGCCGAGCAGGAAGCGGTACCAGGGCAGGTCGAAGGTGTAGAACGATACGTCGAGGTGGAACTCGGGGTCCTTCTGCCCGAAGGGCACCCCGTTGACGTACATCAGCCAGGTCTTCCACTGGCCCGCCGCCGACGCGCCCGCGATGAGGCCGACGATCACGGCGATGCCCAGGAGCAGCCACTTCTTGTACGGGGCGATGCTCATCCGGTAGCGGTCGAGGCTCTGCTGCTCCATCGACATCGCACTGAGCGGCGGACGCAGCCGGTGCGCCAGCCAGATGTTGAACCCGACGGCACCCGCCATCAGCAGGCTGAAGACGGCGAAGAGGCCGATCTTGGTCCACAGGGTGGTGGTGAAGACCGTGGAGTACTTCACCGAGCGGAACCAGAGCCAGTCCGTCCAGAAGCCCGCGAACATGATGAAGAGCATGGCCAGGACGGCCAGCACGCCCAAGGTCATGAGAAGAGTCCGGGCTCGCCGGGAGGGGCGGCCGACTCTCATCCGTGGCCCCGAAGGGCCTCCGCCGCGGTCCGGCATCTGGAAAGCCAAGGTGCGCACCTCGAAAGTCGCTGAGTCTGGTAATGAACGGGCACCCGATCCTAGAGCCCTACTCATGCAACTTTCCGTGGCCTTGGTCAGTTCCCGGTATCCGGTGGAAAGGAGGCAGGATGTTGTCCATGTCCAACGTTTCCCCCTCCCCCGGCACGCCCATGGCGGCGAGCCCCCTGACCCGCGCCTGCCTCGAAATCGACGAGTACGCGGCCGGCCTCGGCTGGGACAAGCCCGCCCGGCTGTTCGCGCTCGTCGACACCGCCCGGCTCAAGAAGCAGGAGCCGCGCCTGGCCTCCCAGCTGGGCCTCGACCAGGACGACGCCGGCAAGTCCTCCCTCACCCCGATCGAGCAGGACGAGGTCCCGGCCGGGACCCCGCTCGACAAGTTCCTGGGCACCATCGCGTGGCCGACGGCCGTCGTCGGCTGCGCGCTGACGGTGGAGCGGCTGATGCTGCCGCCGTCTGCGGAGGCCTCCGTACCGGAGGGGCTGAGCGACAAGCAGCTGGCGAAGTGGGTCGCCGGTCACCCGGAGCGGCAGGAGGTCCGGCTGACGGTGGCCGTGCTGCGCGACGGCTCGCGCGAGTCGGCCGTACGGCTGCGCGAGAAGGATTCCTCGACCGAGGTCCTCACCGGCGGGAACCTGGTGCCCGGGCTGGCCGAGGCGCTGGCCGCGACCTTCTCGTAGCACGCGTGGCCGGGGCCCGGGGGCCGGTCAGGGCTTGGCGCCGCACTGCGGCAGCCCGGCCGTGTCCCCCTTGCTGATCTTCTGCAGCGCCTGTGTGGCGTCGCCGATGGTGGAGACCTTCACCAGGGTCAGCCCGTCGGGCACGTGGGCGGCCGCGGCGGCGCAGTTCTCGGCCGGGGTCAGGAAGTACTCGGCGCCGGCCTGGCGGGCGCCGATGGTCTTCATCTGGATGCCGCCGATGGGCCCGACCTTGCCCGCGTCGTCGATGGTGCCGGTGCCCGCGACGAACTTGCCGCCGGTCAGGTCCTCCGGGGTGAGCTTGTCGACGATGCCGAGGGAGAACATCAGCCCCGCGCTGGGGCCGCCGACGTCGGCGAGCTTGATGTCGATCGTGAACGGGAAGGTGTGGTCGGTCCCGGCCCGGATGCCGACGATGGCGTGGCCGTCGCCCTCCGCCTTGCCCGCGGTGACGGTGACCTTGGTGGGGCCGGCGGGTTCGCGGTTCGCCTTCACCGCCTCGGCCGCTTCCGCGGCGGGGATGATGGTGAACTCGACCGGCTCGCCGGGCTTGTGCTTGGTGACGAGCTTGGCCACGTCCTCGGGGGCGTTGACGGGGGCGCCGTCCACGGCCTTGACGACGTCACCGGCGTGCAGCGTGCCGTCGGCGGGGCTGGCCTTGACCACGGAGGAGACGATGACGCGGGCGGAGACCGGGACGCCGAGCTGCTTGAGAGCGGCCACCTTGGCGCTCTGCTGCGACTGGCTGAACTCCTCGGCGTTCTCCTGGGTGGACTCCGCGTCCGTCTTGCCGTTCGGGTAGAGGTTCTCGTGCGGCACGACGATGTTGTCGCCGGCGAGCCACCCGTACACCGCTTCCACCAGGTTCATGTCGTAGTCCGCGCCGGTGACGCGGACCGTCGTCATGTTGAGGTGGCCGCTCGTCGGGTAGGTCTTGCGCCCCGAGATGTTGAGGACGGGCTCGCCGTGCGAGTCCCCGAGCGTGTTCACGGTCGGCCCGGGGCTCATCTCGGAGTACGGGACCTTGATGAACACCCCTGCGCAGAGCAGCGCGAACAGCATGAGGGTGGAAGCGAGCATCGTCGCAGTGCGGCGTGGCATGGATCCGACAGTACGGGACGGCTCTGGCGGGCGGCCCGTGGGGCCGGTCCGTACGAGGCCCTGCGCGGAGCCGTCGGGCTCTCGGTGATCTCGGGGCACTTTCCGGGACGCGTCAGACGGCGTCGGAACCGGAGTGGGCCTCTGCCTTGTGCCGGGCCTGTTCGGCCTTTCCCATGGCTTCGCGGAATCGCGCGTAGCCGGCGAGCTCGGATATGTCGCCTTGCGTGCGGTCGCGTGCCGCCCAGCTGCCCCATATCGCCGCTCCGATCGCGGCGAACAGCGGAATCAGCAACCACGCCAGTGACGCCATGGGCGTGCTCCCTACCCCGAAGTACGTGTCGTTGGTGGCTTCAACGCTGCTGCCCGGGAAGGGGTTACGCAAATCGAGGGCGTGTTGCGCGGCCGAACGGGTGCGAGGCTACCCCCTTCCGGGGGCGGCTCCACGACCGGGGGTTCAGCAGGCGCCACCCACTCCTCGGTGCCGTCGGCGAACGGCCGCTTCTCTCCGCCGACCTCGCACCGCTCGGCGCAGGGGCGCCTCACAGGCTTCTGCCGGCTGCGCCGGACTCCGTCCGCCGTCACCGACCACGCGGTCGCACGGCTCAGCAGGCGCCGACCCACTCCTCGGTGCCGTCGGCGAACGTCTGGTGCTTCCAGATCGGGACCTCGTGCTTGAGGTCGTCGATCAGCATCCGGCAGGCCTCGAAGGCCTCGCCGCGGTGCGGGCAGGACACGGCGACGACGACGGCCAGGTCACCGACGGCCAGGTCGCCCACGCGGTGCACGGCGGCCAGGGCGCGGACCGGGTACTTCGCCACGACGCGCTCGGCGACCCGGCGCATCTCGGCCTCTGCCGTGGGGTGGCAGGAGTAGCCGAGCGAGTCGACGTCCGCCCCGCTGTCGTGGTTGCGCACCGTGCCGACGAAGAGTGTCGTGCCGCCCGTCGCGTCGTCGCCGACGGCCTGGAAGACCTCGTCGATCGAGAGCGGGGTGTCACGGATCGCGAGCAGCCGGATCGGGTCCTGCGCGGCCTGCTCGCCGGGGTGATCGAAGTGCGGAGCCATGTCTTCATCGTGCCCTAGGCGCTGACAAGGCGAAATAGCTGATTCGCCCGGGCCGCGCCCGGCTGCTTGGGAGCCTCCTACAGAAACCCCGGCTCCCGGGCCCCGCCGGCGATCGGGGCGCGGGGTCCGGGGCGCGGCCCGGGGCCGCTTGCGCGACGGCGTCGCGGGCCCCGGCAGCGGCCGGATCAGATCCCGCGGCGCCTGCGGGCCGCCCGGACCACGGCGGCGGCACCGAGCAGCGCGACCGTCGCGCCCGCCGCGCCCGCGGCGGTGGCGTCCTTGCGGCCCAGTCGGCGGCCCGCGACCGTGTGCCGGCCCGCGACCTCCTGGAGGAGCTCGGCCAGCACCTCCTCGTTGGTCCAGCGCGGCCGCCAGCCCGCCGCGTGCAGACCGCTGACGCTGACCACCCACGGGTGCATGGTGTACGCGAGGTCCCCGGCCGGGGAGGGCGTCAGGCCGATCCGGTGCAGCCGGGCCGCGGCTCCCAGGGCGACCGCCGAGGGGAGCTCCATGCGGCGGATCCCGCTCAGCTCCTCGACCTCCTCCTGCTCCAGCCAGCCCTCGCAGCCCACCGCGAGCTCGCCCTCGACCTTCTCCAGCGCCGCGTACTCCAACGCGCTGACCAGGTCCTCGACGTGGCAGAACTGCCAGGTGGGGCGGGATCCGGCGACCACGAGCAGGCGCGGGGACTCGAAGTACCGGGTCAGGGCGGTGTCCGTGCCGCCGACCAGGACCGCCGGGCGGATCACGGTGACGTTCAGGCCGGGGTGGGCGCGGGGGGCCCGGCGGCCGAGGCGCTCGATCTCCAGCAGGTCGCCGACGCCGGTCGCCTCGGCGGTGGCCCGCAGCTCGGAGTCCTCGGAGAGGGGGATGTCGTTGTCGGGCAGGGCTCCGTAGACCATCGCGGAGGTGCACAGCACGACCCGGTGCACCCCGGCCGCCGCGGCGGCCGTCAGCACGGTCTGGGTCCCGCGCACGTTGTACGCGGTACGGGCCGCCGGGTCGGTCTCCAGGTCCAGGTCCAGCGCGAGGTGCACCACGACGTCGGCGCCGCGCAGCTTCTCGGCGATCGCCGGGTCCCGTACGTCCAGGACGTGCCACTGCGCGGCCGCGCAGTCCCCGCGCCGCTCGTCGATGGCCACGACCTGCTTGACCTCGTCGGAGGCCGCCAGGCGGCTCACTAGGGCCGCGCCGACGCCCGACGCGGCGCCGGTCACGGCGATCACGGGGCCTCGCACGGCCGGGTTTCGCGGCTGGCGAACATCGTGGGCGCTGTCGCTCCGCTCAGGGCGGATTTCGGCGTCGGGCCTGTGCTTGTCCGAGCCGTGCTTGTCCAAAGCGTGCGGATCTGGGGAACTCACCGGGCGTCTCCAGCGGTTGTCTTCAGTAGGGACGCGCCGTGACGCGTACCCACCAGGTGATGTCCATCCTGCCGCAGCCCAGGACCCGGCGGAGCACCGAGCCCGGAAGCGGCTCCGGTGTCTACGCTGGGTGGTGTTGTCGGACCATTGCCCGTCGGCACCCGCCGACGGCCCTACGAGCCGAGGAAACCCGTGAGCGACACCCCATTCGGATTCGGCCTTCCGCCGGAGGAGCCGGAGGACGGCGACGAGGGCAAGAAGAAGGGCAATCAGGGCGGCCAGGGCGGCCCGGCGAATCCGTTCGGGTTCACCGGCATGGGCCTGCCGGGCGGCGCGGGGGGTCCCGGCGGCGCGGACAATCCGTTCGCGGCGATGTTCGGCTCGATGAACCCGAACGACCTGGGCGCGGCCTTCCAGCAGCTGGGCCAGATGCTCAGCTACGAGGGCGGTCCCGTGAACTGGGACATGGCCAAGGACATCGCCCGCCAGACGGTTGCCCAGGGCACGGCGGACGGCGTGAAGGACGCGAGCGTCGGCGTCGCCGAGAAGTCCGCGGTCGAGGAGGCCGTGCGCCTCGCCGACCACTGGCTGGACGGTGTGACCTCGCTGCCCTCGGGCGCCGCCACTGCCGTCGCGTGGAGCCGCGCCGAGTGGGTCGAGGCGACCCTCCCGGTATGGAAGGAACTCGTGGACCCGGTCGCCGAGCGGGTCGGCGCGGCCATGGGCAGCGTGCTGCCCGAGGAGATGCAGGCCATGGCGGGCCCGCTGCTCGGAATGATGCGCTCCATGGGCGGTGCCATGTTCGGACAGCAGATCGGCCAGGCCGTGGGCGTGCTCGCGGGCGAGGTCGTCGGCTCGACCGACATCGGGCTGCCGCTGGGCCCGGCCGGCAAGGCCGCGCTGCTGCCGCTGAACATCGAGAGCTTCGGCAAGGACCTGGGCGTCCCGGCGGACGAGGTGCGGCTGTACCTGGCCTTGCGCGAGGCGGCCCACGCCCGGCTCTTCGCACACGTGCCGTGGCTGCGCTCGCACCTGTTCGGCGCGGTCGAGGGTTACGCCCGCGGCATCAAGGTCGACACCTCGAAGCTGGAGGACGTGGTCGGCCAGCTGGACCCGTCGAACCCGGAGCAGCTGCAGGAAGCGCTGCAGGGCGGCATGTTCCAGCCGCAGGACACCCCCGAGCAGAAGGCCGCGCTGGCCCGCCTGGAGACGGCGCTCGCACTGGTCGAGGGCTGGGTGGACGCGGTCGTGCACGAGGCGGCGAAGCCGCGTCTGACCTCGGCGGACGCGATGCGCGAGACCATGCGCCGGCGGCGCGCCTCGGGCGGCCCGGCGGAGCAGACCTTCGCGACGCTGATCGGGCTGGAGCTGCGGCCGCGCCGGCTGCGGGACGCCTCGCGGCTGTGGGCCTCGCTCACCGACGCGCGGGGTGTGGACGGCCGCGACGGGCTGTGGGAGCACCCGGACATGCTGCCGACGGCCTCGGACCTGGACGACCCGGACGGCTTCGTGCACCGCGAGCAGCTGGACTTCTCCGAGCTCGACAAGATGCTCGGCGAGGCCGCCCGGAAGCGCGACGAGGACGGCGGCGAGGAGAAGTGAGCCTGTACGACGACGCGGTCCTCGTGCTCAAGCGCTACGAGGACCAGCCCGAGCTGCGCGACGTCTACCTGGAGCACCTGGCCGCCCATCCGGACGGGGTCTACAAGCCGTGCGAGGCCGGGCACATCACCGGCAGCGCCCTGGTGATCGACCCGGAGCGGGGGCGCGTCCTGCTGACCCTGCACAAGAAGCTGGGCATGTGGCTGCAGATGGGCGGCCACTGCGAGCCCGGCGACGCCACCCTCGCCGAGGCGGCGCTGCGCGAGGCCCGCGAGGAGTCCGGCATCGAGTCCGGGCTGAGCCTGCTGCCCGGCGGGCCGGTGCGCCTCGACCGGCATCCGATCCCGGCGCCCTGCCACTGGCACCTTGACGTGCAGTATGCGGCGCTGGCGCCGGCCGGTGCGGTGGCGGAGATCAGCGAGGAGTCCCTGGACCTGCGCTGGTTCCCGTACGAGGAGGTGGCGGCGGTGGCCGACACCTCGGTCGTGCGGCTGCTGGAGGCGGCCCTGGCACGGCTCGGCGCGTGACGCCGTGACGCCGTGACGTGAGGAAGGGGCGGCCCCGGATGCCCGGGGCCGCCCCTTCCGCGTATCTGGCTCGTGCCCGGCAGCTGCCTTGCCCGTGCCTTCGCCGTGCGGCTAGTTCCAGGCGTTGTTCTGGTTCTGCGCGTGCGAGCCGTGCTGGCCCATGCCGAACTGCGCCGCGGCGCCCTGGCCGAGCTGGGCGTTCTGCGGCGGCAGCACCTCGCTGGGCTGCACGAGGGCGAAACCGGTGCCGAGGAAGCTCAGCTCCCAGCCCTCGCCGGTGTTGCCGCGCCGGCGCCACACTCCGGTGGAGTGCGTCTGGGCCTGCATCTGCACCCGCAGCGAGGTGGACCAGGCGACGATGGCGTCCGCGTCCGCGTTGACGTACTTGTCGGGCGTGACCTGCATCATCAGCGGCTGCCCGGAGGTCATCAGCGCGACCTTGCCGCGGCCGGTGATGTTGAGCTGGTACTTGCCGGAGCCGGAGATCCCGTACTGGCTGTCCACCGCGATGGCCTCGGTGTGCAGGGTGGAGTCCATGGCCAGCACGTAGCTGCTGTCGACGGTGAGGCCGTCCTGGTCCACGTCCACGACGTGCACGTACTGGGCCAGGTTGGCCAGGTAGACCGTGCCCTGCCCGGAGCAGCGCATGAGGTCGAGGCCCTCACCCGTGCGGGCGCGGGCGGTGCGCTGGTTGGTGCTCTGGTACTCGCCGTCGAAGTCGATGATCCCCTGGTAGGCGACCATCGCGCCCTTGCGGGCGAGTACGTCGTCGTGGCCGGTCAGCGAGACCCGCAGCAGCTGCGGGTTCTGGACGGCGTACCGCTCCTGGGACTGCGCCTCGGCGTGGGCGAAAAGTGCGCTCTGCATGATGTGTCCGCTCCCCCTCAGCCCCGGGCCCGGAGCCGGTCGGTGCTGTCCTCGCTCGGCTGTACGACGACGATGCCCTGGCCGGAGAAGGCCATCTGGTAGGCCTCCCCGCTGCCCCGGCCGATCATCGACGAGGCCTTGAAGCTGCGCTTCCCCTTGACCTTGAGATTCGGCGACCAGGCGACGAGCGCGTCCGGGTCGACGTACGTCTCGTCCTCGCCGCGACCGCAGTCGACCACGATCGGGGTGCCGCGGGAGGTGATCGCGACCCACCCGGTACCGGCGACCTGCACGTTGAACAGGCCCTGGCCGGCGAACTTCGCCATGCCCTTGACCCGCTCGACGCCCCACTGGAGGTGGGCGTCGAAGGCGAGCAGGTTGGTCCCGTTCACGGAGAGGGCGTCGTTGTTGAGGTTGACGACGACGACGTCCGCGCCGTAGTCGGCGAGGTAGAGCAGGCCGTCGCCGGTGCACTTCATCAGCGGGGCGCCCTCGCCGGTGAGCCACTGCGAGGCCATCTGGCGCACGGCCGGCGGGTTGGGCTCGTACTGCACGAAGCCCTCGTACGCGACCATCGAGCCGGTACGGGCGAAGAGGTCCTGGCCGCTCTGCATGGCGACCTTGAGCATGGCCCGTCCGTGGTTCTCCATGCGGGCCGTGACGGGCGTCGGGGCGTAGCCCGCGAGCTGCTGGTTCATTGCGTTCATGACGGGCTCCCTCAGACCTCGTACGGCTGGACGACGATGAAGTTGCCGGGAGCGCCGCGGAACTGGAGGTTCACGGTCTCCCCGCTGTGGCCGGGGTAGGCGTTGCGCCGGAGCCGGACCTGGCTGGAGATGATCACCTGTGAGGCGGCCGACCACGCCACGATGGCGTTGCTGTCCGCGAAGGTGGTCGGGGTGACGGGCAGGACGACCGGGACGCCGTGCGTCTTGACGATCACGGTGCCGGCGCCCTGGAACTGCATGGTGAACAGGGCGCCGCCGGGGATGCCGTGGCCCTCGATGCGGCGGACCTCGTGCTGGAGCGACTCGTCGAAGGCGAGCACGTTCTCGGCGGAGACGCAGATCGCGTCACCCTGGAGCTCGATGGCGTGCAGGTGGGCGCCGTTCTCCGCGAGGAAGACCTGGCCGCGGCCGGTGCAGCGCATCAGCTGCATCTCCTGGCCGGTGGCGTTGCCCACGATGCGGCCCGCGAAGCCCGCGCCCTTGTAGCTGAAGTCGACCTTGCCCTGGTACAGGACCATGCTGCCCTGGCGGGCGAGGACGGGCTGGCCGCCCATCGACAGGTCGACGCGCATGAGCTGCGGGTTCTGCGCGGTCCAGCGGGCGCCCGTGGGGGCTTCCTTGTACGGCTGGAGCGCGGCGGTGAGACCGGCCGCGGCGGGGGCGGGGGCCTGCTGCCCGTAGCCGGGCTGCTGACCGCCAGGGGGGTACTGGCCGGGAGCCTGGCCGGGGAACTGCCCGGGCATCTGGCCCGGTACCTGCCCCGGCACCTGGCCGTAGCCCGGCTGCTGCCCGTAGGGGGCGGGGGCCGGAGCGGGCGGGGGAACCTGGCCGTACGAGGGCTGCTGCGGCGGCTGGCCGTACGGCGCGGGGGCGGGCGGAGCGAGCGGCGCGGCCATGGTGGGCGCGCTGTGCTGCGGGTACGCCTGCGGCTGCGGGGCGGGGGCCGGAGCGGGCGGCGCGCCGAACGAGGGCGCGGGGGCCGGGGCCTGCTGCGGCGCGGCCTGGGGTGCCGGGGCCTGGGCGGGGGCGCCGAAGGACGGTGCCTGGGCCTGCGGCGGCGGGGCGAATCCGGGCGCGGCGCCGGTCTGGGCCGGGGCCTGCTGCTGCGGCTCCTCCTCCTCGGCGACCTCGCCGCCGAAGTTCTTGAGCAGCGCGGCGAGTCCGCCGTCGAAGCCCTGGCCGACGGCTGCGAAGCGCCATACGTCCTTGAGGTAGAAGTCGCCGAGCATCACGGCCCGCTCGGTGGTGAACTCCGCACCCGTGAACGAGTACCGGACGACTTCCTCGCCGCCCGCGACGATCCGGATGTAGCCGGGGCCGATCTGCGACATCTGGCCGGCGCCGTCGATGGTGGCGGTGAAGGACAGCTTGTGGATGGAGGCCGGCACGCGGTCCAGGGTCACCCGGAAGGATTCGGTGTCTCCGGCCTGCGCACCGAGCTGCTGGATGGACTCCTCGGGCGACTTCGGCTGGTTGAAGAAGACGAAGTAGCGGTCGTCGGACAGCTGCTCGTTCGCATCGAGGCCGAAACAGCTGATGTCGAAGGTGAGTCCGGGTCCGGCGATCTGGACGCCCACGTAAAGATCCGTGCCCGGCGTCAGATCACTGATCTTGGCCTTGTGGCCCCGTTGGAATTCCCTGGCCATACGTAACGACCGTCCCCCATCCCGACTGTGAATGCGTGCCGCTCAGGCTAACGGCAACTGCCGACATCCGGCCAAGTCGGTACCGACCCGGTACATATCACCGTCCGTGACAGTGCGGACGGGCGCCGCTATTCGTCGCGGGCGGCGGGGACCTTCGGGAGGCGCTCGGCGGCGACGATTCCCTCCAGGTATCCGCGGGCCCGCTCGGTCCGGGGATACGCCTCCAGCAGCTCCCAGAAGCGGGGGCCGTGGCCGGGCACGAGGAGGTGGGCCAGCTCGTGCAGGAGGACGTAGTCGATGACGTACTCCGGCATCCCCTGGAGGCGGTGGGAGAGCCGGATGCTGCCTTCGGCCGGGGTGCAGGAGCCCCAGCGGGTGTTCTGGTTGGTGACCCAGCGGACCGAGCGGGGGCGGGCGCGGCCGGTGAAGTACTGCTCGGACAAACGCTCGGCGCGCTCGGTGAGTTCCGCGTCGCCGAGGGTGCGCTTGCTCTCCTGGGCGGCCAGCTTGTCGAGCATGACGCCCACCCAGCGCCGCTCCTCGGCCTCGGACATCCGGGCAGGGATGAGGACGACCGTACGGTCACCCTCGCGATAGGCGGATACGGTCCTGCGGCGGCGCGCGCTCCGGCGGACTTCTACGGCGCGCTGCGGTGGGTCGGCGGACACGCGACGACGGTACCCGCTAGCCGTGGCGGAAGTCCCGCCCGTCCGGCAGTCGAACGCGATCGATTCACAGTCGGCATCCGGAACACCCCATTTCTCCATCTCATATGCCTAATACACCTCGCCTGTGGACAAATTCCCGCACGGAATGCGGCGGACGGGCAATGTTGCGGGAGAGCGGAAAAGAGGCGGCGCGGGTGCGCACGCGGAATCGAGGGGGGCGGCCGTGTATCCGAAGGTGAAGCCGGCGCTGGCACGGGCCTGGAGGGATCTGCAGACGGTTCAGTTCGGGGTGACACCCGCCCACGCGGTGGTGCTGGGCCCCGTCGACACGGCGACGGGCGCGCTCATCGACCGCATCGACGGGACGCGGCGGATGGAGCTGTTACGGGCCGAGGCCTCGGGGATGGGACTGCCGGACGGCCAGGCCGACGAACTGGTCCGGCGGCTGGCGGCGGCCGGACTGCTCGACGACGCCACGGCGGGCGGCCCGCTCGCCCAGGCCGTGCGCAAGCGGCCGGAGGCCCTGGAGCGGCTGGGGCCCGATCTGGGCTCGCTGTCCTTGGTCCACCGTGAGCCGGGCGGGGACTTGCGGGGGATCGCCGCGCGCCGGGCGATACGGGTGCAGGTGCGCGGGAGCGGCCGGGTGGGCGCGTTGATCGCCGCGGTCCTGTCGGGAGCCGGTGTGGGCGGGGTCGAGGTGCTCGACGGTGGCCGGGTGGAACCCGGGGACGTGGCGCCGGGCGGGTTCGGGTCGCAGAGCGTGGGCCGCCTGCGGGCCGAGGCCGCGGGCAGGCTGGTGCGCCAGTCGGCTCCGGGGCGCGCGCCGCGGGCCGGGGAGAGCGAGGGCCCGGAGCCCGGGCTCGCCCTGGTGGTGGTCGCGCCCCGCGACGGGCTGCAGGCCTGGGCCCCGGATCCGGACACCGCGGCCGACTGGGTGGCGACGGGCATCCCGCACCTGTACGCGGGGGTGCTGGAGGGCACCGGACTGGTGGGACCGCTGGTGCTGCCGGGTTCGACGGCGTGCGCGGGGTGCATGGAGCGCGAGCGGGTGGACCTTGATCCGGCCTGGCCGAGGTTGCTGGTGCAGTGGCGGTCGGCGCACCGGCGCCGGGCGGGCGGCGCGTGCGACCTGGGCCTGTCCACGGCGGTGGCCGGTCTGGCCGCGGCCCACGCGCTGTCCTTCCTCGACGGCGAACTGCCCGCCTCCACCGCCTCCCGCTGGGAGGCCGCGCTCCCGGCCCTGCACTGGCAGCGCAGCCCGGTCGTCCCGCACCCCGACTGCCCGTGCGGAGCGAACGCAGGTCGTCCAGCTCTGCTCCAGCGACTGGGAGGAGGATCAGGAGGGGATCCTCCGGAGGGGCCATGACAGGATGCGTGGGTCGGAGGGGTCTTCCCGAACCGCCGCTTGCGGCGCAGCTGTCTGGGAAATGGAGGGGCGTATGTCTGATCTTCCCCGGAAGGCGGTCACCCGTACCGTCAAGCTGGCCGCGCTGCCGCTCGGCATCGCGGGTCGGGCAACCTGGGGGCTGGGCAAGCGGATCGGCGGCAAGTCGGCGGAGATAGTGGCGCGCGAGCTTCAGCAGCGCACCGCCGAGCAGCTGTTCCGGACGCTCGGGGAGCTGAAGGGCGGTGCCATGAAGTTCGGGCAGGCCCTGTCGGTCTTCGAGTCTGCCCTGCCCGAGGAGGTCGCCGGGCCCTACCGGGCTGCGCTGACCAAGCTTCAGGAAGCGGCCCCGCCGCTGCCCACGGCCACGGTGCACCAGGTGCTGGCGGACCGACTGGGCGCGGACTGGCGGGATCTGTTCGAGGAGTTCGAGGACAAGCCGGCCGCGGCCGCCTCGATCGGGCAGGTGCACCGGGCGGTGTGGCACGACGGCCGGCAGGTGGCCGTCAAGGTCCAGTACCCGGGGGCCGGCGAGGCTCTGCTGTCGGACCTGAAGCAGCTGGGCCGGTTCGCGGGTCTGCTGGGGCCGCTGATACCGGGCATGGAGATCAAGCCGCTCATCAAGGAGTTGCGCGACCGGGTCGCGGAGGAGCTCGACTACGAGCTGGAGGCCGAGGCGCAGCGGACGCACGCGGACGCGTTCGAGGGCGACCCCGACGTCGTGGTGCCGGATGTCGTGCACCAGGGCGACGAGGTGCTGGTGACCGAGTGGATGGAGGGGACCCCGCTGTCGGAGGTGATAGCCGACGGCACTCAGGAGGAGCGCGACCGCGCCGGGCAGTTGCTGGCCCGGTTCCTCTTCTCCGGTCCCGCCCGCACCGGGCTGCTGCACGCGGACCCGCACCCGGGCAACTTCCGGCTGATATCGGGGCCGGAGGGCCGGATGCGGCTGGGCGTCCTGGACTTCGGCACGGTCGACCGGCTGCCGGGCGGCTGGCCCAAGCCCATCGGCAAGTCACTGCGGATGACGCTGGACGGGGATGCCGAGGGGGTCTACGGGCACCTGTGCGCCGAGGGGTTCGTGAAGGAGTCCATCGAACTGGACCCCGACGCGGTACTGGACTATCTCAAGCCGATCATCGAGCCCGCCGAGGCCGAGGAGTTCACCTTCACACGGGCGTGGCTGCGCGGCCAGGCGGCGCGGATCGCCGATCCCCGGTCCCCCGCACACCAGTTGGGACGGCAAATCAACCTGCCGCCCTCGTACCTGCTGATCCACCGGGTCACGCTGAGCACCATCGGGGTGCTGTGTCAGCTGGGCTCGACGGTGCGGCTGCGGGACGAACTGGACTCCTGGCTGCCGGGGTTCGCGTCCGCGGAGTGACGTAGGGGGCGGGCAGGCCGGCGCCGGGTCACCACCAGGAGGAGTCGAGCCTGCCCTCGATCGCCCGGATGTTGGCCCGGGCGCAGTCGTGGCAGAAGTAGTGCCTGCTGCCGTTTTCCATGGAGCAGGTCCAGGTGATCGGGGCGCCGTCCGGAGACCGGGCACCACAGCGCGCGCAGACGACGGGCTGGGCCTCGGATCCCGGCTTGGCGGGGTGGGGAGTCGGCTGGTCCACCTCCAGACGATATCCCCGTACGGGGTGGACAGGCCCCGCAACGCACCGGGGGGACCGGTCCGTTCGGACCGGTCCCCCCGGGACGTCTTGTCTGTGATTTCAGAGCCTCAGCACTGTGGAGCTCTTAGTGCATGACGGCCATGGCGAGCGCGCGCCGGGCGCGCAGCGAGACTCGCTCGGCTCGCCGCTGCATGCGGCGGGCGGTGACCAGGCGCACGGCGTGACGTTCGGCGTCCACCTCACGCATGCGGTCGTCCATATGGGCGCGAGCCAGGGCTTCTGGGATGAGTTGCATTTCGCGGGTCCTGTTCTGACGCGAGGTGATCGCGCCTGCGGTGATGAAGTCTGCGGTGGCGGAGCCGTGCGGCTGCTCGCTCGTGGAGTGGGCGGTCATGAGGGCCTGCTTCAGGGGGTCGTGCGTGAGGGGGCGGTCGATGGTTCCGTGGGCGGTCATGCCGCGACAACCGGGTTCTTGCGCGGACGGCCACGCGGCCGCTTGCGGGCGACGACGACACCCTGGACGAAGAGCTCGCCACCCCAGACACCCCAGGGCTCGCGGCGCTCGGTCGCCCCGGCGAGGCAGGCCTCGACCAGCGGGCAGGTGCGGCAGAGGGACTTGGCGTACTCGACGTCCGCCGGGGACTCGGCGAAGAAGACCTCGGGGTCGAAGGTGCGGCACGGAACGGGTACGCCGAGGTTCTCGATGGCGTCGTCGAGCGCGGTCAGCGCGGTGAGCGGGGTCAAGGTGTGGTCCTCCGGGACTGCGGGCGGGGAGATCGTTTGGGTCTGCGGTACGGACGGGGCGTGCGCTTCGAGTTGCACGGTGTCTTCTTCCTCGTCTTGTTCGGCTAGTCGTTCCGGCCGGTCGGCCGGATTCGGCTGGGGTTCTGCCAGTCCCGAGGCGCCTGTCCGTCGTCCCGTTCGGGGACAAACAGAAGGGCCGCGGATCCCGGTTGGGTTCCGCGGCCCTGAAGGCGCCGGCCTGATCATGCGATCAGGCTGGATCACTCCAGGGTTCGAGCCCACGGAAGGCCCACATCAGGTGGTGCTGCTGCTTCGTCGTCTGCTTGTTCTGGGATCCGGCACCGGCTGCGGCGGCGAAGCCATAGGCGCCATGCGCCTGAGCTTCCGCTGCCAGTACTGCCACCGGTGCCTGGGTCGGTCGCTCATTGCGCTCGCTGACCGGACGGATCGCCAGCAGGGCGGGGCTGTCGGCGGAAATCGCGGACACACCGGTACCCAGGAGGGAGACGGAACCGAGCAGGCAGGAAGCGTCGACCGAGCGATCGGTCATTTTGGTGAAGGTCATGAAGCTGGTCACTGGTCTCGCCTCCTCTCGGCGTCTCGGGGACGGGGCCCGGGGGCCTGTCCCATGCGTATTCGGATAAGTACAGCACGGATCCAGGGCTTCGGAGAAGCCACCGTTTCCGTTGCTAAGAACCTATGGGGATTCGCTGGGCATGTGCAAACTATTTTTCCGACGAGTTTCTACGCGTCGTCAGAATCCTCGGACCCGGGGTCCTGACCTGCGCAGATGGCCAAGACGTCGGCTCCGTACCGGTCGAGCTTCCGTACACCCACGCCGGAGATCATCGAGAGCTCGCCCTCCTCGGAGGGCGCGGCCTCCGCGATCGCCATCAGCGTCTTGTCCGTGAAGACGCAGTAGGGGGGCAGGCCCTGGTCCTTCGCCTGGGTCCGGCGCCACTCCCGCAGCCGCTCGTAGAGCCCCTCGTCCATGTCGGACGGGCAGTCCTCGCAGCGCATCAGTTTCAGCTCGCCGGCGTCGGTCAGGGTCTTGCCGCAGACCCTGCAGAGCACCGGCCCGCGGCGGCCGTGCTTGCGGGCGACCCGCTCGGCCGCGCCGCCCGGGCCCGTTCCCGGGGCCGCGGAGCCCGGCCGCAGGCCGTTCAGGAAGCGGCTGGGGCGTCGGGAGGCCCGGCCGCCCGGCGCCCGCGAGAGCGCCCAGGAGAGCGTCAGGTGCAACCGCGCCCGGGTGACGCCGACATAGAGCAGCCGGCGCTCCTCCTCGACCTGCTCGTCGGTCTTGGCGTAGGTGATCGGCACCATGCCGTCGGTGAGGCCGACGAGGAACACGGCGTCCCACTCCAGGCCCTTGGCCGCGTGCAGCGAGGCCAGGGTCACGCCCTGCACGGTCGGGGCGTGCTGGGCGGCCTTGCGCTCGTCGAGCTCGATGGTGAGGTCCGCCAGGGTGACCCCGGGCCGGGTCCGGGCGAAGTCCTCGGCGAGGCGGACCAGGGCGGCCAGCGACTCCCACTGGTCGCGCACCGCGCCGGAGCCGGCCGGCGGCTCGGCGGTCCAGCCGGTGGAGCTGAGCACGGCCCGGACCTGGGAGCCGAGCTCGACGACATCGTCGAGCAGCGGGTCGTTCCCGCCGGACCGGGCGGCTCCGCGGAGCGCGAGGATCGCCTTCTGGACCTCGCTCCGCTCGAAGAAGCGCTCGGCTCCGCGCAGCTGGTAGGGCACCCCGGCGTCGGCGAGGGCCTGCTCGTACACCTCGGACTGGGCGTTGATGCGGTACAGGACGGCGATCTCGCCCGCGGGCACGCCCGCCGCGATCAGGTCCCGGACCCGCGCGGCGACGCCCTCGGCCTCGGCGGGCTCGTCCGGGTACTCGGCGTAGACCGGGTCGGGTCCGGTTTCGCGCTGCGAGACCAGCTCCAGGCGGTGCTCGGCGGCCCGGCCCTTGGCCTGCTTGAGGAGGCCGTTGGCGAGATGGACGACCTGGGGGGTGGAGCGGTAGTCGCGGACCAGCTTGACCACGGTGGCCTGCGGGTAGCGGGTACGGAAGTTCAGCAGGTGGTCGGGGGTGGCGCCGGTGAAGGAGTAGATCGTCTGGCTGGCGTCGCCGACGACGCAGAGGCTGTCGCGCTCGCCGAGCCACAGGTCGAGCAGCCGCTGCTGGAGGGGGCTGACGTCCTGGTACTCGTCCACGACGAAGTGCTGGTACTGGGCGCGGATCTGTTCGGCGATGTCGTGGCGGTCCTGGAGGATGCCGACGGTGAGGAGCAGCACGTCCTCGAAGTCGATCATGCCGCGGTCGCGCTTGAGCTGCTCGTACGTCCCGTAGATCTGGGCGATCTCGGCCAGGTCGCGGGGGGCTTCGCGGCCCGACTTGAGGGCGGCCACCGGATAGTCGGCGGGCACGGTCTGGGTGACCTTGGCCCACTCGATCTCACCGGTGACATCGCGCAGCTCGTTGCGGTCGAGGCGGATGCGGCAGCGCGCGCCCGCCTCGGCGACGAACTGGATCTTGCGCTCCAGGAGCCGGGGGACGTCTCCGCCGACCGCCTTGGGCCAGAAGTACTGGAGCTGGCGCAGGGCGGCGGAGTGGAAGGTACGGGCCTGGACCCCGCCGGCGCCGAGGCCGCGCAGACGGCCGCGCATCTCCCCGGCGGCGCGGTTGGTGAAGGTGACGGCAAGCACACTGCCCGGCATGAGCTGGCCGGACTGGACTCCGTAGGCGATGCGGTGGGTGATCGCACGGGTCTTGCCGGTGCCGGCGCCCGCCAGCACGCACACCGGCCCGCGCAGGGTCGTCGCGACCTCGCGCTGCTCCGGGTCCAGGCCCAGGAGCACCGCGTCGGCCGAGTCGGTGGCCTCGACGGCGGAGAAGGATGGGGAGTGCGTTGCTGCTGTCACCCCGCCATGCTGCCAGGTCTGGAGGGGCGGGCGGGAAACTTGTCCACAGGTCACCCGTATCCGTAGTACTTGTCACACCAGCCGCCGTGTCGCACCGGCCCCCTGTCCCACCGGCCTCCCTGTCGCACCGGCCGCGCGGGAATGGCCGCGCGGTCGCGTACGTTCCAATACTCGGACCACCGAGACCCCACGAAGGAGACCGCAGCATGCAGGACACGGGCACCGTCACGATGTACAGCACGACCTGGTGCGGCTACTGCCGCCGGCTGAAGACCCAGCTGGACCGGGAAGGCATCGCGTACAACGAGATCAACATCGAGCTCGACCCCGAGTCCGCGGCGTTCGTGGAGAAGGCGAACGGCGGCAACCAGACGGTTCCCACCGTTCTCGTGAAGTCCTCCGCCGGCAACGAGTCCGTCATGACGAACCCGAGCCTGGCCCAGGTCAAGCAGGCCCTCGCCGTCTGACCCCCCGCGCACCCAGAGCGGCCCCCGCCCCGGCGGGGGCCTTCTGCGTGCGCGGGCCGGGCCGCTGCCGGCCCGCGGAGCCGTCAGACGGCCGGGGGCTTCGGCAGCGGCCGGCCGTACCAGAGCTCGACCAGGCGGGCGGCGATGGAGATGCCGCCCGCCGGGGGCAGCACCTCGCCCGCCTCGATCGCCGCAGCCAGCTCGTCGCGGGAGAACCAGCGGGCCTCCTCGATCTCCTCGCCGTCCACCGTGATCTCGGAGCTGGTGGCGCGGGCCGTGAAGCCCAGCATCAGGCTGTACGGGAACGGCCACGGCTGGCTGGCCACGTACTCGACCTCGCCGACCTTGACGCCCGCCTCCTCCCACACCTCGCGGACGACGGACTGTTCGATCGACTCGCCCGGCTCCACGAACCCGGCGAGGGTCGAGAAGCGGCCCTCCGGCCAGTGCACCTGGCGGCCCAGCAGCGCCCGGTCCTGGTCGTCCGTGACCAGCATGATCACGGCCGGATCGGTGCGCGGGTAGTGCTCGGCGCCGCAGCCCGGGCAGCGGCGGATGTGCCCGGCGGCCGCGACCACGGTGCGCTCGCCGCAGCGGGAGCAGAAGCGGTGCATCCGCTGCCAGTTCTCCAGCGCCACCGCGTGCACCATCAGCCCGGCGTCGCGCGCGTTCAGCAGCAGTCCGGCCTCGCGCAGGCCGGCCGGGCGGGCCGACTGGTCCATGCGGCCCGGCAGCGCGTCCTTCTGGAGCGCGAAGTACCGTACGCCGTCCTCGTCGGTCCCCAGGAAGTAGCGGTGGGTCTCGGTGACCGGGGCCTCGAAGGCCGGGGTCATCACGATGCCGGTGCCCCCGTCGGGGGTGTCGTCGATCAGGACCTGGCCGCCTGAGACGACGAACACACGGGTCGTCGGGTGGCTCCAGGCGGCGGCGAGCCACGCCTCGTCGAGGCGGTGGTGCGCGGCGCGGTCGATTCCGCTGGGCGCGGTGAGCGAGATCGGGCGCTCGGTATGGATGCTCACAGGTACTTCCAACTCCCCCGGTGGTGGGACAGGCAGGCTCAGTGACTCAGGCGGCGTGTGTGTCGGGCGTCAGGCAGGTGTGCGGTGGGACTCGGCAAGGTCGCCCCAGAGGTACGCGGTCGTCTCGACGCCCTTGAGGAGGAGGTCCAGCTCGACCTTCTCGTTCGGCGAGTGCCAGCCGTCGGACGGGACGGAGATGCCGAGGAAGAGGACGGGCGCGTCCAGGACGTCCTGGAGGTCTGCCGCGGGTCCGGAGCCGCCCTCGCGGGTGAAGCGGATCTTCTGGCCGAAGGCGCGGCCCATGGCCCGGACGACCGACTGCAGCGCGGGGTGGTCCAGCGGGGTCAGGCACGGGCGGGTCGGGGCGCCGAAGGTGATGGAGTGACGGATCCCGGCCGGGACGCGGGCCGCGACCCAGTCCGTAACGGCGGTCTCGACCTCGTACGGGTCCTGTCCGGACACCAGGCGGAACGACAGCTTCAGGTGGGCGGAGGCGGGCACGATGGTCTTGCCGCCAGGGCCCTGGTAGCCGCCGCCGATGCCGTTGACCTCGGCCGTCGGGCGGGCCCAGACGCGTTCCAGGGTGGAGTAGCCGGCCTCGCCGGCGGCCGCGTGGGACTTGGCCGTACGGAGCCACTCGGACTCGTCGAAGGGCAGCTCGGCGATGAGCGCGCGCTCGGCGTCGGTGAGTTCGGCGATGCCGTCGTAGAAACCGGGGACCGTGACCCGTCCGTCGGCGTCGTGGAGGGCCGCGACCAGGCGGGCGGCGACGGTGGCCGGGTTGGGCACGGCCCCGCCGAAGGCGCCGGAGTGGATGTCCTGGTCCGGGCCGTGGAAGTCGATCTCGCAGTCGGCGACGCCGCGCATGCCGGTGCAGACGGTGGGGGTGGTCTCGGACCACATGCCGGTGTCGGAGACGATCACGACGTCGGCGGCGAGCTCGGCGGCGCGGGCCTCGACGAGGGCGCGGAAGTGCGGGGATCCGGACTCCTCCTCGCCCTCCACGACGAGCTTCAGGTTCACGGCGGGGGCGGCGGCGCCGGTGGCCGCCAGGTGCGCGCGTACGCCCAGGGTGTGGAAGAACACCTGGCCCTTGTCGTCGGCGGCGCCGCGCCCGTACATCCGGCCGTCCTTGACGACCGGTTCGAACGGGTCGGTGTGCCAGCCGTCCGCCACGGCGGCGGGCTGCACGTCGTGGTGCCCGTAGACCAGGACGGTGGGCGCGTCCGGGTCCTCGCTCGGCCAGTGCGCGAACACGGCCGGGGCGCCCGGCGTCTCCCAGACCTCGGCGACCGGGAAACCGGTCTCCTTGAGCTTCGCCGCGAGCCATTCGGCGCTGCGGCGTACGTCGCCCGCGTGCTCGGGCTGCGCCGAGACGGAGGGTATGCGCAGCCACTCGGCGAGGTCGTCGAGGAAGGCGGCGCGGTGGGTCTCGATGTACGTGCGGACGGCGCTGTCCGGCGGGCTGTCGCTCATGCCCCGAGCCTAGCCGTCCGCCTGATGGTCATCGCCGGTGCCCGATTTGCCTTGGAGGATCCGCTCAAGACGGGCCCGGTCGGGCAGGTCGCGGGGGCGGATCACGCGGCCGCTGCGGACGTGCAGGAAGGCGGCGGTGACCCGGCGCAGCGGCGTACCCGTGGCTTCCGCCCAGGCCAGGCGGTAGACGGCGAGCTGGAGGGGGTCGGCCTCGGTGGTGCGGCCGGTCTTCCAGTCGACGATCTCGTACGAGCCGTCGGGATTCTTGTACACGGCGTCGATCCGGCCGCGGATGACGCGGCCCGCGAGGGTCAGCTGGACCGGGGCCTCCATGCGGTGGGGCGGCCGGTCGGCGTACGGGCTGCGCTCGAAGGCGGCCTTGAGGGAGGCGAGATCGGCCTCGTCGGCGACCTCCTGGTCGGAGCCGGGCAGCTCGGTGACGGGGTCGAGGACGTCGAGGAGCGGGAGCGGGAGCTCGTCGAAGCGGGACTCGACCCAGGCGTGGAAGCGCGTGCCCTGGCGTGCCGCGGGCTGCGGGGGCCTCGGCATGGGGCGGGCGAGGTCGCGGACGAAGCCCTGCTCGTCGGCGGCGAGCCGGAGCAACTGGCTGGCGGAGAGCGCGGCGGGGAGCTCGACGTCGCGGACGGCGGCGCGGGCGCGGCGGAGCTCGCCCTCCAGGGCGTCGAGGTCCCGGTCCCAGGAGGCCACGGCCCGCGCGTCGTCGGGCGTCAGGGGGCCGGTGCCTGCGGCGGGGGCGGGCGCGGTGCCGGTGACGCGGAGGCGTGGCACGGCCCGGTCCGCCTCCGGCCAGAGGTCCGCCTCCGGCCAGAGGTCGGCGTGCGGGTCCGCGGGACCACCGGTACGCGGCTCGGCCGGGTCCTGCGGCCAGAGGTCGTCGTCCGGCCAGGGTTCGTCCTCGTAGGACGGGTCCTCGCAGGAGGGGGGCCAGAGGTAGGACTCGTCCTCCTCCGGAGCCGGGGGCTGCGGGTCGGCCAGGTAGGACTCCACCAGGGCTGCCGCCGCGCGGCGCAGGTGCAGGGAGGCCGGGTCCAGCGGGAGGGGCCAGGAGTGGTCCGGGGTGGAGTCGTCGGCGAGGGACGGATTCTCGGCGGCCGGGTCGGGTTCGGGCGCCCAGGCCTCGATCTCGCCGAACCCGGCAGCGCAGTGCTCGTACAGGGCGGACAGGAACGCGGACGGGCCGCGGCGCTTCTTCTGCGTCGGGCCCCACCAGTGGCCCGAGGCCAGCAGGAGGGAGCGGGGGCGGGTGAAGGTGACGTAGCCCAGGCGGAGCTCCTCCACCGACTTGTGGTCCTTCAGGGCCGTCTTGAAGGACTTCATGCCGGCCGAGGTCCAGGCCGGGTCCCCCGGCAGGGTGGGGGCGTCGCCGCGCAGGGCGTACGGGAGCACCTTCGCGTACGAGGTCCAGGCCTCCGGCGCCTTCTCCTTCGGGAAGGACCCCGCGCACAGGTCCGGGACGACGACCACGTCCCACTCCAGGCCCTTGGACTTGTGGGCCGTCAGGACCTTGACCGTGTTCTCCCCGCCGGGCAGGGCGTGGTCCAGGCCCTTCTCGTACTGGGCGGCCGTGCGCAGGAAGGCCAGGAACGCGAGGAGGGTCGCCTCGCCGTCCAGCGCGGCGAAGCCCGCGGCGACGTCCATGAAGTTCGACAGGGTCTCGCGGCGGCGGGCCGCCAGCGCGTGCGGGGACGCGGACAGCTCCACTTCCAGGCCGGTCGCCGACAGGACCCGGTGCAGTACGTCCATCAGCGGGTCCGCGAGCGAGCGCCGCAGGTCGCGCAGCTCCTGCGCGAGGTGCGCGAAGCGGACCCGGGCGTCGGCGGAGAACGGCAGGTCGTCGGGGGCCTGGCCGGCGCCGTCGAGGAAGGTCTCCAGGGCGTCGGCCAGCGACACGATCTCCGCCGGGTCCACGCCCTCCACGGCCGCCGCGAGCCGCTCGTCCGGGTCCGCCCCGGCGGGGGCCTCGCGGCCCACCAGCAGCCGGGTGCGGCGCCCCAGCAGAGCCAGGTCGCGCGCGCCGATCCGCCAGCGCGGGCCGATGAGCAGCCGGACGAGGGAGGCGTTGGCTCCCGGGTCCTGGAGGACTTCGCAGACGGCGACGAGGTCCGCGACCTCCGGCAGGTGCAGGAGCCCGGAAAGGCCGACGACCTCGACCGGCACGTCCCGGGCCACCAGGACGGCCTGGATCCGCGCGAAGTCGCCGGCGGACCGGCACAGCACGGCGATCTCGCGCGGCTCCGTCCCGGTGCGGACCAGGTGCGCGACGGAGTCCGCGAGCCACTCCAGTTCCTCGGCGTGCGTATCGAGCAGGGCGCACCGGACGAAGCCGGCGCCCTCCGCGCCGGGCGCCGGGCGGAGCGCCTCGACGCCTTCGTGCATGGCGCGCAGCGGGGCGGCGAGCCCGTTGGCCAGGTCGAGCAGGCGGCCGCCGCTGCGCCGGTTCTCGCTGAGCGAGAGACGGGTGGCGGGTGTCCCGTCGGCGTGCGGGAAGTGCTCGGGGAAGTCGTCGAGGTTGGCGACGGAGGCGCCCCGCCAGCCGTAGATGGCCTGGCAGGGGTCGCCGACGGCGGTCACCGCGTGGCCGCTGCCCGCGCCGAAGAGGCCGGACAGCAGCAGCCGCTGTGCGACGGAGGTGTCCTGGTACTCGTCGAGCAGGACCACCCGGAACTCCTCGCGCAGCAGCGCCCCCACCTCGGGCCGGGTCGTGGCGAGCTGTGCGGAGAGGGCTATCTGGTCGCTGAAGTCGAAGAGGTCGCGGGAGCGCTTGGCGGCGCGGTAGCGGCTGACGAGCTCCAGCAGTTCGAGGCGGCCGCGCACGGCCTCGGGGACCTTGCGCAGGTCCTCGTTGGTGAGGTTGGCGTCGGCCAGCTCGCCGAGCAGCCCGGTGTCGTGGGCGCGCAGCCGCTCCGGCTCGACGAGGTGCTCGGAGAGCTCCCCGTCCAGCGCGAGGAGGTCGCCGACCAGGTCGGGGAGGGACTTGGTGAGCGAGGGGTAGGGGCCGGGGGCCTCGCGCAGCACCTTGGCGGCGAGCTGGAAGCGGGTGGCGTCGGCGAGGAGGCGGGAGCTGGGCTCCAGACCGATGCGCAGGCCGTGGTCCTTGAGGAGCTGGCCGGCGAAGGCGTGGTACGTGGAGATGCGCGGCTCGCCCCCGGCCGCGTCGGCCTCGGCCGGGGAAGGATCGGGGTCGGTGATGCCGGCCCGCGCGAGGGCCTTGCGTACGCGCTCGGACAGCTCGCCGGCGGCCTTGTTGGTGAAGGTCAGGCCGAGGACCTGCTCGGGCGCGACCGCGCCCGTCCCCACCAGCCAGACCACGCGGGCGGCCATGACGGTGGTCTTGCCGGAGCCGGCTCCGGCGACGATGACCTGCGGGGCGGGCGGGGCGGTGGCGCAGGCCAGCTGTTCGGGCGTGAAAGGGATCCCGAGGAGCTCTTTGAGCTGCTCGGGGTCGGAGAGGACGGGCGCACGCGCGGACACGTAAAAAGGCTAGCCGCCCGCACCGACACTCCCCGACGCGCGCTCCGTCCGCCCGGCCGGTGCGCTCGGACGCTCTGCGCGGTCGCCCGGGTCGCCCGGGTCACTCGGCCACTCGGTCACTCGGTCACTCGGTCACTCCACGGTCTGGCGGCCCTCGGGCCGGGCGCTGCACGAGCTGCGGAAGGAGCAGTGGTCGCAGTGCTTGCCGACGGCGGGCGCGAAGCGTTCGTCCAGGACCCGGCCCGCGGCGGTGGCGAGCAGGTCGCCGACCCACTCGCCGGAGGAGCCGCCCGGCAGGGGCTGCTGGGCCTGGATCTTCGGGACCGCGTCGCCGCCCTCCTTCTTGGGCGCGGGCTGGCGCAGCTGGACGAGCTCGGCGCCGCCCTGTGCGGGGCGCAGGCCGTCGAAGACCTCGTCGACGGCGCCTTCGCGCACCGCGAGCTGGTAGACGGCGAGCTGGGGGTGGCGCTCGACCTCGGCCTTGGTGGGCGCCGACTTGCCGGTCTTGAAGTCCACGACGTAGGCGCGCCCCTGCGGGTCCGCTTCGACCCGGTCCATGGAGCCGCGGATCCGGACGGCGTACTCGCCCGCTTCGAGCGTGACGTCGAATTCGTGCTCGGTGGCCACCGCCGCCCGGCCCCCGCGGTCGGTGGTGTGCCAGCGCAGGAAGCGTTCCAGGGCGGCTCGGGCGTTCTCCTTCTCCTGGGCCGATTTCCAGGGCGCGTCGAAGGCGAGGGCGTCCCAGACGGAGTCGAGGCGTTCCATGAGGACGGCCAGGTCGGCGGGGGTGCGGCCGGAGGCGACCTCGTCGGCGAGGACGTGGACGACGTTGCCGAAGCCCTGGGCGGCCGTGGAGGGGGCGTCGGCCTTGACCTCGCGGCCGAGGAACCACTGGAGCGAGCAGGTGTTGGCGAGCTGGTCCAGGGCGCTGCCGGAGAGGGCCACGGGCCGGTCCCGGTCGCGCAGCGGGACGCTGCTGCGGGTGGGCTCGTACAGGCCCCACCAGCGCTGCGGGTGCGCGGCGGGGACCAGCGGGCGGTCCTCGTCGTCGGTGAGCGCGGCGAGGCGGGCGAGGCGGCGGGCGGCCGCGTCGCGCAGGGCGGGCGAGGCGTCCGGGTCGACGGTGGTGGCGCGCAGCTCGGCGACCAGGGCCGGGACGGCGAGGGGGCGGCGGGGGCGGCCGGTGACGTCCTTCGGGGTGACGCCGAGCTCGGTGAGGAAACGGGAGGGCTGGTCGCCGTCGTCGGCGGGGGCCTTGACGGCGGTGACGACGAGGCGGTCGCGGGCGCGGGTGGCGGCGACGTAGAAGAGCCGCCGCTCCTCGGCCAGGAGTGCGCCGGGGGTGAGGGGCTCGGCGAGGCCGTCGCGGCCGATCCGGTCGGCCTCCAGGAGGGAGCCGCGGCGGCGCAGGTCGGGCCACAGGCCCTCCTGGACGCCCGCGACGACGACGAGGGACCACTCCAGGCCCTTTGAGCGGTGGGCGGTCATGAGGCGGACCGCGTCGGGCCGGGTGGCGCGGGTCGTCAACGTGTCGGCGGCGATGTCCTCCGCCTCCAGCTGTTCGAGGAAGTTGAGGGCTCCGCGGCCGCCGGTGCGGTCCTCGGCGCGGGCGGCGGTGTCGAAGAGGGCGCAGACGGCGTCGAGGTCGCGGTCGGCGTTGCGGCCGGCCATGCCGCCGCGGCGGGCGGAGCGCTCCAGGCGCTGGGGCCAGGGGGTGCCGTCCCAGAGGGTCCACAGGGCCTCTTCGGCGGTGCCGCCGCCCTGGAGGAGTTCGCGGGCCTTGCGCAGGAGCGGGCCGAGGCGCTGCGCGCCGCGGGCGTAGGCCGGGTCGTGGGCGGTGAGCCGTTCCGGCTCGGCGAGGGCGCGGGCGAGCAGGACGTCGGAGGGCGCGGGCACCTTGACGCCGGCGGCGCGCTCCTCGTCGCGCAGGGCGCGGCCGAGGCGGCGCAGGTCGGCGGCGTCCATCCCGCCGAGCGGGGAGGCGAGCAGGGCGAGGGCGGCCTCTACGCCGATCCATCCCGCGTCGGGCCCGTCGGCGCCCGCGACCGCCGGGGCGGCCGGGTCGTCCGCCTGGTCGTCCGCCGGGGCGGAGTCGGCGGCCGACGCGGCGGGAGCCGCGGGCGCAAGGCCGTCGGCCGGGGCCACGGGTGCGCCGGACTCCGGCGCCGCCGGGTCGGCCGCGGGCCCCGCCTGCGGGTCCACCGGGGCGGGCGCCGCCGGGTCCGGGTCCGACGCGTCCGCCGGCGCGGAGCCGGCGGGGAGGCCCGCCGCGAAGGTGGCCGTGGCGCGCAGGGCCGTGAGGAGGGGGGAGACGGCCGGTTCGTGGCGCAGGGGGGTGTCCGCGCCGTCCGTCTCGACCGGGACTCCCGCCGTGATCAGGGCGCGGCGCATCGCCGGGAGCGTACGGCCGCCCGCGCGGACCAGGACGGCCATGTCCTGCCAGGGCACGCCGTCCTCCAGGTGGGCCCGGCGCAGGATGTCGGCGATGTTGTCGAGCTCGGCCCCGGCCGTGGGGTACGTGTACACCTCCGCCCCGCCGCCCTCCCGCGCGGCCGCGAGTTCGCGGTGTGCGCGGACCGCGGCCGCGGGCAGGCGGGGCAGCGGCATGCGGGTGGTGAGGAGCCGGGTCGCCGCCAGGAGGCCCGCGCCCGAGCGGCGGGCGACGGTCAGGGCCCGCACCCGCGCGCCGGGGAAGGACGACTCGAAGTCGAGGATGTTGTTGATGTCGGCGCCGCGGAAGGCGTAGATCGACTGGTCCGGGTCGCCGAAGGCGATCAGCGTGCCGCCGGTTCCGGTCAGCGCCCGCAGCAGCCGCAGCTGCGAGGCGTCCGTGTCCTGGTACTCGTCCACGTAGATCACGTCGTAGGCGGAAGAGAGGGACGGGGTGCGCTCCGCCAGGAGGACGGCACGGTGGAGGAGTTCCGCGTAGTCCAGGGTGCCCTGCATGTCCAGGACGTCCAGGTACTCGGAGAGGAAGGCCGCGGCCGCCTTCCAGTCCGGGCGGCCGATCCGCCCGGCGAAATCGGACAGCGCCTCCGGCCCCAGGCCCAGTTCGCGGGCGCGGGCCAGGACCGCGCGGACCTCGTCCGCGAACCCGCGCGTGGTCAGCGCGGCCCGCAGGTCGTCCGGCCAGCGGATGGAGCGGATCCGGCGCTGGCCCTCCAGCAGGGTGCGGACCATCACGTCCTGCTCCGGGCCCGACAGCAGGCGCAGCGGGTCGGCGAAGAGGTCGGTGTCCTGGTGGGCACGGACGAGGCCGTAGCAGAAGGAGTGGAAGGTGGTCGCCTGCGGAGCGCGCGCGCCGCCCAGCCGCAAGGCGGCCCGGTCGCGCAGTTCCACGGCCGCCTTGCGGCTGAAGGTGAGAATGAGGATGCGGGCGGGATCCGTGCCCGCCTCGACCCGGGCGGCGACGGCCTCGACCAGCGTGGTCGTCTTCCCGGTGCCCGGCCCGGCGAGGACCAGCAGTGGTCCGGCCGTATGGTCAACCACCGCGCGCTGCGCTGCGTCCAGGACAGGGGGATCCACCCGTTCCGGCCCGGTGCGCACCAGGCGGTACGCGTCAGGGGTCCGCGTACGCCGCCGTTCGGTGCGGTCGGAGGAGGAGGTGATCACGTGAGCTGCCGGTCCTGGTGGGTCTTCGGGTGGTGCGCGGTTTTCGGGTGCCGCCGGGACGGCATCGGCCGGAGCCGAAGAGGCAACGCTACGGCAACCGGCGGACGCCGCGCAGTTCGTCTCCGTCCCCCGGACGGGCCTTCGGGCGGACGCCCGACCGCCCGCGCGGGCCGCGCATGGCCGAAGCTGTCAGGTGTGAGCCTCGTCGCGGTCCCCGTCCCCGCCGCCGTCTCCGTCCCAGCGCGCCCGTCGCATGTCCAGCCGCGGATCGCCGGCCGCCGTCAGGCGCAGCGGCGTGGCCTCGGCCCGGTAGTGCTCCAGGGCGCGCCGCTCACTGCCGGGGAGCGGTACGCCGTCCGCCCGCACCACGCGCCACCAGGGCACGGCACCTCCGTACAGGGCCATGACGCGCCCGACCTGGCGCGGCCCTCCCTCGTCGAGCCACTCGGCCACGTCCCCGTACGTCATCACCCGGCCGGGCGGAATACGCTCGGCCAGCTCCAGCACGCGCTCCGCGTACACGGGCAGTTCGTCGCTCATCCGGCCCATGGTGCAGCACGTCGGGCGTCCGGCGACGGAAGGTGTGCTTCCGCACCGGCGCGCACCCTGCTGCCCCGCTCGCACGTCGGTCCGTGCCACCATCTTCCGGGCGGTGACTGGTGATACGTGATCAAGAAGAGACGGATGTGACGACGAAGGAGCAGGGTGTGAGCCCTCCGGACAGCGCGGCGCCGGACGACGACGCGCGCCCGGACCACCGGAGCCCCGGGACCCCGAGCGGCGGTGCCGGCGACGACGGCAACGGCACCGACGGCACCGACGGCACCGGCACCGGCGCGGCCGGAACCGAGGGCCCGCACGGGCACACCCCCACGGCCGCCGACCGGGTCGAGGTCGACGAACCGCTGCTCGCCGCCCGCGTGCACCGCCCGTCCGACCTCGTACGCCTCCTCGTCGGCATCCTCGGCATCGCCGTCGTCCTCGCCATCGCCGCCTTCGCCCACGGCACCACCGTCGGCCTGGAGGAGGACATCAACAAGGGCACCGGCCAGGCACCGGACCTGCTGGTCAAGGTCGCCGCGCTGGTGTCCAGCATCGCCGTGCTCCTGCTGCCCGTCGCCTTCGCCATCGAGCGGCTCATCAAGCGCGACGGGCTGCGCATCGCCGACGGCGTGCTCGCCGCCGTCCTCGCGCACGGGGTCACCCTCGCCACCGACCTGTGGGTGTCCCAGGCCGCCCCCGGCACCATCCAGGAAGCCCTCACCCGCCCCGCCGGCGCCGACGGGGCGCTCACCGATCCGGTGCACGGCTACCTCGCGCCCGTGATCGCGTACATGACGGCCGTGGGGATGACCCGGCGGCCGCACTGGCGCGTCGCGCTGTGGGTGGTCCTGCTGCTCGACGCGTTCACGATGCTGGTCAGCGGCTACACCACACCCTTCTCGATCATCCTGACCGTGCTGATCGGCTGGAGCGTCGCGTACGGGACCCTGTACGCCGTCGGCTCGCCCAACGTGCGCCCCACCGGGCAGCACCTCCTCGCCGGACTGCGCCGGGTCGGTTTCCAGCCGGTCAGCGCGATGCGCGCGGAGACGCCCGACGGCCCCGAGGCCCCCGAGGTGAACGACCGGGGGCGGCGCTACCACGTCACCCTGGAGGACGGCCCGCCGCTCGACGTCACCGTGGTGGACCGGGAGCAGCAGGCCCACGGGTTCTTCTACCGGGTCTGGCGCAGGCTCACGCTGCGCGGCATCACCACCGGGCGCAGCCTCCAGTCGCTGCGCCAGGCACTGGAGCAGGAGGCGCTCCTCGCGTACGCCGCCATCGCGGCCGGAGCGAACGCGCCGAAGCTGATCGCCACCTCCGAACTCGGGCCGGACGCCGTGATGCTCGTGTACGAGCACCTGGGCGGCCGGAGCCTGGACTCCCTCTCCGACGAGGAGATCACCGACGAGCTGTGCCTCAACGCGTGGGAGCAGGTACGGGCCCTGCAGTCGCGGCGGATCGCGCACCGGCGGCTGACCGGGGACGCCCTCGTGGTGGATCGTTCCGGCAGTGTCATCCTCACCGACCTGCGGGGCGGCGAGATCGCCGCGGGCGATCTGGTGCTCCGGATGGACATCGCGCAGCTGCTGACCACGCTCGGCCTGCGGGTCGGCGCGGAGCGGGCGGTGTCCTCGGCGGTGTCGGTGCTCGGCCCGGACGCGGTGGCGGACTGCCTGCCGCTGCTCCAGCCGATCGCGCTGAGCCGTTCGACGCGGGCGACGCTGCGCAAGCTGGCCCGGGAGCGGGCGCAGCGGCAGCGCGAGGCCGTACTGGAGTCCTCGCGGGCGGCGAAGGCGGCGCGCGAGGCGGGCGCCGAGAGCAGCCCGGCCGCCGACCGGAAGGCGGAGAAGAAGGCGCTGGACGATGCCCTGGACGGGGCCCGCGAGGAGGACCTGCTCAGCCAGATCCGCCAGCAGGTGCTGCTGATCCGCCCGCAGGCACCGGTTGAGCCGGCCCGGCTGGAGCGGATCCGGCCGCGCACGCTGGTGTCGTTCATCGCGGGCGCGTTCGGCGCGTACTTCCTGCTGACCCAGCTCGCGCACGTGGACTTCGCGACCATCGTCGGCCAGGCGCAGTGGGGCTGGGTCGGGGCGGCGCTGGCGTTCTCGGCGCTGAGCTACTTCGCGGCGGCGATGAGCCTGCTGGGCTTCGTGCCCGAGCGGGTGCCGTTCCTGCGGACCGTGCTCGCGCAGGTGGCCGGGTCCTTCGTGAAGCTGGTGGCTCCGGCGGCGGTGGGCGGTGTCGCGCTGAACACGCGGTTCCTCCAACGAGCGGGGATCCGGCCGGGGCTCGCGGTCGCGAGCGTGGGCGCCTCGCAGTTGTTCGGGCTGGCCAGCCACATCCTGCTGCTGCTGTCGTTCGGCTACCTGACCGGGACCGAGAAGACTCCGGAGATGACCCCGTCCCGGACGGTCATCGCGGGTCTGCTGACGGTGGCGGTGCTGGTGCTGGTGGTGACGGCGGTCCCGTTCATGCGGAAGTTCGTGGCGACGCGGGTACGGGCGCTGTTCGCGGGCGTCGTGCCGCGCATGCTGGACGTGCTCCAGCGGCCGCAGAAGCTGATGACGGGCATCGGCGGGATGCTGCTGCTGACGGGCTGCTTCGTGATGTGCCTGGACGCGTCGATCCGCGCGTTCGGCGGCGGCCAGGCCATCAGCTACGCGAGCATCGCGGTGGTGTTCCTGGCGGGCAACGCGCTGGGATCGGCGGCGCCGACGCCGGGCGGCATCGGCGCGGTGGAGACCACGCTGACGCTGGGTCTGATCGCGGCGGGGCTGGAGAAGGAGGTCGCCATCTCGGCGGTGCTGCTGTTCCGCCTGATGACGTTCTGGCTCCCGGTGCTGCCGGGCTGGATCTCGTTCAACTTCCTGACCCGCAAGGAAGCCATCTAGCCTCCGCCCGGGCCGATGGCTCCCGCGGGGGCCCGCAGCCCCCGCCGGGGCACTGCCCGTACCCCCACGGCGCCCCTCGCCCGCGCCTCCGTCGGGCGGGCCCGGGACCCCGGACCCCGAATGGGTCAGCGCGGGGGCGGGGGTGGCGGAGGGCGCAGAGGATGGGGGCATGTCGAGAAACGTTCTGCGGGTTACCGGGGCCGCCGCACTCGCCGTTGTGCTGGCCGGGGCCGGCGGCTGTTCCGACAGCGAGGAGAAGGAGCCGAAGGCCGACGGCACCAAGCAGGCCAAGCCCCTCAAGTGGGGCGACTGTCCGGCCCCCACGCCGTTGGAGGGCGGCGGCCAGGTCCCGCCCAAGGACTGGCAGTGCGCCACCCTCGATGTGCCCCTCGACTATGCGAAGCCCGAGGGCGAGACCATCCCCATCGCCCTGATCCGCGCCAAGGCCCGCGACCAGAAGAACCGCATCGGGTCGCTCCTCTTCAACTTCGGCGGCCCCGGCGGCTCCGGCATCACCACCCTGCCCGGCGCCGCCAAGGAGTACGAGGCCCTGCGCTCCCGCTACGACCTGGTCAGTTTCGACCCCCGCGGGGTGGGCCGCAGCGTCCCCGTCCGCTGTGAGGACGACCAGCAGCTGGACGAGTACTACGCGCAGGACTCCTCCCCCGACACCCCGCAGGAGGAGAAGGCCTTCGTCGACAACATCCGCGGATACCAGCAGGCCTGCGAGAAGAACTCCGCCAAGATCCTGCCCCATGTCAGCACGTCCGACGCCGCCCGCGACATGGACCGGATCCGCCAGGCCCTCGGCGACGACAAGCTGCACTACTTCGGGATCTCCTACGGGACCGAGCTCGGCGGGGTCTACGCCCACCTCTTCCCGAAGAACGTCGGCCGGGCCGTCTTCGACGCGGTCGTGGACCCGACCAAGAACTCCGAGGAGGGGGCGCTGGCCCAGGCGAAGGGATTCCAGCTCGCCCTCGACAACTTCGCGCAGGACTGCGTGGACCGCGGCGACGAGTGCAGGCTCCCGGGCAGCACGGCCAAGGAGATCGAGGACGGCGTCATCAAGCTCCAGAAGGACCTCGCCGCGCAGCCCATCCCGGGCATCGGCGACCGGATGCTGACCGAGAGCGCGGCGACCAACGGCATCGCGCAGGCCCTGTACTCCAAGGAGCTGTGGCCGCTGCTGGAGCAGGGGCTCGACGAGGCGGACGGCGGGCAGGGGCAGCTGCTCATGGCCCTGTCCGACGCGCTCAACGGCCGTGACCAGCAAGGGCACTACAGCAACATCGGCGCGGCCAACACCGCGATCAACTGCGCCGACTCCAAGGACCGTTACACCCTGGAAGAGACCAAGTCGAAGCTGGCGGCGTTCCGTTCGGCCTCGCCCGTCTTCGGGAACTTCCTCGGCTGGGCGATGATGGGCTGCACCGACTGGCCGGTCGCGGGCGCCTGGGAGACCCCGGACGTCTCCGCCCCGGGAGCCGCCCCGATCCTGGTGATCGGCAACACCGGCGACCCGGCCACGCCGTACGAGGGCGCCCGCAAGATGGCCGAGCGGCTCGGCCCCGGCGTCGGGGTGGAGCTCACCTACAAGGGCCAGGGGCACGGCGCGTACAACAGCGGCGACATGTGCGTGCAGGACGCGGTGAACGCGTACCTGCTGGAGGGCAAGACCCCCGCGGCCGGCACCGTCTGCACCGCGGGCGCGACCCCGAGCGCGACCCCGGCCGTCCCGCCCACCCCGCCGCCGACCGGGGCCGCCCCCGTCTGACCCGTCGGCCGCCGCCCGCACCCCGGTCACGCCGAAGGGGCCGCACCCCGGACCTCGCGGGTGCGGCCCCTTCGGGGCGTGGCTACGTGACTAGTAGACCGGCTTGTCGGGCTCGATCTGGTGGACCCAGCCGATCACGCCGCCGCCGACGTGGACCGCGTCCGAGAAACCGGCGGACTTCAGGACCGCGAGGACTTCCGCACTGCGGACACCCGTCTTGCAGTGCAAGACGATGCGCTTGTCCTGCGGCAGGTCCTGGAGGGCGGTGCCCATCAGGAACTCACCCTTGGGGATCAGCTTCGCGCCGGGGATCGAGACGATCTCGTACTCGTTCTTCTCACGGACGTCGATGATCTCGATCTTCTCGTCCGCGTCGATCCACTCCTTGAGCTGCGTCGGAGTGATCGTCGAGCCGGCGGCCGCCTCCTGGGCCTCCTCCGACACGACGCCGCAGAAGGCCTCGTAGTCGATGAGTTCGGTGACGGTCGCGTTCGGACCGCAGACCGCGCAGTCGGGGTCCTTGCGGACCTTGACCTGGCGGTACTGCATCTCCAGGGCGTCGTAGATCATCAGGCGGCCGACCAGCGGCTCGCCCACGCCCGTGAGGACCTTGATGGCCTCGGTGACCTGGATCGATCCGATGGACGCGCAGAGCACGCCCAGCACGCCGCCCTCGGCGCAGCTCGGGACCATGCCCGGCGGCGGGGGCTCCGGGTAGAGGCAGCGGTAGCACGGGCCGTGCTCGGACCAGAAGACCGAGGCCTGGCCGTCGAAGCGGTAGATCGAACCCCACACGTACGGCTTGTTCAGCAGCACGCAGGCGTCGTTGACCAGGTAACGCGTCGCGAAGTTGTCCGTGCCGTCGACGATGAGGTCGTACTGGCTGAAGATCTCCATCACGTTCTCGGCTTCGAGCCGCTCTTCGTGAAGGACCACGTTCACGTACGGGTTGATGCCCAGCACGCTGTCGCGGGCCGACTCGGCCTTGGAACGGCCGATGTCCGCCTGGCTGTGGATGATCTGGCGCTGCAGGTTCGACTCGTCGACCTCGTCGAACTCCACGATGCCGAGCGTGCCGACACCGGCCGCGGCCAGGTACATGAGTGCGGGCGAGCCGAGGCCGCCCGCGCCCACGGCCAGCACCTTGGCGTTCTTGAGGCGCTTCTGGCCGTCCATCCCGACATCCGGGATGATCAGGTGGCGGGAGTACCGACGGACCTCGTCAACGGTGAGCTCAGCAGCTGGCTCTACCAGGGGTGGCAGCGACACGGGGACTCCGTAGATGGTTACGTCTTAACGGTGGTTCTCTCCGTAACACTGCCACGCCCGTCTTCATTCCAAGACACCCGTCCCGATCCGCGAGACGATTTCGTCCCAGTACGCGGGCATCGAGGCCCACGGATCACGGTCCCGCGCACCGCGCCGGTCCGTGAACCAGATCGTGCCCGCGCCCTGCCAGCGGGCGATCCGCATCGCCTCCTCCAGGTGCGTGCGCGGCACCCCGTGGACGAGGTGGCAGAACCGCTCCGCCGGGTGGTCCGCGGTCCACTCCGCCACCTGCGACCAGCGGTAGTCCGACCAGGTTCCGGAGAAGGTCACCAGCTGGTCGGCGGCCTCCACGTAGCCCTCGTACGGGTGCGTGCCGTGCCCGAGGACGATCCGCACGTCCTCGCCGAGTCCGCGCAGGGTGTCCGCGACCCGGCGCACCGAGTCGAGTTCCGCCTTGCCCGCCGGGGCCTGCGCGAGGTAGAAACCGCCGACGCCGTACCAGTCGCGGAAGCGGTGGGCGTCGGAGACGAGCTCGCCGAAGGACCGTTCGCCGTCCCGCATCGCGAGATGACCGAGGATCATGCCGCCCGCGCCGCGCAGCTTCGCGGCCGCCTCCGTGCAGTGCGGGTCGGGCCGCCCGCCCGGGCCGTCGGTGACATTGAGAACGGCCCAGTGGAGCGGGGTGCCGGGGCGGGTCAGCTCGGCCCACTCGACGGGCGCGAGCAGCGGGTGCGCGTAGCCGGGGATGCCGAGGCCGAGCCGGCCGGCCTCGGTAGCGGCGGCCGCGGGGGCGCCGGGCGGGGTGGTCAGATACGGCACGCCGCCTCCATCCAGATGTCCGCGAGGGATTCCTCCAGGTTGATCCGGGGCCGCCAGCCGAGCCGGTCGCGGGCGGTACGGACGTCGGCCTGCTGCCAGGCCCCGCAGCCGTCGGGGTACGGGTACGGCGGCGGGGCCGCCGCCGCGAGCTGATCGGCCGTCGCCTCGGACCGGGGGGACCCGATGGCGGCGAGCCCGGCCGGCCGCCCGGGGTGCCCGTGCGACTGCTGCGGCCCGCCGTGCGGTACGTCCAGCTCGTGCAGGGCGCCCCCGTAACCGGCGACCCGGGCCAGGACGGCGGCCGCGTCGCGCAGCCGGACCGCGCGGCCGGTGCCGATGTTGACGACGCCCTGCGCGGCCGAGAGGGAGGCGGCGTGCACGGCCCGCGCCACGTCCCGTACGTCCACGAAGTCGCGCTGCACGCCGAGCCCGCTGAGCTTGAGCTCGCCGTCCCCGGACTGCATCGCGCGGCGCATGGCCTCCGCGAGGCGGCCGAGGGGGGATCCGGCGGGGGTGCCGGGGCCGACGGGCGAGAAGACCCGCAACACGACGGCGTCCAGTCCGGAGCCCAGCACCAGCTCGGTGGCGGCCAGTTTGCTGACTCCGTACGGTCCGCCGGGTCTCGGCACGGCGTCCTCGGCAGTGGACGATCCGGGCTGGCTGGGCCCGTACTCGGCGGCGCAGCCCAGCTGGACCAGGCGGGCCCCGCAGCCGCTGCGGCGCAGCGACTCGCAGATGGTGGCCACGGCGACAGTGTTGTGCCGGGTCAGCTCCCGGGCTCCGCCGCGGGTGGCGCCGGCGCAGTTGATGACGACGCCGGGGTGGACGGCGTCGAGGAAGCGGGTGAGCGCGCCGGGGCTGCCGGTGGCGAGGTCGAAACGGACGTCGGCGTCGTCGCCGCGGCCGAGCGCGGTGAGCTGGACGGCGGGGTCGGCGAGCAGTCGGTCGGCGACGTAGCGGCCGAGGTATCCGTTGGCTCCGATCAGCAGCACCCTCATCGCGTGGCCCCTTGTTCGGTTGGCTGGCCGGTCATCTTCTGTTTCTCCTTGCGAGTGGGTGGATGGGGCCGCGCATGGGCGGATGCGCGGGACAGCGCGAGGACGGCGTGTACGAGGAGACCCGCCGCGGCGGCGGAGGCGGCCGCGGGGACCGGGACCAGGGCGAGCGCCAGGGCGGCGGCCACGGGTCCGCGGTGGGCTCCGTGCCGGAGCAGGAGCCTGGTCAGGAACAGCAGTACGGCGAGCGGCACGGCCGACGTGAGCGGTGTTCCGGCGAGCGCGGCGGCTCCGGCGGCGGCCCCGGCGAACAGGGCGACGGCCGCGAGGAGCAGCGGCCGGGCCCGGTCGGCGAAGTCCTCCAGGGCGCGGCTCCCGGCGAGCCGGGCCCTGGCCGCGGCGTCGAACGCCGCGGCGGCGAGGTGGGCGGGGGCGACGGCCAGGGCGAGGCCCACGGCGAGGGCGGCGCCGTGCCGGTACGCGCCCCAGCCGACGGCGAGGGCGGCGAGCAGGTGCGCGGCGTACGGGAAGCGGCCCCCGGCGGCCCGCCCGGGCCACACCAGGGCGGCGACGGCCGCGGCCACGGAGGCCGGCCCGGCCCAGGCGGGCGCGGCGGCGGCTGCGCCGAACGCGACGGCCCCGGGCAGCAGCGCGAGGCCGAAACCCCGGAGCGCCGACGGCCCGGCCGGGGCGGGGGTGAGCGCGGCGGCGGGTGCCTCGGCGTGCGGGGTCCGGGCGTACAGCTCCTCGGCGAGCGAGAACACGTCCCGGTGGCGGAAGCGCGCGGCGGTCCGGTCGGTGATGCCGTGGGCTTCCAGCCCGGCGGCGATCTCCAGCGGGTCCACGGCCCGTTCGCACAGGTCGCGGTGGCGGTGCAGGAGCGCCTTGACGGGATCCCCGCCACCTCGCCGCCCGGCGGTTTCGGCCGGCGCCGCACCCTCGCTGTGTCCCGCCACGGCGTGCGGGTCGACGGTGGTCATACGGCGGCCTCCGAGGTCTGGGTTTCGGCCGGGGCCGCGGCCCACGTCGGGCTGGTCCAGTGCCCCGGTACGCGCGCCTCCGGGGGCCGGGCGAAGGGGATCTCCCCGTCCGGCCGGGCGGATCCCCGGGCGAGCAGCCGCAGGTAGATCTCCTGGAAGGCGGCCACGTTCTGCTCGACGGTGAAGAGTTCCAGGGCCCGCGCCCGGGCGGCCGCCCCGAGCCGCTGCGCCCGTTCGGGATCCCGGAGCAGCGAGAGGCAGGCGTCGGCGAGGGCCCGCGGATTGCGCGGCGGTACGACGAGCCCGGTGCCGCCGATGACCTCGCGGACCGCGCCGACGTCGGTGGAGACGGTGGCCCGGCCGCAGAACATCGCCTCGGCCAGGGTGATAGGGAAGCCCTCGATCACCGAGGACAGGACGACCACGCGCCCGGCGCCGTAGGCCTCGGCCGGGGAGGGCGCCTCGGGTCCGCCGATCTCCTCGAAGCTGACGGGGTTCTCCCCGACGGTGACGGCGTCGGCCGCCTCGTCGGGGAACAACTGCGCGGCCAGGGACCGGCAGTCGGCCAGGTAGCCGGGAGCCACGGCCGTGGCGAAGATCCGCAGCCGGGTCCGCGGCGCGGCCTTGCGGACCTCCGCGAAGGCGTGCAGCAGGGCGATGAGGTCCTTGGCGGGCTCTATCCGGCCGACCCACACCAGGGTCTCCGGGTCCCCGCAGTCCACGGCCTCCCCGACGGTGGCGAATCGGTCCGCCTCCATCCCGGGATAGACCGTCCGCAGCCGGTCCCGCGGCGCCCCGCACCGCTCCTGCCAGCGCCGGGCGTGCGCGTTCCCGGGGGTCAGGAGGTCGGCCTGGGCGTAGATCTCCCCGGCCAGCCGGATGTGGAAGGCCGCGAGCAGGGCCCGTACGGCGGGCCGGGCCTCCTGGCTCTGGTCGAGGTAGTGGGCCCGCAGCTGGACGCCGTACTCGGTGACCAGCAGGGGGACCCCGAAGAAGCGTTTGGCCAGCAGCCCGGGGAGGGCCGCCACGCCGCCCGCGGCCGCGTGGCAGATGTCGACCGCGCCGAGATGGCCCGGCTCCTCGTACCAGTCGAGGGACAACGGCCGGAGCACGCGCTCCAGTTCGTCCACGAACTCCAGCAGGTCCGGCACCTGCGCCGCCTGTACGGTGCGCCCCGCGCCCGGTGCCCGGCAGGCGGACTCCACGGCCCGCACCGCGGACTCGGAGCGCAGCGCCGCGTACAGGCCGCCCTGCTCGCGGGCGAGCCCGGCGAGCCCGTAGAGCCCGGCCTCGAAGGCCGGTGCCTCGCCGGCGCAGATCCCGTGGACCAGATCGCGGAAGCAGTCCGCGAAGCGCCGGCGCTCACGCCGGCTGTACGCCCGCCCGTCGTCGGCCGGGGCCCACAGCGGGGCGGTCCGGACGCGCGTGACGTGCTCGGGCAGAGGGACCCTGGTGCGTTCCTGCTCGGCGCTGCGGCTCAGTGCGTAGAGCTCGAACTCGTGCTGCGGGAGCCCGCGCACGAGCCGGTCGCACCACAGCCTCGCCTCTCCCGTGGCATACGGATAACCACCTTCCGTGAGCAGTCCGATCCGCACGAGTGGCACCCCCGATCTCCCGTTCCAGGCGGTCGTCGTCGGTCCGGCGACCCGCCGCGGAAGAACTCAAGCGGATATACCGAAGGCGCGGCGGACGGTTGTCCGTCGCGCCACCGGAAGGGGTGAAGAGTCGTAACTTTCCCGTACGGTTCGCGTTCGAGCACGCTAGGAAGGGGGTGCCCTACATCAAGATCCCCCGCCGCGGCGTACGGCGGTCGGCGGAAGGTCCGAAGTCCGGCGCGTTCGGCCGGCGCCCGGTCAACTCCCGGGAAAAACCCAGGGATTGGGCTTGCACTGGATCCCGTCGATGTCGAGGGACTTGGTCTGCTGCTGCATGATCGGCGCGAGCGCGCCCGGAGTCCGGCAGCTCACGTGGCCGTGTCCGAGCCGGTGGCCGACCTCGTGGTTGATGAGCATCTGGCGGTAGGCGAACATCTGGTCCGGGCCGTACGTGGCCGAGCCCTGGGCCCAGCGGAACGCGTTGATCATCACCCGGTCGGTGGACGCCGAGTCGCAGGAGACGTTGTCGACGGTGGTGTCCAGCCCGGATTTGGCGCACCACGTCCCGGTGGTCCCGGGACTGGCCAGGGTGATCACGAAGTCGGCCTCACCGCCCGGCACCCGCTCGAAGGTCTTCGCGCCGCCGTGGCCCCAGCTCCGGTCGTCGTTGAGGGTGCGGTGGACGGCCTCGGCGAACAGCTGCGGGTCCAGGCCCAGGCCCTGCTCCACGTCGACCCGGTAGCGCACGACTTTGCCCTTGCCGGGGGCCTTGGCCACACCGGGCACGGTGTCGAAGGTGCCGGGACCGGCGAGCTTCTCGTCGATCGACAGCTGCTGGGCCATCTTCTGCTCGAACGTCAGCTCCACCGCGGGCGCGGCCGCGGGGGCGTCCGGCGTCGGGCGGCCGTCGGAACGGGAGGTCGGGGCGTCGGCCCGGCTCTCGCCGCCGGCGGTGAGCTTGCCGTGCTGGGCGGTCTCGCCGTGCTGCAGCACCTGGCCCGCGACGACGACGGCCACGACGGCGGTGACGGCCACGGCGGCCGCGCCGGTGTAGGCGCGGACCTTGCGGCTGCGGCCGGGGCCGGGGCCGGAACCGGGCTGCTCCGCCGGGGCGTCGGCCGGCTTGCGCGGTCCGGGCACGCGGCGGTGCGAGCCGGTGGAGGTGAAGGGGTCCGGGGCGGGTTCGGGCGCCGACGCGGGCATCGGTGCCGGCACGGGCATCGGCGCGGGCTCCGTCAGGTCGACCTGCGGGAAGCCCGCGGCGGGGGTGCCGTACGCCGGGGTGCCGGTGTCGAGCAGGGCGGTCGCGCTCCGGGCCCGCGGGACACCGCGCCAGTCCCCGTACACGGAGCCGGACGAGGCGCCCCAGGCGCCGCCGGGCTCGTGCTGCTCGGGGTGGCCGCCGGGAACGGGCCGCTCCTGGGGCACGTACCCCTGGTGGGTGACGGTGGGCTGGGGCCACCGCCGGGCGTGCGGTTCCTCGTACGGGACGGTGCCCGTGCCCTCGTACGGCGAGGGGTTCTCGTACGGGAAGTGGTCCTCGTACGGGAACGGCTGCTCGTACGCCACCGGTTCCTCGTACACCGGCGCCGGTCTGGCCGGGGCAGGGGCGGGAGCAGGGGCGGGGTCCTTACGACTATGTCGTCCCACGGTTCTCAGCCTCTGCCGTCTTCGGTGTCCAGGAGCAGCTCGCGGAAGGCGGCGGCCACCACCTCCGGGTATTCCATCATCGCCACGTGCCCGGCCTCGGGCAGACACAGCAGCCGCGAACCCCGGAAGGCGGCGGCGGCCTTGTGCGCCATACGGTACGAGACCAGCTGGTCCCTGCCGCCGTAGACGAGCAGCGTCGGCGCGAGCACCCGCTGCGCCTGCCGCCACAGCCCGTGCTGCCCGCCGAGGGTGTAGGCGTCGACGATTCCGCGCGAGGAACGGCTCAGGGACTCCCAGAAGTACGGCAGGGCCATCCGCCGCTCCATCTCCTCCACGGCGTCACGGAAGCCCTCCGGTGTCACCCGTGCGGGGTCCCCGTAGCAGAGCTCCGTCACTCCTCGGGTGCGCTGTTCGGCGGTCAGCCCCTGCGCCAGCCGCCCCAGCATCGCGCCCATCCCGGGTACGGCGAGCAGTGCGGTCGGCACGGCGGCCCGCTGCACCCGCAGCTCGGGCAGGGCGGGCGAGACCAGGGTCAGCGTGCGCACGAGGTCGGGCCGCACGGCCGCGACCCGGGTGGAGACGGCGCCGCCGAGGGAGTTCCCGATCAGGTGGACCGGTCCGCTCCCGGCGGCGTCGAGGTGCCGGATGACCACGCGGGCGAACGCGGTGACGGAGTAGTCCCGGTCGGCGGGCGGCGGGGACCAGCCGAAGCCGGGCAGGTCGAGGGCCTCGCCGTCGACGGTGTCCGCCAGCCGCGTCATGAGATCCGACCAGTTCTGCGAGGAACCGCCGAGTCCGTGGACGAACAGCGCGGGCGGCAGATCCGTGCGCACGGGCGGGCGCACCCGGACGGCCAGTTCCAGCCCGGGCAGCGCGACGGTGCGCAGCTGCTCTCCGTCGGCCACTCGGACGGCTCCCGCCAGGGAGGCCGGCTCGGCGGTGGACCGTACGCCGGGCAGCTCGGTCGAAGACATGCGGGCAATGTTACGAGACGATCACACTCCACTTCTTGTGTTCGCCGTCACAAACGCATGCGGATCCGCATAGCGGGGTATCCGCGATCCTCCTAGGCTCATAGGTGAAGAAGGAAGCGAGGGGAGTGGTATGACTGTCGACCCTGCGGAGCCGGATACCTTCCGGGAGCCGTTTCCCGAATCCATCGACGCCGAGGCCCCGGAGGCGGACCTCGCGGAGCAGCTGACCGAGGTGGGGCCGTCGGAGGACGACGACCGGGTCACCGGTGTGGAGCGCGGCGAGGCCACCGACGGCGACGCGGTCGAGCAGGCGCGGGTGGTGCCACTGGACGACGACGACTACCGCTGACCAGCGCATCCGACCGGTCCGTACCGCGAGAAAAGTCGGCCTGAACCCACCAGATTCGGTTACCGAAAAGTACGATGGCGGCGCGGCGCATGGGGCACTGTGTTCTTAGAGAAAGTGGGAGGCGGCGTGACAGCCATCGAGCAGACCGAGGCAGCGCGTCCGCGGGGCACGCGACTGCCGCGCCGAGCCCGGCGCAATCAGCTCCTGGGCGCGGCGCAGGAGGTTTTCGTCGCGCAGGGTTACCACGCTGCGGCCATGGACGACATCGCCGAGCGGGCCGGAGTGAGCAAGCCGGTGCTGTACCAGCACTTCCCCGGCAAGCTCGACCTCTACCTGGCGCTGCTGGACCAGCACTGCGAGGCCCTGCTGCTCGCCGTGCGCACCGCGCTCGCGTCGACGACCGACAACAAGCTGCGCGTGGCCGCCACGATGGACGCGTACTTCGCGTACGTGGAGGACGAGGGCGGCGCCTTCCGGCTCGTCTTCGAGTCCGACCTGACGAACGAGCCGGCGGTGCGCGAGCGCGTCGACCGGGTCTCGCTCCAGTGCGCGGAAGCCATCTCCGACGTCATCGCCGAGGACACGGGCCTGTCGAAGGACGAGTCGATGCTGCTGGCCGTGGGCCTGGGCGGGGTCTCGCAGGTGGTGGCCCGGTACTGGCTGTCGAGCGAGAGCCCGGTCGCCCGGGACACGGCGGTCGGCCTGCTGACCTCGCTCGCGTGGCGCGGTATCGCCGGATTCCCGCTGCACGGCACCGAGGGCTGAGCAGCTGTTCGCTGCGAGCATGTCCGCTCCGCGCGGTCCGCGTCCCCTCTCCGGGCTAATGTGGACCGCGTATGGCGCGGCTGATCGCGCGAACCGGATCGTCGGAGGGACAAAGCCGTGGAGGTCAAGATCGGCGTGCAGCACGCACCCCGGGAGATCGTGCTGGAGAGCGACCTGAGCGCCGAGGAGCTGGAGTCCATCGTCGCCGCCGCGCTGTCCGGCAAGGCGCCGCTGCTCAGCCTCACCGACACCAAGGGCCGCAAGGTCCTGGTGCCGTCCGACCGCCTGTCGTACGTCGACCTGGGCGAGCCCAGCGCGCGCAAGGTCGGTTTCGGCGCGCTCTGACGCGGCGGCACGTGACGTGCCGAGAACTGTGTGAAACGGCCTGGTGGTTGAATCCACCAGGCCGTTTCCCTTTCCTCCGCTTCGGGTAGGACCGCAGTGATTCGGTATGCCCCGACGTATGGGAGGGACCCCATGCTGCTGATGGAGACGTTCGGCTCGGCCCTGCTGGGGCTGGCCCTGTCTGCTACGGCCGCCCGGGTGCTCGCCAGCCGGCTGCCCGACCGGAGGGTGGTGCTGGTCAGCGGAGTGCTCGGGGCGCTCTTCGGGGCCTATCTGACGCACTTCGCGCTCGGCCCCGGACACAACACGCTGACCGCGACCTTCGTCGGGGCCGTGCTGGTGTCGGCCGTGGTCCTGTCCCTGCTCCTCCGGCCGGCCGCCGGGCCCCGCAGGCCCTCGCACAGGACTCCGTTTTCGCTCCCGTCGCGGGGCTGACCCCTGATCCCGGCCCCTGATCCGGGCTCCTGATCGTTCACGTACGTCGGCCCCGGCGCGGAGGATTCCGCGCCGGGGCCGACGTACGTGTGCAGGGGAGGACGGGCGCCTAGGCGGCGAGGCCGAGGGCCGCCATCCGCTTGGTGTGCGCCTTGGTGATCCGGGTGAACATCTCGCCGACGGCGGCGAGGTCGAAGCCCGCGGCCATGCCGTCGACGCCGCCGACCAGCATGGTGGACAGCGCGTCGCGCTCGGCGACCACGCGCTGGGCCTGCGAGAGGGCCTCGCCCATCAGCCGGCGTGCCCACAGCGCGAGGCGGCCGCCGCAGCGCGGGTCCGCCTCGATGGCCGCGCGCACCTTCTCCACGGCGAAGTTGCCGTGGCCGGTGTCGTCGAGCACGCCGAGCACGAGGGCGCGGGTGTCGGTGTCCAGGTGGCTGGCCACCTCGCGGTAGAAGTCGCTGGCGATCGAGTCGCCCACGTACGCCTTGACCAGGCCTTCCAGCCAGTCCGACGGCGCGGTCTGGCGGTGGAAGTCGTCCACGCCCTTGGCGAAGGGCTGCATGGCGGCGGTGGGCTCGGCGTCGATCGCCGCGAGCCGGTCGCGCAGCTGCTCGAAGTGGTGGAACTCGGCGGAGGCCATGGCGGCGAGCTCGGCCTTGTCGTCGAGGGTGGGCGCGAGCTTCGCGTCCTCCGCGAGGCGCTCGAAGGCCGCGAGCTCGCCGTACGCGAGCGCGCCGAGCAGGTCCACGACGGCGGCCCGGTACTGCGGCGAGGCAGAGGCGGTCGCCCAGTCCTGGGCGGCGATGCCCGAGGCTTCGGCGGGGGCGCCGTCGTCGGCGGGCGAGGCGTTTTCAACGGTCGACATGCTCCGCACAATAGCCGTCCGGCAGACGCTCCACGCCACCACACATCCACACGGTCCGTCCACGTAAACGGGCCGGGCCGGTGAATTCGCCCGACACAGCTGCGCGATTCCGGGGTACAGTGGTAATGCGCCTGCCGGAAACTCGGCGGGCCATCCGAATGAGGATGCCCGGTCGGTGGCCCGATCGGCTCCAACCGACCCGCCCTCTGCGTGGTGCGTGCGTTCATGTGCCGCCACCCTTGAGGGGCCCCCTCAGCGGCACAAGCGCTTGAGCGAAGGCTTAGTGGTCCCGCGCAGCTTCGTATGTACGTCGTAGTACTGCAAGCCCGGCACGGTACGACCCCCCTCGCCGCCTCGCGCCGCGTCTCACAGAAGAGGCAGCACCCTGACTACGTTCCGAGACCTCGGGATCTTTCCCGAGACGGCCGAAGCCCTTGAGGCCGTCGGCATTGTGTCCCCCTTCCCGATCCAGGAGATGACCCTCCCCGTCGCCCTTTCCGGCACGGACGTCATCGGCCAGGCCAAGACCGGAACCGGCAAGACGCTCGGTTTCGGCCTTCCGCTGCTGGAGCGGGTCACCGTCCCCGCGGACGTCGAGGCGGGCCGGGCCAAGCCCGAGCAGCTGACCGACGCCCCGCAGGCCCTCGTGGTGGTTCCCACCCGCGAGCTGTGCACCCAGGTCACCAACGACCTCCTGACCGCCGGCAAGGTCCGCAACGTCCGCGTGCTCGCCATATACGGCGGCCGCGCGTACGAGCCCCAGGTCGAGGCGCTCAAGAAGGGCGTCGACATCATCGTCGGCACCCCGGGCCGCCTGCTCGACCTGGCCGGCCAGAAGAAGCTCGACCTGTCGCACGTCCGGGCCCTGGTCCTGGACGAGGCCGACGAGATGCTCGACCTGGGCTTCCTGCCCGACGTCGAGAAGATCATCAACTACCTGCCGCCGAAGCGTCAGACCATGCTGTTCTCGGCGACCATGCCGGGCGCGGTCATCGGCCTGGCCCGCCGGTACATGACGCAGCCGACGCACATCCGCGCCACCTCGCCCGAGGGCGAGGGCGTGACCGTCGCCAACATCAAGCAGCACGTCTTCCGTGCGCACAACATGGACAAGCCGGAGCTGGTCTCCCGCATCCTGCAGGCCGAGGGCCGTGGCCTGGCCATGATCTTCTGCCGCACCAAGCGCACGGCGGCGGACATCGCCGAGCAGCTGGAGAAGCGCGGTTTCGCGTCCGGCGCCGTCCACGGCGACCTGGGCCAGGGCGCGCGTGAGCAGGCGCTGCGCGCGTTCCGCAACGGCAAGGTCGACGTGCTGGTGTGCACCGACGTCGCCGCGCGCGGCATCGATGTGGAGGGTGTCACCCACGTCATCAACTACCAGACGCCGGAGGACGAGAAGACCTTCCTGCACCGCGTGGGCCGCACCGGCCGCGCGGGCAACAAGGGCATCGCCGTCACCCTGGTCGACTGGGACGACATCCCGCGCTGGCAGCTGATCAACAAGGCGCTGGAGCTGGACTTCCACGACCCGGTCGAGACGTACTCCACGTCCCCGCACCTGTTCGAGGAGATGAACATCCCGGCCGGCACCAAGGGCGTCCTGCCGCGCGCCGAGCGCACGCGGGCCGGCCTGAAGGCCGAGGACCTTGAGGACCTGGGCGAGACCGGTGGCCGCGGTGGCCGCGGTGGCCGCTCCGGCCCGGCCGCGGCCGCCGTGGTGGCCGAGGAGCGTCCGGCCCGTACCCGTACGCCGCGTCAGCGCCGCCGTACGCGGGGCGGGTCCGAGCTCGGCGCCGAGTCCGCCGCCGTCACGCCCGTGGCCGAGGCTCCGGCCGCCGACGAGCCGCGCAGGCCGCGCCGTCGCCGGACCCGCGTGGCCGCCGGTGCCGCGGTCGTCCCGGCGCCCGCCGCCGCGGTGGACGAGGCCGCCGTGGTGACTCCGGTCGCCGTGGTCGAGGCCCCGGTGGCCGTCGCGGTCGCCGAGGCCGCTGTGGAGGCTCCGGTCAAGCCGAAGCGCACCCGCACCCGCAAGGCCGTCGCCGCTGTCGCCGAGGCGGCCGTGGTCGAGGCCCCGACCCCGGCCCCGGCCGCGGTGGCCGAGGAGGCTCCGGCGACGCCGAAGCGCACCCGGACCCGCAAGGTCGCGGAGGCCGCCCCGGTGACCCCGGTCGCCCCGGTCGAGGAAGCCCCGGAGAAGCCCCGCCGCGCTGTGCGCCCGCGCAAGGTCGTCGCAGCCGACCCGGAGCCTGACTTCCAGATGGCTCCGCCCGTGGAGCCGGTCAAGGCCCGCCGCACCACCCGCACCCGCAAGGTCGCGGAAGTCGCCCCGGAGGCTCCGGCCGCCGCGGCGGCCGAGGACGCTCCGGCCAAGCCGAAGCGCACCCGCACCCGCAAGGCCGCGGCCGCGCCCGAGGCGTAAGCACGGCCCGATGGCCCGGCCCCCTGTCCGAGGGGGCCGGGCCATCGGCGTACCCCCGCCGGAGCGCTTCGTACGGGCCGGTAACCTCGGGCCATGAGCAAGCCGCCGCGCCTCACCCTGCCGTCCGCCGCCCGCGCCCGCCGCCTCCCGACCGCCCGTGGCGACTTCGCCGTGCACGAGGCGGGCGGGGGCGCCCGTGGCACCGCTCTGCTGGTCCCCGGTTTCACGGGGAGCAAGGAGGACTTCATCGCCCTCCTGGAGCCGCTGACCGCCGCCGGGTACCGGGTGGTCGCGGTGGACGGGCGCGGCCAGTACGAGACCCCGGGGCCGCGCGAGGAGTCGGCGTATACCCTGGAGGAGCTGGCGCTGGACGTCCTCGCGCAGGCCCACGCCCTGGGCGAGGGCCCCCTGCACCTGGTCGGCCACTCGCTCGGCGGGCTGATCTCGCGCGCGGCCGTGCTGCGCGATCCGGCGCCCTTCGCCTCGCTGACCTTGATGAGCAGCGGGCCCGCCGCGATCTCGGAAGAGCAGCAGGCGCGCACGAAGCTGCTGGTGGCCGCGCTGGAGTCACTGCGCGAGATGCCGCCCGCCGAAAGCATGCCGGCGGTGTGGGCGGCCATGCGCGCGCAGGACCCGGAGGATGCCGTCCCCGACTCCCCCGAACTGGCGGCCTTCCTGCGCGGGCGGTGGCTGGCCACCGTGCCCGAGCAGTTGATCACGACGGGCCGGGTGCTGCTCTCGGAGCCGGACCGGGTCGCCGAACTGGCGGCCGTCCCGCTCCCCAAGCTGGTGCTGTCCGGAGCGGTGGACTACGCGTGGCCGGTGCCGCTGATGGATGACATGGCGGACCGCTTGGGCGCGTCGCGTGTGGTCGTCGAGGGGGCCGAGCACTCCCCCAATGCGGAGAATCCGCAGGTCACAGCCGATGCGCTGGCCGCTTTCTGGGACTCCCGCGCCCGGTAGCCCCACGACAGTCGTTAGCGTGTGAAAAAATTTCCTTAGCGTAGGGAATGTTTGCCTCTTACACTTCGTTGAACCCTCTGCAAGGAGAGACACCGACGAAGGGAGAAGCCCCGTGCGCTTCGAGATTCTGCGCCTGGACGACGTCGACGGATCCGCCGTGGACAGCACCGTCGTGGACGCGGCCTCCGTCAACCGGATCGTGCAGCAGGCGGCCGCAGTCGGCCAGCGCATCCTGATCCGACCGGCCGAGACGGCGTCCTGCTGACGCCGCACGCACCGCACACACGTCGACGCCCCCGCACCGATACCGGTGCGGGGGCGTTCGCGCGTCCTGCGCCTGCGGTCAGCTGCCCTGGACGACCTGGAGCACGCCGTTGATGATCTGCTGGACGGCGATCGCGGACAGCATCATGCCGGCGAGCCGCGTCACGAGGACCACGCCGCCGTCCTTGATGACCCGGATGATCACGAGCGAGTAGCGCATCGTGATCCACAGGACGACGTGCATGGCGATGATCGCGGACCAGACGGAGACCTGCCCGCTGATCCCGTCCGCCTTCTGCACGGCCAGGATCACGGACACGATCGCGCCGGGCCCGGCCAGCAGCGGCATGCCCAGCGGGACGAGGGCGACGTTCACGTCCTTGGTCTGCTTCGGCTCGTCGTTCTTGCCGGTGAGCAGGTCGAGGGCGATGAGCAGCAGCAGCAGACCACCGGCGATCATCAGGGCCGGGACGGAGACGTGCAGGTAGTCCAGGATCTGCTGGCCGCAGACCCCGAAGACGGCGATGACGCCGAAGGCCACGCAGACCGCCTGCCAGGCCATCCGGCGCTGCACCTTGACGGGGCGGCCGGAGGTCAGGCCGAGGAAGATCGGCGTGATCCCCGGCGGGTCCATAATCACAAAAAGGGTGAGAAAAAGGGATCCGAAGATGGCGAAGTCGAACACAGTGATGCCTTGCAGATAAGGGGTGTGAAGAAAAGCGGGAAGGGCGGAGCGGCGCTTACGCGCGGACGCCTCCGCCGGCGCCGGGCACGGGGAAGGCCCCGGTCGCGCGGCGCGTGATCTCGCCGTAGATCTCGGGATCGGTGGTGTAGTCCCCGAGGCGACAGGTCTTGCGGCTGCCGTGGTAGTCGCTGGATCCGGTGGTCAGCAGTCCGAGGTCCGCCGCCAGGCCGCGCAGACGCGCCCGGGTGGCGGTGTCGTGGTCCATGTGGTCCACCTCGATGCCGTCCAGGCCCGCCGCCGCCAGCTCGGCTATCGCGGACTCGGGCACGCACTCGCCGCGCATGACGGCCGCGGGGTGGGCGAAGACGGTGACGCCTCCGGCCGCCCTGACCAAGCGGATGGCGTCGAAGGGGTCGAGTTCGTGCTTCTCCGCGTACGCGCGGCCGCCGTCGGCGAGCCAGTCGGGCGTGAACGCGTCGGAGACGGTGGGTACGACACCCAGCTCGACGAGCGCGGTCGCTATGTGCGGCCGCCCCACGGAACCCTCGCCGGCGATCCGGGCCACCTGTTCCCAGGTGACGTCCACGCCGAGCGCCCGCAGCTTGCCGACCATGGTCTGGGCGCGGGGCGTGCGGTCGTCCCGTACGAGCTCCCGCTCACGGGCGAGCTCGGGCTCCTCGGGGTCGAAGAGGTACGCGAGCATGTGCAGCCCGACCCCGTCCAGCCTGCAGGACAGCTCGGCCCCGGTCACCAGCGTCAGCCCGGCGGGAAGCGCGGCAAGGGCCTCGGCGTATCCGCCCACGGTGTCGTGGTCGGTCAGCGCGACCACGTCCAGCCCCGCGGCGGCGGCATTGCGGACCAGCTCGGCGGGGGTGTCCGTACCGTCGGAGGCCGTGGAGTGGGCGTGCAGGTCGATGCGCACAGCCGGGCTCCATGGGTCTGCGTACGGATGGGGGGCACTCCAGGATAACCGGGCCGAAGGTCCCCCCTGATCAGCGGTGTCTAAGCGGCCTCGGGGAAGTGGGGCACGTCCCCGAGGCCGCTTAGGTCGGGCCCAGGATGCGCGGGCTCAGGGCCCCGCACGGAAGGAGCTCGACCTCCGCTCCCGCGTCGCGGAGGTCGGTGAGGACGAGCTCGTCGTACATCAGGAGGCCGGACTGCTCCGGCCAGACGATCGCCCAGAGCCACAGGCCCCGCGCCTCGCCCGCGAAGACGGCCCGGTCGTCGGGGCTTCCCTTGACGTGCCACAGCGGTGTCGGCCGGCCGGCCGCGACCACCTTGGCGTGCGGCGGCGCCGATACGTCGATGTAGGTGCCGGGGTCCGGCCCGTCGATGCCCGCGAACCGCGCGCCGAGCCCCACGCCCAGCTCCTCGGCGACCAACAGCAGCTCACCGATGCCGCCCAGCGGACCGGGACCCGAACAGGCCACCGCCGTCGCCCGTCCCCCGCTGCGGTCGTCCCCGGCGGACGCCACCCCGGTGAACAGCCACCCCACCGGGAGGGGCCACGGCATCCACACCGGTACCTGCGTCCGGTGGACGACCACGCTCAAGCCCTCGACGCTGGGCGGGATCACGGGTTGCAGGGGATGGACAGTGCCGTGCACGGAGCACTGCCAGGTGTCGGAGAAGAGACCGGGCGCCCTGACCCGGCCACCGCACTTCGGGCAACTTGGTTCGCCCCTCATAAGAAGCCACGCTCCTCCCCGCCCGGCGCGCCGTCAAGACGCGATCACCCGTCCGGGCTCAGTCCAGTGCGACTGCGGTACGCAGAGGATCCCGCAGATCCGTGCCGCGCGCGAGCCAGCGTTCCTGGAGGGCGGCCGCGCCGTGCACCCTCTTCCAGGCGGCCTCGTTCGCCGTCATGGGCAGGAGCGGCAGGAACCGCACCGGGTCCATGGGCTCGTCCAGCTCCAGGTCCTCCACCAGACCCCCCGGCTCCGCGACCAGGACGGAGCTGAAGGCGGCCCCGTCCCAGAGCGGTTCGCCCACGTCCAGCGAGGCCCCGGGGGCCACGATCAGCCCCTCCACCTGCGGGGAGGCGGCCAGTACCGCGAGCGGCCTGAGTAGTTTGTCGGTGGGCGCGAGTCCGCCCCGTACGGTCAGGACCAGCTCGGCGCGCGGCCCGCGTACGGGGTCCGCGACCACGGCGGTCGGGTCGGTCATCGGGTGCGCGGACATCCCGAGGGTCGCGTACCGCACCAGGTCGCCCTCGGTGAAGCGGAGTACCTCGATGCGGTCGGTGCCCAGGAAGGTGACGGCGGCGCGTGCGTCGGGTACGCCGAACGCGGTGCGGAGCCGAGCCTCAACGAGGGCCAGAATTTCTGCCATGAAGTGAGCATAGAACTCGTATCAGCCGGGTAAAGGGCGGGTCTTGACCATCCGTCGGCTGATAGTGTTGACAGCTGGTTCGGGCCGCACGCAGACGCGTTGTTTCAAGGCCTGGACGACAGGACGTCTCTCACGGGGGACCGGCCGGAGGAGGTGGGGCTGCGGTGGATCGAAGTCGATCGTGCAGTACCAATCGCTCTTCCACTTCTGTGACGGGCGCCTCCCGCGCCCATTGATCTTCTGATCAGTAGAAGAGCGACGGCAGAACTTTGTCCTCCCGTCCTGTTTCCTTCCGTCCGCCGGGCCTGCCCGCCCGCGCCCACGGAAGGCCTCCCACCCGTACGGTCCGCAGCCGTGCGCGCGAAGGAGCCTGCCATGTCGATGCTGCCCTACATCCGTGCCGCCGTCCGCCCGGCACTGCGCAAGTCCAGCCCGGCCCAGCCCGGATACGACACCACCCGCGATCCGTCCGCGAGCAGCGCCGTGGTCGACTGCGCCGTGTACCGCGAGGGCCGGCGCGTGCTGGGGCCGGCCTGCCTGACGCCCCGTGAGGCGATCCGCCGGGTCCGCGAGGACGGCGGCTTCGCCTGGATCGGCCTGCACGAGCCGACCGAGGCGGAGTTCGCGGGGATCGCGGCGACGTTCGGCCTGCACCCGCTGGCCGTGGAGGACGCGGTGCACGCGCACCAGCGGCCGAAGCTGGAGCGCTACGACGACACGCTCTTCACCGTCTTCAAGACGATCCACTACGTCGAGCACGCCGAACTGACCTCCACCAGCGAGGTCGTGGAGACCGGCGAGGTGATGTGCTTCACAGGCCCCGACTTCGTCATCACCGTCCGGCACGGGGGCCAGGGCTCGCTCAAGGGGCTGCGCCACCGCCTCCAGGACGACCCGGACCTCCTCTCCAAGGGTCCCTCGGCCGTGCTGCACTCCATCGCCGACCACGTCGTCGACGGTTACATCGCGGTCGCGGCGGCCGTGCAGGACGACATCGACGAGGTGGAGAGCGAGGTCTTCGCCGCGCCCGCGAAGGGCGGTACGCGCGGCGGTGACGCGGGCCGCATCTACCAGCTCAAGCGCGAAGTACTGGAGTTCAAGCGGGCGGTCTCGCCGCTGCTGCGTCCGATGGAGCTGCTGAGCGAGCGCCCGATGCGGCTGGTGGACCCCGACATCCAGAAGTACTTCCGCGACGTCGCCGACCACCTGGCGCGGGTGCACGAGCAGGTCGTGGGCTTCGACGAGCTGCTGAACTCGATCCTCCAGGCGAACCTCGCGCAGGCGACGGTCGCCCAGAACGAGGACATGCGCAAGATCACCTCCTGGGCGGCGATCATCGCCGTCCCCACGATGATCTGCGGGGTGTACGGGATGAACTTCGAGCACATGCCGGAACTCCAGTGGAAGTACGGCTACCCGATGGTGATGGCCTCGATCGTCGGCATCTGCTTCACCATCCACCGCGCGCTGCGCCGCCACGGCTGGCTGTAGCACCGCGGGAAGCACCCCCTACCCTGTCCGCATGACTCTCAGCACGCTCGACCTGGCCCTCGTCGAGGAGGCCACCAAGAAGTCCGGCCTGATCTGGGTCCGCGGCGCCGGGGACGACCGCGCCCTGTGGCACGCCTGGGTCGACGGCGCGGCCCACGTACTGGGCGACGGGCCCGGCGAGCAGCCGTTCCCGGGGCTGGCCGACGGCGCGGCCGCCGAGGTGACCGTGCGGAGCAAGGACAAGGGCGGCCGGCTGGTGGCCTGGACGGCGACGGTACGGGAGCTCCCGCCGCGCGGCGAGGAGTGGAAGGCGGCCGTCGCCGAGCTCAAGGGCAAGCGGCTGAACGCGCCCGACTCGGAAGAGATGACGGAGCGGTGGGCGCGGGAGTGCCGGCTGCTGCGCCTGGAGCCGGAAGCGGTGTCCACGCTGCCGGGCGGCTCCCTGGCCGCGGCCCCGCTGGCCTCGCCGGCCATCACGCGCAGGCCCATCCCGGCGGGCCTGCCGAAGCTGCTGCTGAAGCGGAAGAAGGCGGCTCGCTAGACGCGGCTACGGATTGGTGGGGTTGGAGCCCTGGCCGGAGCCCTTGGTGCTCTCCGGGGCCTTCGTCTCGCCGTCCTTGGTCGTCGGCAGCTGGGACCCGTAGTCGACGGTCTGGTCCTGCGCGGGCGCGGCGAGCGGGAAGGGCTTGCCCCACTCGGCGAGCTCCACCCGGCCGGCGCCTCCGGCGCGCTCCATCATCAGCGGGTACGGGGTCCCCTCCAGGGACACCGAGAGCTTGCCCCCCTTGCCCGCGTCCGCCGTCACCTGGACCGCGCGGGTGTGCCCGACCTTGGTGTAGGACCCCTTGGCGAGCTTGCCCTGAAGCCCCATCAGCCCGTCCAGCAGCACGTGCATGTCGGTGAAGCCGCGGAACTGCTTGTAGGAGGGGTCGCCCTCGGGCACCTTCACGTACTTGTCGCCGAGCTTGCCCGCCGAGTCGGACTTGCCCCAGAACGCCGCGCTCGCCTTCAGGTACAGCTGCTCCCCCACCCGCAGCACCTGGAAGGTGTCGTCCTGGGACTTCACCTCGCCCGAGCCGCCGTCCGACTTCAGCCGCATGTCGAGGGTGAACGATTTGCCGCCGCTCACCAGCGTGCCGGACAGGTGCACCGAGTCCGCTCCGCCCGCGGCCTCCTTCGCCTTCGCCTCGATCTTGTCGGCGGGCAGCTTGCCGATCCCGTTCGTCCCCTTGTCGGGATCGTCCCCGCAGCCCGTACCTGTGACGGCGAGGCCCGCGCACAACACACCGATGAAGGCGGCCCGGCGCAGCCGCGCGGCAGGGAAGTAGGCGGTCACGTGCGGGTGCCTCTCGTCGGTTCTCTTCGAGCAGCAGGCAGCGTACCTTTCCCCGTGATGGCGGCCGCTGTCGGCCGGATCACTCCCCACCGGACCGGCCGGTCGTCTCCCCGAACGGTCCGGGGAGACCGGGAGCAGCACGAGCCGGCCGCTCCGGTCCCGGCGGTTCCCGCCCGTAGGCTTACGCCCACCGGCCCCCGTGGGGATCCCCGGGCGGACCGCCCCACCAGGACGCTTGCCGCGGGCACGGGCTAGCCTGAGGGGCGGCAGGACTGTTGATTGACGCTCTAGGAGGCGCTCGGATGGCTGCAGGCGCCCCGCGGATCTTCGTCTCGCATCTGTCGGGTGTCCCCGTATTCGACCCCAACGGCGACCAGGTCGGCCGGGTCCGTGACCTCGTGGCGATGCTGCGCGTCGGCGGACGCCCGCCGCGGCTGCTGGGCCTGGTGGTCGAGGTGGTCAGCAGGCGCCGGATCTTCCTGCCGATGACCCGGGTCACGGGCGTGGAGTCCGGGCAGGTCATCACCACCGGTGTCGTCAACATGCGGCGCTTCGAGCAGCGCCCCACCGAGCGGATGGTCCTCGGTGAGCTGCTGGACCGCCGGGTGACGCTGACCGCGACCGGCGAGGAGGTCACCGTCCTGGACGTGGCCATCCAGCAGCTGCCGGCCCGCCGGGACTGGGAGATCGACAAGATCTTCGTACGGAAGGGCAAGGGGGGCGCGCTGCGCCGCCGCGGCGAGACCCTGACCGTGGAGTGGTCCGCCGTCACCGGCTTCTCGCTGGAGGAGCACGGGCAGGGCGCCGAGAACCTGGTCGCGACCTTCGAGCAGATGCGCCCGGCCGACGTGGCGAACGTACTGCACCACCTGTCGCCGAAGCGGCGCGCCGAGGTGGCCAACGCCCTCGACGACGACCGGCTCGCGGACGTCATGGAGGAGCTGCCGGAGGACGAGCAGGTGGAGATCCTCGGCAAGCTGAAGGAGGAGCGCGCCGCCGACGTCCTGGAGGCGATGGACCCGGACGACGCGGCCGACCTGCTGTCCGAGCTGCCGGAGGACGACAAGGAGCGGCTGCTCACGCTGATGCGGCCGGACGACGCGGCCGACGTGCGGCGCCTGATGTCCTACGAGGAGCGGACGGCCGGCGGTCTGATGACCACCGAGCCGATCGTGCTGCGGCCGGACGCGACGGTCGCGGACGCGCTGGCCCGCGTACGGCAGTCGGACCTGTCGCCGGCGCTGGCGGCGCAGGTGTACGTGTGCCGGCCGCCGGACGAGACGCCGACGGGCAAGTACCTGGGCACGGTGCACTTCCAGCGGCTGCTGCGCGATCCTCCGTTCACGCTGGTCAGCTCGATCGTGGACACGGGCCTGGCGCCGCTGCGGCCGGACGCCTCGCTGCCCGTGGTGACCAGCTACCTGGCCGCGTACAACATGGTGGCCGTGCCGGTGGTCGACGAGAGCGGTTCGCTGCTGGGCGCGGTGACGGTGGACGACGTACTGGACCACTTGCTGCCCGAGGACTGGCGCGAGACGGACTTCCACTCGGAGGAGGCCGTGGGTGGCCACTGAGCGGGGGCGCGGCGACCAGTCGCGTGAGCGGCGGCGCGAGCAGATCAGGGAGCGGCGCGAGCAGGCGCGGCGGCAGGCGCGCGAGCACGGGCAGGCGGAGGCCGCCGCGGAGCGGGTGGAACGTTCCTCCTTCGAGCGCGGCGAGCGGGCGAAGGCCGGTCAGTTCGCGCCGTCGACCGGTTCGAGCGCGCTGACGCGTTCGCGGGCCCGGCTGGACCTGCCGCGCCCGGCGCGCCGGCGGCTGCTGCCGGAGTACGACCCGGAGGCGTTCGGGCGGCTGTCGGAGCGGGTGGCGCGGTTCCTCGGCACGGGCCGGTTCATCGTCTGGATGACGGTCGTCATCATCATCTGGGTGCTGTGGAACATCTTCGCGCCGGAGGGCCTGCGCTGGGACGAGTACCCGTTCATCTTCCTGACGCTGATGCTGTCGCTGCAGGCCTCGTACGCCGCTCCGCTGATCCTGCTCGCGCAGAACCGGCAGGACGACCGGGACCGGGTCAACCTGGAGCAGGACCGCAAGCAGAACGAGCGCTCCATCGCCGACACCGAGTACCTGACGCGGGAGATCGCGGCCCTGCGGATGGGTCTGGGCGAGGTCGCCACGCGTGACTGGATCAGGTCCGAGTTCCAGGATCTGATCAAGGAGATGGACGAGCGGCGGCTATTCCCGCAGGAACGTGACGAAGGCGACCGCTGACGGGCTTTCCTGAGCCGTGCTACCGAGCCGTACCATCGGGGCATGGCTACCGACACAAGCTCCGCCGACGCCGCCGCAGTGCCTGAGCAGGACGCGATCCTCGATGCGCTGGCGACGGTGAACGACCCCGAGATCCACCGGCCGATCACCGAGCTCGGCATGGTGAAATCGGTGGAGATCGGTGACGGCGGCGCGGTCGCCGTCACCGTCTACCTGACGGTGTCGGGCTGTCCCATGCGCGAGACCATCACCAAGAACGTCACCGAGGCCGTCGAGCGGGTCGCGGGCGTCACCTCGGTCGCGGTCTCCCTCGACGTGATGAGCGACGAGCAGCGCAAGGAGCTGGCGAACAGCCTGCGCGGCGGGACCGCCGAGCGCGAGGTGCCGTTCGCCAAGCCGGGCTCGCTGACCCGTGTGTACGCGGTCGCGTCCGGCAAGGGTGGCGTCGGCAAGTCCTCGGTCACGGTCAACCTGGCCGCGGCGATGGCGGCGGACGGCCTGAAGGTCGGCGTGGTCGACGCGGACATCTACGGGCACAGCGTGCCGCGCATGCTCGGTGTGGACGGCCGCCCCACCCAGGTCGAGAACATGATCATGCCGCCGTCGGCGCACGGCGTGAAGGTCATCTCCATCGGCATGTTCACCCCGGGCAACGCGCCGGTGGTGTGGCGCGGGCCGATGCTGCACCGCGCCCTCCAGCAGTTCCTGGCGGACGTGTTCTGGGGCGACCTGGACGTGCTGCTGCTGGACCTGCCGCCGGGCACCGGTGACATCGCGATCTCGGTGGCCCAGCTGGTGCCGAATGCCGAGATCCTGGTCGTCACCACGCCGCAGCAGGCGGCCGCCGAGGTCGCGGAGCGGGCCGGCTCGATCGCCGTGCAGACCCACCAGAAGATCGTCGGCGTCGTCGAGAACATGTCGGGCCTGCCGTGCCCGCACTGTGACGAGATGGTGGACGTCTTCGGCTCGGGCGGTGGCCAGAAGGTCGCCGACGGGCTGACGAAGACGGTCGGCGCGACGGTGCCGGTGCTGGGCTCCATCCCGATCGACGTCCGGCTGCGCGAGGGCGGCGACGAGGGCAAGCCCGTCGTGCTGTCCGACCCCGACTCCCCGGCGGGCGCTGCCCTGCGGTCGATCGCTGGCAAGCTGGGCGGCCGCGCGCGCGGCCTGTCGGGCATGTCGCTCGGCATCACCCCGCGCAACAAGTTCTGATTCCCGCCGCGCACGCGAAGGGGCGCCGCTCGACGAGCGGCGCCCCTTCGCGTTGCCCGCGCGACCCCTACTCGTACGCCGCCAGGTCGCCGATGACCGAGAAGCCGAGGCCGTACGCGCTCATGCCCCGGCCGTAGGCGCCGAGGTGCACCCCGCTGCTGGTGGACCCGGCGAGCACCCAGCCGAACTCCGACTCGCGGTAGTGGAACGGCGTCGGCTCCCCGTCCACCGGCAGCGACAGCGTCGACCAGTCCGGCCCCGCGAGATCGTCCGCGAGTTCCCACGCGGCCTCGGTCTGCTGGTCGAGCCAGTCGCTGCGCAGGGAGTGGTCCATCTGCCCGGGCCAGCTGTAGGCCAGCAGCCCCGACCCGGCCAGCCAGGCCGCCGAGGAGACCGAGGTGGCCTCCAGGGTGCCGGTGCCGTCGCCGCTGCGCCGGACCGGGTTGCTCGCGACGGTGACGACCACCGCGAAGCGCTCCTTCTCACCGGTGGCGATCTCGCCGCGGGCGGACGGCTCGTCGCCGTGGCCGGTGGATCCGTGCTCGACGGTGCCGTCGGCGCCGGTGCCGACCTGCATGAGCCAGCGGGGGCCGGTGAAGGCCCCGTCCAGCCCGTACCAGGGGAAGTCGGCCGCCAGGAACCCCCCGGCCGTCCGGCGGGCCGCCGGGACGGGAGCGGCGGCCTCCTGCGGCTGCGTGGTGGTCTGCGGTTCCTGCGCGGGTGCGGCGGCGTGGGCGGGCGTATCGGCGGTCTGCGCCCCTACCCGACTACTGCTCGTCGTCTCCATCTGAGCGGCCTCTCGTTCCGTGGGGTCCGGAACGGCCAGCCCCCCGCGGGCATCCTGGATCCGGACTCATGGAGGATAGCCATCCCACCCCCGATCGCCGGGCAGGTCGCGCGTCAGGTGGCGTCGGCGTCGAAGCGGGCGCGCTGGTCGGAGGCGGGCGCGGCGGGCTTCTTCAGCAGGTCGGGACCGGTGCCGTCGCCGGGCGTGGCGGCCGACGGGAGGTCCGTCTCCTTGCTGTTGACGGCGTCGGTGACGTCGTTCAGCTCCTTGCGGAGATCGAAGCTGCTGCGGAGCTCCTTGAGGTCCTCGTTCTCGGTCAGCTGCTTGCGGATGAAGGTCTTCGGGTTCAGGTCCTCGAACTCGAAGTCCTTGAATTCCGGGCCGAGTTCGGAGCGGATGTCCTGCTTGGCGCTGTCCGAGAACGCACGGATCTTCCGGATGACGCCCGTCACGTCCTGAATGACCTTGGGCAGTTTGTCCGGGCCGAAGACGAGAATGGCGAGCACCACGATCGTGACGAGTTCGAGTGCTCCTATGTCGTTGAACACCTTGCCGCTCCTCGGCTCTCTTCACTGCGGGCCCGGACACACGGTACCCCAGTGCTCCTAAGAGCCGTCTGCCGATCCGAGGACCACTTCGAGTGTCCGCTCGCGGCCCTCGCGGAGCACGGTGAGGGTCAGCGGGTCCCCCGGGCGGTGGGCCCTGATCTTGATGATCAGTTCGTCACCGCCGCGCACGCGCTGGCCGTCGACCTTGGTGATCACGTCGCCGGCCTTGACTCCGGCGCGGGCGGCCGGGCCGCCGGCGGTCACGGCCGGCTTGCCGTCCTCGCCCTTGTCCCCGACCCGGGCGCCGTCACCCGTGTACTGCATGTCCAGGGTGACCCCGATGACGGGGTGCGTGGCGCGGCCGGTGCGGATGAGCTCCTCGGCGACGCGCTTGCCCTGGTTGATCGGAATGGCGAAACCGAGCCCGATGGAGCCGCCCTGCCGCGCGGGATCGTCCTTGTCGGCGCCCCGGATCGCGCTGTTGATGCCGACCACGTGGGCCTTTGCGTCGAGGAGGGGGCCGCCGGAGTTCCCGGGGTTGATGGGGGCGTCGGTCTGGAGGGCGTCCACGTAGCTGATGTCGCTGCCGTCGCCCTTGTCGCCGCCCGCGGTGACCGGCCGGCCGGTGGCGCTGATGATGCCGGCGGTGACGGTGTTGGACAGGTCGAACGGGGCCCCGATGGCCACCACCGGGTCGCCGACCTTCACGTTCTCGGAGTTGCCGAGGCTCAGCGGCTGGAGCCCCCGCACCCCGCTGACCTTGACCACGGCCAGGTCGTACCCGGAGTCGCGGCCCACCAGCTCGGCGGTGACGCTCTCGCCGGTGCTGAAGGTGACCGTTATCTCCTTGGCGTCGGCGACCACGTGGTTGTTGGTCAGGATGTGGCCCTGCTGGTCGAGTACGAAGCCGGTGCCGGTGCCGCTGCTCGACGCGCCCCGCACGTGCAGGGTGACCACGCCGGGGAGGGCCGTGGCCGCGATGCCCGCGACGCTCTCCGGCGCGCGGCCCTTGTCGGCGACGGCCGCCTGGGGCAGTTCCAGGCGGGTGCTGCTCTGCCGCTCGGCGAGCACGCCGAGGTACCCGCCGATCCCGCCGGCCAGCAGGGCGGTACCCGCGGCGAGGGCCGCGACCTGCCACAGCCGGAAGCCGGGGCCACGCCTGCCCCGGTCCACGGCCTGCAACGGCTGGTCGCCCCAGGGGTCGTAGCGCACCGCACGGACCGCCGCCTGCGCGTCGGCCCGGGCCTCGTCCTGGGGCGCGGGCCGGTCTTCGTCCTGGGCTTCGCCGTCGGTCACGCCTTCGGGCCGCGGGGAGGGGACCCCTTCGCGGCGCGCGTCCGCCGTGCCGTCGGGCCGGCTCCACCACTGTGGAGCCGGATCGGTCTGCTGCCTGTCGGCCATGGGCGCTCCCCGCGTACCTATCCGCATGTGCCGCAGATTCAATCAGGTCCCCGGTCAGCGCAGCAGTGAGACCGGGCGGGCCGAACTCTGCACGGAGGGGTGGAGCGGCGGGAGCGGGGGCGTGACGGTCGACAGGAGGAGCGGTACCCCGGCCGGCGTGGGCGGCCGGTCGCGGACGGACGCGTCGGCCACGGACACGGCGGGGCCGGGCCTGGACGCGGGTGCGGGCCCGGCCGGGTGCGTCGTACCCCGCACGTTCGGGTCCGCGCCTTCCAGGGGCATCGCGCCGCCCAGCGCGATCGCGGCCAGCGACACGGCCCCGGCGGCGACGAAGGCGAACCGGCGGCGCGGACGGCCCACCTCGTGGATCCGGAAGCCGTCCTGACGCGGCCCGGCGGCCGTCGGCAACGCGTACGCGAACGAGGCGAGCGGGTCGTTGCCGGAGCGACCCGGGAGACCGGAGCTGCCGTGCGGATCCGCGGAGCCGGACGGTCCCGACAGCCCCGACGGCCCGTCGAGGCCGCCACCCGGCAGCCCCTGCAGCCGGGCCAGCAGGCCGGCGGACAGCGGCGGCGGCGCGCTCTCCACGAACATGGTCTTCAGGCGACGCTGGGCATCGGCTTCGGCCTTGCACTTGGCGCAGGTGGCCAGGTGGGCCAGGACGCGCTCACGCACGTCGTGCGTCAGCTCGCCGTCCACCAGGGCGGCAAGCCGGTCACCCAGGTGCTGTTCGGCGGGGGACGGACTGACTCCGCTCACTCGGCTCCGCCCTCTCTCCCGGCGCCCGGCGCACCGACGGCCGCTCCGGCCAGCGCGCGCTGCTCGGCGCGGGCCGCGGGAGAGCGGTGCTTGAGCGCCTTGCGCAGGTGCGAACGGCCCCGGTGGATACGGCTGCGCACGGTACCGAGCTTCACGCCGAGCGTGGCGGCGATCTCCTCGTAGGACAGGCCCTCGATGTCGCACAGCACCACGGCCGCGCGGAACTCGGGCGCGAGGGTGTCCAGCGCCTGCTGGACGTCCGCGTCGAAGTGCGTGTCGTGCAGGACCTGCTGCGGGGAGGGCTCGCGGCTGGGCAGCCGCTCGGCGGCGTCGTCGGCGAGCGCGTCGAAGCGGATCCGCTGCTTGCGGCGGACCATGTCCAGGAACAGGTTCGTGGTGATGCGGTGCAGCCAGCCCTCGAACGTGCCGGGCGTGTACGTGGACAGCGAGCGGAAGACGCGGACGAAGACCTCTTGGGTCAGGTCCTCGGCATCGTGCTGGTTACCCGTCAGCCGGTAGGCGAGGCGGTAGACCCGCGCACTGTGCGTGCTGACGATCTCCTCCCATGAGGGAGGGGTCCACGCCTGGGAGCCCGCATCGGCGGCAAAGGTCGCGGTGGTTGCGGCGGCGGTGTGGAAGCTGTCAGCAATGTCGGTCACGGATTTCGGCTCACCCGCCGACCAGAAGAGGCGTCTGAACACGCCCCCACGATCCACAGGCGCAGCCGCACCTCCCCTGTCGGCTCTGGTGGTGTCCAGTGGAGTCCCTACCATAGCCACCCCCTCTGTCAGCTCCGGATAAGCATTTTTGCAGTATCTTTACGCGAGTCTTAAGCCGCGGAGCGGTCCTGGACTGCCGATCTGCCCGGCACCGTCCCTTCTTATCCCGCCCACACCCTTCACAACGCCCGGTCCCATCTGCGGGTTCCCGACGTCAACGGATACAGTCACCGTTGCGCCAACTATGGGGACAGGAGAGGGTCATTACCGGCAACCGGCAGACGAGCTGGGCGTTCGCCGACGCGTTTGTCGCCGAGGACGACGCTCTGCGATGGGCCCGCGACCGGTCCAGGGAAGCGGGCCTGCGCTCCGTCTCTCCCGGCACCGGGGCCGCGCTGCGCCTGCTGGCAGCCACCGCGGACGCCAAGGCGGTCGCCGAGATCGGTACCGGAACCGGCGTCTCCGGCATCCACCTGCTCCACGGAATGCGCCCCGACGGGGTGCTGACCACGGTGGATCCCGAAGCGGACCGGCAGGCCTTCGCCCGCCAGGCCTTCCGCGCCGCGGGCTTCGCGGGCAACCGCGCGCGGTTCATCCCCGGCCGCGCACTCGACGTGCTCCCCCGCCTCGCCGACGGCGGGTACGACCTCGTCTTCTGCGACGGCGACCCGGCCGAGTCCCTCGACTACCTTGCTGAATCGTTGCGTCTGCTGCGCCCCGGCGGACTGGTGTGCTTCGAGGGAGTCTTCTCCGAAGGCCGTACGGTCGACTCCGCGGCCCAGCCGGTGGAGGTGCTGCGCGTCCGCGAACTGCTGCGCGCCGTCCGGGAGAGCCCCGCGCTGGAGGCCGCCCTGCTCCCGGTGGGCGACGGGCTGCTGTGCGCCGTGCGGCGCTGAGCCCCGCGCCGCGTCCCCCGCCCCCGCGTGCCCCGTACGTGCGTCTCAGCGCACCAGGGAGAAGGTGAGCGCCGCCGTACCGCCCAGGGCGGCGCCGGCGAGCAGTTGGGCGGCCGTGTGCGCCCGCAGGGCCAGCCGGGACCAGCCGACGGCGGCGGCGATCAGCGCCGCAGGGAGCACGGACGGACCGAAGACGAGCGCCAGGATCATCACGGAGCCGCCGGCCACCGACATGTGGATGGATATCTGCCAGCCGACGGTGACCAGCAGGGACGACACGAGGCCGACGAGCATCGCCACGACGAGCGCGAAGACGTCCTCGGGGGCGTCGAGCCCGTACAGCAGGGTGATCCCGGCGCCGACGGAGACCAGGCTCAGGGCCATCGGGACCACGCGCTGGCGCCGTACGCGGATGTGCTGGTCGGTCAGCGCCCCGCGGCGGACCCCGAGCACGATGATCCCGATCGGGACGGCGCCGCAGAACAGCGCGGCGAGCAGCCCCCAGCCGAGGCCGGACCACGAGGTGGTGCTGTGCCAGCCGATCAGCAGGAGGAGGGCCACCACCAAGTTCGCCGGCGCCAGGACGTCGGAGAGGACCCGGGCCGCCTTCTGACGCGGCGTGCAGTCGGCGAAGGCGGGCGGCGCGGGCGGGGAGAACGTCACGGCGTGGCTCCGGAAGGGGATGGGGCGGCCTGGAGGACGACACAACGCTGCCCCGGCCGCAGATCGCGGTCGGGGCAGCGCAGAGAATGCAGAACGCAGATGGTGCCGACGATTCAGCCGACGACCTTCTTCAGGGCGTCACCCAGGGCGTCCGCCTCGTCCGGCGTCAGCTCGACGACAAGCCGACCGCCGCCCTCGAGCGGTACGCGCATGACGATGCCCCGCCCCTCCTTGGTGACCTCGAGCGGGCCGTCGCCCGTCCGCGGCTTCATGGCCGCCATGCTCGTTCCCCTTCCTGAAACCAGCTCATCGTCAGCCGACGGCCCCATTCAGGCGCCTAGTACCCGGCATCGAACACATTGCTTCCAAGCCATTATCCCGCATGTCAGGACCCGATGACCAACATCGCCCGTGAACGATTGGGCAACGCGCTCGGCCAAAACCACTCATTTCGGGGACCCGCCTGCGATACTTCGCCGCCGCACCGCGCGAACCGCGTCCGCTTTCTTTGACGCACATCACACGCGCGCGTGCGCTCCGGTCCGCCATGCTGGCCCTTGCACCCGGCCGGTACCGGCCGGTAACCATCCCGCGACGAAGGGGTAGCCCCTGCCATGGCCGACAGCGTGCTCTACGAAGTGAACGACGGACTCGCGACCATCACGATCAACCGCCCGGACGCGATGAACGCCATGAACACCGAGGCCAAGGTCGCGCTGCGCGACGCGGTCCAGGCGGCGGCCGCGGACACCGCGGTACGGGCCGTCCTGCTCACGGCGGCCGGCAACCGGGCCTTCTGCGTGGGCCAGGACCTCAAGGAGCACGTCGGGAACCTGCTGTCGGACCGCGAGACCGGCACCTCGCTCACCATGAACACGGTCTCCGAGCACTACAACCCGATCGTCCGGGCGATCACGGAGATGCCGAAGCCCGTGGTGGCCGGCGTGAACGGGGTCGCGGCCGGAGCGGGCTTCGGTTTCGCGCTGGCGGCGGACTTCCGGGTCGTCGCCGACACCGCGTCCTTCAACACCTCGTTCGCCGGGGTGGCGCTGACCGCCGACTCCGGGGTCTCGTGGACCCTGCCCCGCCTGATCGGCGCCTCCCGCGCCTCGGACCTGCTGCTCTTCCCGCGCTCGGTCAAGGCCCAGGAGGCGTACGACCTCGGCATCGTCAACCGCCTGGTCCCCTCGGACTCCCTGCCCGCCGAGGCCGAGGCCGTGGCCCGCGCGCTGGCCTCGGGCCCCACGGTCGCCTACGCGGCCCTGAAGGAGTCCCTGGCGTACGGGGCCACCCACTCCCTCACCGAGGCGCTGGAGCGCGAGGACGTCGTCCAGACCCGCGCCGGAGCCTCCGAGGACCACGCCATCGCCGTCCAGGCCTTCCTCGCGAAGCAGCCGCCGAAGTACCTCGGCCGCTGAGGCCCCTTTGCTCCCGCGAGGCTCAGGCCTCGCGGGAGGCGCAGTCGATCAGGTGGTCGTTGACCAGGCCGCAGGCCTGCATGAGGGCATAGGCCGTGGTGGGGCCGACGAAGCGGATGCCCGCCTTCTTCAGGGCCTTGGCCAGGGCGGTGGACTCCGGGGTGACCGCCGGCACCTCGGTGACCGTGTGCGGGGCCGGGCCCGGCTTCCCGGGGGCGTGGGACCAGATCAGTGCGTCCAGCTCGCCCGGCTCCCAGCCGGCCAGGACCTTCGCGTTGGCCAGGGTCGCCTCGATCTTGGCCCGGTTGCGGATGATCCCCTCGTCGGCCAGCAGCCGCTCCGCGTCGCGGTCGTCGAACTCCGCGACCGCCGCGATCGAGAAGTCGGAGAAGGCCTTGCGGAACCCCTCCCGCCGCCGCAGGATCGTCAGCCAGGACAGCCCCGACTGGAAGGCCTCCAGGCACAGCCGCTCGTACAGCGCGTCGTCGCCGTGCACGGGGCGGCCCCACTCGGTGTCGTGGTAGGCGACGTAATCCTCCGTGGACAGCGCCCACGGGCACCGCAGCAGCCCGTCCGGGCCCGCCACGGTGCCAGTCACCGCTCACCGCCCTTGGTGAGGTCGACGGTCCCGGCCGCGTCCGACGGGCCCGCCGGGGCGGCCGCCGCGGCCGTCAGCTGCGCGATCCGCGCGTCCCGCTCGGCCAGCTCGGCCGCCAGCCGCTCCAGTACGTCGTCCACCTCGGCCATCCGGTATCCGCGCGGCGCGACCGGCAGCCGCAGCGCGTCGATGTCCTCCCGTACGACGGGCCGGGTCTCCGGCAGCCCGTCGGCCACCCGGTCCGGCTCCGCTTCCGGCAGGACGGCCTCCGAGCCACCGCCGATCACCGCCAGGGTGACCGCTGCCACGACCACGACCAGCGCGATCATCAAGAAGAAGAACACGATCAACTCCCCTGAGAGACTCCGGCCACCAGGTTAAGGTCGCAGGCGAGGCGCGAGGGCCGCCGAAGGAGGAAAGAGCAGGATGCTGCGACTGGGCAGGCGCGAGTTCGACACCCACGAGCCGGTGATCATGGCCATCGTGAACCGGACTCCGGACTCCTTCTACGACCAGGGCGCGACGTTCCGCGACGAGCCGGCGCTGGACCGGGTCGAACAGGCGGTCGCCGAGGGCGCCGCGATCATCGACATCGGCGGCGTCAAGGCCGGCCCGGGCGAGCACGTGGACGCAGCCGAGGAGGCGCGGCGGACGGTCGGCTTCGTGGCGGAGGTCCGGCGCCGCCACCCGGACGTGGTGATCAGCGTGGACACCTGGCGGCACGAGGTCGGCGAGGCCGTGTGCGAGGCCGGGGCGGACGTGCTGAACGACGCGTGGGGCGGGGTGGATCCCAGGCTGGCGGAGGTCGCGGCGCGCCACGGGGCCGGGCTGGTGTGCACCCACGCGGGCGGGGTCGAGCCGCGGACCCGGCCGCACCGGACCCAGTACGAGGATGTGATGGAGGACATCCTGCGCGTCACGGTCGGCCTGGCGGAGCGGGCGGCCGCGCTGGGCGTCCGCCGGGACGCGATCATGATCGACCCGGGCCACGACTTCGGGAAGAACACCCGCCATTCCCTGGAGGCCACGCGCCGCCTGTCGGAGATGACCGACACCGGCTGGCCGGTCCTGGTCTCCCTGTCCAACAAGGACTTCGTCGGCGAGACCCTCGACAAGCCGGTCAAGGAGCGCCTGCTGGGCACCCTGGCCACAACGGCCGTCTCGGCCTGGCTGGGCGCCCAGGTCTACCGCGTCCACGAGGTCGCGGAGACCAAGCAGATCCTGGACATGGTCCGCTCCATCCAGGGCCACCGCCCCCCGGCCGTCGCCCGCCGCGGGCTGGCCTGAGTCCGCTCGGGGCCGGGCGGTGACCCGCGGCCGCACCTGGGGCGAGAGCCCGCGAGCCCCCGGCGGTCGTCCGCCGGGGGCTCGCGCGGCTCGGTCCTACTTGCCGACTTCCTTCGTCACCAGCGCGATCGCCTCGTCCACGTCGTCCGTGACGTGGAAGAGGTACAGGTCCCTCTCCGAGGCCTTGCCCTGCGCGATCACCGTGTTCTTCAGCCAGTCGATCAGGCCGCTCCAGTACTCGGTGCCGAACAGCACGATCGGGAAGCGGGTGATCTTCTGGGTCTGGACCAGGGTCAGCGCCTCGAACAGCTCGTCCAGCGTGCCGAGGCCGCCGGGCAGGACCACGAAGCCCTGGCTGTACTTCACGAACATCGTCTTGCGCACGAAGAAGTACCGGAAGTTCAGCCCGAGGTCGACGTGCTCGTTGAGCCCCTGCTCGAAGGGGAGCTCGATGCCGAGTCCGACCGAGATGCCGTTCGCCTCGCGGGCGCCCTTGTTGGCCGCCTCCATCGCACCCGGACCGCCACCGGTGATCACCGCGAAGCCCGCGTCGACGAGCGCGCTGCCGATCCGCACCCCGGCGTCGTACTCCGGTGAACCGGCGGGCGTACGGGCCGAGCCGAACACGCTGATCGCGGGCGGCAGCTCGGCGAGCGTGCCGAAGCCCTCGATGAACTCCGACTGGATGCGCAGGACCCGCCAGGGATCGGTGTGCACCCACTCGGAGGGACCGGCCGAATCCAGCAGCCGCTGGTCCGTCGTGCTGCCCGCCTTGATCTGGCTCCGCCTCCTCAGCACCGGCCCGAGCTGCTGCTCCTCGGGCCGGCGCTGAGCGTCCCCATCAGGATTACCGCGGTTGCCCATGACGTGCTCCCTCCTGCTGATCGTTGGATCAGATTAGGCGCACGAAGGTGACGGGAAGCGGAATTCAGTCGGTCAGCCAGGCACGGAGTCGTTCCTCGCAGTGCAGGATCGCCTTCGTCTCGACGCGCTCGTCGACCTTGTGGGCCAGCAGGGCGTCGCCCGGCCCGTAGTTCACCGCGGGGACGCCCAGCGCGCTGAAGCGGGAGACGTCCGTCCAGCCGAACTTCGGCATGGCGCGGCCGCCGACCGCCTCCATGAAGGCCGCCGCCGCCGGGTGGGAGAGACCGGGGAGCGCGCCGCCGGAGTGGTCGTCGACCACGAACTCGGCGACGCCGCAGTCCGCGAAGACCTCCCGAACGTGGGCCAGCGCATCGGCCTCGCTGCGGTCGGGGGCGTAGCGGAAGTTGACCGTGACCGTGCACGCGTCGGGGATGACGTTGTTGGCGACGCCGCCTTCGATGCGGACCGCGTTGAGGCCCTCGTGGTACTCCAGGCCGTCGATGACCGGCTTGCGGGGCTCGTACGCCGCCAGCCTGGCCAGGATCGGGCTCGCCGCGTGGATGGCGTTGGCCCCCATCCAGCTGCGCGCGGAGTGGGCGCGCTCGCCGGCCGTGCGCAGCAGGACGCGCAGCGTGCCCTGGCAGCCGCCCTCGACCTCCGCGTTGGAAGGCTCCAGCAGCACCGCGAAGTCGCCGGTCAGCCAGTCGGGATGGGCCTCGGCGACCTTGCCGAGCCCGTTGAGGTCGGCGGCGACCTCCTCCTGGTCGTAGAAGACGAAGGTGAGGTCCCGGTTCGGCTCGGGGACGGTCGCCGCGATGCGCAGCTGGACGGCGACACCGGACTTCATGTCGGTCGTGCCGCAGCCCCACAGGACGTCGTTCTCGTCGAGGCGGGAGGGGACGTTGTCGGCGATCGGAACGGTGTCGAGGTGGCCTGCGAGTACGACGCGCTCGGCGCGGCCGAGGTGCGTGCGGGCGACGACGTTGTTGCCGAAGCGGTCCACGGTGAGGTGCGGCAGGGCCCGCAGCGCGTGTTCCACGAGGTCGGCGAGTACCTTCTCGTCGCCGCTCACGGAGGGAATGTCGACGAGCCGGGCGGTCAGCTCGGCGGCGTCCTGGGTGAGGTCCAGCTCGGATTCGGGCATGGACCGACCCTAACGCCCCGGGCACGGGCGGAGCCTCGGACGTCCGGCCGCTGGACGCGTCATATGGCTCAAGTACGGTGGGCCGCGTGCCCGAGAACCGTGATCCTCGCCCCCGTCGCCGCAGGCCGCTCCGTACGGCCGTGGGTCTGCTCGTCCTGTTCGCGGTGATCGGCTATTTCGCCGTCCAGCGGTACTCCAACGGCGGCGTCGGCGCCCCGCACTGCACGGCCGCCGCGTCCGCCGGCGGCGAGCAGGAGTACGAGATGACCCCGGAACAGGCGGCGAACGCGGCGACGATAGCCGCCGTCGGCATCTCCAAGGGGCTGCCGGACCGGGCTGTGACCATCGCGCTGGCGACCGCGATGCAGGAGTCGGCGCTGCGCAATCTCGACCACGGCGACCGGGACTCGCTGGGCCTGTTCCAGCAGCGGCCCTCGATGGGCTGGGGCACGCCGGAGCAGATCATGGACCCCGTGTACTCGGCCGGGATCTTCTACGACCACCTCGCGGACGTTCCGGGGTATTCGCGGATGCCGCTGACGGTGGCCGCGCAGAAGGTGCAGCGCAGCGGTTTCCCGCAGGCGTACGCGAAGCACGAGTCGGACGCGACGGTGCTGACGGCGACCTTCGGCGAGAGCGGCACGCTGTCCTGCGCGGGCCCGGTCCCGCAGCACGGCGATCCGGAGAAGGTGAAGGCCGAGCTGGTCCGCGCCTTCGGCAAGGAGGTCCTGGGAACTGGCGGAAACGGTGCGCCTGCCGGCCGGACGGCCCCGGGCGGGGCCGCGGAGCCCGAGATCACCCTGCGGCTGAAGCAGGACGGCGGGCCCGGTGAGGCGCGCCGCGGCCGGGCGATGGCGCACTGGGCGGTGGCCCGGTCGCACGAGCTGGGCATCGCCCGGGTCTCGTACGCGGGCAAGGGATGGACCGGCGGGCAGGACCGGGGCGAGTGGCAGCGGAAGGGCGGGCGCGGCACGTCCGGCGGCGGTCCGGAGAGCTCCTCAGCCGACGAGGTACGGATCTTCATCGCCCGCTGAGGCGCGGGCAGGCGTACGAGTGATCACTCGTGCGGGGGTGGCCGAACGACCCGTCCGCGAGGGTCCCGGAAGCACAGAAGGCCTGGTGGGCGCGCATCCAATGCGCTTGTCGCGGAAGCCGATTAAACGATGCGTTACAGATCCTTTACCCACCGGAGCCGCAACTCCACCCGCCCCACGAGCGGTTGTACATGGCGTACTCAGCCGCTACCGCTTAGGAGCAACATGTCTCTCCCCCTGACCCGTCGGATCGCCCGTGCCGCGCTGCTCGTCGCAGCCGGGGCAGCGCCCGTGGTCGGTGCCGCCGGCGCGGCCAGCGCCGCCGGTCTGGAGTCCGTGCCGCAGCTGGGCGCACTGACCGCCCCGGACGCCGCCGACGCCTCGGCCGTGACCGGTGCCGCCACGGACGCCGCGGGTGCTGCGACCGAGGCCCTGCCGGCCGCCGCCCCCGCCGCCGACGTGGCCGGTAAGGCGACCGGACTGCTCGGCGGGCTGCCCACCACGCAGCAGCTGCCGCTGGCCGGCGGCGGGCTGCCCGGTGGCCTGCCGGGCGGCCTGCCCGGTGGTCTGCCGCTGGGCGGCTGATCCGCCGCGGGCACACCGAAGGGGCCGGGAGCACGAACTCCCGGCCCCTTCGGGCTGTGCGGGGAGGTCCTCAGCCGAGGCGCTTGACGGCGGCCTCGACGCGCTCGTCGGTGGCGGTGAAGGCCACGCGCACGAACCGCGCGCCCGCCTCGCCGTAGAAGTCGCCCGGCGCGACCAGGATGCCCAGGCCCGCGAGGTAGGCGACCGTCTCCCAGCAGGGCTCGTCCCGGGTCACCCAGAGGTAGAGGCTCGCCTCGCTGTGCTCGACGCGGAAACCGTGCGCTTCCAGGGCGCCGCGCAGCGCCGCGCGGCGGGCGGCGTAGCGGCCGCGCTGCTCCTCGACGTGCGCGTCGTCGCCGAGCGCCGCGACGGTGGCCGCCTGCACCGGGGCGGGGGTCATCATGCCGCCGTGCTTGCGGATCTCCAGCAGCTCGCCGAGCACGTCCGCGTCACCGGCGACGAACGCCGCCCGGTAGCCGGCCAGGTTGGACCGCTTGGAGAGCGAGTGGACGGCGACGAGGCCCTCGTACGAGCCCCCGCACACGTCGTCGTGGAGGACGGAGACGGGCTCGGCCTCCCAGCCCAGCTCCAGGTAGCACTCGTCGCTGAAAACCAGGATCCCGTGCTCGCGCGCCCAGGCGACGATCCGGATGAGTTCCTCCTTGGAGAGGACCTGCCCGGTGGGGTTGGACGGGGAGTTGAGCCACAGCAGCTTCACGCCGGCCGGGTCGAGCTCGGTCGGGTCGTCGTAGACGACCGCCTCGGCGCCGCACAGCCGCGCACCGACCTCGTACGTCGGGTAGGCGAGCCGGGGGTAGGCGACCTTGTCCCCGGCTCCGAGGCCCAGCTGGGTCGGCAGCCAGGCCACCAGCTCCTTGGAGCCGACGACCGGCAGGATGTTGCGGTGCCCGGCGGCGCTCGCGCCGAGGCGCCCGCGCACCCAGCCCGTGATCGCGTCGCGCAGGGCGGGCGTCCCCCACACGGTCGGGTAGCCCGGGGAGTCCGCGGCGCCGATCAGGGCGCGCTGGATCAGCTCCGGCACCGGGTCCACGGGCGTGCCGACCGACAGGTCGACGATGCCGTCCGCGTGGGCCGCCGCCGTCGCCTTGTACGGCTCCAGCTTGTCCCAGGGGAAGGCGGGAAGACGGTCGGATACTGCGGCCACGATGGTCTCTGCTCTCTCTGGGTGCTGGACGCGAAGGTCGGGAAACACCTCGGTCCCGTGCGGCGGGCAGGCCGTACGGGACCGAGTGGCGCTAGTGCCGCGAACCCTCAGTGAGACGGGTTGATGTCGGCGGGCAGCGCCGCGATGAAGGGGTGGTCGCGCTCGATCAGGCCGAGCTTGGAGGCACCACCGGGCGAACCGAGCTCGTCGAAGAACTCGACGTTCGCCTTGTAGTAGTCCTTCCACTCCTCCGGAGTGTCGTCCTCGTAGAAGATGGCCTCGACCGGGCAAACCGGCTCACAGGCACCACAGTCGACGCACTCGTCCGGGTGGATGTACAAGGACCGCTGGCCCTCGTAGATGCAGTCGACCGGGCACTCTTCGATGCATGCCTTGTCCTTGACGTCGACACAAGGCTCCGCGATGACGTAGGTCACGCTCTCGTTCCTCCTCGGTAGGGCTTTCCATATCGCGCGGGAGCGCGGCGTCGTCGATGCCCGCACCTAGTATCTCCGTTCCCGGGCACGATCCGAACAGGAGGGGCGTACAGAGCTGTGGAAATCACCGCCGGTGGGCTGCTGGAAATCCGTATTACCCCAGCTGACGTGGGTAAACGAGTCTCTGTACGACGGGTGGAGCGCGGCCGGAGCGGGGTGCCCGAGTACGCGGACGCGGTAGGGGTTCTCACATCCTGGGACCAGGGTGTGCTGCTGATCACACGAAAGAGCGGCCAGACCGTCCGCATCGCGGAATCCTCGCTGGTCGCGGGCAAGGTCGTGCCGCCCGCGCCGGCCCGCCGACGGGGTCCGGCGGCCTCTTTCGAGGAGCTCTCGCGGGTCGGGGCGCGGTCCTGGCAGCCGCTGGAGAGCGAGCGGCTGGGCGAGTGGACGCTGCGGGCGGCCGCCGGATTCACCCGGCGGGCCAATTCGGTGCTGCCGCTCGGCGATCCCGGGATACCGCTGGACGATGCACTCGCGCGGGTGACCTCCTGGTACGCGGAACGAGGACTTCCGGCGTACGTGCAGGCCGCGACGGGGGCGGTCGGCACCCAGGAGCTGCTGATCGCGGAGCTGGAACGACGCGGCTGGGCGGCCGAGGTGTCGGCGGAGGTACGGATCGGGGCCCTCGCGCCGGTGGGTGACGTGGACGCCCCCGCCGCCGGGGACGTGCGTCTGACGCGCGTCCCGGACGAGGAGTGGCTGGGGCGCTACGGGAAGGTCGCCGACCCGGACGTGGCCCGGGAGGTGCTGGCCCGGGGCCCGTCGGTGTGGTTCGCGGCGCTGCCCGGGGGCCGGGCCGTCGGGCGGTGCGTGGTGGACGGCCGGTGGGCCGGCTTCGCGGCGGTGACGGTCGACCCCGCGCACCGGCGGGAGGGTCTGGCGACGGCGGTGATGGCGGCGCTGGCGCGGCGGGCGCTGGAGGAGGGCGCGTCGGCGGCGTGGCTCCAGGTGGAGACGGACAATCCGGGGGCGCAGGCCCTGTACGACGGGCTGGGCTTCGCGCCGCACCACACGTACCACCACTACCGGGCGTCGGCGTGAGTCCGGCGGACCGGCGGGAGCAGTTCGCGGCGGAAGCCCGGTCGGAGCGGCCGGACCTGGCGCTGCTGTGCCTGCTGCTGGCCGCGGAGGCGGACCCGGAGATGGACGAACGCGCCATGGACTGGGCGCAGATCGAGCTGGACCGGCTGGCCGGGATGCTGCCGTACGGGCTGCGCGGCGGGCGGGCGTGGGCCTCGGCGGTGACGGAACTGCTGGGCGGACGCCTCGGTTTCCACGGCACCCCGGCGGACTACGACCGGCTGTCGTCCTCGCTGCTGCACGAGGTGCTGCGGCGTCGGCGGGGGCTGCCGATCCTGTTGTCGGTGGTGTGGCTGGAGGTCGCCCGGCGAGCCGGTGCGCCGGTGTACGGGCTGGGGCTGCCGGGGCACTTCGTGGTGGGCTTCGGGGACCCGGAGGAGGGCGTGCTGGTCGACCCGTTCGCGGGCGGCGCGTCCTTGGGCGCGGGGCCGGCGGAGCTGGCGCAGGGGCCGCGTACGCCGGCCCGCACGCTGGACATCGTGCTGCGGATCCTGACCAACATCCGGGCGTGGGCCTCGGCCCGGCCGGAGCAGTCGGGGGTGGCGCTGTGGGCGGTGGAGCTGTCGCTGCTGCTGCCGTCGCATCCGGCGTCGCTGCGGATCGAGCGGGCGCGGCTGCTGGTGGAACGGGGTTCCTTCCAGGAGGGCGCGGCCGAGCTGGAGGCGTACGCCGACGTGGTGGCGGCGGTGGATGCCGATGCGGCGGCCCGTATCCGCGCCGAGGCCGTCTCCGCTCGCGCTCTGCTGAACTGACCCGGGCCCGGGGCGCGGTTGCCGCTGCGCGGGGCCTCTCCCCCGCCCCGCCCCGCCCCTTCCCGGAACCGGGCTCCGCCCGGACCCGCGCCGCAAAGCCGCAGCTCCAAGACCTGGGGCGGAGCCCCGGTCAGAGCCAGCCCTTTTCGCGGGCCGTGCGGACGGCTTCGGCGCGGTTGCGGGCGGCGAGCTTCTGGATCGCCGTCGAGAGGTAGTTGCGGACCGTGCCCTGGGACAGGTGGAGGCGGGCCGCCAGTTCCGCGTTCGTCGCGCCCGACTCCGCCGCCCGCAGGACCTCCCGCTCCCGGTCCGTCAGCGGGTTCGCGCCCTCCGCCAGGGCCGCTGCCGCCAGCGTGGGGTCGATGACGCGCTCCCCCGCCAGGACCTTGCGTACGGCGGCCGCCAGCTGCGCGGCCGGCGCGTCCTTGACCAGGAACGCGGAGGCGCCGGCCTCCATCGCCCCCCGCAGGTAGCCGGGGCGGCCGAAGGTGGTCAGGATGACGATCCGGATCGCGGGGTGGGCGGCGCGGAGGGCCGCGGCCGCCTCGATGCCCGTCATGCCCGGCATCTCTATGTCCAGCAGCGCGACGTTCACGTCGTGCGCGCCCGCCGCCGTCACCACCTCGTCGCCGCGGGCGACCTGGGCCAGTACCTCGATGTCCGGTTCCAGGCCGAGGAGGGCGGCGAGGGCCTCGCGGACCATCGACTGGTCCTCCGCCAGGAGGATGCGGATGGGGCGTGAGGTCATGATCCTGATCCTAGGTCCAGCGGGACACGGGCCGTGAGGGCGAAGCCGGACTTTCCGGCCGGGCCCGCCGTCAGGGTGCCGCCGACCGCCTCCAGGCGTTCGGTCAGGCCCGTCAGGCCGTTGCCGGGCAGGCCCGGACCGCCCGTGCCGTCGTCCGACACCGTCAGCTCGGCCACCGGGCCCGCGAGCGTCTGGCGGGTCTCCAGCGTGACCCGGCAGCGTGTGGCCCCGCTGTGGCGGACCACGTTGGTCACCGCCTCGCGCAGCGACCACGCCAGCGCCGACTCCGCCTCTTCCGGAAGACCGCCCTCCGGTTCCTTCGGGATGTCCGCCACCACGCCCGCCGCGGCCAGCGCGGTCCGGGCGCCCGCGAGTTCGCCGGGCAGGGTGGGCCGCCGGTACCCGCTCACCGCTTCGCGTACGTCGACCAGCGCCTGCCTGCTGACCCGCTCGATGTCCGCCACCTGCTGGGCGGCGGCGTCGGGCTGTCCGGGCAGCATCCGGCCCGCCAGCTCGCTCTTCAGCGTGATCAGCGACAGCGAGTGGCCCAGCAGGTCGTGCAGGTCGCGGGCCAGCCGCAGGCGCTCCTCGTTGGCCGCGAGCTGCGCCACCGTGGCCCGGGCCTCGCGCAGTTCGATGGTGGTCCGGATCATCGCCCGGATGCCGACCATCGCGAAGCCGCCCATCAGGGCCGGGATCAGCAGGCCCGCCAGGTAGTCCTCCCCGCCCGGCACCGCGAAGGCCGTGGCCGTCATCAGCGCGGTCGCGCCCGGGACCGTCCAACGGGAGATCTCCCCGGGCAGCGCGGCGCCGGAGGAGATGGACACGTAGACGAAGAGCACGAGCCATTCGCGGCCCAGCGTCAGCGACAGGACCGTGGCCTGGGCGGAGAGCACCGCGAGCGAGACCAGGACCCGGCGGACCGCCATCTGCCGGGCGGTGCGGAAGACCAGCACCAGGTACCAGGCGACGAAGGCCGCGAGGCCCAGGCCGCCGAGCAGCCGGACCCCGGGGCTGTGTCCGCCGTGGATCAGGTCGATGACGGGTGCGCTCAGGTAGAAGAGCCAGACGCTGATCCAGAGCGCCTTCACCAGCTTCTCGCGGTGGTTCTCCGGCGGCTTGCCGATCCCCGTGCGGTCGTCGTCCTCCTGCGTCAGCGCCACTGGTTCATGCCTTCATCGAGTCCTTGCGGTACAGCCAGGCGGCGGCACCGGTGAACAGTACGAAGTACACCGCGAGGATCGCCACGTCCTTGGCCTGGGGCGCCCCGCCGAGCTCGATGGCCTGGCCGAGGCCCGCGTAGGCGTGGGTGGGGAGCCAGCTCGCGATGGTCTGGAGCCACTGCGGGAAGTTCGTGGTGGGCATCCACAGGCCGCCGAGGATCGACAGGCCGAAGTAGAAGATCATCGTGATGGGGCGGACGGTGTCCCCGCTCGCCAGGTAGCCGATGGCGACGCCGAGCGCGGCGAAGACGAGGCTGCCGGCCCAGATCGCACCGGTGAGGGCGAGCCACTGCCAGGCGGCGAACCGTACGTCCTTCACGGCGGCCGCCACCGCGAAGACGATCACGATGGACGGGAGCGAGAGCACGCCCGCGCCGGCGGTCTTGGCGAGGACGTAGCCGCGGCCGGGCAGGGCGGTCAGCCGGAGCTGGCGGACCCAGCCCTGCTCGCGCTCCTTGGCGATGCGCTCGCTGTTGCCCATCAGGACGGCGGTCAGGGCGCCGAAGGAGGCCATGGCGACCATGTAGAAGGCGGGCATGGTCAGTTCGGTGCCCATGACCTTCGTCGTGCCGTCGAGGGTGCCGCCGAGCATCAGGAAGAGGGCGGCCGGGTAGAGCACGGTGAAGAAGATGTACTTCTTGTTGCGCAGGGCGCGGGTGATTTCGAGCTTGATCAGGGCGTTCACTTCGAGGCCTCCTCGGTGAGGGCGATGAAGGCCTGTTCCAGGCCGAGGCCCGCGACCTCCAGGTTGCGGGGGTAGAGCCCGAGCGCGTAGACGGCGTGCACGGTCGCGTCGGCGTCGCGGGACTGGAGCCGCACGGTCGCGCCGTGCCGCTCGTAGGCGGTGAGGGCGGGCAGGGCGCGGAGCATCTGCTCGTCCACCGGGTCCTGGGCGTCCAGGTCGAAGGAGATCTTCCGGGCGCCCGCCCTGGCCTTGATCTCGGCGGCGGTGCCGTCGGCCAGCAGCCGGCCCTTGTTCAGCACCAGCACCCGGTCGGCGATCGCGTCCGCCTCTTCCAGGTAGTGCGTGGCGAACAGGACGGTGCGCCCCTGGGCGGCCTGTTCCCGCATGGTGGCCCAGAAGGCCTGGCGGGAGGTCACGTCCATGCCGGTGGTCGGCTCGTCCAGCACGATCAGGTCGCTCTGTCCGGCGGTGGCGAGGGCGAAGCGGACGCGCTGCTCCTGGCCGCCGGAGAGCTTGTTGACCATCCGGTCGGCTATGCCGTCGACCCCGGCGCGGGCCAGCACCTCGTCCACCGGGTACGGGCGGGGGTGCAGGGAGCAGCCGAGGGCGACGATTTCGCGTACGGTCACCTCCTCCATCAGGCCGCCGCTCTGGAGCATCGCGCCGACGCGGCCGGCGGCGACGGCCTCGCGCGGGGTGGTGCCGAAGAGCCGGACGGAGCCGGAGTCGGCGGGGCGCAGGCCGAGCAGGAGGTCGAGGGTGGAGGATTTTCCGGCGCCGTTGGGGCCGAGGAGTGCGACGGTCTCGCCCGGGTGGAGGGAGAGGGAGAGGCCGTCGACGGCCCGGACGGTGCCGTAGCTCTTGGTCACGTTCTCGAAGCTCACCACGGTGTCGGTGGCGGGCTTCGCGGTGCGTGTCGCGGTCGTCGTCATGGCTCAAGATTCGCCCGCACGGGGTCTCGCGCGGCAGTGCCGACCGTCGTGGGTGCCGCATGACGGATGTCATGCGGCGGACATGACGGTGCCCCCGCCCGGGTGGGGCGGGGGCACCGGTGTGGGGCTGCCTAGCTCGCGTTGGTGTCGATGACCGCGGTCCGCTCGGCCGTCGTCTTGCCGCGCAGGGCCTTGACGAGGGCGCCGGCGACGTCCTGCGGGGTGACGGCGGTCTTGGAGCCGTCGCCGCGGGTGATCAGGACGCCGTCGAAGGCGTTCCCGTAGGTCTGCTTGAGGGCTTCCAGGTCGAACTTCTCGACGAGGTGGCCGTCGACCGGCTGCATGCTGAGGATGCGGGGCAGGGACTTGCTGCCGAAGGGGATGGACTTGGTGCCGGCCTTGACCGTGGCGTTGGCGGACATCGCGGGTTCGGCGAAGTCCTTCATGGCCCGGTCGAGTTCGGCCTGGTCGATGACGGGCGCCTTGGTGGTGACCGGCAGCTCGGGCACGGTCGGCTTGCCCGTGGCCACCATGTCGCGGAAGGCCTTGGTCACCTGCGGGACGGAGGCGTCCACGTCCAGGGTGGTGCCGGCGGTGCCGGGGACGGCCACGGCCTTGCCGGTGTCGAACTTGATGGTGCCCTCGGTGGCCGAACCGGAGGTGCCCGCGAGCTCCTGGAGCGCGACCTGGAGCTTCTCCTCGTCGACCGGCAGCACGGCGTCGGCCTTGCGCTCGTTGCCGAGGAGGGAGCCGATGACGGTGATCGGGTTGTAGTCGCTGCCGGCCGCGTTGCGGACGGTGGTCTGGCTGTCCAGGGTCAGGCCGGCCTTCTCGGGCTTCAGCTCGACCTGCTTGCCGCCGACGCTGACCTGGAGCGGGGTGGTGGCGCGGCCGCCGAAGGCCGTCTGGAGCTTGGCCACGGCCTCGTCGCGGCTGCCGCTGATGTCTACGCCGAGGACGGTGGTGCCCTTGGGGACGTCGGAGTGGTTCAGGAGCAGCCCGGCTCCGTAGGCCACGCCGAGGAGGACCACGGCGGCGCCGCCGAGGAGGACCAGCTTGGAGCGGCCCTTCTTGGCGGGCTTGGCGGCCTTGGCGGGGGCGGCCTTCTCCTGCTGGGCCGCCGGGCGCGGGGCGGCCGGGGCGGGCGCCGGGACCGGGGTCGGCACACGGTCCGCCTCGGGTCCGGGCCAGCTCGGCGCCCCCTGGGCCGGGGAGCCGCCGACGGGGCCGGTGCCGAAGCCGGGTCCGCCCGTGGGGCCGGGGAAGCCGTCGGCCTGGCTGTCGTAGACGGGGAACGCCTCGGTGACGGGGCCGTCGGCCTGGCCGCTCCCGTACGCCGGGAAGCCCTGGGTCGATCCGACGCCGGGGCCGCCGGGTGCGGGGGCGGCCGGGGAGAAGCCCGGACCGTAGTCCGCGACCGGCGGGGGCGGGGTGCGCGGCGCGGCGAAGCCCGCGTCGGCCACCGGCGGGGCCTGGGTGCGCGCGGGCGGCGGGAAGCCCGCGCCCGGCCCGGCCGGAGCCGGCGGGGTGGCCCGCGGAGCGGGCGACGGGGCCCGGCCGGCCACGGGCGGCGCGGCCTGCTCCCGGACGGGCAGCGGCGGGAGGGCCGCGGGGGCCGGGGCGGATGCCTTCCGGGGAGCGAACCAGTTGCTGGCCGGCTCCTCGGCTTCGCCCGCGCCCTGGGCGCCGGCCGGCTCCTGCTCGGCCTCGATCCGGGTCGGCACGGGCTTCGGCCGCTGCGCGAGCGGCGGCTCGGGCGCCCGCCCGGGCGCCGGCTCGGACGCCTGCTGCGGCGTCGGCCGGGTGTCCGGCGCGGCGTCGGCCTCTCCGGAGCCGCTGCCCATCGCCTTGCGTACGACCACCGGCGGGATCGGCCGCGAACCCGGGATGTTGATCCGGATCCGGGTCGTCAGGGTGGTCTCGGTCTTGGGCCCGTCGGAATCGGGCGTGGACGGCTTCGAGGTCACAGAGTTCTCCTCCGGGGCGGTCGACGCGCCGGGCCCAGGTGGCACAGTCGTGGACGGATACTGGCCGGTTCCATACGGCGGCGTACCCGAGGGGTATGCGGCTCCACCGCGCCCGTTGGGCCCGGAGGACGAACTGTCAGTTTCACGACTCAAGGCAGGTTCTCCCGGTTGGCTCCGCCGCCCGTCATACCGTGCGCGGGCAGCTCGGCGGCCCGTCCACCATACTGGCCGTCGCCGCCGGGCAACTGACCCAAGGGAATCCCTGGTTCCTCATAGGCCCCGCCAAACCCCCCTGAAGCGGCCCTCGGGCCCCGGTCCGCTCGTGCCGCGCCGACTCCCTACGGAGTCCGACACCACGTCACTTGGCAGGCCGCGCGGCCGAAACCGGCCGATCCAGCGGACCGCGCATCGTGGCACACATCACAGCGAGCACCGTTCCACCCAAAAGGTAGGCGTACAGGCCGATTCCGGACGAACTGAGCAGGAAGTCGCCCTCTGGGCGCGGGGCGCCGAGCAGCACGTACGCGAGGAACCAGCCGACCGCGGCCCCGCCCACCCCGAGTCCGGTCCCGAGGGCGATCCGCCCGCCGAGGAACAGTCCGAAGGTCGCCAGCAGCGCGAGGAGCAGGCCGCCGGGGAACCACAGGTCCACCACCAGCCAGCCGGCCGTGCCGGTCAGGGCGCCCACCACCAGCAGGCCCAGGCCGCCGGCGATCCGCGCCGGGGTCAGCGTCCCGGTCACGCGTCCACCCCCGCGAAGAGGTCGTGCTCGCGCTCGCCCGCCGGTGCGCCCGGACGGCCCTGCACGAGTTCGTAGTACTCCCGGGCGAACAGCGGCTGCGCGAGGTCGTTGGAGAGGGCGAAGAAGGGCCCGTCCACGGCGATCTGGGTGGCGTGGGCGCGCATGGCGGCCGCCTTCGCCGCCACGAACCGCTCCTCGGCGCCGATCTCCGCGGTGATCCGCTCGTCGGGGACGACCCCCGGCACGTCCTCCGGCGAGGCCAGCCCCGGGAAGGGCGCCGCGTCGCCGACCGCCCTCAGCCTGGCGAAGCCCTCCTCGACCACCGAGAGCGGGACGCGGTTCCAGTAGATCTTCCCGACCGCGTGCGGCTCACCGAGGTCACGCCGGTACGCGCCCTCCGCGGCGAGTTCGGCCGCGCGCATGGCGACCCGGTGCGCCTGGATGTGGTCGGGATGCCCGTAACCGCCGTCCGGGTCATAGGTGACGAGCACCTGCGGACGCACCTGCCGGATCACCTCCACGAGGTAGGCGGCGGCCTCGTCCACGTCGGCGGACCAGAAGGCCTCCGGGCGGTGGTTCTGCGGGGCGCCCATCATTCCGGAGTCCCGGAAGCGGCCGGGGCCGCCGAGGAACCGGTGGTCGCCGACGCCCAGCTCGGCCATGGCGGCGGCGAGTTCGCCGACGCGGTGGGCACCGAGGCTGTCGTCGCGGTCGGCCGCCAGGTGGGCGAGCGCGGGCGGGATGACCTCCCCCTCCTCGCCGAGGGTGCAGGTCACCAGGGTGATGTGGGCACCCTCGGCCGCGTACTTGGCCATGGTGACGCCGTTGTTGATCGACTCGTCGTCCGGGTGCGCGTGCACGAGGAGCAGACGACGGGCGGGAAGACCGTTCATGGCGCCTAGCGTACGAGGCGAGTCCTAGAACTTGAGCCCACTGATCATGCTGGCCACGTTCGAAGTGAGCTGGCTGAGGGTCGGGGCGATGGTGGAACTCGCCAGATAGAAACCGAGGAGCACACAGACCACCGCGTGTCCCGCCTTCAGGCCCGACCTTCGGACCAGCAGGAATACGACGATCGCCAGCAGCACCACGGCCGAGATCGAGAGTGCCACGGCGTTTCACCTCCACGTCGAGCGGACATCGGTACACGATTCGTGCTCGGCGAGAGTCATACCCACCGTGCGCTACGGATCATAACTTTCCGTACCAGCGCATCGATCGAAATCCGGCAGCACAAGGGGCGCACGCCGCGCATGGACAGGGTCACCGGGGAGGCCGGCCGGAGGGGCTGTACGCCTCCCCGGCCGGCTGTCGGCACCCGCACGGCCGCACGGCATCCAGGCTGCATGCCCCAGATCTCGGGGCAGAAACGGTCAAGTTGCCCCCGTGTAAACGACGTTGAGCAGCGGAGCCGTCGATTCCCCGCCGGATACCCGCGGGTGGCCGGAAATGATCGACGGCGTGAGCTACTCCTTCGTGAGCGGAGGCGGCGGAGAGGCCGTCGGCGGGACCACCCGCTTCTCCGCCGCGAAGTGACAGGCCGACGGGTGGGCCGCCGGCCCGGACGGGAAGGCCGCCGGGACCGCGAGCAGCGGCACCTCCACCACGCACCGCTCCTGGGCCTTCCAGCAGCGGGTGCGGAAGGGGCATCCCGAGGGCGGGTCCGCCGGGGACGGCACGTCGCCGGAGAGGATGATGCGCTCCCGGTGGGTGCGGGCCTCCGGGTCGGGGACGGGTACGGCCGACAGCAGGGCCTGGGTGTACGGGTGGGTCGGGTGGTCGTAGATCTGGGTGTCGGTGCCGATCTCCACGATCCGGCCCAGGTACATGACCCCGACCCTGTCCGAGATGTGTCGGACGATCGACAGGTCGTGCGCGATGAAGACGTAACTCAGCCTGAACTCGTCCTGGAGGCGCTCCAGCAGGTTGATCACCTGGGCCTGCACGGACACGTCCAGGGCGGAGACCGGCTCGTCGGCGACGATGATCTCGGGCTGGAGGGCCAGGCCGCGGGCGATGCCGATGCGCTGGCGCTGGCCGCCGGAGAACTGGTGCGGGTACCGGTTGATGTACTCCGGGTTCAGGCCCACCACGTCCAGCAGGTCCTGGACCTTCTGCCGGCGCGAGCCCTTCGGGGCGACCTCCGGGTGGATGTCGTACGGCTCGCCGATGATGTCGCCGACCGTCATGCGCGGGTTCAGCGAGGTGTACGGGTCCTGGAACACCATCTGGATGTTGCGCCGGACCGCCTTGAGGGCGCGCCCGGACAGCTTGGTGATGTCCTCGCCCTTGTACGAGATCGCGCCGGCCGTAGGCCGTTCCAGGTTGACCAGCATCTTGGCGACGGTCGACTTCCCGCAGCCGGACTCGCCGACGATGCCCAGCGTCTCGCCGGCGCGCAGGTCGAAGGAGACCCCGTCCACGGCCTTGACCGCGCCGATCTGCTTGCGGAAGACGATGCCCCGGGTCAGCGGGTAGTGCTTGACGAGGTCCTTCACTTCCAGAAGGGACTCAGCCATGGAGGCACTCCTTCCAGAAGTGGCAGGCGCTGCTCCGCCGCACCGGTGACCCGGTCACCGCGTACAGCGGCGGGACGTCGGTCCGGCACACCGCCTGCGCCATCGGACAGCGCGGGTTGAAGGCGCAACCGGGCGGGATGGCCAGCAGGTTGGGGGGCAGGCCCTTGATCGCGTACAGCTCCTGGCCCTTCTGGTCGAGGCGCGGGATGGAGTCCAGCAGGCCGCGGGTGTACGGGTGCGCGGGCGCCCGGTAGATCTCGTGCACCGGGGCCGCCTCGACGATCCGGCCCGCGTACATGACGGCGATCTTGTCGGCGACGTCGGCGACCACGCCGAGGTCGTGGGTGATCAGGATCAGCCCCATGTTCAGCTCGCGCTGGAGCTCGGCCAGCAGGTCCATGACCTGCGCCTGGACGGTCACGTCGAGGGCCGTGGTCGGCTCGTCGGCGATGATCAGCGAGGGCTCCAGGGCCAGCGCCATGGCGATCATGATGCGCTGGCGCATGCCGCCGGAGAACTGGTGCGGGTAGTCCCCCACCCGCTGCTTCGCCGCCGGGATCTTCACCCGGTCCATCAGCTCGACGGCCTTGCCCTTGGCGTCCTTGCGGGACATCCCGCGGTGGACCTCGTACATCTCGCCGAGCTGCGCGCCCACGCTGAGCACGGGATTCAGGGAGGAGAGGGCGTCCTGGAAGACCATGGCCATGTCGGCGCCGCGGATCTTCCGCCGGTCCTCCTCCTTCATCTTCAGCAGGTCCTGGCCCTTGAAGAGGATCTCGCCGCCCGCGATCCGGCCCGGGGGCATGTCCAGGATGCCCATGATCGCCTGGGCGGTCACCGACTTGCCGGAGCCGGACTCGCCGAGCACGGCGAGGGTCTCGCCCTCCTCCACCGAGTAGTCGACGCCGTTGACCGCCTTCGCGACTCCGTCGCGCGTCTTGAATTCCACGTGCAGGTCGCGGACTTCGAGCAGCATGTGCGGGGCTCCTCAGCGCAGCTTGGGGTCGAGGGCGTCGCGCGCCGCGTCGCCGAGCATGATGAAGGCGAGCACGGTCAGGCTGAGTGCGGCCGCCGGGTAGAGCAGCATGTGCGGGGCGTTGCGGATCTGCGAGGCCGCGTTGGAGATGTCGATGCCCCAGGAGACGGTCGGCGGGCGCAGGCCCACGCCGAGGAACGACAGGGTGGCTTCCAGCGCGATGTACGTCCCGAGCGCGATGGTGGCGACCACGATGACGGGCGCGACGGCGTTGGGCGCCACGTGCCGGAGCAGCATCCGGCCGTTTCCGGCGCCGAGTGCCCGGGCGGCCTGGACGTAGTCGTTCTGTCTGACGGTGATCACCGAGCCGCGGGCGATGCGGGCGACCTGCGGCCAGCCGAGCAGCACGATGAAGCCGACGACGGGCCAGACGGTGGTGCTGGTGACGACGGACAGGAAGACCAGGCCGCCGAGGACCACCGGGATGCCGAAGAAGATGTCCGCGACCCGGGAGAGCAGGGCGTCCCCCCAGCCGCCGAAGAAGCCGGCGAAGCCCCCGAGCGCCGAGCCGAGCAGCGCCGCGCCGAGGGTGGCGCAGACGCCCACGGTGATGGAGGCGCGGGCGCCGTAGACGGTACGGGTGTACACGTCGCAGCCCTGGGTGTCGTAGCCGAAGGGGTGGCCGGGGGCAGAGCCCTGCTGCGATTTGGACAGGTCGCACTGGAGGGGGTCACCGCTCGCGATGAGCTGGGGCCAGATCGAGATGACGATCAGGAAGAGGATCATCAGGGAGGAGATGATGAAGACCGGGTTCCGGCGCAGCTCGTGCCAGGCGTCGGACCACAGCGAGCGGGCCTTCTCCTTGGGGCCGGCGGGACCGCGGGGCTCCGCGTCCTTCTCGATGCCCTCGACGCTCTCGGCCTCTTCGATGGCCAGGTCTATGGGACCGCCCTGGCCGGTGGGGGACACGGCCTCATGGGGGCGCGGCCCCACGGGGTCGTAGCCGCCGGGGCCTGCGGGGCGCTCGGGGTCAGGCATAACGGATCCTCGGGTCCAGGACCGCGTAGAGCAGGTCGACGAGCAGGTTCGCCAGCAGGAAGACGATGACGAGGATGGTCACGAAGCCGACGACCGTGGGCGAGTTGTTGCGCAGGATGCCCTGGTAGAGCTGGTAGCCGACGCCGTGGATGTTGAAGATCCTCTCGGTGACGATGGCCCCGCCCATCAGGGCGCCGATGTCGGTGCCGATGAAGGTGATCACCGGGATGAGCGAGTTGCGCAGCAGGTGCCGGGTGACGACCCTGCGGCGCGGCAGGCCCTTGGCGGTGGCGGTGCGGACGTAGTCGGCCTTGGCGTTCTCGGCGATCGAGGTGCGGGAGAGCCGGGTGACGTACGCCAGGGACACGAGGGCGAGCACGATGCCGGGCAGGATCAGCTCGCTGAAGGGGGCGTCCGGGGAGACGGTGGGCTTGACCCAGCCCCATTTGACGCCGAAGAGGTACTGGAGCAGATAGCCCGTCACGAAGGTGGGCACCGAGATGACGACGAGGGTCATCACCAGTACGGAGGTGTCGGCGGCCTTGCCGCGGCGCAGTCCGCTGATCACGCCGAGGGTGATGCCGAAGACGATCTCGATGACGATCGCGACGACGGTCAGCCGCAGGGTGACGGGGAAGGCGCTGGCCATCAGCTCGGTGACCGGCTGCCCGTTGAAGGCGGTGCCGAAGTTTCCCTGGAAGATCTGCCCCATGTAGTGGAGGTACTGCTTCCACAGGGGCTGGTCGAGGAAGAGGTCCTTGCGGATGCGCGCGGCGGTGGCGGGGTCGGGTGCCTTGTCCCCGAAGAGGGCCGCGACCGGGTCACCGAGCGCGTACACCATGAAGAAGATCAGGAACGTGCTGCCGATGAACACCGGGATCATCTGGAGCAGCCGCCGGATCACGTAACGTCCCATGGAGTGCTCCATGTGTGTGGGTGGGCACGTGTCGGTGTTCGGCGGGCCCCCCGCACGGCGGGAGGCCCGGATCCGTGTGATCCGTCAGCCGGTCAGCTGACCTTGATCTCGTCGTAGACCGGAACGCTGAACTGGTTGAGCGCCACGTCCGTGAGCCGCTCGGAGTACCCGGCGCTGCCGTTCTGGTACCAGAGCGGGATGGAGGGCATCTGCTCGGCGAGGATCTTCTCGGCGTCCTGGAACGTGGCGATCGCCTTCGCCGCGTCGCTCTCCTGGTTGGCCTGGTCGACGAGCTTGTCGAACTCCGGGTTGCTGAACTTCCCGTAGTTGGAGGAGGCGCCCGTGTAGTACAGCGGCTGCAGGAAGTTCTGGATCAGCGGGTAGTCGGCCTGCCAGCCCGAGCGGAAGGGGCCCGTCAGCTTGTAGCTGCTCTGCTGGTTGCGGAAGTCGGCGAAGGTGCCGACGGGGTTGACCGTGCACACCGGGCCCTCGCCGAGCGCGTTGTTGATGCTGTTGCAGACGGCGTCCATCCAGTCGCGGTGCGATCCGGTGTCCACGTTGGAGGTCAGCGTGACCTTGCCGCCGGGGAGCCCGCCGCCCTCCTGGATGAGCTTCTTGGCCTCGGCGGGGTCGTACACGCAGGCGTCGCCGCAGATGGTCGCGGAGAAGCCGCCCTTCTCCCCGAGGGCCGGGGAGGTCCAGTCCTTGGCGGAGGTGCGGGTCTCCTGGAAGATCTGTTTGGTGATCTCGTCACGGTTGATCGCCCGCGAGATGCCCAGGCGGACCTTCTCCGTGCCCGGCTTGCTCCACTGCGGGTCGTACAGGGGGAAGGTGAGGGTCTGGATGATGAGGGCCGGCTGGTTGATGTACCGGTCGCCGAGGTCGTTCTTGACGTTCTTCAGCTGCTGCGCCGGGACGTCGTCGACGAGGTCGAGGTTTCCGGAGATCAGGTCCGTGTAGGCGGTGTTGTTGTCGGTGTAGACCTTGAGGTCCACCCCGCCGTTCTGGGCCTTGTCCGTACCGGGGTAGGCGTCCCACTTGCGCATCTTCATCCCGGTGCCCTTGGTGTACGAGTCCACCATGTACGGGCCGTTGCCGACGGGCTTGGCGAGCCAGCCGGCGTGATCGGTGAAGAAGGCCTTGGGCAGCGGGGAGAAGGCCTGGTAGCCGAGGGTCTGCGGCCAGGTGGAGAACTTCTCCTTCAGGGCGACGGTGAAGGTGTTGGAGCCCGTGACGACCAGCCCCTTCATGGTCTTGGCGGTGGGCTCGCCGGTGGCGGGGTGCACGTCCTGGTAGCCGACGATGTCCGAGAAGAACGGCGAGTTGTTCTGCTTGTTGCGCACGTCCGCCCCGTAGTTCCAGGCGTCCACGAAGGACTGGGCGGTGACCGGCTCGTCGTTGCTGAACTTCCAGCCGCTCTTCACCGTGATCGTGAAGTTCTGGCTGTCGGTCGTCTCGAACTTCTCGGCGAGCATGTTCTCGGCCGCGCCGGTCTTCGCGTCGTAGCGCTTCAGACCCCGGAAGAGCATGTCGAGGACCTTGCCGCCCTGCACCTCATTGGTGTTGGCCGGCTCCAGCGGGTTCTGCGGGTCGCCCCACGAAGAGCTGATGATGCCCGCACCCTCGCCACCGCCGCCGCTGCTGTCGCTGTCGCCCCCGCAGGCCGTCGCCGTGAGGGCGACGGCCACCGCACATGCGGCCCACTTGGCGTGGGTGGCTCCGCGCATGGAGTGCCTCCTATGGATCCCAAGACTCACTTGGGCCCTATGTCACCCCATGTAGCGTCCGGCACACCCCCGGTTGGACCGATTGCACCCCCGCTCGCGCCCCCTGTCACCCCTCCGGGTGCAAAGGCAGGTCCGGTGCCCACCGCGTGGCGCGTGCCCGTGCCGGGCGGAAAAGGCGAGGGCGCCCGGGCCGGAGGAATCCGGTCCGGGCGCCCTGGACGCCGTACGGCCGCAGCCGCGGGAGGTCAGACGGCCAGGACGGCCTTCTCCTCCGCGAAGTGGCAGGCAGACTCGTGCGCGGCGAAGGTGTCCTGCCCCTTGAAGCGCTCCGGGATCGCCAGCAGCGGCTCCTCGACGGAGCACTTGTCCTGGACCTTCCAGCAGCGGGTGCGGAAGCGGCAGCCCGACGGCGGGTTGGCCGGGGACGGGACGTCACCGGTGAGGATGATCCGCTCGCGGCCCTCGCGGGCCTCGGGGTCCGGAACCGGAACGGCCGACAGCAGCGCCTGGGTGTAGGGGTGCGTCGGGTGCTCGTAGATCTGCGCGTCGGTACCGATCTCGGCCATCTTGCCGAGGTACATGACGCCCACGCGGTCCGAGATGTGCCGGACGATCGACAGGTCGTGCGCGATGAAGACGTAGGACAGGTTGAACTCGTCCTGCAGCTTCTCCATCAGGTTGATGACCTGGGCCTGCACCGACACGTCGAGCGCGGAGACCGGCTCGTCGCAGATGATGATCTCCGGGTTGAGCGCGAGGCCGCGGGCGATGCCGATGCGCTGGCGCTGGCCGCCGGAGAACTGGTGCGGGTACCGGTTGATGTACTCCGGGTTCAGGCCCACGACGTCCAGGAGTTCCTGGACCTTGCGGCGCCGGTCGCCCTTGGGAGCCACCTCGGGGTGGATGTCGTACGTCTCGCCGATGATGTCGCCGACCGTCATGCGCGGGTTCAGCGAGGTGTACGGGTCCTGGAACACCATCTGGATGTTGCGCCGGACCGCCTTGAGGGCGCGCCCGGACAGCTTGGTGATGTCCTGGCCCTTGTAGAAGACCTCGCCGGCCGTCGCCCGCTCCAGGTTCATCAGCAGCTTGGCGACCGTGGACTTGCCACAGCCGGACTCGCCGACGATGCCCAGGGTCTCGCCCCGGTACAGGTCGAAGGAGATCCCGTCGACGGCCTTGACCGCGCCGACCTGCTTCTTGAACAGGATGCCCTGGGTCAGCGGGAAGTGCTTGACCAGGTTGCGGACCTGGAGGATCGGCTCGCGCTCGGTGGTGTCCTTGGTGAGCTCAGCCATGGAGCTGCTCCTTCCAGAAGTGGCACGCGCTGCGGCGGCCCGGCAGCTCGGTGCCGTCCTGCTCGCTGACCACCGCGAGCGCGGGGACCTCCGAGTGGCAGATGTCCTGCGCGGCGGTGCACCGCGGGTTGAAGGAACAGCCGCTGGGCAGACGCAGCAGGTTGGGCGGCAGGCCCTTGATCGCGAAGAGCTCCTGGCCCTTCTGGTCGAGACGCGGGATCGAGTCCAGCAGACCGCGGGTGTACGGGTGCGCCGGGCGCTTGTAGATCTCGTGCACCGGGGCCGTCTCGACGATCCGGCCGGCGTACATGACCGCGATCTTGTCCGCGACGTCGGCGACGACGCCGAGGTCGTGGGTGATCAGGATCAGACCCATGTTCAGCTCGCGCTGGAGCTCGGCCAGCAGGTCCATGACCTGGGCCTGGACGGTCACGTCGAGAGCCGTGGTCGGCTCGTCGGCGATGATCAGGTCCGGCTCCAGCGCGATCGCCATGGCGATCATGATGCGCTGGCGCATACCGCCCGAGAAGTGGTGCGGGTAATCGTCCACGCGCTGCTTCGCAGCCGGGATCTTCACCTTGTCCATCAGCTCGATGGCCTTGAGCCGGGCTTCCTTCTTCGACAGGCCCTGGTGGACGCGGAACATCTCGCCCAGCTGGTAGCCGACGGTGAGCACCGGGTTCAGGGAGGACAGCGCGTCCTGGAAGATCATGGCGATCTTCCGGCCGCGGATCTTCCGCCGCTGCTCGAAGGTCATCTTCAGCATGTCTTCGCCGCGGAAGAGGATCTCGCCCTGCGGGATCTTGCCGGGCGGCATGTCGAGGATGCCCATGATGGCCTGGGCGGTCACCGACTTGCCGGAGCCCGACTCGCCGAGCACGGCGAGGGTCTCTCCCGCGCTCACGCTGTAGTTGACGCCGTTGACTGCCTTGGCCACGCCGTCGCGGGTGTGGAACTCCACGTGGAGGTCGCGCACTTCGAGGAGCGGGCCCTGCTTGTCCCCGTCACGCGGGGAGGGAATTGCACTGGTGTTGTCCATGGTGATCACTTACGCCCTCCTCAGCGCAGCTTCGGGTCGAGGGCGTTGCGAACCGCTTCGCCGAGCATGATGAACGCGAGGACCGTGAGGCTCAGCATGATCGAGGGCCAGAGCAGGATGTGCTGCGCCACCCGGATCTGCGCGGCACCGGCGGAGATGTCCACACCCCACGAGATGGTGGGGGACGCGAGGCCGAGACCCAGGTAGGACAGGGTCGCCTCGGCGGCGACGTAGCCGCCCAGCGCGATCGTGGAGACCACGATCACCGGTGCCATGGCGTTCGGCAGGATGTGCCGGATCAGGATGCGGGTGGTTCCCGCGCCCAGCGCCTTCGCGGCGTGCACGTAGTCCGCCTGCTTCACGGTGATGACCGCACCGCGCATCACGCGGTTGATCTGCGTCCAGCCGAGGAAGGCCAGGGCGAAGACGACGGTCCACACGGTGCGCTTGGTGAAGGCCTGGAGGACGACCATCGAGCCGAGCAGGAAGGGGATGCCGAAGAAGACGTCGGTGACGCGGGACATGATCGCGTCCGTGAGACCACCGAAGTAACCCGCGATCATGCCCGTGATGCCGCCGACGACCGTGACGATCAGGGTCACGGCGACAGCGACGATGATCGAGGCGCGGGTGCCGTAGATGAGGCGCGCGTAGACGCTGCGGCCCTGGCCGTCGTAACCGAGCCAGTCGGGCGAACCGACGCTGCCCAGCTCCGGCTTGGTCAGGAAGTGGTGGACCAGGTCGCCCTTGGTGGGGTCCACGCTGGTGAACAGGCCCGGGAAGGCGGCGATCACCAGCAGGATGAGGATCAGCACGGAGGAGACGACGAAGTACGGGTTGCGACGCAGGTCGGCCCAGGCGTCGCCCCACAGGCTGCGCGCCTTCTCCGCCTTCGCCGGCTCCACCGGGGCCTGCGCGGACGGGTTCACGGCCGTCGCGGTGTCGGTCTTGGTCATGTCAGGCATACCGGATCCTCGGGTCCATGACCGCGTAGAGGAGGTCGACGAGCAGGCTGGCTATCAGGTAGACCACGACCAGGACGGTGACGACACCGACGACGGTCAGGCCCTCGCGGCGGACGATCGAGTCGTAGATCAGACCGCCGACGCCCTTGACGTTGAAGATGCCCTCGGTGACGACGGCGCCGCCCATGAGGGCGCCGATGTCGGTACCCAGGAAGGTCACGACGGGGATCATCGAGTTGCGCATGAGGTGCACACCGATGACGCGGCTCTTGGGCAGACCCTTGGCGACCGCGGTGCGCATGTAGTCGGCGCGCAGGTTCTCGGCCATCGAGGTGCGGGTCAGGCGCGCCACGTAGGCGAGCGAAAGCGATCCCAGCACGATGGCCGGGGCGAGCAGTTCGCTCCACAGCTCGTCGTTGCTGACGTTGGGGTCGATCCAGCCGAGCTGGAAGGCGAACACCGACTTGACGATGAAGCCGAGCACGAAGACCGGCATCGAGATGATCAGCAGCGTCAGGATCAGGACCAGGTTGTCGGCGAGCTTGCCGGCCTTGAGGCCCGCCACGATGCCGAGGCCGAGACCGAGGACGATCTCGATGGCGAAGGCCATCAGGGCCAGGCGCAGCGTCACCGGGAAGGCGCCGCCGATGACCTCGGTGATCTCACGGCCGCTGCGGATCTGGGACCCGAAGTCGAAGTGGAACAGGATGCCGGAGATGTAGTTCCAGTACTGCTGCAGGATCGGCAGGTCCAGGCCGTGCTCGTGGCGGAGCTTGGCCAGGGTTGCGGGGTCGGTGCCCTTGTCCCCGAAGAGTCCGGCCACGGGGTCGCCGGGCAGGCTGTACACCATCAAGAAGATGAGCAGGGTCGTCCCGAAGAAGACCGGGATCATCTGGAGCAGTCGTCGTGCGACATAGCGCCCCATCGTGCCTCCGTAGAAGATGCGGCAGGCGCAGCCGGACGGGCCCTTTCGCCACGCACGCGCGTGACGGTTCCGTCACTGCGTCGCGAAAGGGCCCCCCGGGCGCTGCGTATAGGCCCGGATGCGGGCCGGCTCCCCGCCGGCCCACATCCGTCGAACGAAATTACGCGGCGGAACTTACTTCTTGACCTCGACATCTTCGATGATCGGGTCGCCGTCCTGGGCGTACTTGACGTTCTGGACCTTCTCCGAGTAGCCCGCGTTGACCTTGTAGTACCAGAGCGGGATCGAAGGCATGTAGTTGACCAGGTCCTTCTCGATGGCCTGGTACGCCTTCACGGACTCGTCCAGGCTCGCAGCGGTGTCAGCCGCGGCGATCTTGGCGTCGAGCTCCGGGTTGGTGAAGCCGCCCTGGTTACCACCGGCGCCCGTACGGAACAGGTCGCTGATGAAGTTGGCGTTCACCGGGTAGTCGAGGACCCAGCCGGAGCGGTAGATCGACTTGACCTGCTTCGACTTGCGGGCCTGGAGGTCGGCCTGGAAGTCGGGCTTGGCGTCACCGGTGCACTTCACGCCGGTGGCCTGGGTGATGCTGTTGCAGACAGCCTCGACCCATTCCTTGTGGCCGCCGTCCGAGTTGAACTGGATCGAGATCTCGTTGTTCGGAACGCCACCACCCGCGGTGATGAGCTCCTTGGCCTTGGCCGGGTTGAACTTGGTGACGTCACCGGTGGCGTTCGGCGTGTAGCCGAGGACGCCCTTGGCGACCCAGCCGGTGGCGGGCTCGCGGGTGCCCTGGAGCACCGTCTTGGTGATGGTGTCGCGGTCGATCGCCATCGACAGGCCCTGGATGACCTTCGGGTCGACCGGCTTCGGGGTCTTCCACTGGTCGGCGTAGAACGCGATGGCCAGCGTCTGGACGGCGGAGTACGCCTGGTCCACGGCACGGTCACCGAGGTCGGCGCGGTAGACCGGGAGGTCCTTCGGGCCGATGGTGCGCAGGACGTCGACGTTGCCGGACTTCAGGTCCTCGTAGGCGGTCTCGACGGTGGAGTAGTTCTTGAGGATCACACCGCCGTTCTTCGCCTTGTTCGCGCCCTTGTAGTCGTCGAAGCGGGCCAGCTCGATCTGCTTCTTGTGCTCCCAGGACTTGAACTTGTACGGGCCGTTGCCGACCGGCTTCTCACCGGCGGCCGCGGGGTCCTTGTAGAAGGACTCGGGCAGCGGGGAGAAGACCTCGTAGCCGAGCTTGTACGCGAAGTACGGGACGGCGGTGGCGAGTTCGATGGTGAAGGTGTTCTCGTCGACGACCTTCAGACCCTCCATCGCGGTGCCGGTGGGCTTGGCGCCCTCGGCCTCGGGGTGGACGGTCTCGAAGCCCTTGATGTCCGCGAACCAGGACGCGTTGCCCTGCTTGTTGTCGATGTTCGCGGCCCAGTTCCAGGCCTTGACGTACGAGTCGGCGGTCACCTTGGTGCCGTCGTGGAACGTCCAGCCCGACTTCAGCTTGACGGTCCAGAGCTTGCTGTCCTTGGACTCGACCGACTCGGCGTTGACCATGGTCAGCTTGCCGTCGGCGTCGTAGTCGACCAGCTGCGAGAACAGGCCCGACATGACGATGGAGCCGTTGGACTCCATCGTGTCGGCCGGCTGCAGGAGCTTCTCGGGCTCGCCGACCTCGACCGAGTAGATACCGTTCGGGTCAACCTCGCCCTTGCCGGCCGCCTTGTCGTCACCGCCGCCACAGGCAGTTGCTGCCAGGGCGACGACAATCGCGCCCGCTACCCACTTGGCGCTCTTGGCACCGCGCATGGGTTTCCTCCTCATGAGTCCACTGTCAGATGTGAAGGACACCGATACGTTTCGCCGACACCCCTGACGGCGATTAGGAACGGTGTCCCGAGTGTGCTCGTGAGTCGGCGCTCCCCACAGCGCGTGACCCATTGACCCGAGCTCAATGGAGCCATCCTCAGGGACTCTTAGACCGTAAACCACACTTAAGTGGTCTCGTTTTCACAACATCACCCCAGGCCGAAAACCCGAAATCCGGACAAACGGATAGGAGACAGACACGTGCGAAACGGACGGTTAGCTCACCTTCCGGAGTGTCACGGTCGGTATGCGGACACCTGAACACAAAAATCCGCTTGACAGACGCGAACAGCCCCTCCCGTCACGGACTCCGTGACGGGAGGGGCTGTTGCGTACTACGGCTGTGCGACCGAGAAGGTCACCGCGCGAGCGGCGACCGGGCTCGGCAGGGTACTACTTGGCGGACTTGGCGCGCGACGCGGTGCGCGAGCGCTCCTTCTGGTCCAGGACGACCTTGCGGATGCGGACGGCCTCGGGGGTCACCTCGACGCACTCGTCGTCGCGGCAGAACTCCAGGGACTGCTCCAGGGAGAGCTTGCGCGGCGGCACCACGTTCTCGGTGTTGTCCGCGGAAGCCGCACGCATGTTGGTGAGCTTCTTCTCCTTGGTGATGTTCACGTCCATGTCGTCGGCGCGCGAGTTCTCGCCGACGATCATGCCCTCGTACACCTCGGTGCCGGGGTCGGTGAACAGGACGCCGCGCTCCTGCAGGTTGATCATCGCGAACGGTGTGACCGAACCCGCGCGGTCCGCGACCAGCGAACCGTTGTTACGGGTCACCAGCTGGCCGAACCACGGCTCGTGGCCCTCGTGGATCGAGTGGGCGATACCGGTACCGCGGGTGTTCGTCAGGAACTCCGTACGGAAGCCGATGAGACCGCGCGACGGGACGACGAACTCCATGCGGACCCAGCCGGAGCCGTGGTTCGACATGTTGTCCATGCGGCCCTTGCGGACGCCCATGAGCTGCGTGACCGCGCCCATGTGCTCCTCGGGGACGTCGACCGTCATGCGCTCGACCGGCTCGTGCACCTTGCCGTCGATCTCCTGCGTGACCACCTGCGGCTTGCCGATGGTCAGCTCGAAGCCCTCGCGGCGCATCTGCTCGACCAGGATGGCGAGCGCGAGCTCACCACGGCCCTGGACCTCCCAGGCGTCCGGGCGCTCGGTGTCCAGCACGCGCAGCGAGACGTTGCCGACCAGCTCGCGGTCCAGACGGTCCTTGACCTGGCGGGCGGTGACCTTGCGGTCCTTGACCGCGGACTTGGCGTCCGCGCCCTTGCCGCTGCCGCCGCGGCCGACCATCGGGGAGGTGTTCGTACCGATGGTCATGGAGATCGCCGGCTCGTCGACCGAGATCAGCGGGAGCGCGATCGGGTTCTCCGGGTCGGCCAGGGTCTCGCCGATCATGATGTCGGGGATACCGGCGACGGCGCAGATGTCACCGGGACCCGCCACCTCGGCCGGCTTGCGGGTGAGCGCCTCGGTCATCATCAGCTCGGTGATGCGGACGTTCGACATGGTGCCGTCACGCTTGATCCACGCGACGGTCTGGCCCTTGCGCAGCTCGCCCTGCTCGACGCGGAGCAGCGCGATGCGGCCGAGGAAGTTGTCGGCGTCCAGGTTGGTGACGTGGGCCTGGAGGGGGGCCTCCTCGTCGTACACCGGGGCGGGGACGTGCTCCAGGATGGTGGAGAAGAACGGCTCCAGGCTGTCGCTGTCCGGGGGGACGGTGCCGTCCTCCGGCTTGGTCAGCGAGGCGACGCCGTCACGGCCGCAGGCGTAGACGATCGGGAACTCGATCTGGTCCTCGGTGGCGTCCAGGTCCAGGAAGAGGTCGTACGTGTCGTTGACGACCTCGTCGATCCGGGAGTCCGGCCGGTCCGTCTTGTTGATGCAGAGGATGACCGGCATGTTCGCCTGCAGGGCCTTGCGCAGGACGAAGCGGGTCTGGGGCAGCGGACCCTCGGAGGCGTCCACCAGCAGAACGACGGCGTCCACCATCGACAGACCGCGCTCGACCTCACCACCGAAGTCGGCGTGGCCGGGGGTGTCGATGATGTTGATCGTGATCGGGGCCCCGCCGTCCTTGGGGTGATACTTCACCGCCGTGTTCTTGGCGAGGATCGTGATGCCCTTCTCACGCTCCAGGTCGTTCGAGTCCATCATGCGGTCGTCGAGGTGCTGGTGGGCGGCGAAGGCACCGGCCTGCTTGAGCATGGCATCGACGATGGTCGTCTTGCCATGGTCGACGTGGGCGACGATGGCGACGTTACGGATGTCGTGGCGCGTGGGCACTTCGGCGCTTCTCCCGGGATAGTGGATGGCGTCGCGTACGGTCCGGCACGCTCGCCTCGGCCGGGCGAAAACCTGCCACGGCCTTACCCCATGGTACGTCGCGTGGCGGGAACCGCCTGCCGGGGGTCTGTCAAGAGGCCGGACGAATGAGGGAGGCCGGGTGCGATGTGGGGTGCACCGGCCGCCCGTCCTGCCTGTATTCATGCGGGTCAACGGGTGTCCATGACCTTGCCCGCCGGGGGATCCGGCGGGCAAGCGACTTGAGTCACATCTGAGCTTGGGATCCCGGGGTCAACCTGACAGGCACCCCTTTGTCACCACATCTTCTCCTGCTCTCCTCCTCGCGCCGCTCCTCCTCGCGTCACTTCTTCTTGTCCTTGGCGGTCGGGGGCTTCTTCCAGCCGATGTCCTGGAAGCGGGGAGCCCCGAGCCCGAAGGCCCCCGCGTTGACCAGGGCCGGCTTGACGGCCACCAGCTCCGGGCGCTGGTAGAGCGGGACGGAGCCCGCGGCCGCCCAGATCCGGGCGTCCGCCTTGCGCATCAGCTCGCGGGACTGCTCCTCGTCCAGCTCGCCGGCCGCCTGGTCGAAGAGCTGGTCGATGTGGTCGGTGCCGACCCGTGTGTAGTTCTGTTCGACGAGGAGCGAGCCGTCCGCGGCCGGCTCCGGCTTGGCGAAGATCGGCCGGGCGTCGGTGGCCGGGTAGGCGGTCGCCGGCCAGGAGTAGAGGGCCAGGTCGTACTGGCCCGAGGCAATGTGGTCCTTGAAGAAGCTCTCGTCGGCGACCTTGGTGATCTCGGTGTTCACGCCGATCTTCTTGAGCATCGCGGCGATCCGCTCGCCGACCGTCCGCAGGGACTCCGATCCGGGGCCCGTCGGCAGGACGAAGCGCAGGCTGAGCGCCTTGCCGTCCTTCGCCAGCATGGAGCCGGAGGTCCGTACGGCCTGCTTGGCCGGGGGCGCGGAGCCCTTCGCGGGCTCGGCGGGCTCCCCCGCCGCGCCGTCGCGGGCCGGGCTGTGCTTGCCGTCCTCGACGGCTCCCGCGGCGGCGGCCTGGGCCCGCAGGGCCGCCTCCTGCCCTTCCGCGAACGGCGCGGGGGCCAGCACCGGGGAGAACCGGTCGTCCTCCGCGGCGTCCCGGGCGGACCGGTCGGCGTCGGCGATCTCGCCGTCGGGGCCGTAGGCCGCGCCCTCGGGAAGGGCGCCGTCGCCGCTGTGCCCCTCGGGGCGGCTGCCATGTGCGCCGCCGTGGTCGCCGTTGCGCTCGTCGTCCTGGCCCACGATGTAGAGGCCGTCGTTGCCGGTGCCGGGGCCCGACGGGGTCTTCCCGTCGTCCTGCGGCGCGCTCTCCGGGCCGGCCTTCGCGCCCGGCGGCTCGGTGAGCTTGCCGCCCCGGCGCCAGCCCGCGTCCGCGAGGAGGGCCTGGGCAGCCTTGGCGTCCTGGCCGCCGAGGGCCTCGCTGTTGTCGGCGTACGCCCGCTGCCCGGCCAGTGCCACGTGGCTGCCGACCGGCTTCGCGGGCAGGCCCAGCGGCTTCAGTACGATCTCGGCCAGCTCCTTGCGGTCCAGCACCCGGGCCACCGCCCGGCGGACCCGCTCGTCGGCCAGCGGGCCGCCGGAGCCGTTCATCGCGAGCTGCGTGTAGGCCGGCTCCAGGGACTTGCGGACGGTGAAGGTCCGCAGGGCCTCCTGCTCGTCGGCGTACCGGCTGACCGCCTCGGCGTGCTTCTGGCGGGTCTCCCTCTCCGCCTGGGCCTTGTCCTCGTCCGTGCCGAAGGCGATCGCCCACGACAGGGTGGCCTGCGCGGCCGTCATCGAGGCGCCGGGGCCGTGGGCCGGGGCTCCGCCCGCGCCCGCGTCGGCCGCTCCCGCGCCGCTCGCGCCCTGCTTCTTCTTCGCATCCCGGAGGGCGAGTGCGATCCGGTCGGCGCCGGTACGGTCGATCTCCGCCATGTCGAGCTTGCCAGCGGCCAGCGCGGCCGGGCGCTCCGCCCGGGGCACCGCCGTCAGGACCAGGGTGTCCAGCTTGGCCGGCCGGCCCCACCAGCGCGGATTGCGGTTCAGGGCGACGGTGCCGGTCTTCTTGTCGATCGCCCCGAGGCCGAAGGGGCCGGCGGTGACCTTGAGGGTGCCGCGGGCCCCCTCGTTGAAGGCGTCCGGGGCGCCGGTGACCTGCTTGGGGTAGAGGGGGCTGAAGAGGGAGCGCCAGTCCGCGTACGGCTTGGCGAAGGTGACCTTGACCTCCAGGTCGGTCTTGCCCCGCTCGATCTTCTCGATCCGCTCGTAGCCGGCGTTGCGCGCGGTCCAGTACGCCGAATCCTTGCCGTTCAGGGCCCGCCACTGCGCGACGAAGTCGGGGGCGCCGATCTCGCGGCCGTCGCTCCACACCGCCTGCTGGTTCAGCTTGTACAGGACGACCTGCTTGGGCTCCCGCTCGACGACCTCGGCCTTCTCCAGGTAGTCGGGATTGGCCACCGGCCGCCCCTTGGCGTCCATCACGAACAGCTGCGGCAGCACGGCCGCGGCGATCCGGTTGGTGGTGGCGTCCGCGTCGGCCTGGAAGGTGTTCAGCGTCTGCGGGAGGGCGTCCACCGCCCACCGCAGGACACCCCCGTCGGCGACCTTGTCGCGGGCGGTCGCGGCGATGTCCTGTCCGGCGGCGACCGGACCGCCCTCGTCGTCACCCGCGCCGCAGCCCGTGAGGAGCGGCAGTGCGAGGACTCCCGAGGTCAGAAGCGCCAAGGACCTGCGCCTTCTCTGGGACATGGGTGGTACCTCCGGGGCGGGGCGTGGGGGAAGCATGATCACGTTCGGCGGTATATGGAGCTGATCACACCGGTTGCCGGAACCCACTGAAATCGACCGCCCGCCGCACCCCCCGCAGCCGCCTCGCGCCACGCCGCGAACCCCACCCGTGCGGACCAATCCGGCTTGCGCGGCAAACAGGCATTCCCTCGGAAGAGGGATGACAATGGGGTCCAGGGAGGGGCGCACAGTTCACGCCTGCGCGCCCGCAATCGCTGCACGTCCCTTCACAACCGGGGACGTGAGGCGCGACACTCGCAGGCGCACATGAGCGTTGCCACCGCACCTGCGGAAGTGAGGGCAAATCATGTCCCTGCAAGACGATCTGAGTGCCGTACGGCGCAACCTGGACGACCTGACGCGCAAGGTCGAGCAGCTGGAACAGCAGGCGAAGCGGCAGAAGCCGACGTCGTCGGGCGCGCCGGATCCGTCCCGGATGGTGACCATCCCGGACACGCCGTACGACACCGCGCTGTGGACGGACACCGACGACGAGGGCCTGGGCGCGCGCGACCGCCACGCCCCCTGACGCCGGGCGCCCCGCCCCAGCCGTACACCGCTCCAGCCGTACGACCCGCTCCCCCATCTGGCCCGGCCGCCCGAGGCGGCCGGGCCTCCTGGGCCACCCCTCATCACTCCTCCCGGAGTCCCCTTTGGCCACAGGCACACAACCACCCCAGCAGCGGCCCGGCGGCGTCCACGACGCCTCCCGGGCCGCGATCACTGCCCGGCACCTGCGTACCGACCGGTGGTGGCTGGCCCCCGCCGTCACCGCGGCCGGGCTGCTCGCCTTCATCGTCTACTCGACCTGGCGGGCCTTCGCGAACGCCGACTACTACGCGGCCCCGTACGTCTCCCCCTTCTACTCCCCGTGTCTCGCGGAGAACTGCCAGGAGATGCGCGGCGGCCCCAACTGGGACCTCTTCGGCAGCTGGTGGGGCCTGTCCCCCGCGCTGCTGATCCTGGTCTTCCCGCTCGGCTTCCGGCTGACCTGCTACTACTACCGCAAGGCCTACTACCGGGGCTTCTGGGCCTCGCCGCCCGCCTGCGCCGTCGCCGAACCGCACGCGAGGTACACCGGCGAGACCCGCTTCCCGCTGATCCTCCAGAACGCGCACCGGTACTTCTTCTACGCGGCGGTCCCGGTCGCGGGCATCCTCACCTACGACACCGTGCTGACCTTCCGCGACGAGCACTACGCGTGGGGCCACATGGGCCTCGGAACGCTGCTGTTCCTGGTCAACATCACGCTGATCTGGGCGTACACGCTGTCCTGCCACTCCTGCCGCCACATCATGGGCGGCCGGCTCAAGCACTTCTCGAAGCACCCGGTGCGCTACCGGCTGTGGGGCTGGATCAGCCGGCTCAACTCCCGCCACATGCAACTGGCGTGGGCCTCCCTGGTCAGCGTGGCCCTGTGCGACTTCTACGTGTACCTGCTGGCCACCGGCGCGTTCACCGACCCGAGGATCTTCTGAGATGGCTCAAGTGGAACGGCAGCAGTGGGACGTGGTGGTGGTCGGCGCGGGCGGCGCCGGGCTGCGGGCCGCGATCGAGGCCCGCGAGCGCGGCGCCCGTACGGCCGTGATCTGCAAGTCCCTCTTCGGCAAGGCCCACACGGTGATGGCGGAGGGCGGGATCGCCGCCTCCATGGGCAACGTCAACGAGGGCGACAGCTGGCAGGTGCACTTCCGCGACACCATGCGCGGCGGCAAGTTCCTGAACCAGTGGCGGATGGCGGAACTCCACGCGAAGGAGGCCCCCGACCGGGTCTGGGAGCTGGAGACCTGGGGTGCGCTCTTCGACCGCACCCCCGACGGGAAGATCTCCCAGCGCAACTTCGGCGGCCACGAGTACCCGCGTCTCGCGCACGTCGGCGACCGCACCGGCCTGGAGCTGATCCGCACCCTCCAGCAGAAGATCGTCGCCCTCCAGCAGGAGGACTTCGAGGAGTACGGGGACTACGAGGCCCGGCTCAAGGTCTTCCAGGAGTGCACGGTCACCCGGGTCTTGAAGACTGAGTCCCATAGCGGCTCCGTCGCGGAGCAGAGGGTCTCGGGGACCTTCTGCTACGAGCGCGAGTCCGGCCGCTTCTTCGTCCTGGAGGCTCCGGCGGTGGTGCTGGCCACGGGCGGGATCGGCAAGTCCTTCAAGACCACCTCCAACTCCTGGGAGTACACGGGAGACGGCCACGCACTGGCCCTGCTCGCGGGTGCGCCGCTGCTGAACATGGAGTTCGTCCAGTTCCACCCCACGGGCATGGTCTGGCCGCCTTCGGTGAAGGGCATCCTCGTCACCGAGTCGGTCCGCGGCGACGGCGGCGTGCTGCGCAACTCCGAGGGCAAACGGTTCATGTTCGACTACGTCCCCGACGTCTTCAAGGAGAAGTACGCCGAGTCGGAGGAGGAGGGCGACCGCTGGTACGAGGACCCGGACCACAACCGGCGTCCGCCCGAGCTGCTGCCGCGCGACGAGGTGGCCCGGGCCATCAACTCCGAGGTGAAGGCGGGCCGCGGCTCCCCGCACGGCGGGGTCTTCCTGGACGTGTCCACCCGGATGCCGGCCGAGAAGATCAAGCGGCGGCTCCCGTCGATGTACCACCAGTTCAAGGAGCTGGCGGACGTGGACATCACGGCGGAGCCGATGGAGGTCGGCCCGACCTGCCACTACGTGATGGGCGGGATCGCGGTCGACTCCGAGACCGCGGCCACCGTCGGGGTGCCGGGGCTGTTCGCGGCGGGCGAGGTCGCGGGCGGGATGCACGGCTCGAACCGGCTCGGCGGGAACTCCCTCTCCGACCTGCTGGTCTTCGGCCGGCGGGCCGGGCTGCACGCTGCGGAGCACGCCGCCTCCCCCGCCGCGCGCCCGGCCGTCTCCCAGGCGCAGATCGACGCGGCCGCCGCGGAGGCGCTGGCCCCGTTCCACGCCGCCGAGGGCGCGGAGAACCCGTACACCCTCCACCAGGAACTCCAGACGACCATGAACGACCTGGTCGGCATCATCCGCCGGGCGGGCGAGATGGGCGAGGCCCTGGAGAAGCTGGCCGGCCTGCGCGAACGGGCCTCCCGGGCCGGTGTCGAGGGCCACCGCCAGTTCAACCCGGGCTGGCACCTGGCGCTCGACCTGCGGAACATGCTGCTGGTCAGCGAGTGCGTGGCCCGCGCGGCCCTGGAGCGCACCGAGAGCCGGGGCGGGCACACCCGCGAGGACTGCCCGGCGATGGAGCGGAGCTGGCGCCCGGTGAACCTGCTGTGCCGCCCGGTGGACCCGGTGCCCAAGGATCCGGCGGCCGACCGGATCGAGCTCACCAGGGTCTCCACCGACCCCATCCGTCCCGACCTGCTCGCGCTCTTCGAGAAGGAAGAGCTGGTCAAGTACCTCGCCGAAGAGGAGCTCTAGGAATGAGTACGTACGACGCGAGCTTCCGGATCTGGCGGGGCGACGCCGAGGGCGGATCGCTCAGGGACTTCACCGTCGAGGTGCACGACGGCGAGGTGGTGCTCGACATCGTCCACCGGCTCCAGGCCACCCAGGCCTCGGACCTCGCGGTGCGCTGGAACTGCAAGGCCGGCAAGTGCGGCTCCTGCAGCGCGGAGGTCAACGGGCGGCCGCGGCTGATGTGCATGACGCGGATGTCGACCTTCGAGCGGTCGGAGACGATCACGGTCACCCCGCTGCGGGCCTTCCCGGTCATCCGCGACCTGGTCACGGACGTGTCCTTCAACTACGCCAAGGCGCGGGAGGTCCCGGCCTTCGTGCCGCCGGAGGGGATGGCGCCGGGCGCGTACCGGATGCAGCAGATGGATGTGGAGCGCTCGCAGGAGTTCCGCAAGTGCATCGAGTGCTTCCTGTGTCAGGACACCTGCCACGTCGTGCGCGACCACGAGGAGAACAAGCCCGCCTTCGCCGGTCCGCGTTTCCTGATGCGGGTGGCGGAGCTGGACATGCACCCCCTGGACGCGGCGGCGGAGGCGGGCCTGGACCGCAAGCGCACCGCGCAGGAGGAGCACGGGCTCGGCTACTGCAACATCACCAAGTGCTGTACGGAGGTCTGCCCCGAGGGCATCAAGATCACCGACAACGCGCTGATCCCGCTGAAGGAGCGGGCGGTGGACCGCAAGTACGACCCGCTGGTGTGGCTGGGGAACAAGATCCGGCGGCGTTCCGATACCGGGTCACAGCCTGCGACTCCGGGTGCGGAGGGGTGAATCCGCCCATAATCTCCCCTATGTGATTCCGCCGAGAAGCGAGACGAGAAGCAGGCCTCCCAGCAGGCCGTTCGCACGGGCCGGGCTCGCCCTCGCCGCCGCGCTGCTGGCGCTCGGCGGCTGGGGCGTGGCCTGGGCGCCGCCCGTGCGGGCGGAGGATCCCGTCACCCTTTCGCAGCAAGGCCAGATCACCGACCGGGTCGACGCACTGGGTGACCGCGAGGCCGCGGTCACCGCGGCGCTCGACGAGCTGTACGCCGACCGGAAGATCCAGCTCTTCGTGACGTACGTGCGCGACTTCTCCGGGCGCTCGGCCCAGAGCTGGGCCGACGCCACCGCGGAGAAGAACGGCCTGGGCCAGAACGACGTCCTGCTGGCGGTGGCGACCGGTGCCCGCCAGTACGCGTACTCCGCCGCCGTCGACTCCGGTTTCACCGAGCAGCAGCTGTCCACCGTCGCGCGGACCGCGATCGAACCGGCTCTGAGGCAGAACGACTGGGCGGGCGCCGCCATCGGCGCGGCCAACGGCTACGACGCCGTGCTCGGCGGGCAGCCCGTACCCGTGCCCACCATCACCCCCGGCCCGGCCGACCCCGGCGGTGAGCCGAGCGGTGAGAGCGGGGCCGGGGACTTCGTCCTCCCGGTGGTCGCGGTCGGCGCGGCCGGAGCGCTCGGGGCGTACGCGTACCGCCGCCGCAAGCGCAAGGACGCTGGCTTCGGCGCCGGCGGCCGCGGTACGACGACCGGCCCGGGCTGGCCCGAAGGAGCGCCGGACCGGATCCCGCTGCCGGAACTGGACGCGAGGGCCAAGGCGCTGCTGGTGGAGACCGACGACTCCGTCCGCACCAGCACGGAGGAACTCGGTTTCGCCTCCGCGCAGTTCGGGGAGGAGGCGGTCGTCCCGTTCACCGCGGCCGTGGAGTACGCCAAGGGCGAGCTGACGTACGCCTTCCGGCTGCGCCAGCAGCTCGACGACGCCTACCCGGAGGACGACGCGACCCGGCGCCGGATGCTGGACGAGATCGTCGCCCGGTGCACCGAGGCCGACCGGCGGCTCGACGCCGAGGCGGCCGACTTCGACCGGCTGCGGGACCTGGAGAAGAACGCCCCGCAGGCGCTGGCCACCGTGGAGGAGCACTACCTGGGCCTGACCGGGCGCGCCACCACCGCCGAGGCGACGCTGACCGCGCTGTCCCGGCGGTACGCGGACTCCGCCTCCGCGCCCGTCGCCTCCAATGCCGAACAGGCCAAGGACCGGCTGCTGTTCGCGGCGACCAACCTGGGCCTGGCCCACGCGGCCCTCGACGCCGGCGAGAACGGCTCGGCCGCCGTGCGCGTACGGGCCGCCGAGGGCGCCGTGGACCAGGCCGCGACCCTGGTCGACGCGGTGGAGCGGCGGGCGCAGGAGCTGGCGGAGGCGGCCGGGAAGCTGCCGGGCGCACTGAACGAGACGGAGACCGACCTCGCCGACGCGCACGGGCTGCTCACCGGTACCGCGGAGGGCACCTCGACGGCGGACCTGCGCGGCCGCATCGGCCGGGCCGAGTCCGTACTGGCCGACGTGCGGCAGGAGATGGCGGCCGGCCGGTACGACCCGATCGACGCCCTGCGCCGTGTCGAGGAGGCCGACGCGGCGCTGGACGAGTCCCTGTCCGGGGCGCGGGAGCGGGAGTCGGGCCGGCAGCGGGCGGCCGCCCTGCTGGACCAGGCCATGCTCTCGGCGCGCAGTGCCATCGGGGCGGCCACGGACTACGTCACCACCAGCCGGGGCGCGGTCGGCAGCCAGGCCCGCACCCGGCTGGCGGAGGCGGGGCGGCACCTGGAGCGGGCGGTGTCCCTGGCGGCCGCGGACCCGGCGGGCGCGCTGGCGGACGCGCAGCAGGCGGATGCGCTGGCGCGGCAGGCACAGCAGCTGGCGGAGCAGGACGTACGGGCGTACCAGGACCCGTACGGCGGCCGGCGCGCGGGCGGCGGCCAGGGCGGCGCGGTACTCGGCGGGATCATCCTCGGCGAGATCCTGCGGGGCGGTGGGGGCGGCTTCGGCGGAGGCGGGGGCGGAGGCGGGGGCGGGGGCTTCGGGGGCGGTTTCGGGGGCGGCCCCGGATCGTTCGGCGGCGGCGGCACCCGCGGCCGGATGGGCGGCGGCGGCCGCTTCTGAACGCGACGGCACACCATCCCTCACCAGGAGCACCGGGAGAGACCCCTCATGAGCAAGCAGACCATCCTCGGCCGCGTCACCCAGCTCGCCAAGGCCAACATCAACGCGCTGCTGGACCAGGCCGAGGACCCGCAGAAGATGCTGGACCAGCTGATCCGCGACTACACGAACAACATCTCGGAGGCGGAGCAGGCGGTCGCGATGACGATCGGCAACCTCCGCATGATGGAGGCGGACCACAAGGAGGACGTGGAGGCGGCAGCCGAGTGGGGCGGCAAGGCACTCGCGGCGAGCCGGAAGGCGGACGAGTTGCGGGCGGCGGGCTCGGCGGCGGAGGCCGACAAGTTCGACAACCTGGCGAAGGTGGCGCTGGGCCGGCAGATGCAGTCGGAGAAGGAGGCGAAGACGGCGGAGCCGGCGATCGCCGCACAGACGCAGGTCGTCGACAAGCTCAGGTCCGGCCTGGACTCGATGAAGAACAAGCTGACGGAACTTCAGGCGAAGCGCGACGAACTGGTGGCCCGTGCGAAGACCGCGCAGGCGCAGAACATGATGCTGGACGCGGTGAAGAACATCGACGTGATGGACCCGACGAGCGACCTGAACCGCTTCGAGGAGAAGGTCCGCCGCGAGGAGGCCATGGCGATGGGCAAGCAGGAACTGGCCGCCTCCTCGCTGGACGCGCAGTTCGAGTCGCTGGAGGACCTCGGCAAGGCCTCGGAGATCGAGGCCCGCCTCGCCGCCCTGAAGGCCACCGCTTAGAGCTGTGACCGGGCCTCCTCGAACCGCGCCCCGGCGGCGGCCCGGACCTCGGCTTCCTCCATCGGGTCGTCGCGCAGCGCGGCGAGCCGCTCGCGTACCTCGGGGAGGTCGGGGGAGCGGGCGATGCCCAGCAGCCGTGCCTGCTCCTCGCAGTCCCAGAGGGACTCGGTGTGCGCGTAGTCCAGGCCGTCCTGCTCGATGGCCGCGAGTGCCTCCAGGTAGGCGGGCCGCTCCCAGGAGTGCGGGGTGTGCAGCCAGAACCGGCGCAGCTCCGGCACGGCCTCGGCCGCATCGGGCCCGAACCGGGCGAGCCGCTTCGCGGTGCGGTCGGGGCCGCACCAGGCGCGCTCCCGCCACTGGTCCCGCAGTTCGGCGGCGAGCCCCGGGATCAGCTCCGGCCCGAGGTGGTCGGCCAGTACGTCCGCCCCCAGCCGGGCCAGCCACTCCCGCTCGTCAGCCGCCCACCGGCGCGCGGCCGGCACGGCGAGGGCGCCGAGACCCTCGACCGCCCGCCGGAGGGCGGGCAGCGAGCGCCTGCCGTCGGAGGTGCCGAGCGAGGGCACGAGCGGGATCAGCGCTTCGTCCGGTGTCCGGCGGGCCAGCTCGCGGAGCACGCCGGTCTTCGGGCCGTCGCCGCTGCGGGCGTCGGCCAGTACGGCGAGGAGCTCCTCGCCGCTGCGGTCGCCCAGCGCCTCGGCGGGCAGGGCCGGGAAGACCCGCGTCCTGATCCCGAACCGGATCCACGGCTCGCAGGGCCACGGCAGCGCCTCCTCGTCCGCCTCCTCGCCGATCCGGGACCGCGCGGCCCCTTCCAGGTCCTCCCACCAGGCGACGGGCCAGCGGTCCGCGACCGACTCCAGTACGCGGATCCAGTGCGCGCCCTCGCGGACGTGGGCGCGCAGTCCCTCCCGGGCTTCGTCGGATCCGCCGAGCGCGAGCAGCTCCAGCACGTCGATCGCCCGCATGCACGCGTCCTCGTCGCCCGCCAGCTGCGCCACCACGGGCCCGGGTGACAGTTCCAGGTCCCGGAGCAGCCGCGCGTGGAAGAGGCCCCGGTCGTCGACCCCGTCCCAGCGCCAGTCCCGCCGGATCACGTCGTACACCAGCGGGGCGGCCGCCGCCGGGTCCTGCCTTGCGCGTACGGCGCCCAGGCCGCGGCCGCGCTGGAGCAGCCCCAGCAGCGAGTCGTGGTGGGCGTAGCGGGTTTCGTCCTCGTCGCTCATCGCCCCGTACCCTGCCCGTCGCGGTACGGGGCCGCCACCCGTTATCCGTACATGCCCAGCAGCTGCTCCGCCGACAGCTCCGCGACCGCCGCCGCGGCCGCGCCCGGGAGCGGGAGCTCGAACCAGACCGTCTTGCCCCGGTGGGTGCGGCGCGTGCCCCAGCCGGCCGACAGCAGGCCCACCAGCTGGAGGCCGCGGCCGCCCTCGTCGGTGTCGCGGGCCCGCCGGCGCCGCGGCTGCACGAGGTTCGCGTCCCACACCTCGCAGACCAGCGTCCGGTCGAGCAGCAGCCGCAGCCGGATCTCGCCCTCCCCGTACCGCAGGGCATTGGTGACGAGCTCGCTGACCAGCAGCTCCGTGGTGTCCAGCAGGCCCTCCAGGCCCCACGCGGGCAGCTTCGCCCGCGCCAGCTCCCGCGCGCGGCCCACCGACCGGGCCTCGCGGGGCAGTTGCCAGTCCCCCACCGCGTCGACCGGCAGGCCCTGGACCCGTGCCATCAGCAGGGCGATGTCGTCCTCCCCGTGCCGGGTGTCCAGGGTGTTCAGGACGTGGTCGCAGACGTCCTCCAGCGGGCGGACGGGATCCGCGAGGGCCTCGCGCAGCCCGCGCAGGCCCTCCTCCAGCGGGTGGTCGCGGGATTCGACGAGACCGTCGGTGTACAGCGCGAGCAGGGCCCCCTCCGGCAGATCCACCTCGACCTCCTCGAACGGTTCCCCGCCCACGCCCAGTGGCATCCCGGGAGGCACCTCCAGCAGCAGCGCGGGCCGCGACGCGCCGCCCTCGTCGGGCGGCTCGACCAGCACGGGCGGCATGTGGCCCGCGTTGGCGATCGTGCAGCGCCGTGTCACCGGGTCGTAGACGGCGTACACGCAGGTGGCGAGGTACACCTCGGAGCGGTCCGCGTCGCGCGAGTGCAGGGCGGCGCGCGAGGCCTGCTGGGATCCGCCGGGGGCCCCGAGGCCCCGGGCGATCTCGTCCAGCGCGGTCAGCACCTCCGCCGGTTCGAGGTCGAGCAGCGCCAGCGTCCTTACGGCGGTCCGCAGTTCGCCCATCGCGACGGCGGCCCGCAGCCCGCGGCCCATCACGTCGCCGACGACCAGGGCCGTGCGGTGGCCGGGCAGTTCGATGACGTCGAACCAGTCCCCGCCGACCTCGGTGGCCGCGTTGCCCGGCAGGTACCGGCAGGCGATGTCCAGGCCGGCCGCCTCCGGGTCGCCGGGCGGCAGCAGGCTGCGCTGCAGTATCAGCGCCCGCTCGTGTTCGCGCCGGTAGAGCCGCGCGTTGTCGATGCACACGGCGGCCCGCGCGGCCAGCTCCACCGCGACCGCCCGGTCCCGTTCGCCGAAGGGCTCGCTGCCCTTCGTACGGGAGAACTGCGCGAGGCCGACCACCGTGTCGTGGGCGACCATCGGCACGACCAGCGTGGACTGGACGAGGCCCTCCGGTCCGCCGCCCTCGATCAGCCGCGGCCGCGCCGTGCGCAGCGCGAGCGCGCCCGGCGAGGCCGCCGGATAGCGGTGGATCTCGCCTACGGAGACGGGTGCGCCCGTGCCCGACAGCGGGGCGTCCGAGACGGCCGAGGCGAAGGCGACGCGCCGCAGCGGCGCGGACGGGGCCCGCCCGGCGCCGAGCCCGGGCGGCAGTGAGGGAACTCCGGGGCCCTGCGGTCGCGCGGGCCGGTCGTCGTCTCCGAGCAGCAGCCCCTGGTAGAGGTCCACGGCGGCCAGGTCGCAGAAGCCGGGGACGGTGACGTCGAGGAGTTCGCGGGCGGTGGTCTCCAGGTCGAGGGAGTTGCCGATGCGGTGCCCGGCCTCGTTGAGCAGGGCGAGGTTGCGCCGTACCCCGGCGGCCTCGCGGGCGGCGAGGTGGCGGCGGGTGACGTCGGTGCCGATGCCCGCGACGCCGATGGGGCGGCCGGTGCCGCCGTGTACGCGGTAGAGGTTGATGGACCAGTGGCGGTCCTCCCGGCTGCCTGGAGCGGCGCCGGTGATCCGCAGATCGGTCACCGAGTCCCCGGTCTCCAGCACCCGGCGCAGGGCCTCGGCCATCCGGTCGGCCTCGTGCAGCGGGAGGTAGTCGTGCACGGTCCGGCCCCGGTGCTCTTCGGCGGCGCCGCCGAAGACGGTGGCGAAGCGGCGGTTGGCGCGCTGCACGGTGAGGTCCGTACCGAACAGCAGGAAGCCGAAGGGAGATTGGCCGAATATGGCCTGTGAGGCCGCCAGATCGGATTCGATCCGCCGCAGCGCGCGTACGTCGACGACGACACACAGCGCGGCCCGCTCGGCGGCTTCGGTCTGGGTGGGCATCACGTAGATCTCGGCCACGCCGTGTTCGCCGTCCCCGCCCGGGATCCGGAAGGGGACGAGGCCAGTCCACTCTTTGCCGTCAAGGATCTCGGCGACGCGGCGGTGTCCGCCGGCCCGCAGCTCGGGCGGCATGAAGGCGTCGACCGGATCGCGGCCCACCGCTTGGACGGCGGTCAGCCCGAAGAGTTCCTCGGCGCGCAGGCTCCACTGATCGATGAGCCCGTCGGGCCCGATCGAGAAAGAGGCAACCTTTATGTAGTCATATATCGAGCCAGGCGGACTGCTGTGCCACAAGGAGTCGTGCCATGTCTCCCCGGGCACCCTGGTCTGATGTGCCTGCGCAGGTATCTCGCTCACGCGACCGTCCCCTCCAGCTCACCGCAACCGGACCGGCCATGACCGCAGTATTCAGCACCACGGCCCCGGACGGCACGGCGTTCACGATCACAAAACGGTCCCGTTAGTTTCGAGCCACATCCGGTGATCGTCGGTCACCCTTCACCTTGTTACTCACCAGGAAGAGCCAACTCGAACCACACAGTCTTGCCCGACTTCCCGTGCCGGGTCCCCCAGCGCTTCGAGGAGACGGCGACGAGATGCAGTCCCCGGCCGCCCTCGTCCTCGGGTCTGGCGACCCGCTCGCGGGGCGGATCCGGAAGCGGATCGGAAACCTCCACGAGCAGCGCGGGGCTGCTCCCCGAGCCGTCGGCGGCCGGATTCCGCCGTTCCAGACGGACGCCGATGGGGCCGGACGCGTACCGCAGGGAGTTGGTGACGAGCTCGCTGACCAGCAGGACGGTCACATCGCCGACGGAGTCCAGACCCCAGTCCCGGAGGGTTCCACGCACGGCGTTACGGGCGGTGCGGACGGCACCGGGCTCGGCGGGGAAGGCCCACTCGGCACGTTCACCGTCTGTGTCGATCACGCCGATCACTTCCCGGGCCAGCAGTGACCCCAGTCCGGTTCGTCGGGGACGAAAGGAGGACGAGACAGGGATTAATAGCGACATACCCGATATTTGGGGCGCCGTACCACCCGATCCCTCACGCACGGCGCACTGTGGCGCAGACGGCCTACAACGCGAGCGTCACGCGCCCCCCTGCGCCCTCGTCGCGCAGTCGGCGCCCGGCCTCGGCGACGGCGGGCCGGTCCTGGTCGAGCCAGTCCACCGACTCCAGTTCCTCCGGCCCCAGCCAGCGCAGCTCGTCGTGGTCCTCCAGCGGCGCGGGCTCGCCGGAGACCAGGCGGGCGGTCCATACGTGCAGGACGAGACCGGGTTTCAGCGGCCATTCCCCCGGGATCCGCTCCAGCGGCTCGGCCTCGACGCCGAGCTCCTCGCGCAGTTCGCGCACCAGCGCGTCGGGTACGGACTCGCCGGGTTCGGCCTTGCCGCCCGGCAGCTCCCAGCGTCCGGCAAGCTCCGGGGGCGCGCTGCGACGGGCGGCCAGCAGGCGCCCCTCATGACAAAGGGCTCCGCCCACGACCACTCGTACAGTCATGGACGGAGCCTATGTCAGTGCTGACGCTCAATTCATCGTGGCGGTCTGACCGATCCGCTCGACCCAGTAGAGCTGCTTGTGTCCCCGGTCGTCGAGGCTGTCGACGACCTTCTGGGCCTCGGCCCGGGTGGGGTAGCGGCCCACCCGGTAGCGGTTGCCGTTGTCGTCCTGACGTATGACGTGCCACGGGAGCAGTGCACCGCTGTCGTTCATCGCGTTTCACCCTCCGCCGGCGTACCTGCCCAGGAAACCGCATTGCGCATATGCCCGAGCTTACGCCCGGACTTTACGGAGCGGATACGGTTTTTCACGAAGAGGTACCTGGCAGGCGTACGCATCCGGCCATGCGTACGAGCGAGCCGTGCGCTCCGGCTCACGAACGGCGTGGGAGGGCACCGGAAGGATCACCGCGGCGATCCGGGCCGCGCCGGAATCGGCCTTCAACACCCCGGCAGGCGGCGGCGCGAGCCCGGCACATTGCCCGAACCGCCGCTCGGCCACGGCGCCTTGACTCCCGATCGAGCAGGTCACCGCACCGGCATGTGGTACGCCAGGCGGTAGCGGTCCGCCGGGACCACCACGTCGGCCGTTTCCACCGCGCGGCCGGAGGCGAAGTAGGTGCGCCCGATCACCAGCACCACGTGCCCCGGGACCCCGCCCAGGAGGAAGATCTCCTCCGCCAGCCCGGGCCGGGCGCCGACCTCCTCCACCACGTTGTCCACGACGACGTCGATCGCGGCCATCCGGTCGACCACCCCGGACCCGCCCAGCGGGCCTTCCTCCGGCAGCATCACGGGGGTCCGGCCGGTCACGGCCAGGGGCTCCCACGAGGTCGACAGCATCATCGCCTCCCCCGCGTCACGGAAGACGTACCGCGTCCGCATCACCCGCTCGCCCGGCTGGATGCCGAGCCTCTCGGCGATCTCCGCCGGGGCCGCCGTCTGCTCACTGTTCGACTCCCAGGTGCCGCGCGCGCCGGAGTCCGCCTGCTCCTGGCGGAACGGCGTCGAGGAGCCTCCCGTGCGGTAGCCGGAGCGCGCGACCCGCCGCGGCACCGGCTGCTCCCGTACGTACGTCCCCGACCCGGACCGGCCCTCGACCAGCCCCTCCGCCATGAGTACCTTGCGCGCCTCCAGCGCCACGGTGTCGGAGACCCCGTACTCCTCGCGGATGCGGGCCTGCGAAGGGAGCCGGGCGTGCGGGGGAAGGGAACCGTCGACGATCTTCTGTCGAAGGTCCCCGGCCACGCGCAGATAGGCCGGCTGCTCACCGAAAGTCACTGGCCACTCCCATCAGGTTGACAGACAGCAACACCCTGGCAACCGACGGTTGTACCTCGCAAGCAAGGGCCAGAGTTTCACCCGATGTGATGAAACCAGGTCACCCAAACCCGTTACCGCGCGTTACCTCGACGACGTCACGCGGCTTGGGCCGAGGGACCCCGGCCGGCTCCGCCCCCCGGGCTCCCCGAGGACTCCTCCAGCCACTCCGGAACCTCCGTCGACAGCCCGTACGCCCCGCGCAGCGCCTTTTCCGTTTCCAGGGACATCGCGCCCACGGCCCGGCCCCACAGCTTGTCGAAGTCCGCCGCCGTCCTCGCCTGGGAGGTCCGATGCCATGCCGCGCGGGCCGTCTCGATCTCCGCCAGCTGTGCCTGGACGGCCTTGCCCAGCCCCGGCCGCCCCTTGTCGGCCTCCAGTGCCTTCGCCTCCTCGCCCAGTGCCGCGTACACCTCGCGGGCCCACGCCTGGTGCTCCGGGAGGGCGTCCTCGGTCTCGTCCTCGGGCGGTCGGCCGACGAGGAACTCGACCGCGTTCGCCGCACGCAGGAAGGCCGACTGCTCGGGCTTCAGCATGGCCCCGTCCCGGCGCAGGCTGCCCCGCTGCTCCTCCTCGGTCGTGCCGATCACGCACAGCAGCCGCCGGTCCCCCTGGCGCCAGGACTGGCGCGAGGGGGCGAAGTAGAACATGTCCGCGTAGGCGGGCAGCGCCCACGTGTCCATCGCGTACTCGTCCTGCGCCTTCCAGCACGCGTCCTCGGACGCGCGGTCCGCCTCGGCCGACTCGGGGAGGGTCCCCAGGTCCGCCGCCTTGGACGCGGTGACCTCTCCGTGGTGCGCCTGCGCGCAGTCGACCTTGTACGTCAGGGGCCGCTCGGCCATCAGGTCCCCGTGCGGGACGTTGAAGCAGTCACCCACCCGCAGGTCGTCGAGGTCGGTCAGGTCGCCCTCGACGTCACCGAGCTCGCCCATCGCGTCGATCCGGTCGCGGACCGCCGCGCCGACCCGGTCGACCGTGACCGCCAGGACACCGGTCATCACCACGGACACCACCAGGCCCACGATCGCCAGCGCCTTGCCCCGCTGCCGCTTCTTCGCGATCTGTACGAGGGCCACGACGCCGAAGACGATGCCCAGCGGCGGCAGGCACAGCAGCCCGACCAGGAGCGAGGCGAGCGCGAAGCCGTTGAGCTCCGGCTGCGACGGCGACGGCGACTGCCCGTAGCCGGGGGGCGGCGCCCACACGGACTGGGAGGCGGGCGGGGGCCAGGAGTGGCCAGGTCCGGGAGGCGGGCTCGGCGGGGTGCTCACGGCGTGAGTGACTCCATCACAGGGGATGCGCAAACGAATTCGCGCATAGTACGCAGCGGGGGCGACCGCCCGGTCGGTCGCCCCCGCCTGTTCATCGCGGCTCGGCGGATGTGCCCGGTTCAGGCGCTCAGAACTGGAGCGCCCACGAGTCGATCTTGCCGGTGTCGATGTTCGCGTTGTCGTTCACGCGCAGCTTCCAGACGCCGTTGGCCACCTCGGAGGAGGCGTTGACCGTGTAGGTCCGGTTGATGTTGTCCGTGCTGCCGCCGGCCCGGTTGTGCAGGGTGTAGGCGGTGCCGTCGGGGGCGATCAGGTCGACCTTGAGGTCACCGATGTAGGTGTGCTTGATGTCGACCGAAACGCTCAGGGCTGCCGGGGCGTTGCCGGAGACTCCGCTGACGGTGACCGGGGATTCCACGGTCGAGTTGTCGCTGATCGCGTAGTCCGCGGTGTTCTCGAAGCGCGGGCCGGGCGGGACGGTGCCGCCGGCGCCGACGTTGAGCAGGCGGTTCGGCGAACCGGTGCCGGGGCCGGTCACGACGTTCGGCGTGGCCGCGGCGACCAGGCCGTCACGGACCTGGGCCGGGGTGCTCGACGGGTTCTGCGACAGGTACAGGGCCGCCGCGCCCACGACGTGCGGCGTGGCCATCGACGTACCGGAGATGGTGTTGGTGGCGGTGTCGCCCGTGCCCCACGAGGAGGTGATGGAGGAGCCCGGCGCGAAGATGTCCAGGATCGAGCCGTAGTTGGAGTAGCTGGCCTTCGCGTCGGTGTTGGTCGTGGCGCCGACCGTGATGGCTTCGGCGACGCGCGCCGGGGACTTGGTCGAGGCGTCGGTGGACTCGTTGCCCGCCGCGACGCCGTAGGTGATGCCGGAGGCTATGGAGTTGCGTACGGCGGTGTCGAGCGCGGAGTCCGCGCCGCCGCCGAGCGACATGTTGGCCACGGCGGGCTTGACGGCGTTGCGCGTCACCCAGTCGATGCCCGCGACGACCTGGGCGGTCGTACCGGAGCCGTTGTTGTCGAGCACGCGGACGCCGACGATCTTGGCCTTCTTCGCCACGCCGTACGAACCGCCCGCGACGGTGCCGGCGACGTGCGTGCCGTGGCCGTGGCCGTCCTGGGCCGTGTTGTCGTTGTCGATGGCGTCGTAGCCGTCGGAGGCGCGGCCGCCGAAGTCCTGGTGCGTCTTACGGACGCCGGTGTCGATGATGTAGGCCGTGACGCCCTCGCCGGCCTTGTCCGGGTAGGTGTAGCTCTGGTCGAGCGGGAGCGCCCGCTGGTCGATGCGGTCCAGGCCCCAGGACGGCGGGTTGGGCTGGGTGGCGTCGACGGTGAAGACGCGGTTCTGGACGACCGACTTGACCGCGGGGTCTGCGGCCAGCTTTCTGGCCTGCGCCTCGGAGACCTCGACGGAGTAGCCGTTGAGGGCCGCGCTGTAGGTCCGGTCGATCTTCGCGCCGTACCGCTTGGCGACGGCCTTGCCGCTGTCCGCGGTGGAGCGGGCGGCGGAGTCGTTCAGGGTCACGATGTAGCTGCCGGAGACGGCCCCGGCGGCCCCGGCGTTCTCGATCACGCCCAGCGGGGCGCTGTCGGCCGCGGAAGCGGGTAACGCGGCGGCCGCGCCGAGCGCGAGGGCCACGACGGCGGTCGCGCTGGTGCCGGCGATCTTCCGGCGGGTGTGACGCATCACGGACATGTGAGGGGTCCTCCTCATTGGTGGTGCGCTGCGGGGGGTGAGGCGGTGCCGTACGCGCCGCACGGTCGCATGGGCATGGCGAGATTGCCATGCCCATGACAAGCCATTCGGCTCAACGGGCTGCCGCTTCCGAAAGGTTGACGTACCGTCGTCAACGACCACAAGAGGACGGCCAAGCCGTAACATCCGTGCCATACGCAGGCCATGATTGAGCAAAGGCTCCCCGCACATGACGCATGCACTCCCCGGTTACCTCTGTCCCGAGGACGGCACCCGCGCGGACGTCCGGACCGCCCCGTGGCGCTGCCCGGTCTGCGGCAGCCCCTGGGACCTCGATTTCACGCCGGATCCGGCCGGCGTGCTGGAACCGTCCGCCGGGCCGAACTCGATGTGGCGGTACGCGGCGGCACTGCCGCTACCGGGGGCGTTCTCCGTATCACTGGCGGAGGGGCGCACTCCGATGGTGCCGCTGGGCGATCGGGTTCACGCCAAGCTCGACTTCCTGATGCCGACGCTGTCCTTCAAGGACCGGGGCGCGGTGATGCTCGCGGAGCTGGCCCGGAGGCTGGCCCCGCAGCGGGTGGTGGCGGACAGCAGCGGCAACGCGGGGGCCTCTCTGGCGGCGTACTGCGCCCGGGCCGGGCTGAGTTGTGAAGTTTTCGTGCCGGAGGGCACTTCGGAGAAGAAGACGGACCGGATGCGGGCGCACGGGGCGGCCGTGCGGGTGGTCCCGGGCGGCCGCGAGGCCGCCGCGGCGGCGGCCCGGGCGGCCGCGGACGAGGCGGGGGTCTTCTACGCGAGCCACGTCTTCAACCCGTACTTCCTGCACGGTACGAAGACGTACGTGTACGAGGTGTGGGAGGAGCTCGGCGGCCGGCTCCCGGAGGCCCTGGTCGTCCCGGTGGGCAACGGCACCCTGCTGCTGGGCGCCGCGCTGGCCGTGGAGGAACTGGCCCGGCGCGGGGTCACGCCGCCGGCCCTGATCGCCGTACAGGCGGAGGCCGTGGCCCCACTGGCGCGGGCCTTCGAGGCGGGCGCGGAGGAAGCGGACCCGGTGGAGCAGCGGCCCACCCTGGCCGAGGGCATCGCGATCCCGGCGCCGCCGCGGGCCCGTCAGATCCTGGCCGCGGTCCGCAAGTCCGGCGGCACGGTCCTGACGGTCCCGGAGGACCGCCTGCGCGCGGCCCAGCAGGACCTGGCCCGGCGCGGGCTCTTCGTGGAACCGACGGCGGCGGCCTGCTGGGCCGGGGTCGGCCCGCTGTCCCCGGACGACCCCCTCCAGGGCCGCACGGCGGTCCTCCCGCTGTGCGGCGCGGGCTCCAAGTAGGGCCCCGGCGCCGCGGCCCGTGCGGAGCCATCGGGTACGGGGGCCGTCCCGTACGGGACCGCCGCCGGACGTTGATGTCGGAAACTCGCGCGCCCCGCCCGGGCCGCTCTGCTGAACTGGGCGCATGACCAGCAACCCTGACCTCGCCGCCCGGGCCCGCGCGTTCGCGGCGCTGCACACCCCCGCCGCCCCTCTCGCCCTGGCCAACGCCTGGGACGTCGCCAGCGCCCGCATCGTCGAGGCGGCCGGTGCGCCGGCCGTCGCCACCACCAGCGCCGGAGTCGCCTGGTCCCTGGGCTCCCCCGACGGCGACGCCCTGGCCCGCGACCGCGCCCTCGACCTGGTCGCCCGCGTGGCCGCCGCCGTCTCCGTCCCCGTCACCGCCGACATCGAGAGCGGCTTCGGCGCCGACCCCGCCGCCGTCGCGGAGACCGTCGCCGGGGTGCTGGCCGCCGGCGCGGTCGGCGTCAACATCGAGGACGGCACCCGTGCCCCCGCCGAGCACGCGGAGCGCGTGGCCGCTGCCCGCTCCGCGGCCGAGGCCGCCGGGGTACCGCTGTACATCAACGCCCGCGTCGACACGTACCTCAGGGGCCTCGGCGACTCCGCCGCCCGCCTCGACGAGACCCTCGCCCGCGCCGCCGCCTACCTCCGGGCCGGAGCCACGGGCGTCTTCGTGCCCGGCGTCACCGACCCGGCCACCGTCGCCGAGCTCGCCAAGGGCATCGACGCCCCGCTCAACGTCCTCGCCGGCCCCGGCGCCCCGGCCGTCGCGGAGTTCGGCGCCCTCGGCGTCGCCCGCGTCAGCCTCGGATCCTGGGTCGCCGAAGCCGCGTACGCCGTGGCCCGCCGCGCCGCCGAGGAGCTGGTCTCCGGCGGCACGTACGGTTCACTCGCGGGCTCCCTCCCGTACGGCGAGCTGAACAGCCTGCTCACGAGCTGATCGAAGGCCGGTCGACGGCTGAGAGGATCCCGTCCATGCGCATATCGACCCCGGTGGAGCCCGAGCCGACGGCCACCCGGCACCGCAAGATCACCGGCGCCGTGTGGACGGCCCTCCTCCTCGTCTACGTCGTCTGGGGCTCGACCTACCTCGGCATCCGGATCGTCGTCGAGACCATGCCGCCCTTCCTCTCCGCCGGAGCCCGCTTCATCACCGCCGGCCTGCTCCTGACCGCCGCCGTCGCCTGGCGGTACGGACCGGCCGCGCTCAGGGCCACCCGCGCCCAGCTCGGCTCCGCGGTCCTGGTCGGCCTGCTGCTGATCCTCGGCGGCAACGGCCTGGTGGTCCTCGCCGAGACCTCCGTGCCGTCCGGGCTGGCCGCGCTGCTGGTGGCGGCGGTGCCGATGTGGGTGGTGGTGCTGCGGGCGAGCACCGGGGACCGGCCGCAGCTGCGCACCCTGGGCGGGGTCCTGGTCGGCATGGCCGGGCTCGCGGTGCTGACCAGCCCGGGGCTGAGCGGAGCGGTACGGCTGTCCGGGGTACTGATGGTGGTGGGCGCGTCGCTGCTGTGGTCGCTGGGCTCGTTCTCGGCGTCGAAGCTGAGCCTGCCGGGCAATCCCTTCACGGGCAGCGCGTACCAGATGCTGGCGGGCGGGCTGGCCGGGGTACTGGTCGGCCTGCTGCGCGGCGAGCACCGCGGCCTGGACCCGGCGGCCTTCTCCACCGCCTCCTGGCTGGCCCTCGGCTACCTGGTCGTCTGCGGCTCGCTCGTCGGCTTCACGGCGTACGTGTGGCTGCTCCAGGCCGCGCCGCTGTCGCTGGTGTCCACGTACGCGTACGTCAATCCGGTGGTGGCCGTCGCGCTCGGCGCGCTGATCCTCGACGAGGCCCTGACCTGGCCGATCCTGCTCGGCGGCGCGATCGTCGTGGCGGCGGTGGGCGTGATCGTCAGTACGGAGCGCAAGAAGTAGGGCGGCACCCGGAGCCGGCGCTCAGCCCCGCGCGGCCCGCTCGTACAGCGCCTTCGCGCGCTCGTCGAACAGCGCGGCCGTGGAGTCCACGTCCGTGTCCCCGCCGCTCAGCACCCCGATGAGCCGGCCGGGCCGGACCGGGCCGCCCCGGTCGGCGATCCAGGGGCTGCCGCTGGTCCCCGTCCAGAACCCGGCGCAGCTGATGTACAGCATGTCGGGGTCGTCCTCGTCGTGGCGGGTCTGCGTCGTGCAGGAGACGGGCTTGTTCTGCGGGTTGTGCTCGGACTCCGGATAGCCGACGACCGTCACCTCGCGCTGGTAGCCGGAGGTCCACTCGGGCGTCGGGGCCTCGTTGCGGCCGCCCACGGCCTCCTGGACGCTGCGCCCGTCGTCGTCCGGGGCGATGGTGAGGAAGGCGAAGTCGGCGGTTTCCTCGCCCCACTTCGTCCAGCGCTCGTCCACGTGGATCGAGCTGACCTTCCACACCCCCAGCGGGTGGCTGCCGGAGCCCTCGCCGGAGAAGGCCGGGGCGAAGGCGAGCTCGCCGATGGCATGGCCGTCGTGGGCGACCTCGCCCGGCCGGCCGTCCTCGCCGGCCGGGGCCACGCAATGCGCGGCGGTGGCGACGACATTGCCCTTCGGGCTGTCGACGACACTCGCCGTACACCAGTGCTCGCCGTTGGCCGTGAGTACGCCGACGGTGGGGAAGGGGTGCACCGGGCGGTCGCCGGGCGCCTTGAGGTACGCGACGGCGAACACCATCGCGATCCCCGCGGCGGCGGCCGCCGATGCCCCCTTCACCACCTGGCTCACCGCACGCCGGGGTCGGGTGTCGGTGCCAGCATCTGCTTGCTGATCCACGCCAGTGCGCCGTCCCTCATGCCGCGTACGTACGACTTTCCGTTGTGCTCACCATCCTGGATCACCTGCAGCGTGGTGTGCACGGGGCCCTTGCCGTAGTCCTTCATGAACTGCTCGGCCTTCTCCCGGCCGCTCTCGGCGGTGCCGATCTGGAAGTTGACGTAGACGTCCGGACCGCCGTTCTTGATCAGCTTCTCGGCGAGCTTCTCCGGGTTGTTCTCGTCCATGGCCTGCGTGTTTCCCTTCCACAGCGGGGAGTCGGGGACGATGTCGACGCCGCTCGCGATGGCCGCCTTGAAGCGGTCGGGGTACTTCAGGAGGTGCTTGAAGGCGCCGAATCCACCGGCGGACGAGCCCATGAAGGCCCACCCGTCGCGGGAGGTGAAGGTGCGGAAATTGGCCTTCGTGAAATCAGGGATGTCTTCGACCATCCAGGTGCCCATCTTGGGCTCTCCGGGGATGTCCGAGGCGTCGAAGTGATGCTTGGTGTCGGCATTGTGCACCGGCATGATCAGGATGAAGGGCAAGCTGGTGCCGGCCTTCGCCCCGTCGCTCACGGCCTTCTGGAGGCCGAGGCCGGGGCCCGTACCCCAGTAGTTCGTGGGGTAGCCGCGGCCACCGGGCAGGGAGATCAGGACCGGGAAGGCGCTCTTGGCGTACCTCGGGTCGTCGTACTCCTTCGGCACCCACACCCACACGTCACCCGTGAAGCCGGACTTCGCCCCGGTGAGCGTGGTCCGGGCGATCTGGGTGCCGTCCGGAAGCCGGCTGGTACGGATGAACGCGGCCTTGGGGCCGGTGGGCATGCGTACGCCCGGGCGGATGTCGGAGGCCTTCGCGGCCTTCTGCTTGACGTCGGAATCGACCTTCCCGAAGGACACCGGATCCCCTATGTCCGAGAAAAGGCCGTACTTGTACGCGGCCGCGCCGCCACCGGCCACGAGGGTGAGCGCGAGCCCACCGCCGATCAGAATCAGGCGCAGGCGCTTGGGGCGACGGCCGCCCTTGGTCGTGGGGCTGCCGTCGCCTTGCTGGTCATGCTGCACGGATTTGTCCCGTTCCTTCTCCGGCGCTCACTGGGAGCGCGGGTCGGACCGATCGGTCCCCCTTACACCCTTTACAGAGGTATGAACGACGGGATGGGTTGCCTGGGACGGGGGTGACGTGGTGAGCACCACGTGGCGCCCATCACGTGCCGTGCGCGCCGGGGGTACGGGGCCGTACGCGCCTCGGTACGGGCATCGGTGCGGGCGTCAGCCGGCGGTGTCGGGCTTGGGGGCCTTGAGCACCTTGCTGATCGACTCCAGGGAGCCTTCCTTCATGCCCCGCACGTAGTGCCAGCCGTTGTGCTCGCCGTTCTGGATGTCGCGGATGGTGATCTTGACCGGGCCCTTGCCGTACTGCTGCTGGAACTTCACCATGCGCTCCTTCCCGGTCTCCTTGGTGCCGATCTGGAAGTTGATGTAGACCTCGGGCCCGTTGGCCTCGATCAGCTTCTTGGCGAGGTTCTCCGGGTTGTTGGCGTCCATCTCCGCCTGGTGACCCCTCCAGAGCGGGGAGTCGGGGACGATCTCGCCGCCGCTGGCGATCACGGCCTTGAACCGGTCCGGGTACTGCAGGACCGTCTTCATCCCGACGAAGGCGCCGGAGGAGGAACCCATGAAGGCCCAGCCGTCACGGGACTTGTACGTACGGAAGTTGGCCTTGGCGAAGTCCGGGACGTCCTCGGCGATCCAGGTGCCCATCTTGGGCTGGCCGGGGATGTCGGCGCCGTCGTAGTAGTACTTGTTGTCCGGGTTGAGCACCGGCATGACCACGACGAAGGGGAGGCTGGTACCGGCCTGCACGCCCTCGCTGATGGCCTTCTGGAGGCCGAGGCTGCGGTCGGACCAGTAGTTGGCCGGGAAGCCGTTGCCGCCGGGGAGCGCGATGAGCACCGGGAAACCGCTCTTGGCGTACTTCGGGTCGTCGTACTCCTTGGGCGCCCACACCCACACGTCACCCGTGAAGCCGGACTTCGCGCCCGCGAGGCGGGTCTTGGCGATGATCGTGCCGTCGTCGAGCTTGGTGGTCTGCTTGAAGTCGGCCTTCGGGCCCGTCGGCATGAGCACGTCCGGGTCGCCGGAGGGCTTGGGCGACGGGGACCCGCTCGGGGAGGCGGCCTGCTGTTCCGCGACGGGGGCCGGCGCGGGCTTGCCGAAGCTCACCTTCTCACCGTTGCCGGAGAACCAGTCCAGCTTCCAGGCGGCGAAGCCACCGCCACCGCCGAGCAGGACCACGAGGGCGACCACCGCGCTGATCCATATTCGACGGCGGGAGCGCTTGGGCTGCGGGCGCTGCGGATACTCGTGCACGAACTTCGCTCCGAACGATCATGGCTGCCCCGGGGGCGGGGCAGAACGGCTGGGCATCCCTAGGGGTGGGATGCACTAATCCCCCGGACAGTTCCAAATCCGAGCAAAAACATTGCGGGGCGCTCGGCGGAACGAGGGGCGTCTCAACGCTGGCCGTCGAGCACCTCCGCGCACCGGCCGAGCAGCTGGACGAGCTGCTCCCGCTCCTCCGCGCTGAACTCCGCCGCGAGCGCCCGCTCCACCCGCACCGCGCCGGAATCGGCCAGCTCCAGCGCCGCGCGCCCCTCGTCGGTGAGCCGGGTCTCCAGCACGTTGCGGTGCCACTCGTGCGGGGTCCGCTCGATGAACCCGCGCTCCTGGAGGTTCTTCAGGACGGTGTTCATGGTCGGCGGGGTCACCCCGCACAGCCGCGCGAGCGCGGCGGCGGAGATGCCGGGCTTCTCGTCCAGCCAGAGCAGCGCGGCGTACTGCGGAACCGTCACCGCGGCCGGCTTGCACGCTGCGCTCTTCGCCGCGAGAAGTGCCTGCTCGGCGCGCTTGAGGTGCGCGCCGATGCGCTCCGTGGGGGCCATCGAGGTCATTCCCGCATCCTACGGCCCTTGCATGCATTAGAGCTCTAATCTACATTCGCCTTCACCTACTCAGTAGAGGACACATACGATGACGCACTCGACGAAGCGCCGGCAGCGGATCCCGGCCACGGCGATGGCCCTGACGGCAGCCCTGGCGGCTGGGGCGCTCGCGAACGGAGCGGTCCCCGCCCAGGCCCAGGCCCAGCCCCAGCCCCGCGCCACTGACGTCCGTGCATCCATATCCACGACATCCATATCCACGGCCTTCACGCTGCCCGGCGCGAAGGTCTACCCGGAGGGCATCGCCACGGACCCCCGTACCCACACGGTCTACGTGGGCTCGTACGCGGACGGCACCGTCTACCGCGCCCGTCCCGGCCGGCCCGAGGCCGAGGTGTTCCTGCCCTCCGGCGCCGACGGCCGCCACACCGCGAACGGCTTGCGCGTGGACGCCCGGGGCCGTCTGTGGGTCACGGACTCCACCACCGGCGTCTCCGTCTACGACACCGCGACCGGGACCCGCCTGGCCCACTTCGAGGTCGGCGGAACCTCCCCCCGCTTCGTCAACGACCTGACCATCACCCCGGACGGCACCGCCTACCTGACGGACAGCCTCCGCGGGGTGGTCTACCGCGTGACCCCGGCCCAGCTGGCCGTCGGCAGCGGCACCCTGACCGAGGCGTACGACCTCACTCCCGCGCTGCGTCCCCGGACCGCAGGCCCGTTCAGCCTCAACGGCATCGTCTCGGACCGGTCCGGCCGCTACCTGCTCACCGTCGACATGCCCGCGGGCGACCTCTACCGCGTCGACCTGCGCACCGGCGCCGTCCGCCGCGTCGACCTGGGCGGCGCCGACCTGAAGGCCGCCGACGGCCTCGACCTCTCCCCCGACGGCACCCTGCGCGTGGCGCACAACACCACCAACACCCTGACCCGCTGGCGGCTCAGCCAGGACGGCACCCGCGCCCGCCTGCTCCACACGGTCACGGACCCGTCCCTGCAGATCCCCACGACACTGGCCCACACCGCGGGCCGCACCCTGGTGGTCCGCTCCCAGTTCGACAAGATGCCCCCGGGCCCGGACACCCCCACCACATTCACGATCGCCTCGGTCCACGGCCTGTAGCCGATGTCCGGTTCACCGGGCGGCGAGGCGGCCCCAAGCATCCCGACGACACCCGTGCGCCGAGTGTGGATCAGCAGCGCAACGCCCCTCCGCGACGGCCGCGATCGCTAGGGTTGGCTCATGACGGAACTGCCCGACTGGATGCGCCCGCCGCGCGCGGAAGGCTGGTTCGCGGAGGACCTGGACCGCCTCCCGCAAGCGCCGCGCCACACCGAGCTGATCGACGGAGCCCTCGTCTTCATGATGTCGCCTCAACGGTCGTGGCACGGCCGCCTCGTCACGAATCTCACGGTGGCACTCATGGCCCAAGCCCCCGACGGCATCGAAGTCGAGCGGGAGATGACCATCCGCCTCGACGCCCGTAACCGTCCAGAGCCAGGCCTGCTCCTGACCACCGCCCCCTACGACGCCAACCGCACCTGGTACGCCCCGAACGACGTCCCGCTCGTCATCGAGGTCGTCTCCCCCGGATCCGCCCACCGTGACCGCACGGTCAAACTCCGGAAGTACGCGGAGGCCGGCATCCCGCACTACTGGTGCATCGACGACGAGGACGGCGCACCCGTCGTCCACGCCTACGAGCTCGACGAACCGACCGGCGCCTACGCGCCCGCCGGCATCTTCCGCGGCTCCCTCCAGCGTCCGGTGCCCTTCGAGATCAACCTCGATCTGGACAAGCTCGCGCCGCCCCGAAGCAGCTGAAAAGTCAGCACGGGAATGCAGAAGGAGCCGGACCCGTCAGGGTCCGGCCCCCTTCCGACCTGCGCACTTACAGTTGAAGCGGACCGTCCCATGCAGAGCCATGACCTGTGGAAACGTCGCCTCACAGGGGCCGATCCTGACGTGCAGCGGAGCCGCAGGCAGCGCCCTCATCAGGCATTGGACGACGGGGCCTGCCCGTCGTCCAATGGCGGTGGCACGCGGGGCGCGAGCAGAAGCGTCAGAACGGGGTGACCGTCAGACGGGCTGGGTGGCGAAGGCGAAGAAGCCGTCAGCGCTGCGGACGATGGCGTACCCGTTCGCCGTGAACTGCGGCAATTCCTCGATCTCGGCGGTCAGCAGCTTCTTGTCCCGGACGTCGAAGGCAGCCTTCTTGCCGCCCTCCAGGTACGCGTAGAGGACGCCGTTGCCCGGAAGGGCCTGCGGCGTGATGTTCTTCTCGTCCTTCGCCTGGTGCCACAGCTCCTTGCCGGTCTCCGTGTTCCAGGCGACGGCGCCCTTGCCGTACTGGACGACGGCGGTCTTGCCATCGGGGGAGACGGCGTAGCCGTCGTCTTCGATGGTGCCGTTGGTGTCGATGCCCGGGCCCTCGGCGATCCGGCGACCGGTCTTGAGGTCGATCGACGTCAGGACCGCTTCGGACTTGCCGTACTCGGACCATTCGAGGACGGCCTCGTCGCCGTGCAGCGACGTCAGCCGCGCGGTGGTCGCCGTCTTGTCGGTGACCAGTTTGGCGATGGCTGCCGGGGGCGCGAGCTCCTTCGTGCTCCACGCCTTCTTGCCCGAGCGGATGTCCGTGGCGATCAACCAGTTGGCTGCGGGCTGGTAGGAGATGTCCGTCGTCCAGGAGTAGCCGAGGCCGGGGCCGACCTTCCCCTTGCTTTCGAGCCACGTGAAGTTGGGGGTCAGGGTCTCCCCGTCGCCGATCGGGATGAACTTGGCGTTGCCGCCGGCCGCGCTGGTGTCCACGAGGTAGCCGCCCCGGACCGGGGTGGTCAGGTGGGTCTCACCGTCGAAGGTCGAGCTCCCCAGCTTGTCGCCGGACGGCGCGTACATGGTCAGTACGGTCTGTGTGGAGGCTTTCTTCAGGTCCGTCGCCGGCGTGTCGACGCGGGTACGTATCAGCAGTGCCGGTGACCCGTCCCGCCACTGGCTCACCTGCACGAGCCGCTCCGCCGAGTACTGCTTGGCCCCCTCCGCGGGGCTCTCGAAGTCGAATTTCTTACGCAGCTCGCCGCTCTTGGCATCGAGGAGCTGGGCGGTGAAACCGCTCGAGCCCGGGTCCCCGCTGCGGTCGCCGGTGACGATGACGGCGTCTCCCAGGGCGCAGATGCTGCGCTCCGACTTATCCCCCTTGGACGCGTCGCCCGCACAGGTCCTCGCGGCGTCAGTCGGCAGACTCCATGCCTGCTGCTTGGCCAGCCCGGCTACCGGCGCGCCCTTGTAGACCGGGCCCTTCGGGGCAGAAGATGCGGACTCCCCGGCCTTCGGCGTCTCCCCGCCGGCCTTGGCATCCGGCCCCGACCCCGACCCCGACCCCCCGGAGCATCCCGCGACAAGCCCCAGCGACAGTGCCATGCCGACCACTGCCGTCATACGCATGCGATTCAACTTTCCTACCCGGCTTCCCTCTTGCTTGATCGCGCCTTCGACGGGCAGCCTACTTTGATCATGGTCCGGGAGCGCGGCCGGACGGCTGCGGAGGCTCCTCGATGCGGGCGAAGCCCCCTATGCCTGCGGAGCTCTGCCGCGAACTCGCGATCGTCACCCCCGGCCGACAGGGCCACGCGTCCTACCCGCCGTTCGCCATCGCGAGGCGCGATCGCTGCGCATCCTGGCCAAGCTGACCGAGTTGGAAAGCGACCCCCTCGGCTTCAACACCACTGCACTCGTGGCCGATGCTCGAACCACCTGCCGAGTAGGACGGGACCCGATTGCTGCTGACATTGCGTCAAAACATCCAGCACCCATCCAGCACGGTGCTGACGAAAGGGCCGCCCCCCCCTGAGGAGCCGACCCCTTCTCCGTCTTCGGCCAGTAGAAGGAGAGGTCGATGAACGTCGGCCTCTCATCCTCGAAGGAGTACAGGAGGGATGCGTCGATGTATGGCGTTCCCGGCGTGTGCTTCGCGGGAGACATGCCGCTGGTGGACATCACGTCCTCGTGCCCGGCCTCGCGGCCGCCGGTCCGCTGCTTGTACCAGCGGTCCACGTTCACGGTGTCCATCGACAGCTCCTTGGCCAGCTCCTTCGCGGCCCGGTAGGCGTCATCGGTGCTCATCTTCGGATAAATGATGTGCACCGAGTCGACAGTGCCGGTGTCCGGGTCCGCGTCGAGTCGGAGCATGCGCTTTCCGGTGAGGTGAATTCCGCCGGAGAACGTGATGTCGTACTCGGCCGAGGAGATTTCCCAGGAACTCCGGCTCTTGCCGGACCAGTTGACGTCCGATTTGGTATGGCTGTGACTCAGGTCCCATTTCACGGAACTGGGCTCCTCCCGGGCCATGTACAGGTAACCAAGAAGAAGCAGTGCGGCCGAGACTGCCGCAAAGGTGATGACGAGGGGCCGGGCGCGGTACGGCATCCTGGATCAGCCTTTGCCGTTGAGCGTGATGCGCCGGAACTCCTTGGCGCACTCGTTCAACGGCAGGGCGATGTCCGTCGTGGTGGTAGATCTCCGAGTAGCAGGGCGGGCAGGATGGTCTTCTGCTCCCGCGCGAGGAGATCCTGGTTCCCGTCGGAGATGCGCTTGGGGTCTCCTGAATTGACCCCTTTCATGTGCCGGCAGATCTGGCATCGATCAGACCTTCCCGTTGGAGGGGTCAGGCGTACACCTTCTGGACGATGGCGTCGTTGGGGCCGAGTCCCTTTGAAGTGTCCCAGGTGGTGGGGTCGACGTCCGCCGCGATCATCGCCTGGCCATCTGGCGGGCCATCGCCGTGTCCGAAACGTCGGCCGCGTCCGGCTTCGACTCGGCGACCGCGCTGCGGCGTGCGTACGCGTCGAACACTCGGGTCTTGTTCTTGAGCATCTCCAACAGCCGCTCGTCCACCCCGCGGGTCGGTTTGATCTGAGGCTCACAGATGATCACGACGGAGGCGGCCTGCGTGTTGAGCCCCACCCCCGGCGCCGACCGTGGCCCGAAGCTGTTGTGTACACATGGCACACTCGGTACCCTTGAGGCATGACTCAGCCGCTGCCCATAGAGTCCATCCGCGACGTACGCGCTCACTTGGCCGAGGTCGTCGAACGGGCCGACCGCGACGACGTGCCCACTGTCATCACCCGTCGCGGCAAGCAGGTCGCCGCCGTGGTCTCGATCGAGGTGCTGCGCAAGTACCAGGAGTGGGAAGAGCGCGAGATCAACCGCATCATCGACGAGCGCATGGCGAGCCCGGCCGCCGGCATCCCGATCGAGGACGTGATGAGGGAGACGCTGGCACGCAGTGAGTGACTACCGCACGGTGTTCCGGCCCGAGGCCCAGGCCGAGCTGCGCAAGATCCCGCGTGACATGGCGCTCCGCATCCTGGCCAAACTGACAGAGCTGGAGAGCGACCCCTTCGGCTTCAACACCACCGCACTCGTATCCCAGCCTGAGCGCCGCCGCCTACGGGTCGGCGACTACCGTGTCGTCTACACGATCGACAACGGAGAGCTTGTGGTGTGGGTCGTACACGTCGGACACCGCTCCACGGTCTACGACACGTAGCTGCTCCAGGCTCTGCGGACTGTTGCGGACAGCACAACGGCCTGACCCGCGTTCTCGCAGGTCAGGCCGCCTGTGGGTATGCGATCAGACGTTGAAGCGGAACTCCACCACGTCGCCGTCCTGCATGACGTAGTCCTTGCCCTCCATGCGGGCCTTGCCCTTCGCGCGGGCCTCGGTGACCGAGCCGCACTCGACCAGGTCCGCGAAGGAGATGACCTCGGCCTTGATGAAGCCGCGCTGGAAGTCGGTGTGGATCACGCCGGCCGCCTCCGGGGCGGTGGCGCCCTGCTTGATCGTCCAGGCGCGGGTTTCCTTCGGGCCGGCCGTCAGGTACGTCTGGAGGCCCAGCGTCGCGAAGCCGACGCGGCCGAGGGTGGCCATGCCCGGCTCGTCCTGGCCGACCGACTGGAGGAGTTCGAGGGCCTCGTCGTCCTCCAGCTCGATGAGCTCCTGCTCCAGCTTGGCGTTCAGGAAGATCGCCTCGGCCGGGGCGACCAGGGCGCGCTGCTCGTCCTTGAAGGCCTCGTCCGTCAGCTCGTCCTCGTCCACGTTGAAGACGTAGAGGAACGGCTTCGTGGTCAGCAGGTGCAGCTCGTGGAGGAGGTTGCCCTGCTCCGTGCCCTTGGTGATGCCCTTGGAGAAGAGGGTGTCGCCGGCTTCGAGGATCTTCTTGGCCTCGACGACGGCCGCGAGGACCGCGACCTTCTCCTTCTGGAGGCGGGACTCCTTCGTCAGGCGCGGCTCGGCCTTCTCGATGGACTGGAGGTCGGCGAGGATCAGCTCGGTGTTGATCGTCTCGATGTCGTCTTTCGGCGAGACCTTGCCGTCGACGTGCACGACGTTCTCGTCCTTGAAGGCACGGATGACCTGGCAGATCGCGTCCGACTCGCGGATGTTGGCCAGGAACTTGTTGCCCAGGCCCTCACCCTCCGAGGCGCCGCGCACGATGCCCGCGATGTCGACGAAGTCGACCGTCGCCGGGAGGATCTTCTGGGAGCCGAAGATGCCCGCGAGGACCGCGAGGCGCGCGTCCGGGACGCCGACGACGCCGACGTTCGGCTCGATCGTGGCGAACGGGTAGTTGGCCGCCAGCACGTCGTTCTTGGTCAGGGCGTTGAACAGGGTCGACTTGCCGACATTCGGCAGACCGACGATTCCGATCGTGAGCGACACGTTGGCGACTTCCCGTAGCTGGAGGGGGCGGCGGCCCGGAGGTGGGCCACCGGACAGTTTACTTTCCGATGAGCGGCGGTCGATGTACGCGTGTCCCCACCGGATACCGCGCTCCCCGCGCCTAGCGTGGTGGCGTGGAGCAATACAGGACGCGACCGGCCCCTCACCCCCAGCGACCCCCGGCCCAGCGGCAGGGGACACGGCCCGCGGCCGTGCCCGCCCAGGGCGGCGGCCGTCCCCTGCCCGCGCTGACCCGCCGGCTGCCCCGGCCCCGGCTGACCGGGCTCGGCGGCGGGCTGTTCGCGTGCCTCGCCATGATGCTGGCCGGCGGGATCTGCTGGCTGCTGTTCGACTCCTCGCTCTTCGTCTACGGGCTGCTCTTCGTGCCCGTCGCGGCCGCCACCGCCCTGTGGGTGCGGCCCGCCGACCTGATCACCGCCCCGATCACCGCCCCCATCGCCTTCGCCGCCGGGGTGTGGCCCGTCTCGGGCGGCTCCGGCGGCTTCGGCGGGCAGCTGATGGGGCTGGTGTCCGCCCTGTCGCTGCACGCGGGCTGGCTGTACGCGGGGACGCTGGCCGCCGCTCTGATCGCCGTGGTGCGCAAAGCCGTCCTCATCGGCAGGCGGCGCCTGCCCCGGAGAACGGCCTGACACCGCCGGTCCGGCTCCTAGGCCTTGGCCTTGGCCTTGGCCTTGGCCGCCATCGCCGCTCCCACGATCCCCGCGTTGTTCTGGAGCCCGGCCGGGACGATCTCGGCCCGGACGCCCTCGATCAGCGGCAGGAACTTCTCCGGCTTGCGGCTGACGCCGCCCCCGACGATGAAGAGGTCCGGGGAGAACAGCATCTCCACGTGCGCGAGGTACTTCGAGACCCGGCGCGCCCAGCGCTCCCAGGTGAGGTCCCCGTCCTCCTTGGCCTTCACCGACGCCCGCGTCTCCGCGTCGTGGCCCTTCAGCTCCAGGTGCCCGAGCTCCGTGTTCGCCACCAGCTGCCCGTCCGTGAACAGGGCGCTCCCGATGCCCGTGCCCAGGGTGAGCATGATGACCGTGCCGCCGCGGCCGCGCCCGGCCCCGTACGTCATCTCCGCGACCCCCGCCGCGTCCGCGTCGTTGAGGACCGTGACCGGCAGCCCGCCCAGCTCGCGCGTGAGCAGCGCCGCCGCGTCCACGCCGACCCATCCCTTGTCGACGTTGGCCGCCGAACGGGTGATCCCGTTCGTGACCACGCCCGGGAAGGTGACCCCGACCGGGCCCGACCAGGAGAAGGCGCGGACCACCTCCGCGACGCAGCCGGCCACCCCCTCGGGGGTGGCCGGCTGCGGTGTCAGTACTTTGTGGCGCTCCTGCGCCAGGTCGCCGCGCTCCAGGTCCACGGGCGCGCCCTTGATCCCTGAACCGCCGATGTCCACACCCATGATCTGCATGGACATACCGTACGAAAGGAGTTACTTGTCGGCGACCAGTTCCGCGGCTTCGGCGCGCAGGTCGCGGCGCAGCTCCTTCGGCAGCGAGAAGACGATCGACTCCTCGGCGGTCTTGACGATCTCCACGTCCGCGTAGCCGCGCGCCGCCAGCCACTCCAGGACCTCCTCGACCAGGACCTCCGGAACCGAGGCCCCCGAGGTCAGGCCGACCGTGGTGACGCCCTCCAGCCAGGTCTCGTCGATCTCGCTCGCGAAGTCGACCAGGTACGCGGCGCGCGCGCCCGCGTCCAGCGCGACCTCGACCAGGCGGATCGAGTTCGAGGAGTTCTTCGAGCCGACCACGATGACCAGGTCGGAGTCGGCGCCCATCACCTTCACCGCGGCCTGCCGGTTCGAGGTGGCGTAGCAGATGTCGTCGCTCGGCGGCGAGACCAGCAGCGGGAACCTGGTCTTCAGCGCGTCGACCGTCTCCATCGTCTCGTCGACCGAGAGCGTCGTCTGCGACAGCCACACGACCTTGGACTCGTCGCGCACCTCGACGGCCGCGACGTCGTCCGGGCCGTCCACGATCGTGATGTGGTCGGGAGCCTCGCCGGAGGTGCCGATGACCTCCTCGTGGCCCTCGTGGCCGATGAGGAGGATGTCGAAGTCCTCGTTCGCGTACCGGACGGCTTCCTTGTGCACCTTGGTGACCAGCGGGCACGTCGCGTCGATCGTCGCGAGCTTGCCGCGCGCCGCCTCCTCGTGCACCACCGGCGCGACGCCGTGCGCGGAGAACATCACGATGGAGCCCTCGGGCACCTCCTCCGTCCGCTCGACGAAGATGGCGCCCTTCTTCTCCAGCGTCTGGACGACGTACTTGTTGTGCACGATCTCGTGCCGGACATAGACCGGCGCGCCGTACTGCTCAAGGGCTTTCTCGACGGCGATCACGGCTCGGTCCACGCCCGCGCAGTAGCCGCGGGGCGCGGCGAGCAGGACACGGCGGGAAGCGGGAGCAGGGGCGGGAGCACTCATACGCTCCATCGTACGGGGGTCTCCAGGAGGCCGGCCGTCGGCCGTACGGCACACACTTGCGCAGAGGATCCGAACGATTGTCCCGCCTATCGCCCGGAGGACGGATGGCGTCCGCTACGGATTCCGGTATGCCGGCACCCACCGCCCTGCGGCGGAGCCTCGGCTTCCGGGACCTGGTGGTCTACGGGCTGCTCTTCATCGCTCCCATGGCCCCGGTCGGGGTCTTCGGCACCCTGGACGCGAAGTCGCACGGCGCCGTGGCCCTCGTCTACCTCGTCGCGACCGTCGCCATGGCCTTCACCGCGTTCTCGTACGCCCAGATGGTGCGGGTCGCCCCGCAGGCCGGTTCGGTCTTCACCTACGCCCGCAAGGGCCTGGGCGAGGGCCCCGGCCTGATCGCCGGGTGGATGGCGATGCTCGACTACCTGCTGATCCCGGCGGTCGCGTACCTGTTCTCGGGGATCGCGATGAACGCGCTGGTGCCCGAGGTCTCCCGGTGGGTGTGGACGGCGCTGGCCGTCGTGGTCACCACGCTGCTGAACCTGTGGGGGGTACGGGCGGCCGCGCGCGTGGGCTTCGCCGTGCTGGCCATGGAGATCCTGGTGCTGCTGGTCTTCGTGGTCGCCGCGGTCACGGTCCTGGCCTGGGGCGGGGCGCGGCGCGGCTGGCTCTCCCCGCTGACCGGCGACGGCTCGCTCGGCTTCTCGGCGGCGGCCGTACTGGGCGCGGTGTCGGTCGCCGTGCTCTCGTACCTGGGCTTCGACGCGATCGTCTCCTTCGCGGAGGAGGTGACGGGGGGCTCGGAGCGAGTGGCCCGGGCGGTGCTGTTCTGCCTGGCGCTGGCCGGGGCGCTGTTCTTCGTCCAGGCCTACCTCGTGGCGCTCCTCAATCCCGTCACCGCGGCGGAGCTGGCGGCCGATCCGGGGCAGCAGGGCCCGGCCTTCTACAACGCGGTGGAGTCCTCGGTCGGCTTCTGGCTGCACGACCTGGTGGCGGTCAGCAAGGCGGTCGGGGCGGCCTTCGCGGCGCTGGCCGGGCAGGCCGCGGCCGGGCGGCTGCTGTTCGCGATGGCCCGGGAGGGGCGGCTGCCGCGCGCGTTGGCGCGGACCTCGGACGGCACTCCGCGGCCGGCCCTGCTGGTGGCGGCCGCCATCACCCTGGTCGCGGCGGTGTGGGCGGCTCGGCGCGACGACGGGCTCGGCCACCTGGTGTCCGTCGTCGACGTCGGGGCGCTGGCGGCCTTCACCCTGCTGCACGCCTCGGTGGTGGGCTGGTTCGTCGTCCAGCGCCGGGAGGGCCCGCCGAACCTGTGGAAGCACCTGGTGGCCCCGGTGCTGGGCGCGGCGGTGACCGTCGCGGTGATCGTCGAGGCCTCCTGGACGGCGCAGCTGGTGGGTGCGGTGTGGCTGGCGGCGGGGCTGTGCCTGCTCTTCGCCCAGCGCGGGCGGCGCGGGCGGCGCGGGCGGCGCGGGCAGCGCGGGCAGCGCGGGCAGCGCGGGCAGCGCGGGCAGCGCGGGCAGCGCGGGCAGCGCGGGCAGCGCGGGCAGCGCGGGCAGCGCGGGCAGCGCGGGCAGCGCGGCGAAGGCGCCCCCGCGGACCGGCCCGGACGACCGGCCTGACGACCGGCCTGACGACCGCCCTGGCAACCGCCCTGACGGCCGCCACCGTCGACCGTCGGGATCCCGACACCCGCGGCGGAGCCTGAGACGCTGTCAGCGACGCCCGTTAGCCTGCGTGCATGGGACTCAATACGTCGGCCGAGGCGCCGCTGCCGGTGGGGCAGGTGTCCCGGCTCATCGGGGGCTGGATCGAGCGGCTCGGCCAGGTGTGGGTGGAGGGGCAGATCACGCAGCTCTCGCGGCGGCCGGGAGCGGGGGTGGTCTTCCTGACGCTGCGCGACCCCTCGCACGACATCTCGGTCAGCGTGACCTGCTTCCGTCAGGTCTTCGACGAGGTCGCGGACGTGGTCTCGGAGGGCGCGCGGGTCGTACTGCTGGCCAAGCCGGAGTGGTACGCCCCGCGCGGGCAGCTGTCCCTGCGGGCCACGGAGATACGGCCGGTCGGCATCGGCGAGCTGCTGGCCCGGCTGGAGCGGCTCAAGCGGTCCCTCGCCTCGGAGGGGCTGTTCGCGCTGGACCGCAAGAAGCCGCTGCCCTTCCTTCCGCAGCTGATCGGGCTGGTGGTCGGGCGGGCTTCGGCGGCCGAGCGCGACGTGCTGGAGAACGCCCGGCGGCGCTGGCCGGCGGTCCGCTTCGAGGTGCGCAACGTCGCCGTCCAGGGGGTCCACGCGGTGCCCCAGGTGATCCAGGCGGTCAAGGAGCTCGACGACCTCGACGAGGTCGACGTGATCATCGTGGCGCGCGGCGGCGGCAGCGTGGAGGACCTGCTGCCCTTCTCCGACGAGGAGGTCGTACGGGCGGTCGCGGCGGCCCGTACCCCGGTCGTCTCGGCGATCGGCCACGAGCCGGACTCGCCGCTGCTGGACCTGGTCGCCGACCTGCGGGCCTCCACGCCCACGGATGCCGCGAAGAAGGTGGTCCCGGACGTGGGCGAGGAGCTGGAGCGAGTACGCCAGCTGCAGGCCCGGGGGCTGCGCGCGGTGAACGGGCTGCTCGACCGGGAGGAGCGCGGCCTCGCGCACGCCCTCGCCCGGCCGGTCTTCGTCCACCCGCAGCGGATGGTGGAGACCCGCGAGGACGAGCTGGAGGCGCTGCTGGCGCGCGGCCGGCGGACGCTCGGGCATCTGCTGGACCGGGCCGACTCGGAGCTCGCGCACACCCTGGCCCGGGTGGTGGCGCTGTCCCCGGCCGCGACCCTGGAGCGGGGCTACGCCGTCCTGCAGCGGGCGGACGGGCACGTGGTGCGTTCGCCGGAGGAGGTCTCGGCGGACGAGGTGCTGCGCGCGCGGGTCACGGAAGGCGAGTTCTCGGTACGGGTGGTCGCGTCCGAGTAGCCCGCGGCAGGCCGCAAACACGACACACCACCGCAATCAACACGTCGCACCACACACATAGGTTGGATGAGGGAATGGCAGAGGCCGAGACGGCGCTGGGGTACGAGCAGGCGCGTGACGAGCTCATCGAGGTCGTCCGCAAGCTGGAGGCGGGCGGGACGTCCCTGGAGGACTCCCTCGCGCTCTGGGAGCGCGGCGAGGAGCTGGCGAAGGTGTGCCGGCACTGGCTGGAGGGGGCGCGGGCGCGGCTGGACTCGGCGCTCGCGGCCCGGGACTCGGCCGATCCGGCCGAGAGGGAGTGATCCCGGTCACCGGCCGGGGCATTTAGTTGAAAGTTCACCTACTTTCGCCGTAGAGTCGGGGACATCGCTTCACCCCCGTATGGAAGAAGGCTTTCCGATGTCTCTCGTTCTTGACTCCGCCGCGCAGGACCTGCTGTTCCGCGAGGCCCGCACGGCCAACTCGTTCTCCGACGAGCCGGTCACCGAGGAGCAGGTCCAGGCGATATACGACCTGGTGAAGTACGGCCCCACCGCCTTCAACCAGACCCCGCTGCGCATCACCCTGGTCCGCTCCCCCGAGGCCCGCGAGCGCCTGGTGAAGCACCTGGCCGAGGGCAACCAGGCCAAGACCACCGCCGCCCCGCTGGTCGCGATCCTCTCCGCGGACAACGAGTTCCACGAGGAGCTCCCGCAGCTGCTGCCGCACTTCCCGCAGGCCAAGGACATGTTCTTCGCCGAGCGCCCGGTCCGTGAGCAGTCCGCCCTGCTCAACGCCGCGCTGCAGGCCGCGTACTTCATCGTCGGCGTCCGCGCCGCCGGCCTGGCCGCGGGCCCGATGACCGGCGCCGACCTCTCCGGCATCCAGAAGGAGTTCCTGGACGCCGACCACGCCCCGCTGATGATCGTCAACATCGGCAAGCCGGGCGAGGACGCCTGGTTCCCGCGCTCCCCGCGCCTGGCCTTCGACGAGGTCGTCACCACCGTCTGAGCCGACCGGGCCGGCCGAGCCGGCCCGGCACAGCGAAACGGCCGCGCCCCCGGACACCGGGGGCGCGGCCGTTTCGCGTACCGCCGAAGGGGCTGCCAGCCCTACTGGCCCTGCTGGCCCTGCTTGAACTCCAGCGCCGCCGCCATGGCACCGAGCTGGTCGAAGGAGGCCGTCCCGGTGACCACCGTGACGTGACCCTGCTCCTGCTTCACGAGGGCGTCGTACTTCTCGCCCTCCCAGCGCTCCCACGCCGCGCCGCCGACCTGCTGGGTCTGCCCGGTGGACTTCGCCTGCTGGGTGATCTTGCCGAGGTTCTTGCCGGAGGTGTCCGTGGACTGCTCCACCGCCACGTACTGCTTGCCCGGGTCGAGGAAGCCCAGGTGCCAGGCGTTGGCGTTCTTGCGCTGGTACGACACCGAGGTCGCCCGCCACTCCGCCGGGAGCCCCACGGGGGCGGCCACGGGGTACGGGGCGGCGCGCCGGGCCGTGAGCGTCTCCACCCTGTAGTCGACCGTGTGCGTCGGATCGGCGTTCTCGTCATGTGGGATGAAGAGATAGATCCCCGCGACCACGACGCCGATCACTGCCAGCGACCGGACCATGTCCCAGATCGTCTGCTTGCCTTTCATACCTGCCACGGCACCATCGTCCCGCATCGCCGGGAGCGATCTCCGCCGGGGTGGGCCCGGGCGGCGGCGGGGCGCGCCCGGAGGGGCGCAAGATGTCCGCTCAGGCCAAACGACTGACCGATATTCCGCTCATACGTGACCCGGCCTGCTCAATATGTCGACGTACCGATAGAGTTCCAGTCACCCTCACATCCCGGCCGTCGTCGTACAGAAAGGTGCGCTCCGATGACCGAGCACAACCTGCCGCCCCAGCTCGAAGTCTCCCCCGAGGCCCCCGACCGCAACCTCGCCCTGGAACTCGTCCGGGTGACCGAGGCCGCCGCCATGGCCGCGGGCCGGTGGGTCGGACGCGGCGACAAGCTCGGCGCCGACGGCGCCGCGGTCAACGCGATGCGGACCCTGATCTCCACCGTCTCGATGAACGGCGTCGTCGTCATCGGCGAGGGCGAGAAGGACGAAGCGCCCATGCTCTTCAACGGCGAGCGGGTCGGCGACGGCACCGGTGCCGAGGTCGACATCGCCGTGGACCCGATCGACGGCACCACCCTGAACGCCAAGGGCATGCCGAACGCCATCGCCGTGCTCGCCGCCGCCGACCGCGGCACCATGTTCGACCCGTCCGCGGTCTTCTACATGGAGAAGCTCGTCACCGGCCCCGAGGCCGCCGACTTCGTCGACATCAACGCACCCGTCTCGGTGAACATCCGGCGCGTCGCCAAGGCCAAGAACATGGCCGTCGAGGACGTCACCGTGGTCATCCTGGACCGCCCCCGCCACGAGGGCATCGTCAAGGAGATCCGCGAGACCGGCGCCCGGATCAAGTTCATCTCGGACGGCGACGTCGCCGGTTCGGTCATGGCGGTGCGCGAGGGCACCGGCGTGGACCTGCTCCTGGGCATCGGCGGCACCCCCGAGGGCATCATCTCGGCCTGCGCCATCAAGTGCCTCGGCGGCACGATCCAGGGCAAGCTGTGGCCGAAGGACGAGGCCGAGCGCCAGAAGGCCATCGACGCGGGCCACGACCTGGACCGCGTGCTGCACACGGACGACCTGGTGTCCGGCGAGAACGTCTTCTTCGTCGCCACCGGCATCACGGACGGCGAGCTGCTGCGCGGCGTCCACTACCGCTCGGAGACCGCGACCACGTCCTCGCTGGTCATGCGCTCGAAGTCGGGCACGATCCGGCAGATCGACTCGACGCACCGCCTGTCGAAGCTGCGCGCGTACAGCGCGATCGACTTCGACCGCGCGCAGTAGGCGCGAAGGCGGGCACAGCGAGAGGGGCGGTCACCGTGTGCGGCGGTGACCGCCCCTCTGCCATGTCCTGTACCTCGCTGCGGGGCTGCGCGCTCCCGGCGCACGCGGCCCGGACAGGGCGGTGCCTCTAGCCCGCGGCGGCTATCGGACCGCCCCCGGGGGCTTGGTGCAGCTCCGCGGTCCTGCGCCGCATCCGCGCCAGCACCACCCGGCGCTCGGCGGCGGTGAGGCCGCCCCATACCCCGTACGGTTCGGGCTGGAGCAGGGCGTGCTCCCGGCAGGCGACCATGACCGGGCAGCGGGCGCAGACGCGCTTGGCGGCCTCCTCGCGGGAGAGCCGGGCCGCGGTGGGCTCTTTGGAGGGGGCGAAGAACAGCCCCGCCTCGTCGCGGCGGCACACCGCCTCCGCGTGCCATGGGCCGTCCTCTTCCCTCGTCGGCACCCGCGGCTTCGGCACGGCGGACGCACGCCCTTGAAGACTCTGGACGGCGGCAACCTGCAGGGACTGATGCGGCGGATGCGGCACGGTCTACTCCTGACGACGGATACGCGAGCGAGAGACGATGCACCTGTCCCTACCCGCTGTGCGGGCCCCTATGCACTGGGTGCCAGTGGGCGGCGGGGGTTCGTCCGAAACGCGCCCCTGCCCGGCAGGCCGTCACTCCCCGGGCGGCGCCCAGCCGGGATCGCGGCCCAGGAAGGCCAGCAGCGAGGCGACCGGGCCCGCGTCGCCCCCGGACCCGGCGGCCAGCGCGGGGCCGTAGGCGAAGCCGCGCAGGGGCTCGGCGAGCGCGTCGGCGGCCGGGCGCAGGGCGGCGGCGAGGGCGGGGGTCAGCGGCGGCTCCTGGCCGGTGGCGACGGCGATGTCCCAGGCGTGCACCGCCGCGTCGAGGGCGGCGGCGCCGACGGCCGTCTCGGCGGACACGGTGAACGGGGGCAGCGGGACGGCGACCTCCGCGGTCCCGGGCGCGATCCCGGCGAAGGCCTCGGCCGCGGCGGCGAGCGCCGGCTCCAGCAGCTGCGCCGGGGGCCCCGCCAGGGCACCGGAGGGCTCGAACGGGTCCTCGGACGGGCCGGGGCCGCCGGTGAGGCGGGCGGCGTACGCGAGCTGGTCGCCGGCCGCGTGCTGGAACACCTGGGTGACGTTCCACTTCTCGCACGGCGTCGGGCGCTCCCAGGCGTCGGCGGGTACCCCGATGACGGCGATGCGCAGGGCTTCGTGCGCGCGGTCGAGCAGGTCCCACTTGGATTCGGTCATGGGCCGGATCCTAGAAGCCCTACGGCCAAATACCGCTGGATCAGGGTCTATTGGCGCGGCGGTCAGCCGTCCAGCCGCTTGCGCAGCTTGTTGGCCAGATCGACCAGGCGGGCGCCGAGCTTGGGCCGCGCCTCGATGTTGCCCAGCAGCGCGAAGCCGCGGACGATCACCACCGGGGCCTGCGGGTCGGTCTCCCCCCGGCCCTCGCCGCGCACCTCGAAGTTGCCGAGGACGCCGCTGCCGTAGCCGCGCAGGGTGACGTTCTCCGGGACGAAGACCTCGACGTTGCCGAGGACGCAGGTCACGTTGATCTCCGTGACCTGCTGCTCGAAGACCGCCTCGGTGAGGTCGATGGTGATGTCGCCCATGACCGAGACCGCGCGGGTGAGCGCCGCGGGCCGCCAGCGGCCCTTGCGGGCGGAGCTGCTGCACACGGCGACGACCGTCTCCACGGGCCCGCCGGGTCCGGGAGCCGCGGCGTACGCGGGCGGGGTGCCGCCGGTGCCGGGCGCGGGGAGGTCCCGTACGAGCTCTTCCAGCCCGCCCACCGTCTTGACGGCATACAGCGAGTCCAGGCGCTCGGAGTGCTCCTCGGAGCTCAGCCGGCCCTCGGCCATGGCGTCCGCGAGGATCTGCGCGATCCGGTCCCGGTCTGCGTCGGAGGCGCGCAGCTCGGCGGCCGCAGGGGCGGGAGCCGGCGCGGGGGCGGCGGGGTGCTTTTCCAGGTCCACGGCACCCAGCATAGCGAGACACGATAGATCGCGATACGCCCACGTCGAGCCGAGTGAGCCTTACCTCACAACCACGGGCACGGCGGGAGGTTCTACGCTGGTGAACCGCGCTGCCAATTGGTCGTCAGTGCTGTCTGCCGAGTGAGGAATGGCCCCAATGCCGGAGTTCGCGTACACCGACCTGCTGCCCCTGGGCGAGGACACCACCCCCTACCGGCTGGTGACCGCCGAGGGCGTGTCCACCTTCGAGGCGGACGGCCGTACGTTCCTCAAGGTCGAGCCGGAGGCGCTGCGCAAGCTCGCCGAAGAGGCCATCCACGACATCCAGCACTTCCTGCGCCCCGCGCACCTCGCGCAGCTGCGCCGCATCATCGACGATCCCGAGGCCTCGTCGAACGACAAGTTCGTCGCGCTCGACCTCCTCAAGAACGCGAACATCGCCGCGGCCGGCGTCCTGCCGATGTGCCAGGACACGGGCACGGCGATCGTGATGGGCAAGCGCGGCCAGAACGTCCTGACCGAGGGCGGCGACGAGGCGGCCCTCTCGCGCGGCATCTACGACGCCTACACGCGCCTGAACCTGCGCTACTCGCAGATGGCGCCGATCACCATGTGGGAGGAGAAGAACACCGGCTCGAACCTGCCCGCGCAGATCGAGCTGTACGCGACCGACGGCGGCGCGTACAAGTTCCTCTTCATGGCCAAGGGCGGCGGCTCGGCGAACAAGTCCTTCCTCTACCAGGAGACCAAGGCGGTCCTCAACGAGGCCTCCATGATGAAGTTCCTGGAGGAGAAGATCCGTTCGCTCGGCACGGCGGCCTGCCCGCCGTACCACCTGGCGATCGTGGTCGGCGGCACCTCGGCCGAGCACGCGCTGAAGACCGCGAAGTACGCCTCCGCGCACTACCTGGACGAGCTGCCGCGCGAGGGTTCCCCGCTGGGCCACGGCTTCCGTGACGAGGCCCTGGAGCAGCAGGTCTTCGAGCTGACCCAGAAGATCGGCATCGGTGCGCAGTTCGGTGGCAAGTACTTCTGCCACGACGTCCGCGTCGTGCGCCTGCCGCGCCACGGCGCGTCCCTGCCGGTCGCGATCGCCGTGTCCTGCTCGGCGGACCGCCAGGCCACCGCGAAGATCACCGCCGAGGGCGTCTTCCTGGAGCAGCTGGAGACGGACCCGGCGCGCTTCCTGCCCGACACCACGGACTCCCACCTGGACGAGTCCTCGGACGTGGTCTCCGTCGACCTGAACCAGCCGATGGACGACATCCTGGCGACCCTGACCAAGCACCCGGTCAAGACCCGCCTGTCGCTGACGGGCCCGCTGGTCGTGGCGCGCGACATCGCGCACGCCAAGATCAAGGAGCTGCTGGACTCGGGCGCGGAGATGCCGCAGTACCTGAAGGACCACCCGGTCTACTACGCGGGCCCCGCGAAGACCCCCGAGGGCTACGCCTCGGGCTCCTTCGGCCCGACCACGGCCGGCCGCATGGACAGCTACGTCGAGCAGTTCCAGGCGGCGGGCGGCTCGAAGGTCATGCTGGCCAAGGGCAACCGCTCGCAGCAGGTGACGGACGCGTGCGGCACGCACGGCGGCTTCTACCTGGGCTCGATCGGCGGCCCGGCGGCCCGGCTGGCCCAGGACTGCATCAAGAAGGTCGAGGTCCTGGAGTACGAGGAGCTCGGCATGGAGGCCGTCTGGAAGATCGAGGTCGAGGACTTCCCGGCCTTCATCGTGGTCGACGACAAGGGCAACGACTTCTTCACTTCGCGTGAACCCGAGCAGCCGACGTTCACCAGCATCCCCGTCCGGGGTCCGGGCCTCGGCTGATCCCGGTAGCAACACCCGTTGAGAGCCCCTGGCATCCGCCGGGGGCTCTTGCCGTGCCTGCGGGAGCCGCGCTGCGTGCGCCCTCCGGTCCACTTTCCCGTCTTGGAAACTCGAACCCCTTGCGCCTCAGGGCAGTTGGTCGCAAGCATCAACCAGGACATGACGGAGCAGGCCAAGGAGGGAACCCCGTGAAGGTCACCAAGCTTGTGAGTACCTGCGACCTCAAGGATTGCCCCACGATCTACGCGACCGACAGGAGCACGCTGCTGGTCCAGGGCGAGACCCCGGCAGATCACGGACTCGACATTCCAGCACACGAAACCGTGGTCGAGATCCCGGAGCAGCTGATCTTCGATCTCATCCGGAAGGGTCTTCGTGGCGTCTAAGACTTTGGGGGAACTGTTCGACACCTTCCAGCGGGAAGCCTTCCGCCTGGAGACGCTGGACGATTACAGCAAGTCGGGAAACGTGGAGGCTTATCAGGCATTCCTCGCCGGTGACCCTCAGCCAGCCGACTATAACGAAGCTTGGGTGTCAGAACTCCGTTCTCACACCAGCAATGGCAAGCGCATCTATCGAGTGCACATTCTCTCTCGCCCCCTCACGCCGTATCTACGGTTCGAGCTGGGTTGGGGCTACCATAAGAACGCTACGGGTGGCGAAGAGTTCTTTATTCTCGACACCACCGAACAGCCGAACCCCCTGGAAGGGGTTCCAGATTTCTGGCAGATGGATAGCTTGTCGCCAGCAGTCATGAGCTATTCGGACGATGGGGCATTCCTCGGGACTGACGTCCTCCCCGGTGAGCGTGCGGAGGAATTCTGCGCGTACCGAGACACGGCCATGAGGCATGCCGAGCCATTCTCCGAATGGTGGGCGAAGTACGGGGAGTGAACAGAGGACAGCTAGGGGCCGCACTGCGGGCGCTTCGGCATGCATCCGGGAAGGAAGCTAAAGCCGTCGCCCGCAGTGCAGTCATGTCTGCAAGCAAGCTGAGCAAGATTGAAACGGCCAAGGTCGCTCCGTCCGTCGTAGATGTTGAGCGCATCCTCACAGCCATCGGTGTTTCAGATGAAGTCAAGGAAGAGTACCTAGAGGCCGTCAGAGCCGCAGCAACAGAGGCCACAGCCTGGCGTCTTATCCGCCGCATGGGAGTGCACAAGGCCCAGCAGCAGACGAGAGCACTAGAGGCTCAAATGACATTGCTGCGACTCTTCCAGCCGGCTTTGATCCCTGGTCTGCTACAGACCCCTGAATACATTCGAGCGATTCTATCTCGGCATGACCTCGGCGAGGATGTGCTAACTCGGACCATCAGCGCCCGGATAGAACGCCAACAGGCTCTCTATGACTCGACCAAGGAACTCCATTTCATCATTACTGAGCCCGTACTGCGGTGGCGCATCGTGTCAGCCGCCAGGATGGCGGAACAGGTAGACAGGCTTGCCTCCCTTTCGCGGCTGCCCAACATAGACATTCGCATCGTTCCCTTGCTGGAGCGACAGCAGGACGTAGCCAATCACGCATTTGTCATCCGCGATGACAGGACGGTCACTGTCGAAACTGTTCACGCAGAAATCGTCGTGACCGATCCCAGAGACGTTTCGCTGTACGTGCACAAGTTCGAGGGGTTCGCCTCCATGGCACTATCCGGAGATGCCATGCGCGCCATGCTCGAAGGCATCCGAGACGAGCTTTTGCGCGAACAGGAAACCGGCTAGAACCTGGCCCCGCCCCCGGTCACCATTGGCTGTCGATTCCTGGAGAGAGCGGCGAAGGGGTGCGCAATGGCAACCAAGACGGACACGTTCGAGTACGCGACGTACACGGAGAAGCGCGAGACGTGCCCGTCGTGCAACATGCCCATCCCCCTTCACCAGCTCGCCCGGCGGGGGACGCTCGCTGGGAAGGACGGCCCGCCGAAGGTCGCCTACTGGCATACCCGGTGCGTCAAGGCGGACGGATCGCGCCGATGACGCGCTCAGTCGTCCGGCACACCGAGCACCGGATCATCAGAGACCCCGAGACCGTGCCCAGCGTGGTTGCGAGCTGCCTCTACGAGGGGTGTGTATGGGCTGCCGTTTCCGGTCCCGACGTGGCCGAGGTGGATCGGCAGTGCATGACGCACACGGGCCTGAACGCGGGCCATAGCCACTTTCTCCGAGGCTTCGAGGACATTGCCCTTGTTCATCGGATCGACACGACCTGACACAGACTCCCGCCCCCGCCAAGGCGGGTCAGAAAGACACAGCCCCACGCCCATCTATGAGAAGGAGATACTCAATGCCCAAGCACGGCGGCGGTACCGGCAGCGGCCAGGGCGGCAGTCAACAGGACGACGGCAGCAGCGGCCGCGGGCACGGAGGCGGCGGCTCGGAGACGAGCGGCGGAAACTCCTCCGACGGCTCCGGCCCCGCGAAGAAGTAGGTCGGATGACCGCGCGCACAGAAGAGGCGGGCCCCCAGGGGCTCGCCTCCGCGCTCCTCCAGTCGGGCGCTCTGCACTCCGATTGGCTGCCGACGTACAAGGCAGTCCCCCGGCACCTGTTCGTGCCCGACCGCATGTGGCCGGGCATCCCTGACGGCACCCGACAGAACCCTTTGGTGGACCGCACCGCGGACCCCGATGCCTGGTTCCGCGCGGTGTTCTCCGACATCCCCCTCACGACGCAGTGGGACGACGGCAACCATGCGGGTGACGGCCTCGGCACGACCCCGAGCAGTTCCAGTTCCCAACCACACATGGTGTTCTCGATGCTGGCCGATCTCGATGTCAGGGATGGGCATCGGGTCCTTGAGATCGGTACGGGTACGGGCTGGAACGCAGGTCTCCTCTCGCACCGGCTCGGGCCCGCGAACGTGGTCTCCATCGAGTTCGACCCCGAAGTAGCCAAGGGGGCGGGCAGAAACCTTCGGGCCGCTGGCCTCTGCCCCCTGGTGATCGTGGGAGACGGCCGGCTGGGCTACGCGGGAAGTGCGCCGTACGACCGCGTCATTGCGACGTGCTCGATCGGCGAGGTTCCCCCCGCATGGATCGAGCAGACCGTCGTCGGCGGGGTGATCGTCGCCCCCTGGGCTACGGGGTACGGGGGCGAAGCCATCGCCCGCCTGACCGTGAACGACGACGGCACGGCGAGCGGCCACTTCACCCGCTCCAGCGCCTTCATGCGCCTGCGACAGCAGCGCCAGAACAAGCCCCCGCATGACGTGTACCTCAAGGGCCAGGAATGGCCCGCAGACGGCGACAGGAGCACGACGGCGCTCTCGCCTGCCGAGGTCGGCGGATGGTTGGAACAGTTCGTGATCGGGCTCCGCATGCCCGGGGCGTTCTGGACGGCAGAGCACTACGACGGCGGCGCCTACACGCTGTGGACGTACAGCACCGACAGGAAGTCGTGGGCCTCGGCCGACTATGAGCCGGAGCGGCAGGGGTACGAGGTCGTCCAGTCCGGCCCCCGCAGGCTGTGGGACGAGACAGAAACCGCCTACCGCTGGTGGGAAGAGCAAGGGCGACCCGGATTCGATCGGTTCGGCCTGACGGCAGACATCGACGGCGAACGGGCGTGGCTCGACTCCCCGAACAACCCCTTATCCCGTGAACGGAACAAGCCGAACGACTTCTTCCAGAGCCCGGCCCCGGAGCCGACGTTCACGCACATCCCGGTGCGCGGTCCGGGTCTTTAGCGCAGGGGCCTGAGGGCCCCTCCCCCATTCGGGGGAGAGGCCCTCACGCATCTCCGCCCATCGGCAGATGGATCACGGGCGGGCTGCGGGCGAGGCTTTACCCGTAACCAAACAGCCGTTGGAACACGGGAGTTCACCATGAAGAACCGCAAGCGCGCCCTCGTCCTCGCCGGAACCGCCGCCGCCCTTGTGGCCACCCTGGTCGCGGCGGGCCCCGCCCCGGCGGCGCCGGCCGAACCGGCCGCACCGGCCGCACCGGCCGCACCGGCCGCGTCGAAGCTCGCCTCGGTGCACGGGGGCGGCACGATCTTCTACCCCTACGCCGCCAACGACGACATCCGCTTCACGGTCGACGCCGAGTCGGCCCCGTGGACCAGGCCGTTCCCGGCCCCGGGCCCGGAGAAGGGCCTGCCGACCGATGCGCGCGGCCGGGTGACCATCTCCCACCACTTCAAGGAGTCCGGCTTCACCGGCACCGCCGAGGCGGAGGTGGACTGCCTGGTCACGGGCGGCAAGACCGCCACCCTGACCGCCGTGGTCAAGACCTCGAACGTCGGCTGGGACGGCAAGCGGATCGGCATCAGCGTCCAGGACGGCCAGCACGGCGAGCCGGACCGTGTCGGCTTCTCCTGGGGCGTCGCCAACCTCGACGTGAAGCCGGACGGCACGGCGACGCAGGGAACGGTGGGCACCTGCATGGCCCCGGCCCCCTTCACGGAGGTCACGAAGGGCGGCTTCAAGGTCACCCCGGCCCCGCTGTCCCCCGTCCCGAAGCCGTAGCGGGCTGCTCGCCCGGGCCCGACCTACTCCACCCGGGCGGAGAACCCGGCGGCGCGCAGCCGTTCCGTCAGGTACCGGGCCTCCACGGGGGTGGCCCGGTAGCCCTCGCGGACGGCGGCCAGGACCTCCGGAACCGTCATGCCGAGCGAGTCGCGCAAGACCTTCAGGGCGGCGCCGCCGGAGCCGTCCACGCGGAGCAGGACCGTGCCCTCGGCGGCGACGACGGCCGCGCGGACGTCCTCGGGGGCCCGCCCCCACCAGTGCTGCGGGGGGCCCACGTCGGGTGCCCCGAACCCACAGGCGTCGCACTTCCACTCCGCCTCCCAGAGCAACCGCCCGTCGACGATCCGCTGCCAGGCATGGAAGACGCAGAGCGGGCAGGGCTCGCAGTACAGGGTCGCTGTCGTCGGCTCCGGCATGGCGTCACCCTGCCCTCCCGAACGGGGAACCGCATCCGGTTAACGTCGGGGACACGGCCCCGCGCCTGCTCGTTCACCCCTGTTTGCAAGGATTCCCCCATGGCAGCGACGACCTCCCCCCTCCCCACCGCCCTCGACATCCGCGTGGTCGCCCACCGCGGGGCCTCCCACGAGCGCCCCGAGCACACCATGGCCGCCTACCGGCAGGCCATCGCCGACGGGGCCGACGCGCTCGAATGCGACGTACGGCTCACCGCCGACCACAAGCTGGTCTGCGTGCACGACCGGCGGGTGGAGCGGACCTCCGACGGGCGGGGGGTGGTCTCCGAGATGACGTACGCGGAGCTCGCCGCGCTCGACTTCGGGCGGTGGAAGGGCGAGGAGCACGCCGGGGCGCGGGTGCTGCTCTTCGAGGACCTGCTGCGCGAGGCGCTGGCGGCGGAGCGGCCGGTGGGGCTCGCCGTCGAGACCAAGCATCCGACGCGGGCCGGCGGCCGGCTGGAGGTCGAACTCGCGCGGATGCTGCGCGAGTACGGGCTCGCGGACGGGGCGTCGGGGCGCGTCGAGGTGATGAGCTTCTCCCGGAACGCGCTGACGAGGATGCACCGCCTCGCGCCCGGGCTGCCGACCGTCTACCTGATCGAGCGGGCGGTCAGGCCGGTGCGTCCTCCGTTCGCGACCCACGCGGGGCCGGGAATCGACCTCGTGAGGCGGGATCCGGGGCTGGTGGGGCGGCTGAAGGCCAAGGGGCTGCGGGTGCGCGTGTGGACCGTGGACGAGCCCGAGGACGTGGAGCTGTGCGTGCGGCTCGGCGTGGACACGATCATCACCAACCGGCCGGCGGAGGTCCGAAAGCTCCTGGAGTCGCGCTGACCGGCCGACGGGACCGTTTGGCCTTCCGCGCGCAGACGCCAGCACCGGCCAGCGACCCGATGAGCAGCGGATTGACCCAGATCGGGACGACCTGCACACGGACGCCGCCGGAGAAGGTGCACTTCGTGGACACCGGGAAGTACCACCGGTCGACCTTGATGTCCGCGTCCGGGGTCCGGTAGCTCTGCGGTCCGTGCTGCGCGGTGAGCGCGTCGACGCAGGGGCGGACGGGGCGCGAGGACAAGCCGCTGTAGGTGCCCAGGGCGAAGGCGATGACCGCGAGGCTCAGGCACACCCACACGCCCTCGCTCCACTGGCCGGAGGCCGTCCGGCTCATGCCAGGTCTTCGCGTCACCGCCAGGTGGAAGGCTTTGACGAGGAGGTACGCCACGGCGGCCAGGGCCAGCAGTACGGATATGGCGGCAATGATCATCGCGCAAGCCTGCCACAGCAGTGGGAAACACCCGGCCGGGGTACGCCGGCCGGGTGTGGGGGGGTTATCGGTCGAGCGGGGCGGTTACGACGCGAAGCGCTGGTTCGCCGAACCGTTGCAGGTCTGCAGGCGCAGCGCGTCGTGGGCGGCGGCGACCGTCAGGCACATGCCCGGGGCGGCCGCGGGGCGGATGGTGGCGCCGTCGCGGAGGAACTGCTGGTTCGCTCCGCCGTGGCAGTTCCACAGGATCAGGCCGGTACCGGCGCCGTAGTTGGCGCCGGGGGCGTCGAGGCAGCGGTCGTGGGTGAGGCCGACGTGGACGGACTTCTTCGCGGAGTCGTACCACCAGTCCTGGTTGCGGCCGCCGTGGCAGTCCCAGCCCAGGACGGCCGTCTCGTTCGCGCTGGAGCCGCCCTTCGCGTCGAGGCAGTTGCCGGTCGCCTCGTTCTTCAGGGGTGCGTAGAGGGAGTCCCAGCCTCCGGCCTGGAGCACCGGGGTGCCCGTGCTCGCGGGGTCGGCGCAGGAGGCCTCGCGCAGGCCCGAGTTGTAGAGCTGGGTCAGGCAGGACGCGAACGCGCCGTGGCCCCTGTAGTTGGGGTGGAAGGACTGGCGGGCGGTGTTCTCGTCCCACGGGAAGTGGTCCCCGAGGTCGAGGTAGAGCCCGCGGGCCCAGGTGTCCTCCATGCACACCTCGTGGCCGTGGAAGAGCCGCGAGTTGTCCAGGTAGGTCGCGCCCGAGGCGAGGGCGGCGGCACGCATGCCCTTCTCGAAGGTGGGCACCGCGTAGTTGCGGCCCCAGGTGGCGTCGGAGTCGTAGCCGGCGCAGCCCCCGGGGAGCTTGCCGGGGAAGTTCGGATTGTCGTAGAAGTCGGGGCCGATGGGGCTGGGGTAGCCCATCACGACGAGCTTGTAGTCCGAGTCGGCGTATCCGGCGTCGCGCATGACCGTCTTCAGGTCGGCGACCGTCGCCTCCACCTTGGGCTTCAGGCCGTCGACGCGCGCCTGCCAGCCGGGACCGTACTTGGGCTCGCAGGTGCCCTGGCTGAGCACCCAGCGGGTGACGCAGTCGGTCATGACCGGGCCGAACTGGAGGTCGTCGTTGGCTCCGGCGACCAGCAGCACCATCTTGATCTTCGTGTTGCGGGCCTTGACGGCGAGGTTGTCGCTCTGCACCAGTTCGTCGGCGTACTGCTTGCTGCCGCCGATCCTGATGTTGCCGGTGTACCCGCCGGAGCAGGCGACGTTGAAGGTGAGGTCCGCCGGGATGCCGGTGCGGTGGATCGCCGAGTCCGGCGATCGGTGGCACTGGTTGGACGACGTGTTGGTCGCGGGGTCGTAGTTGCCGACGCCCTCGCCGGAAATCTCGCTGTCGCCCAGTGAGATCAGGCCGGTCTTGCGCTCGTTCAGCGGCCGGACGGCCGCGTCGCCGTAGATCTTGACGGCCTCCGCGGCGCGGATCGCCTCCAGCTCGGGCGACAGGGGGGTCGCGACCCCCGCCGAAGTGGCTCCCGAGCCGGCCGCGGAGGTCGCAGCCTGGGCCATGGGGGTGATGGCGGTGACGCCCCCGAGGGCGGCCGCGACCGCCGCGACGGCGGCGAAGGTACATCTGAACCTGGATTTCGTGTGTGCACGTGCCATGAACGCCTCCCCGAATGCCGGTGTTACCCACGGTATTTACTGGCCGGTAGGGGACTTGGGAACACTTCGAACAAGACAATTGCTCAACTTTTTGAGGAGGCCACGAACATGACAGACGATCAGCAGGCCGAAGCGTTCCGGACCGAGCACGACTCCATGGGTGACGTACGGGTGCCCGCGCACGCCAAATGGCGCGCCCAGACGCAGCGCGCCGTGGAGAACTTCCCCATCTCCGGGCAGCGGCTGGAGCGCGCCCACATCGAGGCGCTCGCCCGCGTCAAGGCGGCGGCGGCCGTGGTCAACGCCCGCCTCGGCGTCGTGGACCAGGACATCGCCGACGCGATCCGGTCCGCCGCCGCCGAGGTCGCGGACGGCCGCTGGGACGACCACTTCCCCGTCGACGTCTTCCAGACCGGGTCCGGCACCTCGTCCAACATGAACACCAACGAGGTGATCGCCACCCTGGCCACCGAGCGGCTGGGCCGTGACGTCCACCCCAACGACCACGTCAACGCGTCGCAGAGCTCCAACGACGTCTTCCCGTCCTCCATCCACATCGCCGCCACCGCCGCCGTCACCCGCGACCTGATCCCGGCCCTGGAGCACCTCGCCGCCGCGATGGAGCGCAAGTCCGCCGAGTTCGCCCAGGTGGTCAAGGCCGGGCGGACGCACCTGATGGACGCCACCCCGGTCACCCTGGGCCAGGAGTTCGGCGGGTACGCGGCCCAGATCGGCTACGGCGTCGAGCGGCTGCGCGCGGCCCTGCCCCGCCTCGCCGAACTGCCGCTGGGCGGCACCGCGGTGGGCACCGGGATCAACACCCCGCCCGGGTTCTCCGCCGCCGTGATCGCCGAGGTCGCCGCGGACACGCAGCTGCCGCTCACCGAAGCCCGCAACCACTTCGAGGCCCAGGGGGCGCGGGACGCCCTGGTGGAGACCTCGGGCATGCTCCGTACGGTCGCCGTCTCACTCACCAAGATTTCCAACGATCTGCGCTGGATGGGCTCCGGACCGCGCGCCGGATTGGCCGAAATCAATCTCCCTGACCTCCAGCCCGGGTCCTCGATCATGCCGGGAAAGGTCAATCCGGTCGTCCCGGAGGCCGTACTGATGGTCGCCGCACAGGTGATGGGGAACGACGCGACCGTCGCGGTGGCGGGCGCGGCCGGCAACTTCGAACTCAACGTGATGCTCCCGGTGATGGCCCGGAACCTCCTGGAATCGATCCGGCTGCTCGCGAGCGCGAGCCGCCTGCTGGCCGACCGCACCGTCGACGGGATCACCGCCAACACCGCCCGGGCCAGGGAGTACGCCGAGTCCTCGCCCTCCGTCGTCACCCCGCTCAACCGGTACATCGGCTACGAGGAGGCCGCCAAGGTCGCCAAGAAGGCGCTCGCCGAACGGAAGACGATCAGGGAGGTGGTCCTGGAGTCCGGCTACGTCGACCGGGGCGCCCTGACGCTGGAGCAGCTGGACGAGGCCCTGGACGTCCTGCGCATGACCCACCCCTGAGCGGCCCGGGATCCGGCCCCGGGCCGGGGGCCGGATCCGGTCGGTTCCCGTGCCCCGACCCTCCCCCTGGCTCGGCCGGGGGGACCCCCAGGTGACCTGCAACGCAGCGGGGGCGCGGGCCCCAGCCCTAAGATCTGCGCATGACAGGTACCTTCCGGCCCGGGAACGGCGCGGCGCGGCGCGGCGCCGAGGGCACGCGCTGGGCGCCCGGGGAGCAGATCCTGTGGCGCTACCGCGACCACGCCCCGGGGCTGAAGGGCCAGGTGCACATCTGCCGCCCGGTGACCGTCGTCCAGGACACCGAGGAGCTGCTCGCCGTCTGGATGGCCCCCGGCACCGAGTGCGTCAAGCCGGTCCTCGCCGACGGCACGCCCGTCAACGAGGAGCCGCTCGCCACCCGCTACACCGCGCCGCGGACCACCGTACGGTCGCGCTGGTTCGGCGCCGGGGTGCTGAAGCTGGCCAGGCCCGGCGACCCGTGGTCGGTGTGGCTGTTCTGGGGGCACGGCTGGCGGTTCAAGAACTGGTACGTGAACCTGGAGGAGCCCCTGTCGCGGTGGTCGCGCGGGGTCGACTCCGAGGACCACTTCCTCGACATCGCCGTCCACCCCGACCGCAGCTGGAAGTTGCTGGACGAGGACGAGTTCGCCCAGGCGCAGCGGTCCGGCCTGATGGGCCGTGAGCAGGCGCGACGGGTCCGGGAGTCCGGGCGGGCGGCGGTCCGGGTGATCGAGGAGTGGGGGACCCCGTTCTCCGGCGGCTGGCAGGACTGGCGGCCGGATCCGGCCTGGTCGGTTCCGGTCCTGCCGGAGGACTGGGATGCCACCCCGGCGCATATGACCTCATGAGACCCTTGATGCGCCCCCGGGGTTCAAACGTAGGATCGTCCTCCGGAAGGTCGCACTCGCCAGGCGGTGCGGTCGTACCGTGCACCTGCAAGTGTCGTGCCGTACACGGAACTTGACCGGAGGTCGACGCAGGGCCAGAGGTAACGAGGGGGACGCGGAATCCGGAGTGATGGTGCCCCGGCCGCTGAGCGGGTATACCGCGACTGACCGAGTTGAGTGCAGCGCACATCGAGCGCAAACGGACGGAATTCCACGCGTGACGGAGTACCCCACCTCTCAGGAGGGCCCGCAGCCCGTCGCCTCCGGCGGAGGTACGGACGAGGCCGGCCACGGCAAGGCGCCCATCGCCGCCGCCGAGGCCGTACGCACGCATGCGCCGGGCACCGGTGCCGGCTCCGCCGCGGAACCGGGCGGACCGGCCGCCGCGGCTTCCGACGCGCGCGCGGCCCGCTCCGCGGCGGGCGCGGGCGGGGCCGCCGGGCTCCCCCGGCCCCGCGGAAAGGCCGCCGCCACGGCCGCCGCAGCCGCCTCGGCCGACCTGCCGACCGCCGCCACGGGCCCCGGCGAGGGCCAGGGCAGCGCCCGTCCGCGGGACGGCGAGGCCGCCCGTAACGCGGCGGGTCCGGGCGGGGCCCAGGAGGCCGCCGGCCCGGTCCGCGGGCCTCGTGGTGCCGGGGCCGGGTCCCCGCGCGGCGGCGAGGCCGTCGGCTCGGGCACGGACCCGACCGGGGCCGCGCGCGGCGTACCGGACATCCCCGGGCAGGGGGCCGCGTACCCGGCCGGAGTCGAGCCGGCGCGCCGCGAGGGCGACCGGCTGCGCTTCGTCGGCGCCGCGACCCGGCGGATCGCCCGCGGCATCGACCTCGACGAGATCGTGCTCGGCCTGTGCCGCGCCACCGTGCCCACCTTCTCGGACGCGATCCTCGTCTACCTGCGCGATCCGCTCCCGGTCGGCGACGAACGCCCCGTCGGCCCGGTCGTTTTAAGGCTCCGCCGCACCGACCGGCTCCGGCCGATCGACGATCTCACCGACGCCGCGCTGAGCGGCACCATCGGCGCGGGCATGGACCTCGCCGGGGCCGCGGGGGCCTCCGGCGAGCTCGACTTCAGCCAGCTGCCGCTGGTCGGCCCGCAGGGTGACCTGCCCGCGGCCGAGCTGTGCGAGATCCGGCCCGGCGGTGCGCTCGCCGAGGTACTGCGCGGTGTACGGCCCGTCTTCGGGTCCTCCGCCGCCGCCAGGGCCGCGCTGCCGGAGCTGCTGGGCGTGGACCACCCGCTGCCGCGCGGCAACCGGGCCGTCCTCGCGCCGCTGCGTGGCCGCCGACGGGTGATCGGCGCCGCCGTGTTCCTGCGCAGCCCCGAGCGGCCCGCCTTCGAACAGAACGACCTCCTGGTCGCCGCCCAGCTGGCCACCCACACCGCGCTCGGCATCGACAAGGCGGTCCTGTACGGCCGCGAGGCGTACATCGCCGACGAACTCCAACGCACCATGCTGCCCGACGGCCTGCCGCAGCCCACCGGGGTCCGCCTCGCCTCGCGCTACCTGCCCGCCGCCGAGACGGCTCGGGTCGGCGGCGACTGGTACGACGCCATACCGCTGCCCGGCAGCCGTGTCGCGCTCGTCGTCGGCGACGTCATGGGGCACTCCATGACGTCCGCCGCGATCATGGGCCAGCTGCGCACCACCGCGCAGACCCTCGCCCAGCTGGACCTGCCGCCCGCCGAGGTCCTGCACCACCTGGACGAGCAGGCGCAGCGCCTGGGTTCCGACCGCATGGCCACCTGCCTGTACGCGGTCTACGACCCCGTCGCGCACCGGATCACCATCGCCAACGCCGGCCACCCGCCGCCGGTGCTGCTGCACCTGGGCGGCCGGGCCGAGGTGCTCCGCGTGCCCCCCGGCGCCCCGATCGGCGTCGGCGGCGTGGACTTCGAGGCCGTCGAGCTGGACGCGCCCGCCGGAGCCACCCTGCTGCTGTACACCGACGGCTTGGTGGAGTCGCGCCTGCGGGACGTGTGGACCGGCATCGAGCAGCTCCGCGAGCGCCTGGCGAACACCGCGCAGCTGACCGGCCTGGACCACCCGCCGCCGCTGGAGGCCCTGTGCGACGACGTCCTGGACATGCTCGGCCCGGGCGACCGGGACGACGACATCGCGCTGCTCGCGGCCCGCTTCGACGGGATCGCGCCCAGTGACGTCGCGTACTGGTTCCTGGACCCGGAGGAGACCGCTCCGGGGCGGGCCCGCCGGTTCGCCCGCCGCGCGCTGACCCGGTGGGGCCTGGAGGAACTCCAGGACTCCCTGGAGCTGCTGGTCAGCGAGGTGGTCACCAATGCCGTCCGGTACGCGGAGCGGCCGGTGACCCTGCGCCTGCTGCGTACGGACGTACTGCGCTGCGAGGTCGGCGACGACTCCCCGCAGCTGCCCCGGCAGCGCCGGGCCCGGGACACGGACGAGGGCGGCCGCGGGCTGTTCCTGGTCAACCGGATGGCCCGCCGCTGGGGTGCTACCCGGCTGAGCAGCGGCAAGGTGGTCTGGTTCGAACTCGCGTTGCCGGGGGCGCATGACCGGCGTTGACCGGGGCGATCCGTCCGCCCACGACAGACCGCCGCCCCGCAACGCGAACGTTGCGGGGCGGCGGTGTCCGTCTGACCGTGGGTCAGTCCGTCGGTCCGTCAGTGCGTCACTGGTCCGACTGCGGGAACAGCGGGTCCGGCGGCTTCGGGACGCCGGTCTTGGTCGCCGTCGCCGTCGGGGTCGCCGTCGGGCTGACGGACTTCGTCGGGGTGTTGCTCGGGTCCGGCGACTTGGTGGTGCTCTTCGACGGGTCCGGGGACTGCGGCGCGCTGCTGGTGGCGGCCGGAGCGCTGGAGGACTGGCTCGCGGAGGGCGACGGGGAGGCGGTGCGGGACGGCGCCTGCGGGGCGCCCATCTCCGCCTCCTTCAGGTCGAACTTGTCGGTGTCCTCGTCCTTGAGCACGGCGAGGGTGTACGCCTTCCAGATCGAGGCCGGGAAGCTGGAACCACCCGCACGCCCCAGGCCGGCGGTGCCGGTCAGGGTGACCTGGTTGTGGGTGGTGGGGTCCTCGCCGAACATCGCGACGACGGTGACCAGTTCCGGGGTGTAGCCGGTGAACCAGCCCGCCACGTTGGACTCGGTGGTGCCGGTCTTGCCGGCCGCCTCGTATGCGCTGCTGCGGACCTTGTTGCCGGAGCCGCCCTCGTCGTTGACCACTCCCGTGAGCACCTTGGTGACGGTGTCGGCGGTCTTGCGGCTGATGGCCTGGCTGCCGACGGCGGGCTCGGGCTTGAACTCGCGGTCCTTGTGCTCTGCCTTCTTGATGATGGTGGGCGTGACCTTCTTGCCGTGGTTGTCGAGGGTGGCGTAGACGCCCGCCATCTCCACGGTGTTCGCGCTCATGGTGCCCAGCGCCATGGCCGGCTTGTCCTCGGGCCAGCCTGCGCGTTCCTTCATGCCGAGTTCCAGGGCGGTCTTCTTCACGGCGGGCGGCTTGACGTCCACGATCATCTGCGCGTAGACGGAGTTCACCGAGAAGTCGGTCGCGCCCTGGACCGTGATCATCGGGTCGCCGAAGTTCCGGTTGTCCTGGTTCTGCGGGTTGAACGGGATCTTGCTGCCGACGACCTGGCGCTTGCTCGTGCCGTCGTAGAGGGTGTTCGGGGTGATCGGCTTGCCGTCCTGGGTGGTGGCGTTGTTCTCCAGGGCGGAGGCGAGCACGATCGGCTTGAAGGTCGAGCCCGGCTGGTAGTCGGTGCGCAGCGCGTTGCTCGCGGCCTTCTCCTCCAGGCCCTGGCCGCCGTACATCGCGACGATCGCACCGGTCTTCGGGTCCACGGAGGTCGCGCCGGCCTGGACGCTCTGGTCCTGGGGCTTGCCCTTGGTGTCCTTGCGGTCGAGCTTGGACTCCAGCTCGTCCTGGACCGCCTTCTCCAGCGCCGCCTGCTTCTCCTTGTCCACGTTGAGCGTGATGTTCCAGCCGCCGGCCAGGATCTGGCCGTCTTTGATGCCCTGCTTGTCCATCTCGTCGTTGGCGGCCTGGACCAGGTAGCCCTTCTGCCCGTCCATGCCCGGACGGGGCTTGGGCTTGATCGGCGGCGGGAGGGTCATGGTCTTGCGCTTGGCCGGGTCCAGCTTGCCCATCTCGACCATGTTGTCGAGGACGGCGTTGAAGCGGATGTTGACCAGCCTCGTGCCGTTCGGGCCGGCCGTCGCCAGGTCGTACTGGCTGGGGGCCTGGATGACGGCGGCGAGGTAGGCGCCCTGCTCCAGCGTCAGCTTCTCGGCGTCGACACCGTAGAAGGCCTGGGCCGCGGCCTGGATGCCGTACGCGTTGCGGCCGTAGAAGTTGGTGTTCAGGTAGCCGGCGAGGATCTCCGGCTTCTTCATGCGCTGGTCGACCTTGAGGGAGATGATGAGCTCCCGGATCTTGCGCGTCGGCGACTGGTCCTGCGTCAGGTAGTAGTTCTTGACGTACTGCTGAGTGATCGTCGAACCGCCGGCCGTGCCCTTGCCCCTGACCGTGTTGAACAGGCCTCGGGCCACGCCCATCACGTCGACGCCGCGGTCCTCGTAGAAGGACTTGTTCTCGATGGCGATGAACGCGGTGCGGACGTCCTCCGGGATCTTGTCGATCGGCAGGATCTCGCGGTTCATCGCACCGGTGCGGGCCATGATCGAGCCGTCGGAGTACCGGTAGGTGTTGCTCTGGAGCGTGGCGCTCTCGTTCGGGTCGGTGGGTTCGTTCACCGAGAAGTACAGGATGATCGCGGTGGCCATCAGGAGCAGGATCAGCCCGAGGAACGTCCCGAGGATCTTCTTCCAGGTGAAGAAGCGACGTATGCCGGAGCGTTTGCCGCTGCCCCCCTTGCCCGTGACGCCCTTCTCCGTGGTGCCCTTCGCGCGTCCGCCCGGTGCACGTCGCGCACCGCGCTGCTGCTGTGCCTTACGCGCCTCTGCTCGGCCCATCGCTCCCGCTCCGCTCGATATCCCCCCGACGTCAGCTCAGAAAACTAACACCGCAGGCTGTGACAAAGGTTGACCAACCATGGCCAATACCGGTCAATTCGGACGTGAGAATCAGCACCCACACCACTGGAACCGACGCACATCAAGGCCGAAGGGTTGCCGTCCCGTGCGATCCGAGAGTAAAAGTGATATCACTTTGCTAGGCGGCTGGACCGGCCGCGACCACAGGAACGGGGACAGATCATGAGCAATGCGACGACCGCTGAGGGTGCACCGGCCGGGGTACGCGAGTTCACCGCGCGCAGCGTGGGCGGCGGCCTGGCGCTGCTGCTCGGTCTGGCCGGCGTCGCGGCGGGGGCGGGCCTGATCGCGACCGGCGCGGTGCTGACGGCCGTCGCCGCCAAGGCCTCGCTGATAGCCGCCGGCGTCCTGCTGGTCATCGCCTCCCTCATCGCGATGAGCGGGCTCAACACGATCGCGCCGGGCGAGGCCCGGGTGGTGCAGCTGTTCGGCCGCTACCGGGGGACCATCCGCGCGGACGGACTGCGTTGGGTCAACCCGCTGACCTCGCGGGAGAAGATCTCCACCCGGGTACGCAACCACGAGACGGCCGTCCTGAAGGTCAACGACGCCTACGGCAACCCCATCGAGCTGGCGGCGGTCGTGGTGTGGCGGGTCGAGGACACGGCGCGGGCCACCTTCGAGGTCGAGGACTTCACGGAGTTCGTCGAGACCCAGACCGAGGCGGCGGTCCGGCACATCGCGATCGAGTACCCGTACGACGCGCACGAGGAGGGCGGCCTCTCGCTCCGGGGGAACGCCGAGGAGATCACCGAGAAGCTGGCCGTCGAACTGCACGCGCGGGTCGAGGCGGCCGGCGTGCACATCATCGAGTCCCGCTTCACGCATCTCGCGTACGCTCCGGAGATCGCCTCCGCGATGCTCCAGCGCCAGCAGGCGGGCGCGGTCGTGGCGGCCCGCAAGCAGATAGTGGAGGGCGCGGTCGGCATGGTCGAACTGGCCCTGACCCGCCTGCAGGAGGAGGAGATCGTGGATCTGGACCCGGAGCGCAAGGCCGCCATGGTCTCGAACCTGATGGTGGTCCTCTGCGGGGACCGCGCCGCGCAGCCGGTGCTCAACACGGGCACCCTTTACCAGTGACCTCCCCCGAGGAAGGTGGCCGGGCGGGCCGGCAGCCGCGCAAACAGGTGCTGCTGCGGCTCGACCCGCAGGTGTACGACGCGCTGGCCCGCTGGGCGGGCGAGGAGCTGCGCAGCGCGAACGCGCAGATCGAGTTCCTGCTGCGGCGGGCCCTGTCCGAGACGGGCCGCCTGCCGGGCGGGGCCGCCCCGATCCCGCCACGCGGCCGCCCCCGCACCTCGCCCGACTCCTGACCGGCCTTCCCGGCCGACCGGCGAACCCCTGTCGGGTGTGTGCGCCGGTGCGCGCCGCCCGCGGGCCCGCCCAGGTGCGCCCGGACCTGTCGAACGGGGCCGTTCTGCCCGGAATGGCCGTATGAGGCCTTCCTGATCGCGGCCGTCGGCCCTGAAGTCGATCGATCCCGCCTTCCAGGCCGCCGTGGACCGTGCGGCGAAGAAGCTCATGGTGCCCGGAGCCGTGGTCCTGCTCCGCACCCCGCAGGGGACCTTCCGCGCGATCACCGGCACGACGCAACGGGGCACGGCCGAGCCGCCGGACAGCGGCGACCGCCTCCGGATCGCCTCCGACACGAAGACCATGACGGCGGCGCTGATCACCCTGCTCGCCCAGGACGGCGAGCTCGGGTTGAGCGATCCGGTGTCCGCGTACGTCGCGGGGGTGCCGGGCGGCGGGAACATCACCATCGCCGACTGCCGAAGATGAGCAGCGGGCTCTACAACTACACCAGGGTCGGGCTGGGCACCGTACTGATGCGGATGGCCGCGGTCCCGGTACGGGTCGACTGGATGTCGGTCGCGGCGATGACCGGCATCGGCGCGGGTGTGGTCGCCCTGGTGACCCTGCTCAGCCTGCCGCCGCTGCTGCGCCTGATGCGCCCGGACGGCCTGCGCACGGAGTAGCCCCCGTACGCCCGTTCCCCACGGCCCCGTCCGCTAGTCGGTGAGCCACACCGGGAGCGGGCGTACGGCTTCGCGCAGTGCGCCGGCGATCGCCCGGAACTCCTCCTGCCGGGCCGTCCCCGTACGCATGGCCAGCGCGATCCGCCGGGACGGCGCGGGTTCGGCGAAGTACCCGGTGGCCAGGTACTCGTTGCGGGCGGTCTCCAGCCGCAGCGCGGTACGCGGCAACAGCGTGACGCCCAGGCCCCCGGCGACCAGCTGTACGAGGGTGGACAGCCCGGCGGCGGTCGTGGTGACGTCCGCCCCGTCGGTGCGCCCGGCCTCGCGGCAGATGTCCAGGGCCTGGTCGCGCAGGCAGTGCCCCTCGTCGAGCAACAGCAGCTGGAGGCCGCGCAGTTCCTCGCGCGGGATGTCCTTGCGCCCGGCCAGCGGATGCTCCCGCGGCGCCAGCAGGACGAAGTCCTCGTCGAAGACGGGCAGTTCGGTGACCCCGGGGACACCGAGCGGCACCGCGAGCAGCAGCAGGTCCAGCCGCCCGCCGGCCAGCCCCTCCAGCAGCGAGGCCGTCTGTTCCTCGTGCACCTGGAGGTCCATCCGCGGATAGCGCCGGTGGAACAGCCCGAGCACGGTCGGCAGCAGGTACGGCGCCACCGTGGGGATCACCCCGAGCCGCAGCGTCCCGGTGAAGGGGGCCCGTACCGCCTCGGCCTCCTCCAGCAGCCCGCCCATGGCGTCGAGCACCACCCGCGCCCGCGCCGCTATCCGCTCCCCGGCCGGGGACAGCAGCACCTTGCGGGTGGTGCGCTCCAGCAGCTGCACGCCGAGCGCCTCCTCCAGTGCGGACACGGCTCCGGACAGCGCGGGCTGGCTCATGCCGATGGCCGCGGCAGCGTCCCGGAAGTGCAGATGCTCGGCGACGGCCGCGAAGGCCCGCAACTGAGCGAGGGTCGGTTGCTTCGCTCCCCTATTACCCACAGCCACTGATAGGTACCTCCGATCACCTGACACAAGACTAGCTATTTCCGTAATCAATGCAGCTGTGCCAGCATGTGAGATCCGTCCAACCCTCTCGGAAATCCCCCAAAAGGGGCAATTTCCTATCTGCAAGGAGAGCACGTGCTCACTGTCGGCGACCAGTTCCCCACGTACGACCTGACCGCTTGTGTCTCGCTCGAAGCCGGATCCGAGTTCGCGCAGATCGACCACAAGACGTACGAGGGCAAGTGGAAGGTCGTCTTCGCCTGGCCTCTCGACTTCACTTTCGTGTGCCCGACGGAGATCGCCGCCTTCGGCAAGCTGAACGAGGAGTTCGCCGACCGCGACGCCCAGATCCTCGGCTTCTCGCTCGACTCCGAGTACGTCCACCACGCCTGGCGCAAGGACCACGCCGACCTGCGTGACCTGCCCTTCCCGATGATGTCCGACATCAAGCGCGAGCTCTCCACCGACCTCGGCATCCTCGGCCAGGACGGCCTCCCGATGCGCGCCGTCTTCATCGTGGACCCGAACAACGAGATCCAGTTCTCGATGGTGACCGCCGGTTCCGTGGGCCGTAACCCCAAGGAGGTCCTGCGGGTCCTCGACGCCCTGCAGACCGACGAGCTGTGCCCCTGCAACTGGAACAAGGGCGACAGCACCATCGACGCCGGTGCGCTGCTGGCCGGTGAGTGACGGATGTCCCTCGACTCCCTGAAGGCCGCCATACCGGACTTCGCCAAGGACCTGAAGCTGAACCTCGGCTCGGTCATCGGCAACCAGGACACCCTCTCGCAGCAGCAGCTGTGGGGCACCGTCCTGTCCTGCGCGATCGCCGCCCGCTCCCCGCGCGTCCTGCGTGAGCTGGAGCCGGAGGCGAAGGCGGCCCTGTCGCCGGAGGCGTACACCGCCGCCAAGTCCGCCGCCGCGGTCATGGGGATGAACAACGTCTTCTACCGCACCCGGCACCTGCTGTCCGACCCGGAGTACGGCACCCTGCGCGCCGGCCTGCGGATGAACGTCATCGGCAACCCGGGCGTGGAGAAGGTCGACTTCGAGCTGTGGTCGCTCGCGGTCTCCGCGATCAACGGCTGCGGCCAGTGCCTGGACTCGCACGAGCAGGTCCTGCGCAAGGCCGGTGTCGACCGGGAGACGGTCCAGGAGGCCTTCAAGATCGCCTCGGTGATCCAGGCCGTGGCCGTCACGCTCGACGCCGAGGCCGCCCTCGCCGCCGAGTAGCAGCGGCCGTACGGCGAACAGGGGCCCCGCGGCCGGGAACGGCCGCGGGGCCCCTGTCGTTCACCTCTTCAGCGTGGCCATCAGCGTGCGCACGTCCTCGATCATCGCCGCCTTGACGGCGTCCTCGTCCGGTGCGGGCGAGTCCAGCTCCCCGTACCAGCTGATCGTGAGCGTGAAGACCGCGCCGCCGTCCAGCACTTGGATCCGGTTCCCCCTGACCGAACGGCTGATCAGTGCCCGCTCGCCGAGCCCGGGCACCTGCTCCGTGCCCGCCGTCTCGTCCCAGACGTTCGACAGGGACTCGGGAGCGGCACCGAACTCCGCGCGCGGGTCCGTCTTCTTGTGCAACTGGACCAGCGCCTCGGCCCCGTACCTCATGCTGTCTTCGGTGGGATACGTGTTGTACATGCAGTACGACCAGTCCATCGCGGGGTGCTCGCCGTGGCGCGGGACGTCCCCGCTGAGCTTCGTGGTGGCCATGGCGACCGCGCTCAGCGACGCCTCCTTGCAGAGGTCCTCCGCGTGCCGGTACGCGACCTCTGGCGCGCCGCTGAATCGATCCTGCGACACGGCCAGCGTCCCGGCCCACACCGCCGAGGCCACCAGCGCCCCGCCCAGTGCCCACAGCCACGGCCGCGCGGGCCGTCGTACGGGCTCACCCGGCGCGTCCGGCTGCGCCTGCCCGGCGGGCAGGGCGTCGGGCCCCCACTCCCCGTCGAGCTCGGGCTCGCCGATCACCGCTGCCCCGGGTCCGCCTGGCTCAGCGCGGTCGCCCCGTGCGGCGAGGGGCCGACCGAGGTGGCGTCGTGCAGGAGTTGCTCGCGCGAGTACGCCCTCAGGTAGCCCACCACCGTGTTGGTGACCGCGACCAGCGGTACGGCGACGACGGCTCCGCCGATGCCCGCGATCATCCCGCCGGCCGCCACGGCGAGCACCACCGCGAGCGGGTGCACCCGCACCGCCCGGCCCAGGATGAAGGGCTGGAGCACGTGCCCCTCGATCTGCTGCACGGCCAGCACCACGAGCAGCACCATCAGCGCGGTGAACACGCCCTGGGTCACGAGCGCCACGACCACCGCGAGTGCGCCCGAGACCACCGCGCCCACGAGCGGGATGAAGGCGAACAGGAAGATGAAGACGGCCAGCGGCACGGCCATCGGCACCTTGAGGAAGTAGAGGCCGAGGCCGATGAAGGTGGCGTCGATGAGCGCGACGAGGACGGTGCCGCGTACGTACGCGGTCAGCGTGCGCCAGGCGCGCGGACCGGCTCCCGCCACTCCGGGCCGGGCGGTGGCCGGGACGAGACCGAGCGTCCACTCCCAGATGCGCTTGCCGTCGTAGAGCAGGAACAGCGTCGAGAACATCGCGAGCAGCATCCCGGTCAGGACCTCGACGAGCACCGTCACGCCTTGCAGGCCGGCGGAGGTGATCTGCTCGGTGTTGGTGCCGATGGTCTCGCTGAGGTTCTTCGCGATGTCGGTGATCTGCTTCTCGGTCACGTGGAACGGACTGTCCAGTGCCCAGAGTTTCAGTTCGTTGATTCCGTCGCGGACCCGGTCGGACAGGTCGTCGAGGTTCTCCATGACCTGCCAGACCACGAACCAGCCGACCAGCCCGATGACCACGAAGCCGAGGATCGCGGTGACGGCGGTGGCGAGGCCGCGCGGCAGGCCGAGGCGGCGCAGCCGGACCACGAAGGGCTGGAGCAGCGCGGTGACCAGCATGGCGGCGGCGAACGCGAGGACGACCAGGCGGACTTCGCTGATCACCTTCATCAGCACCCAGAGCATTCCGGCCAGGAGCAGCAGCCGCCAGCTGACCTCGGCGGCCACCCGCATGCCCCACGGAACCACGGTCACCGGGTCGGGGCGTTCGGGTACCGCCGGGACGACGGCGGCGGGAGCGGCGGATCCCGGCCCCGCGGCTGCCTGCGCCCGGTCGGCCGCGACGGGGAGCGGCGAAACGCCCCTGGCCTCGGCCTCGACCTCGGCCCGCCGTTCGTCGAGCCGCGCCTCCATCCGGTTCAGCTTGCTCCCGAGCCGGCCGAGCCAGCCTGCCCTCTTCGACATGTCGTTCCCTTCCCCCCGCCCACTGGTCACACCTCGAAAGACCGTACACGCGAGGAGCCCCGCGCCGTAGGACGGTGCGGGGCTCTCCGAGGTTGAGCGGGGGTGCGGCGGGCACTGCCGGTCGGCGGCCGCCGCCCGGTGGCTAGTACCAGCCGTTGGCCTGGTGGAAGCTCCAGGCGCTGCACGCGCTGCCGTACCGGTCGTTCATGTAGTTCAGGCCCCACTTGATCTGCGTGGCGGGGTTGGTGCGCCAGTCGGCACCGGCCGAGGCCATCTTCGAGCCCGGGAGCGCCTGGACCAGACCGTAGGCACCCGAGGACGAGTTGACGGCCTTGTAGTTCCAGGTGGATTCCTCGTTGATGATGTTCGAGAAGCACTGGAACTGGCCGGAGGGCACCATCTGCTGGGCGATGGCCTTGACCTGCGCGACCGTGTAGGAGCTCTGGACCGCGAAGTCGCCGGCGTCGCGGGCGGCGGACCGGCTGGCGATCTGGTCCTTCTCCTCGCGTTCCCGCTTGGCCTTGGCGTCCGCCTCCGCCTTGGCCTTCTCCGCTTCCGCCTTCTTGGACTTGGCGTCCTCGGCGGCCTGGACACGGGCTGCCTCCTCGGCCGAGCGCTTGGCGTCGGCGTCGGCGGCGTGGGCGATGGCGTCGGCCTGCTGGGTCAGGGACCCGCTCTGGACCTCAGCCTGGTCGCCGACCGGGATGTCAGTGAGGAGAGTCGCGCCGGACGCCGTCGTTTCGAGATCGTTCGTGGGGTCGCCAGTGGCAACGCCAACGACTGCGCCGACGGTGGTGACCGCGGTGGCCGAAGCCACTGCGAACCCCCGGACCGAGATCCGGCTCACATGATGTCCTTCCAGCAACGTCCGCAGTGACCGCGCGGGCGCGAGAGTGCCCCTCGACACTGGCCTCCGTGGTTCTGCGGTCACTGGAGACGCGGGCCCGTGGCAGCTCCCTCGCGGGGGCTGCACGTGAAACTCCGGGCGGCATACGGCGATCGGCTGTGGAGTTGTGGTGCTGCGCGTACCTCACGGGTGGTACCGGAGATACAACTGTGCCGTATGCGGGGCCTGACGGAAAACAGACTCTGCCGGACCTCGGCGCCGCAGGGCAATTCTGTGCTGCGTGTGAAAGGTCACACCTGGGATGCCCCTGTTGTTTTGGCGAAAGGGCTGTGCAGCACGACGCCGCCCGGCTAGGCTCTCGGGCCTTTGCCGGGCGGCGCCAACTCACCTTCCCGCTATGGGGGTTTTGCCCCCTGTGTGCGCTACAGCGATTCGAGCATCTCGGTGACGAGTGCGGCGATCGGGGAGCGCTCGGAGCGGTTCAGCGTGACGTGAGCGAAGAGCGGATGCCCCTTCAGCTTCTCAACGACGGCGACGACTCCGTCGTACCGGCCGACCCGCAGATTGTCCCGCTGGGCCACGTCGTGGGTCAGAACGACCCGCGAATTCGCCCCGATTCGGGACAGAACGGTCAGCAGGACGTTCCGCTCCAGCGACTGGGCCTCGTCCACGATCACGAAGGCGTCGTGCAACGAGCGGCCGCGGATGTGCGTGAGCGGCAGGACCTCCAGCATCCCGCGGTTCAGCACCTCCTCGATGACCTCCCGCCCGGCGACCGCCGAGAGGGTGTCGAAGACCGCCTGCGCCCAGGGACTCATCTTCTCGTTTGCATCCCCGGGCAGGTAGCCGAGGTCCTGGCCGCCCACCGCGTACAGCGGCCGGAAGACCATCACCTTCTGGTGCTGGCGCCGCTCCAGTACGGCCTCCAGGCCCGCGCAGAGCGCCAGCGCCGACTTTCCGGTGCCGGCCCGGCCGCCCATCGAGATGATCCCGATCTCGGGGTCGAGGAGGAGGTCCAGGGCGATGCGCTGCTCGGCGCTGCGGCCGTGCAGCCCGAAGGCCTCGCGGTCGCCCCGTACGAGCCTCACGTTGCCGTCGGCCGTGACCCGGCCGAGCGCCTTGCCGCGCTCGGACTGCAGGACCAGCCCGGTGTGCACGGGCAGCTCGGCGGCCTCCGGGACGTAGAGCCGCTCCTCCGAGTAGAGGAGGTCCACCTGTTCCCCGGAGAGGGCGAGTTCGCTCATGCCGGTCCAGCCGGCGTCCGTGATGGCGAGCTCCGCCCGGTACTCCTCGGCCAGCAGGCCCACGGAGGAGGCCTTGATGCGCAGCGGGAGATCCTTCGAGACCACCGTGACGTCGTAGCCCTCGGCCTGGAGATTGCGGGCGACCGCGAGGATCCGCGAGTCGTTGTCCCCCAGTCGGAAGCCGGCGGGCAGGACACCCGGGTCGGAGTGGTTGAGCTCGACACGCAGGGTGCCGCCCAGATCGCCCAGCGGGATGGGGGCGTCGAGGCGTCCGTTCCGGACCCGGAAGTCGTCGAGCAGGCGCAGGGCCTGGCGCGCGAAGTAGCCGAGTTCGGGATGGTGCCTCTTTGCCTCCAGCTCGGTGATCACCACGATCGGGAGCACGACCTCGTGCTCGTCGAAGCGGGTGATCGCGTTGGGGTCTGCCAGCAGGACGCTGGTGTCGAGGACGTAGGTCCGCCTGTCGGGCAGGCGGCGCTTTGTGCTGGTCACCACGGAAGGACGTACCCCCTCGGAAGAGGTCGGGCCATGAAGACCGGACCGGTCATCGGCACCCATGCCGGGGCCGATTTCCGGCCCTCCCACTTCGTCCGTGCGAACCGCACGTGCGTCCTGGTGCAAAGGGCCTCCCGGGCGGACGACCCCATGCCGTCCGCTGAGATTCGACACCCGTGGATCGGACGTCGACCTGAAAGGGGTATTCCCAGATCAGGCCAGGCCATGCCATGGCATATGACGGACGCTCTGTGAATCCCAGGTGAAGGCTTGGGAAGGAGGGGACGACTGTGACCGAGGGGGCGTCGGAGGACACCCCGGGTGAATCAGGATGAATCAGGTGCCGTAGCGCCGGTGGCGGGCGGCGTAGTCGCGCAGGGCCCGGAGGAAGTCGACCTTGCGGAAGGCCGGCCAGAAGACCTCGCAGAAGTAGTACTCGGAGTGGGCGCTCTGCCAGAGCATGAATCCGGACAGCCGCTGCTCGCCACTGGTGCGGATCACGAGGTCCGGGTCGGGCTGGCCGCGCGTGTAGAGGTGCTCGGCGATGTGGTCGATGTCCAGGATCTCGGCGAGCTCCTCGAAGGAGGTGCCCTTCTGCGCGTGCTCCAGGAGCAGCGAGCGGACCGCGTCGGCGATCTCCTGGCGGCCGCCGTAGCCGACGGCGACATTGACGAGTATCCCGTCGATGTCGTGCGTGGCCTGCTCGGCCTCCTTCAGCACGGTCTGCGTCTGGGCGGGCAGGATGTCGAGGTTGCCGACGTGGTGGACACGCCAGCGGCCGTCCGCGGCGAGGCCCCGCACGGTGTTCTCGATGATGTTGAGCAGCGGGCGGAGCTCGACCTCCGGCCGGTCCAGGTTGTCCGTGGAGAGCATCCACAGGGTGACGACCTCGACGTCGGTCTCGGTGCACCAGCCCAGCATCTCGGAGATCTTGTCGGCCCCGGCCTGGTGGCCCTGTTCCGTCGTACCTCCGGACGCCTTCGCCCAGCGCCGGTTCCCGTCCAGGATGACGCCGATGTGCTTGGGCGCCGCGTCATGGTCGAGGCGGCCTTCCACCCGGCGTGCGTAGAGCCTGTACACCAGGTCGCGCAGCTTCACGATCTTCCAGCCCCTCCGTGCAATGCCCCCGTGCGAATTGCGGTCTCCCCCGAGGCGGCCACATTACTGCGCGGTGAGAGGGGGTACCCAATTCGGTCTGTCACAACTCCGTGATAGGGAGGACAACGTGACTGATACCAATCCCTATCGGGCAGAGCCCTCGCGCTACGACTCCATGGAGTACCGGCGCACCGGCCACAGCGGCCTCAAGCTCCCCGCCGTCTCGCTCGGCCTCTGGCACAACTTCGGCGACGACAAGTCCCTGGAGTCCCAGCGGGCGATCCTTCGCCGGGCCTTCGACCTCGGCATCACCCACTTCGACCTGGCGAACAACTACGGCCCGCCGCCCGGCTCGGCCGAGATCAACTTCGGCAAGATCTTTTCGCGGGACTTCGCGTCCTACCGCGACGAGCTGATCCTGTCGACCAAGGCCGGCTACCTGATGCACCCGGGGCCGTACGGCGAGTGGGGCAGCCGGAAGTACCTCCTCAGCTCGCTGGACGCCTCGCTGAAGCGGATGGGCGTGGACTACGTCGACGTCTTCTACTCGCACCGCTTCGACCCGGAGACCCCGCTGGAGGAGACGATGGGCGCCCTGGCGTCCGCCGTCCAGCAGGGCAAGGCGCTCTACGTCGGCGTCTCCTCGTACACCGCGGAGCAGACGGCCGAGGCGGTGCGGATCCTGCGCGGGATGGGGGTGCGTCCGCTGATCCACCAGCCCTCGTACTCCATGATCAACCGCTGGACGGAGGAGGACGGGCTGCTGGACACCCTGGAGGACGCCGGCATGGGCTGCATCTCCTTCGCGCCGCTGGCGCAGGGGCTGCTGACGGGCAAGTACCTCAAGGAGATCCCGGCGGGCTCGCGGGCCACGCAGGGCAAGTCCCTCGACCCGGGCATGCTCTCCGACGAGGTGCTCCGCCGGCTGAACGGGCTGAACGGCATCGCCGCGCGGCGCGGTCAGTCGCTGGCGCAGCTGGCGCTGAAGTGGGTGCTCCGCGACGACCGGATGACCTCGGCCCTGATCGGCGCGTCGAGCGTGAAGCAGCTGGAGGAGAACGTGGCCGCGCTGGGCGGAGATCCGCTCTCCGAGGCCGAGTTGAAGGAGATCGACTCCTTCGCGGTGTCCACCCCCGGCACCAACCTCTGGGCCCAGCGCGGCTGACCTGCGCATTTGCCCGAAGGGTGCGGAGAACAAAAAACGGGCCGGTCCGTGGGGGGGATACGGACCGGCCCGAGGGGGGGGGTTCCACCATAACCCTTCGTAAAGCGTTATGCGTGCATTGGCGCGACACGATTACGCTCCGAAACCACCCAGCAGCACTCCGGTGAGTGCTCCGGCCGCCATGAAAGGGCCGAAGGCGAAACTCTGCTTGCGGGTCGCGGGGCCGCGCAGCACAAGGGACAGGCCGTACAGGGCCCCGTAGAAAAGGCCCAGGAAGGCCCCCGCGACCCATACCCCCCACCCGTACCACCCAAGAGCGACCCCCAGCGAGAGCGCCAGCTTGACGTCGCCGAAGCCCATACCGCCGGGGTTGATCAGGAACAGCACGAGGTACCCGGCGGCGAGCAGGCCCCCGCCGAGCAGCGCGCGCTGCCAGTCGCCTCCGGCGCGGGGCAGGAGGGCTGCCGACCCGAGCCCGGCGGCGACCGCGGCGGCGAGCGGCAGCGTCAGTACGTCGGGGAGCCGGTGCACGGCGCGGTCGACGAGGGCGAGCAGCACGAGCGCCGGGGCGAGGCCGATGTAGGCCACGGCCTCGGGGCGCGCCCCGACGGCCGCTCCCAGGGCGGCGCAGACCGCCCCGGTGAGGGCGGCGAGGGGGGCGGCGTGCCTGCCGTACGCGTGGCGCGCGGTGAACCGGCAGCGGGCCGGGCCGAGCCAACCGGGCAGCGCGTGGCCCTGCGGGCAGCGCTCGCGCCAGGGTTCCCCCGGCTCGACGGAGAGCCGGTACGCGGCGCGCGGCAGCAGCAGCCCGGCGGCGGTCCCGTACGCGGCGGCGAGAACGATCACGATGACGCCCATCCGGCGACGGTAGGGCCGGCCGGCGGTCGCGGCATAGCCCCGCCGCGACCTGGGCGGGGGCCGGCGGGGCCTGGGCGGGGCCCGGGGCAGCCCTTAGGCTGCCGCCATGGCGAACTGGCGGGACGGCGAGGGCCTCCTCGGGGTCGGGGCGGTGACGGTTCCGCTGGAGGTCGCCGCCTCGTACGGAGCCCGGACGCGGGGGCTGCTCGGACGGGACGGGATCGACGGGGCCATGCTGCTCACCCCGGCGGCGAGCGTGCACACCTTCCGGATGCGGTTCGCCATCGACGTGGCGTACCTCGGCAGGGACCTCGACGTGCTCGCCGTCGTCACGATGGCCCCCGGACGCCTCGGGCTGCCCCGGCTCCGGTCGCGGCACGTCCTGGAGGCCGAGGCCGGGGCGATGGCCGGGTGGGGACTGCGGGTCGGGACCACCGTGAACCTGGACGTACCCGGGCGTCTCACGCGCGGGTAGGCGGGGCCCCGCGCCGGCGGTAGGTTGGGGCGGTTGAGCTGGGGTGTCAGGGGAGCGGCATGACGGAGAACGCGCACATCAAGGCGCTGGAGCAGATCATGCCGGCGACGCACGGCGCCGACGAGGACATCGACTGGCAGGCGGCCGAGGCGGCCTGGGGCACCCGGTTCCCGGCGGATTTCGTGGCCTTCATGGGCCGCTTCGGCGCCGGATCCATCAATGGCGAGGCGAGCATCCTGCTGCCGCTCCCCAAGCCGGGCCTCCAGTGGGACCCGGCCGAGATGGCCGAGGAGACCGACAACGCCCGCCAGGCCTGGGAGGCGGAGGGCGGCCGGTCCGCCTTCGACGTGGACCCGGAGTCGATCATCGCCTGGGGCGTGACCGGCGGGTCCGACATCCTCTGCTGGCTCACCTCCGATCCCGACCCGGACCGGTGGCCGGTTCTGGTGTGCGGACGGCACACCGCCGACGCGTTCGCGGTGTACCCGTACGGAATGGCCGAATTCCTCCACCGGCTCTGCTCCGACGAGTTCGACGTGAGCCCGGTCAGCATCACCTTCTGGGACGGCGGCCACCTCAGCTTCGTCCACTGGCGCAAGGCCCAGCGCCGATGGCAGGAGGGCCGCAACCCCGAGACGGGCGAGCCCGACCCGTACGCGGGCGAGTTCGCCGACTAGCCGACGACTAGCCGACCGGTACCCGTCAGACCCGCCGAGCCCGTTCCACTACCGGAAACGGGCTTTTCGGCATGTCTACGCGCGTCCGCTTTGTCGATCACATATCGGAAAACACCAGCCGGAAAAGCGGCAGTTGGAGCATTGCCCACAAGTGCGGCCCCAATGGAATCAATCGCCCGTCCCCAGGAGAGAATTCCGGCCAACGGGCCATGGATGGACACCCCGCCCGGAGCAACTCATAAGTAATAACGGGATCCAAAGAAAATCAGGGGAATACACCCGTGCGACGAAGAATTTTCGGCGCGGCCTCCACCACGGTCGTGCTCGGTCTGCTGATACCTCTGGCCGGATGCGGAGGTTCCGGAGACAGCGCAGGTGGCGACGGCACGCTGCACCTCATCGCCGCGGAATACGGCGATACTCCGGCCACCAGCTCGAAGGCTTTCTGGGACAAGGTGACGGACGATTTCGCCTCCGCCCACCCCGGTATCAAGGTCGAGGTGAAGCTCCTTCCGTGGGCCGACATCGACCGCGAGGTCTCCCGTATGGTCAAGGCCGGGAAAGCACCGGACATGGCCCTCATGGGCGCGTACTCGGACTTCGCGGCGCAGGGCAAGCTCTATTCCGCGGACGAACTGCTGTCGGTCAGCGCCGAGGCGAACTTCCTCCAGCCGCTCGCCGAGGCCGGCACCGTCGGCAACGCCCTCTACGGCCTGCCCTTCGTGGCGAGCAGCCGCCTCCTGTTCTACAACGAGGCGCTGTTCAAGCAGGCCGGCGTCAGTACTCCGCCCAAGACCTGGTCCGACCTCAAGTCCGCGGCCGGCAAGCTCAAGGACAAGGGCGTGAAGTTCCCGTACGCCCTGCCCCTGGGCCCGGAGGAGGCGCACGCCGAGGCGATGATCTGGGAGCTGAGCAACGGCGGCGGCTACGCCGACAGCAGCGGCAACTACAGCCTGGCCTCCGACCAGAACGTCGACACCTGGAACTGGGTCAAGAGCCAGCTGGTCGCCCCCGGGCTCACCGGCCCCACCCCGCCCTCCCAGCTCAACCGTGCCGATGCCTTCGCCGCCTTCCTGAAGGGCGAGGTCGGCATGCTCAACGGCTATCCCTCGCTCCTCCACGAGGCGCGCGGCAAGGGCATCGGCGTCGGCGCCGTCACCATGCCGGTCTCGGACACCCTCGGCTCCGGGGAGAGCCCGCCGACCGTGGGCGTGGCCGACTGGATGATGGCCTTCAAGCAGAACGGCCACCGTGCCGAGATCGGCACGTTCCTGGAGTTCCTCTACCAGGACAAGAACCTGTCGGACTTCGCCAACCGCTACCACCTGCTGCCGTCCACCGTCACCGCCTCGCGCCCCCAGGCCGGCGGCGGCCTCGACAAGAACGACCAGCAGTTCCTGACCGCGCTCTACGGTGCCCAGCTCTACCCGGTGAACGACCCGTCCTGGGTGACGGTCAGCGACACCATCAAGCGCAACATCGGACGCGCGGTGGAACCGAACGGAGACGCCAAGGGCGTCCTGGAGGGCATCGCCGCCCAGGCGAACGAGGCCTCCAAGAAGCACTGACGAACACCGGAACACCGAAGTTCCCCCGCGACACGGGACCTTCGCCCCGTGCCGCAGCCCACCCCATGCGGCACCATGGCCACTGCGGCTCTTGATCCAAGGCCGCCGGCCCAGTCGCCCGCCGAGCACCCACAAGGTGCGCGGGGCGGCCGGCCTCGACTCCGCGCCGGCGCCTCCGGTGCCCCCGCCGCCCTGGCTGCCCACCCGCCCTGGCCGGCTCTAGCGCCCCTGCTGCCCTTGCTTCCCTTGCTCCTCGGAGAACGCCGTCCGGTACTGCTCGCAGCTGGAGTCCCAGCGCAGCGTGCCCGTGAGCGTCCCGTAGCCGGAGCGCGTCACCGACCACTCCACCGTGTACTCCCCGCTGTCGCAGGCGATCCGCTTGCCGCCCGCGATCTTCTCCCGCCCCGTCGCCGGCTTCCCGGCCAGCTCCTGGCGCACCTCCCCCGCCTTGGCGCCCTTGGCGCTGCGCAGCACGGCGTGCACGACGATCGGGTGCGCGCCCTCCTTGGTCGTCATCGCCTTCTTCACGAGCGTCGAGTCGGACACCGACCAGGCGAACTCGTACGAGGGCTGCCACGCGAGCGTCTTCAGGTCCGGTACCTGCCGCTCGTAGCCCGGGGCCGCGGAGGGGCCCGGGCGGGTGACCGTCCGGTACATGATCCCGGGGTGGAAGCGGAACTGCCCCTCCACCTTGTGCATTTCGTCCTTGGTCCACATCGACTTCATGGTCTTCTCGCCGCCTGCCGGGTCCTGGAGGTACGCCGTACCCTCCGCGGCGGTGGCCGCCTGGCCGAGGGCGGGAGCGAGGGCCGCGGCGGTGGTCACGAGGGCGAGGGCGGCGATGCGGGTGCGCTTCATGCCCGCTCCAACGGGCCCCCGCGGTGGGCCGGAACGACGCCTGACGTGCTTTCACCCGTACGGGAGGCCCGGCCGTACCGCCCCCGGTGCCGGAATACCGGCTGATCAACTCCCGTTGTGAACCTCGGCGGGCGGCATCGGCACGGCACGCGGCATCGCCGGAATGTACGCGGCGGCCATCGGCGGCGTGGACGGCCGGGCTCCGCTGCTGAAGCCGGAGACCCTGGCGGAGTGCGCGAAGCCGCACACCCCGGGCGTGGACCTGGTGACGGCGGAGGCGGACCGCTTCGCGCTGGGCTTCACGCGGCAGCCCGCCGTGGGCACGGAGGCCTTCGGGCACAGCAGCGCGGCGGGCTCCCATGGCTTCGCGGACCCGGTCACGGGAATCGCCTACGCGTACACACGCCGCCGTTTCGCCTTCCCGGGCGGAGCGGCACCGGAGAACGAGCGCCTGACGGCGGCGGTGCTGGGGGTGGCGCGGGGGCTGTGACTCAGGCCTGGCCGGTTTCGAAGCGGCTGATCTTGCCGCCGGGGGTGACGTCGAAGCGCCATGCGGTGCGCATCTCGCCCCAGGTGTCGTTGCGGTAGGAGACGATGAGGGCGTGGCCGCCGTCGGATTCCTTCTGGACGTCCATGTGGCCGCCGGAGTCGAAGATCTCCCGGTCGATCCACTCGCGGAGGTCGCGGTCCGAGCCGTCGTCGGACATGGTCGCGTCGGGGGTCAGCAGGGCGAGGAAGGCGTCCTTGTCGTGCGCGTTGACGGCAGTGACGAAGGCGCCGACGGCGGGGTCGGAGAGTTTTCCGGGGCTGATGGTCACGGGGGCCTCCTGGTCGGGGCTGGTTCGGACTGGTTCGGACTGGTCGGGCGTACGTTCGTACGCGCGTGACCAGGGAACACCCCGGGGCGCTCCGGGTCGTCGACCCTCACCCGTTCGCCGCCGGACGGCGTGTCAGCCCGCCCCCGTCAGGACGGGTCGGTGGTCTCGGGGGCGGTGCGGACCGGGAAGCCGGTCGCCCGGCCCTGCTCCTTCAGCCAGGCCAGCACCTGGTCGAGCGCCTCGACGGTCTGTGCGCGGTTGCCGCCCCCGTCGTGGAAGAGGACCGTCGGGCCGTTGCCGATCTCGCGCTTCACGGCGTCGACGACGGCGGCCGTCCCCGGCTTGCCGAAGTCCTTGGTGTCGACGTTCCAGCCGAGCGGGCGCATGCCGTTCGCTGCGGCCAGGCGGCGGCTGTCGGGGGTGAAGGCGCCGCCGGGGGCGCGGTAGTACTCGACCTTCGCGCCGCCGCCCGCGGCTTCCTCGATCAGCCGCTTCGCGTCGAGGATCTGCTGTTCCTGGTAGGCGACGGGCTTCTTGTCCATGGCCGTGTCGTGGTCCATGGTGTGGTCGCAGAGCCGGTGGCCGGCGGCGACGACCTTCTTGACGAGGCCGGGGTGGGCCCTGGCCTGCGGCCCGATCATGCAGAAGGTGGCCTTCACGTCGTACTTCTCCAGTACGTCGAGGACCTTCGGGGTCCACCGGGGGTCGGGGCCGTCGTCGATGGTGATGTTGACCGCGTTCCCGCCGCTCTCCGACGCGTGGGCTATGCCCTCGGGTATCCGCTCCGGTTGCTGCTGCGGCCCGCGCGCCGCGCCGTCGGCGTCGCGCTGGCGCGACACGTTCGAGCCGGGGGTCTCGTGTCCCGACTCCACCAGCGTCGCCACTCCCCAGATCGTCGCCGCGACGGCGACGGCCGACGCCGCGACGGCTGCGCGGGCCCGGATGCCCTTCTCGTTGACGCGCGCCAAGAAACCCATGTCCACTCCCCATCCGCATGTGAGCGTTCTGTGGATCAGGACGTGCGCCGCCGCCGGGGGGTTCCAGCCGATTAGCAGTTGAATTCCATGTAATAGGACTTTGGTCCCGAGTTGCCGGAGTTGCAGGAGTTACAGCAGTTACGGGAGTTGCCGAACTGGCCGAACCGGCGGCGCGGTTGACGCGTGTACGCAAAAGGCCCGGCCCCGGTGGATCCGTTCATCCACCGGGGCCGGGCCGTTGTGCGTTTCGTACGCCGCGCGTCGCGTGCGTCAGTGCGCGACGGACTCCTGCGGAGCCGGGGCCGTCTTGCCGCCGTCCGCGCCGTCGGCCGGGGCCGGGCCCGCGCCCCGCAGCGGGACCTCCTTGACGAACCAGGCAGCCGCGAAGCCCAGTACGGCGATGGCCGCGCCGAGCAGGAACGCGGAGTGCGTACCGGCGGCCACCGCGTGCTGGTAGGCGTCGCGTACGGCTTCCGGCAGCTTGGCCAGGCTCGCCGCGTCCAGCTGGGCGGAGCCCGCGGCGTCCGCGGCCTGGGGACCCAGGCGGTCGGACATGGTGTCCGTGACCCGGGAGGTGAAGAGCGAGCCCATCAGCGCCACGCCGAAGGAGCCGCCGAGCGTGCGGAAGAGGGTCGCCGACGAGGACGCGACACCCATGTCCTTCATCTCGACGCTGTTCTGCGCGACCAGCATGGTGATCTGCATCAGGAAGCCGAGCCCGGCGCCGAGGACGGCCATGTACAGGCCGGAGACGAGGCGCGAGGTGCCGGTGTCCATCGTCGCGAGCAGGAAGAGCCCGACGACCATGAGCGCGCCGCCGACGATCGGGAAGATCTTGTACTTGCCGCTGCTGGTGGTGATGCGGCCCGCGATCAGCGAGACGACCATCATCGAGAGCAGCATGGGCAGCAGGAGCAGACCCGAGTTGGTGGCGGAGGCGCCCTGGACCGCCTGCTGGAACAGCGGCAGGTACAGCACGCCGCCGAACATCGCGAAGCCGACGAGGAAGCCGATCACGGACATGAGGGTGAAGTTGCGGCTGCGGAAGATGTGCAGCGGCATGACCGGCTCGGCGGCCTTGGTCTCGGCGTAGAGGAACGCGGCGATCGAGACCAGGCCGACGACGATCAGGCCGATGATCTGGCCGGAGCCCCAGGCGTACTCGGTGCCGCCCCACGTCGTGACCAGCACGGTGGAGGTGATGGCGACGGTGAGGAGTGCCGCGCCCAGGTAGTCGATCTTCGGGCGCTCGCCCTCGCCCGTCTTCTTGGGGAGGTGCAGGACGGCGGTGACCATGGCGAGCGCGACCGCGCCGAGCGGCAGGTTGATGTAGAAGGACCAGCGCCAGCCCATGTGGTCGGTGATGGTGCCGCCGACCAGCGGTCCGCCGATCATGGCGAGGGCCATCACGCCGGCCATCATGCCCTGGTACTTGCCGCGCTCACGGGGCGGGATCAGGTCGCCGATGATCGCCATGACGCCGACCATCAGACCGCCGGCACCGAGGCCCTGGATCGCGCGGAAGCCGATCAGCTGGCCCATGTCCTGGGCCATGCCGCTGAGCGCGGAGCCGATCAGGAAGATGACGATCGAGGTGAGGAAGGAGCCCTTCCGCCCGTACATGTCGCCGATCTTGCCCCAGATGGGGGTGGAGGCCGCGGTGGCCAGCGTGTAGGCGGTGACCACCCAGGAAAGGTGCTCCAGGCCGCCGAGCTCGCCGACGATGGTGGGCATCGCGGTACCGATGATCATGTTGTCGAGCATGGCCAGCAGCATCGCGATCATGAGCGCCATGAGAACGACGCGCACACTGCGCGGCTTCACCCCCTCCGAGGCTCCGGCCGTTTTGACTGTCTCGCCCATGTCCACTCCCCTGGCACTTCCACTGCTGCACTTCTGGTCTTCGAGCGCCGGCTCTTACTTGCCGACCGGCTAGTTCACTACAATGGGGACGGTAGACCCGTCACTAGCCGGGCGTCAAGTAAGTAAATTTTGGGGAGAACCGATCATGACGACCAGCTCCAGCAGCGGTCCGCAGCCGCGCCGTGGCAACACGCGCCAGCGCATCCAGGACGTCGCGCTGGAGCTGTTCGCCGAACAGGGCTACGAGAAGACGTCGTTGCGCGAGATCGCGGAGCGGCTGGAGGTCACGAAGGCGGCGCTGTACTACCACTTCAAGACCAAGGAAGACATCATCATCAGCCTCTTCGAGGACCTGACGCGGCCGATCGACGAGCTGATCACGTGGGCGGAGGGGCAGCCGCGCACCCTGGAGACCAAGTGCGAGGTGCTGCGCCGCTACAGCGAGGCGATGGCGGCGGGCGCCTCGCTGTACCGGTTCATGCAGGAGAACCAGGCGACGATGCGGGAGCTGAGCATCGGCGAGACGGTGAAGCAGCGCCTCTTCCGGCTGGTGGAGCTGCTGCGCACGGAGGACGGCCCGCTGACGGACCAGGTCCGCTGCGTGAGCGCCCTGTTCACGCTGCACGCCGGCATGATGTTCCTCCAGCACGTGGAGGGCGACCCGGAGGAGACGCGCCAGGCGGCCCTGGAGGTCGCGACGGACCTCATCACCCAGGCCCACCACCACGACGCGAGCTGAGGGACCGGCGCTTCCCGGGGGCACGAGGATCCGCTCCCCGGACGCTCCTGACCGTATCCCGTACACCTGCATGCCCAAGGCCCTACAGTCCGTGGCATGTTGGAGCTATTTCAGGTCCTCGGCGGTATAGCCGGATTCGGTGGCGTGGCGCTCGGAGTGCTGTTCCTCCTTTACCGGGACCTCGTCCGCAACATCATTCAGCACAGGATGTTCCGCACCTTGACCGCGGGACAGGCCACCGGACTGTTCGGGGCTGTGATCGTCTTCGCCTTCGCCATAGCGATCCTGGGCATCTTCGCCACCCTCGCCGACGGCGAGGGAGCCCAGCAGTTCATGATCCTGGTCGGCATCCTGCTGGCGTTCCTCCTGGCCTCCCTCCTGGTCGTGGGTCGGCTCTTCACCGGGGGGCGCCGGAACGGGCCGGAGCCCGGGGCGGCGGAGGAGCGGTCACTGGCCAAGGTGGCACGGCTGATCGCGGCGAACGAGCCCGACCAGGCGCAACGCGCGCTCGGCTCGGCGGGGATCGACCGCGAGGCCGAGGAGTTCTGGTACTGGAAGGCCAGGATCGCCCTCGCCCGCTCCAACCCGACGGTGGCCGCGGGATACGTCGACGAGGCCCTGAAGATCGAGCCTCGGAACGGGCACAGCATCGCCCTCAAGATCAGGATCCTGCTGGTCGGCCGGAGCCCGGCGGACCGTGACGAGGCGGTGCGGATCGCCGCCGCCAGCGAGGGGATCAGCAGCGAACTGGACATCTGGCTGCGGCTCTTGCGCGCGGAGGGGATGTTCGACGTGAGGGTGCGGACCAACACCGAGCTGGACGAACGCTGCCCGCTCCCCGCCCGCCACGGCCAGGCCGCGGCCTGACGCCCGGCCCGGCGGATGACACGGAGAAGGAATCGGAGAAAGCACGCATGACACAAGACCCCAGCGGCTCCACGCCCCCCGCCCCCGCCGTCCTGTACCTCGCCGGAGCGGGGAGGAGCCGCTTCTGGTCCTTGTCCTCCCGCCGGGAGGAGCGGGAGTGCCGCCACCGGGCGACGCGGCGCGGACTGTCGCTGCTGGACCGGACCGCGCGCACCCCGCAGGAGGCGGACGACCTACTGAGAGACTTACCGGACGGCGTGGTCGTGGCCGAGCCGGCCATCACCGACCACGACGAGCTGCGGAAGGCGCTCATGAGTGCCGACACCCTCCTTGAGGGGCTCCTCGGGCTGGGCGCCACACTCAGGCTCTGCGACGTCCGGGGCACACCGTCGCCTGCCGTCGACCGCTGGTCGGACGGCACGGCCGTACTCCTCACCGTCGCCCCCTTCCCGGGCCTGCCCAGCGCGGACGGGGGCCGCCGGGCACGTGAGTGCGAGGAGTACGCGCAGCGGTGCGGGCTTCGCGTGGGCACGGTCATCGACAGCCGGCAGGCGCACCTCGACTTCATTGCGAAGGAGCTCTCGCGGCCGGCGAGGGGGACGGTACCCACGATCGTGATCCACCCTGACGCCCTCGCCCTCGCCCCGGACGCCGAGGGGAGGCCCGGCCGGATCGGCGCGGCAGGCAGGTGGCTCCTCCAGGGGCGCGTAATCCACTCCGCGTTGCAGCTGCGCAGCTCGCGTGCAACCGAGGACATGCCGCGCCCGCGGGCAGCCGAGCCCCGGCCATGGACCGACCCCGCTCCGGAGGAAGTGCCTGGCAGTGAGCGCCGGCCCGCGGAGCGCCCGCACGAGTCCCACCAGGGCGAGGAGCTGCGCGACGAGGAGCTGCGCGACGAGGAGCTGCGCGACGAGGAGCTGCGCCTCGGGGGGGAGCTGCGCCACGCGCAGGAGCTGAGCGAGGAACGGCGCGAGGAGCTGTACGAGGAGATGCGCGAGCGCCGGCGGCTCGTGGCGCGGCTCAAGCAGCAGCGCCAGGAGCTTGAGGAGGGCCAACACGAGGCCTATCGGAGGAGGGCCGCCTCGCGTCCCAGCCCTCGCGCGGCGTCACCGGCCCCGGCCAGTGGCGCGGACCGATGGACGAGGAGCGATCCGCAAACCGCCCCGGCCTACGGCCAAGCCCAGGCTCCCGCCTTCCCCGCCCGTCTCGTCCGTGGCATCAACCTTCCCCCGCTCCCCTCCCGCGCCCCCGGCCGTCCCCTCCCCCACGACGGCCTGTTCATCCGTCGGCGCAGCGCCTACGGGACCCGCTCCGTGGTCGGTGTCACCGAACTCATCGACAGCGGTGTGCTGATCGAACAGGACCACATCCGCTTCGACGACTTCGTGGCCGCCCGCACCGACCAGGTCCCCGGCCCGCCCGAGGGCGAGGCGCTCGCCGTCAGCCACGGGCTCGCCCTGGTACCCGGCGACTCCAAAGCCCACGAGGACACCACCCACTTCGTCGAAATCGCGCTGAAGGCGGGTGCGGAGGCGCAGCCGGGCGTGCCCGCGAAGGAACCCCTGCCGGTGAACTTCGTCTTCGTCGTGGACACGAGCAGCTCCATGGCGGGCGAGAAGCTCGACACGGTCAAGTCCGCGCTGCAGGAGATCTACGAACGGCTGCGGCCGACGGACTCGCTCGGCATCATCACCTTCGCCACCGATGTGTCCACCCTCCTGCAGGCGACCCGCAAGGAGGAGCTGCCGCCCGAGAGGTTCGCCTCGACCGTGGCCGGCATGACCGCCTACGGCGGGACCGACATCCAGCTCGGCGTGCAGTACGGCATCGCGGAGATCAGCCGCCGCGCGAGCGCCGGCCGTACCGTCAACCGGCTCTACCTCTTCTCGGACGGCGACCCGACCTCCGGCGAACGGAACTGGACCACCGTCCGGAAGAACCTCGCGGCCCGGCTGCGCGGTGACCTGACCCTCTCGTGCTTCGGCTTCGGCACGGACGCGCGGATGGCCGAACTCTCGGCGCTCGCCGGGACCGCCCGCGGCCACTGCACCTTCGTCACCCGCCCGGAACAGGTCCGCTCCGGACTACTGGAGGACCTGGAGCGGCGTGACCACCTCGCCGCGATCGACATCCAGCTCCGGATCGACATCGACCCGGCGGTGACGGTGTGGCACCTGTACGGGCATGACCTGGTCACCGATCAGCGGGTACGGGCCCGGGTGTTCCGCGAGTCCCGCGACGCGGCCCGCCGCGCACGGGAGGAGTACGGCACCGAGGTACTGCCCGATCTGATCACCGGAGACAAGGGCATCCGGATCTTCGCCCCGGATCTGGCCTTCGGCGAGACGTACTGGGTGGTACTGGAGATCCAGGCGCCGGAAGGCTCCGTACCGGCGGGCGGGATCGGTACGGCGACCGTGCAGTACGTGGACACCGTGGCACGTGAGAACCGCAGCCGGGAGATCGTGCTGTCGGACGCGGCCACGCTCGCGGAGGAGACCGTGACGGTACACGCGGTGGGCCTGCGGACGAGCGAGATCACCTTCCACGCGCTCGACGACCTGTACGAGAACGACCGCGATGCCGCCGGGCAGCGTCTGACGCAGCACATCGAGGTCCTCAAGCAGGTCCACCGGACCGTCCCCGCGCCCGAGTTCGTCGACGACCAGGTGACGATCGAGAAGCTGCTCGCCCTGGCAGGGACGCTGGGCACGACCGCGGCCTTCTCGGACTCCGCCGTGCCCGCCTCCGCCCCGGGCATCCGGGGCATGAACCGCTTCGCGCGGGTCAGATCCGGCTTCGCCGCCTTCTGACCGGCCCGTGTCCCGATCGCCGCCGGGGCCGGACACGGGTCCCGGCGGCGGGAGGACCCTGCGCCCGCATCACCGGAGCCGGCGGTCCTCGGCGGCGATCGGGACGTCGTTGATGCTGGCCTCGCGGCGGCTCATCAGGCCGTCCGGGGTGAACTCCCACTGCTCGTTGCCGTGGCTGCGCCACCACTGGCCGGAGGTGTCGTGCCACTCGTACTCGAAGCGGACGGAGATGCGGTTGCCGGTGTATGCCCAGAGCTCCTTGCGGAGCCGGTAGTCGAGCTCGCGCTCCCACTTCGCGGCGAGGAAGTCGCGGATCTCGGCGCGGCCGGTGAGGAAGCGGTCGCGGTTGCGCCACCGCGAGTCCTCCGTGTACGCGAGGGCGACGCGCTCGGGGTCACGGCTGTTCCAGGCGTCTTCGGCGGCCTGCACCTTGGCCCGGGCCGATTCCTCGGTGAAGGGCGGCAGCGGCGGGCGGACAGCGCTTTCGTTCATGACGGACCCTCTCGCGATCAGACGGGAAGAACGACCGTTCTCGAATCAGAGAACGATCGTTCTCACTTTAGAGAACGACCGTTCTCGGTGCAACCGGATCTGGACTACGCTGCCCCCATGGACGACGAAGAGGCCCGCACCCGACTCCTGGACACGGCGGAGGAGCTGTTCTACGCCGAGGGCATCCAGGCCGTCGGCATGGACCGCATCCGCGCCGGGTCGGGGGTCCCCCTCAAGCGGCTCTACCGGATCTTCCCGGCGAAGGAAGCACTCGTCACGGCATATCTGGAGCGTCGTGACCGCCGCTGGATGACGAGCTTGCGCGAAGCGGTGAAGACGCCGGCCGCAGCCGCTGATCCCGTCGCGGCCGTCTTCGGCTGGCTGGCGGACTGGTTCTCGGAGCCGGACTTCCGGGGCTGCGCGTTCCTGAACGCCTTCGGGGAACTCAGCGCCGCCCACGCGGGGGTACTGGACGTCGTACGCCGCCACAAGGCGGAGCTACGGGCCCTGCTGGCCGACCTGGCCGGCCCGGATCGCGCGGACCTGGCGGACCAACTGCTGATCCTGGTCGAGGGTGCGACCGTGGTCGCCGCCTTGGACCCCGGCCCGGAACCGGCCCACCTGGCCGGCGAGATGGCACGACGGCTGCTGTCCGCCCGCTAGGCCGAACAGCCGGCCGTACGGGCAGACGGCACAGGGAGGTCCGCCACCGCTCGCTCACGCCCACTCCCGGACGTAGCGTCGCAGGCAGGACCCCCTCCCCTTGACGTACGGAATCGAGGAACCGAGATGGCCGTTCTGGTCTACAACCGGGGCGCGGACTGGACCCAGGAGCTCTACCAGGCGATGCACGACCGCGTGCTCCCGGACCCCGCGAACCCGCCCGCCGGACTCCTCGCCCATTTCGCGTCGCCCAGCGAGAGGGGCGGCTGGCAGGTCATCGACGTGTGGGAGTCGGAGGCGGACTTCCAGCGCTTCACGGAGGAGAAGCTCATCCCCGCCGCGCAGGATCTCGGGACACCCCCGTTCGAGACGAAGGTCAGCGAGATCTACAACCACCTGATCCCGTAGCCGGGCCGCACACGCCGATACGGAACACCCGGGCTGTCACCGCTCCTGCGAGCGCCCGCGCACCTTGCGCAAGATCTCCTCGCCGAGCAGCTTGCGATCCGCATCCGGCCCGAAGCGCTGCGCCTCCACCGCTTCGGCCAGGCGCCTCGCCTGCTCCGGGTCGAGTACGTCGACCATGTGCGCCGCGAGCCGTAGGGCGTGGTACTGCTCGAAGGCAGTGCGCGACTCGGTGATGGCGGCAAGGGTGGCTTCGAAGTTCCGCAGTTCAGGGCGGGCCTGCATCATCGCCAAGGCGGTGATGCGCTGCTCGTCCGTCCCGTGCCGCAACCAGTGCAAGACCTCGGCCGGCTCGAAGGACCGCTCCTGCGCCAAGCGGCGCGCACGGGCAACCACCTCTTCCATGGCCCGGGTGCGTGAGGCGCCGGGGCGCATCGAACGGCGTACTGATCCGTAGTCGGCGGCAATGGGTGTCGCGGCCTCCAGCAGGGTCCTCGCCTCTGCACGCAGCTCGTTGGCCGTGGCGATGTCTCCCTGGCGCTCGGACTCCTCCGCCAATGCGAACCTCTCCGCTGCGTCGGCCCGCATCCTCAGCGTGGCCCCGCCGAACTCCAGGCTCTCGATGCGGCTGCCGAGCAGGGCGAGGAGAAGCAGGACGCCCCCGAATACGATCAGCGCCGCCGAGCCGGTCCCGTTCTGGGTCGCGAAGACCGCAAGCACCCCTGCACCGAATGACGCCGCACCCAGGAGAGCCGTGACCGTGCGCAGCACGGGCGTGAACCACACGTACGCGGCTCTCCGCTTCACCGGCCCCTCCGCTTCTGTCGGGATGGGCGTGAAACTATCGGCTCACGGGCATGGAGCCGGTCAATTGAGGCTTCGTGTCGACGTCGCGCAGGGCACAACACCGGCCTGGCACCGAGTGCTCGCCGACCATCAGACGCAGGTCTACCCCGCGGTCGCCCGGGCGAGGTCGGCCCCTGCAGATCCGAGTGGTAGAACTCGGTACCGACCAGCCGGGCGGCGTCGAGCCTCGCTGTCGGCCGGGTGGCCGGGGGCCGCCGCCATTCTCCACGGCCCCGTTCGGGCTTCCGAACCGGTTCCGGTCGGGGATCCCGACTCCTTCACCTGCTTGTCCAGCACCGCCAGTTGCCGTTGAAACGGATACCGCCGCCTACCCGAATACGGTATCGGTGAGGTCCGGCCCACGCCCGTCGATGATGTCGGGAGCCCCGAGCCCGTAGCCGTCGGCTCGACCGTAGTACGTCGGCTCGCCGGGCTCCGCCTCGACCCCGAGCAACTGGTCGAGCTCCTGCAAGGCTGACGCGAGCCGCGGCGCGTTGTTGGCATGGGTGGCCGGGTGCGGCTCGCCCCGGAAATCACACTGACCCCATACGTCGTGGTACACGGACAGTTCGGCCGAAGGGCCGATCTCGTCGGGTGACACCATGAGTTCGACCAGGCGGTACTCGTTGTGGCGTGTTCCGCTCGCGTCGAACCAGGCTCCGGATCCCAACACGAGGATGCCGCCCATCTCTGCCTGCAGATGGCCGCCCGGCTGACAGGCGCGGAGGGCACCGGGCAGTGCCGGATCACCGAGGGAACGCCCGCCGAGGTCCAGGCGGCTGTGGATGCCGAGGCCGCCCTTGCCGACCTGGAACCAGTTCCACTCAAGTGAGGCCGGCTCCAGCAAAGCGTGCTTCTGAAGCACCGCACCCATGCGCGCCGCGGTTCTGAGAGCGGACTCCAGACCGGGCTCCGCCACGTCGTCCAGGTCCCAGAACCACGAGCCGCACTCCTTCGGCGCGCGCATCAGCATCGACATCGACTTCCTTACGGCTTGGTGGCATTGGTGGGAAATATGGTGACGGACCCGTCGTCGAATCGTAGCTCGAAGGAGGCGTTGCTCCGGTCAGCGGCCCTTTGGACGGTTTGGATTTCACGCTCTGTGAGCTCGCCCCTGAGCCCCCTGATATCCAGAAGCGCGTGCTTGACGTCGACTCCGGGCCCACCGAGCTGCTTCTCCGCGATCTTCTTGACTGCCGACTTGATGCCCGCGACGCTGTCCACGTCCTTGAGCTGGGCGCCGAATTCGATGCGCCCGTCGGGGGTGCGGACCAGCACGTCCAGGTCGAGCTTCTGGGCGGGAAGCTTCAGCTCGAACTCGATGTTCTTGATTCCCTTGGACTGGAGATCCGCAGCGTACTCCAGCGCCTGGTGCACAGCGGGAATCATGCCGTTCTGCTTGACCTGGAACAGAAGGCCCTCAGGGTTCTTGAACCCGGGGGTGTCCGCAAATCGGCCGCTCGCGATGTATTCCGCAACTGCTGCCCCGTATTCCGACTTCTTCAGCTGCACGAGCATGCGGCCCTGGTCCACCGGCGGAACCTTTGCGTTCTTGAGAGCCTCCGTCACGGCGACCTCCCGCTCAGGGGCCATGGGACCACTGGGCTGCTGGCCGATCCGGGGGCCTTCCAGAATGACCGGAGGCTGCTGCTCAGGCATCCCGGGGCCGTTGCCGGGACCGTCGCCGGTCCCACCTCCGCCACCTGGCGTCTCCGGGCCGTCCCCCGCGGACGGGCCGTCCGTGTGCCCGGTGCCGCCCGGGGCTTCCGGGTTTCCACCGTTCGTGGACGGGCCGTCGCCGTGGCCGGGGCCGTCGCCGTGGCCGCCTGTGCCGGGGCCGTCCGTGTGGCCCGCGGTCGACGGGGTGTCCGTGTGGCCGCCGCCCGTGGTCGGGGTGTCCGAGCGGGGGCCAGGGGCGGACGGATCGTGGGTGTCCACGCTGTTGCGCGGCATGTTGTCCGGGGCGTGGCCGCCGGGGGTGTGGTCCGGGACGTGGCCCGCCGGGACGTGGTCCGGGACGTGGAGGGGGTCCGAGATGTCGGAGCCGAGGCGGATGGCGTCGTCGCCGCCGCGGCCGCCGACGCCCGCCATCTCCGGGACCTTGACCGGGGCCGGGGTGTCCGCCTTCGGGACGTCCGCCTTCGGGGTGTCCACGATGTCCGTCGGGGACTGGTCCGCCTTCTGGATGGTCGTGCCGGCGTCGTCGTAGATGTTGCCCTTGGGGTCCATGAACTGCGCCGGACCGTCGCCCGGGAGCTTCACCGAGCCCTCGGGAAGCTGCACCGTGCCCTCGGGCAGCTTGATGTTGCCGTCCGGGAGTTTGATCGCCCCGTCCGGGATCGCGGTGCCCTCGGGGAGGTGGATCGCACCGTCGGGGAGATGGACGGCACCCTCGGGGAGGGCGATCGCGCCGTCCACGTTGATGTTCGGGACCTCGATCTTGCCCAGGCCCTTCAGCCCGGCCATCACGTCGCCGATCTTCGAGATGCCCGCGCCCGCGCCCTTGAAGACGTACGTCATCGGGTCGATGGCCCGCCCGGCCTTGCCCGCGAACGACAGCGCCTTGGCCACCGCGCCCGCCTTGCCCGCACCCGACGCCGCACCGCCCGCACCGCCGGTGAACACGGTCGTCACCACGTTGAAGGTGACCGCACCCGCCGCACGCGACGGGTTCGAGCCCCACTGGTCCCACGCCAGCAGCGCCTTGCCCGTTTCCTTCATCGCCGTACGCGAATCACGCAGCCACGACGGAAGCTTGTCGTCGGGGGCCGCCAGATACGCCGGACCCACGATCGGCAGGGTGGAGATCGCAAGGCCCGTCGCCAGCTTCGCCAGGCCCGTCCAGGCCTGACCCGCCGCGTCCCAGCCCTGGAAGCCGACGAGCGTGCCCAGGCCGACGATCGTGCCCCACACACCGTCGACGATCACGCCCTTGCCGAAGTCGTAGGCGTGCTCCCACACCTGCCACCACGGCACCGACTCCTCCACCGCGTCACCCCACGGCAGCGACTTCGACTGCTTCAGGGCCTCGGCGTCGTAGCCGTACATGCCCTCGCCGTGCGAGCCGTCGTCCTTCTTCAGGGCGGGCCCGCCCACCAGAGCGACGATCTTCGCGTGAGCAGCGCGTTCCACCTCCTGGAACTGCGCCCACACTTCGGCGATGTCATTGCGGCGATCGAGGTTCTCCTCGATCAGATCGCCGTCCTCGCGCCACTTCTTGTCGTCGGACACCTTCGAACGAAACGCTTCGGCTTCCTTCTTCAGGTGCTCCAGCTTCTTCACCAGCGGTTCGACATCGCGACTGTACGTACCCAGCGCCCCCGCGATGGTGCACATGTCGGAACTCAGCTTCAGCCCGAGGTCGGCGACCGGCTTGGTCGTCGCGAACAGCTGGTCCGCCTCCGGCGCCTGGTAGAACGCCTGCAGCCCGCCGAAACTGGTGTGGACGTCACTGGCCTTCGTGGAGACCGTCGCCCCGCCCGACGAGATCTCCTTCACCTTCGCGTCCAGCACCGCCAGATCGCCGGTGAAGACGGGTATCTCGGCCGGATCGACGGGTGCGTTGCCGCTCACTTCTTCCCCCCCGGCTGTTCGCGCAGGACGTCCAGGTTCATGGCCCTTGCCGCGTCCTGAGCGGCCTTGGCCTGGTCCAGGTCGCCTTCGAGGTACTCGTTCGTCGCCTTGACCGCGCCGAGGATGCAGGCCTCGATGCGGTGCGCCATCGACTCCAGTTCCTTCTTGCGGCCCTCCAGGTACGTACCCAGAGCGGCCGCGACCGGGCCCATCGCCTTATGCGACAGCGGAGGCTTGCCCGGCGCCACCGGACCTTGCACCTTGGTCTCGGCCGCCGAGCCGGGCACGGCCGTGCCCGCTGCCTGGGCCGCCTCCGACATGTTCGTGATCAGGGAGTTCAGGGCCTTCTCCAGCTCGCCGGCATTCCCGCCGACGGTCTTCAACTGACCCTGCACACCCTGCGGCTTGATGTCCCACGACGTCATCGACGACCCACCCCCGTGTAGCCCGCTGCCATACAGCCCCGCTGCCCCGCTGCCCCGCTAAAACGATCCTGCTCAGCCGATGTTGTCGACCGCGGCCTTCGCCCGCTGCAGCGTCTGCTGCGCCGTGCCGTCGTTCTTCTCCAGCGTCGAATTCAGCAGCTGGATGATGTTCTTGACCTCCTGCGAGGCGTTCTTCCAGCGCGTTTCCTTGGCGTGGTAGTCGTCCGCCACACCATCCGCGGCGAAGTCCGACATCGCCTTCGCCACCTGCGCCTCGCGCGCCGCGATCACCTGCTCCAGCTGACCGATCACGACCTTGATGTTGCCCTGCGCCTCCGTCGAGGCGCCCACGTCGTACGAACGACGGTCCTTGTCACCAGCCATCACAACCACACTCCCCGTGAAGAAGAATCAGCGACCCGAGAAGCGGGCCGCGTCGAAGTTCGCCGCCGACTGCTGCTGCCGCGCGTTCTCGCCCTGCTCCTGGTCACCCGAACCGAAGGCCCGCTCCATGCCCGACTGACCGCCCAGGATCGCGGCCAGCGAAGCGTTGAGCTCCTTCGCGATGCCGTCCGAACGCGCCTTGAACGAGTCGAACGCCACCTTGCCCTGGCCGTTGAACTTGCCCTCCAGCGGCTGCGCCGCGTCCACCAGCAGCTTGATCAGCGTTCCCAGGTCCGTACTCGAATTCCGCGACCCCGACATCAGGCTCGTCAGAACCTGCGTCCCCATGTCGAACTTCATCCCACTCCCCCGCACACTCGAACGATCGTAAGTATGTCCAGTTCTATCAACTCACATCGCTCCTGCAACGAGCAACGGGCCGTCTGTGACCCACCTATGACAAACCACCAGGGGACGGGATTCCGGCTGGCCCGGACAATGAGGCCTCGGTCGAGGGCGAGTACTCATGCCCTCGACGCGGCGCTCGTCGCACGCTGTCGTGCACGGACCGCCAACGACATCGCCGCGGCCGACTCCTGACCGCGTCGATGGGGTACTCCGGTGGTTCGGGGCCGGCCCGACAGGGGACTCCGTATCCGCTCGCGGATCCGGCCGCCACGGCGGACGGCTGGACGGTCACAGGCAGTCCGCCTACGGCGCGCTCGGTCTGCCGCCCGCCGAACTGGCCGAACTGGAGGTCGCCCGGTCCGGACGCGGCCTGGCGATTGTGAACTGGAACGAACAGCCTGCCGACTCCCCGCCGAGCGAGCCACTGGTCGTCAACGTGAGCGACGAACGGCGACTACTACGGGTCTCTCGTGCCCGGGCAGAGCCCGCACAAAGGGACGTCAAGGCAGGCAGGGTCGGCCATCTCCCGGCCGACTGAGATTCAGCTGCCCGCGCTGCGGGGGAAGGTGATCTCGACGCGGCGGTTCTTCTTGCGGCCTTCCTCGGTGCTGTTGTCGGCGATCGGGTAGTCCTCGCTGTACCCGCGGACGTCGAAGACGACGCCGGGGTTGGTGACGGTCTTGGCCAGCTCGGCCTGCACCGCGTCGGCGCGCTGCTTGGACAGCTCCTTGCCGTGCTCGTAGCTGCCCTGGTCGTCGGTGAACCCGAAGACGCGGACGCGGGTCGCCTTCTGCGTGTTGATCTCGCCGGCGATGGCCTGGATGCGGGCCGCCGCCTGCGCGTTGAAGACGGCGCTGTTCTCGGGGAACAGCACCTCGGACTGCAGCGCCATCATGACGGTCTGATTGGTCTCCTGCCGCCGCTGCTCCCCACCGAGGTCTTCGACGACCTCAACCAGGTCGAGCACTTTGGGAGGAGCCAGCGTGCCCCCCTGGGGGAGCTTGAGCCCCGGGGAGTTGGGATTGACGATGACGGGAGCAGAGGCGGACGGCTCCACGCCGGGGGGCGTCGACGGCTTGACGTCGTCGGCGTAGGCACCGGTCGCGCCGACGAAATGCGTACCGGCAATGACCAGACCGATGACGGCCGTGGTTGCAGAGATGTGGTGGCGTTTAGTCATGGGGTCACCCGGAGATTTTGACGGTGGCCGTAGCGAAGGTGGGAAGGCTGAACTCGACCTCGGTGGTCGTTGCCGGTGGTGCGGGGAACTGAGCGAAGAAAACGACCGACTCCCCGGCACCAATGCGTGAGATTCCCGTGCTGCACGCGCACCGTCCTTCCGTGTCGCGCAGCACGAGGTACCGCTTCTTGCCTGCCTTGTCGACCAGACTGGCCCCTGCTACGGACGACCCGCTGGAGGTCAGTTCATTGCCCCGCCAGGGCGCAGTTGCGACGAACGCTTGTCCACCGGTGTTCTTGATCTGCCCGCTGACAGTCAGGTATCCATCGGTATCGCGCGCCGCCGAGTTGATCGTCAGAACGACGCCTGTGTCCCCGTTCATGGTCGCGAGCACCTCCGTAGGCTTGGGAGCCGACGTCTCGTTCGCGACTGGCGCCGACGAGCCGCTTCCCTGGGGCTGCGCAGCAGGCTTCTGCGAAGTACTCGCCTTGGGCTTGTCGTCGCTTCCGCCACCGCATCCGGCCAACGTGAGGGCTGAGACCGCCGCAACCACAACGGCCGCTCCACCGCGGACCTTCACCATGTGCCGCATGCTCATCTACGCCGCTTCCTTGTCTGTCATTCGCTGTCAGTCGACCAGTCGTACGTTGAAAAGTGCCCTCGCCAGCTGGGACAAAGGGCCTGGTTTCGCGGGATCCAACGTGAGGGTCTTCCCACGGCACACGAAGGTGACACTCCGTTCCCCAGGCGAAAGCGTTGGGCTCGGTGCCGGTGTGGGTGTTGGAGCTGGTATTGGTGCCGAGCGCAGAGAGCATCGCGGTTCGATCAGGGCCTTGGCTGTGGCTTTGCCTGATATGTCACCGGTCCCCGGAACGACCGAGATCCCGACGGTGTCTTTGGTCGTGACCCTGACTGTGAACTCGGGGATCGCCGGTTTGCACTCCGCAGTGGCATCGTTCAAGGCGGCAAATTCGACAGCCTTTCCGCAGGCGCCCCGCTCATCGAGCAGATCACCGTTGGCGATCTTCTCCCAGTCGGCAGGCTTGAGATCAAGCAAGTCGAGGCCCAGGAATACGTTGTCCCTGGCTTCGCGGGCAGCAGCCAGTGCTGCGGCATCAGCGGCGCCCTGTGCGTTGCTTCGGGTAGCCCCGGCCATGCCCACGACGAAGAACGCGAAGGCGGCGAAGAGCAGACCCGCTACCACCACGATGTAGATGGGGAAGGCCTGCCCCCGGTCGTCGGCCGCCCTGGCGGTCACTTGCCGGCAGTGATGCTCTCGACTTGCTGCGCAATCTTGGAGGTGATGTTGGCGCCGATGCCCGTACCCACGATCGCCCCGATGATGACCACCACCACCAGGATGATCCCCAGGTATTCGAACGCCGTCTGGCCGCGATCCCTCGTGCCTGTGCCCGCGTAGCGCTTCCGCATCCTTGCCAGGGTGTTCTGCAGCATGGGGGTCCCCTCCCGGGCCGGTACCGGTGTCGATTTGCGGACGGTACGGTGAGTTACCTCTCGTGACCAAGGGTCCCGGGGCCCAAATACGGACCCATTGCGCACTCCGTCTACCCATGACCGGTCACTCCTGGACGGGCGGTTCCCAGCCAGCGGGCTATGGCCTCGCTGCGGGTGGTGCTGTGGAGCTTGGCGAAGATGCGGTTGATGTGGTTCTTGACCGTCTTCTCGCTGATGAAGCAGGTGGCGGCGATCTGCTGGTTGTTCATCCCGGATGCGATCAGTTCCATGACCTCCACCTCCCGCGAACTCAGCCCGAAGACAACAGAGTTGTTCATCCGCTCAGAAGAGGGTGCCACAGTTCGTTGCGCTTGCGAAGAGGACCTCAGCTCGGCGAGCAGTGCGCTCGCCGCCGTCGGCGTGAAGTGGGGGCGGCCCTCGGGGGCGTCGCGGATCGCGCTGAGCAGGACGTCGGCCGTGAATTCGCCGTGCACCAGGTAGCCGCCGGCCCCCAACAGCAGGGTCTCCCGGACGATTTCGGCTTCCGTGCTGTACGTCAGCATCAGTACGGGAGCCAGCTGCACCAGGTGCGGCAGCGCGGAGATCCCGTCCACCCCCGGCATCCGGACGTCCAGCAGGATCACGTCCGGAGCATGTCGGCGGGTCAGGCTCAGTGCCTCGCGGCCGTCCGCCGCCTGCGCTATGACCTCGATGTCCTCGGCCTCGCACAGGATGGCCGCCAGGCCCGCCCTGATCACCGGGTTGTCATCCGCGATGAGCACGCTCAGTCGTGCCGGTGCCACGGCTCAGCCACCCCCCAGCATCGCGCCGAAGTCGACGTTCGCCCCGTAGACGAACCCGCAGACCAGGAGGATGAGCGTGCCCGGGAGCATGAACATGGTGACCGCGAACGTCGCCTTCGGGACGGCCCGGGCCGCGCGCCGGCGGGCGTTCTGGGCGTCCGTGCGGCGCATGTCCTCGGCGATCGCGATCAGGGTCTCCACGATCGGGGAGCCGAGTTCCTCGCCCTGCTGCAACGCCGTCACGAACTGCGCGACCTGTTCGCTGTCGTTGCGCCGCCGCAGCTCGTCGAAGGCCTGGCGGCGGCTCACGCCCATGTCCATCTGCTGCAGGGTGATGCGGATCTCGTCCGCCCACGGGCCCTCGTACTTGTGCGCCACGCGGTCCAGCGCCTGCCGGAAGCCGAGCCCGGCGCTCACCACCACCGCGAGCACGTCCAGGAAGTCCGGCAGGGTCCGCTCGATGTGGTCGCGGCGGACCCGGATCGCCGACCACAGCCCGACCTCGATCCAGAACAGGCCGAAGGCGACCATCAGCAGGGCCGGTACGAGCTGCCCGTTGATCAGCATCGAGAAGGCGCCGAGGGCGCCCAGCAGCCCGTACACCGCGCGCCGGGCCGCGTAACGGTCGATCGTGAGGCCGGCCGGGTTGCCCGCCATGTCGATCTGGCGGCGCTTGCGGGCCACCTGTTTCGGGCCCATCAGGCGCAGTACCAGCGGCGCCCAGCGGATGCCCATCCGGTCCACGAGCGAACCGACCGCCGTCGTACGGGTGGCACCGACCTCCAGCGCGAGGGCGAGGTCGGTCGGCAGCTTGACGTCGGCCCGGTAGAGCCGGACACCGTGGAAGACGCCGAAGACGGACACCGCCACGAGCACGGCCAGGAGTAGAGCGATCACGCCGGCAGCCCCCTCACACGTCGATCTTGGACAGGCGGCGGATGAGGACGAAGCCGAGCGTGAAGAGCCCGAGCGCGACCAGGACCGCGGTCTGCCCGATGAAGGCCCCCGTCATCCGGTCCAGCGCGCCCGGCATCATCATGTCCACCAGCAGCAGCGAACCGAGGCCGATGGCCGGAACCAGGTACGCCGTCACCGTCACCTGGGACAGCTGCGTACGGATCTCCCGGCGGGTCTCCTTGCGCTGCTCCAGCGTCACGGTGAGGTTGCGCAGGCTCTCCACGATCGTGCCGCCCGCACGGGCGGACAGGACGAGCGTGGAGACCAGCACGACCAGTTCGCGCGAAGGCAGCCGCTCGGTCAGTTCGCCCAGGGAGTCCTCGATGGAGTGGCCGACGGCGAGGCGGTCGGCGACGCGCGCCAGTTCCTCGCCCGCCGGGGCCTCCAGCTCCTCGGCCGCGATGCCGATGGCCGTACGCAGGGCCAGCCCGGCCTGGGTGGCGTTGGCGAGGATCCGGGCGAGCTCGGGGAGCTGGTTGATGAACCGCTCCGTACGGCGGGTCCGCTGCCAGTTGAGGAAGGCGTTCGCCGCCCACAACCCGATCAGGCCCGCCACCGGGCCGAAGAACGGCGCCAGGAAGGAGGCCGCGACCAGCCAGACGCCTGCGACCGCCAGCAGCATGTAGACGAAGAACTCGCCCGGCGTCAGGTCCAGGCCCGTCGTCGCCAGCTTGATCTCGATGCGGCGGCCGAGCCCCGTCTTCCTCAGTCGCCGGTCGACCCCGGGGAAGCGGCGCCGCCTGCCCGCCGGGGGCGGTGCGCCGGTGGCCGAGAGGCGTTCGATGAGGGCGGCCCGCTGCGCGCGGCCCGCCATGTACGCGTGCACGCCGAAGATCACGAGTACGCAGGCCAGCAGCGTGGCGCCGAGGGTGAGGAGGATACTTACGTTCACAGGGCGGTCCGTGTGATGTGCGGGGTCGTGAGCGGGTCGTCCGGCAGCGCGACCCCGAAGGCCTGCGGGATCGGCTGGTTGTTCATGTAGAGCCGGTCCGCGATGGGCCGGGGCAGCGGGTAGTACTCGAAGAAGCCGTACACCCTCCCGTCCGCGCCCATCGGCTGGGCCACGAACCGGCAGACCGTCGTGATCCGGAAGGGCTCGCGGCCGTGCGATTCGAGGATGGAGATCTCCGTGATGCGGCGCGAGCCGTCGCCGAAGCGGGTGAGCTGCACGATGACGTTGACGGCGCTGTTGATCTGGTCCTGGAGCGCCTCGAAGGGGATCTCGACCTCCGACATGGAGGCGAGGGTCTGCAGGCGCATCAGGGCGTCCGAGGAGCTGTTGGCGTGCACGGTGGCGAGGGAGCCGTCGTGACCGGTGGACATCGCCTGGAGCATGTCGAGCGTCTCCCCGCCGCGCACCTCGCCGACGATGATGCGGTCGGGGCGCATGCGCAAGGAGTTGCGCACGAGGTCGCGGATGGTGATCTGGCCCTTGCCCTCGACGTTCGCCGGGCGGGACTCCAGGCGGATGACGTGGGCCTGCTGGAGCTGGAGTTCGGCCGAGTCCTCGATGGTGATGATGCGCTCGCCCTCCGGGATCAGGCCGGAGAGGGCGTTGAGGAGGGTCGTCTTGCCGGTGCCGGTGGCCCCGGAGACGATCAGGTTCATCTTGGCCGCCACGAGGCCGGACAGCAGCAGGAGCATCTGCTCGTCGAGCGAGCCGAGCGCGATCATCTCGTGCAGGGTGAAGGCGCGCGGGAAGCGGCGGATCGTGAGGGTGGCGCCGGTCAGGGAGAGCGGCGGGATGATCACGTTGACGCGTTCGCCGCTGGGCAGCCGGGCGTCGACCATCGGATTGGCCTCGTCCACCCGGCGGTTGACGGTGGAGACGATGCGCTCGATGGTCTGCATCAGCTGTTCGTGCGAGGCGAAGCGCAGCGGGAGCTGCTCGACGCGGCCGGACCGCTCCACGAAGATCTGGTCGGGGCCGTTGACCATGATCTCGGAGATCGAGGGGTCTTCGAGGAGCGGTTCGAGCACACCGAGCCCGAGAGCCTCGTCGACGACGCGACGGATCAGCTGCGCGCGCTCGGCGGTGGAGAGCACCGGCCCTTCGCGGCTGATGATGTGGCCGAGTACGCGCTCCAGGCGCGCCCGTCGCTCGGCGGGCGCGAGCGCGGACATCTCGGCGAGGTCGATCTCCTCCAGCAGCTTCGCGCGGTACGAGGAGACCAGCCGGCCGTCCTCGCGCGGGCCGTGCCGGTCGTCGGGGGTGTTGACCCGGGAACGCAGGCTCATCGTCAGGGGCCCTTCGGATCGTCGTTGGGCATGACCGCGGTTGCCACGGCGTCCGGGATGTCGAGCCCGGGCACGATGGCATTGATCTTGATGGTCACCGTCGCGGTCACCGCGTCGCCTCCGGAAGGCACCTTGACGTCCGCGGCAAGCCCTTCACGGATGGCGGCCCGTCCTGCGGCCTCGCCCCTGCCGCGGTGCTGGGCCTCGACCCGCGCCGCCGTACGGGCCGCGTTGTCGGCCTGCTCATGGACGTACGCGACCCAGCCCAGCTGGATCCCGCACAGCGCGACGAACAGCAGGATCGGTACGAAGCCGATGTATTCGATGGCCACTTGCCCCCGGTCGGAGCGCATGCGTCGCCCGTTCATGTCACTCCGTCTCCCTCTCCATCGCCGCGCCGCCCGTGCCGTCGATCCAGCCGAAGTTGAGCCCCGGAAAGAGGACGGGGATCTTCAGCGAGACTTTCGCCTTGTAGATGTCGCCCTGCTTCTGACATGTGGGGGGAGCCATGTCCCACGCCGCCGAGATGTGCTTCCCCGCCGCCGCCACGCACGCGGCGTCCCCCGTCACCGCCCCCGCCCGCGCCGCCTCGTCCGCCGCGTTGCCCGCCAGGGAGAACGCGTAGCCGATCAGCACGCACTCCCACACCGCCGCCACGAGCAGCAGGATCAGCGGCACCGTGCCGACGAATTCGACCGCCACCTGGCCCTCGTCCCTCGGTCTCCCCGGCGGCATGCGTCAGCCCTCCCGGCCCCGGCGCAGCCGCGCCACCGGGCCCGAGGCGCGGACCGCGAGCGAGGCGCCCGGAGCGGGCGCGGCCGTCGGTGCGGCGGCCTCCGGGGCGGCCAGCAGGCCCAGTTCGCCCGCCAGGGTCCAGAGGGCCTGCTTCACCGTCGAGCGGTTGTCCAGGTCCTGGACCCGGCCGGCGTCCACCACGGCCTGGAGTTCCTTGAAGGCCGCCGGGACCGGGGTGCGGGTGGCACGGGTCTTGGTGATCTTCTCGATCAGGGCGGGCTGGATCTCGGTGTGCTTGCTCCAGCGGTTGACGACCATCGCGGTGTCCTCCGCCTTGCGCACCTGGAGCCGCTCCCACATCCGGACCATCCGCTTGGCGGCCCGCACCGCGACCACGTCCGGGGTGGTGACCAGTACGGCCACGTCCGCCGTCTCCACCGCGGCGGCGTTCGCGCCCGTCACTTGCGTTCCGCAGTCGATGACGACGAGTTCGTAGCGGCCGCGCAGGGCGCCGATGATGTGCCGGGCGGCCCGCTCGTCGACATCCTCGCCCCGTTCGCCGTCCGCCGGGGCCAGCAGCAGCGCCAGCCCGGTGCGGTCGTCGTAGACGGCGTCCTGGAGGACCCGCGGCGAGACGTCCTGGATCCCGGCGAGGTCGGCGATGGAGCGCCGGAACTGCACGTCGAGGTACGAGCCGACGTCGCCCGCCTGGAGGTCCATGTCGACCAGTGCGGTACGCCGCCCCGAGGCGGCCGCGGCCAGCGCGAACTGGACGGCGGTAAAGGTGGTGCCCACGCCCCCCTTGGCCCCGGTGACCGTGACGACCCGGCCGCCGGGCCCCGCCGGGAAGGCCTCGGCCGCGCCCCGCCCGAGGTGGCGGCGTACGCCGACGGACCACTGGGCCGCGGCCTGGACGCGCGCGGCGAGTTCGTCGTAGGAGAGCGGGAGCCCGATCAGGCCCCGCGCGCCCGAGTCCATCGCGGCGGAGAAGAGGGCCGGTCCGGCGTCCGAGGAGACCAGGACGACGCCGACCGCCGGGAAGCGCAGGGCCACCTCCCGGATGAGGTCCAGGGCGGGCACCGGGCCGATCCGCTCGTGGACGAGGACGACCTCGGGGAGTTCGTCGATCGACTCCGCGGCGAGGCGGGCCAGGGTGTCCAGCAAGGACGTGGAATCGGGGACCGGTGCGGCCGGCTCCGAGGCCGGGAGCTGGCTGAGCAGGGTCACGAGGACGCGCGCGGCGTCGGGGTCGTCGGCCGCGGGGAGGATTCGGGTGGTCATGCGCGCCTCACTTGTCCCCGTCGAGGGTGTACGTACGGTCGCCCGGGCTGGGCGCCGAGTCGGTGCCGGGGGCGACCAGGGCCAGGCGTACGTGCTCCGCGAAGGACTCGGCGTACGCGACGCGCTGGGTGTCCTTGGTGTTCAGGGCGAAGGTGATCGGGACGGCCTCGGCCGGCCCCTTGCGGTCGCTGTCCTTGTCCAGGGCGGTGAGCTTGCCGACGCCCAGGACCCGGGCGTTGGCGACGATGATCACCGACCGCGAGGGGTCGGTGTCCTTGGCGCCCTTGAAGGTGGCGATGATGTTGACCTTCGCGCCGGAGGTGATCTTGCCGGCCACGCCCGTCGCCGCGTCGATCATGATGGCGATCTCCTGCTCGCCGGCCTGCAGCTGCGGCCGGTCGACGAACATGTCCGCCTGGAGCAGCGAGCCCTTCTTCAGGGTGGTCAGCGCGATCTTGTCGCGGAGGGCGCCCAGGTCGGTGACGGCGGTCTCCGACAGCCACCGCTTGGGGATCCTGACCTCCTCGAACTGCCCGGCCGTGAGCGGGCTGTACGGCGCTATGTCGCCCTTGGCCCGGTACGCGGCGACCTCGGCGCCGACCTTGGAGTTGACGTCGCCGATCACCACGAGGACTCCGGCGAAGGCCCCCAGGGCGCACAGGACCGACAGGAGCAGCAGAATGACGCCGCGGCGCTGGCGTGAGTTCATGGGCCGAAGTACCTCGCCGTTCTTCGTTCGTTCGATGTGTCGGTCGGTCAGGGTCTGGATCGGGCGGTGCTCGCGGGCGCGGCCTGCGGGGGCGGTGCGCTCAGGGGTGCGGCGCAGAAGCCGCAGCGGTCGCCGATGAGTTCGAGGCCGCACCAGCGGCACTCCTCGCGGCGGACCGAGGCGACGAGCTGGTAGAGGACGGACAGGTCCGGGATGCCGGCCGCGAACTCGACGAGCTTGGGGGTGCCCCACCAGCCGGGTGAGTCGGCCGGCAGCGGGTTCTCCATGACGCCCTGCACCTGCCAGGCGGGGGCGAGTTCGGCCGCCACCCAGTCGGAGGTGAGCTGGCCGCGGGCGAAGGTGAGGTGGGTGGCGAACTCGGGCCCGGCCGGCAGGGCGCCTCCGCCGCCGTGCGCCCCGGCGGTCCCCAGCTTCGCCAGGTGCGGAGTCGGGTGGGCGAGTACGGCGAACTGCGCGCTCGGCGACCACGACCTGGCGTGCGCCTTGAGCCCGACCGGGACCCGGTCGAGTTTGGCGACCGAGCCCAGCAGGGCGCCCGCGTAGATGTAGTGGGACAGCAGCCGTGCCGCGGAGGCGACGACTCCGGGGCTGAAGTCGCAGACGCTGAGCTGGCGCAGCTGACGTACCAACAGGGCGGTGCCCAGGGGCGGCAGATCGATCCCGAGGAGCGCGATCCGGTCGGTTTCGAGGATGGCCCGTACGGTGTGCAGCCGCTGGACGGTGGCGCGCGGGAGCCAGGGCGGTACGACGGCCACGAGATGGCCGTGCCGCTCCAGCAGCGCGCCGGTCTCGGCGAGCGCACCCTCCAGGTCCTGCCGCTCGGGCGGGTGCAGTACGGCGGCCCCGGGCGTGTGCCGGTCAGGGGCCGGCAGTACGAGATCGGCGCTGGTGACAGCGATGGCGGTCGGCACGCGAATCCCCCCGTTCACCCCGTGCGCGACGGCCGTTCGCGTAGCCGCCGCACACACGCACACACTGCGCGACCGCAAACGATCGACGCTCTTCCCCCCTTGCCCCAGCACCATATCCGCGTCCCCGCTGGCAGGGCAGGGGCTTGGGAATTCCCGTGTTGACAGCCTGTGTCACAGGTGGCGGGAAACCCGGACAACAGGGATCGGAGCGTCGGCCATTTCCAGCCACATTGCAAAGACCCTTGACACCGGGATTGGTCTGGACCAACTTGGCTCCGCCGGACCGTTTTCCGGGGCGCCCCCACGCGCCCCTCCTTCTCCCCCCTTCTCCTCATCCCCATTCCTCCCCCCACCGGAGCCCACGTGAACCGCATACGCTCCCTCGCCCTCCTCGGCGCCGCCACCCTCGCCGCGGGCGGCCTCACGGCCCTCGCCACCGGTACCGCGCAGGCCGCGGACGTCAACGTCGCCCGCAACGGCGGCTTCGAGTCCGGACTCGCCAACTGGTCCTGTTCCGGCGGAAGCGGCGCTTCCGTCTCCTCGCCGGTCTACGCCGGAGCCGGCGCCCTCAAAGCCACCCCGGCGGGCCAGGACAACGCCCGCTGCAGCCAGACCGTCACGGTCAAGCCGAACTCGACGTACACGCTGAGCACGCAGGTCCAGGGCAGTTACGTGTACCTCGGCGCGACCGGCACCGGCACCCAGGACGTGTCGACCTGGACCCCCGGCTCGGGCTCGGGCTGGCAGAAGCTCTCCACCACCTTCACCACCGGCCCCAGCACCACCCAGGTCACCGTCTACACCCACGGCTGGTACGGCCAGCCGGCGTACGTCGTGGACGAGTTCAGCGTCTTCGGCCCGGACGGAGGGGGCGGCACCGACCCCGGCCCGGGCATCCCCGGCGCTCCCGCCGGGACCGCCGTTTCCGGCCAGAGCGCGAGCGGGCTCACCCTTTCGTGGAACGCGGTCGGCGGGGCCACCGGCTATTACGTGTATCAGGACGGCACCCGCGTCCGGACCGTGTCCGGGACCTCGGCCCAGATCACCGGACTCGCGGCCTCGACCTCGTACTCGTTCCAGGTGAGCGCGTACAACGGGGCGGGCGAGGGCCCCAGGTCCGCGAGCGTCACCGGCACCACGACCGGCGGCGGCGGTCCGAACCCGAACCCGGCCGTCCCCAAGCACGCGCTGACCGGCTACTGGCAGAACTTCAACAACGGAGCGACGGTCCAGAAGATCTCCGACGTCTCCGCCCAGTACGACATCATCGCCGTCTCCTTCGCCGACGCCACGACCACGCCCGGCGCCATCACCTTCAACCTCGACTCGGCCGGCCTCGGCGGCTACACCGTCGCCCAGTTCAAGTCGGACATCGCCGCGAAGAAGGCGGCCGGCACGTCGGTCATCCTCTCCATCGGCGGCGAGAAGGGCACCATCTCCGTGGGCGACTCCGCCTCCGCGAACAACCTCGCGAACTCGGCGTACGCGCTGATGCAGGAGTACGGCTTCTCCGGCATCGACATCGACCTGGAGAACGGCCTGAACCCGACCTACATGACGCAGGCGCTGCGCGCGCTGTCGGCGAAGGCGGGCTCCTCGCTCGTCATCACGATGGCCCCGCAGACCATCGACATGCAGTCCACGCAGGGCGGCTACTTCAGGACGGCGCTGAACATCAAGGACATCCTCACCGTCGTCAACATGCAGTACTACAACAGCGGCTCGATGAACGGCTGCGACGGCAAGGTCTACTCCCAGGGCTCGGTGGACTTCCTCACCGCGCTGGCCTGCATCCAGCTGGAGGGCGGCCTCGACCCCTCCCAGGTGGGCATCGGGGTCCCGGCCTCGCCGAGCGGGGCGGGCAGCGGCTACGTCTCCCCGACCGTCGTGAACAACGCCCTGGACTGCCTGACCAGGGGCACGGGCTGCGGATCCTTCAAGCCGTCGAAGACCTACCCGGGGCTGCGCGGCGCGATGACCTGGTCGACGAACTGGGACGCCAAGGCGGGTAGCGCTTGGTCCAACGCGGTGGGTCCGAAGGTCCACGGCCTCCCGTAGGCGGTAGGTGTGTGGGGGTGGCCGGTTTCGGTTCGGCGGACAGAGCGGGTCCTTGACCGGAACATGCCACGAGAGCACGCTGTGCGCGTCCGCACGGCACCCCCACACTCCCCACCCAGGAGAACGCATGCGGCTTCAGACCCGCCGAAGGGCCGCCGTCACGGCGGCCCTGCTGGCGCTCGCGCTCGGCGCACCCGCCTACGGCATGAGCGCGACGGCATCACCACCGCCCACCCCGTCCACCGCCACCCAGGACGAGGCGATCGTCCAGTACCGGATCCACGGCCCCTCCACGGCCGCCGACCGCACCGCGCTGCTCCGCACGGGCGTGTCGATCGACGAAGTGGACGACCACACCGTCGTGGTGAGCGCCGACACCATGCAGGCCAAGAACCTGCGCGCGCTCGGCTACCGGCTCACCGCCCTGCCCGGGCCGCCGGACCGCACCCTGCCCGGGATCGCGGCGGGCACCATGGACTTCCCCTCGGCGGACTCCAAGTACCACAACTACGCCGAGGCGAACGCGGAGATCGACCAGCGCATCGCCCAGTACCCCGGGATCATGAGCAAGCGCGTGATCGGGAAGTCGTACCAGGGCCGCGACCTCATCGCGATCAAGATCAGCGACAACGTCGCCACCGACGAGGCCGAGCCCGAGGTGCTCTTCACCCACCACCAGCACGCCCGCGAGCACCTGACCGTGGAAATGGCCCTGTACCTGCTCAAGGAGTTCGGCTCCAAGTACGGCACCGACTCCCGGATCACCAACGCGGTCAACGGCCGCGAGATCTGGATCATCCCGGACCTCAACCCGGACGGCGGCGAGTACGACATCGCCACCGGCTCCTACCGCTCCTGGCGCAAGAACCGCCAGCCCAACTCCGGCTCCTCGTACGTCGGTACGGACGAGAACCGGAACTGGAACTACAAGTGGGGCTGCTGCGGCGGCTCCAGTGGCAGCAAGAGCTCCGAGACCTACCGCGGCGCGGCCGCCGAGTCGGCCCCCGAGGTGAAGGTCGTCTCGGACTTCGTCCGCAGCCGGGTCGTCGGCGGCAAGCAGCAGATCACGGCCGCGATCGACTTCCACACGTACAGCGAGCTGGTCCTGTGGCCGTTCGGCTGGACCTACAACGACACCGCGCCCGGCATGACCGCGGACGACCTCGCCGTGTACAAGAAGATCGGCACCAGCATGGCGGCCAGCAACGGCTACACCCCGGAGCAGTCGAGCGACCTGTACATCACGGACGGCACCATCGACGACTGGCTGTGGGGCAACCAGAAGATCTTCTCCTACACCTTCGAGATGTACCCGGCGAGCTCCGGCGGCGGCGGCTTCTACCCGCCCGACGAGGTGATCGACCGCGAGACGGTGCGCAACAAGGACGCGGTGCTCCAGCTGCTGGAGAACGCGGACTGCATGTACCGCTCGATCGGCAAGGAAGCCCAGTACTGCCCGTAGTCCTCTGTGAACGGGGCGCCCCACCGCCAGGGGGGCGCCCCTGCGGCATGTCAGCCGAGCACAGCCAGCGCGTCGATCTCGATGAGCAGCCCGGCCGGCAGCCCGACGTACACGGTGGTGCGGGCGGCGGGGGCCTCCTTCAGGCCCCGCTCCTCGAAGTAGGCGTCGTAGATCTCGTTCATCTCGCCGAAGTGGCCGGTGTCCGTCAGGTAGACGCGGATCATCATCACGTCGTCCCAGCCCGCGCCGCCGGCCTCCAGTACGGAGCGGACGTTCTCCAGCGTCTGGAGGGTCTGCTCGCGCAGCGTCGGCCCGGCGGGGGTGGGCGGCTGCCCGTCGACGTGCGGGAGGAAGCCGACCTGGCCGGCGACCTGCAGGACGTTCCCCTTGCGCACGCCGTGCGAGAACTTCGCGGGCGGGGTGGTGTGGGTGCCGGGGGTGATGGCGGTCTTGACGGTCACGGGGTGGCCTCCTGGGTTCCCGAGTAGTCCTGGCTGATGGCGTCCGCGGTACGGAGTACCAGCGGCAGCAGTTCGAGCAGTCCGTCGGCGCTGACCACCACGCTGGGCGCGGACACCGACAGCGCGGCGGCGACCCGCCCGGCGGGCCCGTACACGGGCGCGCCGAGGCAGTTGATGGACTCCTCGTGCCCCCCGAGGTCGGTGGCCCAGCCCTGGTCCCGTACGAGGTCCAGCTCGCGGAGGAACGCGGCGGCGTCCGGGGTGGAGCGGGCGGTGTACCGCGGGTACTCGATCCGCCCGGCGAGGCTCCTGCGCTCGGGCTCGGGGAGGTCGGCGAGGAGCAGCTTGGCGACGGCGGCGACGGTGAGGGGCACGGGCTTGCCGATGCGGGAGTACATGCGGACCGGGTAGCGGCTGTCGACCTTGTCGATGTACACGACCTCGTCGTCCTGGAGGAGGGCGAGGTGGACGGTGTGCCCGGTGACCTTGTTCAGCTCGACGAGGTGGGGGTGCGCGACCTCCCGGACGTCGAGGTTCTCGACGGCCTCGGCGGCGAGCGCGAACAGCTGTGCGCCGAGCCGGTAGCGGCCGTCGGGCTGCCGGTACACGAACCCGCGCTCGTGCAGGGTGCGCAGCAGGCGCAGTGCGGTGCTCTTGTGCACGCCGAGCTCGTCGGCGACCGCCCCGAGCCCGGCAGGACCCTTGGCGAGCAGCGGCAGGATCGCGAGCGCCCGTTCCACGGACTGGCTCATCCCTCGTCCTCTCGTACGGTCGCTGCGACACCGGCTCCGCCGGCGCCCCGGGCTCCGCCCGGACCGGCGCACGTTGACCCGTCGTCATCCGGGATGTTAGACAGCATGCAGCGGCATACGCAACGACCGTTGCACGCAATGCAATCCCGGGAGGCACCCGCATGGCCAGCGACCCCGTCAAGGACCTCGCCGACGAACCGGTCGACCACCGGTTCAAGGGGCTCCCGCCGGACGCCCAGACCGCCGGCCTCACCGTCGGCCGGCTGGCCGCCGAGCGCCGCCCCCTGCACACCGGCGGTTTCACCACCCCCGTCCTGACCCTCGACGCGGACGCGCTGGAGCACAACCTCACCGCCCTCGGCACGTACGCCGCCCGCCACTCCCTCGCCTTCGCGCCGCACGGCAAGACCTGCATGGCCCCGCAGCTCTTCCAGCGCCAGCTGGACCACGGCGCGTGGGGCATCACCGTCGCCATGCCCCACCAGGCCCGCGTCTGCCGGGCCTTCGGCATCCGGCGGATCTTCCTGGCCAACGAGCTCGTGGACGCGCCCGCCCTGCGCTGGGTCGCCGACGAGCTCGCCGCCGACCCCGGCTTCCGGTTCGTCTGCTACGTCGACTCCGTCCGCGGGGTCGAGCTCATGGACGCCGCCCTGCACGGCCGCGGCGCCACCGTCGACGTCGTCCTCGAACTCGGCGCCGGGGCCGAGGGACGTACGGGGCTGCGTACCGACGCCGAATGCCAGGCCGTCGCCGACGCCGTCGCCGCGGCCCCCACCCTGCGCCTGGCCGGTGTGGCCGGCTACGAGGCCACCATGCCCGGCGCCGACGCCGACAGCGTCCGCGCCTGGCTGCACCGCCTCACCGCGCTCGCCGCCGATCTCGACAAGCGGGGCCACTTCACCGGCACCGGCCTGGACGAGGTCATCGTCAGCGCCGGCGGCAGCGAGTGGTTCGACGCCGTCGCCGAGGTCTTCGCGGAGATCCCGGAGCTGTCGCTGCCCGTGCTGCCGCTGCTGCGCTCCGGCGCGTACGTCTCCCACGACCACGGCTGGTACTCGGGCCTGACCCCCTTCAACCGCGTCCCCGAGGAGGGCGGCCTGCTCCCCGCCTTCCGGCTGTGGACCCAGGTGGTCTCCCGCCCCACACCCGGCCAGGCCTTCGTCAACGCCGGCAAGCGCGACATCGCCTACGACCTGGGCCTGCCCGAAGTGCTCACCGTGCGCAGCGCCCGCGACGGCGTCGAGCGCGCCGCGACCGGCATCCGGGTGTCCAAGCTGTCCGACCAGCACGCCTGGATCGAGACGGACGCCGACGCCACCGCGCTGGAGGTCGGCGACTGGGTCTCCCTCGGCATGGCCCACCCCTGCACGATCTTCGAGAAGTGGCCGCTGATCCCGGTGGTGGAGTCGGACGGCACGGTCGGCGACTACGTCCGCACGTTCTTCTAGACCCCGGCCGTGGACCTGGTCATCCGCGGGGCCCGCGTCGTCGACGGCACGGGCGGGCCCTCGTACACCGCCGACGTCGGCGTGCACGAGGGCCGGATCGCCGGGATCGGCTCGCTCCCCGGGGGCCGCAGGACCCTCGACGCGCACGGGCTGGTCCTCGCCCCCGGCTTCGTCGACATGCACGCCCACAGCGACCTCGCGCTGCTCCGCGACCCGGACCACAGCGCGAAGGCCGCCCAGGGAGTGACCCTCGAAGTCCTCGGCCAGGACGGCCTGTCGTACGCGCCTGCCGACGAGCGCACCCTGGGCGGGGTACGGGCCGCCATCGCGGGCTGGAACGGCGCCGGGGACGACGTCGACTTCGACTGGCGCACGGTCGGCGAGTACCTCGACCGCCTGGACCGGGCCCACGGCGGGCAGGGCTGCGCCGTCAATGCCGCCTACCTCGTCCCCCAGGGCACGGTCCGCGCGTACGCCCTCGGCTGGGACGACCGGCCCGCGACCGCAGCCGAGCTGGACCGGATGCGGCAGCTGGTCGCCGAGGGCCTCGCCCAGGGCGCCGTCGGCATGTCCTCCGGCCTGACCTACACCCCCGGCATGTACGCCTCCGGCGCCGAACTGACCGAGCTGTGCCGCGTGGTGGCGCGGTACGGCGGCTACTACTGCCCCCACCACCGCTCGTACGGCCACGGCGCGCTCGCCGCCTACGCCGAGATGGTCGAGCTGGCCCGGGAGGCCGGCTGCGCCCTGCACCTCGCGCACGCCACCATGAACTTCGGCGAGAACCGGGGCCGGGCCCCCGAGCTGCTGGCCCTGCTGGACGCGGCCCTGGCCGAGGGCTGCGACATCACCCTGGACAGCTACCCGTACACCCCCGGCTGCACCACCCTCGTCGCCCTGCTGCCCAGTTGGGCGAACGAGGGCGGCCCGCAGGCCGTCCTCGCCCGGCTGCGCGACGACGCCACCGCCGAGCGGATCCGCCACGCGCTGGAGGCCGAGGGCTCGGACGGCTGCCACGGCGTGCCCGTCGACTGGTCCACGGTCGAGATCTCGGGCGTCGCCGATCCCGCGTACGGCCGGTACGTCGGCACGCGCGTCGACGGCTGGGACACCGCCCGGCGGCTGCTGCTCGGCGACCGGCTCGCGCCGACGATCCTCCAGCACGTCGGCCACGAGGAGAACGTCCGGGCGATCATGCGCCACCGCGTCCACACCGGCGGCTCCGACGGGATCCTCCAGGGCGCGAAGCCGCACCCGCGCGCCTACGGCACCTTCCCCCACTACCTCGGCCACTACGTCCGCGAACTCGGCGTGCTCTCCCTGGAGGAGTGCGTCGCACACCTCTCCGGCCGCCCCGCGGCCCGCCTGCGCCTGCCCGACCGGGGCCTGGTCCGCGTCGGTCACCGCGCCGACCTGGTCCTCTTCGACCCGGACACGGTCGCGGCCGGGTCCACGTACGAGAACCCGCGCGCCCTGCCCACCGGCATCCCGCACGTCCTGATCGACGGACGCTTCGTCATGCGGGACGGGCGGCGCACCGAGGTCCTGGCGGGGCGGTCCGTAAGGTCCGCGCGTCGCAGCCCCGTTCAGCATTCCGGGTGACATTTACGATAAAAGGCATGGTCCCCCTCGTCCTTGCCGCCCTGCTCTTCCTCGCCTTCTGCCTCAGCGCCCGCAACGACCGCCGTCGCTTCCGCAACGCCGTACTCCTCGGCCTGACCCTCGTCCTCCACTCCTTCGGCCTGCTCCTCCAGGTGAAGGCGCTGCCGGGCTGGCTGGCCGCCGCCGTCCTGCTGGTGGTCCTCGCCGTGCCCACGCTCGGCCTGGTGGCGCTCGGCGTCTTCCTCGTCGCCAACGGCGTGACCATGGTCCGCAAGGAAGGCACCCGCCTGCCCAACCTGCTGTCGCTGCTCGCGGGCCTCGGGATCTTCGCGATGATCGCCCTGCTGTTCGTCGTCGGCCTGTCCCGCTCCGTGGTCCTCGCGGGCATCGTGGCGACCCTCGTCGCGGTCGTCGCCTACGTCTCCTTCGTCTTCCTGTGCTTCCTCGGCTACGCCTTCCTCTACGGGCGGATCAAGGTGCGCGGCGACGTCGACCACGTGGTCATGCTCGGCTCCGGCCTGATCGGCGGGGAGCGGGTGCCGCCGCTGCTGGCCTCGCGGCTGCGCAAGGGACAGGAGATCTACGAGGCCCAGCTGGCCCGGGGCGGCCGCCCGCCGGTGCTGCTCGTCTCGGGCGGCAAGGGCTCGGACGAGAAGGTCTCCGAGGCCCGCGCGATGGCGGACTGGCTGATCGCGCAGGGCGTGCCGGCGGAGCACGTCACGCTGGAGGACCGGTCCCGCACGACCGAGGAGAACATGCGGTTCAGCCGCGAACTCATGCTGGCGGACGACCCGGGCTACCGGTGCGTGGTGGTCACCAACAACTTCCACGCCTTCCGGGCCGCGATGATGGCCCGCAAGGCCGGGGTCAACGGGCAGGTGCTGGGCTCGCCCACGGCCCGGTACTTCTGGCCGACCGCCACGATCCGCGAGTTCGTCGCGGTGTTCTGGGAGCACAAGGCCGTGAACCTGGGGATCTGCGGCGTACTGGTCGCCGCCGGCGCACTGGCGACCGTCGGCGGCTGAGCGGAGCACCTTCCGGGCGGGCCGTCCCGGCCGACGTGCGTTCATGGGGCCGCCGCCGGAGGATGGGGGCCAGGGGGTACGGAGGAGGTACGCGATGGACAGTGAATCGGACCAGCAGCCGACACGGTCGGACCGGCTCTTCACGGGCGGGGAGCGGCCGTACGACCCCGAGGACCTCGTGATGGCGACCGGCCACGACCCGACTCCGGAGCGGGTCGAGAAGGCGCGCCAGCTGATCGAGAAGGAGGGCCCGCAGGTCATCGAGCGCTACCTGCCGTAGCGCTCCGCACGCACGCTGCTGATACCCCGGCCCGGGGTCGCCCCCCGGGCCGGGGTCGTATCCGGGGGCGGGGTCGTATCCGGGGCGGGGTGCGGGGCGGGGTACGGCGGCTCCGGACCGCATCCAGAGCCGGTGAATGCTCGTTAGCCGTCCGGGGGCCACAACCCTAAGGACTGGTGAATGCACGCTCTCGACATCGACTGGGACCGCCCCACGGACCCCAGACCCGGCCCACAGCTGGACCACGTCCGCGCGTACGTGACCACGGCGGGCGCCGACGGCCATCTGTGGCACGGGGTCCCCACCCTGCTGCTCACCACGGTCGACCGCGCCACCGGCCGCACCGTCCGTACCCCGCTGATCTACGGCGAGGACCGGGACGCGGCCCGCCTCATCGTCCTGGCCTCGGCCTACGGCGCCGCGGACCACCCGGCCTGGTACGAGAACCTCACCGCCCACCCGGAGACCCGCGTCCAGGTCGGCGCCGCCGCCTTCAAGGCGACCGCCCGCACGGCGACACCGACGGAGCGGGACACGTACTGGGACATGATGACGGGCCTGTGGCCCCCGTACGAGGACGACCAGGTGGCCGCCTGGCCGCGCGAGATCCCGCTGGTCATCCTGCAGCGCTGAGGAATGGTTCCTGCGTGCCCGGCTTATTGGGGTGCGGGCTGGTCAGGGCACACGTAGGGTCGACGCCCGTGGAACCACTCACCGAGAAACAAATCCGCTCATCCTTCGTGAACTGCACCAAGGGTGAGGCGGCGCGGCTGCGGCTGCCCCTGGACTTCGCCGAACTGCCCTGGGAGGACCTGGACTTCCTCGGCTGGGTGGATCCGGGGGCGCCGCTGCGGGCACATCTCGTACGGCCGACGTCCGAGGGCCCGGTGGGCATCTCGCTACGGGTGCCCGCCGTGAACCGCACCAGCGCGGTGAAGTCCAGCCTCTGCCAGATCTGCCTGACCGGCCACGCCTCCTCCGGGGTCACCCTGCTCGCCGCCCCGCTGGCAGGCGCCCGGGGCCGTGACGGCAACACCGTCGGCATCTACGTCTGCGCGGACCTCGCCTGCCCCCTGTACGTACGCGGCAAGCGGCAGCCGAAGCTGCGCGCCGGCCGGTACGAGGAGTCCCTCACCCAGGACGAGCGCCTCGCGCGCATGTCCGACAACCTGGACGCCTTCGCGGCCAGGGTCACGGCGTCCGCCTGAGCCCCGGGGACGCCCGGGGCGCGGCGCCGAACACCGTCACGACCCGTTCGGGTCACTGATCACCGAACCGGTCGCCCGACCCACCCTCCTTCCGCTACCAACAGAGCGGAAGGGGGGAACAGTTGCACGCACACACCCAGGAGCAGGACCGGAGCCGGGACACCGGGCCGTTCCTCCTCGCGAACGTCCTGGCGGACGCCCTCGTCACCATCGGCCGGCAACGTCCGTCCGATCCCCGCGAGGGCACCCCCGCCGCCTGCCGTCACTGCGGCGAAGCCGCGTACTGGCACAGGACCGTCCGGGGCAAGTGGATCCTCATCGAGCCCGGCGAGGCCCCCTGCCACCTCGTGCCGGCGGGCAAGCGCTGGCGCATCGCGGGCGACGGCACGGCCGTGAACCTCGGCGCCTCCCTCCCTTCGGACACGTGCCGGGTCAGCCACTTCGACGTGTGCGCGGGATTCCGTCAGGAGGCGGCCGCGGCGACCGCGCTGTACGTGCGCCCACCGGTGACGTAGTCGCCGAGCGGGGTCATGCCGAAGCCGTCCACGTGCGCCTTCCAGGAAGGCGCGTTCCCGGCTTCGATGAAGGCCACCACCACGTCGGCCCGTCCCGATGCCGCCGCCAGGGCCATGGTGAACAGCGCCCGGGCCACGCCGTGACCCCGGTAGCCCGCGTCGACCACGACCGGCCCGTAGAGCAGCCAGCTCACCTCGCTCAGCGGGCGGCCCTCCCACTCCAGCGTGTCCTGGGCCTGGAGCAGGCCCGCGACCGCAGGCGGCGGGGCGGGCATGTCCTCGGCCACCGACAGGGCCAGCAGCCCGGCGACCCGGCCCTCGTCGTCCGCGACGAGCAGCTCCCCGGCCGCGGCCATGGCGCCCAACGTGGCGACGTCGAACGCGCCCTGTACGAAGCCCTGCCGGGCGCGCTGCTCCGGTGTCAGGGCGTCATGGTGGTTGGCGGCGAAGAGTTCGGCCATGGCGGGCGCGTCCGCCTCGGTGGCGTACCGGTACTCCATGGCGCGCTTCCTCCGATGTCGTTGTGGCGACGAACGCCCGGACCGGCGTCCTTGCGGTCACCGGCGAGCATGGCACGGCGGCGGCCGTTCCTCCCGGAGTTGCTCTGGCGGTCGCGGTCCGTCCACCACTGTCACGCGTGGTCGTAGACGCTCACCTCCACGTCGCGCGCGCACAACGCGTCGGTGATCAGCGGCTCGATACGGGACCACTTCCCGCCGGCCAGCCCGCAGCCGATGCGCGGCATGTGGACGGACGCCCCCAGCTCGACGGCCTGGTCGGCCAACGCGGCGAGGCAGCGCTCCACGGCGTCGTACCGGATCGGCGGCCCCCCGCTCCCGGTGCGTATCCCGCGCTGGCCGACCATGTTGGCTACCCACACGTCGGGCTGCACCCGCACCAGTTGCACGGCCCCGAGCCCGAAGTCGTTCCCGCTGCGCCCCCGGTGCCAGGCCCGGAACGCGGCCTCCGGCTCGGGCCACCGCTTCGAAACGGCCAGCACGAAGCCCTTCCCCCACCCTCCGAGGTCATTGCAGACATGGGCAATGACCTTGGGCCCCTTGGCCTGCGGACTCGTGGCATCCCCGGCAATGATCCTCAGCGGCTTCATATCGAAACGGTATGCGGCAGCCCGCCCGAAGCCACCGACCGCATCCCTGATCCCGCCCAGCGGACACCCCGCCCCCCGAAGCCCCCCGCCCCGCCCCCGCCCCCTCAGAGGTACTCCCTGGCGAACTCCACCGCCCACTCCACCGCGGCCACGGGGACGCCGATGCCGCTCACCCGCGGGTCGACGGTGAGGCGGGCGGTCTCCCAGCCCTGGTCGTGGTCGCGGTGGATCACGAAGTGCGCCTCCTGCGCATCGCCCCCGCGCCGCGTCACGGAGAACTCGATCGCCCGGTCGTCACCGTCCGTGCCGACCGTGGTGATCGCCATGTCACCGACTACGAAATCCACTGCCCCGCACCCTTCACCGGCTGTACCCGACCAGCAGCACCAGCAGGAACGCCATGAAGACCGCCCCCGCGATCACGAGGCCGCCCGCCACGGCCGCGATCACCGTGCCGACCCGGTCGGCGCCCAGGCGGTGGTCCGCCGGCTTCCACTCGCCCTGACTCATGCCCCCAGCCTCCCCACGGCCGCCCCCCGACGCATGAGCCCGCGTACTCAGCCCGCGTACTCAGCCCGCGTACTCAGCCCCACCCGCTCAGCCCCACCCACTCAGCCCATGGGCTCACCCCCGGGCATCACCCCCAGGGGTGACGAGCGCAACACCGGCGCTCGGACCCCGCTCACGCCTCACCCATTCCGCAGGCCGGAACGGCGGCGCGGCCCCCGTTTCCAAGGGCGGAGCGCGCCGTCACCCACCCATCGCGCGAAATGGGACATATCTACCTTCATGTTCGGCCGAAATGCCCCAGCGGGCTCACGGGGAGCCCCGTAAGCTCCCGTTATGCAGGTGATCCAGTCAACGAAACTCGCCAATGTCTGCTACGAGATCCGCGGCCCCGTCCTCGAAGAGGCGATGCGGCTCGAAGCAGCAGGTCATCGCATCCTCAAGCTCAACACCGGCAACCCCGCGGCCTTCGGCTTCGAGTGCCCGCCGGAGATCCTTGAGGACATGCTCCGCAACCTGGGCACCGCCCACGGGTACGGGGACGCGAAGGGGCTGCTCTCCGCGCGCCGCGCGGTCATGCAGCACTACCAGACCAAGGGCATCGAGCTGGACGTCGAGGACATCTACCTCGGCAACGGCGCCTCCGAGCTGATCCAGATGTCGATGCAGGCGCTGCTCGACGACGGCGACGAGGTCCTCGTCCCCGCGCCGGACTACCCGCTGTGGACGGCCTGCGTCAGCCTCGCGGGCGGCACGGCCGTGCACTACCGGTGCGACGAGCAGTCCGACTGGATGCCGGACCTCGCCGACATCGAGCGCAAGATCACCGACCGCACCCGCGCGATCGTGATCATCAACCCGAACAACCCGACCGGCGCCGTCTACGACGACGAGATGCTGCGCGGGCTCACGGACATCGCCCGCCGCCACAACCTGGTCGTCTGCTCGGACGAGATCTACGACCGGATCCTCTACGACGGCGTGACCCACACCAACACCGCCGCCATCGCGCCGGACCTGCTGACGCTGACCTTCAACGGGCTCTCGAAGAACTACCGCGTCGCCGGCTACCGGGCCGGCTGGATGGCGGTCTGCGGCCCGAAGCAGAACGCCTCCTCGTACATCGAGGGCCTCACGATCCTCGCGAACATGCGCCTGTGCGCGAACATGCCCTCGCAGCACGCCGTGGCCACCGCGCTCGGCGGCCGGCAGTCGATCGAGGACCTGGTCCTGCCCGGCGGGCGGATCCTGGAGCAGCGCAACGTCGCGTACGACCTGCTCACCCAGATCCCCGGTGTCACCTGCGTGAAGCCGAAGGGCGCGCTGTACGCCTTCCCCAAGCTCGACCCGTCCGTCTACAAGATCAAGGACGACCGGCAGATGGTCCTGGACCTGCTGCGGGCCGAGAAGATCATGGTCGTGCACGGTACGGGCTTCAACTGGCCCGAGCCCGACCACTTCCGGATCGTGACCCTGCCGAACGCCGTGGACCTGGCCGATGCCGTGACGCGGATCGGGAACTTCCTCGACGGTTACAGCCAGCCCTAGCGCCACGCGAGTCAGACAATAGGATTGAGCTCAACTTTAGAACGGATCCAATGTAGGATGGTCTCCTGACCACGCAGGAGGCCACCTCATGTACGAGCCGATCCGCACCAAGTCGGTCGTCCACCGCGTGGGCGGCAGCCCGACGACCGACTATCCGCACCGGAGCCGCGGCGAAGCGCTGGACATCCAGCTCGCCGGGCATCTCGCCGCCCTGCTCGCCGTCACCGACGAGCTCGGGCTCGCCGAGGACGCCACGAGGATCGCGGCACAGGTCGCGCGGCTGCGGGGGGCCCAGCCCGCCCGCGCGCCGCAGCAGGAGCCTGCCGGCGACGGCGCCGCCCTGCACCAGCGCGCGCACGACCTCGCCGCCCGCGCGCTCCTCGTCGCCGCGTCCCGCGCCGACACCACCGTCGCGATCCTCGCCGCCGAGCGCATGGACGCCCACGCCGCCGCCCTGACGTCCCTGGACCTGGCCGGCGCCCACTGACGGCCCCGGTCCGGGGCCGCGGAGGCTCCGGACCGGGCGCCATACCCCTGCGGGGAGCCCGGCGGACGGAGCCCGGCCCGTGCGGGGACACCTCCGGATGCGGATGCGGATGTGCCGCTGCGCGGCCCGGCAGGGCTTGGCTCAGTGCTCCAGCTGCTCCGTCAGCGCCACGCCCGCGACCCCGCACCACGGGACCGTCGCCACCGGCCAGACAGGGCCGACCGCCTCGGCACGTTCCGGCGTTCCGGGGGCCACGCCCGGGATCTTCACCAGGGCCTGCGCGACCCGCGCGCCCGGCTCGGCGTGTTCCCGGTCGCGGAACTCCACCGTGACCACGTACGAGCCCTGTCCCGTCGCCTCCACCGTCGCCGCCACGCGCCGGCTCGCCGGATCGATTCGACACCCGGTCACCCGGGCCCGTACGTCCTCCACCACCTCGCGGGGCGGCTCGCCGCTCGCCCACACGTACAGCCCCAGCGGGGCGAACACCAGCAGCCCGGCCAGTGTCACCAGGCCGACCAGCCAGCCCTGCCACTTCAATGCGCTCACGCCCATGCCCAGATCCTCCCGGGCGGCCGCCCCTCCCACCAGCACCCTCGGGCTCACACAGCATTTCGAAGTGGGACCGCCTGGACACCTGACGTTCATTCAACCCGTCGCGGAATGTGGGTTTCCGCGAGCACTCTGCACCCGTGAGACGCATCCTAGGAATCGTCCTGGGTGTGCTCCTCCTCGGAGGCGTGCTCTTCATCGCCTTCTTCCAGGGGCACGACCCAGACCCCACGGCAACGAAGACCGTGGTGAACGGCGTCATCGGCTCGGAGAAGTCGGAATTCTTCCACGACCCGGACGTCGTCAAGGCTCTTGCAGCCAAGAAGTACGAAGTGAAGACGGAGACCTCGGGCTCCTGGGCGATGGACCAGCTCGACCTCAAGAAGCTCGACTTCGCCTTCCCCAGCAGCAGTGAACCCGCCAAGGAGGTGGAAGCCGCAGCCGGGGTCAAGGGCGCGCAGGAGACCAAGCCCTTCTACTCCCCGCTCGTCGTGATCGCCCGTTCCAACGCCGCCAAGGTCCTCGCCGACAACGGCCTCGCGAAGACGACCGGCAAGAACACCGGAACCCTCCTCATGGGCCCCTTCCTCAAGGCCGCCGCCGAGGACCGCACCTGGCAGCAGCTGCCCGGCTCCTCCGCCCACGCCGAGCTGACCGGCACCGTGTTCATCAAGACCACCGACCCGGCCACCTCCAACTCCGGCGCCCTCTTCCTCGCCGCCACCTCCAACGTGGCGAACGGCAACAACGTGGTCTCCGACGACGCCGGGATCGCCCGCACCGCCCCGCTGCTGCGCAAGCTGATCTCCGTCCAGGGAGCCCTGGAGCCGAGCACCGACGACCCCTTCCGGGCCTTCATCAGCGGCAGCGGCGAACCGCTCATCCTGGTCTACGAGTCCCAGGTGGCGTCCTTGCTCCTGCAGAAGCAGGGTGGCGGGAACGTCGACGACATGGTGGTCCTCTACCCGGACACCACGGTCAACACGGCGCACACCTTCGTGCCGCTCAGCGACAAGGCCAAGGAGCTCGGCACCCTCCTCGCGACCGATCCGAAGCTGCGCGAGCTGGCCCTGCGCCACGGGTTCCGCCCGCAGGACGGCGTGCCCGAGTTCACCGCCGCCACCGCGCCGCACGCCGCGTACCTCAACCCGGGGCTGACCGGCATCCGCCAGGTCGGCACACCCACCGTCAAGATCCTGATGGCGCTGGCCGCACGCGCCAAGGGCCAGGGGGACACACCGTGACACTTACACCTCCCGAGGACGGCCCGCTCGTCCTCAGCGCTCCCGAGCCCGTCGCGCCCGTCCGCAAGGAGCAGGCGGCCGGCCTCGTACCGCTCCAGGACGGCGTCCGCGACGAGATGGCCCGCCGTGCCGGGGAGTACGTCGGCACGCTCGCCGGGATCGACACCCGCTCCCCCGAGTTCGCGCAGCGCATCGGCGAGATCGCCGGGCTCGGCTCGGCCGACATCCGCTCCGCCGCCCAGCAGTCCAACCGGATGCTGGAGCGGGCGGTGCGCTCGCTCGGCTCCGACGGGGGCGGCGACGCGCAGGCCCGGGTGGCCGGCTCCCTCGTCGAACTGCGGCGCACCGTCGAGGACCTCGACCCGCGGGACACGCCCGCCAAGGGGGTCGGCAAGCTGCTCGCGAAGCTGCCGGGCGGCAACAGGTTCCGCGACCACGTGGCCAAGTACGCCTCCTCGCAGGCCACCCTCAACAAGATCGTGGGCGCGCTGCGCGGCGGCCAGGACGAGCTGCGCCGCGACAACGCGGCCTTGCACACCGAGCGCTCGCGGCTCTGGGAGACCATGGGCAAGCTCCAGGAGTACGCGGTCCTGACCGAGGCCCTGGACATCGCCGTCGAGCAGCGGATCGCCGAGGCCGAGCGCTCCGACCCGCAGCAGGCCGACGCGATGCGCGCGGACGTGCTCTTCCCCGTCCGGCAGAAGCACCAGGACCTGCTGACGCAGCTGGCGGTGTGCGCGCAGGGCTACCTGGCGATGGACGTGGTCCGGCGCAACAACGAGGAGTTGATCAAGGGCGTCGACCGGGCCGCGACCACCACGGTGTCCGCGCTGCGGATCGCCGTGATGCTGGCCTCGGCCCTCGACAACCAGCGCAAGGTGACCGAGCAGGTCAACGCGTTGCGCGGCACCACCGAGGAGCTGATCCGGGGCAACGCGCAGATGCTGTCCACGCAGAGCGGCGAGATCCAGCGGATCGCGGCCGATCCGGCGGTGGGCGCGGAGACCCTGCGGACGGCGTTCGCGCAGATCTACCAGACGCTCGACGCGATCGACACCTTCAAGGTGCAGGCCACGGAGAACATGGCCGCGACCGTGGAGTCCCTGACCGGGGAACTCCGGACGGCCTCGGCGCATCTCGCGCGCACGCGCACCGCGAGTGTGCTCGAGGGCGGTGTCCAGTGAGCGGGCGCGAGTACCGGCGGGGCCGGCTGGTCGCGGGCCTGGCCCTCGCTTCGCTCGTCGCGGTGAGCGGCTGCACCTCGGAGGGGTCCGACCGGCCCGGCGACCCGAAGCCGACCGCCTACAAGGAGGGCACCCTGCGGGTGCTGGCCTCCAGTGAGCTCGCCGACATGCAGCCGGTGCTGGAGCAGGCCAGGAAGGCCACCGGGGTCACCGTGAACCTCACCTGGTCCGGGACCCTAGACGCCGCCGAGCAGGTCGCCTCCGGGAAGGCCGACGGAAAGTACGACGCGATCTGGCTGTCCTCGAACGACTATCTGCGGCTGCGTCCGCAGGCCGCCGGGAAGCTCGCCAACGAGACCCCGGTGATGTCCTCGCCCGTCGCCCTCGGTGTGAAGCCGGAATCGTTGGCCCGGCTCGGCTGGAAGCCGGAGGAGGTCACCTGGTCGGCGGTGCACGAGGCGGTCGCGGGCGGCAGGCTGACGTACGGGATGACCGACCCGGTGCGCTCGAACTCCGGTTTCTCCGCGCTGGTCTCGGTGGCCTCGGGCCTGTCGGGCGCGCAGGCGGCGCTGACGGACGCGGACGTGAAGGCGGCCGCGCCCCGGCTGAAGGAGTTCTTCGGCGGGCAGAAGCTGACCTCGGGCTCCTCCGGCTGGCTCGCCACCGCCTACGCCCAGCGCCCGGACGTGGACGCGCTGGTGAACTACGAGTCGGTGCTGCTCTCGATGAACCGGGACGCGAAGGCTCCGCTGACGGTGATCCGGCCGCGTGACGGCGTGGTCACCGCACACTACCCGCTGACCCTGCTGACCTCGGCCCCGGCCGGGGCCCGCGAGTCGGGGCGGGCGCTGACGGAGTACCTGCGCGGGGCACAGGCGCAAGCGGAGATCACCGGGAAGACCTTCCGCCGGCCGGTCGCGGCCGAGGTGGCGCCGGCCCCCGGGCTGGGCGCTTCGATGCGGCGCGAGCTGCCGTTCCCCGGCTCGCTCGCGGTCGCCGACGGGCTGCTGGCCTCGTACGAGAACGAGCTGCGCCGGCCCTCGCGGACGGTGTACGTCCTGGACACCTCGGGTTCGATGGCCGACGACGACCGCATCGGGCGGCTGAAGGCGGCGCTCACGGACCTGACGGGCAGCGGGAGTTCGGGGACCGGGGAGCGGTTCCGGGACCGCGAGGAGGTGACGCTCCTGCCGTTCGGGTCCAAGGTGAAGAAGGTACGGACGCACGTGGTCGAGCCCGGCAATCCGGGGCCGGCCCTGGACGCGATCCGGGGCGACGTGAAGTCCTTGCAGCCGGAGGGGGGTACGGCGGTCTACAGCAGCCTGGAGGCGGCGTACGAGCAGCTCGGCAAGGGCGGTTCGGACGCGTTCACCTCGATCGTGCTCATGACGGACGGCGAGAACACCGAGGGCGTGGGGGCCGGGCACTTCGACTCCTTCTACGCCGCGCTGCCCGAGGGGCAGAAGCACACCCCGGTCTTCGCGGTGCTGTTCGGGGACTCGGACCGCAAGGAGCTCACCCACATCACCGAACTGACCGGCGGGCGGATGTTCGACGCCACCGACGGGAACGGTTCGCTGAACGGAGCCTTCGAGGAGATCCGTGGCTACCAATAGAGCGGCCGGCGCGGCCGTCGGCAGGGCGCTCGGTACGGGTTTTCTCCACTACCTGGAGTCGAAGAAGAACCTGGCCGGCTCCGCCTGCGGGGTGGCCGGTCTGGGCCTGAGCTTCGCCGGGGTGGGCGGCTCGTTCTGGCCGGTGGTGGTCGCCGGGCTGTACGGCGCGGGCGCGCTGATCGCCCCGCCGGAGCGGGTGGATCCGCCGCAGTACCCGGACGTCGCCGAGCAGCTGGGTGTCGTACGGGAGGATTTCGGGAGGCTGCGCGAATACCTGGCCGAGGTGGACCTGCCGCCGGCGGCGGGCGGGAAGCTGGCCGAGCTGATGGAGCTGTACGCGGCCCTGCTCGATCCGGGGTGGGTGGCCGATGCGCTGGCCGCCGAGCCGGAGTGGGTGCACGCGCTGTCTCGGGCGATCCGGCTGGACGTCCCGGAGTGCGTGGACACGTACAACCGGACGCGCTGGTGGACGCGGATGACGTCGGGTGCCGAGTCGCCGGAGCGGCACCTGGAACGGCAGCTGGCGGTCCTCTACGACGAGGCGGAACGCGTGACGGCCGGCCTCCACGAGGTGGAGGCCGGCCGTCAGCAGACGCACACGACCTATCTGGAGGAGCGCGGACGCTCCTGACAGGCCGGTGCTGCGGTGGGCGCCGCTTGGTCGGGGGCTCCCACAGCGGTGGGCGCCGCTTGGTCGGGGGCTCCCACGTTCATTGGCCCTTCTTCAGGGCGCGTCCTGGCTCAGCCCAGGCGCTCCACGAGCGCGTGGTACTGGTCCCACAGCTCCTTGGGGGTGTGGTCGCCGTAGGTGTTCAGGTGCTCGGGGACCAGGGCGGCCTCCTCGCGCCAGACCTCCTTGTCGACCGTGAGGAGGAAGTCGAGGTCCTCGGCCGGGAGGTCCAGGCCGTCGAGGTCGAGGGAGTCCTTGGTCGGCAGGATGCCGATGGGGGTCTCGACGCCTTCGGCGGTGCCGTCGAGGCGGCCGACGATCCACTTCAGGACGCGGCTGTTCTCGCCGAAGCCGGGCCACACGAACTTGCCCGCGTCGTTCTTGCGGAACCAGTTCACGTAGTAGATCTTCGGGAGCTTCGCCTGGTCCTTGTCGGCGGCGACCTTGACCCAGTGGGCCATGTAGTCGCCCATGTTGTAGCCGCAGAACGGCAGCATGGCGAAGGGGTCGCGGCGCAGCTCGCCGACCTTGCCCTCGGCGGCGGCGGTCTTCTCGGAGGCGATGTTCGAGCCGATGAAGACGCCGTGGTTCCAGTCGAAGGACTCGGTGACCAGCGGCACGGCGGAGGCGCGGCGGCCGCCGAAGAGGATCGCGGAGATCGGGACGCCCTTGGGGTCCTCCCACTCGGCGGCGATCGTCGGGCACTGGGAGGCCGGGACGGCGAAGCGGGCGTTGGGGTGGGCGGCCGGGGTCTCCGAGTCCGGAGTCCAGTCGTTGCCCTTCCAGTCGATGAGGTGCTTGGGCGCCTCTTCGGTCATGCCCTCCCACCACACGTCGCCGTCGTCGGTGAGCGCGACGTTGGTGAAGACGGTGTTCGCGTACATCGTCTTCATGGCGTTGGCGTTGGTGTGCTCGCCGGTGCCGGGGGCGACGCCGAAGAAGCCGGCCTCGGGGTTGATCGCGTAGAGGCGGCCGTCCTCGCCGAAGCGCATCCAGGCGATGTCGTCGCCGATGGTCTCCACCGTCCAGCCGGAGATCGTGGGCTCCAGCATGGCCAGGTTGGTCTTGCCACAGGCGGACGGGAAGGCGGCGGCAAGGTACGTCGGAGATGCGGCCTCGCCCTCACCCTGCGGCGGGGTGAGCTTGAGGATCAGCATGTGCTCGGCCAGCCAGCCCTCGTCGCGCGCCATGACGGACGCGATGCGCAGGGCGTAGCACTTCTTGCCGAGCAGGGCGTTGCCGCCGTAGCCGGATCCGTAGGACCAGATCTCGCGGGTCTCGGGGAAGTGCGAGATGTACTTGGTGGTGTTGCACGGCCACGGGACGTCGGCCTCGCCCTCGGCGAGCGGAGCGCCGAGGCTGTGGACGGCCTTGACGAAGAAGCCGTCGGTGCCGAGCTCGTCCAGGACGGGCTTGCCCATGCGGGTCATGGTGCGCATGGCGACCGCGACGTAGGCGGAGTCGGTGATCTCGACGCCGATCGCGGAGAGCTCGGAGCCGAGGGGGCCCATGCAGAACGGGACGACGTACATCGTCCGGCCCTTCATGGAGCCGCGGAAGATACCTTCCTGCCCGGCAAAGATCTCCTTCATTTCGGAAGGAGCCTTCCAGTGGTTCGTGGGGCCCGCGTCCTCTTCCTTCTCGGAGCAGATGAAGGTGCGGTCCTCGACGCGCGCGACGTCGGAGGGGTCGGAGGCGGCGTAGTAGGAGTTCGGGCGCTTCGTCTCGTCGAGCTTCTTGAACGTTCCCTTGGCGACGAGCTCCTCGCACAGGCGCTCGTACTCGCCCTCGGAGCCGTCGCACCAGACGACGCGGTCCGGCTGGGTGAGGGCTGCGATCTCGTCCACCCAGGAGATCAGCGCTGCATGCTTGGTGGGAAGAGTCGAACTGGTGGGAGCCGCGTTGTCGCGCGCCACGATTGCTCCTTGTTGAGGGGTTTGTTTGGTGTAGGCCCCGTGGGGGCTGCGACCCGGACGCTTCGCGCTCCGCTCATCCGGTGTCGACCGCACTCATCTGATCATCCGGTGCATGTGCGCATATGTCCAGAGGGCCTCTCACGTGAGCATCGCCACGTCCGTCAATCTTCCGTAAAGAGCACTAAGGGAAACCTACGGACCCGTAGGTAGCATGTCGCTCATGACTTCTGACGCCGCCGCCGCACCGGAGCCGGAGGCCAAGCCGCTGATGCGCGGCTGGCTGCACCTTGGAATGTTCCCCGCCGTGGTGGTCGCGGGGCTGGTGCTGATGGCCTTCACCGACTCGACCCGGGCGCGCGTGGCCTGCGGGGTCTACATCCTCACCGCCTGCCTGCTCTTCGGCGTCAGCGCCGTCTACCACCGCGGCACCTGGGGACCGCGCGGCGAGGCCATCCTGCGGCGGCTCGACCACGCCAACATCTTCCTCATCATCGCGGGGACCTACACCCCGCTGACCGTCCTGCTGCTCCCGCCCTCCACGGGACGGACCCTGCTGTGGGCGGTATGGCTCGCCGCCGCGGCGGGCATCGCCTTCCGCGTCTTCTGGGTGGGCGCGCCGCGCTGGCTGTACACCCCGTGCTACATCGCCATGGGCTGGGCCGCGGTCTTCTTCCTGCCCGACTTCATGCACACCGGCGGCATCGCCGTCCTGGTCCTGGTGATCGTCGGCGGCCTGCTGTACAGCGTGGGAGGGGTCATCTACGGAATGAAGCGACCCAACCCATCCCCCCGCTTCTTCGGCTTCCACGAGGTCTTCCACTCCCTGACCCTCGCGGCCTTCGTCGCGCACTACGTCGGCATCTCGCTCGCCGCGTATTCTCACTAGCCGTTCCCGCGCGGGCCTGCCAAGGTGACCGCATGGGGTGGACCTTCAAGTTACACGGCGCGCTCGCGGGGGCACTGAGCGCGGTACTGCTGCTGGCCGCCGCGGCCCCGGCGCTGCCGGGGGCGCGCGGACTCATGGCCGCCGGACTCCTGCTCGTCCTTCCCCTCGGCGTCGCCGCCATGGTGCGCTCGATGCGGGCCGGGGCGACCAGGCGCCTGCAGTGGCTCGCCTTCCGTTGTCTGCCGGGCGCGGTGCAGGGGGCGCTCGCGGCGCTGCTCCTCGCCGGTGCCGTCCTCGTCGGGCTGTCCGGTACCGGGGACATGCAGGATCCGCAGATCGTGGACGGCCGGTACTCCGTCTTCGACACGAGCGCGCTGACGCGCGTGCGCGTCGAGGTCTCGCGCGAGCAGTACGAGTCCGTCGCCTCCGGTGAGCGGCGTCTGTTCCTGGTCCTCCCCGCGATCCTGCTGGCCGCCACCGCGGGCCTCGCCCTCACCGCCGGGGAACTGCGGCGGGGCGAGGCGCGGACTGCCGCTTAGCAGGCGTACCCGTCGCGGTCGGGGTCCAGGCGCAGCGGGTCGCTGCCGTTGACCTTCATGCGCTGCGGGTACTGGTGGGCGGCCAGCCAGTCGCAGCGGGCCTTCGTCGTCTCCTTCACCTCCGCCGGGAAGCGGGTCGGTACGCACAGGTTGACCGTGCCGTAGTGGCGGTCGCAGCCGGCCACGCTCGGCGCGACCGGGACGGACTCCCGCTTGGCCGGGTTGTCCTTGGCGGGACCCAGCTCGTCGGCGAAGGTGTGCTCGTGCGCGGCGGGCTGCTCCTCGGCGGCCGCCAGCGCCGGGGCCCCGCCCAGGTGGACCCAGGTCGCGATCGACGGGACGCCGTTCGCGTCGACCGCGAAGAGCATGTACCAGCCGGGCGGCGCCAGGTTGGGGTTGCTGGTGACGGCCAGATCGATGTTGTTCCCGTTCACCGTCATCGGCAGGTCCACGAACCGCTGGTTCGGGTCCGACGAGTGCGTGACCGCCGCCGGACGGATCAGCTCCGCCTTGGCGACCGGCCGGTCGACGGTGATCCGCTGCGTGTCCCCGTACACCCACTGCGTGTCGATCACCGAGGTGATCTGCGGGCGCGGGCCCTTGAAGAGGTACGGCGGGGTGTAGATCGACACGTTGTGGTTGTACGTGCCGTTGCCCGGGTTGTCGCCGACCGACATGACCCGGCCGTCCGGCATCAGGAACGACCCCGAGTGGTAGGTCCGCGGGATCGGGTCGGCGGCCAGTCCCGCCTGGTAGGTGTTGGTCACCGGGTCGAAGAACGAGGCCTCGAAGACGGGGTCGGCCCGGTCGTGCAGCCCACCGCCGGTCTCCAGCACCTTGCCGTCCGGCAGCAGCACGGCCGACACGTACATCTTGCCCTCGGCGCCGGTCTGCGGCCGCTTGCCCGCGCCCGTGTCGACCAGGCCCTGCGGGAGGTCCGGGCCGGCCGTGTAGGCGGGGCTCGGCTTCTTCAGGTCGATGATGTCGGTGATCCGGTTCGCGGCCGGGTTCGTCTCGTTGTTGCCGCCGCCGATGGTCAGGACCCGCTGGTCCTGCGCCGGGGGCAGCAGCACGCTCGCCGACTCGTCGCGCTGGTCCTTGTTGCGCAGCCCGGGCACGTCGGTGACGGTGTTGGCGTTGTAGTCGTAGACCGAGGAGCCGCTGCCGGACGTGTTGTTGCCGAAGGTGTGGCTGCCCGAGTAGAAGAGCCGCCCGTCCTGCATGAGGATCATCGACGGGTACAGACCCCAGTACGACCAGGTCTGGTTGACCTCGTTCATCGGCAGCCACTTGTTCTGCGCCGCCGAGAACTTCTCCGCGGTCACGTTGCCCGTGGAGTCCTCCTTCAGGCCGCCGAAGGAGATCACGTCACCGTTGCCGAGGATCGTCGCCGACGGGTACCAGTGCCCGCCGTTCATGTCGTTGGTCTTCGTGTACGCCTCGGTCGCCGGGTCGAAGACGTACGAGTCCTTCAGCCCCTGGTAGCCGATCTTGCCGTCGGCGGAGGGATAGCCCTTGTTGCCGCTCATCACCAGCACCCGGCCGTCGGCCAGCTGCACATGGCCCGAGCAGAACATGTCCACCGGCGTCGGGACCGTCTTGAACGACCCGTTCGCCGGGTCGTAGACGGCCGAGGTGAAGGTGCCCGCGTTGAACTGGGCGATGTCGTTGCCCGAACCCGCGATCAGCAGCACCTTGCCGTTCTTCAGCACGACGGCGTGCATCGAGCGCACCGGGTTCTTGGCCGGGATCACCTCCCACTTGCCCTTGGCGCACTCCTCCGCCGTGCCCGAACAGGTGGGCTGCGGGGGGACGGCGCCCACCTCCTCCAGGGCGTAGTCGTCGGTGGTGAGCGTGCCCACCCCGTAGACCGACAGCCCCCACGCGATCTTTTCGGTGCCCGGCGGGACAGCCGGCGTACGGACCTGCGTGCGCGCCCATCCGGCACTGACCGGCGGATTCTGCAGGTCGGTCCAGTACTGCCAGGTCCCGGTCGCGGCCACCCGCCGGAACACCGTCACCGAGACGTCCGGGGTGTTCGACTTGTACCAGGCGGAGAGGTCGTACTGCTTGCCCGGCGTGACGGTGGGGGCACAGGTGGTGTTCTCGGTGACCAGCGCCTTGCGGTCGCCGTTCACGCGGCGGGTGAGCGAGACCTTCATCGCCTTGGTGCCGGTGTGCGCGTCGGCGACGGTGGCGAAGGTGAAGTCGTTGTCGCCCCAGCCCGATGTGGACCAGCAGGACGGCATGTCGGCGCCGGGCGCGCCGGCGGTCTCGAAACCTGGATTGGTGAGCAGATTGGGCGGGCCGGCCGTGGCCTGCTGCGGTGCGGTGAGCAGCAGTCCTGCGGTCGTCGCCCCGACGGCCAGCAGGGCGGCCCGCCGCCCCGCCCTCCGCCGGATCTTCAGACGCATCGAAAGCTTCCCTTCTGTGCGGCTCAACTCCTGGTGTGGCGCCCCGCCTTGCGCGAGGTGCGCGGCAGGTAGACAAGGGCCTCGGTGGCCGCGTACCGAAGGACGAAGGTGGTGACCAGCGCGAGGGCGGTGGCGGGCAGCACCGACATGCCGAGCTTGGCGACGAACACCGCGATCAGCGGGATCCGCAGCAGCAGATCGGCATTGGCGAGCAGCGCGAAGCGGCCCACCCGGTCCGCCCAGTGGCGGTGGCGGCGGTCCCGGAAGAGCAGGACCTCGATGAGGACGAAGTTCCACAGCACCCCGGCCTGGTTGGCGACGATCTCCGCCGGGAGGTAGTGCATCCCGGCGTGCGTGAGCAGCCAGAGCGCGGCCAGGTTCGGGACGAAGCCGGAGAGCCCGATCAGGCCGAAGCCGACCATCCGGGCCAGCGGGGTCGCGGAGCGCAGCGAGGCGAGGTGGGCGAGGAAGCGCATGCCCTCGCGGGCGGTGGACTTGGACTCGCCCGAGAAGCGGTCCTGGAAGACGAAGGGCACTTCGGCGACCTTCGCCGGCCGGCAGCGCACCGCCAGCTCCAGCAGGATCTTGTAGCCCTGCGGCTTCAGGGCCTCCGCGGTGACCACCGAGCGGCGCATGGCGAAGAAGCCGCTCATCGGGTCGCTGATCCCGCGCAGGGCGCGCGGGAAGAGCCCCTTGGTGAGCCAGGTCGCGCCGCGCGAGACGGCGATGCGGTAGCTGCCGGCGAGTCCGGCCCGGCTGCCGCCGCTGATGTAGCGGGAGGCGACGACGAGGTCGGCGCCGGTGCGCATCCCCTCGCCGACGAGTTCGGGCACCAGGTGGGGCGGGTGCTGGAGGTCGGCGTCCATGACGACGATCCAGTCGGTGTCCGCCCGCCGCACCCCTTCGAGGACCGCGCCGCCGAGGCCGCCGACGGCGCTCTCACGGTGCAGGACGGCCACCGGGAAGGGGTACTCCACGGCCGCCTTCTCGATGACGGCCGGGGTGTCGTCCGTGGAGTCGTCCACGAACAGCACCTGGCACGGCAGGTGCTCGGGCAGCGCGTCACCGAGCCGGCGCAGCAACTCGTCGATGTTTCCTGACTCGTTGAAGGTCGGAATGATGAGGGTGACGCTGCTGGTGACCGTCTGCGCAGCGGCGAGCTCCGCATCGATCGGGGCATGGAGGGACCACAGGTCCTCGCTCATGGCGGCTCAGCTCCCACTCTGCGGGCCGGCGCTACCGGTGCGGCTGCCGGCGTCGGCGCGGTCGGTCCGGCGGATCTCGATGCGGTCCTCGCCCGAGCCGAAGACGGCGACCGCCGTCGAATGCTCCAGCGCTGCCTTCACGTTCGGCAGGTTCACCGCGTCGCGGCGCACCGTCGGTGAGGACACGACGTAGTCGATGTCCCGCCAGCCGTGCGGCAGGGTCTTGGTGACGGCGGGGTCGAGGTCGGCCTTGTAGAACCAGATCGCGCCGAGCCCCGGCTCGTAGCCGCGGTGCACGGCGTCCAGCCACAGCGCGTCGTCCAGCAGCACCCGGGTGCGGGCCGGATCGTCCACCTGGCTGCCGAGCCAGGCCGCGGCCTGCCGGTACGGGGCGTTCGCGTCGACCGTGAGCGCGGTGCGGTTGCCGTCGTACCAGCGCGGCAGGACGTACACCGCGGCGCTCGCGGCGAGTACGCCGAGCAGCGCCCAGCGCGCGTACACCAGCCGCTTGCGCTCCCCCGGGGCCCGGCGGCGGCGCAGCACTGCGTGCGTGACGCTGGCCGCGCCGCCCGCGAGGACGAGGGCCAGGAACGGCAGCGCCTGGATCACGTACATCGCCGGGAGGTAGCCGGAGGGCCGCAGCGCGACGACGGCGAGGATGACGGCGGCGAGTGCGGGACCGGCGAGCGCGCGGGCGGTGACCGACGTGGGGGTCCCCCCTGCTCGAGCGAAGCCGAGAGCTTGGGGGAGCAAGGTGGCCAGCAGCAGGACGGCGCCGGCCAGGCCGCCGAGCGGCAGGACGGTGTCGTAGTAGAGCCAGGAGCGGAAGACGCCGTTCGAGCCGGAGCCGGCGTCGAGGATGAAGCCGGAGCCCTCGCGGCCCATCTGGTAGGTGATGCCGTCGATGAGCGAGACGTGGCCGGAGCCGGGCAGCAACTCGCCGTTGAGCAGGGCGTACAGCGGGTAGGTCAGCCCTATGAGCACGCAGGCGGTGATGGCTCCGGTGACGGCGAACTTGCGGGTGTCGCGGTGGCTGTGGCGCCACATCGTCACCAGCAACGCCGGGAGCACCACCAGCATCGTCTCTTTGGTCAGGACGGCGGTGGCGGCCGCCAGACCGGACCCGAAGTGGTGCCACAGGTGGCGGCTGGGCGACGCCGCGAGGCAGAAGGCGAGCAGGATCCACATCACCGCGAGGTTGTCGAGGAAGATCTCGCGCTGGAGCACGACGGAGAGCGGGGAGAGCCCGAAGAGGCCCATCGCGAGCCCGGCGGCCCAGCGCGGCAGCCACAGCCGACGGGCGAGGACGTAGATCAGCACCGAGCTGGCGGCGGAGACGACGAGCATCGCGAACCGCATCGTCGCGACGGTCATCGAGTCGGGCACGAAGAGGGAGGGGAGGTACGTCAGGCCCGCGACCTGGATCCAGCCGAGCGGCGGGTGGTCGTACCAGTACGTGTAGTGGGCGAGGCCGCCGCCCTGCTGGACGGCCCACGCCTGGGCGAGGTAGGTGCCCTCGTCGTCGCTGAGGGTCGGGAAGTCGGTGATGTTCCAGCCCTGGACGAGGACGATCACGAGCAGCAGGACCCCGCAGAGCAGCAGGTCGGGGCGGGAGGAGCGGAAGCGCACGAGCGGACGGGCGGGCGCGGGCGGCTTGACTCCGAGCCCGCCGCTGCCGCCGGGCCGGCCGGGGACGCGGGGCTCTGTCGCGGTGCCGGTGGCGCTGGCGGTCGCGGCGGGCCGGGGATCAGTGGCCGTGGGCAGGGTGGCGGTCACCGGTGGCTGTCCTCTCGGATCGCGGAGTGCGCGGAGTGCGCGGCGGGCGAGGTGGACGCGCTGTACGTGGGCACGGCGGAGGCGGAGGCCAGGGCCGGGGCGGAGGCCAGGGCCGGGGCGGACGCCGTGGCGGTGGCGGTGGCCGTCACCGTCGCCGTCGCCTCGCCGAGGTGGGCGCCGGTGTGGCTGGTCAGTTCCCACTCGCTCTGGCCGCGCTGCTCGCGCCAGACCGCGCGGATCGCGGCCCCGGCGAGCATCACCTGGTAAAACGGGCCGCCGACGACGAGTTTGACGTAGTGCGAGAAGCGGACAGGCAGCCCGTACTGCCTGCCGAAGTCGTGCAGGCCGACGATCTCGAAGACGAACGTCACCATCGCCGTGATCATGGGGAGGAAGGTGATGATCGCGATGCCGACCGGTACGTCGAGGAAGACCGCGACGGCGAAGTTGAGCGGGATGATCACGCCGGACGCGGCCTGCATGAAGGGCGTCATCAGCGTGTAGCGGGCCAGCCAGCGCTGGCCGCGGGAAGGCAGCTGCTGCCAGTCCTTCTTCCGGTACACCTGGAGGAATCCCTGGTTCCAGCGTGTGCGCTGCTTGAGCAGGCTCAGCAGCGAGCCCGGCGTCTCCTCGCGGGTGACCATGTCGGAGTCGTACGCGACGACCACCTTCTTGCCGACCGACGAGAGCCGCACGCCCAGGTCGCAGTCCTCGGCGAGGCAGTTCGGGTCCCAGCCGCCGGCCTCGCGCAGCACGTCGGTGCGCACGAAGACGGTGTTGCCGCCGAGCGGGATGAAGCCCTTCTCGGCGTGCAGGTGCAGCCGGGAGCGGAACCAGAAGAAGTACTCCAGGCAGTTGCGCAGGCTGTACCAGCTGGAGTGGAAGTTGATGAGCTGGACCCCGCCCTGGACCACGTCGGCGCCGGTGGAGCGGAAGGCGTGGTCGACGTGGGAGAGCAGCTCGGGGTGGACCTGGTCCTCGGCGTCGAAGACCCCGACGATGTCGCCCCGGCAGGACGGGAGGGCGGTGTTGAGGGCCTTCGGCTTGTTCTTGGTCTCGTGGTGGTCGACGACCACCCGGACCCTGGCCGGCTCCCGGGCGGCGGCCCGCTCCGCGACGGCGGCGGTCTCGGGGTCGTCGTGGCCGACGATCACGATGATCTCGTAGTCGGCGTGGGTCGACTCCAGGAGCCGGTCGATGGTGTGCTCCAGCACCGCCTGCTCGTGCCGGGCCGGCAGCAGCAGGGAGAAGGCCAGCCGGTCGCCGCCGTCGGGGCGGTCGAAGCGGGTGGAGGCGAGCACCTCGGGCGTCCGCCAGGCGTGCATCTGCCACCAGAGCGTGAAGGCGGCGATCCCGAAGAGCGCAAGCGAGATCACGGAAATGAACACAGAGGTGTACAAAATGTCCCCCCAGACATGCCGCAACCCCAGGCGGCGATGACCAAACCCCGGAGGCTCACGGCAGGCCCCCCGGCCCGCCGCCGCTCCCAATTCCCCCCGTGCGCACCCCCCAGTGCGCCGCCCCGGTGACTCCCGAATGACAGCACGAGATTAGACAGTGAACATGACACCCACGAACACTTCAGATAAAAACAACGTTTCTGAACTCATATGAGAGCAACCGGAATTGACGGTACTCCGGTTACTTCAGGGGCGAACCGTGCCCAACTGCTCCGCCAGCTCGACCGGATCCGTCGTAGGCCGCGCGCAGACGAAATGTCGACACACATACGCCGTGGGAAGGTCGTGAACCAGTGTGCGCTCGGCCAACAAGGGGAACTCACCCCCGGCGCCGTCCGCCGAACGCGGCATCCCGGTCGCCACCACAGCCCCAGGAGCCGTCCCCAGCAACGCCGTCCGGTGCAGCGCCGCCCGAGCCGGATCCTCCGGGTGACCCACGACCGCCACCTCGCGCGGACCGTCCAGCAGCGCCTCGGAGACCGCCAGCCCGTGCCCGATGAAGCGCGGGGCACGCGGCCCGAGGGCGTGCACCACCCCGAGCGCCTTCTCGGCCGCCGTGCGGTGGGCCTGCGAACCGGTGTGCGCGGCATACGACAGCAACGCCCCGGCCGCGGCGGTCCACCCGGACGGCGCGGCCGTGTCGGTGGGGTCCTGGGGCCGCCTGATCAGCGCTTCGGCGTCGTGCGCGGTGTCGTAGAGCGAACCGTCCTCCGCGGTGAACTGGTCCAGGACCAGGTCGACGAGGAACCCGGCGAACTCCAGCCAGACCCCCTCACCGGTGACGGCCGCCAGCGCCAGGAACCCCTCCGCCACGTCGCCGTAGTCCTCCAGCACCCCCGCGTTGGCCCCCACCTGGCCGTCCTTGCTCGTCCTGGCGAGCCGGGCCCGTCCGTCCATGTGCACGCGCACCAGCAGATCGGCGGCCTCGGTGGCCCGCTCGGTCAGGTCGGGACGCTCGAAGTACGCCCCGCACTCCGCGAGCGCGGCGATGGCGAGCCCGTTCCACGCGGCCACGACCTTGTCATCACGCCCGGGCGCGGGCCGCGTCTCCCGCTCGGCGAACAGCCGCGCCCGGATCGAGGCGATCCGCTCGGCGTCCGCCGCCGGCCCGTCCTGGGGCAGCTGGAGCACGGACTTGCCGTGCTCGAAGGTCCCCTCCTCCGTCACCCCGAAGTACGCGGCGGCCAGATCCCCGTCGTCCTCCCCCAGGACCTCCCTCAGCTGCGCGGGAGTCCAGGCGTAGTACGCCCCCTCCACGTGCTCACCGCTGAGCGGGTCCGTGCTGTCCGCGTCGAGGGCGGAGGCGAAGCCGCCCTGGTCGGTCCGCAGTTCCCGGACCATGAAGTCGGCGGTCTCCAGGGCGACCCGGCGCGCGAGATCCGAGCCGGTGGCCCGCCACAGGTGCGCGTAGACCCGGCAGAGCAGGGCGTTGTCGTACAGCATCTTCTCGAAGTGCGGCACGACCCACTCCCGGTCCACGGAATACCGTGCGAACCCGCCGCCGAGCTGGTCGTAGATCCCGCCGCGGGCCATGGCCTCACAGGTGTCGGCGGCCATCTGCAGCGCCCCCTCGGACCCGGTGCGCGCGTGGTGGCGCAGCAGGAACTCCAGCACCATGGACGGCGGGAACTTCGGCGCCCCGCCGAACCCGCCGCGCGTGGCGTCGTAGTCCCGCGTCAGCCCGAGCAGCGCCCCCGCCAGCTCCTCGGGCCCGGGGGTGCCGGCCTTCCCGTAGTCCAACTGCCGCCCGGCCAGGTCCCGTACGATCCGCTGCGCGACCTCGGTGACCTCCTCGGGCCGCCCCACCCAGGCGGTCCGCACGCCTTCGAGGACCTGCGTGAAGGAGGGCATGCCGTGCCGCGGCTCGGGCGGGAAGTAGGTCCCGAAGTAGAACGGCTCGGCATCCGGGGTGAGGAACACGGTCATGGGCCACCCGCCCTGCCCGGTGGCGGCCTGCACGGCCTCCATGTAGACGGCGTCGACGTCGGGCCGCTCCTCGCGGTCCACCTTGATGTTGACGAAGTGCTCGTTCATGTAGGCGGCGGCGAGCTCGTCCTCGAACGATTCGTGGGCCATGACATGACACCAGTGGCAGCTGGAATACCCGACGCTGAGCATCACCGGCACCCCCCGCTCCCGCGCCTCCGCGAAGGCCTCGGGCGACCAGGGCCACCAGTCGACGGGATTGTCGGCGTGCTGGAGCAGGTACGGCGAGGTCTCGTTCGCGAGGCGGTTCGGCATGGGGCCCATCCTGCCGCACGGGATCACGTCAGTGGCGAAGGAACGGGGTCAGGTCGTGGGTCCAGGCGTCGCGCGTGTGGGTCCATGTGGTGGGGCAGGTCGCGCGGGCCGGGGTGGCGAGGTCCTGGTGGCGGGCGGGGGCGGCGCCGTAGACCGCGCAGCGGTGGGATTCCGCGCGGGCGGCGTCCGGGGCGTGCTCGTCGGTGGGGTCGGGTGCGGGGCCGGCCGCCGCCGCGAGGTCGTAGCCGCGGGCGGCGGTCAGGAGGGTCTGCTCGCCCTCCGGGTGGCCGCGCAGGAGCATCAGCTGGGCGAAGCGGTCGGCGGCGTCCTCCTCGGCGCGGTCGTCCCCGCGGACGGGCAGGCCGAGCGCGTCCACGAGGGCGTGGCCGGCCTCGTGGTAGAGCGTCTCGCGGACGACCTCGGCGAGCGGCTCGTCCGCCGGCCGGTGGTCCGCGTCCTCGAACAGCTTGCGGTCCTCCATCAGGTCGTCGTAGCAGAGCTCGATGCGGAGCTCCTCCGGGTCGTAGCCCGTGCCCTCGCCCGCGCAGGAGCGGGCGGCGACGGTGACCCGGTACGGGACGGCGAGGTACGCGTTGAGGTCCGCGGCCACCGTCTCGGCGAGCTTCCGCTGCTTCAGGAACCGGGCGGCGTCGAGGTCGCCCTCCGCCGGCTTCTCGTAGCGCGTGACGAATCCCCGCGCGGGCCTGGCCTGTTCGCACCCGGCCAGGCCCGGTATCAGCGCGGCCGCGCAGCACAGGGCCGCGGCCAGGCGCCGTACGGCGGTCATGCCCGGGTGCAGACGTGGGTGGTGGTGCTGCCGCTGGTCTCGATGTGGCGGATGGTGAGGGTGTTCTTCGCGTATTCGACGGACAGCTTCTGACCGTCGTTCGTGTTGCGGTGGCCCGGGGGCTTCCACGGAAAGGTGAGGGACGCGGTCTCCCCGACCGTCGCGGGGACGGTGAGCGCCTCGCCGCCGGTCAGGCGCTGCACGCCCTTGGGGGCCTCGTAGACGTCCAGCACGAGGTGGCCGCCGCGCAGCAGGAAACCGCCGCGCCAGGTGCCCGCGGCGCCTTCCCATTCGATGGACCAGCCGCCGTTGCCGCCGCCGTCCGCGTTGACCGTGGCCTTGCCGCGCCCCGCGTGACCCCCGGGGGTGGTCGATTCGATGGTCCAGGAGCCCTTGATGAAGGCGTCGAAGGCGCGGCCGGCCACCGTGGGGGAGGGAGTGGGGGCCTGAGAGGCGGCGGGGGTGGGCGCGGCGGGTCGGTCGGTCGTGCCGGGTTCGCCGGTGCCGGGCGCGGTGGTGCCCGATGCGCCGGAGGCGGGGGCGTCGGTGCCGGGTGCGCCGGGGGCGGGCGTAGCGGCCTTGTCCTTGCCCTCGCCGGCGCAGGCGGCGAGCACCGAGGCCCCCACGCCGATGGCCAGGTAGCGCAGCGCGTTGCGTCGGCCTATGAGCCGTGCGGCCGCCCGGATCTCCCGTACCGTCACCAGGTCTCCCGTTCACCCGAGTTGGATCACCGGGGATGACTATAGGACGGCCGCGGTCACCAACTCCCTCTGAACTAGCTCAGATTCTCTCGCGCTCGCGAGCGTCCCGACGGACACTTGTGGCACGTTGCCGGAGCTCTCTGAGGGGGATGCCGATGCGGGACAGCCATCGCGGTGAGGCCGAGCGGCTGTTGGAGCGGGCCGTGGACGAGGAGGCCCGGCGGACCGCGGCGGGCACACCGGTCGACAAGGCGGCGCTGCTGGCCCGCGCCCGGGAGGCACTGGACTCGCTCGCGGCGAGCGCGGCTGCGGAGTACGAGGCGTACGTACGGGCCCTGGACGAGGCGGCGGCCGGGGAGCAGTCGCTCGGCGATGCCTTCCGGCGCGGCAACACGTCAACGGCCTTACTTGCCACGGCGGTTGCGGCGGCCGCGGCCGTCGGGGCGGACCTGTCCCTCGGTGTCGCGGCCGGTACGGCCCTGACCGCTGGGGCCGTCGCGGGCGCCGCGGGGGCGATCGCGACGGTGGCGAAGGTGACGGCGCTGCACCTGCCGGCGGCGAACCGGCGGGCCGGCGAGCGGGGCCGGCCGGGCGGGCCGGAACAGCTGAGGCTGCAGTGGCTGTCGGCGCTGGAGGTGCGCGGCATACGGCCGTTCCTGGAGCAGCAGCGAGCGGTGGCCGCGGCGGCGCGGGCGCCCCGGCCGGCCGCCCGGACCGCCGCGCCGCAGCTGCGCGGGACGGACCGCAGTGCGGAGGCGCGGCGGCGCAGTGTGCTGGAGCAGTCCTTCGGGCAGCTCCCCGATCCGGCCGGGCCGTTCGCGGGCCGGCGGGCGGAGATGACGCGGATCGCGCAGTGGGTGCAGGCGGCCCGGGCCAGCACGGAGACCCGCCCGGTGGTCGTGGTGCTGCACGGCGAGCCGGGCGTGGGCCGGACGGCGCTGGCCCTGCGGGCGGCGCACGGGCTGCGGGACCAGTTCCGGGGCGCGTGCGTGGTGGATCTGCGGGGCGGCGACCTGGGCGCCCCGCTGTCGACGCGGGAGGCGCTGCTGCACCTGCTGAACCGGCTGGGCGCGCCGCGCGAGCAGCTGTTGTTCCGTGAGGGGGCTTCGGCGGATCAGCAGGTGCGGCGGCTGGGCGAGCTGTACCACCAGCACTTGCAGGGGCTGCCGGTGACGGTGGTCCTCGATGACGCGGTGGACGCGGCGCAGGTCCGGCTGCTGGTGCCCGAGCGGTCCGAGAGCCTGGTGCTGGTGACGGCGCGGGAGCCGCTGGAGCTGCCCGCGGATCTGGCGGCGTGGGTGCACCAGCTGCCGGTGGAGCGGCTGGCGGAGGCGGAGGCGGTGGAGCTGGTCCGGGCGGTAGCGCCGGGTACGGCCGCGGCTGCGGCCGCGGCGGAGACGGACTCCGATGCCCAGGCCCAGGCGGACAAGGACCTGGCCGCCGTGGTGGAGCTGAGCGGCGGACTGCCGCTGGCGCTGCGGATGCTGGCCCCGCTGGCCCGTGCGGGGCTCTCGGACCCCGGCTTCTCGGACCCCGGCCTCGCCCCGGATCCCGTCGACGGCCACCCGGTCGAGCGCGCCCTGCGGGCCGCCGACGCCCGCCTCGCCGAGCCCGCCCGGCTGCTGCTGCGGCGGCTGCCCCTGGCCGGGCGGGCCTCCCTGGGCGGCGCGGCCGCGGCCGCGCTGGCCGACGTACCGGAACAGGCGGCGCTGCGCACGCTGGAGGAGCTGTGGGAGGCCGGGCTGATCGAGCGGGTGCGCGGGCAGCGGTTCCGGATGCACGACGCGGTGCGCGCGTACGCGGCGGCCCGGCTGGCCGCGGAGGAGGACCGGGACCGGTCCTCGGCGGCGCACGAGCGGCTGGTCCGCAATTACGCGCAGCTCGCGGACTCGGTGATCCGGATGGTCGACGGGAAGATGTCGACGCGGGCGAACCACTTCGGCAATCACGGCTTCACCTCGCTGGACGCGGCGCTGCGCTGGCTGGACGACGAGTCGAGCTTCATCACGGCGGCGCTGCGGCATTCGGAGGGGGTGGACCAGCAGGCGGTGCTGGACCTGCTGGGGGCGCTGTGCGACTTCTGCCTGCTGCGCGGGGACCTGTACCGGCTCGGTGAGATCGACGAGCTGACGCAGGCGGTGGCTTCGGCGGCGGGGCAGTCGGGCGGCCTTGGCGGGCAGCAGGGGCGGCTGGTGCGGTCGGTGCAGTGGCGTACCGGTATCGCGGCGCGCCAGCTGGGCGAGCTGGACAAGGCCCGCACCACGCTGACCTCGGTGGTGGACCAGTACATGGAGGCCCATCAGGAGGCGGGGGCGGCGATGGCCCTGGTGTCCCTCGGCATCACCCTGCACCACCAGGGCAGCCTCCCGGAGGCCGCGGCCCGCATCCGTGAGGCGCTGTCGCTCCAGGAGCCGCCGGAGCTGGCGGGCGACCGCGCGTGGGGCCTGCACGCGCTGGCCGCGGTGGAGCGGGACCTGGCGCACCTGGCGGAGGCGATGACGCTGCTGGAGCAGTCCCTCGCCCTCCACCGGGAGAGCGAGAGCATGCACGGCGAGGCGTGGGCGCACTTCCAGCTGGGCCAGGTCTACCTGCGGGTCGGCGACGTGGGGCGGGCGGAGGCCGAGCTGCGGGAGGCTCTGGACCTGTACGGGCGCACGCGCGACGACCGCGGTGAGGCGTGGGCGCTGACCCAGCTGGGCCGGGCCCGGGTGGTGGACGGGGATCCGGGGCCGGCGCTGGAGCGGCTGCGGGAGGCGCTGGCCCGGCACCGGGAGGCGGAGGACGCGCGGGGCGAGGCGTGGACGCTGTACTACCTGGGTCAGGCGCTGGAGGAGGGCGGCGAACGCGATCAGGCGGTACGGGAGCTGGAGCGGGCCCGGACGATGTTCTCGCGGATGCGGGACGTGTACGGCCTGGCGCACGCCCGGCACCACTCGGGCCGGGTGACGCGGGACCAGCGGGCGGCTCAGACGGGGAACCTGAAGAACTCCGGCTTCGCGCGTCAGCTGCTGGTGGACGCGCGGGCGGATTTCCGGCGGATCGGGCTGGCGCACGGCGAGGCGTGGACCTGTCTGGAGCTGGCGGTGGTGGACGCGGGCAACGCCAAGATCGCGCAGGCGCTGGACCTGTGCGAGGAGGCGGTGCGGCTGTTCATCTCGTACGGGGACCGGCGCGGGGAGGACTGGGCGCGCTTCCTGCGGTGCACGCTGTTGCCGTACGCCGACTTCGCGGACCTGACGGTGCCCGGCACGCCGGAGGAGGCCCGGGCGGAGCTGGCCCGGCTGACGGCGGCGCCGCATCCGGCGCGGGACGGGCGGCTGGAGGACTGCCTGGAGTCGTACGGGGTGATCCTGGGCCGCGGGGTGGACCCGGCGGAGGGCTGGCAGGCGTGGCGGCTGGGCCTGGTCCCGAACCTGCACTCGCGGGAGATCATGGGCGTTCCGCTGCCGCCCCAGGACCCGGCGACGGCCGTGTGACGCGCGGATACCGCCCCCGGCCGGTCGGGCGGGGGCGGTCACGCGGCGGATCACGGCGCCGCTCAACCGGTCCGGTCAGAGTCCGGGCAACCAGTCCGGACATCCGGTCCGGACATCCGGTCCGGACATCCGGTCCGGACAGCGGCGCTCGGCGGATCCGGTCAGCCGGTCGTCCGGTCCGGGGCGGGGGCCGCGGCGCCGGGCTCGGGGGCTTCCTCGAAGTCCACCCGGCCCATGTGGCGGCTCATCGACTTCATCAGGCCCCACACGCCGAGGGCGAGGGCCGCGAACACGATGAAGCCCAGGATGCCGGGCGTCACCTTGTTCTTGTCGAAGGTGTCACCCGCCAGCGGGAGGAGCTGGGTCAGTGCTGCCTGCGTAGCGCTCATAGCTACGCATTCTTCCGGATGCCCTCGAAGAGGTCGGACTCGGGGAGGGAAGTGTCGACGAGCGACTTCGCGAGCTCGTACTCCTCCGTGGGCCAGACCTCCTTCTGGATCTCCATCGGGACGCGGAACCAGCCGCCGTCCGGGTCGATCTGCGTGGCGTGCGCGACGAGCGCCTTGTCACGGATCTCGAAGAAGTCCGCGCAGGGCACGTGGGTGGTCAGGGTCCGCTCGGTGCGCTCGAACTCCTTCCACCGCTCCAGCCACTCCCCGTACGGGGACTCCAGGCCGCGCGAGAGCAGCGCCTCGTGCAGGGCGATGGTGCGCGGCTTGTTGAAGCCCTGGTTGTAGTAGAGCTTCTGCGGCTGGTGCGCCGGGCCGAACTCGGCCTCCGGATACTTCTCGGTGTCGGCCGCGCCGTCGAAGGCGACCATCGAGATCTTGTGGGTCATGATGTGGTCGGGGTGCGGGTAGCCGCCGTTCTCGTCGTACGTGGTGACGACGTGCGGCTTGAAGGAGCGGATCTTCTTCACGAGGCGGCCGGCCGCCTCGTCCACGTCCTCCAGCGCGAAGCAGCCCTCGGGCAGCGGGGGCAGCGGGTCGCCCTCCGGCAGGCCCGAGTCGATGTAGCCGAGCCACTCCTGCTCGACGCCCAGGATTTCGCGGGCCTCGTCCATCTCCTTGCGGCGCACCTCGTGGATGTTGTCCTCGATGTACTTGTCGCCCTGGAGCTTCGGGTTCAGGATCGAGCCGCGCTCGCCGCCGGTGCAGGTGACCACCAGCACGGGAACCCCCTCGGACACGTACTTGGCCATGGTGGCCGCGCCCTTGCTCGACTCGTCGTCGGGGTGGGCGTGGACGGCCATCAGTCGAAGCTGCTCGGTCAAGACGGGATCCTCTGCGATTCGGCGCGACGGTCGACCTCTATATTGACCGAATCGGGGGACGGAAAATTCCGGGGGTGGGCCTGTGAGGGCCCGGCCCCGCCCTGGCGGAAGGAACGATCGATGAGCACGGTGCGCGGAGGGCTGCCCGAGGGCCGTTACGGCTGGTCGGCGGACGAGCGTGCGGACCGGAAGCTCAAGATCGTCGGGGCTGCGCTCGGTGCCGTGCTGCTGGGTGTGATCGGCTGGATCGGCTGGGACTACATCGCGGGGCAGAGCGTCAGCGCCGAGGTGATCAAGTTCCAGGTGGTCTCGGACACCGAGGTGAAGGCCCACCTGGAGATCCGCAAGGACGCTTCGGTCACCGGGGTCTGCACGCTCAGCTCGCAGGACGAGCAGCACAACGAGGTGGGCCGCGCGGACTTCACCTTCGCGCAGCCCAAGGCGCGCGTGGACGAGCTCGTCTCCCTGAAGACCACCGGCCGCGCCACGATGATCGAACTGGTCGGCTGCCAGCAGGCGGGGTCCGCGACCCGCTGAGTGCCTGGTCGTGACACGGACGGCGGGCAATCCGGCACGTGGGTCCTCCCCCTTTTCTTCCCGAATTGTTAGGCTCGTGGTTTCGTCCGCCGCTGGCGGCTATGTAGTCCCCTGTACCGACGAGGAGCACCCGTGACCCAGACGAGCGAAAGCGTCACCTGGCTGACCCAGGCGGCGTACGACCAGCTGAAGGCGGAGCTGGACTACCTCTCTGGTCCCGCCCGCACGGAGATCGCCACGAAGATCGCAGCCGCCCGCGAGGAGGGCGACCTGCGCGAGAACGGCGGTTACCACGCGGCCAAGGAGGAGCAGGGCAAGCAGGAGCTCCGTGTGCGCCAGCTGACGCAGCTCCTGGAGAACGCCAAGGTCGGGACCGCGCCCGCGTCCGACGGCGTGGTGGCGCCCGGCACGCTCGTCAAGATCGCCTTTGACGGCGACGAGGACGACACCATGGAGTTCCTGCTGGCCTCCCGCGAGTACGCGTCCTCGGACTTCGAGACGTACTCGCCCCAGTCCCCGCTGGGCAGCGGTGTGCTGGGCAAGGCGATCGGCGAGGACGCGGAGTACGAGCTGCCGAACGGCAAGAAGGCCTCCGTCAAGATCCTCGACGTCAAGCCCTTCACCGGCTGATCACCCTTCGTATCGCACCGATGCCCGGCCGGGTCATCCCGGCCGGGCATCGGTGCGTACAGGGGTGCGTACGGGCCTACGCGGTCGCCGAGCGGTACTTGCGGACCGCCAGGGTCCGGAAGACCGCGATGATCAGCAGCGACCAGAGCACGGAGGCCAGCACCGGGTTCTGCATCGGCCAGGCGTCCGGGACCGGGTAGCCCTCCGGGAGGTTGCCGAAGAGTACGCGGCACGCCTGGACGGTGGCGCTGAAGGGGTTCCACTCCGCGATGGCCTGCAGGAAGGGCGGCATGTTCTCGGAGGGGACGAAGGCGTTCGAGATGAACGTCAGCGGGAAGAGCCAGATCAGTCCGCCCGAGGTGGCCGCCTCCGGGGTGCGCACCGACAGGCCGATCAGGGCGCCGATCCAGGAGAAGGCGTAGCCGAGCAGGAGCAGCAGGCCGAAGCCCACGAGCACCTCGCCGATGTTGGTGTGGGTGCGCCAGCCGACGAGCAGGGCCACGATCGCGAGGACGACGAGGGTGAGCGAGGTCTGGACGAGGTCGGCGAGGGTGCGGCCGGTGAGGACCGCGCCGCGGGCCATGGGCAGTGAGCGGAAGCGGTCGATCAGGCCCTTGTGCATGTCGTCGGCGATGCCCGCGCCCGCTCCGGCGGTGGCGAAGGTCACGGTCTGGGCGAAGATGCCGGCCATCAGGAACTCGCGGTAGGCGGCGGGCGAGGTGCTGCCGCCGACGCTGATGGAGCCGCCGAAGACGTAGCTGAAGAGCACGACGAACATGACCGGCTGGATCACACCGAAGATGATCATCTCCGGGATGCGGGACATGCGGATCAGGTTCCGCTTGGCGATCACCAGGGAGTCGTTGACGCCCTGGACGAGGCCGCCGCGCGGGCGGGGTGCCGCGAGGTCCGGGATCCGGGTCCCGGAGGTGGTGCTCACTTCGCCGCCTCCTTGCGCGCCGCCTTGCGGCCCTTGGCTTCGGTGGGGGCGGCGGCCGGGCCGTCGCCGTTCTCGTCGGCCGTCAGCTCGGCCACGTGGCCGGTCAGGGAGATGAACACGTCGTCGAGGGTGGGACGGCGCAGCCCGATGTCGTCGATCTCGATGCCCCGGCCGTCCAGTTCGCGGATGACCTCGGCGAGCAGCTTGGCGCCGCCCGCCACCGGCACGGTGAGCTTGCGGGTGTGTTCCTCGACCGTGGTCTGGCCCTTGCCGAAGCCGGCGAGCACCTCGCGCGCGGTGGCGATGTGCTCGCGCGCGTGGACGACGACCTCCACGCGCTCGCCGCCGGTGCGGGCCTTGAGCTGGTCGGAAGTGCCGCGGGCGATGACCTTGCCGTGGTCCACCACGCAGATGTCGTGGGCGAGGTGGTCGGCCTCCTCCAGGTACTGGGTGGTGAGCAGCAGGGTGGTGCCGCCCGCGACCAGTTCCTGGATGATCCCCCACAGCTGCTGGCGGTTGCGGGGGTCGAGGCCGGTGGTCGGCTCGTCCATGAACATCACGGGCGGGCTGACGACGAGGGCGGCCGCGAGGTCCAGGCGCCTGCGCATGCCGCCGGAGTACGTCTTGGCCGTGCGGTCGGCGGCGTCGGCGAGGTTGAAGCGCTCCAGGAGTTCGTCGGCCCGGGCCTTCGCCGCCTTGGCCCTCATCTGGTAGAGCTGGCCGACCATCTGGAGGTTCTCGCGCCCGGTGAGGTATTCGTCGACGGCGGCGAACTGGCCGGAGAGGCCGATGGCGCGGCGGACTTCGTTGGGGTGCCGCAGCACGTCGATGCCGGCGACGACGGCCTTGCCGCTGTCGGGCCGCAGGAGGGTGGTCAGGACGCGTACGGTCGTGGTCTTGCCCGCGCCGTTGGGGCCGAGCAGACCCAGGACGGTGCCTTCGGGGACATCGAGGTCCACGCCGTCCAGAGCCCGTACATCGCCGAAGGTCTTGACCAGGCCTTCGGCATAGATGGCGCCTGGCATATGGATTCTCCCAGTCTGGATCGGGCCAGCAGGATCGTTCCGTCAGCTTCCCTGGGCGAGCCTATGGTCGCCGGGCAGGCCTCGCCCCTCAGCCGAACGGGTGAGACCACGCTATCGCGTCATATCGCGTACCGCACGGGATTTCGCCCGGGGTTCGGCCCGGCCCGGTCGGCGCGATCGCCCGGCCGTCCCGGCCGTCCCGGTCAGCCCGTGCCGAGGTACGTGACGTTCACGGTGAGCAGGCTCTCGTTCTGGCGGAGGGTGACCCCGTCCGCCTGCTTCACACTGCCCACCAGCAGGACCCAGTCGGTCTTCTCGTAGCTGAGGGTCGCGGTGCCGACCGGGTGCGGCTGCCAGCCGAGGTGCTGCAGCTGCTCCCCGATCCTGGGCAGGGCGAACTCCGCCTGCTGGGTGGTGACGACGGCGGTCCAGTCGACCTGGCTCGGATTCTTCCTGCCGGTCGCCTCCGAGGTGGCCTTGCCCTTCGCGGGGTCGAGTCCCGCCGTACGCAGCGCCGCCCGGACCTCTCCGTCCACGGCGTCGCGGGTGAGCGGCGCGCCCGTGCTCTTGGGCGTGGGCTTCGCGGTCGGCGACGCCGCGGCCGTGGAGGCGGCCGCCGGTGCGGCGGAGGGACTCTTGGTCTCGGAGGCGGACGAGCACCCGGCCAGGGCGAGGGCCGCCGACGCGGCCAGGGCGATGACGGCCGCTGTCTGCGGTCTGACGCTTTTGTGCACCGTTGAGACTCCCACCCCATGTGAACGAGGCGGGAACTTTCACACACCCGCCTCGAATCTGCCTCGTTCTGCCCACGAGTATCAGGTATGAGGGCGGCGGGGCCTAGGGGTGAATCCGTTAGCTCATCACTTTGTAACCAGCGCTGTGCAGCGACCTGGCGACCTCCGTGCAGTGCTCGGGGCCCTTCGTCTCCAGGTGCAGCTCCACCTCCACCTCGGTGAGCCCGAGCCGCGGGTCGGTCCGTACGTGGCTCACGTCCAGCACGTTCGCGTCCACCACGGACAGCACGCCCAGGAGCCCGGCCAGGGCTCCCGGCCGGTCGGCCACCCGCAGCCGCAGCGACAGGTAGCGGCCGGCCGCCGCCATGCCGTGGCGCAGGATCCGCTGGAGCAGCAGCGGGTCGATGTTCCCGCCGGACAGGACGGCCACCACCGGGCCCTCGCCGTACCGTTCGGGCTCGCTGAGCAGGGCGGCGACCGGGCTGCACCCGGCCGGCTCGACGACCAGCTTGGCCCGTTCCAGGCACAGCAGCAGGGCGCTGGAGAGGGCGTCCTCGGAGACCGTGCGCACGTCGTCGAGGAGCTCGCCGATGATCTTGAAGGGGATGTCGCCGGGGCGGCCGACCTTGATGCCGTCCGCCATGGTGTTCGGGTTGTCGATCGACACCGGGTGCCCGACCTTGAGCGAGGGCGGGTACGCGGCCGCGCCGGCGGCCTGGACGCCGACGACCCGGACGTCCGGGCGCAGCGCCTTCACGGCGACCGCGATGCCGGCCGCGAGCCCGCCGCCGCCGATGCCGACGAGGATCGTGCGCACCTCGGGGCACTGCTCCAGGATCTCCAGGCCCACCGTGCCCTGGCCCGCGATGACGTCGTGGTGGTCGAAGGGGTGGATGAACACCGCCCCCGTGCGGTCCGCGTAGTCCTGGGCGGCGGCGAGGGTCTCGTCGACGACCTGTCCGTGCATGCGCACGTCGGCGCCGTACTCCTGGGTGGCGGCCACCTTGGGCAGCGGCGCCCCGTAGGGCATGAACACCGTGGAGCGGACCCCGAGGAGGGAGGAGGCCAGCGCCACGCCCTGCGCGTGGTTGCCCGCGCTGGCCGCGACGACGCCGGCGGCCCGCTGCTCGGGGCGCAGGCCGGCGATGCGCACGTACGCGCCGCGCAGTTTGAAGGATCCGGTGCGCTGGAGGTTCTCGCACTTGAGGTGCACCGGGGAGCCGGTGAGCGCGGAAAGGTGCCGGCTGCCCTCCATCGCGGTGACCCGTGAGACGCCGGAGAGCATCTTCTGAGCCCCCCGGACGTCGTCGAGGATGACCTGCGGAACGGGCTGGGGCACGCGGTAGTTCATGCCGCCAGTCTCGCAGCCCGCGCGCGGCGCGGCGCAGCACGCGGACAGGGGCGGGAGCAGGGGCGAAATCTCGCCATCCGGGACAGCAGTATTACAGCCCCGCGGACGGGCCGCACGAGTTCTCGTACGAGGCGTACGAGCCGCCGCACGGCCGCGTACTCTGTCCCCCATCCTTGTCGGACCCACGCGAAGAGAGCCCACGGCCATGCCTTCCTCCCCGGCCAATTCCGATCTGCCCGCGGCGGCCGAAGCGCCCGCCGGAGCCGGTCTCCTCGACGCGCTCCAGCACCAGGTGGCGGTCTTCGCCCGCCGTGCCGAGCAGACCCGCCTGGGTGGTGTCGGCCAGGCCCGCAACTCGATGGACCGCGCCGCCTACCTGCTGCTGAACCGGCTCGACCTGGAGGGGCCGATGGGCGTCAAGGCGCTCGCCTGCGGCATGGGCATCGACTCGTCCACGGTCACCCGGCAAGTCGCGCCGCTCGTCGACAGCGGTCTGGTCAAGCGGACTTCGCACCCCGAGGACGGGCGCGCCGTGGTGCTCGCGCTGTCCCCGCGGGGGCTGGCGCGGCTGGAGGAGGTCCGCTCCTCGCGGCGCGAGCTGATGGCGCGCGTGACGGAGGGCTGGAACGAACACGAGCGCGAGTCCTTCACGCAGTTGCTGACGCGTTTCAACCTGTCGCTGTCGGATCTGATGGCGGCCGTCGCCGAGGCCGGTCCGGCGTCCTGAGCAGGGGCTGCGGGGCGGCCGTGAGGTGCCTGCGTCCGACCTCTTGACCAGGGTGGTCCCGCTGCCCGCACTATGTGGGCTATGCGGGCGGTTGACCAACGGAAGGACCCCTACGCGGAGTTCGAGGCATTCGTCGCGGGCGCGGCGGGGCGGCTGCTCCATGTCGCGCTGCTGCTGACCGGCGAGCCGGAGGCCGCCCGCCGACTGCTGGCGGGTGCGCTGGCCCGCACGTACGCGAACTGGCGGCGCCTGCGCGGGGACGATCCGTACGACTTCACCCGCCAGGAGCTGTGCGCCGCCTTCGCCCGCACCGGCTGGCGGCACCACGGCGGCGCGGGCGTACTGGCCCGGCTGAGCCCGCTGGAGCGGCTCGTCCTCGTCCTGCGGATCTACGAGGGGGTCGCGGAGGAGGTCACGGCCGCGCAGCTGGGGCTGTCGACCGACCGGGTACGGGTGCTGTGCAGCCGGGCCGTCGTGGCGCTGCGGTCCCGGGAGGCGGCGTGAGCGGCACCGCGGACCGCAGACAGGACCAGGTCAGGCGGCTCATGGAGGGCCCGTATCCGGTGGTGCCGGCCGGGCTGGCGGCTGGCGCGGCGGCCCGCGGCGACCGCCTGCTGCGCCGTCGCCGGGCGCTTCGCCGGTTCTGCTGGGCGGTGCTCTTCGCGGCGGCGGTGGCCTTCACGGTCTGGGCCTCCCTGACCCGTCCCTGGGCCACACCCCCGGCGGGCGTCTCGCCTCCGCTGGAGGGCTGGTAGCCCGCTGCGGCGCCGCGCCGCCGCCAGGGGCCCGCCCCGGCAGCGGCGGCGAGACCCCCTGCCGGGCCCGGGCGGGGCCCGGCAGGGGATGCGGGGTCTAGCCCAGGGCCTGGGTCAGGTCCGCCAGGAGGTCGTCGGCGTTCTCGATGCCCACCGACAGGCGGACCAGGTCCGCCGGGACCTCCAGGGCCGAGCCCGCCACCGACGCGTGCGTCATGCGGCCCGGGTGTTCGATCAGGGATTCGACGCCGCCGAGGGACTCGGCCAGGGTGAAGATCTTGGTGCGGGCGCAGACCGCGACGGCCTCCTCCTCGCCGCCGGTGACTTGGAAGGAGATCATTCCGCCGAAGTTGCGCATCTGCTTGGCGGCGATCTCGTGGCCCGGGTGCTCGGGCAGGCCCGGGTAGAGGACCTTGTGCACCTTGGGGTGGCGGGTCAGCATGTCGGCGACCTTCGCCGCGTTCTCCGCATGCCGGTCCATGCGGACGGCCAGCGTCTTGATGCCGCGCAGCACGATCCACGAGTCGAAGGGCCCGGCCACCGCGCCCATGGCGTTCTGGTGGTAGGCCAGCTCATCGCCCAGCGCCGCGTCAGCGGTGATCAGCGCACCGCCGACCACGTCGGAGTGGCCGCCCATGTACTTGGTCAGCGAGTGCACGACCACGTCCGCGCCGAGCGCGAGGGGCTGCTGGAGGTAGGGCGAGGCAAAGGTGTTGTCCACGACCAGCTTGGCGCCGACCGACCGCGCGATGTCGGCGACGACCGCGATGTCGGTGATGCCGAGCAGCGGGTTGGAAGGGGTCTCGACCCAGATGACCTTGGTCTTCGGGGTGAGGGCGGCGCGGACGGAGTCCGGGTCGGAGGTGTCGGCGACCGACCACTCCACGCCCCAGCGGGAGACGACCTTCGCGAAGAGGCGGAAGGTGCCGCCGTACGCGTCGTTCGGGATGACCACGTGGTCGCCCGGGGCGAGCAGCGTACGCAGCAGGCAGTCCTCGGCGGCGAGCCCGGACGCGAAGGCGAGCCCGCGCCGGCCGCCCTCCAGCGCCGCGAGGTTCTCCTCCAGCGCGGTGCGGGTCGGGTTCGCGCTGCGGCTGTACTCGTAGCCGCCGCGCAGTCCGCCGACGCCGTCCTGCTTGTACGTGGACACCTGGTAGATCGGGGGTACGACCGCGCCGGTCAGCGGGTCCGCCGTGTTGCCCGCGTGGATCGCGCGGGTCTCGAAGCTCTGGTGCTCATGGCTGTCATCGCTCATGGGCAGAGCCTAAGCCCCGCCCGGGGTCCGCATCCCTATTGGCCTGCTGCCCACCTGGTCTGGTTCGCTTGGAGGCATGGAGATTCTGTGGTTCGTGTTCGCGATGCTCATGATCGTGTTCGTGCTCGGCCCGTACATACGGCGCAGGCGCGGCGGGGTCCGCCTGGTCGCGCCGGGCAGCCCCGACGCCGCCGACCCCGCGAACTACGGATTCGACCGGCAGGAGGACCTGGACATCCGGGTTCCCGGACCCGACCGGGATCTGATGGACGCCCTCGACAACGTGCGCCGCACCAGCCGGTGGCAGGCGGCATCGCAGCTGCTCGCCGGGACCCCGCAGGAGGGCGAGCTGCGCTGGCAGCGCGTGCAGGCCTTCGGCGGGGCGGCGGCGCTGGAGCTGGTGCAGCAGCCGGGTGTGGGCGCGCAATGGCTGAAGGCGTGGCGGCTGGAGGCGGACGAGGACGCGGGCGGCGCGCAGGTGCACGCGGAGCTGCTGGTGCAGCAGGCGTGGCGGCACTCGGGCGGGGTCGGTTCCGAGGACCACCGCATCATCCTGGAGGAGGCACGGGAGGGGTGCCGCAGGGCGGCGCTGCTGGCGCCCGGCGACCCGGTGCCGTACATCACGGAGCTGGCGATCGCACGGGGCCTCGCCTACCCGGAGGCGGAGTTCGACGCGCTGTGGGCGAACGTGATCGACCGGGCGCCGGCGCACATGGGCGCGCATCTTGCGGCCCTGCACTACCTGTGCGGGAAGTGGCACGGCTCGCGGGAGAAGGCCGACGCGTTCGCGCACGCGGCCGCGGCGCGTGCCCCGCAGGGCTCGCTGCTGGCGGCGCTGCCGATGTTCTCGCTGTACGAGAACCTGCCGGACGTGGTGCTGGTGGGGAGCTTCTACCAGAGCGCCGCCGTGACGCGGGCGGTGGAGGGCGCGCTGTACGCGGTGCACACGGCGCGGCAGGACGACCCGATGCTGGCGCACGTACGGCACCTGCTGCTGCTGTTCCTGGTCAACATGGAGCGCTGGGCGGAGGCGATGGAGCAGGTGCGGCACGTGGACGGCTACGTGGGCGCCCTGCCGTGGTCGGCGTCGCAGGACCCGGCGGCGCAGTACGCGGTGTACCGGGCGCTGGCGGTGGCGGGGTACGAGGCGAACGGCGGCTCCCCGGCGACGCTGCCGAACTGACGGGGCGCGGGCGGGGGTTTCGACCCCCCCCCCGGGCCCCCGCCCCGAGCCCCCCTCCCCCAGCACACAGGCACCCTTCACCAGCGGAAACCACCGGCGGGAACCACCGGCCAATAAAGTTGCCGTAAGTGACCACCGGGCCGCATGATGCGGCGGTGGCGGCCGTCCCCGGCCTCGTGCACCGCACCGCTTTCATCCCGTGGGGGGATCTGTCCATATGGGCGCTTCACTGCGCGCCGTGCGCGCGCTCGTCCTGCTCGCCGGCTTCTATCTGCTCGGCGTCTTCCTGCTCGCCGCGCTCGCGGGGGTCGACTACGCCGCCTTGTCCTTCGGCCACGGCGGCGGGCTCGCCGCCAAGATCATCATCTTCTCGGTCGTCCTCGCGATCCCGATCGTGCGCGGCCTGTTCATGCTGCGCACTCCCAAGGAGGAGCCGCCGGCCGGCGTCCCCCTCACCGTCACCGAGGCCCAGGAGCCCGCGCTGTGGGAGGCCGTGCGCGACATCGCCCGGCAGGTCGGCACCCGCGCGCCCGACGAGATCGTGCTGATCGAGGCGGTGAACGCGGCCGTCAGCGAGGACTCCTCGCTGCTGGGCCTGCGTCCCGGTACCCGCCGCCTCTACCTCGGCCTGCCGCTGATGACGGGCCTGGACGAGATGCAGCTGCGCGCCGTACTCGCCCACGAGATGGGCCACTACGCCAACTTCGACACCCGCCTCACCCCGCTGATCGCCCGCGGCCGCGCCCAACTGATCCGCACCATCGCCCACTTCCACGAGCGCTCCGACAACAAGCAAGCCAAGGAGCGCGAGAGGCAGGAGAGGCACGCCGCCAAGCGGAGGGCCAAGGGCAAGAGGGCCACGATGGTCGACACCCCGGGCCTGGGTGCGACGTACCGCGGCATGGCCAAGATCTACACGGCGTACGGCAACTTCTACCTGCGTGCCACCCTCACCACCTCCCGCCGCCAGGAGCTCGCCGCCGACCTGGCCTCGGTCCAGGTCGCCGGCCGCGACGCCACCGCGTCCGCGCTGCGCGAGCTGAACGCCCTCGACTCGGCGCACGACTTCTACATGAGCTCGTACGCCACCCTCGGCGTCGGCGCCGGACTGCTGCCCCGCCCCGGCCAGGTCTTCGGCGGTCTGCGCCAGCTCCTGGACGCCCGCTCGGACGAGCTGGAGAAGCTGCGCCGGGAACTGTCGACCGAGCCCGCCTCCCCGTACGACTCCCACCCCGCGCTCGCCGAGCGCGTGGCCCGCATCGAGGCCCTGCCCGACGACGGCCGCGGCGGTCAGACCGCCCACCCCGCACTGGAGCTGCTGGCCGACGCGGACGCGGCGCTGGCCGCGCTGGAGCAGGCCGTCCTCAGCCCGCAGGCGCTCGCCCTCAAGCGGGTGGACTGGGAGGACCTGGTCCACGAGTCGATGACCCAGTACGTCGCCCGGGGCGCGGAGGAGGTCCGCGAGGCCCTCACCGCCGAGGGCGCGGGCCCGGAACTGGCCGCCCTGCTGGACGCGATCGACGCCGACCCGGCGGTGCGCTGGCGGATCGCCGACCGCCTGCCGCCGAAGTCCGAGCAGGCGGCCGCCGCCACGGGCCGCGCGGCGCGCGAGTTCGCCCGCCCGGTCGTCCGGCGCGCCCTCGGCCAGCTGGTCACCGCCGAGCTGACGGCGCGCGGCGCCGCCCGCTGGCAGCTGTCGTGGTCCGAGTCGGCCACCCTGCGCTACCCGTCCGACGGCTTCGAGGACCAGCTCGGCCTGGCCCTGGACGCGGCCGTCGCCGACCAGCCCGACACCGAATCCCTGCGAAAGCTGGTGCTCGCCCCGTGATCGGCGGACAGCAAGGCCCGCTACCTGCAGGCGCGGGACTACTGCGTGCGCCAGGTGACGCGGAACGCGTGAGCCGCCCGCACGGGGACCTTACGGAAGTGTGACGCGGAGCGGGGCGGGGGCGGGCCGGGGAATCCCGGCCCGCCCCCGCCCGTTGTCATCGGTGACAAGGAGGGAACCCCATGTTCTCGTACCGCCGTACGCCCGAGCTCCCCACCCGCGAGGAGGCCCTGACCGGCCGCGCGGAGCCTCTCTTCGGCCTGCCCGAGAAGCACACCGTGCTGGGCAACCCGCTGGCCGGCCCGTATCCCGCGCACCTCGAAGTGGCCGACTTCGGCCTGGGCTGTTTCTGGGGCGCGGAGCGCAAGTTCTGGCAGACCCCCGGAGTGTGGACCACCCTGGCCGGTTACCAGGGCGGCTACACGGAGAACCCGACCTACGAGGAGGTCTGCTCGGGCCTGACCGGCCACACCGAGGTCGTCCGCGTGGTCTTCGACCCGTCCCTGGTGTCGTACGAGACCCTGCTGAAGCTGTTCTGGGAGTCGCACGACCCCACGCAGGGCTTCCGCCAGGGCAACGACGTCGGCACCCAGTACCGCTCGTCGGTCTACACCCACTCCCCCGCCCAGCAGGCGACGGCCGAGGCCTCCCGCACGGCCTACCAGCGCGTCCTCACCGCCTCGGGCCACGGCGAGATCACCACGGCCGTCCTCCCGGCATCGGACCGCCCCTTCTGGCCTGCGGAAGCCCATCACCAGCAGTACCTGGACAAGAACCCCGGCGGGTACTGCGGCATCGGCGGCACGGGCGTCTCCTGCCCGATCGGTGTGGCACCGGCGGAGTAACGAACCGTTTGACTCACCCTTTCGGGTGGGGGGCCGCGCATTGAGCTGGGTACGCTGGCGGCGGGGCCCAGGATCTCGCCCATGGGAGCAACCGTGACCACGTCCGCCGCCGGGCAGCCGCTCATCCCGCAGCCGCCGTCCACCGTGACAGCGCTGCGGCAGGCCGTCGCCCAGGTCTCCCCGGCGGCGCTGCCCGCTTTCACCCGCGAGCTGGACCTGGCGGCGGACCAGTCCCGGCACAGCTCCGACCTGGCCCCGTTGCAGCGGTTCATCGCCCAGTGGGCGGCATATGTCCACGTCCAGCGCCAACCGCGGCTCGCCGAGGAGCTGCGGCGCTGGGAGGACACTGCTGCTACGGGCGACGCCTCGCAGGCCCGGCGGGCCGCCGCCGAGATCGGCAGAATCCTCGACACGGCCCACGCCGCTCTCGCCGCCCACCGGCCGTGAGCCACGACTGGCGCTGGGAGTACGACCCCGATCACGCTCACGTTGCCGGCGGTATTCCCGTCCATGTCGTGGCCGAGGTCGAGCGACTGGCGGGACTGGTCCGTCCCGACGGCCGGGTCACGGTGACCGACTTCGGCATCGCCCGCTCCGCGGCCGGGCCCAGGCTCACCGCCTCGCACGCGATGCTCGGGACCGCGTATTACATCAAGGACTACGCGGGCCAGAACTGCCTGACCGACAACGGCCCGGGCAAGGAGCTGGCCGTCACCACGTGCACTCCGGGGATCAAGACCCAGCAGTGGTACGTCCCTTAGCCCTCCCTGGCCCCATTCGTACAGCGGGTGCGGCGGGCACTGCCCGCCCGCCCCGCTTGACCTTGCCACTGGCGGCAGGGTTGTCCACTCTCTCCATGGACACCACGGACACCAGCGTCACCACCCCACGCGTCATCCTCGTCACCGGCGCCGGCACCGGCATCGGCCGGGCCACCGCCCGGGCCTTCGCCTCCGGCGGCGACCTCGTGGTCGCCGTGGGCCGGCGGCCCGAGCCGCTCGCCGGGGCGGCCGAAGGCCATCCCGGCATCCATCCCCTGACCGGCGACGTGACCGCCCCCGGCGGCCCGGAGCGGATCGTCCGGGCCGTCCTGGACGCCCACGGCAGGCTCGACGTGATCGTGAACAACGCCGGGATCGTGCGCAGCGGCCCGCTCGGCGGCCTGGCCGCCCAGGACATCGCAGACCAGCTGGCCACCAATCTGGTCGCGCCGGTACTCCTCACCCAGGCCGCCCTCCCCGCCCTGGAGGCCGCCCCGGCCGGGGTCGTCGTCAACGTCACCACCGCCATCGGGCAGCGCGGCTGGCCCGGCAACTCCCTCTACGCCGCCGGCAAGGCCGCCCTCGACACCCTCACCCGCAGCTGGGCCGTGGAGCTCGCGCCGCGCGGCATCCGGGTCGTGGCGGTCGCACCGGGCGCGGTGGACACACCGATCGCCGAGCACCAGGGGCTGAGCTCCGAGCGGGCCGGGCAGGTGCGGGCGTGGCAGGTGGCCCGTACTCCGCTGGGGCGGGTGGGCCGGCCGGAGGAGGTCGCCTGGGCGGTGTGCCGGCTCGCGGACCCGGCGGCGTCGTTCGTGACCGGGGCCGTACTCCCCGTCGACGGGGGCGCGTTGGTGGCGTAGCGCCCGCCTTGGCACCATGACCCCCATGCTGATCGGGGAACTCGCCGAAGCCACCGGGACCACCCCGCGCGCCCTGCGCCACTACGAGCAGGCCGGGCTGATCTCCTCCGAGCGGGCGCCGAACGGCTACCGGGTCTACGGCGAGCAGGCCGCCGTACGGGTCCGCAACATCCGGGCGCTGCTGGAGGCGGGTCTCACGCTGGCCGACGTGCACGTGTTCCTGCCGTGCCTGGACGGCGACGTGGCCGCCGGGCCGCCGTCCCCGAAGGGGCTGGCGGTGGCCCGGGAGCGGCTCGCCGTCCTGGAGGCCCGGATCGCCGCACAGACCGAGGCCCGCGACCGGCTCCGTACGGCGCTGGGCCGGTCCGGTCAGATCGTCGAGGCGTCGATCACGAAGCGGTAGCGGACGTCGCTGCCCAGGACCCGCTCGTACGCCTCGTTGATCTGCTCGGCGCGGATCAGCTCGATCTCCGAGCCCAGCCCGTGCTCGGCGCAGAAGTCCAGCATCTCCTGGGTCTCGGCGATCCCGCCGATCATCGATCCGGCGAGGGTCTTGCGGCCGCCGATGACGGAGAAGAGGTTCAGCTCGACCGGCTCCTCCGGGGCGCCGACGTTCACCAGCGCGCCGTCGACCTTCAGCAGCGCGAGGTACCGGTCCAGGCCGAGCGGCGCCGACACGGTGGACAGGATCAGGTCGAAGCTGCCGGCCAGCTCCTCGAAGGTGGTCTCGTCGTCGGTGGCGTAGTAGTGGGAGGCGCCCAGCTTCAGACCGTCCTCCTTCTTGCGCAGGGACTGGGACAGGACGGTCACTTCCGCGCCCAGGGCCGCCGCGATCTTCACGCCCATGTGACCGAGTCCGCCGAGGCCGACGATCGCGACCTTCTTGCCGGGGCCCGCCTGCCAGTGCATCAGCGGCGAGTAGAGGGTGATGCCGGCGCAGAGCAGCGGGGCGGCGACGTCGAGGGCGAGGCCGTCGGGGATGCGGACGGCGTAGTTCTCGTCGACGACGAGGTGGGTGGAGTAACCGCCGTACGTGGGCTCGCCGTTCTTGTCGAGCGCGTTGTACGTGCCGGTCGTGCCGTTGGCGCAGAACTGCTCCTGCCCGCGCAGGCAGTACTCGCACTCACGGCAGGAGTCGACGAAGCAGCCGACGCCCACCCGGTCCCCGGCCGCGAACCTGGTGACGCCCGGGCCGACCTGGGTGACGACCCCGGCTATCTCGTGCCCGGGGACCATCGGGTAGATGCCCTCGCCCCAGCCGTCGCGGGCCTGGTGGATGTCGGAGTGGCAGATGCCGGCGTACTTGATGTCGATGAGGACGTCGTGCTCGCCGACGGCGCGGCGGGGGACGGTGATGCGCTCCAGCGGGGCCTTGGGGGCGGGGGCGGCGTAGGCGGCGACCTGGGTGACGGACATGGGTGCTCCTCGGCGGGTGACGCTGGCGGTGTGCCGCCGCAGCCCTGTGCGCTGCGGCGACGGGCTCCAGCCTGCGCTGCCGCCGCGAACCCACCCAGCCCCCTGTCCAGCCTAGGACCGGCAAACCTACCCTTGGCGGGGTCAGGCTCAGGACCGCGCCGCGGCCGGCCGGGCGGGGATACTGGCCGTATGGACCAGCTTGACCAGCGCACCGAGCTCGGCGAGTTCCTTCGCTCCCGCCGTGCCCGGCTGCGCCCCGAGGACGTGGGCCTGCCCGACTACGGGCGCCGCCGGCGTGTGCCCGGGCTGCGCCGCGAGGAACTGGCGCAACTGGCGGGGGTGTCGGTCGCGTACTACACGCGCCTGGAGCAGGGCGGCGGGACCAACGTGTCGGCGGAGGTCCTCGACGCGATCGCGCGGGCGCTGCGCCTGGACGGTTCGGAGCAGGCGCACCTGATGCACCTGGCCCGCCCGAAGGCGCGCAGGCGCCGCCAGAGTCATCGCCCGCAGCAGGTCCGGCCCGAGCTGCGGACGCTGATGGACGCGATGGAGGGCGTACCGGCGTACCTCGTGGGGCACCGGCAGGACGTCATCGGCTGGAACCGGCTGGCGGCGGCGGTCTTCGGGGACTTCGGGAGGCTGCCGGCGGCGGAGCGGAACCTGGTGCGGCTGGTGTTCCTGGACCCGGCGACGGCGGAGCTGTACGCGGACTGGGAGTGCCGGGCGTGCGAGGTGGTGAGCAACCTGCGGATGTATGCCGGCCAGAACCCGGACGACGAGCAGCTGTCGGCGCTGGTCGGGGAGTTGTCGGTGAAGGACGAGGAGTTCCGGCGGCTCTGGGCGGCGCACACGGTGGCGGACAAGACGCACGGGGTGAAGCGGCTGCGGCATCCGCTGGTGGGTGAGATGCACCTGGCCTTCGAGACGCTGAGGCTCCCGGACGATCCGGCGCAGTCCCTGGTCACCTTCCACGCGGCGCCGGGCTCCCCGTCCGCGGACGCGCTGCGCCTGCTGACGTCGTGGTCGGCCCCGTCGGCCCCGTCCGTGCCGTCCGTCCCCTCGGACGGGGCCGAGGGGCGCGATCCGGCGGCTACAGCTTGAGCTGGAAGTACGCCGCGCCGCGTTCTTGGCGGTAGCCCAGTGCCTCGTTCACCGCGCGCATGGGTGCGTTCTCGTCGGCCACCGTCGTGGCGATCTGCCGCAGAGCGGGATACCGCTGCCCGGCGAGCTCCAGCATCCGCCGCTTCACCGCGCGGCCGAGGCCGTGGCCGCGGTGGGCGGGGACGACGACCGTGTCGTACTGGAGGGCCCGCGGGCCGCCCGGGTCCGGCAGGACGAGCTCCGTGTACGCCGCCACCTCGCCGGCCTCGGTGACCGCCGCGACCGTGGTCAGCTCGCCGCCCCGGTCAAGGATCAGCCGCTGCGCCGCGTGGAGCCGCTGCGCCGTCCAGGGCTCGATGTTCTCGTCCATGTCCCCCGTGGGCGCGTCCTCCATCGCCCCGTGGGCCGTGGCCACCGGCGCTGCCCACTCGTCGGCCACCAGTCCGTGCCAGGCCCGCAGTTCGTATCCCGGTACGGCCGGTTCCCCGGCCTGCCGCGGCTGCCGCCGCGGCACTTCCTGTACGTACCAGGCCATGGGCAGCACGCATGCGAACCCGAGCGACTCGGCGAACGCCTGGCCCGGGCCTCCCAGGTCGACCATCGTCGCGACGGAGGTCCGCCCCTGCGCCAGCAGTTCCTCCCTGACCCGCTGCCACAGGGCGGTGCCGATCCCCCGCCGCCGCGCCTCGGGACGTACCGCGAGCACGTCGAGGTACGCGGTGTGCCGGTTGGCCTCGTCCGTGAACAGGAGCAGGGCCGCCACTCCCTCGCCCCCGTCCGCCGCCCACAGCGCGGCGCGTCCGCGTTGCGGCGCCACGCACAGCCGCCCGGCGACCTCCACCCGGGAGGGCGGCGCCAGGTGCGGCAGGTCGGCGGCCCCGGCGGCGGCCAGTACCCCCAGCCAGCCGTCGACTTCGGCGGCGGCCGGGGGCAGGGTGAGGGATCGGATCGTCATGCCCCCGACCCTAGGCCGGCGGTTCGGCCGCGCTCAGGGGTTTTCGTGAGGTGGCCTCGTCGCGCACGGACCCGGTCCGAAAAGGCGGACGGCGGGAACCCCGTGGGGTTCCCGCCGTCCGCCCGGATGCGCCGTGCCGTCAGGGGCTCCGTCAGGAGGCCGCGCCGGCCTTCCACTCCGCCCAGCTCATGTTCCAGCCGTTGAGGCCGTTGTCCGGCTTGATGGTCTTGTCCGGGGAGTTCACCACGGTGACCACGTCGCCGATGAGCGAGTTGTCGAAGAACCAGGCGGCCGGCTGGTTCGGGTCACCCGCGCCCTTGGCGTCGTTCAGGCCGACACAGCCGTGGCTGGTGTTCGCGCTGCCGAAGACCGAGTCCGCACCCCAGTAGTTGCCGTGGATGAAGGTGCCGGACTGGGACAGGCGCATGGCGTGCGGGACATCCTTGATGTCGTACTCGCCCTTCCCCTCGTCGTTCTTGAAACCGACGGTCGAACCGTCCATCCGGGTCTCCTTGAACTTCTCGGAGATCACCATCTGGCCGTTGTAGGTCGGGTTCTCCGGCGAGCCCGCCGAGATCGGGATGGTCTTGAGGACCGCGCCGTCCCGGGTGACCGTCATCTTCTTGGTCTTCGTGTCGACCGTGGAGACCTGGCTGCGGCCGATCTTGAAGGTGACGGTCTTGTTCTGGACGCCCTGGACGCCGGGGGCGCCCTGGACGCCCTCCAGCGCCAGCTTCATCGTGACGGTGGAGTTCGCCTGCCAGTACTGCTCCGGCCGGAAGTCCAGGCGCTGCGCGCCGAACCAGTGGCCGACGACTTCCTGGCCGCTGCTGGAGGTGACCGTGATCGCCGCCTGGACCGCCTTCTGGTCCTTGATCGGCTTGTTGAAGGTGATCGAGACCGGCATGCCCACGCCGACCGTCTGGCCGTCGTCCGGGATGAACGAGCCGACGAAGCTGTTCTCCGGGGAGACGGTGGTGAAGGAGGCGTTCTCGTGCGCCTCCTTGCCGTCGGCGTCCTTCGCGGTCGCCGACAGGGCGTACTTCGTGGAGCGCTTCAGCGCGGCGTCCGGCTTCCAGCTCTTGCCGTCCGCGGCGATCTTGCCCGTCACGGCCGCGCCCTCGCTGGTCTTCAGCTCCACCTGCGTCAGGGTGCCGTCGGCGACGGCGACGTTCGTCGCGTCGTTGAGGCCGACATTGGTGGCGCCGTCCTTCGGCGTGATGGTTATTCGGGCCTTGGAGGCGTCCTTGGCCGCCGCCGCGTCGACATCCGCCTGGGACTTGCTGCTGTCGCCGCTGCCCTTCGGTTCGCCGCCCCCGTCATTGCAGGCCGAGAGCATCAGTACACCGCCGAGCACGGCGGATACGGCCACCAGGGACCTTCTCCGCCGCTTGCTGTCCGTCCTCACACGCCACTCCATCGTTGCCGGAACCCCCGGAGCTGCCGTCCCGGGGTTGGCCGGGCAGGGGGAAACACCCCCTGCCTCGCCATGACAACGCGATAACGGAGCGGTTCGGTTCCACATTCCGTTGGGATGTGGGCCACCACACGGTCAGGCGTTGTCGGTCTCTTCGTCGAAGTCCCCATCTTCCTCGCCCATGTCCCACTCCATGGACTCGGGGTCGTATTCGACGGGCTCGCTGCTCCAGGAGGCCTGGGCGAGCTCCACGCCGGGGATCTCCAGGACCAGGTCGGTGGGGTCGACCAGGTAGGCCAGGGCCTCCGATTCGTCCTCCCTGACGGCGGACTCGGCGTGGCCGCGCTCCTCGTCCGGCATGAACTCGTCGGCCTCGATGTGCGCGAGCGCGGCTCCGGTCAGTGCCTGCGGGTCCGGCACCTCAAGTACCAAATCCACCCGAAGGCGTACGTATCGTGATGTCTCTGAAGAGTTCATACGACGGAGAGTAAGCCCGCGGAAGCCCTGACTTTCCCACGACCCGCCCCTTTCCGTAGCATCACCGCACACGGCCAATTCGCTGCTGCCACAAGGGGGATCGCACCGTGTCCGCACGTCGACCGCTGCTCACCGCTCTCGGAGCGACAACCCTCCTCGCCGCCCTCTGGTTCGTACCATCGGCCAACGCCACCGCACCGGAGCAGGCACCAGGCCGCTCCGGCGCGCCCTCGTCCGCGAACACGGACCGGACGACGACCCTGACGGCCGACCTGACGGCGGCGGGGCCGGACGCGCCGCCGGACGCCCGTCCGGCGGCCGTCGTGCTCGCCGACACCGGCTCCGCCGACACCACCCCGTACCTCCTGGGCGGCACGCTCTTCCTCGGCGTCGGCGCCGGCTTCGTGGCCTTCTCCGTACGCCGCTCCCGCACTGCGTGAACGGCGAAGGGCCGCCCCCACCGGGGGCGGCCCTTCGCTGCGCGTGCGGACGGTGTCAGGCGAGCGGTCCCGTCACGCCTTCCACCGCGTCGACGAGGCCTCCCATACGGATGAACTCGTCGGCGGCGGCCAGGTCAGGGGCGAGGAAACGGTCCGGCCCGGGACCCTGCACGCCCGCCGCCCGGGCGGCCGCGATCGCGGCCCGGCTGGCCGGGGCGGGGGTGAGACCGTGGCGCAGCTCGATGGCGCGGGTCGCCGCGTACATCTCGATGGCGATGATCCGGGTCAGGTTGTCGACGGCGGTACGGAGCTTGCGCGCGGCCGACCACCCCATGGAGACGTGGTCCTCCTGCATCGCGGAGGAGGGGATCGAGTCGGCGGAGGCCGGCACCGCGAGCCGCTTCATCTCGCTGACCAGCGCGGCCTGCGTGTACTGGGCGATCATCAGCCCGGAGTCGACGCCGGCGTCGTCCGCGAGGAACGGCGGCAGGCCGTGCGAGCGGTTCTTGTCGAGCAGCCGGTCGGTGCGCCGCTCGGCGATGGAGCCGAGGTCGGCGGCCGCGATGGCCAGGAAGTCCAGGACGTACGCGACCGGGGCCCCGTGGAAGTTGCCGTTGGACTCGACGCGCCCGTCGGGCAGGACCACCGGGTTGTCCACGGCGGCGGCGAGCTCGCGGGAGGCCACCAGGGCGGCGTGCGCCATGGTGTCGCGGCCCGCGCCGGCGACCTGCGGGGCGCAGCGCACGGAGTAGGCGTCCTGCACGCGCGGGGCGGTCTCCTCCTGGTAGTGGCGGACGAGCCCGGAGTCCTTCAGGACGGCGGCCATGTTCGCCGCGGAGGCGCCCTGCCCCGGGTGCGGGCGGATGGCGTGCAGCTCGGGCTGGAGCACCTTCTCCGTACCGAGCAGCGCCTCCAGCGTCAGCGCGGCGGTGATGTCGGCGGCGGTGTAGAGCTTGCCGAGGTCGGCGAGGGCCATGACCAGCATGCCGAGCATGCCGTCGGTGCCGTTGAGGAGGGCCAGGCCCTCCTTCTCGCGGAGCTCGACGGGCTCGATGCCGGCCTCGGCGAGCAGCTCCCCGGCGGGGCGGACGGTTCCGTCCGGGCCCTCGGCGTCGCCCTCGCCCATGAGCGCGAGCGCGCAGTGGGACAGCGGTGCGAGGTCGCCGGAGCAGCCGAGGGAGCCGTACTCGTGGACGACGGGGGTGATCCCGGCGTTGAGCACGTCGACCATGGTCTGGGCGACGGAGGGCCGTACGCCGGTGTGCCCGGAGGCGACGGTCTTGAGCCGGAGGAACATCAGCGCGCGGACGACCTCGCGTTCCACGCGCGGACCCATGCCCGCGGCGTGCGAGCGGACGATGTTGCGCTGGAGCTGGGCGCGCAGCTCGGGGCTGATGTGCCGGGAGGCGAGGGCGCCGAATCCGGTGGACACCCCGTAGACGGGCTCGGGCTTGGCGGCGAGCGCGTCGACGATCTCCCGGGCGCGGGCGAGCGCGTCGAGGGCCTCGCCGGACAGTTCGACCCGGGCGTTGCCGCGGGCGACGGCGATGACGTCCTCAGCGGTGGTCCCGGACGTCCCCACCACGACAGTGTGCATATCCATATTCAGCACCCTACGGATTGAATCGCTACATGTCACTAGCTAGAACTGTCACGATCGCGCAGTACGAGGACCCCTTACCGTCGGCCCCGGCCGGCCACGCGCCGGGGGGCGGTCATGGACGCCCTCGGAAGCGGCGCCGCTCCCCCGGAGCCTCCTGGGCGGCCGCGTCGGCGAGGCGGACCACCGCGGTGTCCCGCCCCGCCACCACCGGCTTGGCCGAACGGGCGGCCTTCGCCTTGTACTGGGCCGCGTCGGCGAGGCGGAACAGCCGCCGGGAGGACTTGACCAGCCCGATCGGGTCCCCGGTGGAGGCCACCCCGCAGGCCACGCCCTCGCCCAGTTCCAGCTCGGCGGCCCGGGTGCACAGCTCCTCGGTGACCCGCACCACCTCGTCCGCCGTGGGACCCACCCCGACCAGGCAGAACTCGTCGCCGCCGAGGCGCGCCACCAGCGCGCCGGGCAGCATCGCCCCGCACAGGCTCAGCACCGACCCGAACCGCTCCAGCAGCCGGTCGCCCATGGCGTGGCCCTGGGTGTCGTTGACCTTCTTCAGCCCGTTCAGGTCGCAGACCACGAGGCTGACCACGACCCCCGTCCGCCGGTGCTCCTCCAGGGCCTCGTCGAGCCGCATGTCGACCGCCCGCCGGTTGGCGAGGCCGGTGAGCGGATCGGTGAAGGCCAGGCGCCGGGCCTCGGCCAGCCGCTCGTTCTGCGCGAGCCCGGCGGCGACCACGGCGGCGAGCACGGTCGCGAACTCGGCGTCGTCCTCGTCGAAGTCGGGCAGCCCCTCGTCCCGGGCCACGTACAGCTCACCCCAGGCCCGCCCGCTGAGCACGATGGGCGCGACCACGCAGGTCCCGCGCCCGCGCCGGCGCAGGGCCTCGCCGCGGTGGCCCGACCGGTCGCCGACGGCGCTCTCGACCCAGGCGTGCGGGCCGCCGCCGCCCACCCAGCGCTCGTGCAGGAACTCGGTGACCTCGGGGAAGTCGTGGACGGGATAGGACTCGTCCTCGGGGAACTCCTCCTCCCCGGTCCGCCGCTCCCCCTCGTTCACGAGCACGCGCAGGCGCCCCCGCTCGCGCTCCCACGCGGAGATCGCGGCGAAGGAGCCGTCCAGGGCCACCCGCGCGCCCCGCGCAGCCGCCCGCACACTGTCCCGCGGCGCGCACGCGGCGGCCATCGCCTGCGCGAGGCTCACCACGGCTCGCAGCCGCCCGTCGACTCCCATCACACCAGGTTAGGGAGTTTTGCCCGATTTAGTGATAGGTGGCGCGACTTTCGGTGGCGACAGGATCACTAGCGGTGACGGTGGCGGCGACGCGAAGGCGGTGCGATGGCGACGCGACGACCGCGCGGCGTCCCCGAAGGGCTACTGCCCGGGCCAGTTCGGCTTGCGCTTCTCGTTGAACGCCGCCACGCCCTCGGCCCGGTCGCCCGAGAAGGCCACCGTCCGCCAGGCCGCGTCCTCGATCTCCAGACCGGCCGCCAGGTCCATCCCGTGCCCCAGCCGCAGCGCCCGCTTGGCGGCCCGCAGCCCGACGGGGGAGTTCGCCGCCATCCGGCCGGCCAGGTCGAGGGCCTCGGCCGTGTCCGTGCCCGCCGGGACCACCGAGTCCACCAGGCCCAGGGACAGCGCCTCGGCCGCCTCCACCCGGCGCGCCGTGAAGATCAGCTCGGCGGCCCGCGCCGCACCGACCCGGCGCGGCAGCAGCTGCGTACCCCCGCCGCCGGGGATCACGCCCACCGACACCTCGGGCAGGCCGACCACCGCGGTCTCGTCGGCGACGATCACGTCGCAGGCCAGGGCCAGCTCGAAGCCGCCACCCAGCGCGAAGCCGTGCACGGCGGCGATCGTCGGCATCGGCAGCTCCAGTACGCCCCCGTACGCCCCGCGCGTGGTCGGCCGCTGCCGCACCAGCTCGGCGTCCGACAGGGAGTTGCGCTCCTTGAGGTCCGCCCCCACGCAGAACGCCCGCTCCGCGGTCGAGGTGAGCACGACCACCCGTACGGACGCGTCCGCGGCGAGCTCGGCGCAGGCCGCCCCGATGGCGCGGGCCATCTGCGTGGACACCGCGTTCATCGCCTTGGGCCGGTCCAGGACCAGCTCCGCGACCCCGCCATCGTGCCGACGTACCGCCACGAACTCAGACTCCACAGCCACAGGACCCTCCCGGTTAACGAACGTTACCCGGGGATCTTAGGCTTCCGCCTGGTCAGCGACCAGGGCTCCACGACGCCCAGCCCGCGCACCGGACGCTGCCACATCGGCTGGAGCGCGAAGCGGTACCCGCCGCCGCCCTCCTCCGACTCGGCCTCCTTCTCGGAGACGGGTGCCGCCCCGGTCCGGCCCAGCTCCTCGGCCATCGCCCCGTCCACCAGCACCGCGTCCTTGGGGGCTATAGACGTCAGCCGGCTCGCCAGGTTCACCGTGGTCCCGAAGACGTCGCCCATCCGGGTCGTCACCGTGCCGAAGGCGATCCCGACCCGCAGCTCGGGCATCTGCGGATCGGCCTCCATCGTCTCGATGAGCCGCAGCGCGATCTCCGCCGCCGTCGCCGCGTCGTCGGCGCAGTACAGCACCTCGTCGCCGAGCGTCTTGATCAGCCGGCCGCCGTGCGCCGCCACCAGGTCCGCCGACGTCGTCTCGAAGGACTCGACCAGCTCGCCGAGCTCCTCCTCCTCCAGCCGCCGCGTCAGACGGGTGAATCCCACCAGGTCGGCGAAGCCCACCGCGAGCCGCCGGTCGACCATCTCCTCGTCGTCCGCCACCTGCACGACACGCCCGGTGGCGGCCGCCAGCTGGCGGCGCCACACGTAGACGAGGAACTCCTCCAGCTCGGGCAGGAGCAGCTCGACGAGGGGGTACGTGACCTCCGTACGGGTCATCCCCGGCTCCGGCGGCTCCGTCAGCCCCTCCAGGAACGAGTCGATCTGCCACTCCGCGAGGCGTGCCGTGGTCTGCCCGGTGGACCGCGCCACCTGCACCGCCATCGGCTCGGACAGCAGCCCGGCCTCGACCAGGCCCGCGAGCCGGCGCAGCGCCAGTACGTCCGCTTCCGTCAGGGCCTTGGCCTGGCCGATGTCCGCGAAGCCCATGGCCCGCCAGAAGCGGGAGGCGAGCTCCATCGAGACGCCGGCACTGCGGGCGGCCTGGAAGGGGGTGTACCGGCGCTCGGCGCCCAGGATCAGCTGTTCGAGCCTGATCGCGAGGGGGTCCGCCGTCGGATGGGCCGTGTGGTCCACCTCGTGCAGCGGGGTGTGCTGGTCACGCCCGATCGGCGTACCAGGACCCGTGGGCCCTGGGGCCGACGCGCTGGACGTAGAGTCGTCGACGGTCAAGGGCCGCCTCCTGTCCATTTCCGTGCGCACTGCCCTGCCGAACCGGGTGATCACCACGAGTACCGGGATCGCCTAAACCATACGGCAGGTGTGCCGTAGCTCACTCCCCCTCCCCGTTTTGCGGCTCGCTCCGTCCGGGTCCGGCCGGCCCTCAGTGCACCGACCGCAGGTGGACGACGTCCCCGGCTCCCACCGCTTCGTGCGCTCCCTCGGCCGTACGGACCACCAGGCGGCCGTCGGTATCGACCGCTTCGGCCGTTCCGGTGAGCGTGCGGCCCCCGGGCAGCTCCGCGCGGACGTGACGGCCCAGGGTCGCGCAGCCCGCCGCGTAGGTCTCCTGGAGGCCGCTGGAGGCGGGGTCGCCGCCGGCCGCGCGCCAGTTCCCGTACCACTGCTCCAGGGAGCGGAGCACGGCCCTCAGCAGCGGGTCCCGGTCGGTCACGGACGCCTTGGCCAGCGCGAGGGACCCGGCGGTCGGCACCGGCAGCTCGTCCTCGGTGAGGCTGACGTTGAGCCCGATCCCGATGACCACGCCGTCGTCGACCCGCTCGGCGAGGATCCCGCCGGTCTTGCGCTCCTCCCCGTCCACGGTGACCAGCAGGTCGTTGGGCCACTTGAGGGCGGTGTCCACGCCCGCCGCCCGCGAGAGCCCGGTCGCGGTGGCCACCCCGGCCAGCAGGGTCAGCCACCCCCACCGCTCCTGCGGCACGGCGCCGCCCGGCTTGAGCAGGACGGAGAAGAACAGCCCGGACCGGGCCGGCGCGACCCAGCTGCGGTCGAGGCGCCCGCGCCCGGCGGTCTGCTCCTCGGCGACGAGCACGGCCCCCTCGGGCAGCTGCGCCGCCCGGGCCGCGAGATCGGAATTGGTCGACCCGGTGGCGGCGACGACCTCCAGGGAGGTCCACAGCCCTTCCCCGGTGACGAGGGCCCGCTGCAGGGCCGCGGCGTTCAGGGGCGGCCGGTCCAGGTTCGACCAGCGACCGGCGGAAGCTCCAGCTGATGCATCTGATGGCGTCATGCAAGCCAATGTAGGTGTGTCAAACGCCGCACTGCCGAGCGCCATGCCCGCCGATACGCTACGCACCAGTAGCCAGCAGTAGTCATCCAATTGACCAGGCCGTTGACACCACGCAGGGAGCCGCGACCCCGATGTCACAACCGTCAGAGCCGATCGACATGCACACCACCGCGGGCAAGATCGCGGATCTGCAGCGCCGCATCGACGAAGCCACCCACGCCGGGTCCTCGCGTGCCGTGGAGAAGCAGCACGCCAAGGGCAAGCTGACGGCGCGTGAGCGGGTGGCCCTGCTGCTCGACGAAGGTTCCTTCGTCGAGCTGGACGAGTTCGCCCGGCACCGTTCCACCAACTTCGGGCTGGAGAAGACCCGCCCCTACGGCGACGGCGTCGTCACCGGCTACGGCACGGTGGACGGCCGCCCGGTGGCGGTGTTCTCGCAGGACTTCACCGTCTTCGGCGGAGCCCTCGGCGAGGTCTACGGCCAGAAGATCATCAAGGTCATGGACTTCGCGCTGAAGACCGGCTGCCCGGTCATCGGCATCAACGACTCCGGCGGCGCCCGCATCCAGGAGGGTGTCAGCGCGCTGGGCATGTACGGGGAGATCTTCCGCCGCAACGTCCACGCCTCCGGAGTCATCCCGCAGATCAGCCTCGTCGTGGGGCCCTGCGCGGGCGGCGCCGTCTACTCCCCCGCCATCACCGACTTCACGGTCATGGTCGACCAGACCTCGCACATGTTCATCACCGGCCCGGACGTCATCAAGACGGTCACCGGCGAGGACGTGGGCTTCGAGGAGCTGGGCGGGGCCCGGACGCACAACAGCACGTCCGGCGTCGCGCACCACATGGCGGGCGACGAGAAGGACGCCATCGAGTACGTGAAGTCGCTGCTCTCGTACCTGCCGTCGAACAACCTCTCCGAGCCGCCCGCGTTCCCGGAGGAGGCGGACACCGAGGCCTCCGACGCCGACCGCGAGCTCGACGTACTGATCCCGGACAGCGCGAACCAGCCGTACGACATGCACACCGTGATCGAGCACGTGCTCGACGACGCGGAGTTCCTGGAGACGCAGTCGCTCTTCGCGCCGAACATCCTGACCGGCTTCGGCCGGGTCGAGGGCCACCCGGTGGGTGTCGTCGCCAACCAGCCGATGCAGTTCGCCGGCTGCCTGGACATCGACGCCTCCGAGAAGGCGGCGCGGTTCGTCCGGACGTGCGACGCCTTCAACATCCCGGTGCTGACGTTCGTGGACGTGCCGGGCTTCCTGCCGGGCACCGACCAGGAGTACAACGGAATCATCCGGCGCGGCGCGAAGCTGATCTACGCGTACGCCGAGGCCACCGTCCCCCTGATCACCGTCATCACCCGCAAGGCCTTCGGCGGCGCGTACGACGTCATGGGCTCCAAGCACCTGGGCGCGGACCTCAACCTGGCCTGGCCGACGGCGCAGATCGCCGTCATGGGCGCGCAGGGCGCGGTCAACATCCTGCACCGCCGCGCGATCGCCGAGGCCGAGGAGGCGGGCAACGCCGAGGAGACCCGTGCGCGGCTCATCGCCGAGTACGAGGACACGCTGCTCAACCCGTACACGGCCGCCGAGCGCGGTTACATCGACGCGGTGACCATGCCGTCGGAGACGCGGGCGCACGTGGTGAAGGGGCTGCGCCAGCTCCGCACCAAGCGGGAGTCCCTGCCGCCGAAGAAGCACGGCAACATCCCCCTCTAGGAGGTCAGTCCTGTGGTGATCAAGGTCGTCAAGGGAAACCCGACCCCGGAGGAGCTGGCCGCCGCACTGGCGGTGGTCCAAGCGCGCGCGGCGGCGCTGGCATCGGCGCCGTCGGGCGCGCCGCGGGCGGCGGACGAGTGGGCGGCGCCCGCCCGGGTGGCACGGCACCGGCTGCCGCAGCCGGGGCCGCGGGCGTGGGGCCGTACGTACTGGCCCGGTTAGTCCGGCCGGCCCGGCCGGACCACGGCCGTGGCGAAGATGGTGTGAACGGGCGGTGGCGCCTGAGTACGGGTACTCAGGCGCCGCTGCCGTCCCGGGGACAGGATCGGAGCATGCTCTGGTCCGATCCCAAGAACGAGCCGCCGAAGGACATGCGCGACGCGCAGGCGATGGTCCGGCGGCTGACGGTGGTGCTGGCGCTGGCCATGCTCGTCGTGGTCTACGTACTCGGCGTGGACCACTTAGCCGACCACTTCTAGTCGGCCGACCACTTCTAGGGGTACCCCGCAGCGCCCCTACGATGGCCACCATGACTGTCGAACCGCGCTCGCTCGTCCTCGCCTCCGCCTCCCCCGCCCGGCTGAACCTGCTGCGGCAGGCAGGGCTCGCCCCGCACGTGATCGTCAGCGGCTTCGACGAGGACGCGCTGGACCACGACGAGCCGGCCGAGCTGGCGCTGGCGCTGGCCGAGGCGAAGGCGGCGGTCGTGGCGGCCCTGGGCGAGGCCTCGGGCGCGCTGGTGATCGGCTGCGACTCCGTGCTGGAGCTGGACGGCGAGGCGCTGGGCAAGCCGGCGGACGCCGAGGAGGCCATCGCGCGCTGGAAGGCGATGCGCGGGCGGTCCGGAATCCTGCGTACGGGCCACTGCGTGATCGACACGACGACCGGCCGTCAGGTGTCGGCGACGGCCTCCACGACGGTCCGGTTCGGCGAGCCGACGGACGCCGAGGTCGCGGCGTACGTGGCGAGCGGCGAGCCGCTGCACGTGGCGGGGGCGTTCACCCTGGACGGGCTGTCGGCGCCGTTCATCGAGGGCATCGACGGGGATCCCGGCAACGTGATCGGGCTGTCGCTGCCGCTGCTGCGCTCCCTGCTGGGCGAACTGGGTGTATCCATCACGGATTTGTGGGCTTGAGTCCCCCGACCGGCGGCGGGGTGTCCTGAACGCCGTCCCCCGGCCCGGATCCGGCCGCGGAGGCGGCGGATCCGGCGGAGGCGGACTCGGGCGGGGCGGCGTAGAGCATCAGGGTCAGTACGAGGAGACACAGGATCAGCGTCGTCACCGCGAAGGCGCCCCAGCCGACCAGGACGACGGCGAGGATGCCGAGCACCCCGTGGGTGACGGCCGCGGTGACGAGCACGACGTGGGCGAAGGCGCCGGGCGCCCTGTCGCGGACGGCCGCGACGGCGGCGAGCACGGCGCACAGCAGGAGGAAGGCGCCCATACCCGCCCCGAGGGCGTAGGTTGCCTTGGACATGACATCCGGATCGCTGCCCGCGATCGACATCGACTGGTTCGCGGTGGTCGTCCCCAGCACGATGTGGACGAGCACGAGCACGGCCGCTTCCGCGGCAAGTGCGATCGCGGCCAGTCCGGCCACGAGTCTGCGCAGCACGACGTCCCCACCCCTCACGCGTCCCAAGCCTGTTCGACGCCTGGAGGCTACTAACGGGTAAACGTGCGGACAAGGGGTCCGGGCCGCTTCGTTACGGGAGGGCCCCGGCGCGGCGATCAAGCAAAGAAAACGTGGGCCGTTCGTAGGGACTCGACAAAGAATCACCCGGGGCGGCTGACCGGCAAGACAGAGACCTTGGCTACATGACGGGGTTACTGTGCAGTCGGGGATCCCCCTGACTTGGGGCGCCATAAGGGTTCCCTGGTGGAGAGAGCCTCGAATCACACTCTGTGTGGGCAAGGTCACCACCGGGGAAGGGTCGAAAGGCCGTGTGGACTGTCCCTAAACTCAGCTTGTTTCAAGGAGGGAGCCATCGTGCGCAAGGTGCTCATCGCCAACCGTGGCGAAATCGCTGTCCGCGTTGCTCGGGCCTGCCGGGACGCCGGGATCGCGAGCGTAGCCGTCTACGCCGATCCGGACCGGGACGCTCTGCACGTCCGCGCGGCCGACGAAGCTTTCGCGTTGGGCGGTGACACCCCGGCCGCCAGCTACCTGGACATCTCCAAGGTCCTCCAGGCCGCAGCCGATTCTGGCGCGGACGCCATCCATCCCGGATACGGGTTCCTGTCCGAGAACGCCGACTTCGCGCAGGCCGTCATCGACGCGGGCCTGACCTGGATCGGCCCGCCGCCGCAGGCCATCCGCGATCTGGGTGACAAGGTCGCCGCCCGTCACATCGCCCAGCGCGCCGGTGCGCCGCTGGTCGCCGGTACGCCGGACCCGGTCTCCGGGGCCGACGAGGTCATCGCGTTCGCCAAGGAGCACGGCCTGCCGATCGCCATCAAGGCGGCCTTCGGCGGTGGCGGCCGCGGCCTCAAGGTCGCCCGCAGCCTCGAAGAGGTGCCGGAGCTCTACGACTCCGCCGTCCGTGAGGCCGTCGCCGCCTTCGGCCGCGGCGAGTGCTTCGTCGAGCGCTACCTCGACAAGCCCCGCCACGTCGAGACCCAGTGCCTCGCCGACAGCCACGGCAACGTCGTCGTCGTCTCCACCCGTGACTGCTCGCTGCAGCGCCGCCACCAGAAGCTGGTGGAGGAGGCTCCCGCGCCGTTCCTGTCCGAGGCGCAGAACGCCGAGCTGTACGCCGCCTCGAAGGCGATCCTGAAGGAAGCCGGCTACGTCGGCGCCGGCACGGTCGAGTTCCTGGTCTCCGCGGACGGCCTGATCTCCTTCCTGGAGGTCAACACCCGCCTCCAGGTCGAGCACCCGGTCACCGAAGAGGTCGCCGGCATCGACCTGGTGCGCGAGATGTTCCGCATCGCCGACGGCGAGGAGCTCGGCTACGGGGACCCGGTCCTGCGCGGTCACTCGTTCGAGTTCCGCATCAACGGCGAGGACCCGGGCCGCGGCTTCCTCCCGGCCCCCGGCACGGTGACGAAGTTCGCCGCCCCGACGGGTCCGGGCGTCCGCCTCGACACGGGCGTCGAGTCCGGCTCGGTCATCGGCCCGGCCTGGGACTCGCTGCTCGCCAAGCTGATCGTCACGGGTGCCACCCGCGAGCAGGCCCTGCAGCGCGCCGCGCGTGCGCTGGCCGAGTTCGAGGTGGAGGGCATGGCCACGGCCATCCCGTTCCACCGCGCGGTCGTCACGGACCCCGCCTTCGCCCCGACGGACGGCAGCCCGTTCACGGTCTACACCCGCTGGATCGAGACCGAGTTCGTCAACGAGATCCCGGCGTTCGCGGCTCCGGCCGCGGAGGACACCGAGGACGAGCCGGGCCGCGAGACGGTGGTCGTCGAGGTCGGCGGCAAGCGCCTGGAGGTCTCGCTCCCGTCGTCCCTGGGCATGACCCTGGCCCGTACGGCGGCGGCAGGCGGTGCCAAGCCCAAGCGGCGCGCGGCCAAGAAGTCCGGCCCGGCCGCCTCCGGCGACACCCTCGCCTCCCCGATGCAGGGCACGATCGTCAAGGTCGCGGTCGAGGAGGGCCAGCAGGTCACCGAGGGCGAACTGGTCGTCGTACTCGAAGCCATGAAGATGGAGCAGCCGCTCAACGCGCACCGCTCCGGCACCATCGTCGGCCTCACGGCCGAGGTCGGCGCCTCGCTCACCTCTGGCGCGACGATCTGCGAGATCAAGGACTGACGTCCGCGGCCCGCACGACGCAATCGGCCCCCAGGACCCGTTCGGGTCCTGGGGGCCGACGTCATGTGCGGCGCCCGGCGGCTACCAGGTGCCGGGCGGTGCCTCCCAGCTCTTCAGCGGGGGTTCGAACCCACCGTCGGTGCGGTCGGTGCGGCCCTTGAAGGTGAAGGCCGCGCTGCCTCCGGCGTAGTAGTTGTACGTGATCGCGATGTCGTCGCGACCGTCCTTGTTGATGTCGCCGGACACCGGCATCGTTGATGTCGCCGGACACCGGCATCCCGGTGTTCTCCAGGTACCAGGACTGCTCCGGGCTGCTCCAGCTCTGGACTTCCTCGTTGACCCCGCCGTCGGGCTTTCCGGTCAGGGTGTACACGGCCGAGCGGCCGTTGTCGAACCTGTAGACGATGGCGGCGTCGGCTCGGCCGTCGCCGTTGTGGTCGCCCGAGTGAGCTTGCTCCTGTTGCAGTCCCAGATGCCCGCGGCACGGTTCCAGGAACGCACCGGCGCCGCGAAGCCGCCGTCGGCCTTGCCGAGCAGCGTGTACATCTCGACGGATCCGTTGCCGTGGCCGTACAGGGCGAGCATGTCGTCCCGGCCGTCCCCGTTGAAGTCACCGGTGACGTGCTTGGACTCGTTCCAGCACCAGTTGCCGTTGCCGGACTTCCAGCTGCCGAAGGAGGCGTTGAACGTGGCGTCCGCCTTCACGAGGAAGGGGTGATCACCCCTGCTGCCGCCGCCGCATGTCCGCCACCCTCGCCCGCTCCCGCTCCCCCGGGTCCGACAGCGGCGAGGCGCTGCGGAGCTGGGCCGGCGGGCCGCCCCGGCGCTGGACCGGCAGGGGGGAGTCCCGGCGCGGGCGGCGGCCCGCCATGCCGTCACCGCCGACGGAGACACCACCACCACCGGCCACGGTGATCTGGACGCCCTGGTCCGCCAGGGCCTGGAGCTCCGTGGCCGCCCGATCGTCGTGCGGCGGGGGCTCGTCCGTCACCAGGCGGGTCATCACATCGGTCGGCACCGTCTGGAACATGGTGTCCGTGCCGAGCTTCGTGTGGTCGGCCAGGACGACGACCTCCGCGGCCGCCTGGACCAGCGCCCGGTCCACGCTCGCGCTGAGCATGTTGGACGTGGACAGCCCGCGCTCGGCGGTCAGGCCGCTGCCCGACAGGAAGGCGCGGGAGACCCGCAGCCCCTGGAGGGACTGCTCGGCACCGCTGCCGACGAGGGCGTAGTTGGACCCGCGCAGGGTGCCGCCGGTCATCACCACCTCCACCCGGTTCGCGTGCGCCAGCGCCTGGGCGACCAGCAGCGAGTTGGTGACGACGGTCAGGCCGGGCACCCGGGCGAGCCGGCGCGCCAGCTCCTGGGTCGTGGTGCCCGCGCCGACAACGACGGCCTCACCCTCTTCGACGAGGGAGGCCGCGACATCGGCGATGGCGGTCTTCTCCGCCGTCGCGAGATGGGATTTTTGCGGAAAGCCGGACTCCCGCGTGAAACCGCCCGGCAAGACCGCACCGCCGTGCCGGCGGTCGAGGAGTCCTTCTGCCTCCAGCGCCCGCACGTCCCGCCGTACGGTCACTTCGGAGGTCTGGACTACGCGGGCGAGCTCCCGGAGCGAAACCGCTCCGTTGGCCCGCACCATTTCGAGGATCAATTGACGACGTTCTGCAGCGAACACGAAACTGACAGTAACCCCAACGACCGTCTGCTTTCAGCTCCTTGCACCGGAATACCGAAGTTGTCCGTACGGCGGGGCGACTAGTGGTATACGCGGTCGGTTGGTTGCGTGAACGACCGGCCACGGGACGGCGCCCCGCCCCAAACTCCTTACAGCATGCGGCCGTTACGCCTCTCCGGCGGCCTTCCGCGTGTGCAGCTGCCGCGCCACCTCGGCGATCGAACCCGACAGCGAGGGGTACACGGTGAACGCGTTTGCGATCTGCTCGACCGTCAGATTGTTGTCGACCGCGATCGAGATGGGGTGGATCAGCTCGCTCGCGCGCGGGGAGACGACCACACCGCCGACGACGATGCCGGTGCCCGGGCGGCAGAACAGCTTCACGAAGCCGTCCCGGATGCCCTGCATCTTGGCGCGCGGGTTGCGCAGCAGCGGGAGCTTCACCACGCGGGCGTCGATCTTGCCGGAGTCCACGTCGGCCTGGGTGTAGCCGACGGTGGCGATCTCCGGGTCGGTGAAGACGTTCGAGGACACCGTCTTCAGGTTCAGCGGGGCCACCGCGTCGCCGAGGAAGTGGTACATCGCGATGCGGCCCTGCATCGCCGCGACGGACGCGAGGGCGAAGACGCCGGTGACGTCGCCGGCCGCGTAGACGCCGGGCGAGGAGGTGCGCGACACCTTGTCGGTCCAGATGTGCCCGGACTCCTTGAGCCGCACCCCGGACTCCTCCAGGTTCATCCCGGAGGTGTTCGGCACCGCGCCGACCGCCATCAGGCAGTGCGTGCCGCTCAGCACCCGGCCGTCGGCGAGGGTGACCTCGACCCGGTCGCCGACGCGCTTGGCGGACTCGGCGCGGGAGCGGCCGATGACGTTCATGCCGCGGCGCCGGAACACGTCCTCCAGGACGGCGGCCGCGTCGGGGTCCTCACCCGGCAGCACGCGGTCGCGGGAGGAGACCAGCGTCACCCGGGAGCCGAGGGCCTGGTACGCGCCGGCGAACTCGGCGCCGGTCACGCCGGAGCCGACCACGATGAGCTCCTCGGGGAGCTCGTCCAGGTCGTAGACCTGGGTCCAGTTCAGGATCCGCTCGCCGTCGGGCATGGCGTCCGGGATCTCGCGGGGGTGCCCGCCGGTCGCGATCAGCACGGCGTCCGCGGTCAGGATCGTCTCGGAGCCGTCGGCGGCCGTGACGATGACGTCCCGGGTGCCGTCGATGCCCTGGGGGCCGCCGAGCTTGCCGCGGCCCCGTACGACGCGGGCGCCGGCCCGGGTGACGGAGGCGGTGATGTCGTGCGACTGGGCGAGCGCCAGGCGCTTGACGCGCCGGTTCACCTTGCCGAGGTCCACGCCGACGACACGCGCGGCCTGCTCCAGCGGCGGGGTGTCGTCCGCGACGACGATGCCGAGCTCCTCGTACGAGGAGTCGAAGGTCGTCATGACCTCGGCGGTCGCGATGAGAGTCTTGGAGGGCACGCAGTCGGTCAGCACCGACGCGCCACCCAGACCGTCGCAGTCGACGACGGTCACCTCCGCGCCGAGCTGGGCCCCCACGAGGGCCGCCTCATACCCGCCGGGTCCGCCGCCGATGATCACGATCCGGGTCACGAAAACTCCGCCTCACGTCTACCCGGCCGGCTGCCGCCCCGGCCGGGGCTTCCGGGGGGTCTCCCCGGGGGATGCATTCCGTGCCCCATTGTCCCGCACGCTTCAAGGTGCTTCGCGCCCGGTCCCTCCATCCGGGCACCGGCCGGGCACGCCGTGATCGCCGACCCTCCCGTACTCTCGGACTCATGTCGCTCTACGCCGCGTACGCCGGCAACCTCGACCCGCGGCTGATGACGCGCCGTGCTCCCCATTCGCCGCTGCGCGGAACGGGCTGGATCAACGACTGGCGGCTGACCTTCGGCGGCGAGCAGATGGGCTGGGAGGGCGCACTCGCCACGATCGTCGAAGCCCCGCGCCACCAGGTCTTCGTCGCCCTGTACGACATCGCGCCGCTGGACGAGGACTCGATGGACCGCTGGGAGGGCGTCGGGCTCGACATCTACCGCCGGATGCGTGTGCGCGTGCACACACTGGACGGCGAGGAGGCGGCCTGGGTGTACGTCCTCAACGGCTACGAGGGCGGGCTGCCCTCGGCGCGCTACCTGGGCGAGATCGCCGACGCGGCCGAGTCCGCGGGCGCCCCGCACGACTATGTGATGGAACTCCGCAAGCGGCCCTGCTGAGCCCTGCCCGGGCCTCGCCCGGGCCCTTGCCCGGTCCTGCCCGGGCCCACGCCAGGTCCCGCGGGGACGATTCGGCGGAAACGACAAGGCAACGATCCGAACACCGTGACCTGCGCCATCTACGCGCGTAGGCAATGAGCGGCTACGCTCTTCCGCGTGAACGCATCTGTTACCGACCCCTTCGCCGACGCCACCGCCGCAGCCGCCCGTCTGCGTGAGCTGACCGGCGCCGAATCCCACGATGTCGCCCTCGTCATGGGCTCCGGCTGGGCCCCCGCCGCAGAGGCGCTCGGCGCCCCCGAGGCCGAGTTCCCGGTCACCGAGCTGCCCGGCTTCCCGCCGCCCGCGGTCGAGGGCCACGGCGGCAAGATCCGCTCGTACAAGATCGGCGACAAGCGCGCGCTGCTCTTCCTCGGCCGGACCCACTACTACGAGGGCCGCGGCGTCGCCGCCGTCGCCCACGGCGTGCGCACCGCCGTCGCCGCCGGCTGCAAGACCGTGGTCCTCACCAACGGCTGCGGCGGCCTGCGCGAGGGCATGAAGCCCGGCCAGCCCGTCCTGATCAGCGACCACCTCAACCTGACGGCCACCTCGCCGATCGTCGGCGCGAACTTCGTGGACCTCACCGACCTCTACTCGCCGCGCCTGCGCGCGCTGTGCAAGGAGATCGACGAGACCCTCGAAGAGGGCGTCTACGTGCAGTTCCCCGGCCCGCACTACGAGACCCCGGCCGAGATCAACATGATCCGCGTCATGGGCGCCGACCTGGTCGGCATGTCCACCGTGCTGGAGGCCATCGCCGCTCGCGAGGCCGGCGCCGAGGTGCTGGGCATCTCCCTGGTCACCAACCTGGCGGCGGGCATCTCCGGCGAGCCGCTGAACCACGAAGAGGTGCTCCAGGCCGGCCGTGACTCGGCCGCGCGCATGGGCAAGCTGCTGACCCAGGTCCTCGCCCGCATCTGAGTGACCGTACGAGAGGCCCCAGAGGTACGAGAGGTAAGGCGGAAGCAGTGCAGGAACAGGACGACCTGATCACCCGGGCCCAGGCCTGGCTGGCGGAGGACCCCGACCCGGAGACGGCGGACGAGCTCGCCCGGCTCATCGAGGCCGGCGACACGGCGGACCTCGCGGACCGCTTCTCCGGCACGCTCCAGTTCGGCACCGCCGGACTGCGCGGCGAGCTGGGCGCGGGCCCGATGCGGATGAACCGTGCCGTGGTCATCCGGGCCGCGGCGGGCCTTGCGGCCTACCTGAAGGCCCAGGGTCACACCGGCGGCCTGGTCGTCGTCGGCTACGACGCGCGCTACAAGTCCGCCGACTTCGCCCGCGACACCGCGGCCGTGATGACCGGCGCCGGGCTGCGCGCGGCCGTCCTGCCCCGTCCGCTGCCGACGCCGGTCCTCGCGTACGCCATAAGGCACCTGGGTGCCGTCGCCGGCGTCGAGGTCACCGCGAGCCACAACCCGCCCCGGGACAACGGCTACAAGGTCTATCTCGGCGACGGCTCGCAGATCGTCTCCCCGGCGGACACCGAGATCGCGGCGCAGATCGCGGCGATCGGGGCGCTGTCGGACGTACCCCGCCCGACGGACGGCTGGCTGCAGCTCGACGAGGAGGTCCTGGAGGCCTACCTCACCCGCACGGACTCCGTCCTGACCCCGGGATCCCCCCGGGGCGTGCGGACCGTCTACACGGCCATGCACGGCGTCGGCAAGGAGGTCGTCATGGCGGCCTTCGCCCGGCACGGCTTCCCGGAGCCGGTCCTGGTGGCCGAGCAGGCCGAGCCGGACCCGGCCTTCCCGACGGTGGCCTTCCCCAACCCGGAGGAGCCGGGCGCGATGGACCTGGCCTTCGCGAAGGCGGCGGAGGCCGGACCGGACATCGTGATCGCCAACGACCCGGACGCGGACCGCTGCGCGGTGGCCGTCCCGGACGATTCCGCCGCCTCCGGCTGGCGGATGCTGCGCGGTGACGAGGTCGGCGCCCTGCTGGCGGCCCACCTGGTGCACAAGGGCGCTCGCGGCGTCTTCGCGGAGTCCATCGTCTCCTCCTCCCTGCTGGGGCGGATCGCGGAGGCGGCGGGCGTCGGCCACGAGGAGACCCTCACGGGCTTCAAGTGGATCGCCCGCGTGGAGGGCCTGCGCTACGGCTACGAGGAGGCGCTCGGCTACTGCGTGGACCCCGAGGGCGTCCGTGACAAGGACGGCGTCACCGCCGCCCTGCTGGTGGCGGAGCTGGCCTCGGAGCTCAAGGAGCAGGGCCGTACCCTGACCGACCTGCTGGACGACCTGGCAATGGCCCACGGCCTGCACGCCACCGACCAGCTGTCGGTCCGCGTCTCGGACCTGTCGGTCATCGCCTCGGCGATGGCCGCGCTCCGCGCCGAGCCCCCGACCTCCCTCGCGGGCCTGCGCGTGGTCTCGGCCGAGGACCTGAACCAGGGCACGGAGTCCCTCCCGCCGACGGACGGACTGCGCTACTACCTGGACGGCGCCTACAAGGCCCGGGTGATCGTCCGCCCGTCGGGCACGGAGCCGAAGCTGAAGTGCTACCTGGAGGTCGTGGTCCCGGTGCCCGAGGCCTCCGACCTGTCTGCGGCCCGCGCCCGCGGCCAGGAAATCCTGGACGCGATCAAGAAGGACCTGGCCGCGGCCGCGGGCATCTAGCCCGCCCGGTACGGTGACGGCCCCCCGAGCTCCGGCTCGGGGGGCCGTCACCGTCTCCGGGGCCCGCCGGGGCCGCGCCGTGCGAACGGTGCGTCAGGAAGGGGTGGGGCGGACGACGTCGCCCAGGGTCGGGATCGACTCCGGGCGCGAGCGGACCGCGTCCGTGCACTCCCACTTCCGCGGTGGATCGGCGTCCGGGCCGCCCAGGACCACCGGTCCCGGGCCCGCCGACACGGCTTCGCTGCCCGCCAGCGTGCACACGATCTGCGACAGGGCCACCGGCGGCAGGTCCTCCGGCTTGCGGCTCAGCCGGACCGTGCCGGCCGGGTCACCGGTCCTCGGCGCGACCGCCGTCAGCCCCGAGGGGACCCCGGTCGTGAAGCCTGCGTCCCGCTCCTCCGCGCTCGGCGTCCGCTCCAGCGCCTCCAGCAGCGCCTGCGCGACGAGCGCCACCGGGTCCTTCAGCACCCTCTTCTCCGGTATCGGGACGATCCGCTCCACGCCCACCAGCTGCGATCCGCAGACCAGTTCCACCGTGGCCCGGAAGCCCTGCACCCCGCTCTGCCCGCTCGGCTGCGCCGGGGTGTCGCACGACACCCGCGAGGGCGCCGGGCCCACGTCCACGGGCACGGTGGTCGCCCTGATCCCGCACCCCGAGACGGCGAGCAGCACCATCGCCACCGGCAGCGCCCTACGCATCCTGATCACCCGCGATCACCTTCCCCACATCCATCGGCAGCCGCAGGGTGAACAGCGCCCCGGCCCCGGCCACGTTGGCGGCGGTGATGTCACCGCCGTGGATGTGCGCGTTCTCCATCGCGATCGACAGGCCCAGCCCGCTGCCGTCCGACTTCGGCCGCGACGCGCTCGCCTTGTAGAACCGGTCGAAGACGTGCGGCAGGACGTCCTCGGGAATGCCCGGGCCGTTGTCCTGCACCGCGATCACCAGCCACTCCCCCTCCACCGTGACCGACACCCGCACCGGCGAGCCGCCGTGCTTGAGCGCGTTGCCGATCAGGTTGGCGAGGATCACGTCGAGGCGGCGCGGGTCGAGGCGGGCCACGATGCCCCGCTCGGCGTCGAGTTCGACCGCGTCGAGCCAGGCCCGGGCGTCGATGCAGGCGGTGACCTGGTCGGCGACGTTCACGTCGTCCAGCACCAGCCTGGCCGTACCCGCGTCGAAGCGGGTGACCTCCATCAGGTTCTCCACGAGGTCGTTCAGGCGGCGCGTCTCGCTGACGACCAGCGCCACCGCTGGTGCGATCATCGGATCGAGGTCGTCGACCTCTTCCTCCAGCACCTCGGCGACCGCCGTCAACGCCGTCAGCGGCGTGCGCAGTTCGTGCGACATGTCCGCGACGAAGCGCCGGCTCGACTCCTCCCGCGCGCTCATGTCGGCGACCTTCTTCTCCAGCGCCTCGGCCGTCTTGTTGAAGGTGTGCGACAGGTCGGCGAGTTCGTCCGTACCCGACACGTCGAGGCGGTGGTCCAGCTCGCCCTCGCCGAGCCGCCGCGCCGCGTCCCCGAGCCGTTGCACGGGCTTGAGCACGGTACGGGCCGCGGCCTGCGCCAGCAGAGCGGAGCCGAGCAGCGCGAGACCGGTGGCGATGGTCAGCGACCAGCCGAGCGCGTTCAGGTCGTCCCGCTCCTGCGCGAGCGACTTGTACATGTAGCCGGTCGGCCCGCCGCCCACGATCCGGGTGCCGCCGACCAGGTACGGATTGCCGTGCGGCTTCGTCCGCTGCCAGTACACGTGGTACTCGGCGTCGTTCGCCGCCGTCGTCTTCTGCCGGTCGTTGACAGCGTTCTGCAGGGACTTCGGTACGTCGCCCAGCCCGAAGGTGTCGGGACCCGCGGCCCCGGCCACCTGGCGGTGGTCGCCCAGCTCCTGCACCAGCAGCACGCTGTACCCGGGGCTGCTGCCCGCCATCAGCTCGGCGGTGCGCTGCATCTCCGCGGGGGTCGGGTCGGCGGGCAGTGCCGCGGCCCGGTTCTGCATCTCCTGCCGGAAGTCGCCGAGTGCGGCCTCCTGGACACGGGTGAGGACGGCCTCCCGGTTGAGCCAGTACGCGATCCCGGACGCGGAGACCGCGGCCGTGAGCGCGACGAGCGCGAACACCACGAGGAGCCGCAGCCGCAGGCTGGTCCAGCGCCGGCCCGCGAACAGAGGTCTGATCACTGCGGGGAGTCCAGCCGGTAGCCGACACCCCGGACGGTACGGATCAAGGTCGGGGAGGAAGGCACTTCCTCGACCTTGGCACGCAGCCGCTGCACGCAGGCGTCGACGAGCCGCGAGTCGCCCAGGTAGTCGTGCTCCCAGACGAGCCGGAGCAACTGCTGGCGGGAGAGCGCCTGTCCGGGACGGCGGCTCAGCTCCAGCAGCAGCCGCAGCTCGGTCGGGGTGAGCTGGAGGTCCTCGCCGTTCTTCGTCACCGTCATCGCGGCGCGGTCGATGACGAGGGAGCCGAAGCTCGCGGAGTCGCTGGACTCGCGCTCACCGCGGCGCAGCACGGCACGGATGCGGGCGTCGAGGACCCGCCCCTGCACGGGCTTGACCACGTAGTCGTCGGCCCCGGACTCCAGGCCCACGACCACGTCGATGTCGTCACTGCGCGCGGTGAGCAGGATGATCGGCAGCTGGTCGGTGCGCCGGATGCGCCGGCACACCTCGAAACCGTCGATCCCGGGCAGCATCACGTCCAGCACGATCAGGTCCGGCCGCTGCTCGCGCAGCAGCTTCAGGCCGTCCTCGCCCGTCGCCGCGGTGGCCACACGGTGGCCCTGGCGAGACAGGGAGAGTTCGAGGGCCGTGCGGATGGCGTCGTCGTCCTCGATCAGCAACAGGAAAGGCACGGGCTCATTCTGTCCCATCGACCGACGGGAGTTCGACCGTCCGGGGTACGGGATCTCGTCGCGTCCTCGCCTCGCCCTCGTAGGAGTGACGCCGAGATCGCTGTGACAGGCCTGTGACAGTCGACGGACACCCCGGTTAAGTCGGCCGGGCAGTCTTCTATCAGCAACCGAACACGACGGACCGAAGCAGACTCCACGACGGGGGGCGCGAGATGAACACGCTGCACAGCACCACCACCAGCGCGGTTGTCACGCGGCTGCACGATGTGAACCGCCGGGCGGGTGTCCGTAAGGTTGCGGTCACCCGTCCCCGGCCGGCACACGTCGTAGCCATTGACGCAAACCAGTACCGGGCGGTTCCCGCACAGGGCACGCCGTCCTCCACGTCCGAGGCCGAGTTCACGGCGTACGTCCAGGAGCGGCGGGCAGCGCTGTACGCGACGGCCTTCCACCTCACCGGCGACCGCCACGAGGCCGAGGACCTGCTGCAGAGCGCGCTGTTCTCCACGTACCGCGCCTGGGACCGGATCAGCGACAAGGCGGCCGTGGGCGGGTACCTGCGCCGCACGATGACGAACCTGCACATCAGCGCGTGGCGTCGGCGGAAGCTGAACGAGTACCCGACGGAAGAGCTGCCGGAGACGGCCTCGGACACGGACGCGATGGGCGGCACGGAGCTGCGCGCGGTGCTGTGGCAGGCGCTGGCCCGGATCCCGGAGCCGCAGCGCACGATGCTGGTGCTGCGGTACTACGAGGGCCGGACGGACCCGGAGATCGCGGAGATCCTCGGGATCAGCGTCGGCACGGTGAAGTCGAGCATCTGGCGGTCGCTGCGGCGCATGCGGGACGACGAGGCGCTGAGCTTCGGCCGCGACGAGGCGGAGTCCTTCGAGGAACTCGTCGCGTAACGCGGCACCGACAAAGAGCCATCGGGCCAGGGGGCCCGTCCTACGGGGGTGGGGCGGGGGCCGCGGGGGGAAAAGGCGGGATCAGGCGGCCGGGGGTCCGCGTGATCCCGCCTTTTCGCGTGCGCGGCGTGCCCGGGGATGTCGCCGCGGCGAAATCCCCGGTTACGCCGGAGCGGCGGCGCGGTGGCGGCCCGCCGCGGCGGCGGCCAGGCGGCCGAGGGCCTCGTCACGGCCACAGGCGTGCGCGCCGAGCCCGACGTGCCGGGCCACGATGCCCCGCTCGGCCCGCATCAGGCGAAAACCCCTGCGCAGCAGGAAGGGGACGGACTTGCGCCCCTCCCGCAGGTCACGGGCCAGGCGCCGCCGGAAGGTGGTCGAGGGCCGCCCCCGCAGGCAGATCGCGTCGGCCAGCAGCCCCAGCTCCTGGCAGCGCGCCGCGATGTCGGCGGCGAAGATCCCCTCCGCGATGAACAGCGGGGTCCGCGGCGACCGCGAGATGTCCAGGGTCTCGGTCCCGGTCCGCGAGGACGTGGCGATGTCGTACACCGGCACCTCCGTCCGCCCGGCCGCGCACAGTTCCGCGATCGCGGCGACGGCCGCCTGCGCGTCCCAGGATCCCGGGGAGTCCCAGTCGATGTCGGAGCTGCCTTCGACCAGCGGGAGGGTGGGGTCGGCGCCCTCCTTGTAGAAGTCGTCGAGGCGCAGCACCGGCAGCCCGGACCGGGCGGCCAGTACGGATTTTCCGGAGCCCGACGGACCGGTCAGAAGGACGACGCGGGTCGGTGAAGGAGAAGAACAGCTCACGGGACACCAGTCTGAACCATTCCCCCGGGTAGGGGATCCTCCCGGTGGCCGGTTGGTATCCAGGATCACACCTCAACTACGCTGCGTGCGCACGCGACTACGACCACAGGCGGGAATCCCATGGCACGTCACGCAGCCCCCTCCGCACCGCACCGGCTCCGCAGCGCCGGGCTGGCGGTCTCGATGGCCGGCGCGGCCCTCGCGATGGCCGCCGGCGGCGCGCAGGCCGGTGAACTCGATGTCCCGGCGGCCCTCGCCGGGGTCACCGACCCGATCTCGAACCTCAAGGTGAATCCGCTCGCCCACACGGGCGTGGACCCGCTGGACAACGGCGTCGCCACGAAGGTCGCGGACTTCCCGGCGGTCGGTACGGGCATGGTCACCGGCGTCCTGACGCAGGGGCCCTCCGTCGGCGAGCTGCCCACGGCCGCCGTCACCTCGCTGCTGGGGCCGGTGCTCCCCAAGGCGTAGGCGGGCACGGGAAGGCCCCGGCAGCGTGGACGGACGCTGCCGGGGCCGGACTGTCCCGGGCGGGCTCTAGTACGAGGAGCCGCCCGCGCCCAGCGACCCGGTGGGGTGCCAGACGGTCTTGGTCTCCAGGAACGCGGTCATGCGCCGCGTACCCGGGTCCGCGCTCCAGTCGTCCACAGGCTGTGGACGCAGGACGCGCTTGAGGTTGTCGGCCGCCGCGATCTCCAGCTCCTTGGCCAGCGCGACATCCGCACCCGCCAGGTCGATCGCGTTGACGTCCTGGTGGGACGCCAGGTGCGGGCCCATCTCGGCGGCCTTGCCGGACAGGATGTTGACCACTCCGCCGGGCAGGTCGGAGGTGGCGAGCACCTCGCCGAGGGAGAGCGCCGGGAGCGGCGCCTTCTCGGAGGCGATCACGACGGCCGTGTTGCCGCCGGCGATCACCGGGGCGAGCACCGAGACCAGGCCCAGGAAGGACGAGTCCTGCGGGGCGACGACCGTGACGACACCGGTCGGCTCGGGGGTGGAGAGGTTGAAGAACGGGCCCGCGACCGGGTTGGCCCCGCCGACGATCTGGCCGATCTTGTCGGTCCAGCCCGCGTACCAGACCCAGCGGTCGATGGCCGCGTCCACGACGGCCGCCGCCTTCGACTTGGACAGGCCCTCGGCCTCGCCGACCTCGCGGACGAACTGGTCCCGGCGGCCCTCCAGCATCTCGGCGATGCGGTAGAGGATCTGGCCCCGGTTGTACGCGGTCGCGCCCGACCAGCCGCCGAAGGCCTTGCGGGCGGCGACGACCGCGTCACGCGCGTCCTTGCGGGAGGACAGGGGGGCGTTGGCCAGCCACTTGCCCTTGCCACCCGACGATGTTTTCGCCGTCACCTCGTACACCCGGCCGCTCTCGGAGCGGGGGAACTTGCCCCCGACGTACAGCTTGTAGGTCTTGAAGACGCTCAGACGCGCCGTCGACGACTCAGACATCGAGGTAACCCTCCAGGCCGTGGCGACCGCCCTCGCGGCCGAAGCCCGACTCCTTGTAACCGCCGAACGGCGAGGTCGGGTCGAACTTGTTGAACGTGTTGGCCCAGACGACGCCCGCGCGGAGCTTGTTCGCGACCGCGAGGATGCGGCTGCCCTTCTCCGTCCAGATGCCGGCGGACAGGCCGTACTGGCTGTTGTTGGCCTTCGCGACGGCCTCGTCGGGCGTGCGGAAGGTCAGCACGGACAGCACCGGGCCGAAGATCTCGTCGCGGGCGACGGTGTGCGCCTGGGTGACGTTCGTGAAGAGCGTCGGGGCGAACCAGTAGCCGGCGGACGGCAGCTCGCAGGCCGGGGACCAGCGCTCGGCGCCCTCGGCCTCGCCGGTGTCCGCGAGCGCGGTGATCCGGGCGAGCTGCTCGGCGGAGTTGATCGCGCCGATGTCGGTGTTCTTGTCGAGCGGGTCGCCGAGGCGCAGCGTGGACAGGCGGCGCTTGAGCGAGTCGAGCAGCTCGTCGTGGATCGACTCCTGGACCAGCAGGCGGGAGCCCGCGCAGCAGACCTGGCCCTGGTTGAAGAAGATGCCGTTGACGATGCCCTCGACGGCCTGGTCGATGGGCGCGTCGTCGAAGACGATGTTGGCGCCCTTGCCGCCCAGCTCCAGAGTGACCTTCTTGTCGGTCCCGGCGACGTGGCGGGCGATCTTCTTGCCCACGGCGGTCGAGCCGGTGAAGGCGACCTTGTTGACGTCCGGGTGCTCGACGAGGGCCGCGCCCGCGTCCCCGTACCCGGTGAGGATGTTGACGACGCCCTTGGGCAGGCCGGCCTGGCGGCAGATGTCCGCGAAGAACAGCGCCGACAGGGGCGTGGTCTCGGCGGGCTTCAGGACGACCGTGTTGCCGGTGGCGAGCGCCGGGGCGATCTTCCACGCGAGCATGAGGAGGGGGAAGTTCCAGGGGATGACCTGGCCCGCCACGCCCAGCGGGCGCGGGTTCGGGCCGTAGCCCGCGTGGTCGAGCTTGTCGGCCCAGCCCGCGTAGTAGAAGAAGTGCGCGGCGACCAGCGGGAGGTCCGCGTCGCGGGTCTCCTTGATCGGCTTTCCGTTGTCCAGGGTCTCCAGGACGGCCAGCTCGCGGCTGCGCTCCTGGATGATCCGGGCGATGCGGAAGAGGTACTTGGCGCGCTCGGAGCCGGGCAGCGCGGACCACTTCTCGAAGGCCTTGCGGGCGGCCTTGACGGCGCGGTCCACGTCGGCGGCGCCCGCCTGGGCGACCTCGGCCAGGACTTCCTCGGACGACGGCGAGACGGTCTTGAAGACCTTGCCGTCGGCGGCGTCGGTGAACTCACCGTCGATGAAGAGGCCGTAGGAGGGGGCGATGTCGACGACCGAGCGGGACTCGGGAGCCGGTGCGTACTCGAAGAGGGATGCCATGGTGATCAGTCCACCGTCACGTAGTCGGGACCGGAGTAACGGCCGGTGCTCAGCTTCTGGCGCTGCATCAACAGGTCGTTGAGCAGGCTGGAGGCGCCGAAGCGGAACCAGTGGTTGCTCAGCCAGTCCTCGCCCGCGGTCTCGTTGACCAGGACCAGGAACTTGATCGCGTCCTTGGTGGTGCGGATGCCGCCGGCCGGCTTCACGCCGATCTGGATTCCAGTCTGCTCCCGGAAGTCGCGTACGGCTTCGAGCATGAGCAGGGTGTTGGCCGGGGTGGCGTTGACGCCCACCTTGCCCGTCGACGTCTTGATGAAGTCGGCGCCCGCGAGCATGCCGATCCAGGAGGCCCGGCGGATGTTGTCGTACGTGGACAGCTCGCCGGTCTCGAAGATGACCTTGAGGCGGGCCGCGGTGCCGTCGGGGCGCACGCACGCCTCCTTGACGGCCTTGATCAGCTCGTAGGTGTCGAGGTAGCGGCCGGCGAGGAAGGCGCCACGGTCGATGACCATGTCGATCTCGTCGGCGCCGGCGGCCACGGCGTCGGCCGTGTCCGCGAGCTTGACCGGCAGGGCCGCGCGGCCGGCCGGGAACGCGGTGGCGACGGAGGCGACCTTGACGTCGGCGCCGTTCAGCGCCGCCTTCGCGGTGGCCACCATGTCGGGGTACACGCAGACGGCGGCCGTCATCGGGGTGCTGCGGTCGGTCGGATCGGGGTTGACGGCCTTGGCGGAGAGCGCCCGGACCTTGCCCGGGGTGTCCGCGCCTTCCAGCGTCGTCAGGTCGATCATCGAGATGGCCAGGTCGATGGCGTACGCCTTGGCCGTCGTCTTGATCGAACGGGTGCCGAGGGAGGCCGCGCGGGCCTCCAGACCGACAGCGTCGACGCCGGGCAGCCCGTGCAGGAAGCGGCGCAGCGCACTGTCGGACGTCGTCACGTCAGCGAATGCGGTGAGGGTGGTGGGCATGGTCACCAGATGAGCATATCTACGCGCGTAGCGACCTGTCACCCCCCGGATCCCATTCCGGAGGATCGCTATGGAATCGACACCTCCGCTCCGACACCCTTCCGGCCGTTACACGGACATGACGGGAGCCGGATCCTCCGGCCGCACAAGATCCATAGATTTCTCTTCAGCAGCCCGCCACACCTGACCCGGTGAACCAGACCGAACAGACACAACGCGGCATGCGGCTCTCCTCCACTCTCCTCACCCACGCTTCAGGAGTCGTTATGCGTACCGCCCTCGTCCTCCGCACCTCGATCGTCACCGCCGCCCTCGCGGGCGCGATGCTCCTCCCGGCCGCCGGCGCCGCGTTCGCCGCGTCGGCCGCGGCCCCGCAGGCAGCCGCGGCCTCGGACGACAGCCGCTACGAGGGCGAGGTCCACGCCATCGGCCAGGGCCTGGTCGCGGTGCTGCGCAACAAGGAGGAGGGCCCCGAGGCCTGGATCCGCTGGGTCGGCCCCGAGTGGAAGCCGGGCGACCCCTACCTGGTCTCGGTCGTGGCGAAACTAGACCGGACCCGGACCTCCGACAAGGTCGGCGACGTGTACCTCGAGCTCACCGAGGCCGAGTCCGCCAAGCCCGTGCTCGTCGTCACCAGGGGCGGGGTTGCCAAGTCCTACCCGCTGCCCGCGGGCCAGGCCGCCGCGGAGTGCCGGGTCGGGCCGAAGCAGGAGTCGCTGGGCGCGGGCGTGAGCGCCTACCTGTACTTCGGCGAGTACGGCCCGGAGGCGTACCTCTTCCACTCCGGCGACGACCGCGGCTTCGCCCGCCTGGACCGCGACAACCCCGCGCTGCCCGATGCGCAGGGGATCATCGTCCGGATCGTGAACCCCAGCGGCGCCGCGCCCGTCCTCGAGTGGAAGACCCAGGGTGGCGCCGACGCCCCGTTCGGCCGGACCTCCTTCCCCGCTTTCCCCAAGGGGTGCAAGCCGAAGTACACGTTCGCCAACGACAAGACGGTGGAGCCCAGCACCCCCGCCCCCAAGCCGTCCGCCACCGCGTCCACCCCGGCCGGCAAGAAGGCCCAGACCACGGGTCAGACCACCGTGGTCCCGAAGGGCCCGGTCGCCGCGGGCGCCGAGCTCCCGGTCGAGACCGCCGCGGGCACCGGCAACACCGCCACCATGGCGGCCGGCGCCGGCCTGATCGCCGCCTTCGGGGCCCTGGGCGCCAGCGTGGTCCTGCGCCGCCGCCGCGCTCAGGGCTGATCCGCTCCCGGTCCCCCTCTCGCCTCGCCTGTGGCGGGCCACCCCTCGCGGTGGCCCGCCACAGCCCGTTTCCCGTTTCCCGGAGCGTCCCCATGGCCCACCGCGCCGCCCGCCCGCTGCTCACCGCCGTCCTCCTCGTCGCCGCCCTGACCGGCTGCGGCAGCGCCGCCACGCCCGGCAGCACGCCCGCCGCCCCGCCCGGCACGCAGCCCGCGGCCTCCGCCCCGCCCGCCGTCACCCCCACGTCCGCGCCGGCGGCCCCGGCACCGGCCGCCCCGCTGCCCGCCTCCGCGCCCGTACGCGTACGGATCCCCTCGGCCGGGGTCGACGCCTCGCCGCTCCTGAAGCTGGGGCTGGCCGCCGACGGCACCGTCGAGGTGCCCTCCGTGGCCGACGGGGACAAGATCGGCTGGTACGACAAGGGCGTCACTCCCGGCGAGACCGGCCCGGCCGTGCTGATCGGCCACTTCGACACCGCCCGCGGCCCGGCCGTGCTCAAGGACGTCTCGCGCGTCCGCACCGGTGACGAGATCACCGTCTCCCGCGCGGACGGCAGCACCGCCGTCTTCCGCGTCCGCGAGCTGGAGCAGGTCGACAAGAAGCACTTCCCCACCACCAAGGTGTACGGGGACACCTCCCGGCCTGAGCTGCGCGTCATCACCTGCGGGGGCGCGATCACCGACGGCCACCGGCCCGACAACATCATCTTGTACGCCGATCTCGTGGGCTGAGACCGCGTGGGGCAGAATCGACCGCATGAGCAGCCAGCAGCCCTCCGACGAGCCGGTGTACGACGACCGGGTCTACCGCTCCTCCATGGCCGTGGTCACGGGCGTGCTGCTGCTCGCCCTGATCGCGTGGCTCTGCGGGGACGCCGTGGTGCGGGGCTCCGGGAACACCCCGTGGATCGCGCTCGCGGTCGCGCTGTGCGCCGTACCGCTGGTCGTGGCCTTCACCATCCGCCCGGCCGTCTTCGCCAATGCCGACCGGCTGCGCGTACGCAACCCCTTCCGGGTCATCGAGCTGCCGTGGGCGGCCGTGGACTCGGTGCGCGCCGGGTACTCGGCCGAGGTGCTGGCGGAGGGTTCGAAGTATCAGCTCTGGTCCGTCCCCGTCTCGCTGCGCGACCGCAAGAAGGCGGCCCGCCAGCAGCAGCCCGGCCGCCGCGGCGGCGTGGCCCCGTCCTCCACGGACGCGCAGAAGCCGGCCGTACCGGCCGAGCCGCACCGGGCCGAGGCCGACCGGGTCGTGGAGGAGCTGCGGGACCTGGCGGAGCGCGGTGCCTCGCGGCCCGGCGCCCAGGGCAGCGTGCGCGTGACGTGGTCGTACGAGATCATCGCGCCGGTCGTGGCCGGCGCGCTGGTGCTGATCGTGCTCCTCGCCACGGGCTGACCGGTCCCCGTACGTGCTCCCCAGCACATCCCACGCGGGCGGAACCGGGGCCACCGGACGGTGCGTCCTCGCAGGTGTGCAGCGCAATGAGGCCGGCGGCAGCGCCGCCACCGCCATTCATCTCCGGTTCCGGCTCCTGGCAGCCGTCCTGCTGGTCGCCCACCTCCTGGTCGTCGGCTGGCTGACTCTTCGGCCGCTGGACGTGCCCTGGGCCGCGGCCGCCAATCTGAACCCGCTGGCGGGGATCAGGGCGGACCTCGCCTACGGGCCGCTGGAGGCCGCTCACCGGATCGGCGAGGGACTGGCGCTGCTGGCCCCGCTCGGGGTGCTGCTGCCGCTGGTCAGCGGGCGGCTCGCGCCGTCGGCGCTGTCCGCGTGGTCCTCGCTCGCCCGGACGGCGGCAGCGGGCGCGCTGGTCTCGGTGTGCATCGAGATGCTCCAGACCGCGGTGCCGGGCCAGGTGGTCGACGTGGACTCGGTCCTGCTGAACACCGTCGGGGTGCTGCTCGCGCACGCGGCCGTCGTACCGGCGCTGCGCGCCCGGATGAGGCGCTCACGCACCGCTTATCAGGGGGCCACCCCGAGAATTACCAGGGTCGGGCTCGGCCCCTGGACCGAGGTCCTGTCGGCGGTTCCCCGGGAGTATTGAGGCATCGCAGAAAAGCGATCCCGATGAAGGAGAACCCCATGAGCGCCCTTGCCCGCCCCCGTGACGGCCGGTGGATCGGCGGAGTCTGCGCCGGACTGGCGCGCCGCTTCGGAATGTCCGCGAACACGATGCGCGTCATATTCGTCGTCTCGTGCCTGCTGCCCGGCCCGCAGTTCCTCATCTACCTGGCGCTGTGGCTGCTCCTGCCGAACGAGAAGTCCGCCTCCACCGCCTGGTAGGCCCTCCGCCGGACCGGGGGCGCGTCAGCCGGCCCGCTGGACCTTCTCCAGCTGCTTGTCGGCGACCTCCTGCGGCACCTGGGTCTTCTGCTGGCCGGCCGCCACGTTGAGGGCCATCAGCCGCACGATGGTCTCTCCCTCGCGTACGACGACCATGTGGACCTGTGCCGAGACGTCCTGGGCGGCCGCGGTCGTGGTCCAGCTGACGCTCTCGTCGCCGGACGTGCGGTATCCGGCGGCCCGCACCTCGCGGTAGCTGCCGGTCTGCTTCTCGACCGTGGCGGAGAAACCCGTACCGCAGGCCGCGACGGCGGCCTTGAGGCGGGCGATGAGCGTCTTGGCGTCGCTCTCGGCGTAGGAGCTGACCGACGCGGAGACCGCGAGTCCGACCTGCTTCTGGGAGCCGACGCCGCGGTTGACGGTCTCGCGCGCGGCCGGGTCCGGCTTGTCGCCCATGATGTCGGCCAGCGGCTGGCAGGCCTTCTTGTCGGCCTGCGGCTGACCGTTCGGGGCGCTCGGATTCTTGCCCTGGGCGGAGATCTGGTAGCCGGGCAGGTCGCCCTGTTCCAGCGCGGACCGCTCCAGCCTGCTGCCGGCCTTGGGCGCGGCGGAGCCGCCGGGGGCGGTCGCCGCCGGGCCGCCGGGCGCTCCCGAGGCCTGACCTGCGGAACCCTTGGGGTCCGGGTCCTTGCCCTTCGCGGGGCTGCCCGTGCCGGCGCAGCCGACCGCCGCGAGCAGCAGGGCGGGGACCAGCGCGACCATCGTCGCTCGTGCCTTCATGCGCATGACCAAGAACCTCATACCGATGGGGTCGGCGGGCAGTTGGTGGTGATCGTGGCACACGGCACGGCGGTACACACACCTCGTCGAAGAGGCGTGCGACCGCCGTGCGCGCGTTCGCATCGGGACAGCGTCAGCCGCCGTTGAGGGCGCCGGTGAGCGGGTTCAGCAGGCCGGTGACCGAGGAGGTGGGGTCGCTCGACTGCTGGCCCCCCTGGGTGCCCGCCTGCTGCTGGCTGGTGACCCCCTGGAGCGCACCCGTGGCAGTGCCCAGCGCGTCGGTGAGACCGACGGCCGGGAGGGCGGCGGCGGAGGCGGTACCGGCGGCGACGGCGGCGAAGGCGGCACCGAGAGCGGCGGCACCGAGGATCTTGGCAGCTGACTGCTTCATGAAAAATATTCCTTGCGACGGGGAATTTGAGCGGCTTCGCAAACTAGTCACGTGAAACCCCCGCCCGCAAACATCCGTAAATACGAGAAAGCGCCCGGGAATTGCTCCTCCCGGGCGCTTTCAGTACGTCATGCCGTGGCCTACGCCGAGACAGAACCGCTGGTGGAAGCGGTCTGCTGGAACAGCCACTCCGACTTCAGTTCCGCATAACCGGGCTTGATGACCTCGTTGATCATGGCCAGTCGTTCATCGAAAGGAATGAACGCGGACTTCATCGCATTGACGGTGAACCACTGCATGTCGTCGAGCGAGTAGCCGAAGGTGTCGACCAGGTGCTCGAACTCGCGGCTCATGCTGGTGCCGCTCATCAGGCGGTTGTCGGTGTTCACCGTGAGCCTGAAGTGCAGCTTCCGCAGCAGGCCGATCGGGTGCTCGGCGTACGAGGCGGCCGCGGCCGTCTGCAGGTTCGACGTCGGGCACATCTCCAGGGGGATGCGCTTGTCCCGGACGTACGAGGCGAGGCGGCCCAGCTTCACGGAGCCGTCGGCGGCGACCTCGATGTCGTCGATGATCTTCACGCCGTGACCGAGGCGGTCGGCGCCGCACCACTGCAGGGCCTGCCAGATCGACGGCAGGCCGAAGGCCTCGCCCGCGTGGATCGTGAAGTGGTTGTTCTCGCGCTTGAGGTATTCGAAGGCGTCGAGGTGGCGGGTGGGAGGGAACCCTGCCTCGGCGCCGGCGATGTCGAAGCCGACGACGCCGTTGTCGCGGTAGCGGTTGGCCAGCTCCGCGATCTCCAGCGCGCGGGCGGCGTGGCGCATCGCGGTCAGCAGGGCGCCGACGCGGATGCGGTGGCCGCTCGCCTTGGCGCGGCGCTCGCCCTCGCGGAAGCCGTCGTTCACGGCCTCGACGACCTCTTCGAGGGTCAGGCCGGCTTCCAGGTGCTGCTCGGGGGCGTAGCGGATCTCGGCGTACACGACGCCGTCCTCGGCCAGGTCCTCGGCGCACTCGGCGGCGACCCGGAAGAGGGCCTCCTTCGTCTGCATGACCGCGCAGGTGTGGGCGAAGGTCTCCAGGTAGCGCGGAAGGGAACCGGAGTCGGCGGCTTCCCGGAACCAGATGCCGAGCTTGTCGGCGTCGGTCTCGGGGAGGTTCTCGTAGCCGACCTCGCGGGCCAGCTCGATGATGGTCCCGGGGCGCAGTCCACCGTCGAGGTGATCGTGCAGGAGCACCTTCGGGGAGCGGCGGATCTGATCCGGGGTCGGCAGGTTGGGGGTCTCGCTCGTCATCTGGGCACTCTAGCTCCTACGCGCGTAGAGCGACGCGCCGACGACGGCCGCAGATATGTAACAGTGCCCGCGCGGACGGATGGCGTACACCTCGGCGTCTGAGACTGTTCCGTCATGGCACAGCATGCGCCGCCGGCGCGCGGGGCCCGCCTGGGGCGGGCGGCCGGCGCGAACGGCTCGGGTTCGACGGTCAGTGGTGTGGTGCTCCTGCTTCCCGGAGCGTCCAGATTCTCCCCCGGTCCACTGCGTCCCCTCGGGCGGGCGCTGGTCCGGGCGGGCGTGGCGGAGGGGCTGGTCGCGCACGCCGTCGTCCACGGCGGGGGGTCCTCCCGCGAGGATCAGGCGGGGTGGGCGGCGGACGAGGTGGTGCGGCGGTACGGAGACGTGCCGGTGTGCCTGGCCGGCTACGGCGCGGGCGGCCTCGCCGCGCTGCGGGCGGCGGGCCACCACGCCGTCAACTCCGTGGTGTCGCTCGCTCCTTGCTTAGCGGATGCGGCGGCCGCGGCGGACTCGTCCGAACCGGTGAAACAGCTGTCGGGACGGCGGGTGCTGATCGTGCACGGCACGAACGACGCGCGCAGTGACCCAGAGGCATCGTTTCAGCTCGCCGCCCGGGCGAAGAAGGCCAACCGGTCGACCTGCCGCTTCGAGGTGCACTCGGACGGGCACGGGCTGCGCGAGCACCAGCCGGAAGTCGTCGCGCTGGTCGTGGACTTCGTACTGGGCTCGGTGTTCTCGGGACGGTACTCACGGCCGGTGACGGACGCGCTCGCCGCTCCCCCGCCGCTGGGCCTGCGGATGCCGCTGGCGTCGGGGTTCGGGCAGTCGCTGCGCAGGTGAGGAGCGGCTCCCGCGCGTAACGTGAGGAGTGGACTCGGGGCGTTCCCCTCCGGAGGCGATCAGTCATGGCCGGACTGCAGAGCAAGAACTTCGACAAGCCGGACGAGACGCGTCCGTTCGAGGACGGCAAGGGCCGGCTGGACCTGTTCAACACCGAGGGCGGGGCCGTCGGGCGCGCCGTCTTCGAGCCGGGATGGCGCTGGTCGGAGCACATCAAGCCGCTGGCGGGTACGGACAGCTGCCAGTCCGCTCACACGGGGTACGTGGTGAGCGGGCGCATGAAGATCGTCATGGACGACGGGGAGAGCGGCGAGATCGGCCCCGGCGACTTCATCCGGATCGCACCCGGACACGACGCCTGGGTCCTGGGTGACGAGCCTTGTGTCGCGCTGGACTGGACCGGATACGTCGACTACGCGAAGCCTTCCGGCTGACGCGTCCGCCGCTCCGGCCGACGGCCCCGACGGCCCCGGCGAGCCGCCGGCGGTCGCACCGGTCCGCCCGTGCCCGCCGCTCCGCCCCCTCACGGTCGGATGGCACCGATGGATCCCGGCGCGACCACCACGGTGCGGGCACCCACACGGCGGGCCCCCTTCACGCCGTGCTGCCACTGTGCCCCTTCGGCATATGCCGATCGCCGCCGGGCAGGCGTCGTCTTACCGCCTTGCGGGAACACGAGGGGTTTACGAACAGCCGCAGACCGGGACGAATACGCGTATGTCAGCCGATCGAGCCGACGATCTCAGCCCCGCGGCCCGACGCCTCTACGCGTACGCGGTCGAACGGAACGCCTTCGACGCGGCCGAGGCCACCGAAGCCCTGGGCGTGCGCGCGGCCGTCGCGATCACCGAGCTGGCCGCCGCGCACCTGCTCCAGCGGGCGCCGGGCGGCGGGCCCGACCGGTGGAGCGCGGTGGCGCCGCGTGCCGCGGCGGCCCGGGCGCTGGCCCCGCTGGCCCTGCTCGTGCGGGAGACCCACGACGAGATGGACCGGCTGCGGGGGCGGCTGGAAACGCTGGTGCCGGCGTACGAGGCGGGGACCGCGCACCGGGACCTGTGCGGTTCGGGGCGCCTGGAGCTGGTGACCGACCTCGGCACGGTACGGGGACTGATCGCGGAGCTGGCCGCGGCGTGCGAGCGGGAGCTGCTGACCTCGCAGCCGGGCGGGGGCCGGCCGCTGGAGACGCTGGAGGAGTCGATCGGGCGGGACGAGTCGCTGCTGGCTCGCGGGGTCCGGATGCGCACGATCTACCAGCACACGGCGCGGTACTCGCGGCCGACGGCGGCTGGGGGCACCTCCCAGCGGTAGCTGGGGGAGTCGAGCGGGTGACGGCGCTGGGCGCGCAGGTACGGACACTGGGCGACGGGCTGATGCGGATGCTGGTCTTCGACGACCACACGGGCCTGATGGCGGTACCGGACCGCAGCGGGGCGGCGCTGGTGGTGCGCGAACCGAATGTCGTGCACTTCATGACGGCGGCCTTCGAGCGGTCCTGGGTGGGGGCGGAGCCCTTTCCGGTGACGGTGAGTCCGGAGGCGGCGCGGTCGATCTCGGACGAGCTGCGGCAGACGATCGTACGGCTGCTGTCGGAGGGGCTGGAGGACAAGGTGATCGCGCGGCGGCTCGGCATGCCGGAGCGGACCTGCCAGCGGCACATCGCCGGGATCATGCGGACCGTCGGCGCCAAGTCCCGCTTCCAGGCGGGCTACTTGCTCTCCGCCCAGCCGCCGCCCCAGGTGTCCGGCTAGACGGGCGGCTCCAGTTCGGGGATCAGGCGGCCGCGGCGGGAGAGCAGGAAGCGTTTGAACTCCGCCACCGGAGGGGTGTCGGGGTGGCCGTCGAGCCAGGCGAGGCCGATCTCGCGGACGGCGCGCGGGGCGGTGACCGTCAGCTCGACGACGCCGGGACGGGCCACGGCCGGAGGCGGCAGGAGGGCGACGCCGAGGCCTGCGGCGACCAGGCCGCGCAGGGTCTCGGCCTCCTCGCCCTCGAAGGCCACGCGGGGGGTGAAGCCGGCCTCCGCGCACAGGTCGTCGGTGATGCGGCGCAGACCGTAGCCGGGCTCCAGGGTGACGAAGGTTTCCTCGGCGGCCTCGGCGAGGCGGATGCGCTTGCGGCCGGCGAGGCGGTGGTCGTCGGGGACGACGAGGCGCAGGCGCTGTTCGTCGAGGCGGCGGGCGACGAGGTCGGGGGCGTCGGGCAGGGGTGAGGTGAGGCAGAGGTCGAGCTCGCCCGCGCGCAGTCGCTCCAGCATGGCCTCGCCGTAGTTCTGGACGAGGGAGAAGCGCACGCGCGGGTGGTCGGCGCGGAAGGCGCGGATGAGGCCGGGTACGGTCTCGGAGCCCAGGGTGTGCAGGAAGCCGAAGGCGACCTTGCCGGAAGCCGGGTCGGCGTCCTGCTGGACGGATTCGGCGGCTCGGGCGATCCCGTCCAGGGCCTGCTCGGTGGAGGCCAGGAAGGTGCGGCCCGCCGTGGTGAGGGCGACGGTGCGGCCCTTGCGGGCGAACAGCGTGACGCCCAGGTCCTGTTCGAGACGGACCATGGCCCGCGACAGGGTGGACTGCGGGACGCCCAGTTCGTGGGCGGCCCGGGTGACGTGCTCGTGCCGGGCGACGGCCGCGAAGTACGCGAGGCGCGGGGCCAGCAAACGTGTCACCGACACGTCTTCTTCGTAACGGTTCATCGACATGCGCCGCCCTGAGCTGTACTGATGCGTGAGTGGATCGATTATCGCGATTCTGTGCATTGGACGCATGAAAAACACGGGCCTACCTTCGAGGCATGTCTCCCGCTCATACCGGGGCACCCGTCATCCCGGGTGCCTCCACCGCGTCGTTCCCGGCCTCCGAGACCACCACCCCTGAGGGCCGTGAGCCCGGCCGTCCCGGCTACCGCCGGATGAGCCTCGCGCTCTTCGCCGCCGGACTCGCCACCTTCGCCCTCCTCTACTCCACCCAGGCGCTGCTGCCCGCGTTCTCCGACGGCTTCGGGGTGACGGCGGGTCAGGCCAGCTGGACGGTGTCCGCGGCCACCGGCGCGCTCGCGCTGTTCGTCCTGCCGCTCAGCGCGCTGTCCGAGCGGTTCGGGCGCACCCGGATGATGACCTGGTCGATGGCGGTGGCCGTGGGCGTCGGCCTGCTGGTGCCCTTCGCGCCGAGCCTGGACTGGCTGGTGGCGCTGCGCGCCGTCCAGGGCGCGGCGATCGCCGGGATCCCGGCCTCCGCGATGGCGTACCTGGCGGAGGAGGTCAAGCCGAAGGCCCTGGTCGGGGCGATCGGCCTGTTCGTCGCGGGCAATTCCATCGGCGGCATGAGCGGTCGCATGGTCACCGGCTGGGCGGCGCAGCTGGGCGGCTGGCGGGTCGGTCTGCTGGCCGTCGGGCTGATGGCGCTGGCCTGCGCGGCGGCGTTCCTGGTGCTGCTGCCCCGGGCGCGGTTCTTCCGTCCGGCGTCGCTGAACCCGCGCGCGGTGGGCCGTACGGTCGCCGGTCACCTGCGCGATCCGCTACTGCTGCGGCTGTACGGGATCGGCGCGCTGTTCATGACCGTCTTCGGCGCCGTGTACACCGTCATCGGCTACCGCCTGGTGGACGAGCCGTTCTCGCTCGGGCAGGGCGTGATCGGGTCGATCTTCCTGATCTACCTGGTCGGTACGGTCTCCTCGGCCGCCGCCGGGCAGCTCGTGGCCCGCACGGGCCGCCGCGGCGCGCTGTACCTGGGGGTGACCACCACGGCGCTGGGGCTGCTGCTGTCGCTGTCCGACTCCCTGGCCGCGGTCCTGACCGGCCTGGTCCTGATCACGGCGGGCTTCTTCGCCGGGCACGCGGTGGCTTCCGCCGCGGTGAGCCGGACCGCGAAGTCGGGCCGCGCGCAGGCCTCCGCGCTCTACCAGTCCGCGTACTACCTGGGCTCCAGCGCGGGAGGCACCCTGGGCGCGCTCGCCTACCACTCCGCCGGCTGGGCGGCCACGGTCGGCATCGCGCTGCTGGCCGTCCTCGGCGTCGTCTCGATCACGCTGTACGGGTCCCACGCGGCCCGCGTGGAACGGCGGATGCCGGGTCCGGCTGTGGCCGCGCGCTGAAGAACTCGCCGGGAAAGGCGAGAAATACGTCCCCCTCTCCTGCAACTCGCGCTGGTTTCCGGGCATTCAACACGGAGACGTTCACGCGAAGGGGAGGACCGGATGGGGACGCTGACGACGCACCTGCGCGCGGGGCGACGGGCTGCCGCGGTGTTCGGCGGGGCGGTGGCGCTCGCGCTGCCGATGGTGGTCGCGGGCGGCGGAGCGGCGCGGGCCGCCTCCTGCAACCTCGGCACCGGGCCGTACCAGCGGCAGGTGGAACAGTTCCTGGGGCGGCCGGTGGACGGCAGGCAGTCGGCGGCCGACTGCACGGCCATCAGGGCCTTCCAGGCGAGCCACGGGATCACCCCGACCCAGGGCTACGCCGGGCCGCTGACCTGGCAGACGATGAGCACCATGCTGGCGCAGCGGGCGGCCGGCACCACCCCCAACAAGGCCGGCGCCTGCCCGGTGGACCGGGGGCGCATCGCCTGCGTCGACCTGACGCGGCAGCTCAGCTGGATCCAGGACGGCGCCGCCTTGAAGTACGGCCCCGTCCCGGTCCGCACGGGCAAGGACGGCACGGAGACCCGGACCGGCCTGAAGAAGATCTACTACCGGAGCATCGACCACTGGTCGACGATCTACGACGTGGCGATGCCGTACGCGCAGTTCTTCGACGGCGGCATCGCGTTCCACTCGACCACCAAGAGCATGTGGAACCCGCCGGGTTCGGGCGGCTGCGTGAACATGCGGCCCGCCGACGCCAAGGCGTACTGGAACCTGCTGGGGAACGGCGAGGACGTCTACGTCTACGGCCGCAAGCCCGGCACGTAGGGCCTGTCCGCCTCCGCCAGGGCGTCCAACCGCCGCAGGCTGGCGCGGCGTTGCACGAGGGACAGCCCCGCCACCGCCACCCCGAGGGCCAGCCAGCCCGCCGGGCCCGCCGTCATCACCGCGCCGGTCAGCAGCAGTGGGCCGGCGGACTTCTGGACGGACTGGGCCATGCCGGCCACGCCGAGGTACGAGGCGCGCGCCTCCCGGGGCGCGAGGGAGACCGCCAGCTCCCAGGAGCTCACCGAGCGCATCAGCTCTGCCGCCGTGGCCAGGACCGCCGCGGCGAGCAGGGCCGCCGAGGCGGTCCAGATCCCGCCGCCGGTGGCGGTGGCCAGGAGGACGCAGCACGCGAGCGTCGTCAGCCCGTACGCGGCGACGGCCGCCGCCGCCTGGCGGGGGCCCTGGACCTTCGCCGACACGCGCAACTGCAGGGCGACGACGAGCACGGTGTTGATGACCAGGAACGCCGGGACCAGGGCGTGCGGCGCCGTGGTGTGGTGCACCAGCCAGAGCGGCAGGCCGACGCCGAGGATCGAGTCGTCCAGGTTCATCGGGATGTCCAGCAGGGCGAACCGGAGGTAGCCGCGGTCCCGCCAGGGACCGCGCCCGGCCGCCCCGGCCGGCCCGGGATCTGCGGCCTCCCCGCCCGCCGCCTGCGGAGCGGCATCGCCGGGCCGTGCCGCCACGAGCCCGCGGCCGCGCGGCTCGCGGGTGCGCCACACCAGGGCCGCGGCCACGAGGAACGACAGCGCGTTGGCCAGGATCAGCACCTGGTAGGCGCCCCGGGTCCCGACGGCGAGGCCGATCGCGGCGAGGCCCGCGCCGAGCGCGTACCCGGCGTTGGCCGAACTGCGCGACAGCGCCTGGTAGGTGGAGCGCCGCTCGCCCGCGACCCGGGTGGCGAAGAGCATCTCCAGCGTCTTGGCCGCCCGGTCGCCCAGGTACGTGACGGCCACCACGAGCAGCAGCACGTCGAAGCGGGTGACCAGCAGCAGCGCGCAGAGGGTCCCGAGCCGGAGCAGGTGGCAGCCGATCAGCAGGGAGCGCACCGGGAAGCGGTCGGCGAGGTGGCCCGCCAGAGGTGATCCGGCGATGCCCGCCACTCCTGCCGCGCCCACCAGCAGGCCCAGCTGCCCGGCGTCGAGTCCGACCACGAAGGTGAAGTACAGGATGGAGGACGCGGCCCATACGCCCGTACCGGCGCGGTCCAGCAGCTGGGCGAGCAGCATGATCCGCGCGTCGCGGCCTCCCGGCGGTCGGCGCAGCTGCGCCAGCAGGCCGGGCTCCCCCCGCCGCGCCTTCCGTGTCTCCGTGCCGCGCCGCATCCCGGGCCTCCCCCTCCGCAGTCCATGTATCTCGATATCGAGATACATGGCGGAAGCCTGCCCCACATCAATCTTGACGTCAAGATACTTGATATCGATAGACATTCCCGTCCCGCTGCGACTGTCAGACCCCTCCGGTAGTTTCCGAAGTACCGGGAACTACCAGGGGGATGAACGGACATGAGCGACCTCGCCACCAGCACGGACCTGGACACCGCGCTGGACCGCTACCGGGTCGAGCTGACGGGGTACTGCTACCGGATGCTCGGCTCGTCCTTCGACGCCGAGGACGCGGTGCAGGACACGTACATCCGTGCCTGGCGCAGCTTCGAGAAGTTCGAGGGCCGCTCGTCGCTGCGGTCGTGGCTGTACCGGATCGCCACCAACGTCTGCCTGGACCTGCTGAACGCGGGGAACAAGCGCGCCCGGCCGATGGACCTGTCCGCCCCGCAGCACCAGGCCTCCGCCGTGCTGAACGAACGGCCCGAGGTGACCTGGCTGGAGCCGGTGCCGGACGGGCGGGTCCTGCCGCAGACCGCCGACCCTGCGGAGATGGCCCTCGCCAAGGAATCCGTACGGCTGGCGTTCGTCGCGGCCCTCCAGCACCTGCCGGCCAAGCAGCGGGCGGTGCTGATCCTTCGTGAGGTGCTGGCCTGGAAGGCGGACGAGGTCGCGACGCTGCTGGACACCACGGTGGCCTCGGTGAACAGCGCCCTGCAGCGGGCCCGGGCCACGCTGGCCGGCAGCCGGATCCGCGAGAGCGAGGCCGCCGACCCGCTGGACGCGGACCAGGCGAAGCTGCTGGAGCAGTACCTGACCGCCTTCGAGGCGTACGACATCTCGCGGCTCACCACGCTCCTGCACGAGGACGCGGTGCTGTCGATGCCGCCGTTCGACCTGTGGCTCCAGGGCCACGCGGACATCGCGGCCTGGCACCTGAACCAGGGCATCGGCTGCAAGGGCTCCCGCCTGATCCCGACCACGGCGAACGGCATGCCGGCCTTCGGCCAGTACCGGCCGGCCGCCTCGGGGACGGGCCACACCCCGTGGGCGCTCCAGGTGCTGGAGATCTCAGACGGCAAGATCGTCGGGCTCAACGCCTTCCTGGACACCGCCCGGTGGTTCCCGCTCTTCGGCCTCCCCGAGCAGCTCGACGAGTCCTACGAGGTCCAGCAGGGCACGTAGGGCCGGCGGCGCCCCGGTGATCCGGAAGGGCCGGGCCCCGGCGGTCAGCCGCAGCCGGGCCAGGGCCTCCACGGAGGCGAGGCCCGGCGAGGTGACGGCGGCGGCGTCGCACACCACGGCGGTCGCCCCGGCGTCGTACAGCCGGGCCAGGCTGGCGCACAGCAGCACGGCGTCGCGCGCGGTCGGGCTGGGTCCGGGCAGGACGAGTCGGGTGATCTCCATGCAGGAATGACTCCCTGCCCGGCCGGAACTCATCGAGCGCCGGGCGTTCGCCTCACGGCGTGGGGAAGACGGAGGTGTCGATCTCGATGCCGAATGGGGCGGGGAGCCGGAATGTGTCGCCGAACTTCCCGGCCCAGAGCACCCGGTAGACGTTTTCACTGGGCTCGCCGTAAAGCGTGACGGTAGGGCCTCCGGGGGCATGGCCGTCGATGAGGAGATACAGCGGGACACCGGCCTGCGCATATCCGGCGGCCTTCGCGATGCGGTCGTGAGAGGCGTTCGACGGAGAGGTGACCTCGACGGCGAGCTCAACAGCCGCCGCCGGGATGAACGGAGCGCCGTCGACCACGGCGTCAGGCGCCACCAGAAGGTCAGGAATGTAGAGCCCCGACCTCGATGGAACAGCTACCCCGAGGGTCTGGTGAACGTCCCAGTCCTCGGGAATGGCTGAAATCAGGCAGCGCTGCAGTTTGGCCGCGATCAGGCTGTGCTTTCCCACGGGCGGTGGCGCCACGGTGATGATCCCCTCGATGATCTCCACCTTGCAGCCCTCCGGCCAGTCCATCGCCTCCCAGCGGCGGACGAGCTCGTCCCAGCTGTCGCCACCCTGTGGCTCATGCTGGACGGTGAGTGCGCTCATGGAATGCTCCTCAATCGGTTCGTCACCGATCCCAGCATGCCGAACGGGACCGGCAAGGGTCTACCGGTCCCGTTCACCCGAAGGAGAAGCCGCAGGTCAGGCGATGCGGTCCAAGACGATCGGCGTGGCGGAGAACGAGGTGCCCGCCGGGGCGATGTCGTACGTGCCCTCCAGCGAGGCCAGGGCGTACTCGAACTTCTCCGGGGTGTCCGTGTGCAGGGTCATCAGCGGCTGGCCCGCCGTCACCGTGTCACCCGGCTTCGCGTGCAGCTCGATGCCGGCGCCGGCCTGCACCGGGTCCTCCTTGCGGGCGCGGCCGGCACCCAGGCGCCAGGCGCCCACGCCCACGCCGTACGCGTCCAGGCGCGTCAACACACCCGACTCGGGGGCGGTAACGACGTGCTGCTCGCGCGCGACCGGCAGCGCCGCGTCCGGGTCGCCGCCCTGGGCCGCGATCATCCGGCGCCAGTGGTCCATCGCGGAACCGTCGGCCAAGGCCTTCGCCGGGTCGGCGTCCTTGATGCCCGCCGCGTCCAGCATCTCCTTGGCCAGCGCGATGGTCAGCTCGACCACGTCGGCGGGGCCGCCGCCCGCGAGGACCTCCACCGACTCGCGGACCTCCAGCGCGTTTCCGGCGGTCAGGCCCAGCGGCGTGGACATGTCCGTCAGGAGGGCGACGGTCTTGACGCCCGAGTCGGTGCCGAGGCCCACCATGGTCCGCGCCAGCTCGCGCGCGTCCTCGATGTTCTTCATGAAGGCGCCGCTGCCGACCTTGACGTCCAGGACGAGCGAGCCCGTACCCTCGGCGATCTTCTTCGACATGATCGAGGAGGCGATCAGCGGGATGGCCTCGACCGTGCCCGTCACGTCGCGCAGGGCGTAGAGCTTCTTGTCAGCCGGGGCCAGGCCGTCGCCCGCCGCGCAGATGACCGCTCCGGTGGTGTCCAGGACGTGCAGCATCTCCTCGTTGGAGAGCAGCGCGCGCCAGCCGGGGATGGACTCCAGCTTGTCGAGGGTGCCGCCGGTGTGGCCGAGCCCGCGGCCCGACAGCTGCGGAACGGCCGCGCCGCAGGCGGCGACGAGCGGGGCCAGCGGCAGCGTGATCTTGTCGCCGACGCCACCCGTGGAGTGCTTGTCGGCGGTCGGGCGGGAAAGGGAGTCGAAGTTCATGCGCTCACCGGACGCGATCATCGCGGCGGTCCAGCGGGCGATCTCGGCCCGGTTCATCCCGTTCAGGAGGATGGCCATCGCCAGCGCCGACATCTGCTCGTCGGCGACGACACCGCGCGTGTACGCGTCGATGACCCAGTCGATCTGCTCGGGGCTCAGCTCACCGCGGTCCCGCTTGGTCCGGATGACGGAGATGACGTCCATGAAGTGCTTCCTTCTACGCGCATAGAGAGAGGGGGTCGGGGAAGTACGACGGCCCTTCGCCCCGCGGGGCGAAGGGCCGTCGACACGGCTATCTCAAGTGGTCCGGCCCGAAGGCCTGGGGCAGCATGTCCGCCAGCGGGAGGATCCCCTTGGGGGTCTCCACCAGCAGTTCCGGTCCGCCGAATTCGAACAGTAGCTGGCGGCAGCGGCCGCACGGGACGAGGATCTCGCCCCGGCCGTCGACGCAGGTGAAGTGCGTCAGCCGGCCTCCGCCCGTGGCCTGCAGGGAGGAGACCAGGCCGCACTCGGCGCACAGGCCGAGCCCGTAGCTCGCGTTCTCCACGTTGCAGCCGACGACCGTGCGGCCGTCGTCGACGAGCGCGGCGACACCGACCGGGAAGCCCGAGTACGGGGCGTACGCCCGGGACATCACGTCCCGGGCCGCCTGGCGCAGGGCTTCCCAGTCGACGGCGTGCACCGCCGTCACTTGCCCTGGCCCTTGCGGTACGGCAGGCCGTCCGCCTTCGGCATGCGCAGGCGCTGCGCGGAGAGCGCGAGCACGAGCAGCGTCGTCAGGTACGGGGCCGCGTCCACGAACTGGCTCGGCACCGAGTCGGTCGTCGCGTACCAGAGGAACAGCAGCGCGGCGAAGACCGCCGAGACACCGGCCTGGACGTACTTCTTCTTGTACAGCTGCCAGGCACCGACGAGCAGCAGCAGGATCGCGATCAGCAGCAGCATCGCGTGGACGTTCTGGGCGCCACCGCGCAGCTTGAGGCTGTCGATGAAGCCGAACAGGCCCGCACCGAGCGCCATGCCGCCCGGCATCCAGTTACCGAAGATCATCGCGGCGAGACCGATGTAACCGCGGCCGCCGGTCTGGCCCTCCTGGTAGATGGGGCTGGCGACGATCGACAGGAACGCGCCGCCGAGGCCCGCGAGCCCGCCGGAGACGATCACCGCGATGTACTTGTACTTGTAGACGTTGACGCCGAGGGACTCGGCGGCGACCGGGTTCTCACCGCAGGAGCGCAGCCGCAGGCCGAAGGTCGTGCGCCACAGCACCCACCAGGTGCCGGGGATCAGCAGCAGCGCGACGACGGTCAGCAGCGACAGCTCGGTGACCAGGCCGCCGATGACGCCGGCGAGGTCCGAGATGAAGAACCAGTGCTTGCCCTGCAGATCGGCCATCCAGTCCGAAAGCCCTGGCACGGTGATCTTGTAGATCGGCTCGACCTGCGGGGACTGCTTGGAGGAGCCGCCCGGGGCGTCGGCGAAGGTGAAGTTCGACAGGTACTGGGTGAAGCCCAGCGCCAGGATGTTGATGGCCACACCGGAGACGATGTGGTTGACGTTGAAGGTGACCGTGATGATCGCGTGGAGCAGGCCGCCGATGGCGCCGCCGATGACACCGGCGAGAACACCGGTCCACGGGCCCCACTGGAAGCCGGCCCAGGCACCGAACCAGGTGCCGAGGATCATCATGCCTTCGAGGCCGATGTTGACGACGCCCGAGCGCTCGGCCCACAGGCCGCCGAGGCCGGCGAGGCCGATCGGCACCGCGAGGGAGAGGGCGCCGGAGACCTGGCCCGCGGAGGTCAGGTCGTTGGCCCCGCTGATCACGCGGACCAGCGAGAGCAGCGCGAGACCGCCCGCGATGATCAGCATGATCCAGGGCAGGGTGAGCTTCTTGCGGCCGCCCGACTTCTTCGGTGCGGCGGCCGTCGCGGAGACAGTGCTGGTGCTCACGCCGCGACCTCCTTATCGGTCTTGATGGCGTGGCCCGCGGCCAGTTCCTCGCCGACCTTCTGCTGCTGGCGGCGGATGCCGTAACGGCGGATGAGCTCGTACGAGACCACGACCGCGAGCACGATCAGGCCCTTCATGATCGTGCCGATCTCCTTCGCGTACCCGGCCTGGTCGAGCGAGGCGGAGGCCTTGTCGATGAAGGCCATCAGGAACGCGGCGAAGAAGATGCCGACCGGGTTGTTGCGGCCGAGCAGCGCGATGGTGATGCCGGTGAAGCCGACACCGGTCGGGAAGGCCAGGTTGTAGGTGTGCGTCTCGCCCAGCAGCTGCGGCATGCCGGCCAGGCCGGCGACCGCGCCGGAGATGAGCATCGCGGTGATGATCATCTTCTTGGCGTCCACGCCGGAGGCCTGGGCGGCGGTCTCGCTGGCGCCGGTGGCGCGCAGGTCGAAGCCGAAGCGGGTCCGGTTGAGCGCGAACCAGTAGACGATGCCGAGGGCGAAGGCCACGAAGGTGAAGCCGTAGATCTCCAGGCCGTCACCGATCGTCAGGGCCGGGAACCAGCCGGACTCGGCGATGTCGCCGGTCGTCAGGTCGTTGGAGCCCTCCAGCTGGACACCGAGGTTCTTCGTCAGCATCAGCCAGGCGATCAGGCTGGTCGCGATGGCGTTCAGCATGATCGTGGAGACGACCTCGCTCACGCCGCGCTTGGCCTTGAGGACACCGGCGATGCCCGACCAGAAGGCACCGACGAGCATCGCCACGAGGACGATCAGCAGCAGGTGCAGCGGGCCCGGCAGGGTCACGGCCGCGCCGACCACGGCGGAGAGCATCGCCGCGAGGCGGTACTGACCGTCGACGCCGATGTTGAAGAGATTCATCCGGAAGCCGATGGCCACGGCCATGGCCGCCAGGTAGTACGTACCGGCCTGGTTCACGATGAGGACCTGGACGTCCTCGTAGCCGGCGTTCTCCACCATCAGGCGCAGGGGCTCGATCGGGTCGATGCCCGTCGCGGCCAGCACGATCATGGTCAGCAGGAAGGCGCTGACCAGCGCCAGCACCGGCCCGGCGATGCCGAGGATCAGCCGGTCCTTGTCGAATTTCTTCATCGGGCCTCGTCCTCCGGGGCATCGGTACCGGCCTCGGTACCGGCGGCGGAGTGGTTGTCGGTTGCTTCCAGGTGCCCGGAAGCGGCGCCCGTCATGGCGGTGCCGAGCTCCTCCGGGGTGATGGTCGCCGGGTCGGCGTCCGCCACCAGGCGGCCGCGGTACATGACGCGCAGCGTGTCGGACAGGCCGATGAGCTCGTCGAGGTCGGCGGAGATCAGGAGGACGGCCAGGCCCTCGCGGCGGGCGTCGCGGATCGCGTCCCAGATCTGCGCCTGCGCACCGACGTCCACACCACGGGTGGGGTGGGCGGCGATGAGGAACTTGGGGTTGTGGCTCATCTCGCGGCCGACGATCAGCTTCTGCTGGTTGCCGCCGGAGAGCGAGGCCGCGGTGACCTCGATGCCGGGGGTGCGCACGTCGTACTCGCGCACGATCCGCTCGGTGTCCTTGCGGGCCGCCTTCAGGTCGAGGATGCCGCGCTTGGAGTTGGGCGCCTCGGTGACGTGGCCGAGGATGCGGTTCTCCCACAGCGGGGACTCCAGCAGCAGGCCGTGCCGGTGGCGGTCCTCGGGGATGTAGCCGATGCCGCCCGTGCGGCGCTCGCGCACCGGAGCCTTGGTGATGTCCCGGCCGTCCAGCGTGATCACGCCCGTGTCGGCGGAGTTCATGCCCATGAGGGCTTCGATCAGCTCGGTCTGGCCGTTGCCCTCGACACCGGCGATGCCGAGGATCTCGCCCTTGTGAATGGTGAAGCTGACGTCGTCCAGCAGGAGACGGCCGGCCTCGACGTGCTCGTAGAGGGCCGAGTCCGCCGGCTCCTGGCGCACCAGGATCTCCGGCTCGGCGACGACGGCGTCGCCCGCGGCGAGCGTCAGGCCCGCCACCTTCAGCATCGGGACGTCCGTCACCGTCGACTCGCGGGTCTCCGGCGAGGGCAGCTCCGCGCCGACCATCAGCTCGGCGAGCTGCTTGGTGGTGGCGGTCTTCGGGTCGGCGGTGCCGACCGTGGTGCCGCGGCGGATGACGGTGATGTCGTCGGCGACCTTCAGCACCTCGCCCAGCTTGTGCGAGATGAAGATGACGGTCAGGCCTTCGGCCTTGAGCTCGCGCAGGTTGTCGAAGAGCGCGTCCACTTCCTGCGGCACGAGCACGGCGGTCGGCTCGTCGAGGATGAGGATCTTGGCACCGCGGTAGAGGACCTTGAGGATCTCCACGCGCTGCCGGTCGGCGACACCGAGGTCCTCGACCAGGGCGTCGGGACGTACGCCGAGGCCGTACGCGTCCGAGATCTCCTTGATCTTCCTGCGGGCCTTGGCACCGATGCCGTACAGCTTCTCGCCGCCGAGAACCACGTTCTCCAGGACCGTGAGGTTGTCGGCGAGCATGAAGTGCTGGTGCACCATGCCGATACCGCGGGCGATGGCGTCGCCGGGGCTGTGGAAGGAGACCTGCTCCCCGTCGACGGCGATGGTGCCCTCGTCCGGCTTCTGCATGCCGTAGAGGATCTTCATCAGGGTCGACTTGCCGGCGCCGTTCTCGCCGATCAAGGCATGGACCGTGCCCTTGCGGACGGTGATCGCGATGTCCTTGTTGGCGACGACGCCGGGGAAGCGCTTGGTGATGCCGTGCAGTTCTACGGCGGGGGGCGGGCTGGACGCGTTGATGACGCACTCTCCTTGGCGCGGAAGGAGCGGAGGCAGGCAGGAGGACAGGGCGGGGAGAGAAAGTATCGCGTCCACGATGCTTCTACGCGCGTAGCACTGTCGGATGTGAAAACTTGAGACCAACTGGCCACAAGCAACACGAACTCTGTTGTGCAGAACGTAGCTCGGGGCCCGGGAGCGGCAAACACCGCTCCCCGGACCCCGAGACCACGACTACATGTCAGGAACGGCCTTACGGCGCGGTCTTGACGGTGATCTTCTTGGCGATGATATCGGCCTTGGCCTTCTCCACCGCGGCGGTGACGTCAGCCATCTTCTTGTACTCGGGGTTGGAGTCGGCCAGGCCGACGCCGTCCTTGTCGAGGCCGTAACGGATCTCACCGGTCTGCGGCTTGCCGTCCTGGACCGACTTGATCACGTTGAAGACCGAGTCCGACACGTCCTTGGTGACCGAGGTCAGGATGTGCTCCTTGTACTTCGCCAGGCCGGCCTGGTTGTACTGGTCGGAGTCGACGCCGATGGCCCACTTGCCCTTGCCCGCGGTGGCCTCGATGGCACCCGAGCCGGCGAGACCGGCGGCGGCGTAGATCACGTCGGCGCCGGCGTCGAGCTGGCCCTGAGCGGCGGCCTTGCCGAGGTCGGGCTTGGAGAAGCCGTCGAAGTTCGGCGGCTGGGTCAGGTACTGGCTGAGCACCTTGGCGTTCGGGTTGGTGTCCTTGACGCCCTGGGTGAAGCCCGCCTCGAACTTCTTGATCAGCGGAACCTCGACACCGCCGATGAAGCCGACCGTGCCGGTCTTGGACGCCTTGGCGGCGGCGACGCCGGCCAGGTAGGAGCCCTGCTCCTCGTTGAAGACCAGGTTGGCGATGTTCTCGCCGGTGACCGAGGTGTCGTCGATGATGCCGAACGTGGTCTTCGGGAACTTCGGCGCGACCTTCTTTATGGCCGGGGCGTACGAGAAGCCGACGCCGATGACCGGGTTGTTGCCCTTGCGGGCAAGCTCGGTGAGGCGCTGGACCTTGTCGGCCTCACCCTCGCCGTCGGTCGGCTCCGCCTCGGCGGTCTTGATCTTGAGGTCGTTCTTGGCCTTCTCGAGACCCGCGAAGGCGGCGTCGTTGAACGACTGGTCGCCGCGGCCACCGATGTCGTACGCGATGGCGGCACTGGCAGCAGCAGCGCCCGCCGACGGGGAAGAGCTGGTGTCCGACGACTTCTTTCCGCCACAGGCGGTAGCCGAGAGGGCCAGCGCCGCGGACGCGATGCCCACGGTGGCGATCCTGGTGATCCGGCGCAAGGGGAGGCTCCTTCAAAACCTGACCGAAGCGCCACGACCGGCGCTGGTTTCGCGGCGATCGTAACGCGCGTAGATGTCAGTTAAAGGCCCGTTCATGAGTCGTTATCGGATCGTCGCGAACCGGACAGTGACCGATCGGTAACTGGTCCTGCACCCAGCCCTTGTGTACCAAGGGCTGGACACGTCCGACGGGCGACACGCGGATGTTGTACCGATCTTCAGCCGATCGGCCTTGCCCGGCGCCCGTCGAGCAGCACGGCGGCCGTGAAGAACTCCACGCCGACGGCGATCGCGGACTCGTCCACGTCGAAGTCGCCGCGGTGCAGATCGTGCTTCGCGGTGTCACCGGGCGTACGCACTCCGAGGCGGGCCATGGCGCCCGGGACGTGCTCCAGGTACCAGGAGAAGTCCTCGCCGCCCAGGCTCTGCTCGGTGTCCTCGACCGACTCGGCGCCGCGCCGGACCGACATCGCCTCGCGGAGCAGTTCGGTGACCACCGGGTCGTTGACCACCGGCGGCACCCCGCGGACGTGGTTGATCTCGAACTTGGCCCCGTGCATGGTCGCGACCTCGTCGATCGCCGCGTGGATCATGTCGGGGGCGACGTGCCAGGCGTTCAGGTCCAGGCACCGTACGGTTCCGGACAGCTCGGCGTGCATGGGGATGACGTTGCAGGCGTGCCCGGCCTCGATCCGGCCCCAGGTGACCGACATGCCCGAGCGGGCGTCCATCCGGCGGGTCAGCAGGGCCGGGACGTCCACGGCCACCCGGGCGGCGGCCGTCACCAGGTCGGTCGTCAGGTGCGGGCGCGCGGTGTGCCCGCCGGAGCCGGAGAGGCTGATCTCCAGCCGATCGCAGGCCGAGGTGATGGGCCCGGGCCGCAGCCCGATCCGCCCGGCGTCCACCCGCGGATCGCAGTGCACGGCGATCATCTTGCCCACGCCGTCCAGGACCCCCGCGTCGATGGCCTCGGTGGCGCCTCCCGGGAGTACTTCCTCGGCGGGCTGGAAGAGCAGCCGCACGGGGCGGGGCAGCAGACCCTGGCGGTCGAGCTCGGCGAGCACCAGTCCGGCGCCGAGGACGACGGTGGTGTGCACGTCGTGGCCGCAGGCGTGGGCGCGGTCGGGGTAGATCGAGCGGTACGAGACGTGCGTCTTGGCATCCGGAATGGGCAGGGCGTCGATGTCCGCGCGCATGGCCAGCATCGGCCGCCCCCGGTCCCAGGTCCCGATGTCACAGACCAGGCCCGTGCCGCACGCCAGCACCCGTGGTCGGAGGCCGGCTTTTTCGAGCCGGGCCTTGATCGCCGCCGTGGTGCGGAATTCCTGGTGTCCGAGCTCCGGGTGCATGTGCAAGTCCCGGCGGAAGGCGATCAGTTCGGCACGCAGGTGGTCCGGAAGCTTGCCTGGCAGCTCAGGCCGCTCGGACACGGAGGGCTGGTCGGTCTGGGACTCGCGGGACATCAACTGGGTCACCTGTTGAAGGGTAGGCGCACCCATGGGTCAACTGGCCGGGGATCACGAAAAGTTCATGCCGTTAGGGGAAAGAAACCCGGCCTCTGGACGCATGACCGGATGCGCCCGGGGGTAAACTCGCGCGCTCACCCGGCCGCCGGAGCCGCCTGAGCGGGCAGTCTGCGCACATCACGGGCGGTGTCGGTGACCCCGGCGAGGAACCCGCGGGCGCGCGGCGACGCGGACCCGGTCAGCCAGGCGGGGTCGATATCGCATACGGCGACCGTGACGCCCGTACCGGTCAGTGCGTACGGCAGGGTGTGGACGACTGTGGACGGAAAGCTGACGATCGTCCGGCCGACCGGGCCGCGCCGGGCGATCAGCTCCAGCGGCAGGTCCGGGCGGACGATCTCCAGCCCGGTCGCCTCGCTCAGCGCGCGCAGCTTCTCCGGGGACTCCCGGCGGTGCGCGAAGTACCGGGTGGCGCCGTGCTCCCGGGTCAGGGCGCGCACGGCGTCGAGGTAGCACGCCGGGTCGACCACTCCGGTCTCCACGAGGGAGGTGCCGACCAGGTCGGTGCCCTTGGTCAGGCGCGGCGGGCCGAAGCGGGCGCGGGTCCAGGCGAAGTCGTTGACCCGGAGCGTCATCGCGCCGTGGGCGGTCACGGGCATCGAGCTGAACACCTCGACGCGCCGGGCTGCGCCCGTGCCGGTGGCCTTGCCCGGTTTGAAGCGGCGCCGGGCGGTCGCCGAGACCGGCGCGTACGCGAGCTCGCGCACCCGGCCGGGCAGTCCTCCGCCGCCGACCCGGTGCCAGCGGACGAGCCGTTCGCCGCGGGCCGTCTGGGCGATGAATTCCATGGTGGCGGTGCCGTCGTCGACCACGACGAGCTCCTCGGCCCGCACGAGGGTCAGCAGCAGCTGCACGTAGCGGGAGAAGGGGTCTCCGACGACGACCGTGCGCGCCGCGCGTACGTCGCGGGACAGCGCGGCGAGCGCCTTCAGGGGTGCGAGCCGGCCCCCGCGGGCCTCCTGCCAGCGGACCTCGTGGCCTTCGTCCCGGGCGAGCGCCGCCATCCGGCGCAGCTGGCCGCGGGACATCGGGTCGGTGGGCGGCAGGACGACGATCCGCAGGGCGGGTGCGGCGGCGGCCCCGGCCGGGCGCTCCGAGCCCCCGGCCGGCTGGCGCGGGACCCCGTCCAGCAGCGGGCCGCGGGGTGCGCGGCCGTGCGCGTACGCCCACTCCAGCACGTTCAGGAGCTGGACCGGGCTCTCGACGAAAGCCAGGGTGGTGGCTGAAGTGGGCATCACGTACTCCTCGGCAGGGGACGGGATCTCGTACGCGCCGGACCGCGGGCCGGGTCAGACGGCGGCGAGCTCGCCCTGGACGCGGCGGAGCTTCTTCATGGGGCCGAGCTCGGACTCGTAGACGCGCTTGACGCCGTCGCCGAGGGCGGTCTCGATGGTGCGGATGTCGCGGACGAGGCGGGCGAGGCCGCCGGGCTCGACGGAGGCGGCCTGGTCGGAGCCCCACATCGCGCGGTCGAGGGTGATGTGGCGCTCGACGAAGGCGGCGCCGAGGGCGACGGCGGCGAGGGTGGTCTGCAGGCCCGTCTCGTGGCCGGAGTAGCCGATCGGGACGTTGGGGTACTCCTCCTGGAGGGTGTTGATCACCCGCAGGTTGAGCTCCTCGGCCTTGGCCGGGTACGTCGAAGTGGCGTGGCAGAGAAGGATGTTGTCGCTGCCGAGCACCTCCACCGCGTGGCGGATCTGCTTCGGGGTGGACATGCCCGTGGACAGGACGACGGTGCGGCCGGTGGTGCGCAGGGCACGCAGCAGCTCGTCGTCGGTGAGCGAGGCGGAGGCGACCTTGTGGGCGGGGAGGTCGAACTTCTCCAGGAAGGCGACGGCCTCGGTGTCCCACGGGGAGGCGAACCAGTCGATGCCGCGCTTGGCGCAGTGCTCGTCGATGGCGCGGTACTCGCTCTCGCCGAACTCGACCTTGTGGCGGTAGTCGATGTAGGTCATCCGGCCCCAGGGGGTGTCGCGCTCGATGTCCCACTGGTCGCGCGGGGTGCAGATCTCCGGGGTGCGCTTCTGGAACTTGACCGCGTCGCAGCCGGCTTCGGCGGCGGCGTCGATCAGGGCGAAGGCGTTGCCGAGGTCGCCGTTGTGGTTGATGCCGATCTCGCCGACCACGTAGACGGGCCGGCCGGGGCCCGCGGTGCGCGATCCGAAGGTGCGCAGGCGGGTGTTGGGGGAGGCGGTCATGGCAGGTGACGTCCTTCGGTGCGGGGGTGCGGGAGTGCGGGGTGCTGCCGGGTCACGGGGTGTTTCCGGGTCACGGGGCGTGGGCTGCGGGTCGGGTCGTACGTCGAGCAGTGGGGCGAGGAGGCGGGCGCGCTCCAGGTCGTGCGGGTCGTCGATCTCCAGGACCCGTGCGGGGTCGGTGGCGACGGGCAGGATGCGCCCGAAGAAGCGGTGGCGGGCGGTACGGAAGCCGGGGGCGTCCATGGCGTAGGCGGCGCCGGTCTCCAGCAGGTCCTGGGGGCGGTCCTGGCGCCGGGGGCGGTACGTCGTCTCGTGGTTGACGCCGGTCCCGGCTCCGTCGGGGTCCTCCCGCCAGAGGAAGCCGTGGAAGGGGGCCACGGTCAGGGCGGAGTCGGCGGCGCCGGAGGCGACGGCCGCGGCGACGGACTCGACGTCGGAGGCGGCCAGGAAGGGGCTGGTGCACTGGACGAGGAGGACCACGTCCACGGTGAGGGAGTGCAGCTCCTCGAAGGTGGTGAGGGAGTGCAGCAGGGCTGCCTCGCTGCTCGCGGTGTCGCCGGAGATCGCGGTGGGGCGGGCGATCACGTCGGCGCCCGCGGCCCGGGCGACGGCGGCGATCTGCGTGGAGTCGGTGGAGACCACCACGTCGGTGACGGTCGGCGCGGCGAGGCAGGCCTGGACGGCGCGGGCGACCAGCGGGATGCCGGCGACCTCGGCGAGGTTCTTGCCGGGCACTCCCTTGGAGCCGCCGCGCGCGGGGATGACGGCCAGGACGCGGGGGCTCACAGCTCTCCCATCCGGCGGATCACGGGGGCCACGCGCTGCACGCCGTGCCGGTAGGCCCCGCGGGCGGCCTCGCGCAGGTGGGCGCGGAGCCGGCGGCGCAGCCGGGACTGCCCGGCCGTCTGCCGCACCGCGCCGGGCAGCGCGGTGCCGTCGGGCGCGAGGTGCTGGCGCGCGAGGATCCCGGGCAGGTACCGGGGGGCGGTGGTGAGCGTGTAGTACGGGGCGACGGGCGGGAGCTCGGCTTCGGCCAGCAGGCCGTCGGCTTTCGCGCGGGCGGCGGCGTAGGGGTCCCCGCTTCCGGCGACGCCCTGGGCCGCGAGCCACTCGGGGTCCCCTTGCGGCAGCAGACCGGCGTCGAGCTGGTCCCAGGAGGCCAGGCAGCCGGAGCCCAGGAAGTGGTGGTTGCCGAGGGATTCGCGGATGCCGAGGTCGGTGAGGACGGCCGTCGGGATGGACCGGTTCAGGGACTCCAGGGCGGCGGTGGAGGAGACGGTGACGAGCAGGTCGGTACCGTCCAGGACCTCGCCCATGTTCCCGTACACCAGTCGGCAGTTGGGCGGGAGTCCGCCGGGGAGCTTGGCGGCGAGCCGCTGGTACGGCTGCTCCTCCAGGTGCGTGGTGTGCTCCCCCGGCCTGCTGCGCAGTTTGATCAGCACCTCGCGCTCCGGGTGCAGCCGCGCGTGCCCGGCGGCCCGTTCCAGCAGGTACGCGCGGTCGGCGCGGCTCTCGGGTACGGAGGGCTGGACGGCGAAGACCACCGTGTGGGTCCGGCTCCCGGCGGGCTCGTACGGGGCCCCGCCGAGGAAGGGCAGCGCGGTCTCGGTGACGGCGCCGGTGTCCGCGCCAACGCCTTCGTACACGGCGCGGAACCGCTCGGCGTCGTGCCGGGAGTTGGCGAGGACGAGGTCGGCGCCGTGCCGCAGCAGCAGCCCGTCGGCGAGCTTCTCGTACACGACGCCGACGTAGCCGGTGACGAGGACGGGGCGGGCCGCCGGTTCGGGCCACAGGGCGCGGGCCCCGTGCAGGACTGCCTGGACGGCCCCGCCGACGAGGGCGAGGACGACCACGTCGTACTGCTCCCGCCCGATCTCGGCGAGGAATTCGGCGCAGGTCACCTCGGCCGGCCGGTCACCCTGGACCCCCACTTCGCCGAGCTGGCGCGCGGTGGGTGTGGCTCGGCCGCGCAGCAGGTATCCGGCGAGTTGGTGGTCGGGCACGAGACGGCGGGCGGTGAGCGCGCCCCATTTCCATCGCGTGTCGGAATCGGCGAGTACGGCGACGCGTTTGCGTTCTGGCACGCGGCAGAAGCTATTCCGCAATTTCGGTGATCGGCCCAACGAACGCACAACAGCGGGTTAACAACGCGTCGACTGAATGCGAAAGAGCCCGGGTTAACGCGTCCGCCCCGCTTCGTTCATGTGGAATCCGCATCCGGGCCATGGTTAATGCCGAACGGCGCCCTAATGTCTCGCAGGTGCCCAAGCTCTCTGTTGTCGTGCCGTTCTACAACGTGCAGACATATGCACCGGATGCCCTGAAGAGTCTCGAACTCAATGCCCGGGACGATTTCGAGTTCCTGCTCGTCGACGACTGCTCGACGGACGGGACCCCCGGCCTGCTGGAGCGGGCCGCGCGCGAGCTGCCCGGGGCGGTGCACCTCAGACACGGGCAGAACGGCGGCCTGGCCACCGCCCGGAACACCGGCCTGGACGCGGCCCGCGGCGAATACGTGGCCTTCCTGGACGGGGACGACTGGCTGGCCCCCGGCCACCTGGCCCGGACCCTGGCCGCCATCGAGGCCCTGAACTGCGATTTCGTCCGTACCGACCATGTGAAGTGCACGGGCAGGTCCCGCAGCGTGCAGCGGGTTCCGTACGGGCCGCAGTCGGTCGTCGCCGATCCGCGCACCGCGATCCTGCCGGCCGACCGGGCCACTTCGGTGGACTACCCGTACGCCTGGGCCGGCATGTACCACCGGCGGCTGCTGGACCGCGGGGTGCTGCACTTCACCGACGGGCTGCGGACGGCGGAGGACCGGCCGTGGATCTGGCGGCTGCACCGGGAGGCCCGGTCCTTCGCCGCGGTCGGACTGCCCGGAATCTTCTACCGCCGCGGGGTCGCCACCTCGTTGACGCAAATCGGTGACGAACGGCAGCTCGATTTCATCCGCGCATTCGATCAAGTGATCTCGGACGTCCTTGCGGACCGGGAATCCGATCTCCTTCTTCCGAAAGCCGTCCGAACATATTGCGCGATCATCGCGCACCATTTCGGTGCCGTCGAGAGGTACGAACCGGCCGTGGCCAGAAAACTCCGATCGATGAGCACGGCGGCGCTCGGGCGCATGCCCCAGGACGTACTCGACCACGTCCTGGACTCGATGGACACGGAACGCTCCACCCTGCTGCGCCGCGTGCGCGGCCGCCGCCGCAGCACGTCGGGAGCGGCCGCCTGATGCCCACACAGATCTTCCTGGCCTCCACCCTCTACGGGGCCGCCACCCTCGCGGCCGGCATCGACGCGGGCTCCTTCCCGTCCGCCGACCGCCGCATCCTGCTCACCAGCAACCACTCCGTCACCGCCGAGGTCAGCCCCGGCATCGCGGACATGCCGGGTTTCGCCGCCCTGCGCACCCGCTTCGACGAGGTGCTCGACTGGAACCGCGTCATCGAGCCGCAGCACCCGAGCACCTGGGCCCCGCGCGCGGAGGACGTCCCGCTGTGGGAGCGGCAGCTGCGCGCCCTGTGGGGTCTGGGCGAGGACCGCGTCGAGCTGATCGTGGAGTCCCTCCAGGTACCGCCCGCGCAGACCCTGTGCCGGCTCTTCCCGGGCGCGGCGGTCGACGTCTACGCGGACGGCCTGATGAGTTACGGGCCCACGCGTTTCCGCCTCGACCCGCAGCTCGGGATGCGGGTGCGGCGCGTACTCCACCTGGACCTGGTGCCGGGGCTGGAGCCGCTGCTGCTGACGGAGTTCGGGGTACGGGTCGAGCTGGTGCCCTCGGAGCCGTTCCTGAAGGTCCTGGCGGAACTGCCCTCGCACGACGCGGACCTGGACGGGATCGGGGAGTCCCCCGCGCTGCTGCTGGGCCAGTACCTCTCGGCGCTCGACCTCATGACCCCGGACCAGGAGGAGGAGCTGCACGTCTCGATGGTCCGCGGCGCGCACGCCCTGGGCCACACCGAGCTGGTCTTCAAGCCGCACCCCAGCGCCCCGGCCGCCTACTCGCGCCGCGCGGAGGCGGAGGCCGAGCGGCTCGGCGCCCGCCTCACCGTGATCGACACCCCGGTCCTGGCCGAGGCCCTCTACCAGCGGCTGCGCCCGGCGCTGGTGGCCGGCTGCTTCTCCACCGGTCTGCTGACCGCGGCCACGCTGTACGGGCTGCCGGTGGCGCGGACGGGTACGGAGGCCGTACTGGCCCGTCTGGCCCCGTACCCGAACAGCAACCGCGTCCCGCTGGTCCTGGTGGACGCGCTGCTCCCCGACCTCGCGGACGCGGAGGCGGTGCGCTCCTGGACTCCCCCGACGCCCGAGCGGGTCCGGGCGGAGTCGGCCGGGCTGCTGACCGCGGTCGGGTTCACCATGCAGCCGCAGATCCTCGCGGCGCGCCGCCCGGTGGCCGAGGCCTACCTGGCCCGGCATCTGACCACCAGCACCTGGCGCTACTTCACCCGCCGCCGGCTGTCCGCGCTCGGCCTGCCGGGCGGCATCCCCGCCCAGCTGTCGTTCCTGCCGCGGAGCCGGGCGGTGCGGCGGGTGGCGCGGAGGCTGCGCCGCGTCCTCGGCTGACGGGCCTGCGGTGACGGGCCTGCGGTGACGGCCTCAGCTGACGGCGAGTTTGGCGGCGAAGCCCAGGAAGAGCACGCCCGCGGCCGAGGTGGCCCCGACCGACAGCCTCTTGCGGCGGCGGAAGGCCGCCGAGAGGCGGGTGCCGCCGAATATCAGCAGCGTCAGGTACAGGAAGCTGCCCGTCTGCAGCAGTCCGCCCAGGACCAGGAACGACAGGGCCGGGTGGGCGTAGGACGGATCCACGAACTGCACGAAGAAGGACATCAGGAAGAGGATGGCCTTCGGGTTGAAGAGGCTGATCAGCAGCGCCCGCCGGTAGGGCCGCTCGGTCTCGCCCGGGTCGGCGGGGGCGCCGGCCTCCTCCTCGGCCCGCGCCTGGCGCGTGCGCCACAGCGCCCAGGCGCCCCGCATCATGCCCACGGCCAGCCACGCCAGGTACCCGGCGCCGAGGAACTTGACCACCGTGAAGACCAGCGGGCTCGCCTTGAGCAGTGCCCCGGCGCCCACGGCGGTCAGCAGCATCAGCACGGCGTCGCCGGTGAACACCCCCGCGGCGGCCTTGTACCCGGTACGCACCCCGCGGCGAGCGGCGACGGACAGCACGTAGAGCGAGTTCGGCCCCGGCAGCAGAATGATCAGTACCAGGCCGGCGAGATAAGTCGGAAGATCTGTCACACCCAGCATGGGCAGGAGTGTCCCATAGGGTTACACCTGTCGCGTCATCGATTTCACCAGTTGGAATCCGCCGGTTCGTACGCGCCCCACACCTCCCGCAGCGCCCCGCACACCTCCCCCACCGTGGCCCGGGCCCGCAGCGCCTCCTTCATCGGGTACAGCACGTTCTCCGTCCCCCCGGCCGCCTCCCGAACCGCCGCGAGCGCCGCCGACACCGCCGCCCCGTCCCGCTCCGCCCGCAGCCGGGCCAGCGCCGCGCACTGTCGCGCCTCGATCTCGGGGTCCACGCGCAGCGGCTCGTACGGCTCCTCCCGCTCCAGCGCGAAACGGTTCACACCGACCACCACCCGCTCCCCGCTCTCGGTCTCCTGCGCGATGCGGTAGGCGTTCCGCTCGATCTCGCCCTTCTGAAAGCCGGCCTCGATCGCGGCCACCGCGCCGCCCTGCGCCTCGACCCGCCGCATCAGGTCGAGCGCGGCCGCTTCCAGGTCGTCCGTCATCCGCTCCACCGCGTACGAGCCGGCGAAGGGGTCCGCCGTCTGCGGCACGTCCGTCTCGTACGCGAGGACCTGCTGGGTGCGCAGCGCGAGGCGGGCGGACTTCTCCGTGGGCAGCGCGATGGCCTCGTCGAAGGAGTTGGTGTGCAGCGACTGCGTGCCGCCCAGTACGGCCGCCAGTGCCTGCACGGCCACCCGTACGAGGTTCAGCTCGGGCTGCTGTGCCGTCAGCTGGACCCCCGCCGTCTGGGTGTGGAAACGCAGCATCAGCGACTTCGGGTCCCGGGCCCCGAACTCCTCGCGCATGACGCGGGCCCAGATCCGCCGGGCGGCGCGGAACTTCGCGACCTCCTCCAGCAGGGTGGTGCGGGCGACGAAGAAGAAGGAGAGCCTGGGCGCGAACTCGTCGACCGCCATCCCGGCCGCCAGGGCCGTACGGACGTACGCGATGCCGTCGGCGAGGGTGAAGGCCACCTCCTGCGCGGGCGAGGCCCCCGCTTCGGCCATGTGGTAGCCGGAGATGGAGATGGTGTTCCACTTCGGGATCTCGGCCCGGCAGTAGCGGAAGGTGTCGGCCGTGAGCCGGAGCGAGGGCTCGGGCGGGAAGATGTACGTCCCGCGGGCGATGTACTCCTTCAGGACGTCGTTCTGCACCGTCCCGGTCAGCTGCGCGCCCTCGATCCCCTGCTCCTCGGCGACCAGCTGGTAGAGCAGCAGGAGCAGCGCGGCGGGCGCGTTGATGGTCATGGAGGTGGAGACCCGGTCGAGGGGGATCCCGTCGAACAGGGTCCGCATGTCGTCGAGCGAGTCGACCGCGACCCCGACCTTGCCGACCTCGCCGTGCGCGAGAGGGGCGTCGGAGTCGTGACCCATCTGGGTCGGCAGGTCGAAGGCGACGGACAGGCCGGTCCCGCCGCCCGCGATGAGCTGCCGGTAGCGCGCGTTGGACTCGGCCGCCGTGCCGAATCCGGCGTACTGCCGCATCGTCCACGGCCGGCCGGTGTACATCGTCGGATAAATCCCCCTGGTGTAGGGGAAATCACCCGGAACGCCCAGTTCGGTCTCCGGGTCCCGCCCCGTCAGATCGCCGGGGCCGTAGACGGGTTCGATCGGGATGCCGCTCTCGGTGCGTGCCATGTGACGTAAACCTCCATAGAGCGACCGGCCCCGGGACTGGTACAACCGTCCCGCCCCATCGCGTAAGGCTGCGGACGACCCCTGGTCACAATGGCGCAACATCCCGGGTCCGAGCGCAACTCTCCACGCACGCGAGGCATCACCTACATACACGACGTAGAAACCGGGGGGACTGCAATGCAGCGCCAGAGATTGATAATCCGCACGATCGGGGTGGCAACCGCCGTCGCGCTCGCCGCGACCGCCTGCGGGCCGCAGAAGTCGGAGTCGGCCGGCTCCGCTTCCTCGGCCCCCTCTTCGCCCACGGCGGCCGCCACCCCCGAAGCCTCTCCGACCACCGACGGCAAGCCCGGCGACGCGTCGCCGTCGGCCTCTCCGTCCGCGTCGGCGTCCGCGTCCCCGTCGGCGTCCGCCTCGCCTTCGCCGACGGTGAAGCAGATCATGGCCAACGGAGACGACACCGAGCAGGTGCGCGAGCTCCAGGCACGCCTGAAGCAGCTCAAGTTCATGTCGGTCGCGCCGACCGGCTTCTACGGCACGAAGACCACCGCGGCGGTCAAGTCCTTCCAGTCGAAGCACTCCCTGAACGCGACCGGTTCGGTCGACGAGGCCACCTGGAACAAGATCCAGAGCTCCTCGAAGAAGCCCACCGCCGACGAGCTGCGCCCGCCGACGGAGAACGAGGCGGACGCGCCCGACCCGCGCTGCATGGAGGGCCGGGTCATGTGCATCAGCAAGGAGAGCCGCACCCTCGCCTGGATGATCGACGGCAAGGTCGTCTCCACGATGGACGTGCGCTTCGGCTCGGAGAACACCCCGACCCGCGAGGGCGTGTTCAACGTGGGCTGGAAGGCCAAGGACTGGACGTCGACGATCTACCACACGCCGATGCCGTACGCGATGTTCTTCAGCGGCGGCCAGGCGGTGCACTACTCGGCCGACTTCGCGGCCCGCGGCTACGCTGGCGCCTCGCACGGCTGCGTGAACGTCCGGGACAAGAAGAAGCTGTCGGCCCTCTTCGACCAGGTGCAGGTCGGCGACAAGGTCGTCGTCTACTGGTGAGCCGGGCGGCGGCCGCAGGCCGGTGGTCGGAAGTTAGTGGCGCGGGCAGGGCCGGGGGAACGTGCCCCGCCCGCGCCGTTTGCGCAGAGCCCAGGGGTACGGGGGGAACCCCGGCTCATGCGCAGCCGATGACCAGTCGGCTCGTTATGTACTGCGCCGCCGATTCGAAAAGTGTTACAGGCTGCTCGATGCGGGTTGTGAGAGCCGGTCGGGCAGGGCCGCCGAGGCCCCCGGGAGCGGCGGTGCCACGGTCGGGGCCTTGACCGACCCGGCACCCGTACCGCCCACGGACATGCCCGGGGAGTCCATGCGCTTGCCGTCGTCGACGACGCCGTCCAGCAGCGCCCCGCAGTAGGACGGGATACGAGCGAGGCCGCGGGCCAGGTGTGAGAGCCGCTCGCGCCGGTCGTCGTTGAGCCGGCCGGACCGGTAGTCCTTGCAGAGGTCCACGGCCCGGCGCATGTTCTCCCGGTCCTGGTCGCGGTCCTTGCTGTCGCCGCCGAAGAAGTCCGGGGTTCCGTCCGTCCGGGACTTGCCGTCCTTGCCGTCCTTGCCCGTGCCACCGGTGGCGGGCGTACCGGACGAGAATCCGCCGGCGGACGCCGTACCGCTCGCGGACGTACCCGGCTGCTGCGTCGGGCCCGTGGAGGCCGACGGACTCGCGCCGTCCCGCAGCGGGGTGGGGCGCAGCTGCGGGCTGAGCGTCGAGGCCCCGCTGCCGTCGCCCGGGGTGGGCACGCCGTCGGCGCTCACCGACATCGCGGGGCCCGGCCCGGCGGTGTCGTGCCGCGACTGGTCCAGCAGCCCGGCGCCCGCCGCGGCGGCCAGTCCGCCGACCGCGACGCTCGCGAGGGCCGCCGCCAGACCGAACCGCACCGTCCGAGCGCGCCGGGGCGCGGGAACGCGGAAGGCGGCGGAGGCGCGGCCGATGTCGACCAGGGGTTCGCCGGAGAACGCCGCGGACTCGCGGCGTTCGGAGCGTTCGGTGCTTGCGGGCGTGGCCGCGGAGCCGCCGCGCGCCGCGAGGAAGGCGGCCACCGCCGCGGCCTCGCCGGGCAGTTCCCCGGTCGCGGGCGGCGGTCCGGCCAAGGCGTCGAGGGCAGCGCGCAGCCGGGCGGCTTCGCGCCGGTCCCGCGGGTCGGCGTCCGGTCCCACAGGTTCCGCCGGTTCACCGCGCAGCAGTTTGTCCGCGGCGGCGCTGTCCAGCCACCTGTCGCGCTCGTCGGCCATCACATGTCCTTCTGCGTCCGCCAACGTGAATGCGTCACACCGGTTTTTTCTACGAGGCCCCCGCCGTGGCCGCGCTGTGCGGGTACGGCGTCGAGATCCCTCCCGCCCCCGCCGCCCCGCGCCTGGCCACCGGCATTATGGCCGACGCGCGGCCCCCGGTCCGAGTCCGGTACCGAGTCCGGCGCGAAGTCGCCCTCCGCGTCCTGCGCTCCGAGCAGCTCCGCGAGCTTCTTCAGGCCGCGGTGAGCGGCGGTGCGCACGGCGCCGGGCCGCTTGCCGAGCGTCTCGGCCGCGCTCTTCGCGTCCAGGCCGACCACGACCCGCAGGACGACGGCCTCGGCCTGGTCCTGCGGGAGCTGCGCGATGAGCGCCATCGTCGTGCCGGTGGACAGGGACTCCATCGCCGCGACCGCGGTGTCGCTGTCGGCGGCCCAGCCGGTGAGCTCGGTGTCGTCGCCGCCGATGGCGGGGCGACGGCCGCGCATGCGGATGTGGTCGAGGGCCCGGTTGCGGGCGATGCGGGCGGCCCAGCCCCGGAAGCGGTCGGCGTCGCCGGCGAAGGAGTCGAGGTCGCGGGCGATCTGCAGCCAGGCCTCGGAGGTCACGTCTTCCGCGTCGCCGTCCCCGACGAGCGTGCGTACGTATCCGAGCAGCCGTGGGTGCACGGCACGGTACACAGCACGGAACGCGTCCTCGTCGCCGTCCTGTGCCGCGAGCACCGCGGCGGTCAGCTCCGCGTCGTCCCCCAGCAAAGTCCCCAACCCGTTCACTGTCCTGTACGTCTGGCGCAAATCAGCACGTTACGGCTTTCCCGCACCTTCGTCCACGAGTTGTACAACGAGCAACCAATCCTGCGCGGAGCGGGGTGTGACACAAAACGCACTCAGGACGCTGACAGGGATACGGGCTTGTCGCACGAGCCCGTGACGGATGGCGGCTGGGGCCTCTCCTGTGGGGGGTGGCGGCCTCGGCCGCCCTCCTTATCCCGATCCCGGGCGCTGCCCCGTCGAGGTCCACGGTACCCACGTCATCCTTTCGGCTCACTTCCGGGTGAAATCCCCGAATGGGTACGACACGCCTTGCCCTGCGTCTATAGCGTGGCCGTACACCCGCGCCACGCCCCGAGGAGCCCCCCGCTGTCCAGCCACCTTCCGGCACAGTCCCATGGGGGCATCCCTCCGGGGGCCCTTTCCGGACAGAGTCCGGGAGAGAAGTCCGGAGGAAGCCCCGGTCCTTCCCACGGCTGCGGGCTGGCCCGGTTCAACGCCCTGTCCCCCGAGGCCGCCCAGGCGGCCCTGATGCAGTGCTGCGGAAGCCGCCGCTGGGCGCACCGGGTCTCCACGCACCGCCCCTACCCCGATCTCGGCACGCTGATCGCCGCCGCGGACGAAGCCTCGTACGACCTCTCGCAGGCCGACCTCACGGAGGCACTGGCCGCCGAGTGCTCGGAGGAGCTGGGCCACGGGGCCTCGTACGCGGCGCTGCTGGCCCTCGACGCGGCGCACGCCGAGTACGAACGGAAGTTCGGCCACGCCTTCGTGATCTGTCTCGACGGGCATCCGCCGGAGGAGCGGGTGGCCCATCTGCTGGCCGCGATCCGCCGCCGGATGGGTCACGAGGAGGACGAGGAACGCTCGATCTCCGCCGACGAGCTGCGCCGTGTCGCGCAGGCCCGATTGTGCGACCTGACACATTGGCTGACGTCGGCGGATGGTCTGTCCGGGGCGGAAACGGGGCTATTCGCCCCTGTGGGATAGCCCGTCCGAGCCTGTTTGATCACACCGATGGCCCCCGCGCGAAGGAACCGACAAAGCGTCGCTACGATGTCCGGGGCCGGTGGACCGTACCCGGCCGGGCCCGACCGACAAAGAAGCCGGCTGGCCCCCGCCCCGCTTCCGGAGGGTTTTCCGTGCCGGCTGGAACGTTGTACCGCGGCCGGGAAGGAATGTGGTCCTGGGTGGCTCATCGAGTCACCGGCGTCCTCATCTTCTTCTTCCTGTTCGTACACGTCCTCGACACCGCACTCGTCCGCGTCTCCCCCGAGGCGTACGACGATGTGGTGGCTACCTACAAGACTCCGATCGTCGCGCTGCTGGAGTACGGCCTCGTCGCCGCAATCCTGTTCCACGCGCTCAACGGTCTCCGTGTCATCGCCGTGGACTTCTGGTCCAAGGGCCCGCGCCACCAGAAGAAGATGCTCTGGTGGGTCGTGATCATCTGGGTCGTGCTGATGGCGGGTGCTCTGTACCCCGTACTCGGCCACGCCTACCTTGAACTGTTCGGGAAGTGACACGCATGTCTTCTGACACTTCTTCCGCCAAGGCCATCGGCGACGTCGAGGGCGCATCCCTCTACGACGCCGAGAACCCGGCGCCTTACATCGAGGCCCCGCGCAAGCGGACCGGCAAGACCCCGCGCTCGACCCGCGGGAACTTCGAGATGGTCGCGTGGCTCTTCATGCGCCTCTCGGGCATCGTTCTCGTCGTCCTCGTCATCGGCCACCTGCTGATCCAGCTGGTGCTCGACGGCGGCGTGTCCAAGATCGGCTTCGCCTTCGTGGCCGGCCGCTGGGCGTCCCCGTTCTGGCAGGTCTGGGACCTGCTGATGCTGTGGCTAGCCATGCTGCACGGCGCCAACGGTCTGCGTACCGTCATCAACGACTACGCGGAGCGCGCCAACACGCGGCTGTGGCTGAAGGGCCTGCTCTACACCGCCACGGTGTTCACCATCCTTCTGGGCACGCTGGTGATCTTCACCTTCGACCCGAACATCCGCTAGGCAACGGGGCTGAGGCGAAACCAATGAAGATCCACAAGTACGACACCGTCATCGTCGGCGCAGGTGGCGCGGGCATGCGCGCCGCCATCGAGTCGACGAAGCGCAGCCGCACCGCGGTGCTGACGAAGCTCTACCCCACCCGCTCCCACACGGGCGCCGCGCAGGGCGGCATGGCCGCCGCGCTGGCCAACGTGGAGGACGACAACTGGGAGTGGCACACCTTCGACACGGTCAAGGGCGGTGACTACCTGGTCGACCAGGACGCCGCCGAGATCCTGGCGAAGGAGGCCATCGACGCCGTCCTCGACCTGGAGAAGATGGGCCTGCCGTTCAACCGCACGCCGGACGGCACCATCGACCAGCGCCGCTTCGGCGGCCACTCGCGCAACCACGGCGAGGCCCCGGTCCGCCGGTCCTGCTACGCCGCGGACCGCACGGGCCACATGATCCTCCAGACGCTGTACCAGAACTGCGTCAAGGAGGGCGTGGAGTTCTTCAACGAGTTCTACGTCCTGGACCAGCTCCTGGTCGAGGAGGACGGCGTCAAGAAGTCGGCCGGTGTGGTCGCGTACGAGCTCGCCACCGGCGAGATCCACGTGTTCCAGGCCAAGTCCGTCATCTACGCCTCCGGCGGCACCGGCAAGTTCTTCAAGGTGACCTCCAACGCGCACACCCTCACGGGTGACGGCCAGGCGGCCTGCTACCGCCGCGGCCTGCCGCTGGAGGACATGGAGTTCTTCCAGTTCCACCCGACGGGCATCTGGCGCATGGGCATCCTGCTGACGGAGGGCGCCCGCGGTGAGGGCGGCATCCTCCGCAACAAGGACGGCGAGCGCTTCATGGAGAAGTACGCGCCGGTCATGAAGGACCTCGCGTCCCGTGACGTCGTCTCGCGCTCCATCTACACCGAGATCCGTGAGGGCCGCGGCTGCGGTCCGGCCGGTGACCACGTGTACCTGGACCTGACGCACCTGCCGCCGGAGCAGCTCGACGCGAAGCTCCCGGACATCACCGAGTTCGCGCGTACGTACCTGGGCATCGAGCCGTACACGGACCCGATCCCGATCCAGCCCACCGCGCACTACGCCATGGGCGGCATCCCGACCAACGTCGAGGGTGAGGTCCTCTCGGACAACACCACCGTCGTCCCGGGCCTGTACGCGGCCGGCGAGGTCGCGTGCGTGTCCGTGCACGGCGCGAACCGCCTGGGCACCAACTCGCTGCTGGACATCAACGTCTTCGGCAAGCGCTCGGGCATCGCCGCGGCCAAGTACGCGCACGAGAACGACTACGTCGAGCTGCCGGAGAACCCGGCGCAGCAGGTCGTCGACCTCGTCGAGCAGCTGCGCGACTCCACGGGCAAGGAGCGGGTCGCCGACCTGCGCCTGGAGCTCCAGGAGACGATGGACGCGTGCGTGATGGTGTTCCGTACGGAGCAGACCATCAAGACCGCGGTCGAGAAGATCGCGGAACTGCGCGAGCGCTACAAGAACGTGTCCGTCCAGGACAAGGGCAAGCGCTTCAACACGGACCTGCTGGAGGCCATCGAGCTGGGCAACCTGCTCGACCTGGCCGAGGTCATGGCCGTGTCCGCGCTGGCGCGCAAGGAGTCCCGCGGCGGTCACTACCGCGAGGACTACCCGAACCGCGACGACGTCAACTTCATGCGCCACACCATGGCGTACCGCGAGGTCGGCGACGACGGCAAGGACTCCGTCCGGCTGGACTACAAGCCCGTCGTCGTCACCCGCTACCAGCCGATGGAGCGTAAGTACTGATGGGCACCCCGACCCTGAGCAAGACGGACCAGATGGAGGCCGCGGCCGCGGCTTCGCCCTTCATCACGGTCACGTTCCGGATCCGCCGCTACAACCCCGAGATCTCGGACGAGGCGCAGTGGCAGGACTTCCAGATCGAGATCGACCCGAAGGAGCGCGTGCTCGACGGTCTCCACAAGATCAAGTGGGACCTCGACGGCACGCTGACCTTCCGCCGCTCGTGCGCGCACGGCATCTGCGGCTCCGACGCGATGCGGATCAACGGCAAGAACAGGCTCGCCTGCAAGACGCTGATCAAGGACATCAACCCGGAGAAGCCGATCACGGTCGAGGCCATCAAGGGCCTCACCGTGATGAAGGACCTTGTCGTCGACATGGAGCCCTTCTTCCAGGCGTACCGCGACGTCATGCCGTTCCTGGTCACCAAGGGCAACGAGCCGACGCGTGAGCGCCTGCAGTCCGCCGAGGACCGCGAGCGCTTCGACGACACCACCAAGTGCATCCTGTGCGCCGCGTGCACGTCCTCGTGCCCGGTGTTCTGGAACGACGGCCAGTACTTCGGCCCGGCGGCGATCGTCAACGCGCACCGCTTCATCTTCGACTCGCGTGACGAGGCCGGCGAGCAGCGGCTGGAGATCCTCAACGACAAGGACGGCGTGTGGCGCTGCCGCACGACCTTCAACTGCACCGACGCGTGCCCGCGTGGCATCGAGGTCACGAAGGCGATCCAGGAAGTGAAGCGCGCGCTGATCACGCGTCGCTTCTGATTCCCCCTCCTTGACGCGGCAAGGCCCGCACCCCTCCTCGGGGTGCGGGCCTTGTGCGTACTCGGGGGCGCGTCAGGGTCGGCTGGGGGCCGTCCCCCATGGCCGATCTTCCTCACGGCAGGCTTACGGCCATGAAGGACTCCGCGAATTCCGTGAACTCCGCCACGCTCAGGGCCCGTTGGACCACCCTGGTCGCCGCCGGTCCGAGGGCGGCATGGTCCCCAACGCCCCCGACCTGGAACGGTTCATGGCGGCGCTGCTGCGCTGCCGGCTGCTGAAGCCCGCCCAGCAGCGGCAGTTGTTCACCATGCCAGCGCTCTCGGAGGGCAACGTGGACCGGTACAGCATGAGCGGCATGATGCGCGCCGAGGCCGACCGCGCCGTCGTCTGGGGCAAGACCGGCTCCATGGGCCCGTCCACCAGCGGGGTGTTCGCGACCGAGCGGGGCGGCCGCACCGTCGTCTACTCGCTCGTCCCCGCCCCCAACGACCGTGCGCAGATGCGCGTTCACCTCGGCCGCCTCATCACTGCGGCGCTCTGACGGGTACAGCCCGGAGGGCCGCTGTGGAAGGATCAGCGGCATGAGCGAGCAGCAGCCGAATCCGTACGCGGGCAACCCCGGCCAGGGCGGGCAGCCCGGCATGCCCGGCCAGGGTGACTACAAGTGGGGCCCCGGCGAGCCGAGTTACGGCTACCCGCAGCCCTACCCGGCGGCCGGGCCCCCGGCCTACCAGCCGACCATGGGCGCGGGCATCCCGGCCCCCGTCCCCGCACCCGCCCCGATGAACGGCGCCGGCGTGTCCCTCGGCGACATCACGGTCGTGGGGGACCAGATCATCACGCCGTCGGGCAACATGCCGCTGCGGGGCGCGGTTTGGAACGCGACGGACTTCTCGCGCACCGAGGAGAAGATCCCGACCCACGCGATCATCCTCGCCGTCATCTTCTTCCTGTTCTGCCTGCTGGGCCTGCTGTTCCTCCTGATGAAGGAGAAGAAGACCACGGGCTACATCCAGGTCTCGGTGACCAGCGGCGGCCGCCACCACTCCACGATGATCCCGGCCCAGGACCAGAGCACCTTCCCGTGGGTGATGTCGCAGCTCAACTTCGCGCGGTCGCTGAGCCTCTGAGGGGGCGTCCGGGCGGGGCGAAACACCGGCGAATCACCGGGGCGAATCACCGCGGGCGAAAAACGCGGTGGCGGGCCCCGCGCCCACCCGCCAGGATCGGCGCGTGATCATCTCCTTTGACGTGGCCGGGCCCGTCGACGCCCCCGCCGCCGTCCTGCTCCACTCCTCCGTCTGCGACCGGCGCATGTGGGACACCCCGTACGCGGCCCTGGCCGACGCCGGGTTCCGCGTGGTCCGGCCCGACTTCCGGACCTGCGGGGACTCCCCCGCCGCGCAGACCCCGTACACCGACGACGGCGACGTCGTCGCGCTGCTGGACCGGCTCGGCATCGAGCGCGCCGCGCTCGTCGGCTCCTCCTACGGCGGCCGGGTCGCCCTGCGGATCGCCGCCCTGCACCCGGAGCGCGTGACCCGCCTGGCCCTGCTCTGCGCGGGCCGCCCGGGGCACCGGCCCGGCTCGCCGCAGGTGCGGGAGTTCGGCGCCGCCGAGGACGGGCTGCTGGCCGCCGGCGACCTGGAGGGGGCGGCCGCGCTGAACGCCCGCACCTGGCTCGGCCCGGACGCCGATGAGGCCGCGCACGCCCTCGTACGGGCCATGCAGCTGCGGAACTTCCAGGGCTCCGCGCACCTCACCGAGGACCACGAACTCCCCGAGCCGGACATCGACTTCGCCGCCGTCACCGCCCCGGTCCTCGCGGTCGGCGGCGCCCACGACCTCCCCGACTTCCGCGCCGTCGCGGCCGAGCTCCCGTCCCTCGTCCCCGGCGCCCGCCACCTGGAGCTCCCCTGGGCGGGCCACCTGCCCTCGCTGGAGCGCCCCGCGGAGATCACCGAGCTGCTCCTGGAGTTCCTCCACCCGATCCGGTGACGCGGGCGCCTTCCGGCCGCGTAGGTCTTCGCCTTCCGGCCAGGGCGTCCTCGTCGGGCGGCTTGAAGATCATCAACGGGATGGGGAGGGTTTCACATGGGCATGAACGCGAAGAGGTTCGGTCTCGTCGGAGCGGTGGTGCTGCTGGGAGCGGGAGGGGCGAGTGGTGCGTTAGCGGTGCCTGCTGAAGATCTCCCCCGGCCGGTGCCCAGCGGTGCGGAACTGTCCGTCCGTCCCGGGGAGCGGGTCATCGTGACGACCGAGGCCATGAGGTCCGGGGACGCGTTCAGCGGTGTCCGGGTGACCTCACCGGCCTTCGCCGCCGACGGCACCTTCCGGATGGACGACCTCCTCCTCAAGGCGGTGGCGACAGTCTCCTGCACCACCGAGCCCGGTTCCTACGAGGTGCGGTTCGGCTCGCCCCTCGGTGACGAGAACGCCTCCAAGATCGACCGGCTGTGGGGCAGGATCCAGGTGGCCCCGGCCGATGCGGCGGAGCGGGCGGAGTGCGCGCGGCAGGTGGGCGCGCGGCCGCCCGAGTCCATGGAGGAGCGGTACCCCGCGGGCTCGGAGTGGCCGTCATCGCCCTGGGACGTGCGTTCCGTACCGGCTGGTGGGGAGCTGCATGCCACGGACGGTCTGGAGATGGGACACGACGGCATGGTCGAGCTGACGTCCCCCGGGTTCACGGGGCCGGTGGTCATGCGCGGCGCCAAGCTGGTGAGCGCCACGGTCCGGATCCGGTGCGACGCCCAGCCCGGCCTCTACGTCGTGCGCTGGAACGAGAAGGGCAAGCCCGCCAAGGAGTGGGCCCGCTACCGGGTGACACCCCCCGCGGCAGACTGCCGCGACGCGGCGTCCCCGCCCCTGGCGGGCGGCGCACGGCCGTGGGCGCCCTGGGCGTACGGGGCAGCCGCCGCCCTGGCGGCAGCCGGCCTCGCTGCGGGGTTGCGGTTGCGGTACCGGCGAGGCCGGTCGGCCTGAGACGAGTCCGGCAGGGACGGCTCTGCCCTCCACGCCGCAAGCCGTCAGGCCTTCTTGCGGCGGCCGAGGCCCAGGCCCAGGCCGGCAGCCACCAGGAGGGCCGCCGCGAGGACGATCGCCGCGTCGGTCGCCAGGACCGTGCGGACCCCGTCGAAGAGCGAGGCCTGGGTGGTGGCCACGACGCCGAGCAGCGGGATGCCGATCGTGATGCCGACCTGCTGGGTGGTGGTGACCAGGCCGGTCGCCAGGCCCTGCTCCTCGTCGGGCACGCCGCTCGTCACGACCAGCCCGTACGAGATGATCGCGCCGAGGTGGCACATGCTGGCCAGCGAGACCGCGACGGTCGCCAGCAGTGCGCCCGAGTCCGTGCCCACGGCCAGCAGCGCGGCGCCGAACGCCCCCTGCCCGAGCAGCGATCCGACCAGGACGCGGCGCGCGCCGAAGCGGCCGATGACCCTGGGGGCGTAGGAGCCGGCGAGGACGGACGCGACGCCCTGGACGCCGAACACCAGACCGGTCCGGAAGGACGACAGCTCCAGCGTCTCCTGGAGGTAGAGGGTCAGGACGAAGATGACCGTCGACATCATCGAGAACGTCACCAGCCCGGCGATGTTGCCCCACGCGACCGTACGCCGCTTCAGCATCGGCAGCGACACCAGCGGCGCCGCGGCCTTCGACTCCACCACCACGAACGCGGCGAGCAGCCCGACCCCGACGACCAGCGTGCCCCAGACGTCCACGTCGCCGAAGCCGCGCTGGGCCGCCGTCGACAGGGAGTAGATCAGCGCGAGCAGACCGCCGGTCACGGTGACAGCTCCGGGCACGTCCAGCCGCGGACGCTCGGGGGTACGGGACTCCGGCAGCAGCCCGGGGGCGAGGACCAGTACGACCACCGCGGCGACCGCGAGCAGGCCCATGGTGGAGCGCCAGCCCAGGGTGTCGGTCATGACTCCGCCGAGCACCATGCCGATGGTGAAACCGAGGGACAGCAGGGTGCCGGAGATGCCAAGCGCCTTGTCGCGCAGCGGCCCCTCGGGGAAGGTCGTGGTCAGCAGGGACATGCCGGTCGGCACGATGACCGCCGCGCCCAGGCCCTGCAGGGCGCGCCCGGCCAGGAAGGACGCCGGGTCCCAGGCGAGGGTCGCGAGCAGCGAGGCCGCGCCGAACAGCACGAGGCCGGTCAGGAACAGCTTCTTGCGGCCGAACAGGTCGGCGATCCGGCCGAAGAGGAGCAGGAAGCCGCCGGACGGCAGGGCGAACGCGGTGACCGCCCACTGGAGGGCGGACCTGCTCAGCCCGAGGTCCTTGCCGAGCACCGGCAGGGCCACGTTCAGTACGGAGAAGTCGAGCGCCACCATGAACTGGGCGGCGCAGAGCACGAAGAGGACCAGCTTGGCCCGGCCGGAGAGCCGGTCGTTCTCGGGGGCCGCCGTGCGCGGCCCGGTGGTTGTCGTCTGTGTGTCTATCGCCATGGCCACTACCCTCGCGGCCCGGGAATGCCGGTGCAGAGTGGGAACTTATCCTGTTGGCTGTACCACCAGGCAGCCTGACAGGGGGATTTCGTGGCGACGCGGATCGACGAACACCGGCGGACCGAGCTGCGCGAGTTCCTCATGAGCAGACGGGCCCGGATCACCCCGATCGAGGCGGGCCTGCCGGACGGCGGGGCCCGCCGCCGTACGCCGGGCCTGCGCCGTGAGGAGGTCGCCGTGCTCGCCGGGGTCGGGGTCTCCTGGTACCAGTGGCTGGAGCAGGGCCGCGACATCACGGTGTCCTCGCAGGTCCTGGACTCGGTGGGCCGCGTACTGAAGCTCAGCAGCGCCGAACGCCGGCACCTGTACGTCCTCGCCGGGCTCAATCCGCCCGCCCTGGAGGTCGCCCCGGCCGACCGGGGCATGTGCCAGGGCCTGAAGCGGCTGATCGACGCCTGGATGCCGTTCCCCGCGCACATCATGGACGCGTACTGGAACACGGTGATGTACAACGACGCGGCCGCGCTCGTCCTCGGGATGCGCCCGGAGATCGTGCAGAACTGCCTGATCGCCTTCTTCACCGACCCCATCTACCGAGCCCGCTCCCCGCACTGGGAAGAGGTCGCCTGCAATGTGGTGGCCCAGTTCCGGGCGGCCTGCTCGGAGCGTCCGAACGACGAGGGGTTCCGGGCGGTGGTCGAGGAGGCGCGGGAGCTCAGCCCCGAGTTCGCCGTGCTGTGGGAGCGCCGCGACGTCGAGCCGGGCGGCCAGCTGCAGAAGCAGTTGGAGCATCCGGCCGTCGGCACGCTGTACGTGGAGTCGACCCAGCTGCGCGTGCCTGCCCGCCCCGACCTGGCGATCGTGCTCCACACCCCGCTGCCGGGCACCGAGACGGCGGAGAAGCTGGAGTGGCTGACGTCGCCGGAGGGCCGGCGCGGGTCGATGTACCCCATCGCCGGCTGAGTCCGCTCCGGACGCCGTTCAGTTCAGCTCAGTTCGCGGTCACTTCGCCCGCTCGGCGGCGCTGCGCTCGACGCAGAACTCGTTGCCCTCGGGGTCCGCCAGGGTCACCCAGCCGGTGCCGTCGGCGTTGCGGTGATCGCCGAAGACGGTGGCACCGAGGGCGAGGATGCGCTCCACCTCCTCGTCGCGCGTCCGGTCCTGCGGCTGCAGGTCCATGTGGACGCGGTTCTTGATGGTCTTGGGGTCGGGCACGGTGACGAACAGCAGGGCCATGCCGGGGGCCGTGACGAGCGCCTCGGGGTCACCCGGGAAGTCGTCGTCGGCGAGCGAGCCGTCCAGGGCGGCGGCCCAGAACTGACCCAGCGAGTAGGCGTCGGAGCAGTCGAATGTGATGTGTCGTATGAGGGAGGCCATGGGCGGCACTATCGGCGAGGCCCGCGGCCGCTGTCCACCGAATTCGGCGGGCGTCTGTGATGGAGTGGGGCCATGACCGACGACTTCGAGACGATCACGGTTCCGGACCACCTGTGCGGCTATCCGGGAGTGGCTTTCGGCGGCTACGTGGCGGGCGTGCTCGCCGGGCGGGCGACGGCGAAGGGCGTACGGGTGGACTTCAGGCGGCCAGTCCCGACCGGCGAGCCGGTACGGCTCGCCGAGACGGCCGGCGGGGGCGCCGAACTGACCTCCGGTGAGCTGCTGCTGGCCGCCGCCACACCTGCCGAGCTGGACACGGACGTACCGGACGCGCCCTCCTGGGCGCTGGCCTCGGCGGCCGCCGACGCCTACCGGGCGGCCCCGCCGGACGGATCGACCGACTGCTTCGGCTGCGGCCTGGACCGCACGCCGGCCACCGGACTGCGCCTGCACTGCGGCCCGGTACCGGGCGGCGCGATGGTAGCCACCGCCTGGACCCCGGCCGCCGGACTCGGCGGTCCGGACGGCCTGTTGCCGCCGGAGCTGGTGTGGGGCGCGCTGGACTGCCCGGGGAACGCGGCCGGACGCCTGCTCGGCGGCCGCCCGGCCGGCGCCGTCACGGCCTCGCTGTCCGCGCGGCTGCTGCGTCCGGTGCCGGTCGGCTCGGGCCTGGTCTCGTACTCCTGGATGCTCGGGTCCGAGGGCCGCAAGTACCGGGCGGGTACGGCCCTGGCCACGGCGACGGGCGACCTCTGCGCCTTCGCCGAGGCCCTGTGGGTGGAACCTAGGCCGACGCCTGCGCCGTGAAGGCGGCCCAGGCCGCCGGGGTGACGGTGAGGGCGGGGCGGGTGGTGTCCTTGGAGTCCCGGACGTGGACGGCGGAGGGGCAGGTGGCCACCTCGACGCAGTCCCCGCCTGAGCCGCCGCTGTGGCTGCTCTTGTGCCAGGCCAGGGCTACTTCGACGCACTGGCCGCCGTCACCGCCGCTGTAGCTGCTCTTGAACCAGGCCAGTTCCATGCTCATCGCTCCCCTAGCAGCTGTTCGATCCGCTCCGCCGAAGCCCTCGGGCTCAGCGCCACTGCTCGAATGTTCGCATGCCGCTGGATCATCTCGCTGACCACTTCTCGGCTTGAAATCACCCAGCTCTGGCCCTGCCCTTCTACATAGCCGAGCATCCTGCGCTCCGGGGTCTCCGCGATCGTCATCGGGCCCACCGAGCCCACGAGTTCCTCACACTCCAGCGGAACCAGCTGGATGGACACGTGCGGTAACCGTCCGCACTCCAGCAGGTGTTGGAGCTGTTCCCGCCACACGGCCTCCCCACCCACCCGGCGCCGCAGGAACGACTCCTCCAGAACGAAACACAGCACCGGCGCCGGATCGCGGTGCAGAAGGACCTGTCGACCGATGCGGTCGTCCAGTCGGCGTTCGATCTCGGCCGCGTCGACCGGCGGCCAGTGGTCCCGGAAGACCTGACGGGCGTAGGCAGGTGTCTGGAGCAGGCCGTTCACGATGTAGGTGTCGTACACCCACAGGCTCACCGCCTTCTTCTCGATCGGCGCGAAGTCGCGGAACTGCGGCGCGTACCGCCCCTCCTCCTCCAGGTACGGAAGCACCGCCTTCAGGAGCCCGTCACCGGCGAGCAGCTCATCGACCCGCTCGACCATCCCCGGATCCATCGCCCGGTCACCCCGCTCGAACGCCCCGATCGCCGACGACGAGAAGTTCGTCCGGCCGCCCAGTTCCTGCCGCGAGACCCCGCGCTTCTCGCGGAGCGTCCGCATCTGCGCGCCCAGGCCGCGGCGCAGCGGTGACGGGAGGGGTTCACTGGGGTTCACGGCCTCGGACACCGGCGTCACAGCCCTTCACAGATCGCCGTCTGTAACGGCGCGACTACTGTTCCAGGCTAGGGCCGAGCCGCCACCCTGTGCCCCATGAACGAGGAAATCCCCGACTGGGTCCCCGACGCCGGTTTCCAGCTCCGCCTCGCGGGCGTGCACTTCGACGCGCTGCGCATCCAGGGCCAGCTCGGCGAGGAGACCGCCAAGGAGCTGTGCCGGCTCACCGACCACGACGCCGGGCCGATCGTCTACGAGCTCAACGGCTTCCGCTGGATGTACTTCCTGCTCCCGCCCGGCACCGCGCGGGAGCACACCTGGCCCTCGCACACGCAGCGGTACACCTCGCGCACCCGCTACGCCACCGCCTACGTCGGCGTACCCGCGCTGCACGGGACCAGCTGGCCGCTCGCGTGGCGGTCGGTGCCGACGCGGACGGCACCCTTCGTGGATCCGGGAACGCTGGAGAAGGCATTCGCTTGAACCTGTTCAAAAAAGGCCCTACAGTCATCCCTGTCAGCAGTATTGAACACGTTCAAGGGGGCTGAGGGCTATGGACCTCACCGTGGTCGCGTACGTCATCTACCTGCTCATCAGCATCGGGCTCACCGTCTGGGTCGCCCGTACGCTCAGCCGCAACGGCCGCGTCTTCATCGGCGACGTCCTCCAGGGGAACGAGAAGCTGGCCGACGCCGTCAACCAGCTCCTCGTGGTCGGGTTCTACCTCGTGAACATCGGCTTCGTGACCCTCTACCTGCGGTCGACCGAGGACATAGTCGAGGCCCGCGACCTCTTCGAGGCGCTCTCGGTCAAGCTCGGCGTCGTCCTGCTGGTCCTCGGCGTCATGCACCTCGGCAACGTCTGGGTCCTCAACAAGATGCGCCGCCGGGGGATCATGGAGCGCCAGCAGACGCCGCCCGTCGCCCCGCAGGGGTGGACCGCTCCGGCAGGGGTCTGAACCATGGCCGCCTCAAGCCCGGGGGCAGTCCGCCACCTGACCGTCCTGTACGACGCGAACTGCCCGCTCTGCGTACACATCCGGCACTGGCTGCTCGCGCAGCGATGGCTGGTCCGGATCGCCCTGGTCCCCGCCGCGTCGTACGAGGCGCGGCGGCGGTTCCCTCAGCTCGACCACGCGTCGACGCTGAAGCAGATCACCGTCGTCGGGGATTCCGGGCAGGTGTGGACCGGGACGGACGCCTTCATCGTGTGCCTGTGGGCGCTGGCCGAGCACCGGCCGAAGGCCAACTGGCTCTCCACGCCCGCCGGACGGCCCTTCGCCCGGGCCGCCATGTACACGGCCTCCACGTGGCGGCAGGCGGTACGGACCGAGGGTCACCCGCAGGGGCCGGAGGAACCGGCCTGTGACGACCAGTGCTCCGTCCCCCGATAGGCTCGTGCACCGTGACTGATCAGAAGGCTCCCAAGAGCGAGCAGACCCGCACGCTCATCCTCGAAACCGCGCTCCGCCTCTTCCAGGAGCGCGGCTTCGACAAGACGACGATGCGGGGTATCGCGAAGGAGGCCGGTGTCTCGGTCGGCAACGCCTATTACTACTTCGAATCGAAGGAACATCTGGTCCAGGGGTTCTACGACCGGATCGGCGCCGCTCACCAGGCAGCGGTCCGGCCCATCCTGGACAGCGAGACCGATCTGCAGAAGCGGCTCGCCGGCGTGCTGACGAGCTGGATGGACATCGCGGCCCCGTATCACGAGTTCGCCTCCCAGTTCTTCAAGAACGCGGCGGACCCGGAAAGTCCGCTCAGCCCCTTCTCGCCGGAGTCGGAGGACGCCCGGCAGGCGGCCATCGACATCCACCGCGAGGTGCTGGCGGGGGCGAAGACCAAGGTGCCGGCCGAACTGGTCGACGTACTGCCTGAGCTGATGTGGCTCTCGCAGATGGGCCTGGTCCTGTACTGGGTCTTCGACCGTTCGCCGAACAGCGAGAAGACGCGGCGGCTCGCGGAGCGCGGCGCGCAGCTGACGACGCGGGGCATCGTGCTGGCACGGTTCAAGGTGCTGCGGCCGCTGGTGCGCGAGGTGCACGAGCTGTTCGCGGACTTCCTGCCCGGCATGGCGCAGACGGCCACGGCGGGCGCCCGCAAGAAGGCCTCGGACCCGAAGAAGTCGTAGCCGGATCCGAGGCCGTGGCCGGGGCTAAAGCCAGTTGAGCTCCCAGAGGCGCCACACGCCGGTCCCGTCGGACAGGTACTGGGCGCCGGTGACGGCCTCGCGGGACATCACGTAGTCCTTCTTCTGCCAGATGGGCACCATCGGGACCTGCTGGGCGACCAGCTTCTGGAGCTCGCGGAAGTCGGCGGCCGCCTCACCCCGCTCCGAGTGGGACTGGGTGCGGGTGATCAGGCCGTCGACGGTCTTGTCGGAGAAGCCGTTGTTCATCGACGAGTCCGCGCCGACGAGCGGGGCGAGGAAGTTGTCCGCGTCCGGGAAGTCGGCGATCCAGCCGATGGTGTAGGCGTCGAACTCGCCCGCCGCGTAGCCCTTCTGGAAGTCGGTCCACTCCTCCACCGGCTTGATCTTCAGCTGGAAGAGGCCGGTCGACTCCAGCTGCCGCTTGATCTCGTCGGCCTCCTCGAGGTTCGCGCCGCGCGCGTTGACCCCGACGGTGAGGGAGACGGGGGCGGTGATCCCGGCGTCCTTGAACAGCTTCTTCGCCGCGGCGCCGTTGGGCGTCGGGTAGGAGTCGAAGAACGGCGTGCTGTGGGCGGCGATGCCCGCCGGGACCAGCGAGTACAGCGGGGTGACGGTGCCCGAGTAGATCTCGGTCGCCACCTTGGCGCGGTCGAGTACGGCGGCCACGGCCTGGCGGACGGCGAGCGGGGCGGCGGTGGAGCCGGGGCGCACGTTGAAGACCATGGAGCGGATCTCGCTGCCGCCGGAGGCCTGGTAGCGGGTGTCCTTCATGCCCGGGTTGAGGCCGGCGAGCACGGCCGGGGGCATCTCCCGGTGGGCGACGTCGATCCGGCGGTCGTTCCAGGCCTTGTTGAGCTCCGCGGAGTCCTTGAAGTACCGGATGGTGACGGGCGCGTGGGCGGGCTTGGCCTGGCCCTTGTACGAGGCGTTGGGCTTCAGGTCGATGCTCGTACCGGCCTTGTAGGCGCCGAGCGTGTACGGGCCGGAGCCGTCGACCTTGCCGTCCTCGCGCAGCGCCTTCGCCGGGTACTTGTCCTTGTCGACGATCGAGGCGGCACCTGTCGCGATCTTGAAGGGGAAGGTGGCGTCGCCGGCGGAGAGGTTGAAGGTGACGGTGCGGCCCTCCGCCTTGACCGACTCCAGGGTGTTGAAGAGGGGGGCCGGGCCCTGGTCGGAGTTGATGGCCTTGATGCGGTCGAAGGAGTGCTTGACGTCCTCGGCGGTGATCGCGCGGCCGCCCGCGAACTTCGCGTCGGGGCGGAGCTCGCACTGGTAGGTGGTGAGCTTCTGGCCGAGGAAGCCGCAGGAGGACGCGGCGTCCGGCACGGGGGTGTCCGAGCCGGACTTGATGGTCAGCAGCGACTGGTAGACGTTGCTGAACAGGGCCCAGGAGCCCGCGTCGTACGCCCCCGCGGGGTCGAGGGCGGAGACGACGTCGCTCGTCCCGACCCGGATGGACTTGCCGCCGCCCCCGGAGTCGGGCAGCAGTTGCCAGGTCCCCACGCCGGCCACGCCGAGAACCAGCCCGGCCACGATGATCTTCGAACGGACAGACCGCATTGCCCCTGAACCCCACCCCTGTACCGATGACAGCGACATGCTGTCCGGATACCGGACATCCCATCACGGAATTTCAGCCTCCGGAAGGCTGATTCTTTGCGGTTCATTGGCAGTTCGGGGCGGTCAGGCCTGATATGAGGCGAGTTCCACGACGGTGATGTCGGACGGCGCGCCCACCCGGACCGGAGGCCCCCAGGCGCCCGCTCCGCGGGACACGTAGAGCTGGGTGTCGCCGTAGCGTTCCAGACCGGCGACGGTCGGGTTGGCCAGCTCGGCAAGGTAGTTGCCCGGCCAGAGCTGGCCGCCGTGGGTGTGGCCGGAGAGCTGGAGATCGACGCCGTGCCGGACCGCGTCGTGGATGACGACGGGCTGGTGGGCGAGGAGCACGGCGCTGCGGCTGCGGTCGCGGTCGCCGAGGGCCGCCCGGAAGTCGGGGCCGTGGCCCTCGCTCTCCCCCGCGATGTCGTTCACACCGGCGAGGTCGAAGTACGGGAGCGGGCGGCGGGCGTTCTCCAGCGGAATCAAGCCGAGTTCACGCACGTGGTCCACCCACTGCGCGGCGCCCGAGAAGTACTCGTGGTTCCCGGTCACGAAGTACGTGCCATGGCGGGCGCTGAGCCGGCGCAGCGGCTCGGCGGCGGGCCCGAGGTCGTGGACGTTGCCGTCGACGAGGTCGCCGACGATGGCGATGAGGTCGGGCTGGGTGCGGTTGACGGTGTCGACGATGCGCTGGGTGTGGGCGCGGCCGAGGACCGGGCCGAGGTGGACGTCGCTGACGACGGCGATCCGGAAGCCGTGCGCGGCGCGCGGCAGCTTGGCCAGGGGCACCTGGACCCGCTTGACGCGCGGGCCGCGCAGCACTCCGTGGGCGCCGTTCGCCACGGTCCCGACGGCCACGGCGGCGGCCGCGCCGCCGATCGCCCGCGCGACGAACCTGCGGCGGTCCAGCAGAAGTCCGCCGGAATCGGCCGGGCCGGAGCCGGGATCCTGCGGAGCGGGTGCCGGGTCGCCGGGCCCGGGGCCGGGTCCGGGGCCCTGCGCCGCCGTCGAACGACCGGCGGGCTGAAGCCCCGCCGGAGACCGGGGCGCGGGGTTCGGGGCGGAGCCCCGGTCCTCCTCGGAGGGGATCCGGTGGGCCATACGGCGGAGCAGCAGCGCGCGGACCGGCTCGGCGACCAGCATCGTCAACGTCAGGTACAGGAGCACCGCGAGCCAGAGGAACCCCGGCCAGGCTACGGCCTGCTGGAGGCGGAAGGGAGCTCCGGCGCGGCCCGCGGTCAGCGCGGCCACGGAGAGGAGGGGCAGGGCGATGGCGAGGACCGTGCCGATGCGGCGGGACAGGGCGCCGGGGGCGGTGGTGTCGCGGACCAGACGGATCCAGAGCCACCGGTGGACGAGTACGAGCAGCGCGATGACGGCGAGGACGACCACCGCGACGAGGGCGATTTTCACGCGTTCGAGCCGTTACGTGATTCGCGCCGCAGGGCGCGGACCCCACGCAACCCGATCACTCCGACGGCCGTCCCCAGGAGAAAGGACGTCACCGCGAGCGTCAGGTGCACCCAGAAGAAAGCCGTGGGGTCGCCCGCCGCATCGAACGCCTGGCCACTGCTGTCCTTCCACAGGTTCCGGACGAAAGACACCCAGATGAACCAGCTCCACACTCCGAAGGCGAGCAGGAACCAGGAGGCGGTACGGCTGAGTCTCATGCCCCCAGTATCGGATTCGTCTCCGCGACGGACGCGCCGGGGTGGGCTGTCCCGGCGGTCGTTTCGCCGGATTGGCCGGTCAGCGACCGTATCCAGTCCATCGGGAGGTACTTTCACCTGCGTGTCTGTAAAGAAGACCGCGCTGACGGTCCTTTCCGCCGCGCTGCTGGTCCCCGTGATGTTCGTGGCCCCCGCGCACGCCGCGCCGACCCCGCCCGCGCAGCCGGCCGACGGGAAGGCGCAGCCGCCGATGACCCCGGACGCCAAGGCGGCGCCCGCGCCCCCCGCGGCGATGTCCACGGTCGGCGGAGCCCTGCTCGGCCAGCCGGGGACCCAGGTGAACCTGCTGCCCGGCGCGCCCGCCCTGCCCGCGAACCTCACGGGGCGGTCGTGGATCGTGGCCGACGCGGAGACCGGCGAGGTCCTGGCCTCGCACAACGCGCACTGGCGGCTCCCCCCGGCCTCCACCATGAAGATGCTCTTCGCGGACACGGTGCTGCCGGGCCTGCCCAAGGACCAGGTCCACAAGGTCACCGACAAGGACATGGAAGGCGTCGGGCCGGGCAGCAGCCTGGTCGGGGTCAAGGAAGACCTCGAGTACACCGTCCACGACCTGTGGCTCGGGGTGTTCCTGCGGTCGGGGAACGACGCCGTGCACGTGCTGTCGGCGATGAACGGCGGCGTCGAGAAGACCGTCAAGGACATGCAGGCCCACGCCGAGGAACTGCAGGCCCTGGACACCCATGTGGTCTCCCCCGACGGGTACGACGCCCCGGAGCAGGTGTCGAGCGCGTACGACCTCACCCTCGTCGCCCGCTCCGGGCTGCAGAAGCAGGACTTCCGGGAGTACTGCGGCACGGTCGGGGCGAAGTTCCCCGGCAAGCAGGAGGCCGGGAAGCCCCGCGAGTACTTCGAGATCCAGAACACCAACCGGCTGATGACGGGCGCCGGCGGCATCTCCCCGTACAAGGGCATCGCCGGGGTGAAGAACGGCAACACCACGATGGCGGGCGCCACCTTCACCGGCGCCGCGCAGCAGGGCGCGCGCAAGCTGCTGGTCACGGTGATGAACCCGGGCGCGGGCGGGGCCAACTCGGTGTACGAGGAGACCGCCGCGCTCTTCGACTGGGGGTTCGCGGCGGCCGGGAAGGTCAAGCCGGTGGGTGAGCTGGTGCCGCCGAAGAGCGCGGACACCCGCCCGCACGGGTCGCCGGCCCAGTCCCACGAGAACAACGCGGCGGCCGGCGGCGGCTCGGGCGGCGGCATCGGCACCGCGCTCGGTGTCGCGGGCGGTGCGCTGGCGGTCCTGGCGGGCGGTGCCTTCGTGGTCAACCGCCGGTGGCCCCTGCGCGGCCGCCGGGGGCGGGACGAGGACTGGGTCTGAGCCCGGCGGATTGGATCTGAGCCCGGCGGACGAAGACCCCCGCGACGCGGGGGTCTTCTGGCGTTCCGCCTCGTCAGAACATGCGCTGGGTGGACCAGTTCGCGTGGCTGGACGGGTTGGTCAGGTCGAAGGTGGTGCCGGAGAGCCGGTGGTCCGCGCCGCGGACCCCGGTGTAGCGGCCGACCGGCCCGTGGTTCCAGCGGACGGTGAAGTAGATGTTCTCCCCGTCCACGGCGCCGCCGGCTTCGAGGGTCCCGACGGTGTTACCGGACGAGACGGTTCCGAAGAGGTTGCCGTCGGCGTCCTGCGTCAGGTTCATGTGCACGGTGGCATTGGTCTGGTAGAGGTCCCAGACCCCGCCGGCGTGGTAGGCGGGCGGCGTCCGCAGCTGCCGGACCGCACTGGGGGCGCCCCCGGTGGCGGTGGCGCTCGCGGGGGCGGCGAGACCGGCCCCGGCGAGGGACAGGAGCAGGGCGACGGCAGTCGCGGTGAGGAGCTTGCGCGGACGCGGTGAAGCGGACATGAGCCCTCCAGGGGCGGCCAGGACGATCGATCCCGTTGCATCGTGCACGGAACCTCGCGGCAGGCCTACCCAGCCCTCATGTGCCCGAGCCCAGGATTCACTCGAACGGGAAGCGCCCTGGGTCCTGCCGTCAAAGTAGCGCCGGTAGGGCCCGCGGCGTCCGGTGCCGTGCATCGCAAGGCGGAGGGGCGCCCGAGTACTGGACGTACTTGGGCGCCCCGACAACGCGGCGAGGTGCGGTGCTGGGCGTCGCGGGCCAGGCGGGACTTTGACGACAGGGCCTAGTCTTCTGAGTCGGGAATTCTGTTCAGATAGCTGGCGAGGCGTTCGAGGATCTCGTCTGCGGTCTTGGTCCAGACGTAGGGCTTGGGGTCGGTGTTCCAGGCGGCGATCCAGTCACGGATGTCCTTCTCGAGGGCCTGGACTGACTTGTGGACGCCTCGCCGTATCTGCTTGTTGGTGAGTTCGGCGAACCATCGCTCGACCAGGTTCAGCCAGGACGACCCGGTCGGGGTGAAGTGCAGGTGGAACCGGGGGTGGCCGAGCAGCCACTTCTTGATGTCCGGGGTCTTGTGGGTGGCGTAGTTGTCGCAGATCAGATGGACGTCCAGGCCTGCCGGCACTTCCTTGTCGAGCTTGACCAGGAACTTCTTGAACTCCTCGGCCCGATGGCGGCGGTGCAGGGAGCCGATCACCTTGCCGGTGGCCACGTTGAGTGCGGCGAACAGGGTGGTCGTGCCGGCCCGGACGTAGTCGTGCGTTGACCGCTCCGGGACCCCGGGCATCATCGGCAGCACCGGCTGGGACCGGTCCAGGGCCTGGATCTGCGACTTCTCGTCCACGCAGAACACCAGCGCCCGCTCGGGCGGGTCCAGATAGAGGCCGACGACATCGTGGACCTTGTCGACGAAGTACGGGTCGGTCGACAGCTTGAAGGTCTCCGAGCGGTGCGGCTGCAGGCCGAACGCCCGCCAGATCCGTGAGACCGAGGACTGGGACAGGCCCATTTCCTTCGCCATCGACCGCGTCGACCAGTGCGTCGCGTTCTTCGGCTTGGACTCCAAGGTCCTGGTGACCACCGCGGCAACCTGCCCGTCCGTCACCGATCTGGGGCCGCCGGAACGCGGCATGTCTCCCAGGCCCGCGATCCGGTACTGCACGAAACGGGCCCGCCAACGGCCGACCGCCTGAGGCGTTGATCCGAGACGGACGGCCACGTCCTTGTTCGAGACACCCTCGGCGCAGGCCAGGATGATCCGGCACCGCAAAGCCCACGCCTGCGGCGTGGAACGACGCCGCACCCACCCCTCCAGTGCGACCCGTTCCTCGTCCGACAGCGTCAACTCGGCCTTCGGCCGCCCCATCCGCGCCATAGGCTAAGCCTACACATCTGAACAGAACTCAAGACTCAGAACACTAGGCGCCGTGCCCGTCGCCGCCGTCCTCGTCGCCGCGGGTCGCCGTCCAGGACGAGACGTAGAGCAGCAGCTTCGCCGAGAAGTTGATCCACAGCAGCAGGGCGATCGGCACGCCGAAGGCCCCGTACATGCTCTTCGTCGCGACCTCCCGCATGTAGCCGCCGAGCAGGAGCTTCAGCAGCTCGAAGCCCGCCGCGCCGATGAGGGCCGCCTGGATCAGGCGGCCGCGCGGCGGTTCGACGCCCGGGAGCAGGGTCAGGAGGTAGAGCAGCAGCAGGAACGCGGCCGCGACGCCGACGAGGAAGACGCCCGCGCGCAGCAGCACGCCGCCCGCGCCCTCGCGCGGGATGTGCAGCCACTCGGCGGATTTCCCGACGGCGCTGGAGCCGATGATCGAGGCGGCGGCGGAGGCCAGGGCCGCGGCGCCGAGGCCGAGCAGCACCAGCCCGTCCTTGCCCTTGCGGACGATCGGGTTCCCCTCGTCCTCGTCGTCCTTCTCCCACACCGCGCGCAGGCAGTCCCGCATCGAACCCACCCAGCCGATGCCGGTGAAGAGCAGCAGGGCGCCGGCGACGAGACCGATCGTGGCCGCGTTGTCGACGAGCGTGTTGATGTCGAGCTGGTCGGAGATGCCGGGGACCTGTTCGGCGAGGTTTTTCTGGAGCCGGTCGAGCTGCTCCTGGCTGAGGAGGGCCGCGCCGACGGCGGCGGCCACGGCGATCAGCGGAAAGAGCGCGAGGAAGCTGATGAAGGTGATCGCAGCGGCGAGCCTGGTCCAGTGGACGCGGTCGAGCCGTTGGTAGGAACGCCAGGCGTGCGTCCGCATCAGGCGGGCCGCCAGCGGGCCGATCACCGGGAGTTTCGTCAGCCAGTCCATGAAGTCACCGTAATTGAACTGCCGGAAATAGCCTGGATTGTCCCGTTCTGGGGCTACGGTCGTCGACTGTGACTTTTCGCGATGTCCCCCGGGCGGTCCGTCCGTTCCACACCCTGGTCCTGCGCAGGCTCAGGTTCCGCACCCGCCAGGCCCTGCGGCCGCTCCGTCAGGAGCGGCGCACGGTCTCGTCCGTGGGTGAGCCGGGCTGCGCCGGGACCCCGGTCGGGCCCGTCCCGAAAGGGTATTCGCGCAGCTTGCGCCAGACCCCGTCCGAGCCCTGCTCGTAGAGCGCGAAGCCCTCGCAGACCCACGTCGCGGCGTACTCGGCGAGGCCCGTGAACGCCAGGTCCATCGCCTCCTCGGAGATCCCGTGGGCGACCGTGACGTGGGGGTGGTACGGGAAGGCCAGCTCACGGCTGAGCGGCCCGTCGGGGGCGCGGACCGTGTCCTGGAGGCGGGTGCAGCCCACGACACCCTCGACGATCTTGACGAAGACGACCGGCGAGAGGGGACGGAAGGTTCCCGTCCCGCCCAGCCGCATCGTGAAGCCGCGGAAGGCGGCCGCCACCTCGGACAGGTGGGCGCGGATCTCCGGCAGCCGGTCCGCCTCCACCTCGGTGGGCGGGACGAGGGTGACATGCGTGGGGATGCCGTGCGCGGCAACGTCCCCGAAGCCTGCGCGCAGCTCCTGGAGCTGGCTGCCGTACGGCTCCGGGACCGCGATCGAAACGCCGAGCGTTACGGTCCCCACGTATCTCTCCTCCGCTTGTCTGGATGGACGCTGCCGACCCAGTGTGCGGGCAGCACCCCCGGTATCGCCAGGGCCGTCTTTCGTTCGATCCCGAGTCAGTGCTTCGCGGGCAGGAAACCGAGGTGGTCGTACGCCTGTGCCAGGGTTTCGGCGGCGACGGCGCGGGCCTTCTCCGCGCCCTTGGCCAGGATGGAGTCCAGCGTCTCCGGGTCGTCCAGGTATTCCTGGGTGCGCTGCTTGAACGGTGTGACGAAATCGACCATCACGTCGGCCAGGTCGGTCTTCAGCGCGCCGTAGCCCTTGCCCTCGTACTTCTCCTCCAGGGCGGCGATCGTCTCGCCCGTGAGGGTGGAGTAGATCGTGAGCAGGTTGCTGACGCCGGGCTTCTTCTCGGAGTCGAAGCGGACCTCGGCCTCGGTGTCGGTGACCGCGCTCTTGATCTTCTTCGCGGTGACCTTGGGCTCGTCGAGGAGGTTGATCAGGCCCTTGGGGGACGACGCGGACTTCGACATCTTGATCGCAGGGTCCTGGAGGTCGTAGATCTTCGCGACCTCCTTGACGATGTGCGCGGCGGGGAGGGTGAAGGTCTGCCCGAAGCGCTGGTTGAAGCGCTCGGCCAGGTCGCGGGTCAGCTCGATGTGCTGGCGCTGGTCCTCGCCGACGGGGACCGCGTTCGCCTGGTAGAGCAGGATGTCGGCGACCTGGAGGATCGGGTACGTGAACAGTCCGACGGTGGCGTTGTTGACGCCGCCCTTGGCGGACTTGTCCTTGAACTGGGTCATCCGGCTGGCCTCGCCGAAGCCGGTGATGCAGTTCATGACCCAGCCGAGCTGCGCGTGCTCGGGCACGTGGCTCTGGATGAAGAGCGTGCAGCGCTCGGGGTCCAGGCCGGCGGCCAGCAGCTGCGCGGCGGAGAGGCGGGTGTTCGCGCGCAGATCCTTCGGATCCTGCGGCATGGTGATCGCGTGCAGGTCGACGACCATGTAGAACGCGTCGTGCGTCTCCTGCAGGGCGACGTACTGGCGGATGGCTCCGAGGTAGTTCCCGAGGTGGAACGAACCGGAGGTGGGCTGGATGCCGGAGAGCGCGCGAGGACGATCAGAAGCCATGGCTTCATTCTCTCAGGTGTGGGGGCGGGCTCGGGCCCTCCGCTGGCCGGAACCTTCCGGGTCGCGACCGGTCGCGCCGGTGCCGCGCACGGGTACCGGCCGGTAGCGGCCCGGCCGGATCTTGCCCCGGCCGAACGACCGATTTCCGCCGCCGCCCGAACCCGCGCCTCGAACGCCGGCGGGGCTGGGCGGTGCCGCTGCGCGGGGCTCTCCGGGCTCCGCCCGACTGCGCCTCGAACGCCGGCGGGGCCGGGCTGGGCTCCGCCCCGGACCCGGCGCCTTCGGCGCGGGTACGCCCTCGAACGCCGGGCTGGGCTGGATTGCCCTGCGGGCAATCCAGCCCAGGCTGGGCGCGGGGTTGCGCCGCGCGCACTTCCAAGCCGCTGCCGCGGCCGGGCACGATCCAGCCCCGCCGGCGTTTGAGGCGCGGGGGGCCGGGGCGGCGGCCCGGGCGGGGCCGTGGGGGTTACAGGGGGAGGCCCGGGGCCGGGAAGGCGGACATCAGGGCGGTGACCTCCGCGCGGACGGCGGCCAGCGCCACCTCGTCGGACTTGGCGGCGGCGTCGACCGAGCGCGAGATCCAGTCCGCCACCAGCGGCATGTGCAGGGCCCCGAGCCCCCGCGACGTCAGGGACGGGGTGCCGATCCGGATGCCCGACGGGTCGAACGGCTTGCGGGGGTCGAACGGCACCGTGTTGTAGTTCACCACGATCCCCGCCCGGTCCAGGGCCTTCGCCGCGACCTTGCCCGGGACGTCCTTGCCCGTCAGGTCGATCAGGATCAGGTGGTTGTCCGTACCGCCCGAGACGAGGTCGAAGCCCCGCTCCAGCAGCGCAGCCGCCAGCGCCTTCGCGTTGGCGACGACCGCGTGGGCGTACGAGACGAACGACGGCTGCGCCGCCTCGTGCAGCGCCACCGCGATACCGGCCGTCGTCTGGTTGTGCGGCCCGCCCTGGAGGCCCGGGAAGACGGCCTTGTCGATGGCCTTCGCGTGCTCCTCGCGGCACATCAGCATCGCGCCGCGCGGACCGCGCAGCGTCTTGTGCGTGGTCGTGGAGATCACGTCCACGTGCCCCGCCGGGGACGGGTGCGCCCCGCCCGCGATCAGGCCCGCGATGTGCGCCACGTCGGCGACGAGGACCGAGCCCGCCTCCTGCGCGATCGACGCGAACGCCGCGAAGTCGATCGTGCGCGGCAGCGCGGTGCCGCCGCAGAAGATCACCTTGGGGCGTTCCGCCAGGGCCAGGTCGCGCACCGCGTCGTAGTCGATGAGCCCGGTGTCCGCACGGACGCCGTACTGCACGCCCCGGAACCACGACCCCGTCGCCGAGACGCCCCAGCCGTGGGTCAGGTGCCCGCCCATCGGCAGCGCCATGCCCATCACCGTGTCGCCCGGCTTCGCGAAGGCGAGGTAGACGGCCAGGTTCGCCGGGGAGCCGGAGTACGGCTGGACGTTGGCGTGGTCCACGCCGAACAGGCCCTTGGCCCGCTCGACGGCGAGGGCCTCGACGCGGTCGATGTTCTGCTGGCCCTCGTAGTAGCGGCGGCCCGGGTAGCCCTCGCTGTACTTGTTCTGCAGCACCGTGCCGGAGGCTTCGAGCACGGCCGCGGACACGTAGTTCTCGCTGGGGATCAGACGCAGGGTCTGCGCCTGGAGCGTTTCCTCCGCCGCGACGAAGGACGCCAGTTCGGGGTCGGTCGCGGAAAGGGCGGGATGGCGGCTCGCGGACATGGCGGGCTCCTCCGGGGTCGATGTGATCGGTACCCCGCGAGGCCCAGGCGAGCGGCCCTGTATGCGGACGAGCGCGCACGGCTCCCCCGGAGTTGGTTCTCCGTACGCCAGTCGCCGTGCGTACCGGCCACCTTAGCGGGCGCGCCACAAGAAAGGTTTCTCCGTCCGCTGTGCGAGCGAGGATGGAAAGTGACGCCACCCTCGTCACCGGCCTGACGGACGATCGGAGACCCCGTGTCGACAACTGCTGATGCCATCCGCTCCGCCGAAGCGCACAGTGCGCACAACTACCACCCGCTGCCCGTGGTCGTCGCCACCGCGGAAGGCGCGTGGATGACCGACGTGGAGGGCCGCCGGTACCTCGACATGCTCGCCGGCTACTCGGCGCTCAACTTCGGGCACGGCAACCCCCGTCTGCTCGACGCCGCCCGCGCGCAGCTGGACCGGGTCACGCTGACCTCGCGCGCCTTCCACCACGACCGCTTCGCCGACTTCTGCACCGAGCTCGCCGCGCTGTGCGGCAAGGAGATGGTGCTGCCCATGAACACGGGCGCGGAGGCCGTGGAGACGGCCGTGAAGACCGCGCGCAAGTGGGGCTACGAGGTCAAGGGCGTGCCGGACGGGCACGCGAAGATCGTGGTCGCGGCGAACAACTTCCACGGCCGGACGACGACGATCGTCTCCTTCTCCACGGACCACGAGGCGCGCGACCACTACGGCCCGTACACCCCCGGCTTCGAGATCGTCCCGTACGGCGACCTGACCGCGCTGGAGTCGGCGGTCACCGCGCACACCGTCGCCGTCCTGCTGGAGCCGATCCAGGGCGAGGCGGGGGTGCTGGTGCCGCCCACCGGATACCTGAAGGGCGTACGGGAGCTGACGCGCGAGCGGAACGTCCTCTTCATGGCGGACGAGATCCAGTCGGGGCTGGGCCGGACCGGCAGGACCTTCGCGTGCGACCACGAGGGCGTCGTCCCCGACATGTACGTCCTCGGCAAGGCGCTCGGCGGCGGAGTGGTGCCGGTCTCGGCCGTCGTCGCCGACCGGGACGTGCTCGGGGTGTTCCGGCCGGGCGAGCACGGCTCCACCTTCGGCGGGAACCCGCTCGCGTGCGCCGTCGGCCTGGAGGTCGTGGCGATGCTCAGGACGGGCGAGTACCAGCAGCGCGCCACCGAGCTGGGCGACCACCTGCACCGGGAGCTGAACCTGCTGGTCGGCACGGGCGCGGTGACCGCCGTACGCGGGCGGGGGCTGTGGGCGGGCGTGGACATCGAGCCGTCGCGCGGGACCGGACGGGAGATCTCCGAGAAGCTGATGGAGCTGGGCGTCCTGGTGAAGGACACCCACGGGTCCACGATCCGGATCGCCCCGCCGCTGGTGATCAGCAAGGAGGACCTGGACTGGGGCCTGGACCAGCTCAGGTCCCTCCTCGCCTGACCCTTCGCTACAGGATCACGTGGGGCAGGAAGCGGGCGTACTCGTCCGTGACCGGCCCCGCCGATTCGCGGATGCCGAGCCCCGCCGCCTCGTCCTCGACGACCCACGCGCCGAGCACCACCCGGTTGCCGTCGAAGTCGGGCAGCGGGGCCAGGGCCTGGAAGCAGTACCGCTCCCCCTCCTCCGGCGTGAACGGCTCGCCGGTGCCGTCCGCCGGGTGGAGGGTGACCCCGGCGCCCTCGCGGCCCAGCAGCGGCTTGGCCACGTAGCCCCCGGCGCCGGGCTCCGCCAGCTCGCGCGGGCCGTCGAGGTAGGCGGGCAGCAGGTTCGGGTGCTCCGGGAAGAGCTCCCACAGGATCGCCAGCAGCGCCTTGTTGGACAGCAGCATCTTCCACAGCGGCTCGATCCAGCAGGTGGTGCCGGAGCCGCCGCCGTGGTCGTACGTGCCGAGGACCTGGGGGCCGAACTCGTCGGTGGCCAGCCACTCCCACGGGTAGAGCTTGAAGCAGGAGCGGATGAAGCGGAGCTTCTCGTCCACGAACCGGCCGGACAGGCTGTCCCAGCCGATCTGCTCCACGGACAGGGCCTGGGTGTCCAGGCCGGCCTGCTCCGCGGTCTCCTTGAGGTAGGCGACCGTCATCAGGTCCTCGCCGAGCTCGTCGGTCTCGGAGTGCGCGAAGTGCAGGGGGCCGGGCGGAAGCAGCTCGGCCTGCCGGCGCCAGGCGTCGACGAGGCGCTCGTGCAGGGAGTTCCACTGGTCGGCGCCCGGGAAGCGCGCCTCCATCCAGAACCACTGCGGACTGGCCGCCTCCACGAGGGAGGTGGGGGTGTCGGCGTTGTACTCCAGCATCTTGGCCGGGCTGCCGGTGCCGTCGTAGCGCAGGTCGAAACGGCCGTAGAGGGAGGGCTGTTCGGCGCGGCGGCGCCAGGACTCGGCGATCAGCGCGGCGAGCTCCGGGTCGGTGATGCCGAGGTCGGCGAAGCGGTCGTGCTCGACGATGTGCGCGGCCGCGGCCAGGCACATGGCGTGCAGTTCCTCGACGACGTCCTCCAGCGCCTCGACCTCGGGAAGGGAGAAGGAGTAGTAGGCGCTCTCGTCCCAGTAGGGGCGCAGGGAGTCGTCGGGGTACCGGGTGAGGGGGTAGATCAGCCCCTGCTCCTCGACGGTCTTCTGCCAGTCGGGGCGGGGCTCGATGGTGTGCCGCTCCACGGGTGCGCTCAGCCGCCGCTGGAGCCGGAGCTGCTGTGCCCGCCGATGCCGCCGCGGGTGACGGCGGACTTGTCGAAGCTGCCGCCGGAGACCTTGCCGTTGCGGACGGAACCGCCGTAGTAGTACGTGCCGCGGCTGCTGCTACTGCTGCCCTTGCAGTGCTTGTCGTCCAGCTTGTCCAGCGTGGTCCGGTCGACGCAGCGCCGGTCCGGCTCGTTGCTGTTGCCGCAGGCCACGAGCGTGGCCGCGAGCAGGCCCATGCCGCCGAGGACGACGGCGCCGGAGCGCATCCGGCGCTGGTTGGTACTACTACTGCTGCTGTCCATGTCTGCTGCTCCCCTGATGGCGTGCTCCCGACAGACTAGAGCGGCGGCCCGGGCCGATGGAATCCGGCCGCCGTGAGATCCGTGACCTAAAGTCAGTTCGTGCTCATTGGGATGATTTGCGCGCTGGGCGCGGCGGTCTGCTTCGGCACGGCGTCCGTTCTGCAGGCCATGGCGTCGCGAGCCGTGGAGCCGGGGACGGGGTCCGGAGTGGACCCGGCGCTGATGATGCGGGCGGTCCGGCAGTGGCGCTATCTGGCCGGTCTCGGCCTCGACGCGGTGGGCTTCGTGTTCCAGATCATCGCGCTGCGCCACATCCCGATCTACGTGGTGGGAGCCGCGCTGGCCGCGAGCCTGGCCGTGACGGCGGTGGTCGCGGCCCGGCTGATGCGGGTGCGGCTGTCCAGGACGGAGTGGGGCGCGGTGGGGGTGGTGTGCGCGGGGATGCTGATGCTGGGGCTGGCTTCCGGAGAGGAGGGCACGGGGGAGGGGTCGCTCGCGCTGAAGCTGGGGCTGCTGGCCGTGGCGGGGCTGGTGCTGCTGGTCGGCACGGTGGCGGGCCGGCTCCCGGACGGGCCGCGGGCGCTGGTGCTGGGTCTGGCCGCGGGGACGGGCTTCGGGGTGGTGGAGGTGGCGGTCCGGCTGATCGACGGCTTCTCGCCCGCCGAGCTGCGCAATCCCGCCCTGTACGCGCTGCTGTTGGGCGGGGGTGCGGCGTTCCTGCTGCTCACCTCGGCCCTCCAGCGCGGCTCGGTGACGGCGGCGACGGCCGGCCTGGTGCTCGGCGAGACGGTCGGCCCGGCGGTGGTGGGGGTGGTCTGGCTGGGCGACCGCCCCCGGGAGGGCCTGGCCTGGCTGGCGGTGACGGGCTTCGTGGTGGCGGTGACCGGAGCCCTTGCACTGGCCCGCTTCGGGGAGCCCCCGGAACCCGCGCCGGTGCCCGTACCCCCGGCCGCGTGACCCCGGCCGCGTGACCCCGCCGCACTGCGGGGCTCCGGTGCGGCGGCGCTACGGGAGGGCCGCCGAGAGGGCCGCCAGGGTCGGGGTCCACGCGCTGTCCGACGGGGTTCCGTAGCCGACGACCAGCGCGTCGCGCGGCGGGAGCACCGCCTGCGGGTGGCGGAAGCCGGACAGGCCGTCCAGGGCCAGGTCCTGCCAGGCCGCCGACTGGAGCACCGCGCGCTCCGTCCCCGCCGGGAGGTCGAGGACCGCGTGCAGGCCCGCCGCGATCCCGGAGACGCCGACCCGGCCGTCCACCGCCGCCACCAGTTCGTCCCGGCGGCGCCGGTAGCGCAGGCGCATGCCGCGCACGTGGCGGTCGTACGCCCCGGAGGTGATGAACTCCGCCAGGGTGAGCTGGTCCAGCGCGCTGGAGGTCCAGTCGCCCATGCCCTTGACCGCCAGGACCTCGTCCACCAGCCCCGGCGGGACCACCATCCAGCCCATGCGCAGCCCCGGGGCGAGGGACTTGCTGGCCGTGCCGAGGTACACCACCCGGTCCGGGTCCAGCCCTTGCAGGGCGCCGACCGGCTGGCGGTCGTAGCGGAACTCCCCGTCGTAGTCGTCCTCCAGGATCAGGCCGCCGGTGGTGCGGGCCCAGTCGACCGCCGCCGCCCGGCGGGCCGGGGTCAGGGCGGCCCCCGTCGGGAACTGGTGCGCCGGGGTCAGGAGCACCGCGCCCGGACCGGGGCCCAGTTCCCCCGTACGGGCCCCCTCCCCGTCCACGCCCAGCGGCGGCGTCCGCAGCCCGGCCCGCGTGAGCAGGTTCCGGTGGACGTCCAGGCCGTACCCCTCCACCGCCACCTCCCGTACCCGCCGCGCCCGCAGCACCCGTGCCAGCAGGGTGATCCCGTGCGCGAAGCCGGCGCACAGCACGATCCGGTCCGGGTCCGCGTACACCCCGCGCGCCCGCGCCAGGTATCCGGTCAGCGCCTCGCGCAGCTCGGGCCGGCCGCGGCCGTCGCTCCCGTACCCGAAGGCCTCGTTCGGGGCACCCGTCAGCGCCCGCCGGGCCGCCGACAGCCAGGCCGCCCGCGGGAAGGCGCTCACGTCCGGGGAGCCCGGCCGCAGGCTGTACGAGGGCCCCTGGCGCGCGGGACGCCGTACGCGGGCGGCCGCCGCGGCGGTCCGGCGCGGCCGGGCCCGTTCCGCGACCCGGGTGCCGGAGCCCTGGCGGGCCGTCAGCCAGCCCTCGGCGACGAGCTCGGCATAGGCCTCCGCGACGGTGTTCCTGGCGATGCCCAGGTCGCCGGCGAGCGAACGGGAGGACGGCAGCCGGGTCCCGGCGGCCAGCCGGCCGCTGCGCGCGGCCTCGCGCAGCGCCTCGACGAGCCCGGCCCGCAGCCCGCGTCCGGCGGAGAGTTCCAGATGCAGGTCGGCGCCGAAAGTGGCCCAGGATTCCGTCATGGATATGGACCATATCGGTGGGCCGTCCGCCGCCTACGGTTGATCACATGACGAACGCACACGAGCACACGCCCCGTATGAACATGGCGAAGGCCGCCCCCGAGGTCTACAAGGCGGTCCTGGCCCTGGAGATCGCCGCCAAGAAGGGCCTGGACCCGGCCCTGGTCGAGCTCGTCAAGATCCGGGCCTCGCAGCTCAACCACTGCGCCTTCTGCCTGGACATGCACTCCAAGGACGCGATCGCGGCCGGTGAGAGCGTCGAGCGGATCGTGCAGCTCACCGCCTGGGAGGAGTCGCGGCACTTCTACACCGAGAAGGAGCTCGCCGCGATCGAGTTCACCGAGGCGGTCACCGTCCTGACGGAAGGCTTCGTGCCCGACGAGGTGTACGAGAAGGCCGCGAAGCACTTCGAGGAGCGCGAGCTGGCCCAGCTGATCGCCGTCATCGCGACGATCAACGTCTGGAACCGCATCGGCGTCACCACCCGCATGGTGCCCGGGCACTACACGCCCGGCATGTACGCGAAGGGCTGATCAGACCGGCCGGAAGGACTGGACGACCGCCGTGAGGTGCGTGCGGATCAGCGGCTTGTCGCTGCTGGGGCCGGTGACCATGATCACCCACCGGCTGCGGTCGGCGGCGACGAGGAGCCGTTCGACCGCGTGGCTGGGCGGGGCGGTCGAGGCCGGATCGGCGTACTCGAAGACCAGCTCGCAGCCGGAACCGTCCACGGGATTCCGGGAGATCTCCCGGAATCCCGGTTTCGCGCCCAGCTGCTTCGTGGAGTCGGCGAGGACCTCGCAGGCCGTCATGGTGTCCTCGGTGGCCCGGAAGATCTGGAGCAGCGCGCTTTGGTCGCCCGACCGGTACACCGAGCCGACGCTCGGGTCGCTGCGGTCGGCCGACCAGCCCGTGGGAACCGCGGCCGTGAAGCCGGCCGCCGTTTCGCGCACCCACGCGTACCCGGACGGCACGGTGGCCGAGGTCGAGGTCGAGGTCGCGGTGGGGGCCGGGCCGGAGGTGGCGGTCGGGGTCGCGGAGCCGGAGGCACCCGGGCCGCCCTGACCGGAGCCGGGGCCCTTGTGGCCCAGGTACAGCCACCCGGCCACGGCCGTCGCGCCCACCAGGGCCACGCCGAGGGTCACCACCGCCAGGGTCCGGCGGCGCCGCGCGGGCGGCGCCGCCGCCGGACCCTGCGGGGGCCACCCCGGCGCCGGCGGGGGCCCCGGCGGGTACGCGGGCGGGGCCGACGGCCACGGTGCCGGGGCGGGGCCCGAGGCCGGACTCGGGGTTCGGCCCGGGGCCGGGCCCGGCTCGGTCCGCTCCGCCGGCGCGGTCCGCTCGGTCGGCTCGGCCCGTTCCGCCGGCTCGGTCCGCTCCCACCGCTGCGACCGCGGATTCCAGCGGACGCCGCCCTCCCCCGTGGCCACGCTCAGCCTCCCAGCGAGGTCAGCAGCGCGGCCAGGGCGGTCGCCGCGCTCACCGAGTCCACCAGCGGGGCCCACCTTTCCAGCGCCCCGCGCAGCCTGGCCGGCAGACCGGGGCGGACCTCTCCGCCCGTCTCCAGTTCCCCCGCCACCTCGTCCAGTTCGCCGTCCAGCGCCGCCCGTTCGGGGCTGCGGGGCAGCCGTACGAGGGCCGCGCGCAGCTCCCGTACGGCCTCCAGCAGTTCCTCGGCGCCGGGCGCCGTGGCCTCCGTACCGCCGTGGTGGACGGTGCTGTTGGTGTTGTGGGTGCCTCCGATGCTGAAGCTGCTGCCGTGGACGTCGCCGATCCGCACCGCCGGCTGTTCTCCCCCGCTAGTTGCCACCGTTTCTCCTCCTGCCCGAGCTCGTGCGCTTGTCCTTGCCCTTGTCCGGGTCGGAGCCCTGGTGGGTGACGTGGTTGTGGCTCTCTCCGCCGATCCCGAAGGCGCTGTCGCGCACCGACTGGATGAAGACCGCGCCCTCGGCGACGTTGACCGCCCGCTCCGCGAACTCCTCGGTGTGCCAGCCCGCCTCGTGCAGGGCCAGGGTCACCCCGCCGACGATCCGGTCCTGGATCGTCTTCAGGTACCGGTCCAGGTCCATCAGCTGGAACAGCGAGGCGTCGTCCTGCGCCGCGAGTTCGCGTACGGAGACGGCCGGCCCGGCCGGGATCGCCACGCCGTGCCCCGCGGTAGCCATCCGCCACGGGATGCGGAGCGCGCGCACCAGGACGAGCAGCGCCGGACCGAGAGCGCCCGCACCGTTCACGACCGCCCAGACCACCTTGGCGAAGGCGGTGTTGCGCCGCTGCCGCTGGGCGGTGTCGTCGGCACGCTGAAAGTCGGGCCGGACGGGCAGCAGCACGTGCGGCGCCACTTCCAGCATCAGCATCCCGCCCTGCGTGTGGACGCGGATGAAGACGGTGACGACGAGGTTCTCGTCCCAGCCGCCGATCCGTACGCGCAGGAAGTGGCGGCGGCGCTCGCCGCCCTCCTCGACGGCGGTGGCGCGGTGCTCGGCGAACGCCTCGTGCGACAGGTCCAGGGAGTCGACGTCGGGCAGCCCGTCGGCCGGCAGGAACACGCACTCGTCGACGACCAGTTCGCGCAGCCGGTCCAGCACGGAGGCCTCCGCCTCCGGGGAGCCGTGCGGCGACGGGACGCGCAGGGCCTCCAGCCGTGGCCGGATCCGGTCCACGATCTGCGCGTTGTCCAGCTCGTCCACCTCGCCGTCGCCGCGCGGGCGCAGTTCGACGGACAGCTGCCACGGCAGGTGTGCCCGGCCCGCGCCGCAGAACGGATTGCCCACGTCGTACAGGACCAGGGGCGCGTGCTGGATCCGCTGGATCCGCGCGCGGGCCCGCCCGAACCGCCGGCCCGTCACCACCAGGTCACCCGCCCCGGCGGCGTACTCCTCCCGGTCGAGCGAGAGGTGCAGGACCCGGGCGAAGTGCCCGCGCTGGAGCCCGGCGACGGTCGTGAGCAGCAGGAAGACGAGTACGGCGACCCACGAGTAGGCCTCCCCGTAGAAGCCCCCCATCCGCGGCCACTCCAGGAAGATGCCGAGCGGGTCCCGCGCGATCACCCCGCCGAGGAACGGGAAGAAGAACCCCGCCTCCGAGAAGCGCAGCGGCGCCACGCGGCCGTCGGCGAAACCGGCGACCACCCCCCAGAGGACGTTGCCGAGCATCCAGACGGCGTACCCGCGCAGGACGTACTCGACGATCCGGCTGCCGCGGCCGGTCCGGTCGCGGTACCGCTTGATCTGACCGGCGCCGCTGAGCAGGAGCCCGGGGACGATCAGGAAGACGATGAAGGTCTGGAGCAGCAGCAGTCCGAGGGCCCAGACCGCCACCACCGCCACCGCCCAGGCCATTTCGATGCGCCGGGCGCGCAGGGCGTGGGCGAGGACGCGAGCGGCGTCGAATCCGTAGGAGGGCGCGGTGAAACGTTCCTCGTGGACGTACAGCTCGTCGATCACCCGTTCGCGGTATGCGGCGTCGAGATACACGCCGGCGCACAGCAGCCGGCCCGCCTCCGACTTCGACGGATGGACGGGTGCTGCGACGTCCGATATTTCGCTCACCGAATCCCCCTCCGGTGTGAGGAGGCAAAAGGTACGGCGCCCGGGGATGCCAGGACAGACCGGATCACGCCAAAGGCCCCGGCGCGCTGGGCGCCGGAGCCTTTCTCAAGCGGTGGAGCGGTGGAGCGGTGGAGCAGTGATCAGATGAGGCCGAGCTCGCGGACCGCGTCGCGCTCCTCGACGAGCTCCTGCACGGAGGCGTCGATGCGGGCGCGGGAGAACTCGTTGATGTCCAGGCCCTGGACGATCTCGTACTTGCCGTCCTTGGTGGTGACGGGGAAGGAGGAGATGATGCCCTCCGGGACGCCGTAGGAGCCGTCCGACGGGATACCCATCGAGGTCCAGTCGCCCGCGGCGGTGCCGTTGACCCAGGTGTGCACGTGGTCGATGGCGGCGTTGGCGGCCGAGGCGGCCGAGGAGGCGCCACGGGCCTCGATGATCGCGGCGCCGCGCTTGGCGACGGTCGGGATGAAGGTCTCGGCGAGCCACAGCTCGTCGCTGACGACCTCGGCGGCGTTCTTGCCGGCGATCTCCGCGTGGAAGATGTCCGGGTACTGGGTGGCCGAGTGGTTGCCCCAGATGGTCAGGCGCTTGATGTCGGAGACGTCGGCGCCGGCCTTCTGCGCGAGCTGCGAGATCGCGCGGTTGTGGTCCAGGCGGGTCATCGCGGTGAAGCGCTCGGCCGGTACGTCCGGGGCGGCGGCCTGCGCGATGAGCGCGTTGGTGTTGGCCGGGTTGCCCACGACCAGGACCTTGATGTCGTCCGCGGCGTGGTCGTTGATCGCCTTGCCCTGCGGCTTGAAGATGCCGCCGTTGGCGGAGAGCAGGTCGCCGCGCTCCATGCCCTTGGTACGCGGGCGGGCGCCGACGAGCAGCGCGACGTTCGCACCCTCGAAGCCCTGGTTCGGGTCGTCGAAGATGTCAATGCCCTTGAGCAGCGGGAAGGCGCAGTCGTCGAGCTCCATGGCGGTGCCCTCGGCGGCCTTCATGCCCTGGGGGATCTCCAGAAGTCGGAGCTTGACCGGCACGTCCGCGCCGAGCAGGTGGCCGGACGCGATGCGGAAGAGCAGCGCGTAGCCGATCTGGCCTGCGGCGCCGGTGACGGTGACATTCACGGGAGTGCGGGTCATGGCCTTCTCCGTTAGACAGCTGGCGGTCGGGGCGTCCCCGCCCCATGTGCTGGAGGACGCCGCTCCCCAGTAAATCTTGACGTGAAGAGACATCCGCCGTCAGGCTATCGGACCCTGGGGCGGCCGGTCTCCATGGGGGCTGGTCCACCGGATGGATCCGGCCCGTTCCGGCCGCCCGGCCGGTGGGCGGACCTTGGGCGGACCGTCGGCGGGCCGACCCTGCCGGCGGCCCGCCCAAGGCCAGGTCAGCGCACGGTGAAGCGGACCGCCGTCTCCAGGAACGGGACCTCCAGCCACGGCTTGCCGGGCGGGCTGGGCTGCATCACCAGCGCGAGCAGCGTGATCGCCACGCCCAGGACCCCGTACGTGACCATGTCCGTGAACCGGGAGCGCACCGCGAGCATGCCCACCGAGGGCAGTACGCGCCGCAGCACCGCGGCCGCGATCAGGGCCAGGCCGATGACCAGGCAGCCGACCCGCGGATGCCCGAACGCAGTGAGCAGCAGCCCCGCCGCGGTCGCGGTGAGCACGCTGAGCATCGGCCACTGACGGGCGGACGTGGACACGGCCCCGGGGACGGCACGGCCGCTGCCCTCCGGGCGCGCGGTGTCCCGGGTGATGGACGGGAAGCGGCGGGACCTGGGCGCCCCGGCCATCGCCGCCGTGCTCTCGTCGCCCCGCTCGCCCCTCTCGCCCCGCTCGGCCCGCTCGGCCCGCTCGGCCCGTTCAGCCCGCTCGGCCCGTTCAGCCCGCACTGCTGCTCCGCTCCGCCGCCTCGACGACGTTGACGAGCAGCTGGGCCCGGGTCATCGGGCCGACACCGCCCGGGTTCGGGGAGATCCAGCCGGCCACCTCGGCGACACCGGGGTGCACGTCGCCGACGATCTTGCCGCTCTCGTCCCGGCTGACGCCCACGTCGAGCACGGCCGCGCCCGGCTTCACGTCCTCCGGCTTGACCAGGTGCGGGACACCCGCCGCGGCGACGACGATGTCCGCCTGGCGCAGCAGCCCCGAGAGGTCGCGGGTACCGGTGTGGCAGAGCGTCACGGTGGCGTTCTCGGACTTGCGGGTCAGCAGCAGGCCGATCGAGCGCCCGACGGTGATGCCGCGGCCGAGGACGACGACGTGCGCCCCGTTGATCCCGACGCCGTGGTGGCGCAGCAGTTCGACGATCCCGTACGGGGTGCAGGGCAGCGGGCCCGGCTCGTTCAGGACGAGCCGGCCGAGGGACATGGGGTGCAGGCCGTCGGCGTCCTTCAACGGGTCCATCAGCTCCAGGACCCGGTTGGTGTCGATGCCCTTGGGGAGCGGCAGTTGGACGATGTAGCCCGTGCACTGCGGATTGGCGTTGAGTTCCCGTACGACTTCCTCGATGTCCTCCTGGGAGGCCGTCGCGGGCAGTTCGCGCTGGATGGAGGCGATGCCGACCTCGGCACAGTCCTTGTGCTTGCCGTTGACGTACCAGCGGCTGCCCGGATCGTCACCGACCAGCAGGGTGCCGAGGCCGGGGGTGATGCCCCGGGCCTTCAGGGCCGCCACACGGGCGGTCAGTTCGGACTTGATCGCGGCTGCGGTGGCCTTGCCATCGAGAATCTGGGCGGTCATGTACCCATCCTCCCGGATGGAGTGCCCCCGGTTCCAGTCAAGGCGCTCACGGACGCGCGCGGTTCATTGCACTTGCACAACAAGTCACCGGCCGCGCGGGAACCGGCTGGACAAGTTCAGGCGTCTCGGATGACGATGACCGGAAAAGAGTGCCGCGGGCAGTGCCGGGGGGCGGACCGTAGAACAAAGCTTTCCTCCGCGCATGCCGTGCGTCCCCGCACTTCCACGGAGGAACACCCCAGATGAGCTTCGGCGACCCGAACAACCCGTACGGACAGCAGCCCCAGGCCCCGCAGGGCCAGCCCGGCTACGGCTACCCGCAGCAGGCACCCCAGGGCGTCCCGCCGCAGGGCGGCTACGCCTACCCGCAGCAGCAGGCCCCGCAGGGCTACCCGGGCTACCCCGGCGGCCCCGGCGGCTACCCGGGCATGCCCATGGAGATGCCGGGTCTGGTGAAGACCGCGCGCGTCCTCCTCTTCGTCGTCGGCGGCCTGCAGCTCATCATCGGCCTCCTCGCGCTGCTCGGGGGCGCCGCGCTGTCCTCCACGGACACCGGCACCGCCGGCGCCGTGGCCGGCGGCGTGGTCATCGCCCTCGGCCTCTTCCTGCTCGCCATCGGCGTGCTGGCCGTCATCCTCGGCGCCAAGTTCGCCAAGGGCGGCAACGGCGTCCGCATCACGACGATCGTCTACGCCTCGCTGTCCATCCTCGGCAGCTTCTTCAACTTCGCCAACACCTCCGCCAACGGTGGCTCCGGTGTCTTCAGCGGCATCCTCAGCCTGGCCATCGGCGGCCTGATCCTCGCCGCGATGGTCACCGCCCCCGGCGCCTCCTGGTTCAAGCGCCCGCGCTTCTGAGCCTCGTACGACACGCAGGACACGCACGACATGTACGGCGAAGGCCGCGACCCCCAGCAGTGCGCGGGTCGCGGCCTTCGCCGTGTGCGGGACGTGCTCAGTGGAAGAAGTGCCGGGTCCCGGTGAAGTACATCGTCACGCCGGCCTTCTTCGCGGCCTCGACGACCAGCTCGTCGCGGACCGAACCGCCCGGCTGGACGACGGCCTTGATACCGGCGGCCGTGAGGATCTCCAGCCCGTCCGGGAAGGGGAAGAAGGCGTCGGAGGCGGCGTACGAGCCCTGCGCGCGCTCGGCGCCCGCACGCTCGACGGCGAGCTTCGCCGAGTCGACGCGGTTGACCTGGCCCATGCCGACGCCGACCGAGGCGCCGTCCTTGGCGAGCAGGATGGCGTTGGACTTGACGGCGCGGCAGGCCTTCCACGCGAAGGCGAGCTCGGCGAGCTCGTCCGCGGAGAGCGCGTCGCCGGTGGCGAGGGTCCAGTTGGCCGGGTCGTCGCCCTCGGCCTGGAAGACGTCCGACTGCTGCAGCAGGACGCCGCCGGAGACCGGCTTGAGGTCACCCGGCTGGTGCGGGTGGCCGTCCACCTTCAGGACGCGGATGTTCTTCTTCTTGGCCAGGACCTCGACCGCGCCGTCCTCGTAGGCGGGGGCGGCGATGACCTCGGTGAAGATCTCGGCGACCTGCTCGGCGAGCTCGACGGTCACCGGGCGGTTGACGGCGATGACGCCGCCGAAGGCCGACAGCGGGTCGCAGGCGTGCGCCTTGCGGTGGGCGGCGGCGATGTCCTCGTCGTTGCCGGCGACCGCGATACCGCACGGGTTGGCGTGCTTGATGATCGCGACGCAGGGCTCTTCGTGGTCGTAGGCGGCCCGGCGGGCGGCCTCGGTGTCCACGTAGTTGTTGAAGGACATCTCCTTTCCGTGCAGCTGCTCCGCGTTGGCGAGCCCGCCCGGCCGGCCGTCGGTGTAGAGGGCGGCGGCCTGGTGCGGGTTCTCGCCGTAGCGCAGGGTCGACTTGCGCTCCCAGGCGCCCGCGAGGAACTCGGGCAGGGCGTTCTCCCCGGCCTCCGGCGCGTACACGTTCGTGAACCAGGAGGCCACGGCCACGTCGTAGGCGGCGGTGTGCTGGAAGGCCTCGGCCGCCAGCCGCTTGCGCGCGGTGAGGTCGAAGCCGCCGCCCTGCGCGGCCGCGATCACGTCGGCGTAGCGGGCGGGGCTGGTCACGACCGCGACGGAGGGGTGGTTCTTGGCGGCGGCGCGGACCATGGAGGGGCCGCCGATGTCGATCTGCTCGACGCACTCGTCCGGGGTGGCACCCGACTGGACGGTGGCCAGGAAGGGGTAGAGGTTGACGATCACCAGGTCGAAGGGCTCGACGCCCAGCTCGGCGAGCTGGTTGCGGTGGTCCTCCAGGCGCAGGTCGGCGAGGATGCCGGCGTGCACGCGCGGGTGCAGGGTCTTGACCCGGCCGTCCAGGCACTCGGGGAAGCCGGTCAGCTCCTCGACCTTGGTGACGGGCACCCCGGCGGCGGCGATCTTCGAGGCGGTGGAGCCGGTGGAGACGAGCGCGACGCCCGCCTCGTGCAGCCCGCGGGCCAGCTCTTCCAGTCCCGTCTTGTCGTAGACGCTGACGAGCGCACGCCGGATCGGCCGCTGGGTCGTGGTCGGGTCGTTGCTCTCTACGGCGGTCACTGGATTGTTACCTTTCGTCCCTCAATGCGGTAGCCGTGCCGGGCCAGGCGCCCCACGACGTCGACGAGCAGCTGGCGCTCGACTTCCTTGATGCGCTCATGGAGAGCGGCTTCGTCGTCCTCGTCCCGGATCTCGACGACACCCTGGGCGATGATCGGACCGGTGTCCACGCCGGAGTCCACGAAGTGGACCGTGCAGCCGGTGACCTTCGCCCCGTAGGCGAGCGCGTCCCGTACGCCGTGGGCGCCCGGGAAAGCGGGGAGGAGGGCGGGGTGGGTGTTGATGAACCGGCCGCCGAAGCGGTCGATGAACGCCTTGCCGACGATCTTCATGAAACCGGCGGACACGACGAGGTCCGGAGCGTGGGCGTCGGTCGCCTCCGTGAGGGCGGTGTCCCACTCCTCACGGCTCCCGTAGGCCTTGACCGAGCACACGAAGGTGGGGATCCCCGCCTTCTCGGCGCGCTCCAGGCCGACGATGTTCTCGCGGTCGGCTCCCACGGCGACGACTTCGGCGCCGAAGCCCTCGGATCCGCCGGGGTGGGCGTCGATGGCGTCGAGCAGGGCCTGGAGGTTGGTGCCGGAACCGGAAACCAGCACGACCAGGCGGGAGGCGGCCATGGGAGGCCCTTTCTCACGGGAATGCGGTGTTCGTCTTTGTATGGTCATACGAAACTTCGGGGTACCGATATACGGGGGACCATACGAAGCAACCGACCGCCTGCAACGATACCGGCACACGGGACGGCCCCCGAGGGACGGGGGGACGGCCGAGGGGTAGCGTCTGCGTACAAGCCGAAATCGACGTCGTCGTGACGTCCTTGACACAGGGGAAGTAACACACCCGATGCCGGACCGCCGTCAGCCCGACTCCCCCACCGACGACAACCCCTTCGCGGCTCCGCCGGAAGGCCGGCCCGACCAGCCGTGGCAGCCGCGCGGCGGTGGCGACGGCGGCGGGGACGGGAACGGCCGGCCGGATTCCGAGGGCCGGGGCGGCCCGGCGCGCTGGGACCCGACGGACCCGGTCCAGCGCCGCGCCCGCTACGCGCTGCTGGCCGGCATGTGGGGCTTCTTCTTCGGGATCTTCGGGATCCCGTCGGTGGGACTGCTGCTGGGGGCGCTCGCCATGTACTGGGGCATCAGCGCGCTGCGGGGCAGGCCTGCGTCGGCGGAACCGGGCCAGGCCGCCACCCCGGGAGGCCTGGCGGCCCTGGGCGAGGCCGCCCGCCCCCAGCGCACGGCGGCGGTGAGCGGCCTGGTCACGGCCACACTGGCGATCCTGCTGGCGATGACCTCGTACGCCGTGCAGCTCGTGTACAAGGACTTCTACGTCTGCCGCGACGACGCCCTGACGAACGCGGCGGAACTCCAGTGCAACAGGCTCCTCCCGGACAACTTCGTGGGCGACGTCCTGAAGGTCCGCCAGTAACGATCGCTCTACGCCGACTGTCCCCCGGGGCGCGGGCCGCGACCCCACCGGCGCCCGGCGTCCGACGCCCGGGGACTGGCCCCACCCTCAGCCCCGTCGGCGTTTGAGGCGCGGGGCCCGGGGGCTGGTCCCTGGCAGCGGCACGGCGGACGCTACGACGGCGGCTTGCGGCGGGCCAGGACGCGGGCACCCGCCACCGGCGGAGCCAATGGCTGAGCAAATGGCTGAGCCAATGGCTGAGCAGCCTGCGGCTCGGCCGGCTTCGCCGGGATCAGGACCGGACCCAGGTCCAGGCTGAGCCCCGGCACGACGGTCACCGGCCGCTGCGGCCTCGCCGGGACCGGAGCCGGGACCGGAGCAGCGGCAGGTGCTGCGGCCGGGGGTGCGGCTGCGGCCGAGATGTCCGGGACCAGCGTGCCCGCCGCACGACGCAGCGCCGCCCACCGGACCTCCCGCACACCGCTGTCGTGCCACCCGTCCTCCCCGGAAACCGGCAGCCCGGTCCTGACCGGCCGCGTCCGCCATGCCTGCACCCCCACCGCCACCGGCACGGCCAGCGCCAGCGTCCAGACGCAGGCCGCCGCCCCCACCGCCCACCACACCGGCCCGAAGTCCGCCAGCGCCCGCGACCCCAGCGGCCCCGCCGAGGCCGCCGCCAGCCCGGCCATGACCAGCCCGCAGACCAGCGCGCCCAGCGCCGCCGTGAGCGCGGTCTCCCCGTACGAGACCTCCCTCGCCCGGCGTACCGCGAACCAGCCCACCGCCAGCCCGGCCACCACCGGCACCCCGACGACCGTCCAGGTCAGCAGCGACCCGGGCCCCTCGGGCGGCAGCGCCGCCAGCAGCGGAAACCGGGGCAGCGCGGGCGAGCCCGTGAACCCGAGCGGCGTGGCGGTCACGCCGACGCCGAGCGCGAAACCGGGCCCGAGCGCATACGCCGCACCCCACACCATGGCGTTCGGGATCAGCGCGAGCGCCAGCAGCAACACCGCGAAGCGGCCCGACCACACCCCGGTCAGCCCCAGGAAGGTCCCCTGGACCTCCGCGCCGTGCCATGCGAGCGAGCCGCCGACGAGCAGCACCCCACCGCCCAGCAGTACGAGGGCCCCGCCCGCCCCGGCCCGGAGCGCCAGCGCGTACCGGGGGCGCGCGACCGCCCTCCGTACGCCCGTCGGAACCCAGGACGGCAACGACCCGTCCGGTCGCCCCCGGACCGCCAGCACCCCACTGGCGGCGGCGATCGCGGCGACCACCGGGACGTGCCAGGCCGCACTCAGCGGGTCGGCCGGCATGGGCCCGCCCGCCGCGTACACCGTGGCGAGGGCGCCGACGGCCAGATAGCCGCACAGCACGGCCGAAAGGACGGCGCCGGCCGGCAGCACCTCCTCCCCCTCCTCCTCGGAGGCGCTCCCCAGCCGCGCGGCCCGCCGCATGAGCAGCACGGGCAGCGCGACGAGCAGCAGGGGGGTCAGGCCGACGGGCGCGGGCACGCCGGAGAGCGTCTCGTACCGCACCAGTTCCGTCCCGTGGGCGAGCAGCCACAGCCCGGCGGCGAGGTGCAGGGCCCCGGCGGGGCCGCTGTCGGGATAGGGGGAGCTGATCCACAGCACGGTGACGAGCACGGCGAGGAAGCCGAGTCCGAGTCCGGCGGCCACGGCGCCGCCCACCACGCATGCGGCCGCGGCCGGGGAGCGGCGGCGCCGGACGGTTCCCGGGGCCGCGGACAACGGGGTCCCGTGTTCGGTCACTTGGGTCACCCTGCCATGGTGCCAACGACACGCGCTATGGACGGGTAACAGGCGAATACCCGTGGTGTCGCCCAATATACGTTTTATGTACTTTTTCGCCCAGGGTGGTCGGGTCGCGGGGAGCGTGGCATGACACAAAGCGTCGAGTCGGGCTCGGAGCTTGGCCTCCCTTCCCCGAAGGAACGCCGCAGACTGCGCGAAGCGGCGGACCTGACGCACGGGCAGGTCGCGGCGGCCGTCGGCGTCACCGTGACCACGGTGCGCTCCTGGGAGGCGGGCCGCACGGACCCGCGCGGGCGCAAGCGCGCGGCGTACGCGGAGTTCCTGGCCGGCCTCGCAAGGCCGCCGGAGGACGCTCCCGAAGCCGAGGGCCCGACACCGGCCGACCCGGACCCGCCGTCGCAGGCGGCCCCCGAGGCGGCCGAGGCGGCCGAGGCGGCCGAGGCCGACCCCGCGATGACGCCGGTCGTGGCCGTGCCGGCCGCCGCCGAGGCCGTGCAAGAGCTGGTCGAAGAAGGCCCGTCCGGCGCAGCCGACGCGAGCGACGGCAGCGCCGGGCCCGACCGGGACGAAGCCGGCGGAACCCACGAGCCGCCCGCGGTCCCCGATGCACGCGCAGTCCCCGAGGCACCCGGGAGCCCCGTCCTCTCCGGAGCCGAAGGGGCTTTCGACGACCTCTACGCCCGGGCCGCCTCCGGCCTCATCCGCCAGGCCTACCTGCTCACGGGACGCCGGGACCTGGCCCAGGAGGCCGTGGAGCGGGCGTTCCGCCAGGCCTGGCGGCAGTGGCCGGAAGTGGCCACCGATCCGGACCCGGTGGGCTGGGTGCGGATCGCCGCGTACGAGTACGCCCTCTCCCCCTGGCACCAGATGCGCCCGGTCAGCCGGCATCCCGACAAGCCCCCCGCCGAGCCCGCCGACCGGATCCTCCTCGACGCCCTGCTCGCGCTCCCCACCGCCCACCGCCGCACCGTCCTGCTCTACGACGGCGTCGGCCTCGACCTCCCCGACACCGCCGCCGAGACGGAGGCCAGCACCCCCACCGCCGGCGGCCGCCTGCTGCACGCGCACGCCGACCTCGCCGACCGGGTCCCCGAACTGGCCGGCGTACCGCCCGAGAAGCACTCCGCGGTGCTGCACGACCGGCTCGCCGCGCTGACACCGGCGGTACCGCTGCAGGCGCGCCCCGCCGCCGCCGTACGGGGCCGCGCGGAGCGGCGTACCCGGCGGTGGACCCGCGCCGCCGTGAGCCTGACCTCGGTCATCGCCGTCGCCACCGCCTATACCGCCGCGACCGCGCCCACCCACTACGAGCCGCCGATCGCACCCGGCTCGAACGTCTCGGGCGTACCCCCGCTCAGCGGCCCCCAGCAGCTCACCGAGCACAGCAGGCAGCTCCACGACAAGCTGCGCGCGGACCCGGCCGCCGGTCCCGCCCGCATCACCCCGCGGATCGAATGAGAAAAGGGCGTGGCCCGCACCCGGGAAGGGTGCGGGCCACGCCCGTACACACGTGCTGCTCCTGCTTACTGAGCGGCGTTCAGGATCTCGCGCGCCAGCTTCGCGGTCTCGGTCGGCGTCTTGCCGACCTTGACGCCGGCGGCCTCGAGGGCCTCCTTCTTGGCCTGCGCGGTGCCGGAGGAGCCGGAGACGATGGCGCCGGCGTGGCCCATGGTCTTGCCCTCGGGGGCGGTGAAGCCCGCGACGTAGCCGACGACCGGCTTGGTGACGTTCTTCGCGATGAAGTCCGCCGCCCGCTCCTCGGCGTCGCCGCCGATCTCGCCGATCATGACGATCAGCTCGGTCTCCGGGTCGGCCTCGAAGGCCTCCAGGGCGTCGATGTGCGTGGTGCCGATGACCGGGTCGCCACCGATGCCGACGGCGGAGGTGAAGCCGATGTCACGGAGCTCGTACATCATCTGGTAGGTCAGCGTGCCGGACTTGGACACGAGACCGATCTTGCCGGGCTTGGTGATGTCGCCCGGGATGATGCCGGCGTTGGACTGGCCGGGGGTGATCAGACCCGGGCAGTTCGGGCCGATGATCCGGGTCTTGTTGCCCTTGGCGGTCGCGTACGCCCAGAAGGCGGCGGAGTCGTGCACCGCGATGCCCTCGGTGATGACGACGGCCAGCGGGATCTCGGCGTCGATGGCCTCGACGACGGCGGCCTTGGCGAAGGCCGGCGGGACGAAGAGGACGGAGACGTTGGCGCCCGTCTTCTCCATCGCCTCGGCGACCGAGCCGAAGACCGGGACCTCGGTGCCGTCGAAGTCGACGGTCGTGCCGGCCTTGCGCGGGTTCACGCCGCCGACGATGTTGGTGCCGTCAGCCAGCATCAGCTTGGTGTGCTTCATGCCCGTGGCACCGGTCATGCCCTGGACGATGACCTTGCTGTCCTTGTTGAGGAAGATAGCCATGTGAGTCTGTGACCTCTGCCCTTACTTCGCAGCCGCGAGCTCGGCGGCCTTGTCGGCCGCGCCGTCCATGGTGTCCACGCGCTGCACCAGCGGGTGGTTGGCGTCCGAGAGGATCTTGCGACCCAGCTCGGCGTTGTTGCCGTCGAGACGGACGACGAGGGGCTTGGTGACCTCTTCGCCCTTGTCCTTCAGCAGCTGAAGCGCCTGGACGATGCCGTTGGCGACCTCGTCGCAGGCGGTGATGCCACCGAAGACGTTGACGAAGACGGACTTGACGTCCGGGTCGCCGAGGATGATCTCGAGACCGTTGGCCATGACGGCGGCGGAGGCGCCACCACCGATGTCCAGGAAGTTGGCGGGCTTGACGCCGCCGTGGTTCTCGCCGGCGTACGCGACGACGTCGAGGGTGCTCATGACGAGACCCGCGCCGTTGCCGATGATGCCGACCTCACCGTCGAGCTTCACGTAGTTGAGGTTCTTCGCCTTGGCGGCGGCCTCGAGCGGGTTCGCGGCCGCGTGGTCCACGAACTCCTCGTGGCCCGGCTGGCGGAACTCGGCGTTCTCGTCGAGCGAGACCTTGCCGTCGAGCGCGATGACGTCGCCGGAGGCGACCTTCGCGAGCGGGTTGACCTCGACGAGGAGCGCGTCCTCGGCGATGAAGGTCGCCCACAGGGTCACCAGGACCTCGGCCACCTTCTCGGCGACCTCGGCCGGGAACTGCGCCAGGGCGACGATCTCGCGGGCCTTCTCGATGGTCACGCCCTCGTTGGCGTTCACCGGGACCTTGGCGAGCTTCTCGGGGGTCTCCTCCGCGACCTGCTCGATGTCCATGCCACCCGCGACCGAGGCCATGGCCAGGAAGGTGCGGTTGGTGCGGTCGAGGAGGTACGAGACGTAGTACTCCTCGAGGATCTCGGGAGCCGTCTCGGCGATCATCACCTTGTGGACCGTGTGGCCCTTGATGTCCATGCCGAGGATGTCCGTCGCCCGGGCGACAGCCTCGTCCGGGGTGGCGGCCAGCTTCACGCCGCCGGCCTTGCCGCGGCCGCCGACCTTCACCTGCGCCTTGACGACCGACTTGCCGCCCAGCCGCTCGGTGGCCTCGCGAGCCGCCTCAGGCGTGTCGATGACTTCACCGGCCAGCACCGGTACACCGTGCTTGGCGAAGAGGTCCCTCGCCTGGTACTCGAACAGGTCCACGCGCGTCCGTCCCTTGTCTTTTTAAAGATTCGCAGTGATTCGCGGTTGTCTGCTATCTGCGTGGGCGTGCCGCGGAGGGCAACGTGACGGCGCTGTCACAAGGAAGGCGCACACGGTGACCGTGGACGCGGCATGTCCGTCCCGCAGGTTATCCCCGTGGGACGTAGGTCCCTAAATCGCAGATCACACCTGAGCGGTGATACCTGTCACAGAACACCTCACGGTTGAGCTGGAGATTCGTGTGATCTGCCGGTTCCCCGCGATCCGCGCGCGGCCGGTCACGGCACCGGCAGGGGCCGCTTCTCCAGGGCCGCGGCCATCACCTCGGGGAACAGGTCGGGGGTGCAGGCGAAGGCCGGCGCGCCCAGCGCCGCGAGGGCCGCGGCGTGCTCGTGATCGTAGGCCGGGGCGCCCTCGTCGGACAGGGCCAGAAGGGTCACGAACTCGACGCCCGCGGCCTTCATCGCGGCGACCCGTTTGAGCATCTCGTTGCGTATGCCGCCCTCGTAGAGATCGCTGATCAGGACGACGACGGTGTCGGCAGGACGGGTGATCTTCGACTGGCAGTAGGCGAGGGCGCGGTTGATGTCGGTGCCGCCGCCGAGCTGGGTGCCGAAGAGGACGTCGACCGGATCGTCGAGCTGGTCCGTGAGGTCGACGACGGAGGTGTCGAAGACGACGAGGCGGGTGGCGATGGAGCGCATGGAGGCGAGGACGGCGCCGAAGACGGAGGCGTAGACGACGGATGCCGCCATCGAACCCGACTGGTCGATACAGAGGACGACCTCCTTCTTCACCGACTGGGCCGCCCGGCCGTAGCCGATCAGCCTTTCGGGGACGACGGTGCGGTACTCCGGCAGGTAGTTCTTGAGATTGGCCCGGATCGTGCGGTTCCAGTCGATGTCGTGGTGGCGGGGGCGGCTGGTCCGGGCGGAGCGGTCGAGGGCGCCGGTGAGGGTGGCCCGGGTACGGGTCGCCAGGCGCTTCTCCAGCTGCTCGACCACCTTGCGGACCACGGCCCGCGCCGTCTCCTTCGTCGTGTCGGGCATCGCCTTGTTCAGGGAGAGCAGGGTGCCGACCAGGTGCACGTCGGGCTCGACCGCCTCCAGCATCTCCGGCTCCAGCAGCAGGGCGGACAGGCCGAGCCGCTCGATCGCGTCGCGCTGCATGACCTGGACCACCGAGCTGGGGAAGTACGTACGGATGTCCCCGAGCCAGCGGGCCACGTTGGGCGCGGATCCGCCGAGCCCGGCCGACCGTGCCCCCGACGTCTTGCGGGAGCCCCCCGCGCCGCCCGCGCCGCCCCCGTCGTACAGCGCACCGAGCGCGGCGTCCATGGCCACGTCCCGCCCGCTCAGCGCACACCCGGTCCCGCCCTCTCCCCCGCCGAGCACCATCCGCCACCGCCTCAGCCGCTCGTCCCCGGCGGTGCCTGCGGCGGCCGCCTCGGCCACCGTCGCGTTCTCCGTGCCGGTCATCCGTCCGTCCCGTCGACTCGTCGTGTGCCGGCGGCCACCGCCGCCGGTCCCTCTCCCCTCTCGGGCTCCCCCCTCGGGCCGCCGCTGGCCCGCCGCTAGCCCGCCGGGAGGGGGCCCGGCGGTGACAGCAGGAGCAGGACCAGGTCCAGGACCGCGTCCGCGCGGGCCGGGTCCAGGTCCGGGGCGAAGCCCTCGGGGGCCGAGCCGGCGCGAGACCGCCGGGCCGGGCCGCCGGGGCCGCGCCGGACCAGCTCGCCCAGGGTCCGCTTCACTCCCGGCTCGTACGCCCCGAACGTCCGCCGCAGCAGCGGCAGTACGTCGGTGAACGCACGCTCCGGCACCCCCGTCAGCCAGGCGTCGATCAGGCCCAGCAGCCGGTCGTCGTGGACCAGCAGGGTGCCGCCGCCCGAACTCCCGCCGGCGAAGCCCTCGATCCAGCCCGCCGCGTCGGCGGGGGAGGCCGCCGGGGACAGCGCGAGCCCCATCAGCCGGGCCGTCTCCCCGGCCGGGAGCCGTCCGTCGTCGAGCAGCAGCCGGGCCGCGCGGCCGCGGATCAGGCCCGGCACGGTCTCCCGGCCCGCCAGCGTCCGCAGCACCGCGGACCAGCGCTCGCGCAGCCCCTCGTCCGCGTCCGCCAGCAGCCCGACCGCCCCGTGCACCCCGTCCACGTGGCCGCGCAGCTCCGCCGCCGCGTCGGCGTCCAGCCCGGCGGTGCAGGCCGGCGGCAGCGCCACGCATATCCGTTCCGCGAGCCCGGCCGCCACCGTGCCGAGGGCCGCCGCGTCGGTGCCCCGGACGTCCCCGTACCGCAGCGAACGGGCCAGCGCGGGCAGGGCCTTGGCCAGGCGCGCCACATCGGTGTCCAGCGCCGCCCGGTCGGCGAGCGCCCGCAGCACGGCGGGCAGCGCCTGCGACAGCCCGGCCAGCAGGCACCGCTCGGCCAGTGCCGTGACCTCGCCCAGCTCCTCGGCGCCCGCGGCATCCGCCTCCGCCTTGGCGGTGGCCGCCGCCGGGACGGTGGTTCCCCAGATCCCGGCCTCGGCCACCCGCACCGACAGCTCCGGCTCCCAGCGCAGGCGCCAGGTCTCCCGGAAGGTGCCGGTCGTGCCCCGGGAGGCGGTGGGTATGCCCCAGTCGATGCCGAGCAGCCGCAGCCGGTGCAGCAGCAGGGACTTCGCCGCGTCGGTCTCCTTGCGCAGATCGAGCTCCAGCTCGCGGTCCTGCGCCTCGGGCTTGAGCCGCAGGGAGCGCTGGCGCCGTGTGAGGTCGCGCTGCAGCGGTACGACGGGCGCCGTGTCCGGGACCTCGCCGAGCACGTCTCCGACGACCAGGCGGTCCTCGATCAGCGCGAGCGGTATGTCGGAGCCGTCGCACATCACCGCCCGGACCGCTTCCAGGGTCTCCGTCAGGCCCGGCAGCGGCCGCCCCCGCATCGCGGCGAGGGTCCGGGCCAGCCGGACCGCCTCGATGACGTGGGCGGAGGAGACCTGCCGGTCCTCCTCCCGGAGCAGCCCGGCGACCTTGGTCAGCCAGCGCTCCACGGGCCGGTCCCGGGCGGCGAAGAGGTGCGCGTACCACCCGGGCGAGGCGATGCCCGCTCCGTACCCTCCGGCCCGGGCCAGCCTGCGGTGGGTCCAGGGCACCCAGGCGGTCTCCACCTTGACCTTGGGCAGGCCGGTCAGCAGCGCCTTGTCGGCGGCCGCGGTGGTCTTCGCGCGCAGCGCCGGGACGTGCCAGGCTCCGCACACCACGGCGTACGTGTCGCCGAACTCCCGGCGGGCGGCCCGCATCCGCTGCCGCATGTACGCCTCGCGCACGAGGTCGCGCCCGTGACCGCTCTCTCCAGACCCCTCGCGCAGGGCTCCCATGGCCTCCCCGAGCGCCTCGAACGGGGCGAGGGGATCCCGTACGGCCCCGGAGTCCCGGTGCTCGACCGCGTCCTCCCACCAGCGCTCGGGGTCGTCGTACCCGGCGGCATCGGCCAGCACCGCGAGGGGGTCCGGCCGGGCGGAGTCCGGCTCCTCGCCCTCGTCCCGCGCGGCCAGCGAGTGCGCGGCGGGGAGGTCCATGAACCGGACGGGTACGCCGGCCTCCTGGGCCCAGCGGATCGCGACCCACTCCGGGGAGAACTCGGCGAGCGGCCAGAACGCGGCCCGGCCGGGATCGTCCGCGGCGTGCGCGAGCAGCGCCACCGGCGGCCGCATCCCGGGATCGGCGGCCAAGGCGAGCAGCGCGTCCCCCTCGGGCGGCCCCTCGACGAGCACGGCGGGCGGCCGGGCCGCGTCGAGGGCGGCGCGCACGGCGCGGGCCGAGCCGGGCCCGTGGTGCCGTACGCCCAGGAGCAGTGGGCTCATACCGTCACCTCCCGGCAGGCGCGGTAGAAGTCCTTCCAGCCGTCCCGCTCGCGCACCACGGCCTCCAGGTACTCCTGCCAGACGACCTTGTCGGCGGCCGGGTCCCGGACGACGGCGCCGAGCATCCCGGCGGCCACGTCGGAGGGGCGCAGCACGCCGTCCCCGAAGTGGGCGGCCAGGGCCAGGCCGCCGGTGACGACGGAGATGGCCTCGGCGGTGGACAGGGTGCCGCTGGGCGACTTCACCTTCGTCCGGCCGTCGTCGGTGACTCCGTCGCGCAGCTCGCGGAAGACGGTGACGACGCGGCGGATCTCCTCCAGGCCCTCGGGTACGGCCGGCAGGTCGAGGGAGCGGCCCATCTGGTCGACGCGGCGGGCGACGATGTCGACCTCGGCGTCGGCGGTGGCGGGCAGCGGCAGGACGACGGTGTTGAAGCGCCGACGCAGCGCGCTGGAGAGCTCGTTGACCCCGCGGTCGCGGTCGTTGGCGGTGGCGATGAGGTTGAAGCCGCGCACGGCCTGCACCTCTTCGCCGAGTTCCGGTATCGGGAGGGTCTTCTCGGACAGGACGGTGATGAGGGTGTCCTGGACGTCGGCGGGGATGCGGGTGAGCTCCTCGACGCGGGCGGTCATGCCGTCGGCCATGGCCCGCATGACGGGGCTGGGGACGAGGGCCTCGCGGCTGGGGCCGTGGGCGAGGAGGCGGGCGTAGTTCCAGCCGTAGCGGATCGCCTCCTCCGGGGTTCCGGCCGTGCCCTGGACGAGGAGGGTGGAGTCCCCGCTGACGGCGGCGGCGAGGTGCTCGGACACCCAGGTCTTGGCGGTGCCGGGGACGCCGAGGAGGAGCAGGGCGCGGTCGGTGGCCAGGGTGGTGACGGCGACTTCGACGATGCGGCGCGGCCCGACGTACTTGGGCGTGATGACCGTGCCGTCGGCGAGCGTGCCGCCCTGCAGGTACGTGGCCACGGCCCAGGGGGAGAGCTTCCAACGGGCCGGGCGGGGCCGGTCGTCGGCGACGGCGAGGGCTTTCAGTTCGTGTGCGAAGGCGTCTTCGGCGTGCGGTCGCAGCGCCTCGCCGCGCTGGGTGTCCTCGGGCATGGTCATGGTCCCCCTCCGATGCTCGGCAGCCGCTCCCGACTGCTGTGTCCAAGGTGCACCACGGCACTGACAACGCCCTTTGTTCGAGGCGTTGTTGCAGGTCAGAGCGATTGTCAGTGGGGGTCCGTACGGTGGTTCACATGACTGAGCAGCACGTCCGCTGGACGGCGGAACAGGTACTGGCTCTGGCTCCTGACGATGCCTCACGCAAGGCGGGAGGCAGGCTCGGCGGGGCGGGTCCGTGGTCGCAGATCGGAGGTTCCGCTTCCGGTTCGCTGTGGGGGTTGTGCAAGGGCAGCGGCAGCACGCCGTACCGGACGGTCGTGGATCTGGCGGGGCCGGCGTACAAGTGCTCCTGCCCGAGCCGCAAGTTCCCGTGCAAGCACGCGCTGGGACTGCTGCTGCTCTGGTCCGCGGAAGGGGTGGGCGAGCCGGGTGAGGCGCCGGAATGGGCCGCACAGTGGCTGGCGGACCGGGCGGCGAAGGCCGCGCGGCCGGCCGCCGCGGCGGGCAGGCCGGCGGACGAGGAGGGGGCCCGTCGGCGGGCCGAGCGGCGGGCGGCGCGGATCGGCGCGGGCGTCGGCGAGCTGGAGCAGCGGCTGGCCGACCTGCTGCGCGGCGGTCTCGCCGACCAGGAACAGTCGGGGTACGCGAGGTGGGAGGAGACGGCCGCCCGGATGGTCGACGCCCAGGCACCCGGACTGGCCGCGCGGGTCCGGGAGTTGGGGACGATACCCAGTTGCGGCTCCGGCTGGCCCGCCCGGATGCTTGAGGAGGCGGCGCTGCTGCACCTGCTGGACCGGGCCTGGCTGGGGGTGGCCTCGTTGCCAGAACAGCTGGCGGCGACCGTGCGCAGCCGGGTGGGACTGCCGGCCTCCGGGGAGGGGGAGGCCGTACGGGACCGATGGCTGGTGCTCGCCCAGTACGACTCGGTGTCACCGGACGGCCGGCTCACCACCCGCCGGATATGGCTGCGCGGGCTGGGGAGCGGGCGGCCCGCCCTGGTGCTGGACTTCGGACCGCCCGGGCGGCCGCCGGGGCTGGCGCTGCCGGTGGGGCTGGTGCTGGAGGCGGAAGTCCGCTTCCGGCCCGGGTCGGCGGGGCTGCGGGCGGATCTCGGGGAGAGACGGCCGGCGGCCGTGCCGTGCGCGGAGGTTCCGGCCGGGGTGAGCACGGGGGCCGCCCTGGAGGCCTACGGGGCGGCGCTGCGGGAGGACCCGTGGCTGGAGTCCTGGCCGGTGGTCCTGGGCCCGGTGATCCCGATACCGGGAGAGCTGGGCTGGCAGCTGGCGGACGCGGAGGGCACCTCCGCCCTGCCGGTGCCCCTCACCGGGGCCGGGAGCCGCTCCCGACCGGGGTTGTGGCAACTGGCCGCACTGTCGGGCGGGGGGCCCGTCACGGTGTTCGGGGAGTGCGGCCATCGCGGCTTCACCCCCCTGACGGCCTGGCAGCCGGGCTCACCCGAGCCGGTGCCGCTCGCCTGAACAAGGGGCGGAAACACATAGGAAAGCGCTGGGGGCCTGGGGGCCCGTGTGCCGCGGGAGCGGCGGGGAGGGGAACGGGGAGGACACGGCGGCGCGGGTGCGTCGGCGTGACGTGACGAGAAGCCGGGGGGCTTTGCCGTGAACGACAACCACGCCAGCTGAACGAATTCAACGACGGCATCGACAGCTCCGGTCCCGCGGAGGGGGCGGGATCGGAGCGCAGGACTCGCAGAGGGCAGAGGGAGGGGTTCGATGGTCACGGGCGACGAGGGGTACGACGAGGGGTACGGGGACTGGGAGGAGCTGGTCGGCGCCGCACTGCTGGGCACCGACCGGCGCCGGGGCGGGGGCCCGGCCGGCTCGCCGGAGGCCTTGCTGGACGCGGCGGCCGTGCACACCGTGCGGCGCCGGGCGGGGCTGCGGCCGGCCGAGGCGGGCCCGCGCCCGCAGCCCGCGCCCCGGGACCCGCGGCCGGCACCACCGGCGGCGGCCCGGCAGCGGCTCGCGCAACTGCTGGCCGGCCGGACCGCCGCGGCGAGCGGCGGCCGGCGCGGCGCGGCCCCGGATCTGACGGAGCTGCTGCCGCAGTGGCTGGCCGCGGCCGGCCGGCACGGTTACCGCTCACCGGCCGCGCTCGTGCCCGCGCTGCTGGACGCGGCCCGGGCCCGTACGGATCTGAGGGCACCGGCGCTGGCGCTGGCCGGGGCGCGGGGGATGTGGCTGGCGCGGCTGAATCCGGACTGGCGGTTCGCCCTGCGCGGCGGAGCCGGAGGAGCCGGGGAGCTGCCGGACGTGACGGACGGGGCCGCGGTGGAACGGCTGTGGCAGGAGGGGCTGTTCGCGGAGCGGGTGGCGCTGTTGGGTGCCGTACGGGCCCACGAGGCGGCGGCCGCGCCGAGGCTGCTGGCGACGACCTGGGCCACCGAGCGGGCCGAGGACCGGCTGATGTTCCTCGATTCGCTGCGGGCGGGGCTGTCGCCGCAGGACGAGCCGTTCCTGGAGGCCGCCCTGGGCGACCGCAGCCGCAATGTCCGCGCGACGGCGGCCGAGCTGCTGTCGGCGCTGCCGGGCTCGGCGCTGGCCGGGCGGATGGCGGAGCGCGCCCTGGCATGCGTGGGCCCCGAGGGGGTGACCCCGCCGGCCGAGTGCGATGCGCGAATGCTGCGGGACGGGGTGGTCAAGCGGCCCCCCGCCGGACGCGGGGAACGGGCCTGGTGGCTCGGCCAGTTGGTGGAGGCGGCCCCGCTGTCCTGCTGGCGGGATCGGTTCGGTGGGCTCGGCCCGGCGGAGATCGTGGCGCTCCCGGTGGCCGGGGGCGAGGAGTGGCGGGAGGAACTGCACGCGGCCTGGTGCCGGGCGGCGGTGCGCCAGCGCGACGCGCGGTGGTCGCGGGCTCTGCTCGGCCCGGCGTCCGCGCCGCCCGCGGCGGGGCCGGGGACGGCCTCACTGGCGGAGCGGGCGAAGCTGCTGGAGACCCTGTCGGACGGGGAACGGGCGGACTGGGTAGCGGAGTTCATACGGGCCCACGGGCTGTCGGAGGCGTTCCAGCTGCTCGGGGTGTGCGTGGTGCCGTGGGCCGGGGCGCTGGGGCGGGCCGTGGTCGACGCGCTGGACTCCGCCCGGGAGGCGGGCAGCTACCCGTGGAGCTTCAGCGGGGTGATGGGGCTGGCGGAGCGCTGCCTCGACCCTGCGGAGGCGGGGCGGCTGGAGATACTGACCGCGGCGGCCTCGGCGCCGCCGGAGGCGGAGTCCGGCGCCGCCGCGTACTGGGCGGAGGCCTTTCAGCGGCTGGTGGCCACCCTTCGCCTGCGCGAGGCGATGCTGGCGGAGCTGGCCCCGGCCTGACCCCGCCCTCCGGGGGCGGGGTGGCGGTGGCGGGGCTCGAAGATCCCGGGGCTCCGCCCCGGATCCCGCGCCGGACGGCCGTGGGACGGCTACTGGCGGACGTTGCCGCGGACCCAGTCGACGATGGAGGTCGTGGTCGCGCCCGGGGTGAAGATCTCGGCCACGCCCTTCTCCTTCAGGGGGGCGATGTCGTCCTCCGGAATGATGCCGCCGCCGAAGACCTTGATGTCCTCCGCGTCGCGCTCCTTGAGGAGTTCCAGCACGCGCACGAAGAGCGTGTTGTGGGCGCCGGAGAGGATCGAGAGGCCGATGGCGTCGGCGTCCTCCTGGATGGCGGTGTCCACGATCTGCTCGGGGGTCTGGTGGAGGCCGGTGTAGATGACCTCCATGCCCGCGTCACGCAGCGCCCGCGCGATCACCTTCGCGCCGCGGTCGTGGCCGTCGAGACCCGGCTTGGCCACCACCACACGGATCGGACCGGTCACACCCATCGCACTGCCTCCCGAGTGAACGAACGTTAAGTACAGCATCGCGCACGCCGCCGTTTCACGGTCAACCAGGAGGGGGAAATCACACGTGGGACGGCATTGCGCCACCGTGCCGGCAGCCGCACGGCACGGTGGCGCGACCGGCCGCAGTCCCAGAAGGCTCAGGGGAGGCCATCGATGGGGCTGTGCGTACCCGTGTCCATTCCCGTATCCGGCGCCGCGCTGCGGGCCGGAGCGCTCGAGGTGATCGTGCTCGGCGGGCACCTCCTCCTGTATCCCACCGGAGTGTGCCAGGAGAAGGTCGGCGCCGGTCCACCGGCGACACGCTCGTCCGCGACGTCCGCGACGCGCCCGCCCGCCCTCCTCCTCCACGGGTTCTCCGACAACCGTTCCGTCTTCGTCCTACTGCGCCGCGCCCTCGGGGCGGGGGGCCGCCGGCACGTGGAGGCGTACAACTATTCGCCCTTCACCCGCGACCTGCGCGTGACCGCCCGCCATCTGGCCCGGCGCGTCGAGGAACTGTGCACGCGCACCGGGCAGGAGCAGGTGGACCTGGTCGGCCACAGCCTGGGCGGACTGGTCGCCCGGTACTACATCCAGCGCCTCGGCGGCGACGCCCGCGTCCGGACGCTCGTCACGCTCGGCACCCCGCATTCCGGCACGTCGGTCGCCCCCTTCATGGACGCGCACCCGCTGGTCCGGCAGATGCGCCCCGACTCCGAGGTGCTCGCCGAACTGGCCGCGCCCGCGCCCGGCTGCGCGACCCGATGTGTGGCGTTCTGGAGCGAGTTCGACGCGCTGATGGCCCCGGTCGGTACGGCCCGGATCGAGCATCCGGATCTGCGCGTGGAGAACGTGCAGGTCACCGGCATCGGGCATCTCGCCCTGCCCGCGCATCCCACCGTGATCGCGGCGGTCCTGCGCGCCCTCGACGGGCCCGCGACGGCCGTGTCGGGGAGCTCGGAAGCCACGTCCGTCGCATAGACGCACAACGACGAAGAGTCGAACGAATTTCGAACTCAAGGCCAAGGGTGCGTCTTTGTGCGACCGAAAGACGGCCGAATGCCCGGTTCCCGGGATATGGACGTCCTCCGAAGATTGTCGTTGCCAGTAACCGCCGGGTACAGTCACGCCACTGCTCTCCTCCGGTGAACCACGAGTTCCCCGGCCACCCAGGCCCCCACTGCCGAGGCGAAAGAGAAGTTGGTGAACGACCGCCCCTCGCCGGGCCAGTACCCGGATCCCGGGTATGACGGCCTTGCCACCGCCACTTTCGCTGGTGACTCGACCTACGTTTCCTACGAAACGCAGGGCCAGGGGGTCAACTACGCGGCATACGGCTCCTACGAGACCGGCGCGTACGACACCACCGCGTGGACCTCGCAGGACCCCTACCTGTGCTCGATCCCGGCCCAGGGTGTCCCTGCGGACGGCACCGGGCTGGGGGCACCTCCCAGCGGTAGCTGGGGGAGGGACACGAACGCCTGGAGCACCCCGAGCGCCCCGAGCGCGGACTACTCCGGCTACACCGAGTACCAGCAGCCGCAGGCCTCCTTCGACTACGAGACCTCCGCCGAGCAGACCGGCCACTGGTCGATGCCGGGCTACGGCACCCTCACCGGCACCGAGACGGGGGCGTACGACGCCACCGCCTGGAACTCCGTCCCGGAGACGCAGACCCAGCCGCAGCAGCAGCCCGAGACCGGCTACACGTACGGGTACGAGTACCAGCAGCCCGCGCAGCAGGAGCAGGAGTACGCGCAGCCGGAGCAGGAGTACGCGCAGGAGTACACCTACGAGGCGCCCTACAGCGAGACCGCGGGCTTCGAGCCCGTCACCGACGAAGCGCCCGAAACACCCGGGGCACCCGAAGCGGACGAGGCGCACGAAGCGTACGAGGTGCCCGAGGCGTACGAAGCGCCCGCGGTGCACGACCTCCCCACCCAGGCCGTACCCCTGACCTCCGTGCCGCGCGCCGCGCGCCGGACCACCGCCAAGGGCGACACCAAGGCGGGCACCAAGGCCGGCGCGAAGGCCGGCAGCAGCCGTCGCCGCACCCCGGCGAAGCGTTCCGCCTTGTTGACCGTGGCCGTCCCCTCCGCCTGCGTGATGGGCGTCGCCGGCGTCGCCGCCGCCTCCGTCGGCGGGCTCACCGGCACGGACAAGCCCAGCGAGGACACCACCACGATGGCCGCGCCCGACCCGGCCTCCGTCAAGCCCGTCGCGGCGAACACGAAGCTCGACACCCAGCTGGCGGCGCTCAGCGCCGACGCGGGCGACTTCGCGGACCGCGCGAGCCGCACGCAGGAGCGCATCGACCTGCGCCAGCGCCAGGACGATGAGAAGAAGAAGAAGGCGGAGGAGGCCGCGGCCAAGGAAGCGGCCCGCCCCAAGTTCGCGATCCCCGTCGGGCAGCACGGCCTCAGCGCCAGCTTCGGCCAGGCGGGCGGCATGTGGATGTCCGTGCACACGGGCATCGACTTCCCGGTCTCCTACGGCACCCCGGTCATGGCCGCCACCGACGGCACCGTGCGCACGCAGTGGAACAGCGCCTACGGGAACATGGCCATAGTGACCTCGCCCGACGGCACCGAGACCTGGTACTGCCACCTCAGCAGCACCAAGATCCGGTCCGGCAAGGTGAAGGCCGGCGACGTCATCGCCTACTCGGGCAACTCCGGCAACTCCACCGGCCCGCACCTCCACTTCGAGGTACGGCCCGGCGGCGGGTCCGCGATCGACCCCCTGCCGTGGCTCCGCAGCCACGGCCTGGACCCGACGTAACCCGACGTATCCCGGCGAACCCCTGGGCCCTCCGGGCCCCCTGGACCCCTGAGCCCCCGGCCCCCCGAAGGGGGTCAGAGCTTCTGCACCGGCGCGTAGCGCAGCAGCAGCCGCTTCGGCTTGTCGTCCCCGAAATCGATGGTGGCCTGCGCGTCCGCGCCCGCTCCCTTGACCTCCATGACGGTCCCGAGCCCGAACTGGTCGTGCGTGACCCGGTCCCCGACCACGAGGGTGATGACCGGCTTGTCGGCGGCCCGGCGCGTCGCGAACCCGGACGGGCCCGACTTCGTACGCGACGAGGACAGGAACGCCTCCGGCGAGGTGCCGAACGAGGCCTTGCCGCCGCCGAAGCCCGAACCCGAGCCCGAAGACCCGTAGCCCGAACTCCGCATCGGCCCGGCCGGCTTCTGAGAGGCGCCCGTGCGCTTCCACTGCAGGTACTCGGCCGGGATCTCCTCCAGGAACCGCGACGGCGGGTTGTACGAGGGGGTCCCCCACGCACTGCGCATCGAGGACCGGGTCAGATACAGCCGCTCGCGGGCACGCGTGATGCCGACGTACGCGAGGCGGCGCTCCTCCTCCAGCTCCTTGGTCTGGCCCAGCGACCGCATGTGCGGGAAGACCCCGTCCTCCATGCCGGTCAGGAAGACCACGGGGAACTCCAGGCCCTTGGCGGTGTGCAGGGTCATGAGCGTGATGACGCCGCTGCCGTCGGTGTCCTCGTCCGGGATCTGGTCGGAGTCGGCGACGAGCGCGACCTGTTCCAGGAACTCGGCGAGCGTGCCGGGGCCAGGAGCCGGGGCGCCGGCCTCGGCCGCCTCGGTGGCCGCCGCCTCGCGCCCCTGCTCGAACTCCAGTGCCACCGCCGCCAGTTCCTGGAGGTTCTCGATCCGCGTCTCGTCCTGCGGGTCGGTCGACGCCTGGAGCTCGGTGAGGTAGCCCGTGCGCTCCAGCACCGCCTCCAGCACCACCGCGGGGCCCGCGCCGGAGTCGACGATCGTACGGAGCTCCTCCATCAGCACGTTGAACCGCTTCACCGCGTTGGTCGAGCGCGCGGCCATGCCGAAGGCCTCGTCCACGCGCCGCAGCGCCTGCGGGAAGGTGATCTTCTCGCGCATCGCGAGGGCGTCGATCATCGCCTCGGCGCGCTCGCCGATGCCGCGCTTGGGCACGTTCAGGATGCGGCGGAGCGGGACGTTGTCCTCCGGGTTCGCGAGGACGCGCAGGTACGCGAGGACGTCGCGGACCTCCTTGCGCTCGTAGAAGCGGACGCCGCCGACGACCTTGTAGGGCAGCCCGACCCGGATGAAGATCTCCTCGAACACGCGCGACTGCGCGTTGGTCCGGTAGAAGATCGCGACGTCCCCGGCCTTGGTCTCCCCGGCGTCCGTCAGCCGGTCGATCTCGTCGGCGATGAACTGCGCCTCGTCGTGCTCGGTGTCCGCGACGTAGCCGGTGATCACGGCGCCGCTGCCGGCCTCGGTCCACAGGTTCTTGGCGCGGCGGTTCTCGTTGCGCTCGATGACCGCGTTGGCCGCGGAGAGGATCGTCTGCGTGGAGCGGTAGTTCTGCTCCAGCAGGATCGTCGTCGCGTCCTTGTAGTCCTCCTCGAACTGGAGGATGTTGCGGATGGTCGCGCCGCGGAAGGCGTAGATCGACTGGTCGGCGTCACCCACCACGCACACCTCGGCGGGCGGCAGGTCCGGGTAGCCGGTGCCGACCAGCTCGCGCACGAGCGTGTACTGGGCGTGGTTGGTGTCCTGGTACTCGTCCACCAGGACGTGCCGGAAGCGGCGCCGGTAGTGCTCGGCGACGTCCGGGAAGGCCTGGAGCAGGTGGACGGTGGTCATGATGATGTCGTCGAAGTCGAGCGCGTTGGCCTCGCGCAGCCGCCCCTGGTACATCGCGTACGCCTGGGCGAGGGTCTTCTCGAAGCCGTCCACGGCCTGGTCGGCGAAGGCTTCCTCGTCGATCAGCTCGTTCTTCAGGTTGGAGATCTTGGCGTTGAAGGCCTTGGGCGGGAACTTCTTCGGGTCCAGGTCCAGGTCGCGGCAGACGAGCGCCATCAGGCGCTTCGAGTCGGCGGCGTCGTAGATCGAGAACGAGGACGTGAAGCCGAGCCGCTTGGACTCGCGGCGCAGGATGCGCACGCACGCGCTGTGGAAGGTGGAGACCCACATGGCGTTCGCCCGCGGGCCGACCAGGCCCTCCACGCGCTCCTTCATCTCACCGGCGGCCTTGTTGGTGAAGGTGATCGCCAGGATCTGGCCGGGGTGGACGTTCCGCGCGGCCAGCAGGTGGCCGATGCGGTGGGTCAGCACCCGGGTCTTGCCGGAGCCGGCGCCGGCCACGATGAGCAGCGGGGAGCCCGCGTGCACCACGGCCGCGGCCTGCTGCTCATTCAGCCCGTCCAGGAGCGCCGCCGGGTCGATGACGGGCCTGGGGGCGCCGTCCCGGTAGTACGCGTCCCCGGTCATGGGCACGTCGAACCGGCCCCCGAAGAGGTCGTCCGCGCCCGCTTCCGGGGCGGCGTGGTCCTCGGGCGGCGGCGGGACCTCGTCGGAGGGGGTGAGGTCCGCCAGGAAACTGTCGTCAAAGAGGCTGCTCATCGCATTCCGAGTCTAGGGGGCGGGACCGACAGCCGGTTCCGGGCCCGGAAAATCGCCTACGGCGAGCGCCAGCAGACCCGGGAAGCGCTGCTCCAGGTCCGCTCGGCGCAGGGTCAGGAAGAGCTTGCGGCCCTCGGGGCGCTGACAGATCACGCCGGCCTCGCGCAGTGTGCGCAGGTGGTGGGTGACGGTGGAACGGGGCAGGCCTTCGGCCACCGCACCGCAGTAGACCTCCGACTCCGAGCCGGCGAGGGTCCGGACGATCTCCAGCCGCACCGGATGACCGAGGGCCGCCAGGACCTCGACCAGTGCGATCCGGGCGGCGTCGGGGTGGTGGAGCGCTTCGGCGGCCATGCAGCAACTGTACGCAAAACCCGAACGGACATTGACCAACCGTACGAAGATCTCGTACGGTCTCGACTGTACGAGATCTTCGTACGGCCATTCGGACGTTCCGGCGCTCCGACACTCCGACGTTCCGACGTGAGGACTCCCATGCCCGCCACCACCGCCCCGCTCGACGACGCCTCCCTCGCCGCCTCCCTCGACGGCGGCTTCACCAGCCACCACGCCGAGGTCAACGGCACCCGCCTGCACTACGTGGAGGGCGGCGGCGGCGAACCCCTCGTCCTCCTCGGCGGCTGGCCGCAGACCTGGTGGCAGTGGCACAAAGTGATGCCGGCCCTGGCGCGCCGGTACCGGGTGATCGCCGTGGACCTGCGCGGCATGGGCGGCTCCGCCAAGCCGGAAGAGGGGCCGGATGAGGGGTACGACAAGAAGACGATGGCCGCCGATGTCCACGCCCTCCTGAAGCACCTGGACATCGGCCGGGCCCACGTCGCGGGGCACGACATCGGCGCGATGGTCGCCTACGCGTACGCCGCCAACCACCCCGAGGCCACGGACCGGGTCGCCCTCCTCGACGTCTCGCACCCCGAGGAGTCCTGGACCCGGATGCCGCTGCTCCCCCAGCCCGGCCCCGTCCGCCACCTGTGGTGGTTCGCCTTCAACCAGGTGCACGGGCTGCCCGAGCAGCTCCTCGCCGGCCGCTACCACCTCCTGCTGGACTGGCTGTTCGCCGCCATGACGGCCGACCCCGCCTCCATCGACGCCCACTCCCGCGCGGTGTACGCGCGGGCCTACGACTCCCCGGACGCGATCCGGGCCGGCAACGGCTGGTACCGCGCCTTCGGCCAGGACATCGCCGACCTCGCGGCCTACGCCCCCGTGACCGCCCCGCTGCTCGCCCTCGGCGGGGAGCACAGCAACTACGGACGCCTGGTGGCGGCGGTCCCCGCGCTGGGCACCGACACCCGGGTCGTCCGCGTCGACGGCAGCGGGCACTACCTCCCGGAGGAACAGCCGCAGGCCGTCGTCGACGAGTTGACGACGTTCTTCGGGTGACGGCCCGCCACCCTCCGGCCGGGCCCGCGGCCCACGTCCCAGACCACCTCCCGGCCCACCTCCCGGCCCGCTCGAAGACCGCGGACGACCGCCCCGTACGCTCGACGCATGACCGTCCTGATCAATGTCTTCGTCGGCCTGCACATCATCGGGATAGCCTCGCTCCTCGGCGGCTTCCTGACCCAGATGAAGGCGATGGGCGCGGGCACCGCCCGCTTCGTGCCCGCCATGCTGCACGGCGCGCTGACCATGCTGGTGACCGGCGTGCTCCTGGTCGGCTTCAACGAGATGGACGGCTCCGCCGTCAACAACATCAAGATCGGCGCGAAGCTCGCGATCCTCTTCGTGATCCTCTCCCTCGTCTACGTCAAGCGCGACGAGGAGCGGGTGGAGAAGGCGCTGTTCGGCGCGGTCGGCGGACTGACCGTGGTCAATATCTTCATCGCCACCCTCTGGCACTGATCCCGCTTCGGTCCCGCGCGGCCATCCCCGGTCGCATCAGGCCACTTGCGGTCACCCGTCATCCGGCCGTTACCTCCGGGTCTAGCGTCCTCCTCCAAGCACCGACGGAGGAAGGACGTGAGGCCCTCGTGGCCAGTCATCGAAAGCCCAGGCAGCGCCCGCTTTCCGGCGGCACCGTACGGACCGCCGCCACCACCCTCGCCCTCGCGGGCGCTGCCACCGCCACCGCCTTCGAAGGCACCTCCCAGGCCGACCCGCAGCCCACCGCCGGGCAGGTCGAGTCGGAGGTGGACCGGCTCTACGAGGAGGCGGAGGCGGCGACCGAGCGGTACAACGGGGCGAAGCAGAAGGCCGACGAGGCCGAGCAGGCGCTGACGGGACTGCGCGACGAGACCGCCCGCAAGACCGATCAGCTCAACGCCGCCCGCGGCACGCTCGGTTCGCTCGCGGCCGGCCAGTACCGCAGCGGCGGGTCCCTGGGCACCGCGGTGAAACTCGCGACGGCCAGGGACCCGCAGGAGTACCTCTCCCAGGCCTCCCTCATCAACCGCGCCGGGGACCGCAATGCAGCCGGGATCAGCACCGTGCGCCGCAAGCTCGACGAGGTCGCCACACTGCGGGAGCAAGCCGGCGGGCGGCTCGCCGAGCTGCGCGCGCAGCGGGACGAACTCGCCCGGCGCAAGGCCGAGATCGAGGGCAAGCTCGCCACCGCCAAGCAGCTGCTGGCCAAGCTCACCGCCGAGCAGCGGGCCGCGTACGAGGCCCGTACGGCCGGGGCCGCCCCCGTCTCCGGCCCGCAGTCCGCGCAGTCCCCGGCGTCCGCCCCGGCATCGGCCCCGGCGCGGGTCGGCGGAGAATCGCGCGCGGCCCGCGCCGTGGCCTTCGCGCACGGGGCGATCGGCAAGCCGTACGTGTGGGGCGCGACGGGTCCGGGGTCCTTCGACTGCTCGGGCCTGACCCAGGCGGCCTGGCGCGCGGCCGGGGTCTCCCTCCCCCGCACCACCTACACCCAGATCAATGCCGGACAGCGCGTCTCCCGCGACCAGCTGGCCCCCGGCGACCTGGTGTTCTTCTACTCCGGAGTCACACACGTCGGGATGTACATCGGCAACGGCCAGATGATCCACGCCCCGCGGCCCGGTTCCACGGTCCGGGTGGCACCGATCGACTCGATGCCGTGGGCAGGCGCCTCCCGTCCCGCGTAGCGCCTCCCGCCCCCGCAACGGCCGCTACGGCGTCTTGACCACGGTGCTGAGCCACTGGAAGGTCTGGGGCAGCTGCTTCGACCACGATTCGAGGTTGTGGCCGCCGACCACCTTCTCCGCGTGCACCACCGTCGGGCTCTGCGCGATCCCCTTGAGGTCCGTGCCGGACAGGTAGCCGTCCTGCTCGGCCCCCGACATCCACAGCGAGACCGCGGGCGGCTTCGGCGCGGCCTTCAGCACGTTCTTCAGGTTGTGCGTGGTGCGCATCTGCGGGTCCTGGGCCACCAGGGAAGTGGGCTCCTGGCCGGGGTCGTTGTAGCCGGACAGGGAGACGGCCGCGCTGTAGCGGTCGGGGTGGGCGATCGCCAGCTTGGCCGCGCAGTACGCACCGGCCGAGTACCCGGCCACACCCCAGGTGCGGGCCTCGTCCGAGACCCGGAAGTTGTCGGTGACCATCTTGCGGACGTCGACGCTGAACCAGCTGTCGGCGTTGACCTTGCCGGGGATGTTGGCGCAGCCGGTGTCGGCGTTGCCGACCAGCATGGCGCGCGGTGAGACCAGGATGAACGGCTGCACCTTGCCGCTCTTCATCAGCGGCTCCAGTACCTCGTGCGCCTTGAGCCCCTGGAACCAGGACTTGCCCGTCCCCGGTATGCCCGGGATCAGCTCGACCACGGGGAACTTCTTGTCCTTGAAAGCCGGGTCGTCGTACTGGGGCGGCAGCCACACCATGACGTCGCCCTTGACCCCGGAGATCTTGCCGTCGAGCTCCGTCTTGCGGACCCGGCCGCCGAGGCCCTCGACCGGCTCGAAGTTCTGCTTCACCTTCGGCTCGGCCTTGACCTCCGCGACCTTCTTCCCGCCGAGCCCGTCCGGCCCGAGGTCGGGGGCGGCGGTGACGTACTTGCCAGTGCCGAACAGATCGCCCCAGGAGGCGTAGAAGTTCATGTCCCGGTTGAGCGCGATGAACACCACCGCGACGGCGGTGACCTGGGCGAACACCACCATCAGGGCACGGGTGGCCACGCGCACGGCGGCAGGCCCGCGCACCTTGCTCCACACGGCCAGCGGAAGGAGGACGGCGATCACGGTCAGTACGATCACCGTCACGAACAGGGGAGTCCCCGTCAAGCTCATCACGGCAACGTAGAGGGCGCCGCGGCCCGCCCCGGTTGCCCGGGGGGCCTGCGGCATGGGTCACACCGTTCCCTACCGGCCGGTCACACCAGGCGGCGCGCCGTCGCCCAGCGGGTCAGCTCGTGCCGGTTGGAGAGCTGGAGCTTGCGCAGCACCGCCGAGACGTGCGACTCCACCGTCTTCACCGAGATGAAGAGCTGCTTGGCGATCTCCTTGTACGCGTACCCGCGCGCGATCAGCCGCAGCACCTCGCGCTCGCGCTGGGTGAGGCGGTCCAGGTCCTCGTCCACGGGCGGCGCGTCCGACGAGGCGAAGGCGTCGAGCACGAAGCCCGCCAGCCGCGGCGAGAACACCGCGTCCCCGTCCTGCACCCGGAACACCGAGTCCACCAGGTCGGTGCCGGTGATGGTCTTGGTGACGTAGCCGCGCGCGCCGCCCCGGATGACCCCGATGACGTCCTCCGCCGCATCCGACACGGACAGGGCCAGGAACCGTACGGGGTTCTCGGCCGCCGACATCAGCGGGGCGCAGCGCCGCAGCACCTCGACCCCGCCGCCCCCGGGCAGGTGCACGTCCAGCAGGACGACCTCGGGCCGGGTGGCCGTGATGACGGTGATGGCCTGGTCGACGTCGGCGGCCTCGCCGACGACCTCGACCCCCGTCCGTGCGGTCTCGCCGATCTCGGCCTGTACGCCGGTGCGGAACATCCGGTGGTCGTCGACGAGCACCACCCGGACGCGCCGGGCCTCGGTCCCGTTCTCGGTCGTCCCAGCTGCCTCGGTCATGCTGCGTTCGCCGCCCTCTCCATCTCCAGCTCGACTTCCGTGCCGCCGTCGGGCGCGGACCGCAGCCGTGCGGTCCCGCCGTTGCGCTGCATCCGGCCGATGATCGATTCTCGTACGCCCATGCGGTCGTCCGGTACCGCGTCCATGTCGAAGCCCGGTCCCCGGTCCCGTACGGACACGAACACCGTCTGCCCCTCCACCTCCGCGTACACCTGCACGGGCCCGCCCTCGCCACCGTACTTGGCGGCGTTGACCATTGCCTCGCGCGCGGCCTGGATCTGTGCGGCCAGCCGCTCGTCGAGCGGGCAGTCGCCGACGACCACGACCTCGATGGGGACGCCGTGGTGGTCCTCCACCTCGGCGGCGGTCTTCTTCACGGCCTCCGCCAGGGTGGCCGCCTCCTCGGCCTCGTCCTTGCCGGTGCCCTCGGGCTTGTACAGCCAGTTCCGCAGCTCCCGTTCCTGGGCCCGCGCGAGCCGGCGTACCTCTCCGACGTCCTCGGCGTTGCGCTGGATCAGGGTGAGGGTGTGCAGGACGGAGTCGTGCACGTGGGCGGCGACCTCGGCGCGCTCCTGGGCGCGGATGCGCATCAGTCGCTCCTCGGAGAGGTCCTGGGTCATCCGGATCAGCCAGGGTCCGGCGAGCAGGGCGACGCCGACGAGCACGGCGAGGGTGGCGGTGAGGACGTTGCCGAGCTGCGCCGCGGAGCCGCGTACGACGATGAAGACGGTGAGGCCCACGCCGACCAGGACGACGCCCGCGAGCGCCCGGGCGACGGGGAGCAGGCGCCCGTTCCGCGCGGCGGACTCGTTCCAGTGGGCGCGGCGGGAATTGTCCGCCTGTCGCCATACGAGCACCACCCCGGCCCCGACCAGCAGCGTCGGCCACACGTACCGGCCGGAGGCGCCGCCGAGCTGGACCTTGGAGATGAAGATGCCCGCGCCGATGCACAGGGCGATCAGCGCGGTGATCTGCCCCCGGTCGGGTTTGCGCAGGCGGCGGGTGCCGTCGGGCAGGGTCTCGAAGTAGGAGCGGTGCCCGGCGCGGCCGCCGACGCCCAGCGGTACGAACACCCAGAAGGCGGCGTACAGCAGCACGCCGAGGCCGTCCCCCCACATGAACAGGCCCAGGAAGGCCAGCCGGACCCAGATCACCTGCAGCCCGAGGTGCCCGGCGAGACCGCGCGCGACACCGCCGAGCATCCGTCCGTCGGCGCTGCGGTAGAGCTTGCGCTGCGGGACGTCCTCTATGTCGGACACGAGCGGGGGGCGGGGGGCGGCAGCTACGGGCATGTCACCGATGGTCACACGCGCGGGCGCGGTGCGGACATCAGGGCTGCCCCCCAATTCGGCTTCGCGGATATCAGGGTTGTGCCAGGGTCGGGCCCGATGCCGACGGCGGCCGGGGCCCGTCACCATGGACCCATGACCGAAGTACACGACGCCCCGCCTGGGAGTTCCTCCGGACGAAGCCCGGGAGAGGATCCCGGGGCACCCCAGTACCCCGACGCCCGGCCTCCCCTGCGCCGCAGCAAGCGCGACAAGGTCCTCGCGGGCGTGTGCGGAGGGCTGGGCCGGTACTTCGACCTGGACCCGGTGGTCTTCCGGATCGTCCTCGGTGTCCTCGCCGTCACCGGCGGCGTCGGGCTGATCTTCTACGGGTTCGCGTGGCTGCTGCTCCCCCTGGAGGGCGAGGACGACAGCGAGGCGAAGAAGATGCTGACCGGCCGGGTCGAGGGCGCCACGCTCGCGGCGGTGTTCGCCGCCCTGGTGGGCTGCGCGCTGTTCCTGTCGATGCTGGACAACGGCGGCCTCGCGGTCTTCTCGGTACTGGTCATCCTGGCGCTGGGCGGTGCCTCGTACTGGTCTCAGCGGCGGCGCCTCGTCCAGCCCCCGGAGGCGCAGGCCCCCGACGCGCACTCGCCCGCCCCGCCGGAGACGAAGGCTCCGCCCGCCCCGGGCGCCCCGTCGTGGTGGCGCGACCCGCTGGTCAAGGACGGCACCACGGGCCCGGTCGGCGCCACGGGGTACCTGTGGGGGCCGGACGACACCGCCGACGCGGTGCGCTCCGCCGGTGCTCCGAAGAAGGCCGCGAAGGCGCCCGCCGTCGCGGCTCCGCGCGGCGGGATCGGCGGCCGGGTCTTCGTGCTGGCGCTGATCGCCGGGATCGTCGGCACGGCGGTGAACTGGGAGGGCCACCCGCTGGGCGAGGCCCTGCAGACCGGGCTCGCCGCCGCGCTGGTCGTCTTCGGCCTCGGCCTCGCGGTCAGTTCCCTGCTGGGGCGGACCGGCTTCGGCACGGTCGTGCTGGCCCTGCTGACCTCGGGGCTGCTCGCGGTCGCGGCCGTGCTGCCCCAGGAGATCGGCACCGACTGGCGGGACACCGAGTGGCGTCCGGCCGCGGTGGCCGACGTACGGCCCGTGTACGAGGCGGACACCGGCTTCGCCACCTTGGACCTCAGCCGGCTGGACGTGCCGAAGGGCACCACCCTGGCCGTCGCCGCCTCCCTCGACGCGGGCCGGCTCAAGGTGATCGTGCCCCGGGAGGTGACGGCCGAGGCCGACGTCACGATCGAGCTGGGCGACATCCGGATGCCCGGGGACACGAGCCAGGACGTACGGATCCGCGGCGGCGGCGAGCACCAGCAGGAGACCCTGGTGCCCCCCGCGGGCACCGAGGCCGGCGGGACGATCAAGCTGCACCTGAACGCGGGTGTGGGACAGGTGGAGGTGGCCCGTGCGGCGTCATGAGTTCCAGCCGGGGCGGCTGATCGCGGGGCTGGCCCTGCTGGTGGCGGGCGTGCTGTACCTGCTGAGAAGCAGCGGCGAGGCCGACGTGCCGTGGTTCGTCGTGGTCCCGATCGCGCTGGGCGGGCTCTCGCTCGCGGCGCTCGTGGGGATGGTGACCTACGCCGTACGCCGTGACCAGCGCGATCGGATCACCGAGTCGAGGGACAGGTAGGGCGCCCCGGCGAGGATCAGCGGGGTCCAGGCCATCAGGTAGATCAGGTCGTTGCCGTAGTAGTACGGGGTCACCGCCCACGACACCGTGAGCCACAGGCTGAGCGAGATCAGCGCTCCGCCCAGGGCCGCGACGCGTGTCAGCAGGCCGGCCAGCACCCCGAGGCCCACCAGGATCTCCCCGATGGCCAGGGCCACCGCGAAGCCGACGGGGGCCTTCAGCGCCAGGTCCACGAGGGCGGGGACGGCTGAGGTGTCGCGCACCCCGCGCATCAGCTCGCCGATGGAGCCCGCACCGGAGGCGGAGAGGAACGCGGAGTCGGTCAGCTTGTCCAGACCCGCGTAGACGAAGGTCACGCCGAGGAAGATCCGCAGGGGCAGCAGGGCGTGCCGGGCCGCCGTCTCCTTCAGCGAGGAGCGCTTCGGCGGGAGGACAGCCGAGACATCAGTTCGGGTCATGGGGGCATGTGTACCCCGTTCACTCGGCCACGTCGATGGTGCAGCGGTTGGATTCCACTCCGGCGGCGGTCACCACCTGGATCTCGACGCGTCCCGGTTCCACTTCCGCCGGGACCGGCACGGTCAGCACGGCGTCGGAAGGGTTGGTGAACCCGCCCGCCACCGGGACCAGCGGCACGTGCACGTGGACCGCCCCGATCCGCACCACCAGCCGGGCCAGCATCTCCGGAGTCTGCGCCCCGGGCGGCACGAAGCCCACCCCCCGGATCTCGATGTCGTCCCCGGGGCGGACGGCCGCGTCCAGGTCCCCGGGCTCCCGTCTGCGCACCACCGACAGCACCAGCGGGCGGGTGCCCTCCGCGTACTTGGCCGCCAGGTACACCGCGGCCGACAGGGCCATCAGCAGGGCCAGCGCCCACGGGAGCCGCGGCAGCCGGTCCGGGAAGCGGGCCAGCGACGCCGCCGCGTAGGCCAGCACCACCGTCGAGACGAGCATGTACTGCGCGTCCGGGAAGCTGCCGCGCCCCGCGTCGTCCGTCAGCAGGTCCACCCCCCGCGGCCGGTCGGCGGGCAGCTTCTGCAGCCGCTGACCCATGATCCGTACGGAGACCACCCGGCGCACCAGCACGGCCACGACGGAGGTCAGCGAGACCACCGCCAGCAGGGGCAGCGCCCGGTCCAGCGCCAGTCCCGCGTACAGCGCCTGCCGCTCCGGGCCGGGCGACGAGGCCGCCAGCCGCAGCGCGGGCAGCAGTGCGGCGAACGCCGTCAGCACCACCCAGGCACTGGGCACCGTCTTGGAGGTGGACAGCCGGTTGTCCTCGCCGACGAGCGGGGCGAGGAGTCCGCCGCGCACCGACTGGGCGCGGGCCGCGACGGTGAGCAGCCCGGCCAGCGCCAGGGCCGTCAGCAGTCCGGCGGTGCGGGCCGTGGACCAGCCGGTGCCGAGCGCGGTGCCGACCTGGAGGAGGAGCAGGACCCCGGCGGCGATCCACACGGCGAGCACGGCCCGCCGCGAGAACAGGTACAGCCAGGAGCTCCCGGCCTCCCGGCCGCGGTCGGCGACGCTGCGGGCCGACAGCGTCAGCTCGTCGGAGACCCACTGGCGGGACGCTCCGAGGGAGTGGGCCACGGCGGCCGGCACCCCCTGCCCCGCGGCGAACTCGTCGCGCTTCTCCCGGAAGGCGGCGACGGCGCGGCGGTGCCCTACCCGCACGCACTCCTCGCAGGTGCAGGCGGCGGTATGGGTACTTCGGGAGATCTCTTGGACAGCCACGTGCGTGCCGCCTCTCTGAACAACGGTGCAGTGCCAGCGAATTGTGCACCACTGCGGCAGTGTTCCGGATTGCCCACGATGTCAGAGCAGGTGATTAACGGTTCATGATGTTGACGCCACCTCCTGGGCCCACCTCCTGGGCCACGGCCTGGGCCACGCTCTGGCGGACCGGCTGGTAGCTCACCCAGGCCGCCAGGTCGGACCCGAACCGCTCCCGGGTGGCGACCGCGCTGTGGTGGTCGATGAGCACCGGTTTCCCGGCCGCCCGCGCGATCAGCTGCGCCTGCGCCGCCCGCTCCGCCGCGAGGAACCACCAGACCGCGGCGTCCACCGAACCCCCTACCGTCAGCAGCCCCCGGTTGCGCAGGATCAGCGCCTTGTACGGGCCCAGCGCGCGCCCGATCCGCGCGGCGCCGACGGCCCCGTCCGCCTCGAACTCGTCCAGCAGCGCGTGGTCCTCGTAGAAGGCGCAGGCCTCCTGGGTGACGGGAGCCAGCAGTTCGCCGAGGGCGGCCAGCGCGCGAAGGTACGGGGCCTGCGTGCGCACGACGGCCACCACCTCGGGGCGCTCCCGGTGGACGGCCGCGTGCACGGCGAAGGCCAGCTCGTTGACCCGGCGCTCCCCCTGGAGCACCCGTCCGTCCCCGTCGACCAGCAGCAGGTCCGCGGGGGTCAGCCCGCCGAAGGCCCGCCCGAAGGGGTTCACCCAGTAGCAGTCCTCGAACTCCGGGTCCCGCGCACTGACGTGCCCGGCCACCCCGTCCTCGTACCCGAGCCGCCCCAGCAGCCGCAGCGCCTCGGCGAGCCGTTCCTTGCGGTGTGCGCGCGCTTCCCGGACGGAGCCGTGCACGGGGGGCAGGTCCAGGCGCAGCCGTTCCACCGGCACCGGGGCGGGCCGCACGCCCGGCATCGCCGTCTCCTCGGCCATCGCCCGCTCTCCCTCTGTTCGGCTCCGCCGTCGCCGGCGCAAGGTACTTCTCCCCGCGCGAGGAGAACAGAGCCGCGCACGCACGAAACGACGGCGCCGCCGCTCAGCCAGGCTGAGCGGCGGCGCCGTCGGACGGGGCGGGGCCCCTTACTCCCACTCGATGGTGCCCGGGGGCTTGCTCGTGCAGTCCAGGACCACACGGTTCACGTCCGGCACCTCGTTGGTGATGCGGGTGGAGATCCGCGCGAGCACCTCGTACGGCATGCGCGTCCAGTCCGCGGTCATCGCGTCCTCGGAGGAGACGGGGCGCAGCACGATCGGGTGGCCGTAGGTGCGGCCGTCGCCCTGGACGCCGACGCTGCGGACGTCCGCGAGCAGGACGACCGGGCACTGCCAGATCTCGCGGTCCAGACCGGCCGCGGTGAGCTCGTGGCGGGCGATCGCGTCGGCCTCGCGCAGCAGGTCCAGGCGCTCCTTGGTGACCTCGCCGACGATGCGGATGCCGAGGCCGGGGCCCGGGAAGGGCTGGCGCTGGACGATCTCGTCGGGCAGGCCGAGCTCCTGGCCGACCATCCGGACCTCGTCCTTGAACAGCTGGCGCAGCGGCTCGACGAGCTCGAACTCGATGTCGTCGGGAAGACCGCCCACGTTGTGGTGGGACTTGATGTTCGCGGTGCCGGTGCCGCCGCCGGACTCGACCACGTCCGGGTACAGGGTGCCCTGGACCAGGAAGGCGACCGCGGGGCCGTCCTCCTGGAGGATCTCCAGCTGGGCCTGCTCGAAGACGCGGATGAACTCGCGGCCGATGATCTTGCGCTTCGTCTCCGGGTCGGAGACCCCGGCCAGCGCGTTCAGGAAGCGCTCCTGCGCGTCGACGACCTTCAGCTGCACGCCGGTGGCGGCGACGAAGTCCTTCTCGACCTGCTCGGTCTCGCCCTTGCGCATCAGACCGTGGTCCACGTACACGCAGGTCAGCTGCGAGCCGATGGCCTTCTGCACGAGGGCTGCCGCGACCGCGGAGTCCACGCCGCCGGAGAGGCCGCAGATGGCGCGCTTGTCGCCGACCTGCTCGCGGATGGCGGCGATCTGCTCCTCGACGATGTTGCCGGTGGTCCAGGTGGGGGCCAGGCCGGCGCCGCGGTAGAGGAAGTGCTCCAGGATCTGCTGGCCGTGCGTGGAGTGCATGACCTCGGGGTGGTACTGGACCCCGTACAGCTTCTTCTCGTCGTTCTCGAAGGCCGCGACCGGGACGACGTCGGTCGACGCGGTGACGCTGAAGCCCTCGGGGGCGGCGGAGCAGGCGTCGCCGTGGGACATCCACACCGACTGCTGCTCGGGGGTGCCCTCGAAGAGGGTGGAACCGGCCTTCGAGACGGCCAGCGGGGTGCGGCCGTACTCGCGGGCGCCGGTGTTGTCGACCTGGCCACCGAGGGTGGTCGCCATCAGCTGGAAGCCGTAGCACATGCCGAAGACGGGGACACCGGCCTCGAACAGGGAACGGTCGAGCTGCGGGGCACCCTCCTCGTACACGGAGGACGGGCCGCCGGAGAGGATGATCGCCTTGGGGTTCTTGGCCAGCATCTCGTCGACGGGCATCGAGCTCGGCACGATCTCGCTGTAGACCCGTGCCTCGCGGACGCGACGGGCGATGAGCTGGGCGTACTGGGCGCCGAAGTCGACGACGAGAACCGTGTCCGGGGCGCTGTCGTGGGCGGCGGAGGGTGCTTCTGGCACGGGGCGGCCTTCCGGCGGAAGAGGTGGCTGTTTTGTCGATTCTAACGGGGGACGCACCCACCTATTCGTCTCACCATCCGAACCCGGTTGGCCGGGAGGGGGACGGAAGGCAATAATCCCCTTCATGCGCAAGCAGCTGAGCTTCCTCTTTACCTATGGCACCGGCCGGTCCGGTCGCCATGGGTCATCGTGATGCTCGCTTGAGCCGCTGACTTCCCAGAGCGCCCCGGTCCGACAGGACCGGGGCGCTCTCGCGTTCTCCGGCCTGTGGGCCCCCACCCGGCAGGAGACCGACCATGAACACGATCACCACCACCCCCGAGCAGCTGATCGCCGACTCCCGCGCGCGCATCGACGCCCTCGACGACCGGATCATCGGCCTGATCCAGGAACGCATGGCCGTCTCGACGGTCATCCAGGAGGCCCGGATCACCTCCGGCGGTCGCCGGGTGCACCTGTCGCGCGAGATGGAGGTGCTCTCGCACTGGAGCGACGCCCTCGGAAAGCCCGGCACGACCCTGGCCATGACGCTGCTGGAGCTGTGCCGGGGCCGCGTCTGACGGGTGTTCGTCACTCGTCCGGCCCGTGACCGCCGCCGGGGCCCTTCGTTGGTGAGGATGTCCGCGCCAGCCAGGCGCGGGACGACCGCAACACCACGCGTGGCTCCGCCGGAGCGATGAGACGCACGCCCCGTGGAGCGTGCGTCGTGGGACCTCGCTCCCTCGCGTGACCGGACGGCAGGGGACAGCAGCCCGGTCACCCCGCGAAGGACGGCCGGCCCAGGGGACGCCCCGGGTCGGCCGTTCGGCGTTCCGCGTTCCGCGGTCCGCTCGCGAGCCCCCCGGGCCCTTCAGACCCCTCACGTAGCACATGCACACTTCGCTGTGTGATCGACGCCACAGCCCGGGCCCCGGGATTCCGGTACAACCATCCGTACCGACTGCCTGTCACTCATGTACCGCGGTGGGTACCGCGCTCGGAGGGGGAGCGCGGTACCGACCCGGTCGTCAGGCCGGGTCCGCGGCCTTCGGCGGGACTTCCGGGACCGCCAGGAACGGCAGCCGCAGCGCACCGAAGGCCTCCTTCGGGACGGCCGGGCGGACCGGCTCCACCGCCGCGAGGCGCACGTATCCCTCCCCCGGCTCCGGCCGCGGGTCCTGCTCGCCCTTGTTCGGCCAGTACGACATCGCCCGCTCGGCCTGCGCCGTGATCGTCAGCGACGGGTTGACCCCGAGGTTCGCGGAGACCGCCGAACCGTCCACCACCGAGATCCCCGGGTGCCCGTAGAGCCGGTGGTACGGGTCCACCACACCCTCCCCCGCGGAGGCGCCGATCGGGCAGCCGCCGAGGAAGTGCGCGGTCAGCGGTGTCCCCATCAGCTCGCCGACGTTGCTGCCGGGGAAGCCGTTGATCTCCTCGGCGAGCAGCGTCGCGGCCTGGGTGGCCTCCGCGATCTGCACCGGGTTCGGGGCGCCGTGGCCCTGGCGGGCGGTCAGCAGGCCCTTCCCGATCCCGCCGGGCTTGCGGTAGGTCGTCAGGGAGTTGTCCAGCGACTGCATGACCAGGCCGATGATCGTCCGCTCCGACCAGCGACGGTTGGAGAGCGAGCGGACCAGCTGCAGCGGGTGGCGGGCGGTGCGGGCGAACCAGGCCCGGACGCGGTGCTTGGCGTAGGGCACCTGGAGGACGGTCATGAACCCCATGGCGTTGGAGCCCTTGCCGTAGCGGACCGGCTCGATGTGGGTGTCGTCGTTGGGGTGCACCGAGGAGGTGATCGCCACGCCCCGGGTGAAGTCGGCCCGCCGGTCGGCGCCGTGCCGTTTGCGGTAGCGGCGGTCGTCGGTCTGCGCGCCGACCAGGCCCTCCGAGTTGGTCCGGGTCAGGTCGCCGAGCCTCTCCGAGATCTTCGGCAGCTCGCCCAGGTCCTTCATCGTGTGCAGCAGGGTCTGGGTGCCGTACGTGCCCGCCGCGACGACCACGTACCGGGCGCGCAGCACCTTGGCCCTGCCGGAGCGGCGGCCGTCGGTGGGGACGGTACGGACCCGGTAGCCGCCCTCGGGGTGTTCGGAGAGCGCGGTGACCGTGGTCATGGGGTGGATGACGGCGCCCGCGCGCTCGGCGAGGTGCAGGTAGTTCTCGTTCAGGGTGTTCTTCGCGCCGTGACGGCAGCCGGTCATGCACTCGCCGCACTCGGTGCAGGCCTTGCGGGCGGGCCCCGCGCCGCCGAAGTACGGGTCGGGGACCTCCTGGCCGGGGCGGGCCTCGCAGCCGCCCCCGGCGTCCGCGCCGTCCCCGAAGAACACGCCGACCGGGGCCATGTGGAAGGAGTCCGCCACGCCCATCTTCTCGGCGGCCGCCTTGAGGTGGACGTCGGAGGGGGTCATGGTCGGGTTGAGGCGCACGCCGAGCATCCGCTTGGCCTGGTCGTAGTACGGGGTGAGCTCGTCGCGCCAGTCGGTGATCGACGCCCACTGCCGGTCCTCGAAGAAGGCGGTGGGCGGCACGTACAGGGTGTTGGCGTAGTTGAGCGAGCCGCCGCCCACGCCGGCGCCCGCGAGCACCATGACATTGCCGAGCAGGTGGATCCGCTGGATCCCGTACAGCCCGAGGGCCGGGGCCCACAGGTAGTTCCGCAGGTCCCAGCTGTTCTTGGGCAGGCTCTCGCGGGTGAACCGGCGGCCGGCCTCCAGGACTCCGACCCGGTAGCCCTTCTCGGTGAGACGCAGGGCCGAGACCGACCCCCCGAAGCCCGATCCGATGACGATGACGTCGTAGTCGTATGCGTCGTCGTGCGACACGGGTACCCCTTAGCGCAGTCGGAGAGCCTTCATGACCTTGAGGCTGCGGGTCATGAACGCCGCGTACTTCTCGTCGTCCATGCCCAGCGAGGGCGCCATCGGCAGGAGCCGCTGGTGGGCGACGGTCTGGGCCTCGGTGTACTTGAGGATGCCCTCGGAGCCGTGGCGGCGGCCGAGGCCGGAGTCCTTCATGCCGCCCATGGGCGCCTGGGCGCTGCCGTAGGCGGGGGCGTAGCCCTCGTTGATGTTGACGGTGCCGGTGCGCAGGCGGGCGGCGACCGCGTGGCCGCGGCGGGAGTCCTTGGTCCAGACGCTGGAGTTCAGGCCGTAGGAGGTGGCGTTGGCGTCCGCGATCGCCTGCTCCTCGTCGGTGAAGCGGTAGATGGAGACGACCGGGCCGAAGGTCTCCTCGCCGCACACCGCCATGGGTGCCTCGACGCCGTCGAGGATGGTGGGCTCGTAGAAGAGGGGGCCTAGGTCGGGGCGGGCGGTGCCGCCCGCGACGAGGGTGGCGCCCTTGGCGACGGCCTCGTCCACGTGCCGCTGTACGGTCTCCAGCTGGCGCTCGCCGACGAGCGATCCCATGTCGGCGCCGTAGGCGAGGGACTTGCCGAGGCGCATCGCCTTCGTCCGGGCGGCGAAGCGGGCCACGAACGCGTCGGCGATCGAGGCGTGGACGTAGAGCCGCTCGATGGAGATGCACAGCTGGCCGGCGGAGGAGAAGCAGGCGCGGACGGCGCCCGCCGCGGCCTTCTCGATGTCGGCGTCGTGCAGGACCAGCATCGCGTTCTTGCCGCCCAGCTCGAGAGTGACGCCGACGAGGCGGTCGGCCGCGCCCCGGGCGACCTCGCGGCCGGTGCGGGTGGAGCCGGTGAAGGAGACGTAGTCGGCGTGCCGGACGACCTCGGGGCCGACGACGGGGCCCTCACCGAGGACGATCTGGAAGACCTCCGCGGGCAGGCCGGCCTCGATCAGCAGGTCGCGGGCCCACAGGGCGGTCAGCGCGGTCTCGGTGTCGGGCTTCATGACGAGCGCGTTGCCTGCCGCGAAGGCGGGCAGGGCGTCACCGACGGAGAGCTCCAGCGGGTAGTTCCAGGGCGCGATCTGGCCGACGACCCCGCGCGGCTGGCGCAGCTCGGTGACCTTGGTGAGTGTGGGCATCGCGCCCGTGTGGCCCTTGGGGCGCAGGTACGAGGGGGCCTTGCGGCCGTAGTGGCGGGCGGAGACGGCGACCGCCTGGACCTCTTCGTGGGCGTGCAGGCGGGCCTTGCCGGTCTCCAGCTGGATGAGGTCGAGGACCTCGGCCTGCCGGGCGAGGACCAGGTCGTGGAAGCGGAGCAGGACCGCGGCCCGCTTGCGTGCGGGGAGGGCGGCCCACGCGGGCTGGGCGGCGCGGGCCCGGCCGAACGCCTCGGCGACGTCCTCGGGGGTGGCCTCGGGGAGCTCGGCCAGCCGGTCCCCGGTGAAGGGGGTGTGGTTGGCGGTGCGGCCGGAGCCGATCACCCCGCGGGTGAGGCGGGCGATCAGGTCGGGGGTCACCACGTCGGCGGCGGTGCGGGCGCCGGCCGGGGCCGGGGCGACCGGGTTGGTGGGTTCCGGTGCGGTGCGGAGGGGGGCCGGGGCCTGCGAGTCCGTCATGGCGGTGAGCGTATTGCGCCCGGGGGCCTTTGGGTACCCGTGGGTAACCGGATTTTGCCATTTCCGCCAGTGATCGCTGGCAGGATTGGCGGAATCCGCGGTTCTACGGCTTCGCGGCGGGCGGTGCCCAGCCGCTGAGCACGATGTCGAACTGCTGGCGGGTCGTGTCCCAGTCGGCGGCGGGGCTCGACATGTAGATCGCGTACTCGGTGCCGTCCGGGGCGATGTACATCTGCTCGATGGCCCGGCGCGGTCCCGCCTGCGTCCCCTTCTCGGTCCAGCTGAACTCCCACAGCGCGGCCCGGACGGTGTCGCGGAAGGTGTTCTGGTTCAGCCGCTGCTTCTTGTAGTCAGTCCGCTTCGCCACCTGCTTCTCCAGGTCGACCAGGTGCTCGTGCGGGGTCGCATAGTCCGGGGTGGAGTCGGTGGCGATCCGGATGAAGTGCTTTCCGTTGTCCGGGGTGTAGTCGATCTGGTTGCCGTCCATCTGACGCTTCCAGCCCTCCGGGACGAAGAGGGTGAAGCCGGTCGGGTCGGTGACCTCGGTCCATCCGGCCGGCACGGCATCGGCCTCGTCCGGCGTGGAGTCGTCATCGCCCTGCTGGTCGGGGGCGCTCGCGTTCTTGTCCGAGCCGCCGCCCTTGTTCGAGTCATCGGTGAACTTGAGCACGCCGAAGACACCGCCGCCGCCGAGCAGCGCCGCCACCAGGGCGACCGCCGCGGCACGCTTGAGCCGGCCCGGGGCCGGGCGGGCGGGGGCGGACACCGCCCCGGCCTCGGTCGCCGTCGCGGTCGAGGTGGAGGTGGAGGTCGAGGTCGAGGTCGAGGTCGAGGTCGCCGACGGTTCCGGCAGCGCGGCCGTCTGCGCGACGTCCCCCGTCGGGGCCGCCTCCTGCTGCTGCTCCTGGGCCGGAGCGAGTTCCTGCGACGTCACCGCGCGCGTCGGCACGTACGCCTGGGCGGCCTTCGGCGCCCGGCCCTCCATCGCCTCGATCAGCATCCGCTCGGCTTCCTCGGCCGTCGGCCGCTCCGCCGGATCCTTGCGCAGCAGGGCGGTGATGACCGGCCCCAGCGCACCGGCCTGGCGCAGCGCCGGCGGTTCGTCGTTCACCACGGCCTGGAGGCTGGAGATCGGCGAGGTGCGACGGAACGGCGAGCGCGCCTCCACGGCCGTGTACAGGGTGGCGCCCAGCGACCACAGGTCGGAGGCCGTGCCGGGGGTCGCGCCGGTGACCCGCTCGGGGGCCAGGTAGTCGATGGAGCCGACGATCTCGCCGGTGCGCGTGATGGACGAGTCGCCCTCGATCGCGGCGATACCGAAGTCCGTGAGCAGCACCCGGCCGTCCTTGGCGAGCAGCACGTTGCCCGGCTTCACGTCCCGGTGGAGTACGCCCACCGCGTGCGCGGCGCGCAGCGCGCCCAGCACGTGGAGCCCGATCCTGGCCGCCTCGCGGGGCTCGATCCGCCCGGCCGCCTTGGCCGCGTCCGCGAGCGAGGGTCCGTCGATGTACTCCATGACGATCCACGGCCGGTCGTCGTGCTCCAGCACGTCGTGGACGGTGACGACCGCCGGATGCTGGATCCGGGCCGCGGCCCGGGCCTCCTTCTGCGTCCGGGCGTGCATGACGTCCCGGTCGGCCTGGGCCACGTACAGACCAGCCGTCAGTTCCTTGACGGCGACGGTCCTGTGGAGCAACTCGTCATGCGCGCGCCACACCTTGCCCATGCCGCCGCGGCCGATCGGCTCGACGAGCCGATACCGGCCCGCCAGCACGGCGCCCCCACCTGTCTGCTGTTCCACGAAACCCCGCCGCTCTCTGCACTTCAGGCCAGATTACGGAGCCCATGGGGGCTGTCGGAACCGCCCGGCCGCGGAAAGGCGGCACTGTGACGCAATCGCCGTACTGACCGCCCGTCAGGCTCCCCTCAACCCCCCGACTTGTAACTCGCCGTGGCCTTCTCGAAAACTTCGGTGACCTTGCTCTGTTCGTCCTCCGGGCCCGTCACCATCACGACGTGGTAGCTGCCGCCGAGCGCGACGACGAAATTGCGGGCGAAGACGTTGCGGCCGGTGCCGTCGATCCACGTGTAGCGGCCCGTGGCACGCAGTTGCTGCCCGACCTTGGTGGTCTTGACGTCGCCGACGGTGGCCCAGGTGGAGCTCCGGTACGGGGCCAGCTCCTGCTGCTTGTCCTTCTGGTACGCCGCCGGGTCCGGGTTCCCCTCGACCTTGTCCCGGCCGGGGACGACGGTCAGGGTGAACTGCCCCCCGGTGTAGCGCACCTGGCCGGCCTCGTTGATGCCGCGGCGCTCCCAGCCGTCGGGGACCGCGATCTCGAAGTGCTCCGGGTCCTGCTGGGTGGTGTAGCCGGCCGGGGCGGGGGCCGGCGCTGCCGTCGGAGCGGTCGCGGGCGGCGTGGTGGTCTGGGGCGCGGGCTTGGACTCGGGAGTGCCGGTGGGCACCTGGGACGGGCTCTGCTTCGGCGTTGCCTGCCCGCTGCTGCCCTGTTCCCCCGGCTCGGCGGACCGGGGCATGAACAGCATCGCGTACGCCACGGCCCCGGCGAGCAGGACCAGGATGCCGACGAGCAGGGTCCGGCCCAGGGAGCGGGACTTGCGGGTGGCCGTGGGATTGCGGTGGCGCCCGTGGAGTTCGCCGCGGCGGCGTACGACGGGCAGCCGCGCGGGATCCGGCTCCGGCATCGGGAGCACGGCGAAGCCGGCCTCGGGTTCGGGTGCGGAGCGTACGAGCGAGCGCAGCCAGCCGCGCAGCTCCTCGAAATCGGGCCGCTCTTCCGGGTCCTGACGCAGCAGCGACTCCACGACCGGGCGGAGCGCGCCGCACTCCTCCGCGAAGGCGGGCGGCTCGGCGCAGACCATCTCGACGAGCTCGGCGACGCTTTCCTCGGGGTACGGGGCGTGGCCCTGGACCGCGCGGTACAGCAGCGCGCCGAGCGCCCAGAGGTCGGTGGCGGGCCCGATGGGGGGCGCCAGCTGCCAGTGCCCGTGCACGGGACCGGCCTGCTCGGGGGCCCACCGCTCGGTGACGGCTCCGACGACGGCCATCCGCGTCTGGCGCGCGCGCTCGGCGTCCAGCCCGCTCCGGGGCCCGGCCCAGCCGGAACCGGAGCCCGGTCCGGGGCCCGCCTGCGGCTGCGGTCGCGCCGGTGCGGTGTCGGCCTGGCGGTAGCCCTGCGGGAGCGCGAGCTGGGCGGGGAGCACGGGCGGCTGCGGCCCGGGCTCCGGCTCCGGCGCGGGCTCCAGGGCGGGCGCGGGCTCCAGGGCGGGTACGGGCTCCGGCTCCGGCTCCTGGTCGGGCTCACGGTCGGGCGGGGAGAGGGCCGGGCGGCGGGGGGTGGCCCCGTGCCAGGCGGCGGCGCCGGTCTCCGGGCCGCCGTACGGGTACGAGTATCCCTGTGGGAGGGTCGACCCCTGCGGCCTCGGCTCCGGCACGACCACGGGCTCGGTCCTGCGCTGCTCGCCGACCTTGGCGGCGGCCGCCCGCGCCCCGGCCCGGTACGCGGCGATGGCCCCGGCGCGCGCGGCGGCGTTGAGGTCGGGCTGCTCCTGGGGGCGTACGGGGGTGATGTGATCGGTGTACCGCGGCCCGGTGTCGTACCCCGGGGCCACCAGCGGCGCGTATCCGGCGTCGGGCCCGGGCCCGTGGCCGGGCCCGTAGTCTGCCGAAGCGCCCGGACGGTCCCGCCCCGGGTTGCCGGGGCCGACGGCCCCCGTCTCCGCGACGGTCCCGCGGTCGAGTCCTTCACCCGGCCCGGTCTCCCGAGCCGCCGGGGTGCGCGGGCCGCCCCACCCCGCGCCGCCGCCGGAGGCCTCGCCTTCGGCGGTGCCCGGGACGGGGTCGTACCCGCAGAGGGCCTCCTCCGCCGCACCGGCCGCGAGGCCGGTCAGCACGACCCGGCCGTCGTCGCAGACGAGCACGGTCCGCACGGTGATGTTCCGGTGGGTCCAGCCGTGCGCGTGCAGCACCCGCAGCGCGGTCAGCACGTCCGAGGCCACTTCCGCCGCCCGGTAGGGGCTCAGCGGTTCATCGGCTATCAGCGCCGCCAGCGGCCTGGCCGGGACCAGTTCGCTCACTATCCACAGCGACCCGTCCTCGGCGAACACGTCGAAGACCTGGTCCAGCCGGGGATGGTCGGGGATGGAGGCCGCGGCCTGCGCCGCCTCGATCGCGCGCCGCACGGCCGGCAGGTCGCCCGGAGCGCGGCGCCCCGCCGCCGGGACGGCCCGCTGCCCGTCCAGCAGCTCGGCGTCCACGACCTCCGGCAACGGCACCTGCCGCACCAGGACTTCCTGCCCGCTGCGGGTGTCGAAGGCCCGGGTCTCCACCAGTTCGTACTCGTCCGACGGCGGGAGCGGCAGACGGTAGCGGTGAGCCAGGATCCGGCCCGCGTACTCCTCCACATCGCCTCCCCCGAGTGCGGTGGGGTCCCCCGCGGCCCCACCGCCACGATACGTCGCCGGGGCCGCCCGCGTCCCGAGGTCAGCCGAGCGGCTTGAAGGTCTCGAAGGCGACGTTGCGCATCTGCGTGCACTCGGCGCCGTCCCACTGGTCGGCGGCGCAGCTGATCATGATCGCGTAGCCGTTCTTGGCGTCGACCTTGAAGCCGCGGTTGAGCACGCGGACCCTGATCCCCTTCTGGTCCCGCTCGAACTCCCAGTCCGCGACAGTCGGGTAGCCCCTGTACTGCACCGTGTCGATCCTGATGTGCCGGTAGTTCTGACTGCTGCTCGCCGTCGGCTTGACCGAATCGGCCCAGGCAGCGCGGGCGTCGTCACCGGGACTGGCGGTGTGGTCGACCTGGATGCGCGGGAATCCGCCGTCACGGCTGTATATGGCGCCGGAGTTCTCCCCCGCTATGCCCGTCTGCTTGAAGCCCTCGGGCATCACCATCGAGAAGTGGAACCCGAAGTCCTGCTGGAGGGCGTAACCCGCCGGGATTCCGCCGCCCGCTCCGCCGGACGTGGTGCCCTGGCCCTGGCCGGCGGCCGGGGTCTGCTGGCCCTGGCCCTGGGTCTGGCCCTGGGTCTGGCCCTGGGTCTGGCCCTGGGTCTGGGCGCCCGGGGTGGCATTGCCATTGGTCCCGCCCTGCTCGCCGGGCTTCGCCGAAGTCTGCGGCGAGGACTGCGGGGCGGTGCCCGGGGACTGGGCGGCGGACGCGGACGGGTTGGTCTTGCCGCCCTTGCCCTCATCCTTGCGGCCGTCGGTGTCGTCGCCGTTGAAGGCGTAGACGATGAGCGAGCCGACGGCCGCGAGTACGACCACGACGGCGGCTATCGCGAGCACGATGGTGCGGCGCGGCATGACGTCGGTGAGCGGGGCCGCCACCGGGGAGGTCTTTGCCGTGGGCTTGGGCTTGGGTTCGGACGCGGGTGCCTCCGCGGCCGAGGCGGCCGTGGTGGCGGTGGCCACCGCCGCCGCCTTGCGGGCCGCCTTCAGCGCGGCGCGGGCGCGTTCGCGCTGCTCGCGCTCCCGCCGCTCGCGTTCCTTCTTCGCCGCCTTCTCGGCGGCCTTGTCCGCGGCCGCCTGCTCCGCGGCCGCCTTGGCGTCCGCGAGCGATATCTGCCGGGTCTCCTCGGCGGCCGGGGCCGCAACGGGGGCCGGTGCGGGCTCGGGCGCGTTGACGACGGCGGTGAGCATCGCCCGCGCCCGGACGTCGTCGAGCCGCTGGGCCGGGTCCTTGGCGAGCAGGCCGTAGATGACCTCGGTGAGCGGGCCCGCGTTCTTGGGCGGCTCCACCGGCTCGGTCATCACGGCGGTGAGGGTGGCGAGGGCGGAGCCCTTGTCGTACGGGGGCACGCCCTCGACGGCGGCGTACAGCAGACCGCCGAGCGACCACATGTCGGCGGGCGGACCGGGCTTGTAACCGCGGGCGCGCTCCGGGGAGATGTACGAGGGCGCGCCGACGAGCATGCCGGTGGAGGTGACGGAGGGGTCGCCCTCGACCTGCGCGATGCCGAAGTCGGTGAGGACGACGCGGCCGGTGGCGGCGATGAGCACGTTGGACGGTTTGACGTCCCGGTGCAGGATGCCCTGGCCGTGCGCGGCGCGCAGGACGTCGAGCACCGCAAGGCCGACCTCGGCGGCGCGGTGCGGGGTGAGGGGACCGTTCTCCCGGATGAACTCGGCGAGCGAGGGGCCCTCGATGAGCTCCATGACGATCCAGGGGCGGCCGTCTTCGTCGACGACGTCGAAGACGGTGACCGCGCCCCCGCTCCGGATCCGGGCGATGGCCTTGGCCTCGCGGAGGGTACGGGTGATCAGACGGCGCTTCTCGTCCTCGTCGACCCCGGTGCCGAAGCGGAGTTCCTTGACGGCGACGATCCGGCCGAGGGTCTCGTCCTCGGCGCGCCAGACGGTACCCATGCCGCCCTTGCCGAGCACGGCACCCAGCCGGTAGCGGCCCGCGAGCAGCCGGCCCTTGTCCTCGCCGTTCCCGGCCGACTTGGCGGCCTCGGCCCTGGCCTTGACCTCGGCGGCCACGGCATCGGCCTTCTCCACCACGGAATTGACGGGCTTCGCCAGGTCGGCCTTGGCCGCCTCGGCCCTGGGCTTCGCCAGGTCGGCCTTGGCCGCCTCGGGCTTCGCCCCAGGCCCAGGCGCGTCCTTGACGTCTTCGGCCTTGGCCACGGCCTTCGCGTCCTCGGCCACGGCATCGGCCCCGGCCTTGGCCACGGGCTTCCCCTCCTCGGCCTTGGCCTTCGTCAGCCCCGGCTTCGCAGCCGCGGGCTTCGCACCCCCAGCAGGCGCGGCCTCGGCCGGCGCAGCCGGAGCCGCAGCTCCCTCATCCTCGGGCTTCGCCGCAGGCGTCCCGTGCTCCGGCTTCGACATGCGTCCCCTCTGCGATCGTGCCGCCCGCTCCGGCGGCCCCGGCAGCTGCCGGGGTCCGCGGTAACCCGCCCCGGCAGAAACCTCATTGTTCCTCACTCCGCAACGGACGGGCGCCCCGGGTCCGCGGTTCCCCTTTCCGCATCCCGGACTTACAACGGAACGATGTCGGGCGCCCCCAGCCGCGCCGCGTCCGCCGTCTGGTCGTCCGGCTGGCGCTGCGATTCCCGCTCCGCCTGGACCCGCTTCTCGTAGTGCTCCACTTCCTTCTCGATCTGCTGCTTATCCCACCCCAGGACCGGGGCCATCAACTCCGCGCACTCCCGCGCCGACCGCGTCCCCCGGTCGAAGGTCTCGATCGAGATCCGTGTCCGCCGCGTCAGTACGTCGTCCAGGTGCCGCGCCCCTTCGTGCGAGGCCGCGTACACGATCTCGGCGCGCAGATAGTCCTCCGCCCCGGTCACCGGCTCCCCCAGCCCCGGGTCGGCGGCGATCAGGTCCAGCAGTTCCTCCGTCAGCGACCCGAACCGGTTCAACAGGTGCTCCACCCGCACCACGTGAAGGCCCGTCCGGGCGGCGGTCCTCGCCCGCGCGTTCCACAGCGCCCGGTACCCCTCCGCGCCGACCAGCGGCACGTCCTCCGTCACGCATTCCGCGACCCGCTGGTCCAGCCCGTGCACCGCCTCGTCGACCGCGTCCTTGGCCATGACCCGGTACGTCGTGTACTTGCCGCCCGCGACCACCACCAGCCCCGGCACCGGGTGCGCCACCGTGTGTTCGCGCGACAGCTTGCTCGTCGCGTCCGACTCCCCGGCCAGCAGCGGCCGCAGGCCCGCGTACACACCCTGCACGTCGTCACGCGTCAGCGGCACCGCCAGCACCGAGTTCACGTGCTCCAGCAGGTAGTCGATGTCCGCGCTCGACGCCGCCGGGTGCGCCTTGTCCAGGTCCCA